>NZ_LVWI01000055.1 GCF_001909055.1 Paenibacillus helianthi
TGTAAAGGAGCAAGAAACGGCGTCCACCTCCTGAGAGGCCGAACGAAGGAATGTAAGGGCAAAGACCCCGCGTGACATGGGAGGGTAAGCCGTCAGGAGACAGGTGTGGATATCCAAAGTGCGATCACAGAACGTATCCTTGGGTTGGGGATGAATCCCCCGCTCTCTATTCCCGCCACCGGCTTCACCAGAAAATAATGTCATCCTTACATGACTTCTCCAGCTCTCAATCTGTCTATGGCTGAAAATCTTAGAACGAGTGAGTAAACAAGAGTATTTATTAATTTATAGTGGGAGGACTATATAGGTAACTTCCCATTTACTTATTATACGTACTTCCCAATTACCTAAGTATTATGGTTTTGGCTGCTTTTACCGTGAATTGCAATTGGAGTTATGAAGGTAAGAGGACATTAAACTAACGGGCAGCATAGTTTAATTAAAGTCGTTATTTATTGTCCGTGCTTAACTGTGTTCTGTTAGAATGCCATTAGATACTAATGTGGCATAAAGGAGGAATAAAGTTGAGGATCGTTTTTGCAACTGACTCAGACTATGAATACATACGAAACCGTGACCCTCATATTTCAGAGAGCTTAATACTGTCAAAAATAAAGGGAAATGAGGTATACATTCTTCGTAATCCGGATGAAAGTAATATCGGATGGATGAGGTATGGATATTTTTGGGACAACACCCCTTTCCTGAACATGATTTGGGTTGATGAACAATATCGAGGCAAGGGGGTAGGAAAGCAAGTTGTCTTTTTTTGGGAAGAACAAATGATACAAAAAGGCTTCAATCTGGTTATGACGTCCACTCAGGCTGATGAAGGAGCCCAACATTTTTATAGAAAACTAGGCTACCAAGATGCAGGATGCTTAATACTTGATACACAACCTTTGGAAATACTCCTCACAAAAAACTTAATCTAACGGGAAACGATCGCTCAATAATACGTTATGTAAAATACACGCAAAGTAACTAAAAGAACGAAGTAAGTACAATGCCAGAATACTCACGCATTCAAACTTATTTGAAGGGTAATGAGAATAACTATAATAAAGTAATTGACCAAATAAAGAAAAGCCGAAACCACTGGAAGAGAGGAATGATAAAACATGATAGAACTAAAAACAAATGAGTACTACAAGATAAGTCATCTTATAGCTCATAAAGAAGAAGAATTTATTTTTGTCTTTGTTCAATCTGTTATTGATCTTAATCAAAGAGGAACGATATTCGTTAATAATTTTGACAATCCCACTGCCGGATTAGTTGCTTGTCGTGGGGGGAAGTATTATCTTTTTGGAGATGAAGAAGATCAAACTTTCAATCGCTCCTTGCTTGATTTTTTATCCAATCCCGATAACCACGCTAATTTTTATGATTTATATTTTTCTTCAAGTACTTGGCTCTCTATTATTAAAGCCCCATTGAATGACAATACAGTAGAGTTAAGAAGAACCCATTATATTTTTAGTGACACTACAACAGCCCCTGATGAACAACATGTTCAATCTGGAGCATTCCCTTTAACGAGAATTAATGAGAAGTTATATGAAAGATATGTAAAGGAAATTGATGATTCGTATGCCTTGCTTTGGGATTCAGCGGAGGTATATCTTGAAAGAGCATTTGGTTACTGTTTTTTGAATGAATCTGGTTTTGTAAGCGCATGTAACACCTTCTATTTGGGTGGAGGGTATATTGAACCAGACATAATTACACTTTCAGATTACAGGAAACAAGGTTTGGCTCTTACTCTGTGTCAGGAATTTATTAAACAAAGTAGGCAACGTAAGTTAATTCCTTATTGGGATTGTGATTCTGGTAATAATGCATCTAACCAGTTGGCTAGTAAATTAGGCTTTAATAAAGTTGGGGAAGTGCCGATATTATGGTGGCATGAAAACAAGCAAGTCATTTCAAATTATTTAATAAATTATAACTACAACAGTTTGGGGTAGTACCAGCGTAGCTGTCATCAGGGGCAAGGCCGCTTCAAGAAATTCCTTTAATTTGTGCTTTGTAGGCGTACCCGTGACAGGCGTATAGATACAGAAATGAAGGTCCGTATTGCCGTTCAGTCTGACGAAGGTGTTGATTTCAAACGCCAGCTCGCCTGCCCGATGGTTCAGGATGAACCGGCTCGCCTTTTTCTGCTGGATGTCGTGCAGCCGCCACAGGGTGCCGAATTCCTCGCATTCTTCTGCCAAACGTTCGACCGTATCCCTGAACCAAGCGTCACCTGTATGACGATCGTAATACGATCGAAACACCGCCACGGAGTTTGATGCAAATTCTCCCCAGTTCAAAATATGATTGCGGAAATACGGGTTCACGAAGAATATCCTTATGAGGACGCGTTCCTGGTCGGACATCGACTGAAAGTCGGTGATGATCTCACAAGCCGCCCGGTTCCACGCGAGCACTTCCGTTCTGTCATTGGCGATAAAAGCCGGGTAAGCCACTTGGTCGATAATGTCTTGCCACTCGGAATTTACACTATCCGTCCCCGGAGGAGGCACATCGGGCTTCTCCGAACTCCACAATTGGAGCAAATGCAGCCGTTCATCCGGGGATAATTGAAGCGCCCTTCCGATGCTTTCAATAACTTCCTTGGAAGCCGCCACCTCCCGCCCTTGCTCCAGCCATGTATAATAAGTGACACTCACTCCGGCTAGTATGGCAACCTCTTCCCTCCGAAGCCCCGGAGTTCTCCTACGGCCGAACGAATTCGGAATCCCGGCTTGTTCAGGCTGAAGGCGTTCCCTGCGGGACTTCAGAAATTCGCCCAAGACCTTAAATCTGCTGCTTTCCATAGAAATGTCAATCCTCCTTGACCTCATCATGTGGTGCCCTTCGACCGTTCAGACATCTTGACACTACTCATTAATAGCATCGAACTTCGCTTGGCAGATGACACTGAGCTAGCCGGTAATCTCTCGGATGCCTCGTTCATGCGGTTTGGATATGCTGAACCTCATGCTGCCAACCTTATTCTCTAGAAAAGCGATGGTGAATCAAATGATATCGTTCCCAAAACCACTTATTCCAACAAGTTCCCCGGTCTTCGCCCCGTTAGTCTTTAGGATGATTTTTCCTGATATGGAGGCGAAAATGTAACTTTTGGCGAATTCATACGTGGATAGGGTAAGGGGGGAGGGAATGGAGCCGAATTCGCTGGATGAGCTGTATCAGATCTATGTTCAGGATATATACATCTATTTGCGCTCCCTTTGTCATGATCATCACCTTGCCGAGGATCTGATGCAGGAGACCTTTTACCGTGCCTATCTGTACCTGGAAAACTGCCCGGAAGATAAGATAAAGCCCTGGCTGTTCCGTGTTGCGTACAATGCTTTTGTGGATGATATGCGTAAAGCGAAGAGGAGCATCATTACAGATGCGGATTATTTCAATAAGCTGGTCCACCCGGATACTACAGAGGGAACGCTGCTTCGTCAGGAACGTTTGGAGGAGGTAGCATTGTCTGTAGACCAGCTTCCGGAGAGGCAGCGTCATGCGCTTTTGCTGCATGAAGTGCATGGAATGTCTTATTTTGAAGCGTCAGAGATCATGGCGATCGGACTGTCCCAATACAAAATACTCGTATTCCGCGCCAGACAAACGCTGCGTGAAGTGGAGTGGAGGAGGAACGGCAATGAGTGAGGAGTTCAAGGAGAAGCTGCGGAAATACAGTGAAGGCAAGCTGCCGGAAGCAGAACGCAAAGAAATGGAGCACGAGCTGGAGAAGCTGGAGGCATACCAGGTCTATCTGGAGGAGCAGATGGAGCAGGAGGATCAGCCACCCGGGTGGCGAAAAGAAACCCTTTCCCCTCAGTCAGCTCCGCCGCCAGGCAAGGCCAAAAAAATAATCCGCCGGGGTAAATGGAAAGCGCGGATTGTAAATACGTTTACCGTGCTCGCGGCACTTCTGGCTTTTATGATCATTAGTACCATAATTACTACACTATTCTATAGCACAGGTGACCGGACAGACATCTACCGTGATGTTGTGTCCTCCGCCATAGCCGTCTCCCGGCCCAATACGATAGTAAATCTGAGTGCAAACGTCAAGAACCTTTTTAGAATGGAGTTATCTGGAAGGCTGCAGAAGCAAATCGGCGGGGAGCAGGTGGATGCCGGGGAATATACGCAGAATTATCTTTTCGGGTTGTCCGGTCCAGGTATGATGAATTGGACGGATATGAGGAACGCCGGGAATTATTATTTCTATTACCCGGATAAGGCAGCGGGCTCCGGCGGGGGAGTGGATGACCGTGCAGAGTGGACGAAGCTGCAAAAGCTTCCCGAAGGCACAGTGGCCGAAGCCTACTTGTCTTTCGATCAATTGTTCACTACAGATACGCTGCTGAAAAAGCTTGAACCGCTGAATCTGCTGCCTGTGTGGTTTGCTGCCGATATCGGCCCGATGTCCGGAAGCGCGGTTGCCACTGCTCCACTCGGGTTCCCTTACATGCCCATGTGGCATGAGTCTGATGCGAAAGTTCTGCAGGAATCCAAGGAAAAGACAGGCTGGTTCAGCAGCGTGAGCTCCAGAAGTGTGGCGTATCCGTCCGTTGAATCCTACGGGGATGGCAAACTGCGGGACGAGAACTTCATCAAGACGCTGCAGCTTCTGCAGCAGCATAACTCGCTCACCCTCAAGGCTGCCCCATTCCTCCAATTGGACGGAGCGCTCAGCTATCTGCAGAAGCACGGAGTTCAGCTCTATGGAGCTGTTGTCACCGGACCGGTAAAGGAATTGTTAAAGCTAAAAGAGGAACCCTGGGTCAGCCATATCCGTATCGGGGAAGTGCGTCTATGGAACTGGCGGGACCGGGGGAAATGAACAGTTGATATAAGCCGTTTCTGCGCTTTATGAAATCCTCACTGTAACTGCTGTACTTGCTTCTCGATCCTACAGATCGTACAATTATCTGAAAATTAGGTTTCGCAGATTAGGAGCTGAAGCAGATGAAGGTAGGAGTGGTATCGGATACGCATCTCTCAAGCAGAGCCAAGGGGCTGCCATCCGTGCTTATGGAGGAATTCAGCAAGGTGGATATCATTCTCCATCTGGGCGATTGGGTGTCGCTGGAGATTTATGATCTTCTGGCAGAGCTGGCCCCGGTGGAGGGGATCGCCGGCAATAACGACGGAGGAGAGATAATCAAGCGGTTCGGGGAGCGCAAGGTCGTTACGCTCGAAGGCAAGCGGATCGGAATGATTCATGGACATGCCCCCTATTCGCGCAAGGGAACCGACGGCAATGCGCTGCTTGCTTTTGAAGGAGAGCAGGTAGACTGCATTCTCTTCGGCCATTCGCACCAGCCGCTGCTGCGGCAGGAGGGTGAGATACTGCTGTTCAATCCCGGATCACCTACAGACAAGCGGCGGGAGAAACAATACTCTTTCGGCCTCCTCGATATTGAAGAAGGCAAAATCAGCGCACGCCATATTTTCTACGATTCTAAGGAATAATTACATTTGTGAAAAGAAAGTTAGGAGCGTTAACGTGGATAACAGCAATGGGAAGCTAGCCATATTTTTTGATCTGGATGATACACTGTACGACCATCTGGTGCCTTTCCGGGAGGCGGTGCGCGAGGTACTGCAGCCGGACGAGACCTATTTGATCTATGCGGATCTCTTCTACAAGGTAAGACATCATAGTGATTTGCTCTGGCCGAAGTATCTGCGGGGCGAGCTTGCGTTAGAAGAAACGCGGGTGCGGCGGCTGGAGCTGGCTTTTGCGGAATATGGCATAGAACTGGAACGCGAACAGGCGGTGAAGATACAGGCAGCCTATATCGGCCGACAGTACAGTATTAAGATGATTGAGGGCGCGGCTGAGCAGCTTCAGCGGTTCATCTCCCTCGGCCACAAAGTAGGCATCATTACGAACGGCCCGCAGGACCATCAGATGAGCAAGCTGCGCGGACTCGGCGTAGACAAGCTGATCCCTGAGAATATGATCTTTATCTCGGATGCGGTTGGACTGGCTAAGCCAGACCCGGCAATTTTTGCCCATGTGAATAAGGTAACAGGGACAACGGCCGAGCATTCACTCTACGTAGGAGATACGTGGGATAATGATGTGGTTGGTGCGCTTGCGGCAGGCTGGAAGGTGTGCTGGTATAATCCCCGCGGCCGTCAGCCGGGAACGGAGCATAAGCCAAGCCATATTTTCACCAGTTACCGGGAATTCAGCGAGCTTCCATTGATTTGAATCCCCATCCTTATATACTATACGCAGCAAAAAGAAAGCGGCGGAGCCCAGGCTCTGCCGCTTTTGCTGTTATCTGCTGATTCTACTAACAGGTGATATTTAATTGGCAAAAGTGTACGTAGGATCAGTCAGCTGCAATCGATCCCGCAGTCCCGAGGTCGCGTAAATCTTGTTGTCGTCCGTGATGAAGAAGGCATCGATTTTTTCCGGCAGCGACTCAAGATATTTCATGCCGTCCTTCAGACCCATGAGAAACACCCCGGTGGATAGGGCATCCGCATCCGTTGCATTGGGGCTCATAATCGTAATGCTTTTCAGCCCGTTCTGGGATGGGAAGCCAGTACGCGGATCAAGAATGTGATGATAACGCACACCATCCTGTATGAAGAAACGTTCGTATACACCAGAGGCGTCGATGACTTCGTCAGAAATCTTAATGGTTCCCAGCTGCGTACCCCGGCTCTGGTCAGGGTCCTGCAGACCAATGTTCCATGGAGTGCCGTTAGGCTTGTTGCCCAGGGCAATAATGCTGCTGCCCCCAAGGTTGATCATCGCGCTGTCCAGACCCTGCTTTTTCAAATAATCTGCAATCCGGTCGGCTGCATACCCTTTGCCGATCCCGCCCATATCCAGCACCATGCCTTCTTTGGCCAGCTTAACCGTTTTCGCGGCATCGTCCACAATTACATCTTTATAGTTGGTCAAGGCTTTGGCTTTGTCGATATCCGCCTGAGGTGGAACCGATTCTCCGCCGCTGCCGATATTCCAGAGATCTACAAGCGGACCGATGGTCGGATCGAACAGCCCATTCATTTTTTCGGCATATTTCAGCGACTGCTTGACAATATCCAGCGTTTCATCGGAGACAACAACGGCTTCTTTACCAGCAGCTTTATTCACGGCATATAGTTCTCCACCTTCTTTAGTCCGGCTGAACTCTTTATCCATGCGCTCCAGCATTTGCTGAATGTCATCCATATTTTTCTGTTCTGCCTTGTCGCCGAACACCTTGATATTCACGACAGTATCATAAATATAAAACGTCTGCTCCAGGGATTTCGTTCCCCCATCCGTAGCAACCTTTGCACCGCCGGAGGTTTCTTTGGGACTGCTGTTCTTGTCCTTATTATTGCTGCAGGCTGAGACAGCAAGAGCCATGACAATGACGAGAGCGAACAGGACAAGTGCCGATTTTTTGTTCTTAAACATATTCCACCATCCATAAAGTTAGTTTCTTGATCACATCTTTTTTATCATACCCCAGATATGGAGGCAATGGATACTTATTTCATAACATTTTGGGCATAAGAAATAGATGAGATTCATACACCAGAGTGAATTTAATTAAAATTGTTGTCATTTGGGCGCAGACATGTTAAATTGTTTTATGACCGACTGACCAAAATAAAAATTTAGTCAAAATTAGACTGATTCTTTAGAAGGAAAGGAGCTTGAACCATGTCCATCGACCGCAAAGCATTAATCCTGCAGGCGGCGACAAAGTCCTTTGTGCAGTTTGGCTATAAAGCCACGACTATGGATCAAGTGTCCAAGATCGCCAATGTAGGTAAGGGTACGATTTATACCTTTTTCAAAACCAAGGAAGAGCTGTTTGAGGAAATTCTGGACAAGGCCTCCCAGGAGCTGACCTCGGTTATGAACCGTTTGGCTTCAGAAGATCACACGTTTACTCAAAAGCTGCTCAATCTGCTTGACTCCATTTTGGAATTCCGCTCGGACCATGAGCTGTTCGTCAAGCTGGCGCAGGAGGTGCGCGATATCGGTACCGTCCAGGCACTTGAAGGGGTCAAACGGATGGAGGAATATGCGCTCGATTTTCTGCGGCAACAGATTGAGCGTGCCATCCAGCGGGAAGAAGTGAAGCCGTGTGATCCAAGTGTGGTGGCGTTTATGATCCTGCGTTTATATCTGGCTTTGACTACTGAATGGAACAAAGGGCATGAGCCCCTGGACAAAAACCGGATTAAGGAGCACATGATTTTGTTTATTTCGAAGGGTATTCTCGTGTAGAAGCCAAGCCACCCGGCCTGAAAAGGCTATTTTTTTCCGATAATAATGATTGATTGTGAAAATTTTCATGAACTTACAAAAAAGAGATAGAAGGTGCCGGCAATGAAAGCTATTACTGTATTTCTGAAGGATTTGAAAATCCTGGTGACGAAGCCGATGCTTGCGCTCACTTTGCTGGGTGTTGCGGCATTGCCGATGCTGTACAGCGGTTTTTTGGTCGATGCTTCATGGGACCCCTATGGCAATACGGGCAAGCTGCCTGTGGCCGTGGTCAACCAGGATAAGGGAGCTGTCTACGAGGGCAAGACCATGGACGTGGGCAAGGATTTTGTCGATGAGCTGAAGGATAATAGTGATTTCAAGTGGGATTTCGTTGATGCGGCTGAAGCGGAGGATGGCATGGCCCATAACCGCTATTATATGACGGTTACTATTCCTGCCAACTTCTCGGAAAATGCGACTACCTTAACCGAGGATCATCCGGTCCAGGCAGAGATTGTGTTCGAGCCGAACAGTGATTATAACTTTGTGGCCGGGCAAATCGGCATCAGCGCGATGAGTAAACTGAAGTCGAAGCTGTCTACCCAGATTACGGCGGCGTATACCCGAAGCATGTTCGAGCAGGTAGACACGATCTCTGAAGGCCTTGGGAATGCCGGCGGCGGTGCAACCGAGCTTAAGGACGGAGCAGGGAAGCTCACTAACGGGCTGACCACGCTTAAGACCAATCTGAACAAGCTTGCCACAGGCACTTCTGAGCTGCAAAGCGGACTGAAGCTGCTGTATAACGGGGCGGGTAGTCTGAATCAGGGCTCAGGCACGTTGACTAAAGGGACGACGGACCTTGCTAGCGGCTTAAGCCAGCTGGCCAAGGCCCAGCAGCAGCTGCAGGATGGTGCTGTGAAGTCACAGAACGGCGCGGCGCAGTTAAAAGAAGGACTGCTGGCTTCGCAGAATGGCAGCAGCCAACTCAAGGAGGGGCTGACTGCATCCGAAGCGGCCAGCAGCCAGCTTGCTGCCGGTGCAGATCAGGTCGCCAAGGGGCTGGAGCAGATGATGGCGGCTACACCCGGCCTGCAGGAGAGTGAACAGTTCCAGCGGCTGCTAGCCGCAAGCCGTCAGGTTGCCGCGGGTAGTCAGCAGCTGCACACCGGGCAGGCACAACTGCTCGCCGGCAGCACGCAGCTGGACAAGGGACAGCAGCAATTGGCCCAAGGCGCCACACAGCTCAGTGATGGCGGTGCTCAGCTGGCCGCAGGAATGCAGGCCTTCGGCAAGAAGCTGGATGAGGCTAGCAGGGGCGGAAGCAAGCTGGCTACCGGGGCAACGGCGCTCAACAAAGGCGCGTTGCAGCTGAAGCAAGGACTAACCAAGCTGACTGGAGGTGTGGACGGTCTCTCGGAAGGCGCCGTCAAGCTGAATGATGGGGCGGGCGAACTGAAGGACGGTGCAGGCAAGCTGGCCAGCGGCAGCGGTGAGCTGGCGCAGAAGCTGAATGATGCTGCAGCAGACACCTCCAGTGTGAAATCCGGGGATAACACCGTGAATATGTTTGCTGAACCGGTGAAGCTGACAGAGAAGACCGGTCACAAGCTGGATCACTACGGACTGGGAATCGCTCCTTATTTCTTATCGCTAGCCCTGTTTGTGGGGGCGCTCGTGTTCACCACTGTGTTCTCGCTGCGGGACTCGAATGTGCCGGGGGCTTCGCCGATGGGCAGATTCGTCAGCCGGACGCTCACCTTCGTAATGGTAAGTATTCTCCAATCGGTTCTTGCCGATATAATCTTGCTATATGGTCTGAAGCTGGAAGTTCAGAGCGTTCCCCTCTTCTTCCTGTTCTCGCTGATTGTCAGCTTCACCTTCACCATGATTGTGCAGGCCTTGGTTACCTGGCTGGATAATCCAGGGCGTTTCCTGGCGATTGTCCTGATGATCTTCCAATTAACCTCAAGTGCAGGCACCTTTCCGCTGGAGCTGCTGCCCAACTGGATGCAGAAGGTCAATCCTTGGCTCCCCATGACGCATAGCATCGTCGGTTACAAGGCGATTGTCGGCACCGGTGACTACGCGCTGATGGGACAGCAAATCATATATTTGCTTACCTATGCTGTAATTTCCCTAGTGCTTACATTCCTGTATTTTGCCCGCCAGACCAAGCGTACCACAGCTGCTCCGAAAGAGCTGACGGCTTGAGCAAAGGGAAGCACAGAACCACAGCAGACATGCAAGCAGGCATACAGGAAAAACTCCCGCCCCTGAAGAAGGGGAACGGGAGTTTTTCCTGTATTATTTAGAAATTAAGATTTATTCTGTTAGTCCAGCATATATTCGCGGTACTTATCCTTACGGGGATTCAGTACAAAGAGAATGCCGCTGACATAGCCTGAAACTGCATTGAAGTTGCGCTTCAGCGTAAACTTACCGGTAAGATAAGTCAGTGTCCACAGCAGCGCGGCGTAATTTTTCACCGGAGCTTTGCGCAGATTCAGCAGGTAATAATGATTGACCGCCGTCGCCCGTGCCACACGTCCTGCTTTGTCGCGGGAGCTTGGAGACTCATGGTGGGTGATTTTCATATCCGGGTTGATTACAAGCTTGCCGTACTTGCTGGCCAGATGACACATATAAATATCGTCAGCCACAGCATAGCTGGTCATCCAAGGATAAGGTTTCATGTCTTTAAGAGCCGAAGCGCGGAATGACATATTGCAGCCATGGAAAAAATCCGTCTCAAAGGTGTCCCGGGTTTCTCCCCAGAGCAGCAGGGAGCCGGCAAGGGTGCTGGCAGACAATCTGCCTGGCGAAGCCGACATTTGGAAGGTCAGCAACCCGAGCAGTTTGCCGGATCTGCTGCTGGCCATGCCTTTGGCCATGCCGCCTACACCGACGATCGACTTGTCCGCCGCGTAGGTATCCAGCATCCGGCGGATGTACAGCGGATCATCCAGTTCGGCATCGTCGTCGAAGCTGAGCAGAATGTCTCCGTTAATGAGTCCGAGTGCCTCATAACGGGACAGCCAAACGCCGGGTTTGGTTTTGCGGTAATAACGCAGCTCTGCCTGAGGCATCCGGTTCAGTACTTTGCGGAAATACTCCAGGACAGACTCTTCAATATCACCATCGTCCACAATCAGCAGCTCTATCGAGACATCTTCGAGTTCGGTCTGCCTGCCGATGGACTCAATGCACAACGTAAGATCTTTGATCCGGTTGCGCGTGGGAATGACTATAGACACATCATGCATGCCGCTGACTCCTTCCGGGACGCCTTAGCGTCCGCTTAACGAGAATATAATGCACCGAAAGTTCTTGTTGCTCTAAGTTTACCCCCCTTCAGGTAGGCCGTATATACCACTTTCGTTTACTTTTTTTTATAGCGTTTGCGATTATAATTATTAGGAAATAAGTTGCATTTGATTTTAAGTAATATGAACTATGCTTACAAAACTTTAAGCCTATGCTTCCTAAGTTAGTTTTGCGAAGTGCGTTCAAGGAGGCTTATCCTATCAAAACTTTAAGGAGGAGACGTTATGCATGTCGGGATCTTTATGCATACTAATTACTTTGAAGATTTCTTCGTGAAGGGCCTGGGTCTCAGTGAAGAGGAATATGTAAGTTCGTATCATAACGATTTTTCATTCGATTATGCGCGTCTCTTGCACACCAAAGGCATCCGTACCACTATTTATAACTTCACCCGTGTCGGTGATGAGGTCAGAACTTACCAGCATGGCATGGTGGATTGCACGGTTAAATTCATCCCTGTAGGGAGACTTTATAAAACGTACTGTCTGATCCCGCACTCGCACCGGACGCCCATTGGTAAATTTATCTCCCAATATATCTCTACCATTCAAAAGGATCTGGCCGGGATTCTGCGCGGGGATGGGATCAATCTGATCTATGCCCAGGAATATGCTTCCGGACGTTTTGAACGGCTGGCTTCAACGGCCAAGCAGCTGAACATCCCCATCATAGCCGCATACCACGGAGGCAGCATTCATAAATGGATATTGCCAATCAAAAAACATACGCTGCACAAGGCTTCCTTTCTGACTACACTTAATGAGGATGAGCAGAAAAGCATGGTAAGCCATTTCCCGCACATCGCGGACCGGATACGGCTGCTGCCGAACTTTGTGAATTCGGCGATCTTTTACAAGCGGGACAAGGAAGAGGCAATGACGGCGCTTGGCCTGGACCCGGACAGCAGATATATTATCACCGTAGGGCGATTGTTCGAGCATCAAAAAGGACATTCTCTGCTGGTTCAGGCCATGGAGCAGTTGCGTTCCATTCCGGGCCTAAAGGTGCTGATCGCCGGCGGCGGGCCGGATGAGCAGAGCCTGAAGGCACTGATTGCTGAAAAAGGTCTTGAGGACCGTATGATTCTTCTCGGTACGATCCGCAACAAGGAGGTCCTGGCCAGCTACTACAGCATTTCCGAGCTTTTCGTACTGCCTTCACGGTATGAAGGGCTGCCGCTGGTCATTCTGGAAGCTGGTGCCTGCGGGCTGCCGACGGTTGCCTTTAATGTAATGGGGGTACGCGGGCTGGTGCAGCATGGGGTGAACGGCCTGCTTGCTGAAGGGCTGAGCCCGTCCGCACTCGCTGCCTCACTCGATACGTTGCTAGCCAATCCGGAGCTGCGTGCAGAAATGGGGGAAGCCGCCTTGCAGATCGTCCGCTCTGACTATTCTGAGGAGATCATCGGTGCCAGGCTGTATAATTTGCTGCAGGAGAGTCTGGGGCTTGACCCTTTGCCGGCCCAATTTGGCGGGGACGGCTTTGCAACGAAGCTGAGCACCCCTGTCTGAACAGCCCGAATACAACGTGGTAACGTGTGTAGAACCTAATATAAACTGATCCTACAGCGCTCTGCGCTCCGCAAAGAATGCCGGCAGGCTTTTTGCGGAGTGAGGCGCTTTTTTGCGGATTCGGTACATATTTGGAGAAGGTAAGGCCGAAGGTGTGAAATATACTTGTAATTTTCGGTTTTTAACTATACAATTGTAAGTGACAAATATTTAGTTACTTAACTTTAGGAGGAATCCCTATGAGAATAGATGTATGGTCCGATAATGCCTGCCCGTTCTGTTATATCGGCAAAAGACGACTGGAGAACGCATTGAGCCAGTTCGAAGGCCAAGACAAGGTAGAGGTGGTCTTCCGCAGCTTCCAGCTCGATCCGAATGCTCCGGTTCAGGCAACCATGGATATTTATGATATGCTGGCTGCCAAATATGGCATGACCCGTGAGAAAGCGATAGCGACGAACGTTCAACTCGCAGAACAAGCCAAAGGGGTTGGTCTGGATTTCAACTTTGATATCGTGCAGAATACAAACACGTTTGACAGCCACCGTTTAGGCCACTATGCTGCCGCCAAAGGCAAAGGTCCCGAGATGTCCGAGCGGCTGCTGGCGGCTTATTTTACCAATGGGCATAATTTGGCAGACCGTCAGGAGCTAGCTTCCCTGGCTGCCGAGGTTGGACTGGATGCTGCAGATGTAGCGGCTATGCTGGAGACAGACGCTTATGCCGATGCGGTGAACACTGATATTGCGGAAGGACAACGGCTGAATATCACAGGCGTACCTTTCTTTGTCTTCAATAATAAATATGCCGTTTCGGGCGCTCAGCCGGGGCCGGTATTCTCCGAAGTATTGGATACAGTCTGGGCTGAAGAGAAAAATACACCTGAGCTTCAGGTTGTCGGTAAGCCCCAGTCCAAAGCAGCAGATGCCGAGGGCTGTGACGACGGCTCCTGCAGTATCTGATTTTGAATACCCGACCGAAACCAGGGCATCCTGTCTTGGACCGGATGAATGAATAGTGCTTACATGAAGCTGCACAAAAGCCCCCTCCCGTTAGAAATGGCTAACGGTGAGGGGGCTTTTGGATGAAGGGAAAAGCAACGGCTACGGTCAGCAGTTATCTGAACGAAGTCACAAAGCTCGTAAACAACGTCCGCACATCATAGTGATGCTGCTTGATCGGTTCCACAGGGCGGTTCACACCCATCAGCGTGTACACGGCAATTCTGGCGGCCCGGACGGAGTATTCCTCGGTGAATACCACGTCGTCCGGGATCTCGCAGTATTGGCCGACAAAGGCGAGGTTGGTTGACCCCGCTGGAACGACCTGCGGCCGGTCGCTGTTCAGCCGCGGCATGAACTGGGAGGTAATGTATGGCATCATGCAAGGGATACAGCTCACGGTAGCCATGATCTCTTCCTTGTGCGCTTCGAAATGAAGGTGGCCGATCAGCTCCTGCATAATTTCTTCCCCGGTACAGTCGCACATTCTCTTTTTTACGAAATCGCCGACCTTGTCCGGATACAGCCCGTAGCCCCAGAATACCTTGACATGCTCTGGTTGATTGCGGAAATGTGGCTGGAACGCCAGCACCACAGACATGAACCAGCTGGAATCCTTGAAGGTGACAAGAGCGCCTGTACCGGCCCGGTTGCGTGTGAACTTTTCCATCAGATCAAAGAATGCCGAGTCCTGGAATGTTACGGTGAACGATTCCCATTTCGAGCCGTCCACATGATCGTCGAAAGGGGAGGGATTGCCGAGACCCGGTTTCTTGGCGGCGATGTTCTCCCATAGCTTCCAGGAGCTTCCCTTGCCGTTCAGGCCCGGAGCGGTTGTCATCGAACCGAGGCTGGAGCCTTCGGTCATGGAGCCGTTCGTAATGATTACGCGGTCTTCTTCGCCAATCTCGATGACATCCGGAACACCTTGGCGCAGCACATGCATTTTCGTAACTGTAATGCCTTCGCCGTCCTTGAAATCCAGATCGGTGACTGTACATTTTAGGGTGAAATCTACGCCAAAAGGCTCAAGGTACTTGTGCAGCGGCAGAATAATGGAATCATATTGGTTATAAGGAGTACGGGTGACTCCTTCAAGCGTTTGAATGCGCGGGAATTCATGCATGAAGCGGATCATGTATCTTTTGAATTCAACCGCACTATGCCAGGGCTGGAAGGCGAACGTCGTTGCCCACATGTACCAGAAATTCGTCTGGAAAAAATGAGGACCGAACCAGTCGTTGATCCGTGCCTTGCCCATTTTGTCTTCGGGAGTGATAATCAGCTTGCCCATAGCCAGACGGTCCGCCATGTCGAAGCCCATCGATAGTACATCCTCGACTTCACCTTCCCGGTTAATCAGACGGGCATTGGAGTGTGTAGGGTTGGCATCATCGAATGCTGTAATTTCCTCCCGCAGCGATTGCCCCGGATGGTCGATCGAAGGAATGGTGCTCAGGAGCTCCCAGAGATTCTCGTAGGTTTCATCGTTCAGCATCCGGCCGCCCCGGATGACATAGCCTTGTTCACCGCTGCCCGAACCGTCATTGCTGCCGCCGAGGATTTTCATCTCTTCAATAATGTGAATGTTCTGTCCGGGGAAGTCGCAGTCTCTGACGAGGTAGGCCGCACCTGCAAGGGATGCAATACCGCCGCCGACAAAATAAACCTGGCTGTTACCGTACTCTTTTTTCACTGTGAGTCGCCTCCATAGGGTTGCTGTTTGCTGTTGCTGTCCCTAATGTAAACCAAGGCTGACGCTGAGGGTATGGTCAAAAGTCTGCAAGTGTATGAAATTTGGTCACTTGAGGTAAAGTGTAAGGTTTTCCGACGGAAATCGCCTCTCTTAGAGATCGGTAAGACCGTTTCCACTCGCATATTGATGCAGCGCTTTGGCAAAGTTCCCCTCAATGAGCACACTGAGCTTATCGATGATCACCTTCGGCTCTTCCTTCATGCCGCCGCGCATCCACTGGATCACAAGTCCCGTAAAAGCCAGCGTATAGAAATTGGCAATAAACCGCTTGTCCTCACCGCTAACCTCCAGGTCACCCGCGAGTTCTTGAATAACCCCCATAATCAGGTCATTCGTCACTTCATACAGATACGCATCGAGATGTGTTCGGCCCAGAGAGTCCAGCGTATTGCAGCAAAAGGCTTTATTGGCTCCTATATAGCAAAAGATCCGGTAAAACCCGTCCGTCCACGTGCTGTAACTGCGGTACTGGGCGATGCTCTCCACAGCTTCTGTCTGATAAATCCAGCCCAGCAGCTCAAAAATATCCTGGAAATGATAATAGAACGTCTGACGGTTCAGCCCACAATCATCCACTAGATGCTTAACGGAGATTTTGTTCAGCGGGGCATGCTCCATCAGGGCTTTCAGCGAATGGGCAAGGGCTTTTTTGGTCAGAAGGGAATTGGACATGGGCTACCCCCTTATCATGTGGTCCTGATGGTTGACAAAGCTTCGTTGTTCAAAAGGAATTATGCGCCGTGCCTGCGTCTGGCCAGCCAATAAACCCCCTCCGTGAGCAGGCCGGCCGCAAAGCCTCCAAGGGTGAACATGGCAAACGTGAGAAAGCCCGCCAGATCCTCCCATCCGGACATTTCCCGGTAGGTGTAGAAGATCATGAGTCCCAGCCCGATCAGAATCCCTGCCGTGGTAATCAGCCACACCAGCCTTGCGCCGAGCCAGCCGGAGCCGTTCACCATGATGGACACGCCGAGCGCAAGCACGGCATAACGGCCGAGGAGGAGAGCACTGAATTCCTTGTCCAGCAGGATAAAACGGTGCAGAGTCAGCAGCAGCCACAGAAGAAGGGCATAGACGGGAAACCAGATGTACCAGCGGTTGCTTTTGGCGGTTGGCAGGAAACTCATGAACCCATCACCTCATTTATAGGAATATTTAGATGTCTTCCAGCTCCTCAGCGCTTTGCAAAAGAAACTTTAGAAGATTGGGGATATCCTCCATTTGATCTTCGGTAATTTGTCTCTTGAACTGCAATTCGATGCAGTTGTTGTACGTATCGCTATCCTGTCCGTAAAGGTAACTCAGGGATTGAACAGGCTGGAAATCAGGTCCCCAGATCGCGGAGAGGACATCCTCAATCGCCGGACACTGGACGTTAACATCCTCGATTTCCAAATAGAAGCGCAAAAGAAGGCCGCAGCCGGGATCGCTGCCCGGAGTTTCCAGAATTTCATCACTGAGCTCCTTCACAGAGGAGAGCAGCACCACCTCGGAGGTGACATTTCTGCCATCGGTCAGCTTGAAGGACAGGCTGAACTCCCGGGACATCAACGCGAGGTTCAGGAGATCGGTCCGGTCTGTTATCACTAGAATGCCGTCCAGATTATCGTAGTCGTAGAGCTGGTTTTCAAAAGCAATTTTAATATTGTCAAAGACAGTAGGATGGAACATGAATGGCACCTTCTTATGTTTCTCTATATTGTATCATGACGCCAATTGCTGCGAAAATGTTGCTGGACCAGAGGCACGCCCTATGCCGAATGAAAGGGGTGCTTATCCCACTGATCAGCCGGATAAGCACCCCTTTAAGGATGAATGGAAGCATTTAATCCTGTCCATTTGCGGTTCGTAATAAACTTTAGTTCGTTGGTGCAGGTGCAGAATATTTCAGGAACGTCTTCGGGATGGCACTCTCAAAGGTGAGCAATTCTCCCGTGGTCGGATGTACAAAGGAGAGCACGCGGGCATGCAGTCCAAGCCGGCCCACAGCTTTGGTCTCTGCACCGTATTTTTTGTCGCCGGCAATCGGATGTCCGATATCGGACATGTGCACACGGATCTGATTTTTGCGTCCGGTCTCCAGGTGCACCTCCAGCAAAGAGAAGTGACGGTTGGCCTGAATAAGCTTGTAGTGGGTCACGGCGTGCAGGCCATCCCCTTCATGGGGGCTGGAATACATTTTGAGCGTCGAGGTTTCCTTCAGCCAGGAGCTGATGGTTCCCTCCGGTTTTTTGACAACACCTTCGACAAGAGCTACATAGGAACGTTCCTTCACCGTGTCTTTCCACGTATTCTGCAGCATTTGCTGAAGCGGTTCACTCTTGGCAAACATCATTACCCCGGAAGTGTCGCGGTCCAGCCTGTGTACCACAAAGACGCGGTTTTGGGGGTTGCTAAGGCGTACATGCTCCATCAGTTGACGGTAGGCGGTCAGTTCATTGTCTTCGCCGGTGGCGATGGACAGCAGACCCGCATCCTTTTGAATGACAATCAGATCGTCATCCTCATGCACAATCGTCAGTCCGATCATTTCCTTCACCTGGGCCGGCTTTTCCTGGTCAATGGTAACGGTCTGGCCGGGGTGCAGCTGGAAATTATGTTTGGTCACTGCCTTGCCGTTCACAGACACCTGCCCCCGGGAGAGCATAGATTTGATGGAATTTCTTCCACGGCCTGTAACGGTCTTCAGCAGAAAAGCCAGCAGCTCGGCAGGTTCGGCCACTGTATACGATTTAACTGGAGCGGGTGTCTTGGCTGTGGCCCCCGGCTTGCCGCCCGTTTTGCTATTAGAGCTTCTTATGCCGGACTTAGGCTGAACCTTGGCGTTCGTTCCCGGCCTCGCGCCGCGTTTGGAACTATCTTTGGGATTTCGTCTTGTATTCATGGAAGCATTCTCCGTCCTCTAATAATGTACTCCTCAATATACCATGAGCAGTTAAGAAATACTACGGAGCGCCGGGAGTGGGGTTCATCAGGCTGCTGTAGGGCGGCTATATCATCATAATCCGCCAGGCGACGACGATTAAGGCAATACCGGCAAAGCACCATCCCAGTGCGGAGGCGTATTTTTTTTCCCTTACCCATCCGCTGGATTTGTAGATATTCCGGTCTACAGTGAGCAGCATCAGTGCGGAGAACATCGCAATGGCGGCGGAACTGGAAAATAGACTGACCATGAGCAACTCCCCGTTTCCTAAGTCTTTTTAAGTCCGACTCTCCGCAGGTGCAGTGTGAGGTTGAAGTCCACGGTAATGCTGCCGTAGAGCTCTTCCCAGTCACTTTTGTTATGAATGTGCTGTCTCCAATACTCAGGGTGGTGGGCGCGGATAATCTCTCCCATTCCAAAAATATCGGCATGATCCTTCTGGGTCTGCCGTATCAGTCTTCCGATCACACCCTTCGCATTCCTTTCGAATTCACGCTCAATCTCATGCAGTCTTGCAGTGGAATCGGCAGGCTTCTTGCCGTTATAGTGCTCATCCAGATCCCCTTCAAAGTTAATATCAAAGGATAGCACCGGCTTGCCGTCCCGGATGAAGCTGCGGGCCTTGGTGTAGCGCTCATTAATTTTGGTCATGACCATACCGAGCTCCTTCGTCTTGAAAAGGGTAGAGTAGCCGCCTGGGTCCATTCCCTCAACGGCCATGAAAGCGCCGATTTCAAGCGGCTGTGTAGTGTTGATCATTTTGCCCTGGCTGAAATACGCCAGACCGTTAATCAGAATATTCTCTTTGTTGCGGAGCGCCACATAAGGAAGATAGGCGCTTTGTCCCCATTTGGAATCTGCCGACCAGTAGGTGCCGATATAATCCGGGGGGAACTTGCCCGAGGTTACCGCTTTCTCCATCATGGAGAGCACATAGAGCGTGGGCACGCGCTGCAGCGGAGGCTTGACATCCATGAACTGCGAGGCACGTCCTTCGGACACCAGCAGCCAGGTCCTGCGCCGGACTTCGGGATTGCGCCGTAGATAGTCATCCAGATCGTCCATTCTTCCCCGGGCGATGTCTTGGCTGATGACGATCACACGCAAATGCACGAGATACCGGGGGTCTGCGATCTGCTGCTGCAGATTGTTCATGGCATCATCAAGCGAATGTCCAAGCACCGTAACCACCCACACCGGGCTTATCTTTCCGTCCTGGCTTCCGCCGCTGCCCGGGCCCAGCGGGACCCGTCCTGGAACAGCAATCTGTGCTGTGATACTGATCATTTCCTTCGGCATTTCAGTATTCTTAAGATGGGTGACCTGTTCTTCCTCAGCTGCCTTTTCGGGCGGGGCGGTATCAATGGATAAGCCCAGCACCAATGCCCGGTCCTCAATTTCAACCTGATCCCAGCATCCGGCAAGGAAGAGACTGATAACGGCAGCCGGCAATAATACCGAGCCTATTTTTCGCAGCAATTTATTCATGACAGGCCCCTCTTTCCGGAGCGGCGGAGCCAATAGACCGCCCATAGCAGCATGGGGTAGCCAAGCAAGAGGAGCATGGAGACATTCCCCAGCATCAGTGACCAGGTATAGGTCTCAAAGACATTCTCCGGAAGCAGGGCGATCACAAAAACAAAAGGAAGCACGGCGCTTGAGGTCATCCGCTGATCTCTCAGACCCAGCAGATTCTGCAGGAGATAGGATGCCAGGTAATAGGTAGTGTAAATTGAGGTATATACTGAAATTACCCATATGACAATAAATAGGGCATCCAGCCGTTCCAAAAATCCTTCGCCTATTGCCGCTGATCTGGCGGTTTCCAGCGTGGGGTAAATCAGCAGTTTGGTTTCCTCTGCACCGAACAAGCCTATGCATGCTAGAGCAATCAGCCAATAGACAGCCCCCGATACAAAAATGCCAATGGCCCCTGCACGTACCGCCTGCTTCGGCAGCTTCATGAAAGGGATCAGCAGCGTAATCACAAAGGAGCTTTGGAACAGGTAGCTGGCTTCAAGCGCGCCTTTCCAAAATGAGGCTGTAGGAGCCGTTAGAACAGGCTGCAGGTTCAATAGGTCAACATTCCTTAAGGAAATCAGAATGGTTACCAGAACAGAGCCGATGATCAGCGGCAGGTAGAAGAAATGAATGTAGGAAAACTTGATGATATTCCTTCTGGCTGACAGCTGACAGATTAGCAGCATCAGAAAAATGGTTGCTTCGATCGGTGTTTTATTGAATAAAACACTGGTAGCGACATCTCCAAACTGGCGGGCAGTAAGACCGGTAAGCGTCATGAATATGAGCCATATGATCAAAGTGAAGAACATGGCCAGCGGGCGGCCAATTAATCGGCGGCTGAATACAAACAGCGATTCTGTAGAGAAACGGCGGCATAAGGAGGCGAGCAGCCAAAAGCTGAAGAAGGAAACCAGAACGCCGGTGAGCGCCACAAAAGGCCCGGCACTATTTCCGGCAACGGCCATGTAGCGGGGAAAGCTGAGTAACCCTACACCAATGATTGTGCTACTGATTACGGCTGCCGCGCGCAGGGTCGTGATCTGTCGGGAATCGTTCACCGGTCTCCCCTCCTTCTTGAAGAATCTGGTCTATATAAGTTCCAGGTACAGAGTCCGGAAGTTTAGTGCTGTCCTGGGTATACAAAAAACTGGGCCGCCGGCGCATCCACCACAAAGGCGCCCTCACCAGCGTATCCTTCCAATCCCGCCATTTGCCGGGGATGTACGGTGACATAAACGGGACTCCGAAGGATTCGAGGAATAACAGATGATTGATAATCAGGATCGTACCAATCATTACACCGTAGAGTCCGAACATTCCGGCAAGAAGGACCAGGGGGAATCTCAGCATACGCAGAGCAATCGCGGTGTTATAAGCCGGGGTGGCAAAAGAACCGATAGTGGTCAGCGCGACAATGACCACAGTGATCGGACTTGCCAGTCCCGCTGATACCGCAGCCTCGCCGATCACGAGCACGCCCACAATGGAGAGGGCCCCGCCAATCATCTGCGGGAGGCGGATCGTGGCCTCCCGCAGCACCTCCATGGATACCTCCATGATCAGCACCTCCAGCACAGCCGGGAAGGGAACGCCGGCCCTCCCCCCGGAGATGGCTACTGCGAAATCTGTAGGCATCAGCTCCGGATTAAAGGAGATTACGGACACGTACAAAGCCGGGAAAAACAGGGAGAAAGCAAGTGCGATCAGTCGGATCATCCGGATGAGACTGCCCATAATAAAACGTTCCGTATAGTCATCAACCGTTTGGAAGAATTGGTTGAATAAAGCCGGAACAATGAGTGCAAAAGGAGAGCCGTCCACCAGGATAGCCACCCGGCCTTCGAGCAAAGAAGCTACTGTTTTGTCCGGCCGCTCCGTGCTCTGAACCTGCGGGAAGGGGGATAACGGCTGGTCTTCAATAAATTGTTCAATATAGCCTGCATCGATAATCCCGTCAGTATGAATAATTGAAATTCTGCGCATCACCTCGGCTACGAGCTTCGGGTCAGCCAAGTTGTCCAAGTAGCACAAGGCCACCCTGGATTGGGTTCGGGTCCCGAGCGGACTGATTTCAATCCGGAAGTCCGTACTCTGCAGCCGGTAGCGCAGGAGCGAGAGGTTGTTCTCAAGCTTTTCCACATATCCTTCCCGCGGGCCCCGGATCACTTGTTCCGTCTGGGGCTGCTCTACACTTCGGATGTCGATCTGCCGCATATCCAGCATTAGAGCTTCGCTGGAGCCTTCTATCAGCAGAATCAGCTGGCCCTTGACGATTGCGGGAGGCAATGCGGACAGGTCTTGTTCTGTGGTTCCTTGTGTGACTTGTACCGCTACATTCCAGATATAATGGGACATATCAGCAAGCTTGTCCGGCATTCCGGGATGACCGGCAGAACGGTCCATGAGCGGTTTAAGAATGTATTCCTGAATCTGCTCCTGATTGACCAGAGAGGAGAAGAAAATAAGCGCCGCCTCATATCTGCCGAACAGCAGAAAATCACGCACGACAAGATCTCCGCTTTGGCCGAGCCGGTCAAGCAGATCTTCCTTATTTTCTTTCAGGCTAAGGCTTATCTTGTCATTGCCGGGAACGGGAGTCACGGAGGAGGGCTGATTTTGCTTCTGCATATATGAAGCGTATTTCTCTTTCCAAGCTTGCATTCGGCCGCCTCCTTTGGGCTGACAGTTTGGAAGATCACTATAAAGTGTTGGTTAGTAGAGGGTTTTTTATGTAAACTAAAGATAGAAAGTCTTAAGGAGTTATGATAGAGATGAAGATGCAAGCACCTACCATGGAACAGGCGCAGGCTGAACTGCAAAAATATTACGGCTATCCCGACTTCCGGGAAGGCCAGAAGAAAATTGTCATGAATTTGCTGGAAGGCCGCGATACGCTGGGAATTATGCCGACGGGCGGGGGGAAATCGATCTGCTATCAGGTTCCCGCACTGCTGCTGCCGGGACTTACCCTGGTCATTTCACCGTTAATCTCGCTGATGAAGGATCAGGTGGATGCGCTAACCACAGCAGGAATTCCAGCCGCATATATCAACAGCACACTAAGCGGCAAAGAAGTGAATGATCGCATCCGCGCTGCACGCCGGGGCGAGCTGAAGCTCCTCTATGTGGCTCCTGAGCGGCTGGAGCTGGACTGGTTCCGCCTGGAAATGGCCGGACTGTCTATCTCTTGTGTTGCAGTGGATGAAGCACACTGTGTCTCCCAGTGGGGACATGACTTCCGTACCAGTTATCTGGCAGTCTCCCCGTTCGTAGAGGAGTTGCCGGAGCGGCCGATTCTTGCGGCTTTTACCGCAACGGCTACACCTGAGGTGATGGAGGATATGGTCCGGCTGCTGCGGCTTCGTCAGCCCGGGGTCTTCATGACCGGGCTGGGCCGTGACAATCTGGCCATGTCTGTGCTTCGCGGGGAGAATAAACGCGAGTTCGTGATGGACTATACCGCGCGGCACTCTAATGAACCGGGAATCGTGTATGCGGCTACGCGCAAAGAGGTTGATGACCTCTATCAGCGGCTGCAGGCGTCCGGTGTCGCCACCGGGCGTTATCATGCGGGAATGAATGATCAGGAGCGGGCAGAGAGCCAGGAAGGGTTCCTCTACGACGATATACGCGTCATGGTCGCTACCAACGCCTTTGGGATGGGTATCGACAAGTCGAATGTACGTTACGTCATCCATTACAATATGCCAAAGAATATGGAAGCCTATGTGCAGGAGGCGGGCCGTGCCGGACGGGACGGAGAGCCCAGCCAGTGCATTCTGCTCTTCAGCGCCCAGGATATTATGACGCAGAAATTCCTGATTGAGCAGAATCCGCAGGACACGGACCGCAAAGCCAATGAATACCGCAAGCTTCAGCAGATGATCGATTACTGCTATACCACCCGCTGTCTGCGCAGTGCCCAGCTGGATTATTTCGGCGAGGAGCATGGGGACAAGCCGTGCGGAATCTGTAGCTCTTGTACGGATGAACGGGAATTGGTAGATATGACAGTGGATGCCCAGAAGATTTTCTCCTGTATCCACCGCATGCGCGAGCGTTACGGCGTGGCCCTGGTATCCTCTGTGCTGAAAGGCTCACGTAATCAAAAGGTGCTCCAGTACGGCTTTGAGAATCTGCCTACCCACGGGGCGATGTCCAGCCGTACGGAGAAGGAGATTACAGAGACCATCAATGTAATGATCTCAGAAGGTTATCTGGCATTATCGGAGGGGCAGTATCCTGTTGTACGGCTGCAGCCTCTGGCTGCTGAAGTGCTGCGCGGCCAGCGGCAGGTACTGCAGCGGGTGGCCCGTCCACTCCGTACCGGAGGTGCATCCGGTTCGCGGGACCGCAGCCGTGTCCGCGATCTGTCGCCGTCGGCTGTCAATGAGACGGTATTCGAGCAGCTGCGCCTGATCCGCCGCGAGCTGGCGGGGCATGAGCATGTGCCGTCCTACATTATTTTCAATGATGCGACCCTTCGCGAGATGAGCGTGGTTTGCCCGCAGACCGAAGCGGAAATGCTGAGAGTCAAAGGGGTCGGCGAAGTGAAATACCGGAAGTACGGCAAGCCCTTCCTGGAATTTTTTCAAAATGAAATGTAAAGAAGGTTATGAGGCATGAAAATCATCCTGGCCACATTAAATGCCAAATATATTCACACCTCGCTGGCGATCCGTCTCCTGAAGGCATACAGCGAGCATGAGTTTCAAGATATTCATTTGGCAGAATACACCATCAAAGATCCCGTGATGAATATCGTGTCAGACCTATTCCAGAAGAAACCGGATGTGATTGGTTTTTCCTGTTATATATGGAACATCGAGGAGACCGTTAAGCTGATCGGGATTCTTAAGCAAGTGATGCCGGAGATCAAGATTGTGCTGGGCGGGCCGGAAGTATCGTATGAGCCGCTATACTGGATGCAGCGTGAGGCCGGGATTGATTTTGTAGTGAACGGGGACGGGGAAGAGACCTTCCATCATTTACTGCAGGAATTGCGGGATGACCACAAGTTCCATTTTGTCTACGGGGCTGCCTACCGCAAGGGCGAAGAGCTGATCGTCAATCCGCCGCGTCCCAAAAGCGATCTCAACACTCTGCCGACGCCACACCGGTTCCCGGATGATCTGCCGGATCTCGGCAAGCGGATCGTTTATTTTGAGACCAGCCGGGGCTGTCCGTTCAACTGCCAGTTCTGCTTGTCCAGCATCGAGGTGGGGGTGCGGTACTACGATATTGAACGGGTCAAATCCGATCTGCTCTATCTGATTGAGAATGGTGCAAAAGTCATCAAATTTCTCGACCGCACCTTTAACATCAACCGCAATTATGCCATGGAAATGTTCCAGTTCCTGATCGACAACCATCAGGGCTGTGTATTCCAGTTCGAGATTACGGCCGATATTATGCGTCCAGAGGTACTGGACTTTCTGGCGGAGAATGCCCCTCCGGGCATCTTCCGGTTCGAGATTGGCGTGCAGTCCACCAATGATGAGACGAATGAGCTGGTCAAACGCCGGCAGAACTTCACCAAGCTATCCCGTACCGTCATGAAAATCAAGGCCAGCGGCAACATCGATCAGCATCTCGATTTGATAGCTGGTCTACCGCAGGAGGATTACTCCACCTTCCGCAAAACCTTTAACGATGTATTTGCCATGGAGCCGGAAGAGCTGCAGCTCGGATTCCTCAAAATGCTGCGCGGCACCGGCCTGCGCGCCCAGGCGGCCAAATACGATTATACGTATATGGAGCACGCTCCTTATGAAATACTCAGCAGCCACGTGATGCCTTTCTCTGACATCATCCGGCTCAAACGGCTCGAGGATGTGCTGGAGAAATATTGGAACAGCCACCGGCTGGATCATTCGGTCAAGTACCTGATCCGGCATGTGTTCCCATCTCCGTTCGATTTCTTCCAGGAGTTTGGCGACTATTGGGAGGAGCGGGGCTGGCAAAAGATCGGGCACCAGCTGGAGGATCTGTTCATCCGGCTGCATGCTTTTCTGACGGACCGCGGAACGGATTCCATGGAAGTAATCACCGGGCTGATGAAACTGGATTATTTCCTGGGCCACAAATATAAGCCACGTAAAATCTGGTGGGATATCACGCTGGACAAATCCGACTGGTCCCGTTATATGAAGGAAATCACCAGTCGTCCGGAGCGCCTGTCCGCCAAGCTGGCAGAGGCGGGATTCAGCGAGCGGGAGCTGCAGAAGTTCACAGTGCTCGAAGTGCTGCCATTCCGGCTGGATGCCGTGCTGGATTCGATTAGCGGACTGCGTTTTGATCCTGTGGCTGCTGAAGCTGAAGGGGCCGGGAAAATAGACGATAGCACGCTGGGGAACCCCCTTGTAACGGGTGGCGAACAGACAGGCACGGCAGCTGCTGCAGTGCAGACAAAACCAGCGGATCTGGCAATGGATACCACGCCGCCGCTTGCTGCTGCAGACAAGAGTTCCGTTGCTCTGGCGGAACCCTTGGCGCATACCGCCGGAAGCACGCTGCTGATCGTCATGTACCAGCAGGACGAGAGCCAGCGGGCGCAGTACTATTCACTGCCTTTGTAGTCATTCTGTCTCTTGATGCGCCAGGAAAGGGGAGTTTCGGAAGGGAGGCCCGCCGGAGAGGATTGCCCGGCAGGTCTTTATGTAATAAAATGGATTGTGCTTAAATAAAGTAAAAAAGGAGCTGTGTCATCAGCACAGCCCTGGTGTACAACCACTGCTGTAGAGCAGCCGGTCGTCTCATCTTTTGTGGTTTGGAGTAGACCGTTACCTTCCGGGGCGGTCTATTTCTTTTTAATGTAGCCTAGCAGAGCCAATAGGAACATACCGAACATGAACATCAGGGTAATAGCATCTTTTACGTCCATTACCGTCACCTCCTCTTATAGGAGAGGCGCCTACTGCTCATGAACAATGTTGTACAAGAAAATCATATCACATTCTGCATGTTAAAAAATGGATCATTAGTAGATTTATAGCGGAAAAATACAAAGACAGGCTTTCCGGAACTGACGGAAAGCCTGTCTTTTATAGTATGCTAATGAGCAGCGGGTTGAAGCAGCAATGATTCTGCCGGCAGGTGGCGTACAAGCCAATCCAGCACATCCGAAGTTACCTCATCCCGGTTCACTTCGTTGAGCATTTCATGCCTGCCTTCGGGATACAACTTGAATTCTACATCGGATATTCCATGCTCCTGGTAGATTCCGGCCAGGCGGATCACACCTTGACCGTTCATGCCTACAGGGTCTTTGGCTCCCGCAAATAAATATACGGGCTTATTCTTGCATAGTGTAAGCAGAGTTTCCGGGGAATGGATATCCCGCAGCAGCCGGAAAAAATCGCGGAAGAAACGGGTTGTGCAGACTGCTCCACAGAAAGGATCAGCTATGAAGAGGTCTACTTCCTGTGAATCACTGCTCAACCAGTCAAAAGCAGTTCTTACCGGGGCGAAGGAACGGTTATAAGGGCCGAAAACAATCCCGTTCATCAGAACACTGCGGTGGCGCATCCCCTGCAGCCTGGACTGCAGTCCGGCAAGCGACTCTCCGAGCCGAAGCATACCGCGCGGCCCGTTCGTACCACTCAGGATAAAGCCGGTATAGACTTCGTGGCCATCCTCGCACATTAGCTTCTGAGCCAGAAAGGAGCCCATGCTGTGGGCCAGAAGGAAGATTGGCAGGCCCTCATGCCGGGATGAGGCGATGCCGGCTAGCTGGAGCAGATTACGCCGCATCCAGTAAAAGCCGTCCTCACCTGTATCACCGAGTAAATCGATCCGGTCTGCGGTATGCCCATGGCCCCGGTGGTCATTGGCATACACCGCATAACCTGCTCCGGTGAGTGCCGCTGCAAACCGTGCATAGCGGGCAGCCGTTTCACACATGCCGTGGGCAATCTGGACAATCCCCCGCACCGGAGCCTCCGGCTCCGGCAGCCATTCATAGACATGAATGGCGACCCCTAGCGGATCAGTCATCTTAAAGCTGTTCTCTCTCATACCGTTCCTCCTAAAAGTTTTGTGAGCAATACTTCTTGGAGATGCCACGTACAAAACTGACTTCGTAAGCATAGGCCTAAGCTTTGTGACCTTCTGCCTTAATCATATGCCGGTCCAGGCATGGCTTATGGCAGATACGAACGGAGCACGGTGGAGTGGCCTTCAATTCCGTAGGCACCCAGGGTGGACGGAAGCAGGTAGCATTCTCCGGCGGAATAAGGCTGGGAGCCGCCCTCCCAGGTCAGATGCCCGCTGCCTTCGCAGACCACGAGGATTGTGAAGCTGTCTGGAGTGGTAGAGAGGTTCCACTCTCCGTTAACGACCCCTTTTTCTACAATAAAATAAGGGGACGCGGCAATCTGCAGCCACTCTCCGGCTACAGCCCCATCGGTCTTCATGGAAGTGGCGCCAGCGCCTTCATATGCAGTCACGTTAAGCGAATCCTCAATATGAAGCTCACGCGGCTTGCCGTCCAGACCCGGACGGTCGTAGTCGTAAATCCGGTATGTAGTGTCGGAGTTCTGTTGAATTTCCGCTACAACCACACCGGCGCACAATGCGTGAACGGTTCCGGCAGGGATGTAAAAAGCGTCCCCGGCCGAGACGGTGATTTCCTGCATGCTGTCCATCACTTTGCCGCTTTCCAGCGCCTCGCGCAGACTTTCGCGGGTTACACCGTCTTTGAGGCCGTAGATGATTTTGGCGCCTGGTTTGGCATCAAGTACGTACCACATTTCTGTTTTACCCAATTCTCCCTTTGGCAATCCTTCATACTCATCCGTAGGATGTACCTGCACCGACAAATTGTCGTTGCAGTCCAGGAGCTTGATCAGGAGCGGAAAACGTCCGCCTTCCTTCGGGCTGCCCTTGCTTCCGAACCATTCCTGTCCGAATTGCTCGCGAATCTGATCCAGCCCTTGACCGGCAAGCTCTCCATTTAGCACAGATGAAGTACCGTTCGGGTGGTCGGCGATCATCCAGCCTTCGCCAATATGCCCTTCAGGCAGCTCGAGACCGAATTTCTCCAGGGCCCGGCCCCCCCACACGCGTTCTTTGAACTCCGGCTGAAATTTTAAAGGATAAGGCTTAGTCATTTCTTCATCTTCCTTTCCAAGTTATAAAATAATGTCCTGCTTGGTTTACCTGGTTCGTGTGGATTCAAAAAACTCCAGCTTTTCTTCGTCTGGCCCGTCAAAAAAGAAATAGCGGCAGCCGTTCGCAAGCATCGAAATGCCAGTCAAAGCGGGTATGCCGAGTCCGGCAATTCTCCTGTGTTCTTGCTCAATATCATCCACCGTAAAGGCGGCATGACTGACTCTACCCTCCTGGGGGAGGCCTTCAAATGCCCGTTCAATCAATTCTATCTCCACACTGGACTGGCCAGGGAAGCTTAGAAAAGCAAGACGGATCTCGTCTCCTGGCTCTCCCAGAATGTTCTGAAGGGTCAAACCGATGACCTCCTGATAAAATTGCAGCGAACGCTCCAGGTGGTTCACTTTAATACCAATGTGCTCGATTTTGGTTACGGCCACTTACAGATCAGCTCCTTTTTTCTTCTCGACTGCCAGCGTGTAGGGGGCGGTAGCCCGCTGCAGCTGGCGGTAGACAATTGCTTGTGCCTGCTGGGACGGAAGGGCCGCCGCCCAGGCTTCCACCGCGGCGGCTTCATGTTGGCCGCCTTCATGGCCGGGGTAGAGCACGGCTGTGATGATGCCGCCCGGCCGCAGCAGTGCAAGGGCGGTATCCAGCGCGGCCAGCGTGCTAACAGGCTCGGTGATGATCGTCTTGTCGGCATCGCCCGAGGGCAGATAGCCGAGATTAAACATCACCGCAGAGACCGTTCCGCGCCAGTCCGGCGGAACGGCTTCTGCCATGGCTGCATGGCTGCGCAGCAGCAGCGTTACGGGAGACAGCGCCGGCTGCGCGTCCTCCCGGACCAGCCGCAGGCGCTCTTCGGCCAGAGCCAGCGCGGCAGGCTGAATGTCGAAGCCGTACACCCCGCCGCGCGGACCGGCCGTTTTGGCGAGAAACAGCGTGTCAGCACCAGTGCCAACGGTAGCATCAATGGCCCGGCCGCCTGGCTGCAGGCGTTCCTCGGTTAATTTATGAGCAAAGCTAAGGACAGACATAAAGCCCATTAGCTCTTCCTCCAGTATTTACCTTGCCAGGTATCGCGCGCAATCAATTCATCATCAATGGCGTTCAGTACTTCCCATTTCTTCAGGCTCCACATCGGTCCGACCAGCAGGTCGCGCGGAGCATCTCCGGTCAGCCGGTGCACAATCATCTCCGGCGGCAGGATTTCCAGAGAATCGGCAATAAGCTTCACATACTCGTCCTGCTCCAGAAAACGCAGCAGTCCGGCTTCATATTGCTTAACCATTGGCGTCTTGCGCATCAGATGCAGCAGATGAATCTTAATGCCCTGCACATCCATGTTCGCAACCGCAGATACCGTCTCCAGCATCATCTCATGGGTTTCCTGCGGAAGACCGTGAATAATGTGGGTACAGACGCGGATCCCATGACGGCGCAGCTTCTGGACAGCTTCAGTATAACACTGGGTATCATGTGCCCGGTTAATCAGCTCCGAGGTAGAATCATGAATGGTCTGCAGGCCCATTTCGACCCAGAGATAGGTGCGCTGGTTCAGCTCCGCCAGGTATTCGACCACATCATCCGGAAGGCAGTCGGGACGCGTTGCGATGGAGAGGCCGACTACGCCCGGCTGCTGCAGAATCACTTCATAATACTCTCTAAGCTCCTCTACTGGAGCATAGGTGTTCGTATAGGCCTGGAAGTAACCGATATATTGGGCATTCGGCCATTTCAAGTGCTGCCTGTCCCTTACGTTATTGAACTGGGTGACCAGATCGTCGCGGCGGCTGCCGGCGAAATCCCCGGACCCTCTCGCGCTGCAGAAAGTGCAGCCTCCTTTGGCGATGGACCCGTCGCGGTTCGGGCACGTAAACCCGGCATCGAGCATCACCTTGAATACCTTGGCGTCCAGTTGCTCGCGCATTTCATAATTCCAGGTATGGAAACGTTTATCCCCCCACAATAGTGGAGAGGAGGTTTGTAAAAGGTTAGACATGGGTACTCCTTTCTTTACAACATAAGGATTTATATATTTCAAGCCATACATCATCCTTATATTTCTAACAGAGATAACACCGTTTCAACTTAACCTTTCTATTGTATCAAAAATCAGCGGTGAACGTAACATTCAGGCCTCTGCAAATACAGCGGAAAATAGGCTGGAATAACAGCGCTTTCATCTTGATATTGCTTACATAGTATGTTATATTTAGGGTGTAAAAACACCGCTGCAGCAACCATAATCTCTATTTCTTGAATTCATAATTTCGTGTCGCAAGGTCCATAATAAAACCAAGAGGTGATCACGATGAATTCTCAAACGGTTTATGCCGAAGGAAAAGGCTCCATTGACGTGCAGCTGACTCCCGACGAAGCGCTTGCGCTTACGGGTGTTGAATTTAATGGCAATCACAAGATCAAGACCGAAGCACAACGCAAGATCCGCAGTGCCTTTGAGAAGAGATTTGATTTTCAATCTCCTCCAAGGTAGACTATTAGCAGCATGAAAACATGGACCCCAATTCCAAATATATCAAAAAGGAATTCTCTGTCCGGCCGTATCCAGGCCAGCGGAGAATTCCTTTTTGTTTGAATCGTGAGAATGTTTAAGCTTCGCGTTGTTCACTATTCTTTGGTTTCTGTCTGCTTTCTTGTTAAAATCCCTTTACTTTTGCGGGTAAGTTCGGCACAATATTGCAAGTGACAGTGTTTGTATCAGAGAAAGCGGAGGAAAACTTATGCGTTTACGCGGAAGAAAAGGAATACGTGAAAGTCTGGAAGGACAGACCGATCTGGTCATCCTGGATCCACGCAGCCTGAAGGGGCGGTGGTCTGAACTGTTCGGCAACGATCATCCTATTCATGTAGAGTTTGGCATGGGCAAAGGACAGTTCATCAGCCAGATGAGCTTCAAATATCCGGATATAAATTTTATCGGCGTTGATATGTATGATGAGCTGATCCGCCGTGCGGCTGAGAAGGCCCGTGCAGTCTGGGAACCGGCTGGGCAGGAGACGCCACCTAACCTCAGAGTGGCGCTTGCCAATATTAACTATGCAGAGGAAGTATTTGCCCCTGGAGAGCTTGAGCGCATCTATTTGAACTTTAGCGATCCGTGGCCTAAGGGCAAGCATGCGCGCCGCCGGCTGACCCATCCGCGTTTTCTCGACAAATACCGCGGTCTGCTCAGTCCGCTTGGCGAGATCCATCTGAAGACGGATTCGCGCAGCCTGTTTGAGTTCTCTCTGAATGCCTTTGCCGACTATGGTCTGCAGATGAAGAACATCTCTCTCGATCTGCATCCGGACGGAGTGATGAACGAAGAACAGGTTATGACAGAGTACGAAACCAAATTTTTTGGCCGGGGTGTCAATATTCACCGCTGTGAGGCGATTGTCGGTGCAGAAGCGCTGGAACGCTATCAAGCAACGCGATTGGACAAATACCGCCTGTAATCGGATCTCAGTGGCGAAGAAGATTGACTTCACAAGCGGGTCTGTACACAAAAGGGCGGTCCAGTGAAGAATATCTGGACCGCCTTTTTTGCTTCATGAACGGCATGATTGCCATAGATTCAAGTTCTTGCCCTGGCTATTCCAGCATATCAATAATGCTTTGGGCGCTTTGCATGGGATGGAAGCGGTCGATCTCCTTAAGCAGGCTTTGGCGTTCGGCTTGTACCTCGTCATAGCTGTACAGCAGCCGTTTCATCCATCCGTCTACCACCTGAAGTGAAGAAATGGGTTCGCCCAGACCAGCTGCCATGAAATAACGGCAGTTTTCTTCTTCCTGCCCGGGGAGCGGATCATAAAACAGCATAGGAATTCCCTTAGCCAGACCCTCGCTGCAGGTCATTCCGCCCGGCTTGGTAACCAGCAGATCAGAGATTTCCATCAACTTGTCAATTTCACGTGTGAAGGCGATCAGCGAAACGTTGGGGTGACTGTACAGTGGATTCTCCCGCATTGCATGAAGCAGCTTCTCGTTTTTACCCAGGCAAAAAATTATCTGCACCTTGTCCCGCCAGCCGGCCAAAGCTTCGTTAATGACCTCGTCGTTCATCATTCCCCAGCCGCCGCCCATAACCAGAACGGTCGGCATGTCCTGAAGAGTGAACTGCTTCAGAATATCCGCTCTGCCCGGATGCTCCCAGAAGTTCGGATGAACCGGCATACCGGTGACCTGGATTTTGGCTGCTGAGACGCTTCGGCCGCGCAGCTTGGCTTTGACCTCTGGAGTAGAGACCAGATACCGGTCAACTTCTGGACTGATCCAGGTCGCATGGGCGTCGTAATCGGTTATGACGGTGATCAGGGGTGCCTTGAAGGCCGGATCGAGCCGTTTGAGGCGGGAAACGACGGCACTGGGAATGAAATGAGTACAGACGATAATGTCGGGCCTCAGCTGCTTTACAATATTTTGTGTATGTGTATAAAATATGCGGTGCAGGGCAAGTGTGGTAAGACGATTGAATGATTTCTGGTGACGGTACACATATCCCATCAGCTTGGGTTGGGAGGTTACCGTCTTACGGTATGCTGACACAATCAGAGGCGCCATTTTGGGATTCAGAAAGCTTCCAAGCTCAAGCACCTTTGTTTGCAGATTAGGCGACAATTTACGCAGGCTGCTTGATAGCGCGTAAGCCGCTTGCGTATGCCCTGCGCCAAAACCTTCAGACAGCAATAGTACTCTCTTTTTACGCAATGTATAATCCACCTGTTTTCGTGAATGGTATTCGCCGGTTTAGATGATCTCTGACTTTAGAACCACAAGACAACTGTACCTGCTGCGACTCCGGAACCAATTACTGCACCTGCAAAAACGTCTGACGGATAGTGCAGTCCGAGATAAATTCGGGAAAATCCGACAATGCAGGCCAATGGCAGCAGTATGACGGTCAGAGCAGGAAAGGCCATCATGTAAGGCACTGTAGAAGCGAAGATAGCAGTCGTATGGCCGGAAGGAAAAGAATGATCCTTAAGCGGATTGTGAAACGTATTGGTGCCCGGGAGCGCCAGATACGGCCGCATACGCGGATAGAGCTTTTTGGCCACAGCAACAGGCAGATGGCTGATAGCCAGGGCAGTCAGAGCCTTAAGCCCCGCAGTTCTTAAAGGCTCAGGGGACAGCGCCCAGATCAGCAGATTAATGCCAATGGCGCTTGTGGCTCCACCCAGATGGGTCAGATAAAAAAGCCAGAAGTTCAGGACAGGATGATGCAATCGTCCGTTAATCCACTTGAACATGCGCTGCTCCAAGAGATGCATTTTCATAAACAGATGTCTCATATCTTGTCCCTCCGATAGTCCGGCTGATGATCATAGTCGCAGCTGCAGTAATCCGGTCTATGCCATAAAGCTGTCTTTATCATACTTTTTTAAGGTAGTCCATTTCAAGGAAAAAGCTCGGGTTCGCTCGGAAATTGCCAGTTTTGACTTCATCACCACTTACGCCTTACAATGATTCAAGCAGGCGGAACGCGTTTATAAGGTAACAGAGAAAAAGAGGAGCCGAAGACAGAGGCATCCGGGCCTTATCTTTTGACGTGATACACATACAGGCAAGCCTGCCTTAGCAAAAAGGGAAGCCATAGGTCTTACTGTAAGGGATGCAACAAAAGGGTCAGCAAGAACGTTAGCAATGCCAGAGAGAGAAAAAAAGAACATCAAGATTGAAAAGGGGGCATCAAAGGTCATGACAGACGCACTGTTTGTTACGCTCCAAGTGATCTTGGCGGCTATCGCAGTCTATCAGTTTACGTTTTCGTTATTTGGACTGCACAAGAAAAGGAATAAGGCTCACTTCACTCCGCAAAAATCATTTGCTGTACTGGTTGCCGCACATAACGAGGAAGAAGTCGTCGGCGCTCTGATGGAGAATTTAAAACAGCTTAATTATCCCCAGGAACTGTACGATGTATTTGTCATCTGCGACAACTGTACGGATGGTACAGCAAAGATTGTAAGGGAACACGGCATGAATGCCTGCGTCCGTACCAACAACAACTTGCGGGGCAAGGGCTTTGCTATTGAATGGATGCTCAAGGAACTGTGGGCCATGCCGCGGCAATATGATGCCGTCGTTATGTTCGATGCCGATAATCTGGCTCACACAGAATTTCTGATGGAGATGAACAATGATCTCTGCTCAGGCGCACGCGTTATTCAAGGCTATATCGATACGAAGAATCCGGAGGATTCCTGGATCACTGCCGCTTACGGTGTATCCTACTGGTATATCAACCGGCTCTGGCAGCTGTCGCGTCACAATCTCAATATGGCGAACTTCCTTGGTGGAACGGGTATGTGCTTCGAGACCAATCTGCTTAAGGAAATGGGCTGGGGAGCGACAAGCCTTGTAGAGGATTTAGAATTTACTATGCGTAGTGCCTCTAAGGGCGTCTATCCAAGATTTAATTACGACGCCAAGGTTTTCGACGAGAAGCCACTGACATTCAAGGCTTCCTCAAGACAGCGGCTGCGCTGGATGCAGGGTCACTTTACGGTGGCTCGCCGTTATTTCTTTCCTTTGCTGTGGCAAAGTATTAAAGAACGGAGTCTTACGAAATTTGACCTGGCTCTATATGGTGCCAATGTCTACATCGTGCTGTTGACGTTCTTGATGACCGCGGTCATGTTTATCGACAACACCATGTTTGGAGGCCCGCATATAGCCAACATCTATGGGCAGCTGCCACTGTGGCTTAGTTACTTTGCGGTTGGCGCCAATATTCTAACCTTCCTGCTCGCGATGGCGCTGGAGAAGGTTAAGTTCAAGAAGGTATATCTGTATTTGCTGGTCTTCCCGATCTACCTGATCTCTTGGTACCCCATCACGTTCTATGCGTTCTTTACGCAGAACAACAAGCAGTGGAGCCATACCAAACATACGCGTGTCGTACGGCTTGAGGAAGTACAGAGCAAACAGGTTTCTTAACAAAGTTTTTTCTAGAAGAAAAGATATTACAGCTGTTGACACAGTGTGCATAGTGGTGTATAGTATTCAAGTATGCAAAACATAGGGATTGCAAGCAGAAGCACCGGCTTCTCACCTGACTGGCTATAAGCCAGCTGGTTTTGATCTCAATGCTTTATGGATGTTATAATTCATGAACGTTGATCAAACGGGGTGTCGGGAGTTACCGGCACCCCTTTTTTATGGAGAACCGCAGAATTGATTTCCCAAGTAGATCCGGAGGTGGAGTATTATCAGTAAGGAACATATGATCAATGATGAAATTCGGGCCAAAGAAGTTCGATTGGTTGGAGCGGAAGGCGAACAAATCGGCATCAAACCGATCCGCGAAGCGTTGCAGATGGCGATTGATCTTAATCTGGATTTAGTCAACGTAGCACCGCAGGCGAAACCGCCAGTATGCCGCATCATGGATTACGGCAAGTTCCGTTATGAAACGCAGAAGAAAGAGAAGGAAGCACGCAAGAACCAGAAGATCGTGGACATTAAGGAAGTTTGGTTCCGTGCTAACATTGAGGAACATGATTATCAGACCAAGTTCCGCAACGTTATCAAGTTTCTGGGTGAAGGCGACAAAGTGAAATGCTCCGTGCGTTTCCGCGGACGTGAGATTACACACGCCAGCATCGGTCAGAAGATTTTGGAACGTGTAAAGAGCGAAGTTGAAGATATATCTGTTGTAGAACGCCAGCCTAAGCTGGAAGGCCGCAGCATGATTATGATCTTGGCTCCCAAAGCCCAATAAATTTGGAGTCACTTGCACAGCAATTTGGCGCCGCATAATATTCAAGGAGGAAACACCATGCCTAAAATGAAAACTCACAGCAGTCTGAAAGGCCGTTTCAAGATCACCGGAACTGGCAAAGTACTGCGTTACAAAGCTCACAAGAACCACTTGCTTTCCCACAAATCCAAACGCGCAAAACGCGTATTGAACGGCAATCCGGTTATGGCCCCTGGGGACGTAAGACGCTTGAAACAAGGACTCGCTAACTTGAAATAGTTTTATCACACATTTTTGGGAGGTTTATTAATATGGCAAGAGTTAAAGGCGGATTTGTAGTTCGTCGTAGACATAAAAAAGTATTGAAGCTGGCAAAAGGTTATTTCGGTTCCAAGCACCGCATTTTCAAAACTGCTAACGAGCAGGTAATGAAATCGATGGTTTACGCATACCGTGACCGTCGTCAGACGAAACGTAACTTCCGCAGACTGTGGATCGTGCGTATCAATGCAGCAGCCCGTTTGAACGGACTGTCTTACAGCAAGCTTGTATTCGGCCTGAAATTGGCTGGAGTAGAAGTGAACCGTAAGATGCTGGCTGACCTGGCAGTAAACGACCTTAACGCATTCAACTCCCTGGCTGTAGTAGCCAAAGAGAAGATCAACGCGTAATTACTTAGAAGTAACCGAAAAGCACCGCCTGCGGGACATCCCGTGTGACGGTGCTTTTTTTTGGGCCTTGCAATGGGTTTACAGTTACTAGAAGAGAAGATCAAGACTTCAAAATGCGGGTTGGCTCAGAGATGGTTAGTCCTCCGCACTGCTCACTCCCAGTACTTGGTTGTGCTCAGCTGGGATGCCAACAGCTTGCTGCTGGTTCTTCTGATCTTGCGCAGTTCGGAACGCTGATCTGCAGAAGCGCTGATGAGCTTTTCCTCATCGGTTTCGGCAATGATTGCGGGTACCAGTGCCGGCGTGCCGTCTTCATGCACGGCCACAAAGGTAAGGAAAGATGTAGCGGCAACAGCGCGTTCGCCGGTATACAGGTTCTCTGAAATGATTTTGACGAATACCTCTATACTGGTTCTGCCTGTCCAAGAGACAAAGGACTCAAAGCATACTGAATCGGTGGGTCTTATAGGCAGGAGAAAATCTACAGAGTCCGCAGAGGCGGTAACTACATTAGTCCGGCAGTGACGCATTGCTGAGATGGATGCGACTTCATCAATCGTACTCATTAACTTGCCTCCGAACAGCGTCTTGTGATTGTTAACATCATTCGGGAATACACGGCCTGTTTTGAACACGCGGGATTCTCGGCAGTATTTGAAATCCGGTGCAGCTTGGGGTTGGTTTTGATCATCCATTTTTCAGTACTCCCTTTTTATAGAATATGTAAACATTCATGATAATAGAAAACACATATCCGTGCAATAATATTTATATGTGCTGAAGATAATCAGGCGATTCGAATATTTCTGACATGGTTTGAGTGTTTTGTTGACACGTAATGTAACAGTAAACGGTTTCTTGTGAAAAAATGCAAATTATTATTGACCTGAGGTCATTTATAGACTGGATTTTAGGGTTTTTACCAGTTATAATTTGATCTAATGGTATGTCCAAGAACACAGAAGACATCCAATTTCTTAAGGGGGATCACACTCAATGAAAAAGGTTTACCAACTATCTCTTGTTATGTTGCTTGCGTTCACTGTCATTCTGGCAGGCTGCGGAAAGAACAATAACAACGGCAATGCAGCAAGCAACGCTGGAACAGCAACCAATGCACCAGCTGAAGCAACAGCAGCACCAACGGATGCTCCTAAAACTGACGTCAAAGTCGGTCTGGTTACTGACGTAGGTGGCGTAAACGACAAATCGTTTAACCAATCTGCTTGGGAAGCTCTGCAGGCCCTTCAAAAAGAAACCGGTATTGATATCAAATATCTGCAAAGTAAATCCAATGCAGACTACGAGCCAAACCTTAATCAATTCGTTAAAGGCGGCTACAACCTGACTTGGGGTATTGGTTTTGACCTTGGCGATGCTGTTAAGAAAGTTGCAACTGAGAATCCGAACGCTAATCTTGCGATTATCGACAGTGTGGTAGATGCTCCTAACGTAGAATCCGTTACCTTCTCCGAAAATGAAGGTTCCTTCCTGGTTGGTGTAGTTGCAGGTCTGACTACAAAAACCAACAAAGTAGGTTTCATCGGCGGTATGGAAAGCCCAGTAATCAAACGTTTTGAAGTAGGTTTCGTTGCTGGTGTAAAAGCTGTTAACCCTAATGCAACAGTAAAAGTTACTTATGCAGGTGCTTATGACAAGCCGGATGTTGGTAAATCTTTGGCAGCTACCCTGTACAATGATGGCAATGACATCATCTTCCCTGCTGCCGGCGCAACTGGCAACGGCGTATTCAACGAAGCTAAATCCCGTAACAAAGCAGGCGGTGCTAAAGTATGGGTAATCGGCGTAGACAAAGACCAATCCCTGGAATTTGGTGATGATGTAACTCTGACTTCCATGATCAAACGTGTTGACGAAGCGGTTAAGAAAGTTTCCCAGCAGGTTGTTGACGGAACATTCAAAGGCGGCAGTACAACTGTACTGGGTCTGAAAGACAACGGTGTAGGCCTTCCTGAAACTTCCAAGGCTAACGTATCGGCTGAAATTCTTGCCAAAGTTGATGAATACAGCAAAAAAATCATTGATGGAACAATCAAAGTTCCTACCGAGTAAGACTGACTTGATGTTTCTTGCCTTACAATAATGAACAAGGAACAAGGCCGGTTATTGAGCTGGCCTTGTTCCTTGTTAGTGGAATGTAACATGCAATAACTTAGACAGAGCTGTACCGTCCTTCATAGGACGGTACAGCCGTGTCTACAAGGAAATATATATATTCTGTGATGAGGGTGATTCCATGAGTGCTGCGGCTCCTGTCGTAGAGTTGAAGCAAATCACAAAACGCTTTCCCGGTATCGTTGCGAACGACTCCATCAGTCTTACGCTCGAAAAAGGAGAAATTCATGCACTGCTAGGTGAAAACGGAGCAGGCAAATCCACCTTGATGAACATTGTCTTCGGATTGTATCAACCCGATGAAGGCAGCATCGAAATCGACGGGAATCCGGTTATTATCGATAACCCCAATAAAGCGATTGAGCTTGGCATTGGAATGGTTCACCAGCATTTCAAGCTTGTAGAGCCTTTTACGGTAACTGAGAACATTGTTCTTGGTATGGAACCGAAAAAAGGTCTTAAAATCGACTATAAATCCGCTGCGGAGCAGGTTCGCAAGCTATCGGAGCAGTACGGTCTTCAAGTCAATCCCAATGCCAAGATTTACGACATTTCGGTTGGTATGCAGCAAAGGGTAGAAATTATGAAGACCCTGTACCGTGGTGCGGATATACTTATATTCGACGAGCCTACCGCTGTGCTTACGCCACAGGAAATTACCGAACTGATGGCGATTATGAAGCGGCTCGTTGCAGAAGGCAAATCCATCATTTTGATTACGCATAAGCTTAAGGAAATCATGCAAATTTCCGACCGGGTTACTATCATCCGCCGGGGGAAAGTTATTGATACTGTGAAGACTGCTGAGACGAATCCGAATGAGCTGGCTGAAAAAATGGTAGGACGCGGTGTAACCTTCAAGGTAGACAAGCAGCCTCCGCATATTGGCGGAAGTGTACTCAAGCTGACGAATGTCAGCAGTAAGAGTAAAGATGGCGTATCGGTACTGGACGGTCTCAATTTTGAAGTGAAGGCTGGCGAAATCCTCGGTATTGCAGGAGTGGACGGCAACGGACAAAGTGAGCTGATCCAGGCAATAACCGGCCTGCGTAAGATTGATTCCGGTTCTATTACCGTATCCGGCAAGGAGATTGCCAATCTGAGTCCACGCAAAATTTCTGAAATGAATGTCTCCCATATTCCGGAGGACCGTCATAAGCATGGGTTAGTGCTGGACTTTACAGTTAGCGAAAATATGGTGCTGGAGACATACTATAAGAGCCCGTATAATCAGAATGGATTCTTGAACAAAGAAGTCATCGATAAGCATGCCGAGGATCTGGTCAAGCAGTTTGATGTACGAACCCCCTCTATTGAGAACAAAGCACGCTCTTTGTCAGGCGGTAATCAACAGAAAGCGATTATTGCGCGGGAAATAGATAAAAATCCGACACTGCTGATTGCGGCCCAGCCTACCCGCGGCCTCGATGTCGGTGCGATCGAATTTGTGCAGAAGCAACTGATTGCTCAGCGCGACCAAGGGAAAGCGGTATTGCTGATCTCTTTTGAACTCGATGAAATTATGAATGTGTCCGACAGAATTGCCGTTATCTATGAAGGCCAGATTGTCGGTGAAGTATTCCCGCAGGATACCAATGATCAGGAACTGGGTCTGATGATGGCGGGAAGCTTGAAGCGGGGAGGCCATACGGATGTATAGACTCAAAAAAATATTTGCGACAGACAGCTACATTGTTCCTTTAGTCGCAATCGTGATGGGCTTCCTGGTTGGGGCTGTAGTTATGCTGATCGGCGGATACGATCCTATAGCCGCATACTCAGCGCTGTTCAAACGTGTATTTGGCAGTCCTTATGACTTTGGTGAGGCCATCCGCGAAATGACACCACTGATGTTCACAGGACTTGCAGTAGCCTTCGCCTTCCGTTCGGGGATGTTCAATATCGGTGCGGACGGACAAGTGCTTATTGGAATGACAGCAGCTTCTGTTGTTGGCATTAAGCTAGCCGGAACCTTGCCGAATTTCTTGCTGGTTCCGCTAGCAGTTATCATTGCTGGAGTCTGTGGCGGTCTTTGGGCAGGCATTGCCGGATATCTCAAGGCAAAACGCGGAATCAACGAAGTTATTACAACAATTATGTTGAACTGGATTGCACTGTTCCTGTCCAACTATATTGTCAGAACATTCTTGCTGCTTCAGGGGCAAAACCGTTCTGAGGATATTCCGGCCTCGCTGTCCATGACATTTCTAAACTCAATGTTTGATAATGCACGGATTCACTGGGGGACTGCAATCGCACTTGCAGCAGCAGTGTTCTTCTATGTCTATCTGTGGAAAACCAAACAGGGATACGAAATGCGCGCCGTCGGCTTGAATCCGCATGCTGCAGAATACGCAGGTATGAATGTTGGCCGCAATGTCATCAAGGCCATGTTCATCAGCGGTGTTTTTGCCGGTCTGGCAGGTGCAGGAGAAGTGCTTGGTGTATTCCATTATCAATCTGTATTTGCGGCTTCTCCAGGTTATGGTTTTGACGGTATTGCCGTTGCGCTGCTTGGTCTGACCCATCCACTCGGAGTGATTTTGGCTGCTATTCTCTACGGTAGTTTGACTTATGGATCTGCAGGTATGAGCTTTGGAGCGGATGTTCCTCCTGAACTCATCCGAATCGTAATCGGTTCAATTATTTTCTTCATTGCGGCACAAGGAATTGTGCGCTGGGTGCTTAAACCGTTCTACTTCAAGCGCAAGAAAGAGAAGGTGTTATAGATGGAAGTATTAGGCCAATTGCTCAATACAACGCTCGTTTTTTCCACAGCGCTGATTTTTGCCGCCCTCGGTGGCATCTTCTCTGAACGCTCCGGTGTCGTGAACATTGGACTTGAAGGCTTGATGATGTTTGGTGCCTTTGCTGCAGCTGTAGGCGGATATTATGCACAGGATGCAGGTATGGGTGAATGGGCTCCATGGGTCGGTGTAATCTGTGCTATGGTGGTCGGGGTGCTTGGTTCACTTATTCATGCGGTAGCATCGATTACGTTCAAGGCAGATCAGACGATCAGTGGTACAGTTATAAACTTTCTGGCTGCCGGGAGTACGCTTTATGTAGTTAAACTGATTTTTGAAGGAGCTGGCGAAACACCGTTGCTGGACGGATTTAGTAAAGTGCCTATCCCTGGGCTCTCCAAAATTCCGGTTATTGGTGAAGGGATTTTTAATTCCTATCCGACGACTTATCTTGCGATAATCCTGGTTATTGTCATTTATTTTGTGCTCTTCAAGACTCCATTTGGCCTCCGCCTCCGTGCAGTCGGTGAACACCCAAGTGCGGCGGATACGCTTGGTGTCAACGTAAACCGTATGAGATATATCGGCGTAATGCTGAGCGGGCTCTTGGCTGGTATTGGCGGGGCCACCATCACACTTACGACAACAGGCACCTTTGCGCACAACACGGTTTCCGGTCAGGGCTTTATCGCCATTGCGGCGATGATTTTTGGGAAATGGAATCCACTTGGCGCGTTCGGCGCTGCCGTATTCTTCGGGTTCTCTCAAGCAATCCGCAACTATGTGCAATTGTTCGAGTGGTCTAAGGATATCCCGCAGGAATTTATCTTCATGATTCCTTATGTGTTAACGATTATTGTTCTAGTCAGTGCTGTTGGCCGTTCTTCGGCTCCGAAGGCATTGGGTGAACCTTACGACCCTAGCAAACGTTAATTTTGATGCAGTGTTTGCTGTATTGATCAAAAAACGCATTTCCGGTATGATCGGGAATGCGTTTTTTTTGTTGAAATTCCACGAAAAGCCGGCAGGGACAGGTGTACAGGCGAAGCACGCTAGACTCGAATAGACTGTTGTGAAGAAAACAAGTTTTGTTCGAAGCCAATCAGGAAGCCTATGCTTACAAAACTTGAGTTTATGCTTTCGAAGTTAGTTTGTACAAAGTGAACTCTGGAAGCCTATGCTTACAAACTTTTAGGAGGGATAATATGGCACAGCCGGTTACAAAGAGACAGGTGATGAAGCTGGTAGGCAAAAATATTGTCGCAGTGAAAAAGGATGGCACGAAAGTAACGGGCAAGCTGCTCCGAGTTTCAGGCAGTCGTCTGGTACTACAACGGATCACCGGTAAAAAAGTGCAAACCAAGGCCTTGATTCCACTGGTGCTGTTTGATTTGCTGGCCATCGGTACAGCACCCTACGCTTATGGCGGAGGTTATGGTTATGGTGGTGGAGTTCCGGGGCCTTACGGCGGACCTGGAGCCGGACCTTATGGCGGATACGGACCTGGCTACGGACCTGGTTACGGCGTCCCGCCGATTGGTTTCTTTTAAGCTCTGATCCTGCCAGCTAAAGGTTTTTCGAACTCGTAGCAGAAGTTTTGCGGCTGATAACGGGCTACGCTGTAGCCCAATTTTTGATAAAAGGAAATGCCCGGCACATTGCCGATGTCCACAGAAACTTTGGCCCTCTGGCACCCACGTGATAGTGCAAACCGTTCTGCTCTATCCATGAGCATATTCCCCCAACGTTTGCGTCTCGCGGCAGGGGCTATAGCCAGCATGTCGATATAGAGCAAGTCTCCATGCAGCATGAAATGAACGAAGCCCAGCGGATTACTTTCGTAATCTGGACAAGCGACAAGGGTAACCCCTTGACCCAGACGCCGGGGCAGATCTTTTCGGACCTGGTTGATTACCGTCTGCGGAAGATGCGATAATGGAACCAGCTGTTTCTCAATCAAGTCAAGAATGACAGTATCATCCTGCTTGGGTCTGCGGTAACGAATCATAAAGCGCCCCCTTCACGCATTGTCGTACATCATATGCCCAGAGGGGTGTGGGCGTTCCGGCAAGAATAGAACAACGATTTATGACGATTGCAGAAAAGATGGGTATTGACTAACCGTGTGAGGAATCATATAATGTGTCTAAACATTTAACGAACATACATGCATCGGCAATGATGAGGACGAAGTTTTAAGGGCTCTTTTGCTCAGAGAGTGAGAGGAATTGCTGCAACCTCCACCAGAATCCCTTATATACGAGCTCACCTCGGAGCTGTTTCCCTGAAAGGTCTATCGGCAAGAGTGGTGGAATTATTAGGGGGAATCGTTTGGTCCGCGTTAGGGACTTCAGGTTACAGAGATTTGGGCCCTGCCTACATCGATGGATTTTTGTATCCTGATAAGGTGTTGCATCGTGAGATGCAATGCAAACATGGGTGGTACCACGGAAGATCAACCTTTCGTCCCTCACGCGCTGTCTTCTGCGCGTGGGTGGCGAAAGGTTTTTTTGTTGCCAGGAACATTATCGGCCGTATATAGGACGTTCTGTCATTTGCATAATGAATGTTAACTATCGAAGGGAGGAATACTGATGAGCGCGCAAATACCGGAAGTACAGTCTATAGAGCAGTTACGTGAGAAATGGAAAAATCCCGAGGTGATTACGGGTTCCGAAGTGCTGCTGCGCAGTCTTGTATTGGAAGGGGTAGATACCGTATTCGGATATCCGGGCGGTGCCGTATTGTACATCTACGATGCTCTTCATGGCTTCACCGATTTCAACCATATCCTGACACGGCATGAGCAAGGCGCGATTCACGCGGCTGACGGCTATGCCAGAGCCAGCGGTAAGGCGGGTGTGTGCATAGCAACCTCGGGACCAGGAGCAACCAATCTGGTAACAGGTATTGCCACCGCATTTATGGACTCCGTTCCACTGGTAGTAATCACAGGTAATGTCTTTTCCAGCCTGATTGGAACGGACGCTTTTCAGGAAGCCGATATTACAGGCATAACCATGCCGATTACAAAACACAGCTATTTGGTACGTGATGTTGAGGATCTTCCGCGTATCATTCATGAAGCATTCCATATCGCAAACACCGGCCGCAAAGGTCCGGTACTGATTGATATTCCGAAGGATGTGTCGGCTGCCAAAACTCTGTTTGCTCCGGCCAAACAGCAGGGCGTCAATCTTCGCGGCTACAATCCGCGCACGGTTCCGAACAAGCTTCAATTAGATAAGCTGGTCCGCGCAATTTCATCTGCAGAACGTCCAATCATCATTGCCGGCGGCGGTGTCATATACTCCGGGGCTCATGAGGCCATGTACGAATTCGTAAAGCGGACAGAAATTCCAATCACCACAACATTGCTGGGTCTGGGCTGTTACCCGAGTGCAGAAGAGCTGTGGATGGGAATGCCGGGTATGCATGGTACTTACACGGCTAACAATGCCATTCAGCAATGCGATCTGCTGATTAATATCGGTGCCCGGTTCGATGACCGTGTGACCGGCAAGCTGGACGGTTTCGCACCAAAAGCGAAAATTGTTCATATCGACATTGATCCGGCTGAAATCGGTAAAAATGTATCGCCAGATATTCCGATTGTTGGTGATGTGAAGACGGTACTGGAAATGCTGATTCCTGAAGTAAGCCGTGCCACCAATGCCGATGCCTGGAGAACGCAGATTGCCCAGTGGAAGCTGGATTATCCGCTCCGCTACAACGATTCCGATACTGAGCTCAAACCTCAGTGGGTCATCGAGATGATCAATGACACCACTAAAGGTGAAGCCATTGTAACTACAGACGTAGGTCAGCATCAGATGTGGGCAGCTCAGTATTACAAGTTCAATCATCCGCGTTCATGGATCACTTCCGGTGGACTTGGAACGATGGGATTCGGATTTCCGTCGGCAATCGGAGCACAAATGGCATATCCGGAACGGCTGGTAGTCTCCATTAACGGAGACGGCGGCATGCAAATGTGTTCACAGGAGCTTGCGATCTGTGCGATCAATAAGATTCCGGTTAAAATTGTAGTGATCAACAACCAGGTTCTGGGGATGGTCCGCCAGTGGCAGAACCTCATCTATGAGAAGCGGTACAGCTATACCGACCTTGCAGGCAGCCCGGATTTTGTAAAACTGGCTGAAGCATACGGGGTAAAAGGATTACGGGCAACAAACAAGGAAGAAGCAGCCACTGCGTGGAAAGAAGCACTCGAAACGCCGGGACCCGTTCTGGTAGAATTCGTTGTTCCCAAAGACGAGAATGTCTACCCGATGGTAACTCAAGGGTCAACCATCGATCAAATGCTGATGGGGGATGAATGACAGTGATGAAACATACGATTGCTGTGCTTGTGAATGACCAGCCGGGTGTGCTGCAGCGGGTGTCAGGCCTGTTCGGCCGCCGTGGCTTCAATATTGAGAGCATCACCGTCGGGCAATCCGAAGAAGTAGGCCTGTCCCGGATGGTGATTGTAACACTGGGTGACCAGCACACTCTTGAGCAGATCGAGAAGCAGCTCTACAAGCTAATTGATGTAATCAAGGTAGTGGATCTGGGCTCTAAACCAATGGTAGCCCGCGAGCTCGCGTTGATCAAAGTCAAAGCGGAACCGGCTGAACGTCCGGAAATCATGGGTGTTGTTGAGACTTTCCGCGCTTCTGTGGTGGATATTGGTACAACCAGCCTGCTCGTACAGGTAGTTGGAGATACCCAGAAGATTGATGCAATGATTGAGCTGCTCAAGCCTTATGGCATCAAAGAGCTGTCCCGCACAGGAGTTACGGCAATGATTCGGGGCAATGCCTGATCGTTATATTTCACAGCTTTAACGGATTACTGCTTGTTTGCATTAATTTGATAAGATAAGGGCAAGGCAATTCCCGCGAAAGAGCGGGGGCTTGAAGAGCAGCCTATCCAACCCTAAGGAATGAAGGCTCTTGAAGCACCCGCTCTTTACGATGGGTCCCAAATTAAAGGAGGATATTGACAATGGCAGTGACAACGTACTATGAACAGGATGCAGAACTTAGTGTACTAAAAGGGAAGACAATTGCAGTAATCGGGTACGGCAGCCAAGGGCATGCCCAGGCACAGAACCTGCGTGACAGTGGTCTTCAGGTTGTCATCGGCCTGCGCGAAGGCAAATCGTTCGAAACCGCCAAAAATGACGGCTTTGAAGTATTGCCGGTAGCTGAAGCAGTATCCCGTGCAGATGTTGTACAAATTCTTATGCCGGATGAAACACAGGCATCCGTATATAAAAATGAAATCGAACCAAACCTCAAAAACGGTGCGGCTCTGATGTTCTCCCACGGCTTCAACGTGCATTTTGGCCAAATTGTAGCTCCTAAGGATGCGGATGTCCTGCTGGTGGCTCCAAAATCCCCGGGTCACATGGTTCGCCGTACTTATGTTGAAGGCTTCGGCGTTCCCGGCCTGATTGCAATTGAACAGGATGCAACCGGCAATGCTCAGGCTATCGGCTTGGCTTATGCCAAAGGCATCGGCTGTACACGTGCAGGGGTTATCGAAACTTCGTTCCGTGAAGAAACCGAAACCGACTTGTTCGGCGAGCAGGCCGTTCTGTGCGGTGGCGTATCCGCGTTGATCAAAGCAGGGTTCGAGACACTTACCGAAGCAGGCTATGCTCCTGAAATGGCGTACTTCGAATGTCTGCATGAAATGAAGCTGATCGTTGACCTTGTATATGAAGGCGGACTTGCAACCATGCGCGATTCCATCAGTAACACTGCCGAGTACGGTGATTATGTAACAGGTCCTCGCATCATTACAGATGAAACCAAAAAAGCGATGAAAGAAGTGCTCAGCGATATCCAACAGGGTAAATTCGCCCGTGACTTTATTCTTGAAAATCAATCCGGCCGTGCCTTCCTGACAGCCACCCGCCGCAACGAAGCTGCTCATCCGGTAGAAGTAGTCGGCAGCCAGCTGCGTGAAATGATGCACTGGATTAAGAAATAGTCTCATATACTTCAAACGAAGAACGTAATATAGTGTGATTCTCAGATGCGGCCGTGTTTTTTGCGGGCCGCATTTGAGGGTTTAAGCACAATCTTTTTCAGGAGGTGCTCAGCTTTGCGGAAAATATATGTGTTCGATACGACGTTGCGTGACGGCGAGCAGTCGCCGGGCGTCAATCTCAATACACGTGAAAAGGTAGAGATTGCGTACCAGCTGGAGAAGCTGGGGATTGACCGGATGGAGGCAGGATTTCCTGCAGCGTCACCCGGAGACCTGGCCGCGGTAAACGCAGTAGCGCGAGCCGTGAAGAATGTAACTTTGATTGGCCTCTCCCGTTCCAGAGAGAGCGATATTGATGCAGTTAAAGAAGCGCTTCAGGGAGCGCAGGACCCCTGCATTCATCTTTTCCTGGCGACGTCACCGATTCACCGGCAGCATAAACTCCGAATGGAAAAGGCACAGGTTCTGGAGACTGCACGTGCTGCCATCCGTTATGCCAAGAAATATTTCTCCAAGCTGGAATTCTCACTGGAGGATGCCGGCCGCACTGAACGTGACTTCATGGCTGAAATGGTGGCGATGGCGATTCGTGAAGGTGCGAATGTGGTCAATATTCCCGATACTGTCGGTTATCTGAACCCCTCGGAATATGGTGCAATCTTCAAGTTTCTTAAGGACACTGTACCGGATATTGAAAAAGTTCAGCTTAGCGCCCATTGTCATAATGATTTGGGAATGGCTACAGCGAATACGCTGGCTGCGATTCAGAACGGTGCTGATCAGATCGAAGGTACCATCAACGGCATTGGCGAACGCGCCGGGAATACAGCTATTGAAGAGGTAGCGCTGGCGCTGGAGACACGCAGTGAGTTTTTTGATGCCAAGACATCGCTTGTACTTTCTGAGATCGCCCGTACCAGCCGTCTGGTCAGCAAGCTGACAGGCATGGTTGTTCCAGGCAACAAGGCGATTGTCGGTGCTAATGCCTTCGCCCATGAATCCGGGATTCACCAGGACGGCATGCTGAAGGAGAAAACCACTTACGAAATCATGACACCTGAAACCATCGGGCTCAAAGAGAGCAAGCTGGTGCTGGGCAAACATTCCGGCCGCCATGCATTCCGCGAAAAGCTCAGTGATCTGGGCTATGAGCTCTTGGAGGAAGAACTGAATACTGCGTTTGCCAAATTTAAGGATCTGGCAGATAAGAAGAAGGAAGTATCCGATGAGGACATTCTGGCGCTGCTGGAAGAAAAGCTGACCGATACTCCGGAAGTTTTTAGTCTGCAGACGATTTATGTCACTTATGGCAATGAGGCCACTCCTGAAGCCAAGGTAATCATTAACGGGCCAGACCCGCAACCGATTGTTGCGGTTGCTGAAGGCAACGGGTCAGTAGATGCGATCTATAATGCCATTGATCAGGCGACAGGGGAGGAAGTTACGCTTGGTGACTACTCCATTAAGGCCGTAAGCCGGGGCAAGGACGCGCAGGGTGAGGTGCACGTGGTGTTGTCACAGGGAGAGGTTGCCGCGCAGGGCCGAGGACTCAGCACAGATATTCTGGAGGCGAGCGCCCGTGCGTATCTGGATGCGCTCAACAAGCTGCTGGAGAAACGTAAGACGTATACACAGCGTGATCATGCGCAGTTGTAACCCATAAGACTTTTTATTTAGTGTAATTTTTGAAGCCATTCCTTCAGTAGAGTCCTCTCTGCTGACCGGATGGCTTTTTTTGTGCTGCAGTATTCGAATGATGTTACAGATAGCTCAGTTGCCCAATGAGTATGCTGGAAAGTATCAGCGTTTTATCAGTGACTTTAGTTACTATATATAATGTTATCTGTGATATTAACTCTGAATTTATTGTCGTTTTTGTGAAAAAACAATCGAAAATAGAGAAATATATATCGGTTTGTACATAGGCTGTTCAGAAATTGTTCATGCGTGAAGATTACAGTTAAGGCTGATATCTTACTCGGGGAGAAGAAGGAGACAACTGGTAATGAATAAAAAAAGAATGGCAGTCATACTTAGTTTACTTATCATTTTCATACAAGGGGCTTACAGCTTTGGCTTCAACACACAGGCCAACGCAGCGGAAATAACCGACAATATCATCACCAGTGTAACTATGGACGTGTATGACAATGGGGTTCCCGTAACAGACGTTGTCTATAAGCAAGGGGCTGAAGTGAAGCTTACCTATACTTGGGAGCTTCCGGATTCAACGTATAAAGGCGGTGATACATACAGCTTCGAGTTGCCTGACAAGTTTGTGCTTGCAAGTGATATTAGCGGAACTCCTCTGATGTTTGACGGCGTTCCACTAGGTCATTTTGATGTCCTGAAGGGCAGCCCGAACAAAGTGGTTATGACCTTTAACGATGACATTAAAAGTTATTTCGGTGTACACGGTTCCTTTACCATTAGCACCAAATTCGATAAAACTAAATTTACGGAAACGACTGTCCAGCAGATTGTGTTCCCGATCAACGGAGGCAATCAGACGGTGACGCTTACGTTCATTCCTGATGTCACCTCTCCCATTGCTAAGAGCGGAGTTCCAACCGGCTCCAACAAGGATAACATAAACGCCAAGCAGATTATTTGGACTGTAGACGTGAACAAAGTATTGTCGAGTGTCCAAGGAGCAACGGTTACCGATACGATTCCTGCCGGCCTGGCGCTGGTGGATCCGCTGGACGTCAAGGTGTTTAACCTTAATGTGAAGCTGGATGGTTCCGTCACACAGGGAGCGGAGCTCGATGCTTCGGGTTATGCTGTAACGACACCTTCCGGCAAGTTGAATGTTGCTTTTAATGATTCAACGATCACGGGGGCATACCGTATCCAATATACTACGGACATAACGGATGCTGCCAAGACGAGCTTTACCAATACTGCAGTCTTCAGCGGTTCAAACCAGGCGGGGGTTACAGCATCAGCGACAGTGAGCGTATCGCAGGGTACCTTTTTAAAGAAATCGTCCACCGATTATAATCCGGCAACACAGGTAACGTCCTGGGAGATTGATTACAACTATAATGAGCTTCAGCTTGCCCAGGCAGATGCTGTGCTGAAGGATTATTTTAACAACACGCAAGAGCTCTTGCCTGGTTCACTGCAAGTCTTCCCGGTTAATTTCCTGACCAGCTCAAGCGGCACCGCAGGAACTACTGAGGCTACCAATTATACAGTGAGTGCACCTTCGGTCCCGGTCAGTGGGCAAAATGGATTCGAGCTTAAATTTACCAGCGATATCAGCGGTGCTTACAAAATTAAATATCAGACTAGAGCCATCAACCGTGTAGAAGATAATACAACAATCATTAATTCGGCTACTTCCGGAACTACTACCGTAACAGGTACCCGGGACATCGGTCAGGTAATCATCAGCAAAAAAGTAGCGGATTACAACTACCTTACCAAAACCGTCTCATGGTCTGTAACCTTAAATGCCGACAGCTATCCGATGGATGAAGTGGTGGTTAAGGATGTATTCACGTACAAAGGGCTGAAAATTGTTCCTGACTCAATTGTGGTTAAAAAGGGGTCGGCTGCGACTACCACAGGTTATACCATTCAAAACCTGGATGATACTGCCGGATTTGACGTGGTATTCAACTCACAGATTACAGGACCGTATACAATTACTTATGATACGTATTTTGATAACAACTGGCTTAGTTACAACTGGTTGAGCACAGCAGCCAAGTTTGAGAATAAGGCAACGGTGAACTGGAAAGATCCCGGTTCCACAACAGTGAAGACTAAGACGGTAACTGCAGCCTTCGATCCGAATGCGTCGGACAAAGCGAACGGCTTCAAGAACGGAGCCTACAATGCGGTGAGTAAGGAAATCACCTGGACCATTGGCGTTAACTACAACCGCAATCCGCTGGCAAATGCCAATGTATCGGATGTGCTGCAGAGCAATCAGCAGTATGTGCCGGGTTCGGTAGAGGTCTATAATCTGAGTGTTGCCAAAAACGGCGACCCCTCCAAAGGCACTAAGCTGGTACTGGGCGTAGATTACACCGTGGCTTATACGGAGAGCAGCAAGCTGCTGCAGGTGAATTTCAAGAATGATATGAATTCGGCCTACTACATCATTTTCAAAACAAACCTCCAGGGACAGCTCGTTGAGTCACCGACCATTGTCAATACCGCCAATCTGTATAGTGGCACAACGGCTCAATCCAAGGATTTGACGGCTTCACTGACGATTCCTAAGGGTGGAGAATATGTGACAAAGAGCGGAACGCAGAGCAATACCAAGATAAAGTGGACTATTAATATCAACAACAGCCTGTCTTTCATCGAAGATGCAACGGTTACGGATGATCCAAGTGACAATCAGATTCTGCTGTCTGATTCGTTCAAGCTGTATCCGACAACGGTAAATGCAGGCGGCGATATTACTAAGGTGACAACACCGCTGGTGAAAGGAACAGATTATGATCTGGTCATCAGCACGGATGGGAATACCGGAAAACAGCAATTTGTGCTTACATTTAAAACAGATATTGAGAAGGCCTACATTCTTGAATATGAGTCACTAATTGTGGCTAACAACAATGATAAAGTATCCAATAGTGTGCAGCTCAGCGGCAACAACACGACCACAATCACCAAACAAAGCAGTAAAGAGATAACAGTAGCTCTATCAAGCGTAGATGCAGTGGGAACCGGAACCCGCAAGACACTGAATGTTGTAAAAAAAGATGCGGCGGATCAGGCGCTTCTGAGCGGGGCAACCTTTGCCCTGTACCGCAAGTCAGGTTCGACGGAAGTACTCTTTAGTCAGCTGACGACAAATTCGAACGGAGCCGTTGCCTTCAATAATCTATGGCCCGGAACCTATGTACTTCAGGAGGTTGCCGCTCCAGCCGGGTACGATCTCAATCCGACTAAGTTTGCTGTAACCTTCAATTCAACAACGGAAACAACGATGACGGTGACTGACAATAAGATAGCGACGCCAACACCGACAGCAACGCCTACAGCATCACCGACAGCAACGCCTACAGCATCACCGACAGCGACGGCTACAGCATCACCGGCAGTGACAGCTACAGCATCACCGACAGCGACGGCTACAGCATCACCGGCAGTGACAGCTACAGCGTCACCGACAGCAACGCCTACGGCATTACCGACTCCGCTGCCGACACCTACAGCGTCTGCCACACCTGTACCGTCTACCACGGCTGTGCAGGCATCGGCAACACCAGCAGCCACACCGGGCCAGCCTGTGGTAAGCAGTACGCCTGCTGTTCCACAAGCCACTAAGGCTACTACAATTGTTGATGTTCCAATTCAAGGCGAAATCCCGCTGGGCGGCATTCCAAGCATTGGAGACAAGCCGGATCATGGAACTGTTACTATTACTCCAGACGGTAAATGGACCTATACACCGGATTCCGGCTATATTGGAAAAGATAAATTTACGATTGTTGTAACGGATGAAGACGGCAATGAAGAAGAAGTTGTCATTGAGGTAGGGATCGATGATGTACCAAAAGGTACAGTAACCGATACAGCGGATAAAGCAGATAACGCGCTGCCCGCAAAGCTTCCACAGACCGGAGAGAACAGTCCGCTTCCGCTTTATCTGACAGGCGGAGGTCTGATTGTACTGGGAGTTCTTCTCGCCAGAAGATTCAAGACACGCATTAAATAGGGAAAATAGTAGACGGCCGCTGATTGAGAGAATAGGTTGCACAATTACACCAAAGACACCCGGAGCTTCCAGGTGTCTTTGGTGTTGTATTTTAACAAAATGAGTATAGGAAAAAGAGATGTTATATGCTGAGATTAATATGCTTCCAGTGCTTGTACCATCCTATGATATGGGGCGGCAGCTCAATGTTCAGCTCACGATTCAGCAAGTCGCACAGCGTGTTGTATTGCTGTTCTACCGCTTTTCGCTCACCCATACTGTCATAGACTTTCATGAGGTCCAGATGGGCTTGCTCGGAATAAGGCTGGAGCAGAACGATCCGCTGATAGGTTGTGACGGCTGCAGAAAGCTTACCGATCTTGACAAAAAATTCAGCCAGGTCGGTGGCATGATGCAACCAGATGGTGCGCAGCCGCTGACGCTCGCTTTCGGCCCATACATAGCCATAATCCCCTAAATAATCACCAGTGTAGAAATCTAATATCTGTTGATGCTCCGTATAATTCTTTTCGTTAATTACAGGCAGTAACAGAACGCTCTTCTCCCATTCTACAGTATCAATCAGCAAGCCTCCTGTTTCGAGTACATAGCCTTCATTGGCACTGTTGATCTGGAGCTCAATTCCCGCCTGCTTCAGGCATTGCCGCACCTGATAAATCGTGGTGTAGAGCAGAGTGGAGGCTTTTTTATAATCCAATTCAGGCCATAGCCATTCGATCAGATAATCCTTGCTGATAAAGCGGTTCCGGTTATGGAACAAATAGGCGAATACTTCTTGGGCCTTTAAGGTACGCCAGCGAATGCTCTGTAACGGCTGCCCGCTGAGCTCAAAGCGAATCGACTGCATACAGCGGAGCATAATCCTGGCTGGGTTCTCCAGCACTAGTTGAGCCTTGGCCGATTCCAGGCGCTGCACTGTCTTTTGCAAACGGTCACGCCGCACAGGCTTAAGCACGTAATCAAGAGCATTCAGCTCAAAAGCGTCTACAGCATAATTATTATAGGCGGTTACAAACACAATGCTTGCCCTGGGACAAAGATTTTGCATAAGCTCAGCTACCTGCATACCGTTCATTTCCGGCATTTCTATATCCAGAAAGATTACATCAGGGTCTAGGCTTGGTGCTGTACTGAGGGCTTCTGCCGTGTCTGTAAAAGCACCGGTAACCGTAACTGTGCCCAGTTCTTCCAGCATCAGCTGCAATTTCATAAGCGCCAGCCGTTCATCATCTACCAGCAGGGCTTGAATCATAACTGATTCCACCACCTCATTAAGTATTCTTTGGCTCTGCTCCCGGAGAAGTCTCCGACTTGCTGAAAGGAATAATGAAGCTGACTACAGTACCCTTAAGGACTGTGCTATCGATAGTCAGTCCACGGCCATACATTCGCATCAGCCGTTTGTGGGTGTTCTGCAGCCCGATTCCCCGTTCAGGTTCAGGGGGCCCGGTAAGCAACTTGGCTAGAAGCTCTGCACTTATCCCAATGCCGTTGTCGGCAATAGTGACTTCAGCGCCTTCTCCAAGCTGTCTGACGGAGATCTCTACCCGGCCGCCTTTGGCACGATTCAAAATTCCGTGTCTGACCGCATTTTCCACGAGAGGTTGAATCGTTAGAGGAGGAAGCAGGAAATGGAGCTCCGACTCCAGTGACCAGGCGATTTCCAGACGGTTCTCAAAGCGTGCCTTTTCGATATACAGATAAGCCTTGACCAGCTCCAGCTCACGTTCAAACGGGACTAGCGGTTCGGCATTGAGGAAGTTAAAGCTTAACCGCAGGTAGGTGCTGAACGCATCAATTAGTTCACTCATTCTTCCTGTATCAAAGGAGGCCAGCGCTGAAATGGAATTTAGGGTGTTGAATAGAAAATGCGGCTGAATTTGCGCTTGCAGATAAGCGGCCTCTACGCGGAGCTGCCTGGAGACGGATTGTTTCAAATCAGTTAAAAAACGAACCCGCATCCGCAGTTCCATAGCATTCACCGGTTTGCTTACATAGTCATTAGCTCCAGAGACGAACCCGGTATAGATATCCTGCGGCTGGTTGCGGGCTGTAAGAAGCAGAACCGGCAGTTCCGTGACCAAGAAACGTTCACGTATCCTCCGGGTAAGCTCATATCCAGACATCCCAGGCATCATTACATCCGAAATGACCAGATCCCATGATTCCTCATCCAGCAGCAGCAATGCTCCCTGTCCGGTGGTAACGGTTTTGATATCATAATCATCGGCGAGAAGAGCGGTGAGTATCTTTAGATTGACAGGATCATCATCTACCGCGAGAACTTTGGACTTGGAGATTCTGTCAGAATGACCCCTGCTTTGATCCTGAACCTGCACATATAGAACCGGCGCTACTTCTCCGGCTTCGGGAAGGAACACATCGTTATTAACAATCGTCCCTGCCGGCTCATCAGCCAATTGCAGAGTAAAGGTGAAGACCGAGCCTTCATGTGGGCTTGAAACTACGCTCAAGCTTCCCCCGTGCAGCTGAACAAGCTCTTTGCAGATGCTGAGTCCAAGACCGATCCCCCCGCCCATGGCGGTCATACTGGAATCACCCTGCTCATAGGGATCAAACACTCTGCGCTGTGTTTCCTGATCCATTCCGATTCCAGTGTCCATAATATGAATACGGGCCGTTTGCTGGTGAATATCCGCATACACGCTGACAGTGCCCTTCTCTGTATATTTAACGGCATTTTGCAGAAGATTGAACAGAATTTGAATAATTCTTTTCTCATCTCCAATTACCTTTGGAAAGTTTTGTGGAATATCCATCTTAAGCGCTATGGGTTTTTCCCCAGTCATAAAACGCAGCATGTCCACTACTCCCGAAGCCGCGGATTGAATGTGGAGGCTTTGCAGCTTCAATTGGATATTGCTCTCGCGAAGCTGTGACAGATCGAGCAGATCGTTGAGCAGCAGGGACATGCGGCGGCCGACGGTGATCAGAAGTTTCAAATCCTCGGCATTCTGCTTATGCAGAGTGCTTTTATCGCTGGATAACACCGCTTCAGCAATATTTATAATGCCGTGAAGCGGATTTTGCAGCTCATGTGAGGTATTGGCCAGAAAGTCATCCTTTTGCTTGATAGCCCGCTGGAGGCTTTCGGCCAGCTTGGCTGTATGCTCCGCATTCCAGAAGAAGCGGCGGAACCAGAACGTGGCAAAAGCCAGAAAGGCAAAAATCAGATCAAAAGGATAGAAACTGAGCCCTAACTCGGTATTGTTTTTGACTGAACCCCATACCGTGCTGCTGATGATACTGGTTATGGCCAGGAGCAGAAAGATCGTCCCGTCCTCATTTCGTATGAAGGATTTATAGATGAGTATAAATATACCCACGGCCATTGTCATTAGCAGATGCCCATATAGATGGCTCAGTACCGAAAAGAGAACACTGCTGCTGGGAACGGTAATCAACAAACCTGCGAATAAAGAGGTAATAATAGTCAACACCCGCAGCCACTTTAAACGCTCATTCGGAAATAGCAGCTGTTTGGCCAGATGCATCATGAAAAAAAATGTTCCAAAATAAGCCAGCCGCAATAGCTTGAGCGACCATCCGTTGCTGATAGGCAGCCAGAGCATTAACAATCTGTCGTCATCCGACAAAATGCTGATTGTTGCAAAGGTCACCATCAACGTGAAATACAGCAATACCTTTTGACGCGGGATGATCAGGTACAAAATAACGGCATAAGCAGCGTGAAGCAGCAGCACAATGCAGACTGCAAGCTCCATTCCGATGGTAAGCAGGCGCTCCTTATGTATGGCATGATCATTTCCGAACAAGACCGGCCGCAGAATCCCCCCTGAGTCGGTGTCAAAGTCGGCCACTTGCAGTATCAGTTCAGCTTCACCGTTGACTGTATTGAAAAATACTGGATAAGGTACAGCCCGGGCTGTGTATTCTTGTGCCTTTTCAGCAGGGATGCCTGAGTGCCCTTCTGCCTTACCGTTTACATAAAGGACGGAGGAAGAATTTATTTTGGGGAAAATCATCCCAATTCGCTGCTCAGGCTGCTCCGTTAGAATCTTCAGACGATAAGTGGCATAGTTGTAAGCTCCATGGCCCTGCTTCATCGCTTTTTTCCAACTGCCCGGGACGTGAATGTAGCTGCGTTTTGTCTCCGGAGAGGTAGCTCTATTGGTACGGCTGGAAGGAGCAAGCAGTGTACCGGGGTATAATTCCCACTCGCCACCCAAACTGTAAATTTTATCGTCGGAGAACGGGGTGCCGCGCAAATCCATTACACCCTGTAAGGCCTTAAGCGGGACCGGGAGCGGATAAATGCCGATCCATAGGAAACGGAGACCTGTAAGTCCAATTAGAAAAAGTACGATTACCACAATGAGTTTTTTCTTTGTCATAGTGTTACATTAGTTCGACAAACTCAGGGGTATCCCTTCAAAAATGGAGTATTCTTGTTGTAGGATATAGAATAGAGGATTTGAAATTACCGGGATTAAAAAAATATGAAATAAGTTGCAGGGGAAGTCATAGGCCCGGCGTCTAATATTATGAAGCTGAAGGAGGGGAGAACTACTTGGAAGAGGCAGAGTGGATATCAGCCGTGCTAAACGGGCAGCATCAGGCTTTTGAGCATTTGGTGTCGCGCTATCAAGGCATGGTGTATCGGGTATGTATCAAGATTACAGGAGAAGCCGAGTCGGCCAAGGATATGGCCCAGGAAGTCTTTATCAAAGCCTACAAGGCGCTCCCTTCCTTCAGAGGGCAATCCTCATTCTCCACATGGCTGTACCGGATTGCTTACCGGACCTGCCTGGACTGGAAACGGGCCAATGACAGGGAATGGAAGCACCGCAGTACGGCGGATTATACAGAGAATGATTGGGTGACATCGCAGACGCCTGAGCATGTGCTGCTCCGTAAGGAAGCTTCGGAGGAGCTGGGCGAGAATCTGAACCATCTCACAGAACCGTACCGGTCGGTCGTGCAGATGTATTATTTTCAGCGACACTCTTATCAGGAGATTGCCGAGCAGAAAGGCGTTTCGGTAAAAACAGTAGAGTCACAGCTGTACAGGGCCAGACAGATGATGCGTAAAAACGGGGAGGAATGGCGATGAATTGTGCAACAGTCAAAGAATGGATGCCGCATTATATCGAAGGCTTGCTGTCTCCGGAAGCGGAGCTGAGAATCCGTCTGCACATCGAGTCTTGTCCCGATTGCGCACAGTGGCTGGAGGAAGCAAGAGAAATGTCTGCGCTATGGAATGAAATGGAGAATGGACAAGAGTCCTTGGATACACTTGATTTTCCGGATATTACTGCCGATGTTATGGGGCAAATTGAACAACTGGAATCGGGTCGCCGGGAAAGGGCAGTCAGAGCAACTATGGCAAGACGCCGCACAGCTCCCAGAACCTCTTGGGTACACTATGGGGTCGCGGTCGGTTTGACTTTTCTGCTGCTGCAGCTTGGGGTGTTCAAAGATATGGCCTACGGTATTACTGAGATTAATGGACATATGTCCACATCGGTCAGCGCCTGGCTTAACTCTGATGGTACAAATAAATAAACCAATATATTAGCAACTTCAAATAGGAGGATATTATATGATCAAAAAAAGACGTTGGCTCACCTTTCTTCTGGCTATGATTCCGGGAATCGGACATCTGTATTTAGGCTTCAAAAAATTGGGTCTTGAGTATATGATTGGAGCAGCACTGTGTATTATCTTTATCCCTTCCATGCCAACGGTTTTCCCGTTCGCATTGGCTGCTCTGTGGTTCTATCAATTATTTGATGCCCTTCAGAAAGCCGCGTGGATGAAAATAGCTGCCGAAGAGCATGAGCGTATGATGTTCCACCCTGATAGTTACGGTGTGCCCTGGAGTATGGGGATGCCTGCCAGTCCGGCTTATCCGAATGATGAAGTTAGTCCGGTCTGGGTCGGTTTTGGCTGTGTAACTGCGGGCATTCTGCTGCTGATCATTACCACCTTTCCGGGGCTCTGGGATTTACTCACCGATATGAATATCGGATCCATTCTGTTGTCCCTGGGGCTGATCGGCTACGGGCTGAGAATGCTGAAGAAAAATCCAAAAGTATAGAGAAATGGGGAAATGAACAATGGCGAGATGGAAGATCGGCAGTTTTACCGCAGCTTTGGGCTGCATCATGTTGGGGGGGATTATTGCACTGGCCCAATTTGATGTGGTTACTTACCAGGCGCTTGCTTATCTCTGGCCTGCACTACTTATATTGTTCGGGCTGGAGACACTGCTCCGGATATTTATTAAGTCCGATGCCAAAACCCGTGTTAGCGGCTGGGCTATTGTCCTGATCGTGGTATTGGTTGCAGCAAGCGGTGCCCAGAGGGTGCTGGCCGATGGCTCGCTCAGCGGGATTTTTGGAAGAACACAGCTTGTGCCGGTAAACGGAACAGTGGATGTGCAGGCAGGGATCAAAAATGTGAAGATTGAACTGCCACACGGTAAGGTTAAGCTGAGCGGTGTGGACGGAAATACGCTTGACTATGAGGGGAAGCTGGAAGTGCCGGGGAAATCGGAAAGTGACGGGTCAAGCGCACTGGAGCAGAAGTGGTCAGTTGTAGCAGAAGGAGACACCTTGACTATGAAGCTTGAAGGGGATTCCGGCTGGCTCTCCAACATTCATATTGGATTTAATTTCAAAGATCCCTATATAAATGTCAACCTTCCCAGCAATCTTGCAGTAGAGGTTGAAACCAGTGACGGATCGATTGAAGCTGGAAATTTGAAGTCTGGTGTTGAAATGAACACTAGTAATGGAAGACTGGACATTCATGATGTAGCCGGCGGTGTAGATGCGCACACCAGCAATGGGACATTAACTGTGCAGAATGTGCAGGGTGAAGTGAAGCTGGTTAGCTCCAATGGTGCTCTGAATCTTGGCAATATCGACGGTTCGCTGTATGCCAAGAGCAGCAACGGCAAGATCACGATTAACTCGGCGATCACCGGCGGATGGGAGTGTTCCTCCAGCAATGGCAAGATTGTAGTAGGCCTGCCAGCTGTTACCGATGCAACGATTACTGCAGATACCAGCAACGGCTCTCTGAAAGGGAATGTCAAATGGGATGGTGACGATAACAGTCACGGAACTGCTGTGCTCGGGAGCGGGACGCACAAAGTCTCCTTGTCTACGAGTAACGGATCAGTGACAGTGGATACGGCAGAATAACTGGGAGTTTAGACCGGATGCGGATAAAAAGAGCTGTTGTGCCTGGCAGGGGACTGCCCCCTGTTTGTGAGACAGTGATCAAAACACCTTGCAAGTTTAAGCAGCCAGTCGCCGAAAATCCACCGGCGACTGGTTATTTAGTTTCGCCTGAATCCGAATTGAGTTATAGTAGGTGATGTAGTCTCGAACGGTCTGTTCAACGATTGCAGTCGTTGTACACATAAGATCTTCGAGGTAGAACGTTTCAGACTTTAGGGTGGAATGAAACGACTCAATGGGGGCATTATCAGCGGGCGTTCCTTTACGGGACATGCTCATGGTAATGCCTTTTCCCTTGACTACCGCCTG
>NZ_LVWI01000056.1 GCF_001909055.1 Paenibacillus helianthi
GTATATAGCGGCGCGATCCCGGTGACGGGCGCGGTGACGATTAAGGCCATCGCCGTGAAAGCGGGGATGACAGACAGTGCGGTAATGAGCGAAGCTTACACGATTATGGCGCAAGCGGCTGCACCATCCGCCAATCCGGCGGGAGGCGCAGTAGCGTCAGGCACGACAGTGGCGCTGAGCACCACAACGAGTGGAGCAGCGATCCATTACACGCTGGATGGCAGCACGCCGACCAGTGCCAGCGCGGTATATAGCGGCGCGATCCCGGTGACGGGCGCGGTGACGATTAAGGCCATCGCCGTGAAGGCGGGGATGACGGACAGTGCGGTAATGAGCGAAGCGTACACGATTATGGCGCAAGCGGCTGCACCATCCGCCAATCCGGCGGGAGGCGCAGTAGCGTCAGGAACGACAGTGGCGCTGAGCACCACAACGAGTGGAGCAGCGATCCATTACACGCTGGATGGCAGCACGCCGACCAGTGCCAGCGCGGTGTATAGCGGCGCGATCCCGGTGACGGGCGCGGTGACGATTAAGGCCATCGCCGTGAAAGCGGGGATGACCGACAGTGCGGTAATGAGCGAAGTGTATACGATTTCGGCAGCACCGAACAGCATAATTAGTCCGGTCAGTGCCGCTTTTGACAAAAAACAGACCCAACAGGCCGATCTGGCCGTTGAACTGACTCTGAATGGCAATACGTTCACCGGAATCTCCAACGGGATAGCCAACCTTACTTTGGGAACGGATTACACGCTGTCCGGCAGTACGGTAACGATTGCCAAGGAATACCTTGCTGCTATGGCTACAGGTACAACGAACTTAACCTTCAGATTTAGCGCAGGCGCAGTTCAGAATTTAGAAATTACAGTAACCGATACAACGGTTCCTGTACCCGGTGTACCTTTACTGCAATCCGCAGTTTTCGGTAATGCTCAGGTGCAATTGATCTGGACGCCGGTAGAGGGTGCATCAGGGTACAAGATTTTCCAAAGACTGGCTGATTCGGCATATGGCAGTGAAGTCGATACCGTCAGCGGTTCAGTCTACGGCTATAATGCGGTGAATCTATTAAATGGAACGACCTATTATTTTGTGGTCAAAGCAACCAATGCGGAAGGTGACAGTGCGGCCTCCAACGAACGGAGCGCCACTCCAAAAACAGTTCCAGGGGCTCCGGCCAATGTAACAGCAGTATCCGGTAGTGGGCAAGCGATCATTTCCTTCACGGCGCCTGAGACAAACGGAGGCAGCCCGATTACAGGGTATGAGATTACCTCCTCGCCGGGGAATATTGTAGCTAATGGAACTGCAAGTCCCATTACAGTCACGGGACTTACCAATGGAACGACTTATACTTTTACGGTAAAAGCGGTCAACAGCGCAGGCAGCAGCACGGCCTCAGCCTTATCGAATGCCGTAATGCCAATCGCTCCATCCAGCGGAGGGGGAGACCCTTCGCCTGCTGTACCAACACCAACACCAACGCCAACACCAACACCAACATCAATGTCAATACCAACAGCGGCACCAGCCCCCACCGGTTTTGACATTCTTGTAAATGGCAAGGTGGAGAGCGCCGGAACAGTATCCACTGCCACAGTAAATGGACAGACGGCCTTGACCGTAGCCATTGATCAGGTCAAGCTGGAAGAGAAACTCGCGGTGGAAGGGCAGGGTGCTGTAATTACAATTCCGGTAAACCTGAAATCGGATATTGTTATTGGCGAGTTGAATGGTCAAATGATTAAGAATATGGAGAATAAGCAAGCGGTATTAGAGTTGAAGAGTGGAACGGCAACCTATACCCTGCCTGCTGGGCAAATCAATATTGATGCAATCTCAAGTCAGCTCGGAACTACAGTTGCTCTTGAGGATATTAAAATCAAAATTGAAATTGCTACTCCTGCAGCGGATACATTAAGAATAGTAGGGAATTCGGCTGTTCAAGGCGGATTCACGTTAGTTGCACCTCCGCTCAATTTTGTGGTGCGGGCAGAGTATGATGGTAAAACCATTGAAATCTCCAAATTTAACGCCTATGTAGAACGGGAAATGGCTCTTCCGGAGGGTGTGGATCCGAAGAAGATTACAACAGCCATCGTGGTTGAGCCGGATGGATCGGTGAGACACGTACCTACTAAGGTCACAACGATTGACCAAAAGTATTTTGCCAAGGTGAACAGCTTAACCAACAGTACCTATTCCATTATCTGGAATCCACTGGAATTCAAGGATATGGCCGGACACTGGGCTAAAGATATCGTCAATAACATGGGTTCACGGAAGATCATTGACGGTACAGAAGAGGGGATATTTACTCCCGATGCGGATATCACACGCGCTGAATTCGCTGCAATCATCGTACGCGGACTTGGACTGAAGCTGGAAAACAGCACAGCTCCATTTACGGATGTGAAGGCAGGGGCTTGGTACAGTAGTGTGGTCCAAACCGCCTATGCATACAATCTAATCACTGGATTCGAAGACGGCAGCTTCCGTCCGGCAGACAAGATTACCCGGGAGCAAGCGATGACCATCATAGCTAAGGCGATGAAGATCACCGCATTGAAAGACAAACTTCCGGCTCAAACCGCAACTGAGCTGTTAAGCCCGTTCAAGGATGCCGGCATTGTCTCGCAGTGGGCAGTGAACAGTGCTGCGGATAGTATTCAGGCAGGTATCGTCTCCGGACGCAGTGCCTCCCAGTTGTCTCCTCAAGCTTATGTTACAAGAGCCGAGGTTGCTGCTATGATCCAAAGATTGCTGCAAAAGTCCAATTTGATCTAGATAAAATCACCTTGCGCCTCCCGAGCTGCCCAGCAGCCGGGAGGCGCTTTTTTTTCCTGAATATATGTTTCTTGCTATAAATCAAGGACGGCAAAGCCGTTTCCACTGGGTCATCCGGCAATACCCACCGCTGCAACCTTTACGGATTGTCACCCGTCAGAATGAACAGATTGATCTCAGAGAGAACAGACAACCCAAGGAGATGATACTGCATGAACACTTCATTCAAAGCAACAGCCGGAATCCTAATACTAACTGGTATATTGGGGCTTTCCGCCTGCAGCTCCTCCAATAATGACGCAGCTAACGCCACCCCGGAAGCTACGGCAATTTCACAACCGGAGGCAAGCAGCTCGCCTGCGCCTTCCACAGAACCGTCGAAAGTACCGTCTGCGGCTTCGCCAAATGCTGCAGGCGGAGGCAGCGAATCAGCCTCTTCACCAGAGGACAGCAGCAAGCTGCTTGAAGAGCTTTTACAGCTGGCACAGCAAGGCAAAGTACCAGGTGTGGAATATGCTGCACACACCGGGTTAATTGACGAGGTGGAAGCGGCCTGGGGCGAGCCCGATACGAAGGAGTCGGCGGGTAAAGGCATCTATTCAACATACAGTAAGAAGCATGTGGTCTTCGGCTTCAATAAGGGCAGCAAGATCTTTGACGTCCGTTCCAGTGCTGCCGATCTGCAGAAGCTGACACTGAAGCAGATTGAAGCAGTGCTCGGCACACCGGATCATACCACGGTCAATGGCAGCGATAAAATCTACATTTACCAGGCAGGCAAGCAATACGATCTCAAGTTCATCATTCCAGACGCTTCCAGCACGGTGGATCATATTTCTGTATTTTCTGAACAGGATTCGATTAACAATATGGCCGGATAAGCTATAATACCTCCATGGACTTATCCTTGGAAAAGAGGTTCGGCTATGCAACTTGAATTAGACGGGAGCGAATACACCGTCACAGCAGGCGGGATTACGATCACGCTGCTGCCCAAGGAATTCGCTCTTCTGCAATTTCTGTACCGCAACCGTGGGCGTACGTTCAGCCGGGAGCAGCTGCTGGATCATGTATGGCCATTGGAGTACCCGGTAGAACGGACAGTGGATGACCATATCTACCGGCTGCGCAAAAAGCTGGCCGTCCTGAGCGGCCTGGGCATTCGGACTGTCCGGGGGTTCGGGTACAGTCTGACTCTGCCGGGAACTCCAGCCGGCGTAATGATCAATCCCACAACGAATGATTTGGAGCTGCGCGAAACCATGCGCGGTGTATTCTCCAAGTTTCATGTATACGGCCAAGGCAAATCCATGCTGACATTGGCGCGCCAGCAGGACATTCTTGGGTTTGAGCTGGACCCGGAATATTCGATGGTCATTCACTTTGTACAGGGAGATTTGGATTGGCTGTTGCACACGGAAGAAGTTCCGCTCAAGGACCGGCTGTTTTATTTGCTGCTGTACCACTTTTTCTCTGGTGATCCCAAGGAGAGACTTGCGTATTGCGAGCAGATCATTGAACGGCAGCTGCTGTACCCTGAATATCAGCTGGAGCTGGAAATCCTCACGATTCTGGACTTGTTCACTCTTGCGGGACAACCGGAGCGGGCCGTGGAGCGTTTGGAACATTCATATCAGGTCATTGCTGAGCTTGGTTATGAAAATTTCATTCCCGTGACCTTGATTACGGAACTTTTTGTGCATCTCGTGGCGGGAACCGGGGATGACAAGCTTAACCGGGTGGACGAAGCGATTGCAGCTGTCCTTCAGGAGAAGCCCTTTCTACGGGAGATTGGTAGCTATAAAGTGGTAAAGGGACTTTGGAGCTTACGGCTGGAACATTGGCAGGAATCTGAGAATCTGCTGGATGAGGGCTTGCAGGTACTGGAGATGTCAGAATTCGTTCCGCTGAGGCTCTACGCATTATACCGGATTGTCCATTTCTGCCGTATGTTCCCGCCCTCCAAAAAACTGCAGCGTAAATATGAAGACTTGTTCGCGCTGGAGCTGGAGCAATCCGGGTTAAACCGGATGGAGAAGCCTTTGGAGCACCTGATGCAGCAATTGCTCAAATCCCTCTGATTATTCTCTGACAATTCCCCGTTACAGTTAGATCATGAATGATCCTGTTCCATGATTCTAAATGTAACCTGGAGGAATGACAGATGGAAACTTCTCTGAAGCAGGGGAACAGCCTGCTGCACAACAAAGTATACATGCGCGTGTACAGCGCTTTCGCCACAGCAACTTTTGGTGACTGGTTCGATACACTGGCGATTCAGGTTCTCGTCGGCTACCGCTGGCAGGCCAGTCCGCTAATGCTGGCACTGATTCCGGTAGCCATGGCGCTGCCAAGCGTTCTGCTCGGCTCTGTGGCCGGGGTCGCTGCCGACCGCCTGAACAAGCTGAAGCTGATGCGCATGTGCGATCTGCTTACCGCGATCCTGACCGTACTGGTGTTGTTCGCACCCGGTATGGTGTGGCTGCTGCCGCTGCTGGTGCTGCGATCTTCGATTTCCACGCTGAACGTTCCGGCTCAGCAGTCCATGACCCGCAGTATTGTCAGAGAGGATCAGCTGCTTCAGGCCACCTCTCTGAACGGTATCGTGAACCAGGGCTCCAAAATCGCCGGTCCCCTGCTTGGCGGTGTTGCGCTTACGCTGCTCAGTCCGCATTGGTGTATTTTGCTGAATGCCGTATTTCGGGTAGGCTCCTATTTGCTTCTCCTCTCGGTCAAAAACATCCCTACAGAAGGTGAACTCCCGGCTGCACAGACGCAGGCGGAGAGAGTTCCAATGGGTATGATGTGGAAAGAGGGCTGGAGCTTTATGCTGCGCAGCCGCTTGCTGCTGCATACGATGTTATTTGGACTTGCCGGCGCTCTGGCGATTCAGATCATTGATTTCCAGTTCACCAGCCTGTTCCGGGTGATCTCACCGGTGAATGAATCCCTGCTGGGCTGGATGGTGGCCGCCTCCGGCGTAGGTGCCGTAGCTGTCATTCTGCTTCTGGGTAAGTTGAAACCGGGAACACGTTATGGTCTGAGACTGGGTACGGGTTATGTGCTGATCGGCGGATCGGTTGGGGGTCTCGGACTACTACAGCCGGGCGCTTCTGCGCTTTGGGTGTTGTTGTTCGGCTTCGTACTGGGGATTGGGAATGGAACCTTTTTCGTGACCTTCAATTACTGCCTGCAAAAAGAAACCCCGCCCCACATGACCGGCCGTATCTTCGGCATTCAGAGCACCATCCTCGGGGTGGTGATGATTGCGGCGCCTCTGCTGGGAGGGCTACTGGTCCAAATGGCCGGGCCTGGCCGTATCTTCTTGGATTTTGGCGTCGTTCAAGTGCTGCTCGGGCTCGCCGGTATCCTCTTTGGCCGGTTACTTTGGCCTGAGGCCAAGCCGGAGCGGGGACAGACAGCAGTGGAGCATAGTTCTTAACATATCTCATTTACAGGAGGGTCCAATGACAACTTACATTTATATGGTTCGGCATGGAGATTCGCTCAAAACCTCGGGCAATGAAAGATCTCGCGTATTGTCCCCTCAGGGTGAGAAGGATGCGCGTAGAGTAACGGAACGGTTGCTGAACGAAGGCATACATACGCTATACAGCAGTCCCTATGTCAGAGCAGTGGATACAATTGCCGGACTGGCTAAGGTACTAGGCCAAGAAGTCCATAGGATTGAGGATTTAAAAGAAAAATGCTGGACGGTTGACGACCGTACGCTGCAGGACCCGGAACTATATCCATATCTGGAGCGGATGTTCGAGGAGCCGGATTTTGTATTGGAGGGTGGCGGAGAGTCCAATCGGGTCTGTAAAGACCGGGCCGTAAAGGCGCTGAAGGCGATTCTGCGGAATCACCCGGACGAGCGGATTGTTATCGGTACTCACGGCATGGTGATGACGCTGATGATGAATGAGTTTGCCGGAGAATATGGGTTGGATTTTTTGATGCAGACCACCAAGCCGGATATTTACTGTATGGAAATTATAGACGGACTACTGACTCATGTGGAGAGACTGCCCCTTAACGACTGAAGTGCAGTTCCCTGAATTTGTGAAGCCGTTCAACGAATATCAGCAGCAACCACTACCTTGCCCCGGACGCTGGTTTATGTCTAAATGAAGCGGGAGCAGCGGCTGCTGAATGAAGACTTTATTTTGTCATGAATCTTGTTGACGGTTTGATGAGAACGTCGAAGGGGGGCCATTGAGCCGCCAAGGCTACAGCTGATAAAAGCGTGCCGTATTGGCGGTCAGCATCGCCTTCGCCTGATCGGCGGAATATCCATGGAGCGTTGCCCAGGCTGCTGCAACGTCATGAACCATTGCCGGATGGGTAGGATGTCCGGCAAAAGGGCCTTCGAACAACCAAGGACCATCCGTCTCGGCCATGACCAGCCCCGGCGGATAGCGCCGTGCGAGTGCCTGAATCTCCGGCTCATATACAATATCCGGTGTGAAGGAGATGTGGTAACCCCGTTCAATCATGCGAAGAACCGCTTCTTCCGGACCCTTGAACCAATGAAAATGAGCTCTCGTGATGCCGTGCTTCTCCAGCAAATCACAGGCGGTCACGGCATCCTCATAGACGGCATGCAGGATTACCGGCTTGTCCAGCCGGGCAGCCAGAGCAAGCTGCTCATCCAGAAGCCGCATATAAGGCTCCACTTCGAAAGCTTCACCGCGCTCCAGCGCTTCCGCTCTTGAATAGTAGGGAAGCCCGATCTCGCCTATAGCCACCATATTTTCCGCGTGCTGACTGATCCACAGTATTAGCGCGGCTAGCTCTTCTTCCGCCGGTACCGGCTGCTCGGGATGGAAACCGTAGGCCGGTTTCACCCGGCCCGGATACCGCGTAGCGATATCCTGTGTGCGGATGCAGGAGTCCAGATTCATTGAGACGGCAACCAGCGAGTGGAGGTTATGCTCCGGAAGCCCATGCAGCATGGTTTCCAGTTCTGAATCTGTATATTGCTCAAGGTGAATATGGGCATCAATCATTGGTTCACTGCTCCTTTTCCACATACTGCTTCGTAGTATCGTAGGGTTCAAAACGGATCGAGTCCAGGTTCAATCCTCCACTGCCTGCTTTGTAATCCAGCATCAATGTCCCCATACTCTCCTCAATTCCAGCATTTACACTGGTTTCTGCCTTCAGCTTACCATTTGCCACTTGATAATGAGTAACTGCCCCGATCCCAACCTGTGTGCCAAAATGGTTCAGACCGCCATCCCCGGCACGGCCGGGAAGCCTCAAGGTCACCTTCGATGGAGCAGGGCCGGCAAGCTCAAGCCGGACCACAACATCGCCATTGTCGAGCAAGATCTTGGAGGTGACAGCTGCCGAAGCAACCTTTTCTGCTGCCGGTACCGCAAGCTCCTTCCACTCTTCCGGCTTGACCACATGGACCCCCTCCAGGGAAATTCCGGTTCCTGTGCCAAGGCTGAATACCACTGTAGCTTCCGGTTTTCCGTCGTTATCCACATCGGCATAGTAAAGCACCGGAGGGTAAGACCCAAGTCTGGGAGCTTCCCATTTGAAACTGTGCTTTCTGCCATTCACCTCGAGGATAAACCCTTTATAGGTACTGCCATCCTTCCGGGCCGCATACAGCTTGACCTTGCCGGAAGTGCCAGCTGCGACCGCCAATGGTTCAGCGGGAACCCGCACGGATGTACTGACATCTCCAGACGTAATGGATACTGCACTACCAGAGGCTGTTAGCTTGGCTTCGGCCCCAGTTAATGAAGACACCGCACCAGCAGAAATATACACATGCCCCTCCTTCAGAAGGACAGGCCCTTCAAGGCTGTCTTCATAACCGCCGTCAGTCTGCGTATATTGAACCTGCATGGCTGAACGGCCGGGTGAAAGAATCGTACGGGAGCTGTTATCGGTTAGGGTGAGCTTTTTACGTGTATTATCCCATTTCAATTCAACCGGATAATATTCCAGCAGCACTCTTGCGGGAACATACAGGATCTCCCCGGAATGAAACGGATGAAGCTTGGGCAGAACAGGTTGGCCGTCTACAGACAGGGTGAGTGGTGCGGCGGCGGATATTGAATCTATAGTTGGAGCTGCCGCACATCCGGCAATTAGCAGGGCGAGGGCGGAAGCGGTCAGTATTTTTTTCACAGAATAACCTCCAGAGTCTAAAAGTTCCAATCTATTCAATTATACTGTAAATGATCCGCCCGGGGGCCACGATCCGTTAACAATAAGAAGTCAGGACTGTTACGTTTGGGCGGTGGGCAGCAAAGGATACGATGGATTCGCGCTTGGGTGTGCCGGATACAGGAGGGGCTTGACACTTTTTTTGTATAAACTTACCATGGGAGAATGAATGAGAATAATATCTTGGCGGCCATCGGCCGAATTCACCGGCGCGGGAACAAGTTCATTGAACGGGAGCTCAAAAAACATAATATTCATGGAATTGCCCCTTCACACGGGGATATTTTGTTTCAGCTGTTTGCCCGGGAAAACATTACGATGAACCAGTTATCCTGCTCAATCGACAAGGACAAGTCTACGATAACGGCATTGGTTGACAAATTAGTACGGTTTGATTATGTGAAACGGGAACAAGACCCGTTGGATGGACGGATACATCGCCTGTCGCTTACACCTAAAGGCCGGGAGCTCCAGCCCATCTTCGAAGAAATATCAGTAACGCTTCTTGATGCAGTCTATACGGAGTTTGTACCGGAGGAGAAACAGCAGCTGCTTGCTTTACTGGAGAAGATTAAGCTGTGATAACTTCCGAATGGATCACCTGAAAATAGGCATACACGAGAGCAGTCGGGCCTTCCATTTATGGAGGGTCCTATTTGTTTTCAGTTGTGGTCCCGTATAATGAATCCTAAAAATAAATCGAACGATCTGAGCGTTTCCTTCCAATACATAGTGTAAGCCTGAAGGAGGGGAAGACAGATGGAAGAGCAAACCGAATACTCGCAGCTCATAGCGCGCACGCTGGCCGGCAGCCGTGAAGCCTATGGGGAGTTGTATGAAGCGACTGTTCGCGATGTCTACCGGACTGTGCGTTTCCTCGTTTCCGAGCCTTCCGATGCGGACGATGTGGTGCAGGATATCTATCTCGAGCTGCACCGCTCGCTGGAGCAGTATGATGGGACCCGGGCGTTTAAGCCTTGGCTGATGGGACTGGTGATGCGGCAGGTTCAAGCTTATCGGAGGAAAGGCTGGAGACAGCTCCGGATCACAAAGAAAGCGGAGCACACTGCCTCAATCCCGGATGCTGATTTTGCCGGTGAAGTCATAGACAGGCTGTCCAGCCATATGCTCATGGATAAGGTGAACAGTCTGCCATACAAGCTGAGGCAGGTCATTGTTCTGCACTATTTGCAGGAATATTCCCAGGAAGAGGCCGCAGCAATCCTCGGCATTCCGCTGGGGACTGTCAAATCCCGCATTCATGCTGCATTGCAGAAGCTGCGCCGGAAACAAAAGGCTGACACCATTAGAATAGGGAAGGTGGAGGAGATGCATGAGTCTTGAAGAGAACCTGCGGCGGACGCTGCAAGCAGAAACCGAAGGCTGGAGCGCCCCACCGGAACTGAAGGGGAAGATTCTGAATGGGATTTCACCCGGACAAGGGGGCAGACGCATGAAGAAATGGCTCGTAGCTACGATAATAGCGGCATCGCTGATCATCCCGACCGGAGTCTATGCCGGATACAATTACTTGGCTGATTCCGTATATGGTTCACAGGACAACTATATTCAAAACGGCGGCACCCTTGAGCAGTATGACCAGCTTGAAGCCAAGCTCCAGCAGGCGAAGCAGAGCCTGAGTAAGGAGGATTTCCAAAGTCTGACCCGTTTGCTGCATGAGATTGGCGGCTTCAATCTGCAGATTACCGATGCGGCAGGAGTACTTCATCCCGAGAAGCTGAGTGCTGCGGATCAGGAGCGGTATCACAAGCTGGCGGCAGAGCTTGAGCCCTATTTCAGCAAATTGGTAAATACCGGGGCACCGCAGCAACCGCTGAAGCAGATGGACTCCGATACGTTCTGGGAACAGCAGCTTGCCAAGGCGAAGCAGACCTTCAGCGGTAAAGAGCTGGCCAAGTTCCAGCAATTAATCAGTGAATTTAACCTCCTTAATGCCAAAGCAACGGACCCGGATGGCAGTACTCATCCGGAACGGTTTACCAAGGCTGACCTGAACAATCAGTCCCGGTTGACCGAGGAGCTGAACCCTTATCTGAAGAAGCTGGGTATCATGCTCAAGCCAATCCAGTAATAGGCTTAAGGCTGCCCGGCTAGAGGCGGCACCCTCGCCGTAAATCCATAGCACAGCAAAAACCGCCGGAAGGTATAACCTTGCATTCCGGCGGTTTTTCATTCAATGCTGCATTTTGCCTTACATCCTATAATTTCACATAACCCTCTAAAATACCTAAGGGAGGTTATGTATATGAAGAAGCTGGAAGCCATTCAGCAGCGCATCGAAGCGGAGCGCAGGAAGCTGAATGAGATCGAAACAACCTATGGACTGCTGCATCCGAAAGTAATTAAGCAATCCATGAAGCTGGATGAATTAATTAATGAATATACAAGAGAAGACAAAGAATCACTACGCGCGAATCCCCTCGAAGGCTAACGCCAGCAGCTTTTCTACAAATTCCCCATTCAGCATGTCCCCTGTAATCAGCAGACGGTAGAATATCGGTCCATACATAAGATCAATACTGTAATTCACATCCAAATCCTTTTTAAGTTCACCCCGGGCTACTCCACGCTCCAGCAGCTCCCTGGCTTCCTGGCGGCGTGGTGCAAAGAATCTGGTTCGGTTAGCCTCAGCCAGGCCTGCATCGAATTGCGCCTCTCCAATCAACTCGGTAATAACCCTTCCCTCACGGCTGCATAGAAAAACAGCCAGATTCGTCGCATGAATTCGAATATCCTCCTGTACGGAGCCCGTGTCCGGCACGGGAAGCCTGGCAGATGCCGCGGACAGATATCCATCAAGCACCACGGCCGCTTTATTGGGCCACCATTTATAGATTGTCGCTTTGCTGACTTTCGCCCGTTCCGCAATTTTCTCAACAGTTACCGCGCCAAACCCCGCCTCCAGCAGCAAATCATAGGATGCGGCAAGAATGGAAGCCTCAGCCTCGTTGTTGCGCGGACGTCCTCTTTTTTTATCCATAATCCAATCCTCCTGATTTCAATATACCCTAGCCATATTCCGGTTCACTTGGGGAAACTATACGTTCATTATACAAAAGGATACATGAAGTTAGCCAGCCCGACTAAGGATGAATCAAATGAATAAGTTTACAGACAAAACTTTTAATTGCCTATTTACAAAACTATACGTTCAGTATATTATAAAAACATAATTAATGAACTATACGTTTAGTATTTAAATGGAGGGTGGTATTCACATGAACCAGGTAAAGCAGGCAACTCGAGCGTTGAACGTGAAACATGCACAAGAAGGACAGGGAAGTAAGGCAGTCCCCGGTTGGATCACTTTTCTGCTGGCGGCATCCTGCGGGCTGATTGTAGCCAATCTGTATTATGCCCAAACGCTGGTCGGACCGATCAGCGAAGCTACTCATCTCTCATCAGGAGCTGCTGGTCTGATTGTGACACTAACCCAGATTGGTTATGTTATAGGTCTGCTGTTCGTAGTGCCTCTTAGCGATATTATTGAAAACCGCCGTCTAACCGTGATCTCCCTTACCGTAGTGGTGGTTGCTCTGGTTGCGGCCGCCTTCGCTTCGAATGCATCTTTGTTTCTGGGCGCCTCACTATTTATTGGCCTCGGCTCTGTAGCTGCTCAAATTCTGGTACCGTATGCTTCCTATCTGGCAACTGAAGAACACCGCGGCCGGGTCGTGGGAAATGTGATGAGCGGGCTGCTGCTGGGGATTATGTTTGCCCGTCCGCTGGCCAGCTTCATCTCCGGCCTCTGGGGCTGGCATGCGATCTTTGCCATATCTGCTGTAGTGATCACTCTATTGACGATTCTGTTATCCCGTGTTCTTCCAGAGCGCCAGCCTGTACCTTCAATGAACTACGGCGGACTGATCCGTTCCCTGGGTACGCTTTTGAAGAATACACCTGTGCTGCGACGCCGGGCGATGTATCAGGCCAGTCTTTTCGGAACCTTCAGCCTCTTCTGGACGACCGTTTCATTGCGGCTGGCTGATACCTATCACCTGACTCAACAAGGGATCGCTTTGTTTGCTCTGGCGGGTGTGGCGGGTGCGGTTGCTGCTCCAATTGCAGGAAGATGGGCTGACAGGGGATGGACAAGGCCGTTGACTGGTCTTGCTTTTGGACTTGCGGCCGCTGCCTTTCTGCTGGCTTACCTGTTTCAGGGTGATTCCAAAGTAACGCTGGGACTGCTGGTGGTTGGAGCGATTATATTGGATATGGGGGTATCGGGGAATCTGGTGCTTGGGCAGCGGGCGATATATTCCCTTGGCAGCGAAGCGAGAGGACGCTTGAACGGATTGTTTATGGCGATTTTCTTCATAGGTGGAGCTATTGGCTCCTCGCTCGGGGGCTGGTCCTATGCCTATGGCGGCTGGGGATTAACCACACTGATCGGGCTGGCGCTGCCGGTCCTGGCCTTCTTGTACTACTTGACGGAAAAAAAACAAGCATAAGTTAACAAGGACAATACAGGTGTTGTTATAGCGGACTGCTCTCTAAGCTGGATCAAGCCAGTGCTAGAGATCGGTCTCTTTTTTATGGAGAGCGCCAAATAGACAGCTATCTCGTCAACGGAGACGAGAATAACGCAAATGTGGTTGATGTATCGACGGTCATAAGTACCTTAGGCGAAAGCTCCAAAGAAATCGGAGAAAATCAACGAACAGATCAAGAGTGTCTCGGCTTCTGCTGAGGAACAATTAGCCAGCGTGGAAGAAATTGCAGCGGCTTCCAGACTGCGCTCTACCAACAAAAGACCCACAAGAGGATCACCTTGTTCAAAGGGGCCTTCTTGTGGGTCTCTGATTTAGAGAAGCTCTGCTTGCCCGGGTTTACTCTACCCGGAATTTAGAGGCTGCTTCTGCCAGGTTCTTTGTGAGCTGGTCAATCGTTCCCACCATCTCTGCCAGCTGTTCAACGGTATGGGATTGTTCCATCATAGTAGCTGTAACTTCCTGTACCGATGCCGAGACTTCTTCTCCGGTAGCTGAGAGACTTTGAGCCGAATCGAGAACGTCATCCTTGTCCTTTTGCATATGAGTCATTTCATCAGCCATGGTTTTAATTTGAACCGTTATGTCTGTGACTTTGTCCAGAATGGTCTGGAATGCTTTTTGGGTTTGCCCTACGAGCTCATCCTGCTCAGAGGAAATATTGTTGATTTCAATCACGCTATGATTGTTTTCTGCTACGAAGGCAAGGTTTTGTTGGATGATCTCATAGATATCGTTCGATTGCTTCGAGCTCTGCTCAGCGAGCTTGCGGATCTCGGAAGCCACTACTGCAAAACCTCTGCCGTGCTCTCCGGCTCTTGCGGCTTCAATCGATGCATTTAGCGCGAGCAGATTGGTTTGAGTGGCAATCTGGTTAATGGCTCCTGTGATATTGCTGATGCTGTTGGAGCTGTCCTGAAGCTTAACGGTGATGGCAGAGATTTTCTGGACCTCCTGCTCATTCTTGTCACTGATCTGGATCAGACCCTCGACAACCTGATTGCTGATATGGAAGACTTCGACGATTTCTTCAGCTCTCTGTCTGACCGATTGCGCATTATCGTTCATCACAGCCACTTTCTTGCTGAATCCAGAGAACTTATCGACGATATGTTCAGTGTCATTGGACTGAAGCTCCATCGCCTGGGCAATTCCCATTGAGGTTACGGAGGTTTCATTAATCGAACGAGCAGTCTGCTTGGAGGTCTCCTCAAGCTCATTGGTGCTTGTATTGAGTACTGCAATCGAATGGTTCATATTGGTGATGAGCTCTTTATTTTGCCGGACCATGCCATTGAAGCTGTCTGCCAAGTCCTTGAACTCACTGTCATACCGGCCGTTAGCTGCCACGGTTAAGTCGCCTGTAGCCAACTGTTTGAACAGTCTGGACAATGTGATAATGGGTTTGGTTATCCAGCGGGATAATATTAATCCGAAACCAATGGCTATGATCAGGGCTAAAACAGTTACGATCAACATTTTGAGGAACATATCGCGTATAGGCTGTTGAATGTCGTCGAGGGGATCGGATACAGTAATCATCAGATCCGCCCCCGGAATTTTGCTCAATCGGATATAACTATCTTCCGTTTCGGTAGAACTAGCCTTTATCTCTCCGGCTGCCCGATCCTCCAGGAAGGCTTTGGTCCCGGGGTTATCGCCAATGCTTTGCCCGGTTTGGGAGGGATTCTTTGAGTTGTACAGGATAATTCCGCTCCGGCTCGAAATAACTATAGTCCCTTGGTCATTAATTCTGATTTTACCCAATTTATCGGTGAAGAAGCTGCTGTCCTCGGTCATGGCGAACACACCTAATACCTTGCCGTCCAAGTCTTTGATAGGCTGGGCAAAAGCAATGATTAGCTTTTTACTGCTTTTAGACGTAATCGCATCACTGATGAATGGGGCTCCTTTTAGCGCTTCGGTAAAGTATTCCCGGTCGGATCTGGACTGGCTAATCGTGTCAGGTTTTGTGCCGGCAACAATAGTTCCATTAGTATCCAGAACCAGCATGGCATCTGTTCCCCGTGTTCCTTTTATACTATCCATCAGTATTGTATTAGCTTTGTCAAAATACGGGTTTTTCGATGAAAAGAACTCTTTGTCTGGAATAGAGCCTTCTGCTCTAAGCTTCAATAGTTCTTTAAAAGTATTATGAACAGAAATGACATAAGAAGTCTGCTCCTGCAACTGCATGGCCGTCCACAATCCCTCCCCTATACGGTCGCCGTTTGCGTTGATTTCATCCTTACTTTTCCGGAGCAGCAAATCCGATGAGAATAGATATACTGTTACCGAAGTCGCCAAGAGAACGACCGCCACCAGCAGGCTTAATAAGAAGGGAAGCTTTACCTTTAAAGAAATGTTCCCTATTTTTTTGGTTGCTTTGTTTACGTTCCCCATATGTTCATTCTCCTCTGTTTTTAAAGTAATCTGTAAATGGCTACGTTACATTATCGGTAATAAAATCGCGTTAATTGAATGAGAAAATCTTACATTCTCCCTTTCTGCTTTTCTGGATAAATCGTTGGTTACTGTAACCTAGTTGTAGCAAGTATTTGTGTAAAAAAAATGATAGAAATATAAGAATATTTGGTTCTCCGCATAGAGGATAATATGAAACCAGCTCTGTGGTCTTCAGGGTAAGATATCTAATATTGCTATAGTTTTTCATGTGCTATAATAATCAAAAATGTTATCGTAGGAGCTGTTACAGGCATGGAAAACCAAAGTGAAACAGACATCGGGCAATTGCTAGAATCTTTGAAAATATCATTACCGCTGGTGCAGCAACTATTTCCACTTGATGTAATGTTCGCGTTGGCGGATGTGGAAAAGTTCATCTATTATCTTCCAGGGAAGGAGCTGGATATCCGGATACAAGAAGGCACTCCGGTTCCGCAAAGCGGAGGATTACGGTTAGCGCTGGAAACAGGGGAAGCGGCCAGTGCAAACATACCGAAGGAAATCTACGGATGGCCTTTCAAATCCTCCTCCATCCCGATTAAGGACAAGAACGGGGCGGTTGCGGGCGTGTTCACGATAGGAATCAGCCTCAGCAATCAGGAGACCCTGAGCTATGCGGCGAACTCACTGGCGGTGACTTCGGAAGAGATCAGTTCCACTTCGGAGGAGATTGCCGGGACAGCCTCTGAATTAGCCAACACCGTAAGCGATCTGAAGGTGCTGGGCCAGAGGGTTGTAGAGGAGCTTCACAAGACAGATGAGATTCTGGATTTCATCCGGAAAGTGGCGGATAACTCCAACCTGCTGGGCCTTAATGCCGCTATCGAGGCTGCACATGCGGCTGAGCATGGGCGTGGATTCGGCATTGTCGCGCAGGAGATCCGGAAGATGTCCGTATCCAGCGCATCGTCTGCGAAGGATATCGCCGGCATCCTGCAGATGATCAAGAAGAACATTAACGAGATGGATGCAACGCTGATGGATTGTATGGCTCAAAGCGAACGTCAGGCGGCAGCGACGGAGGAAATTACCGCCTCCATGCAGCAAATGGCCGCATCTGCCGTAGAGATTGAGAAGATCGCGCGGCTGATCTGAGGAGAGTAGTTATGAAAAGGATTCCAAGTCTACTAATTATGCTGATGTCTGTACTTGTATTGCTGAGTCCTATGCCTGCTGCTGCAGAAGCAGTGAATCCCGGTACCGGTACGGAGCCGCAACTAGAGCAGCAAGACCCGATTAACTTCCCTGTTTCTACTTATGGATATAAGTACTTGGGAACGGCGAACGGACTCTTGTACTTCAAGGAGCCGCTTTTGAGCAAGAATCCGCGTAATACCAAGGGGCAGATGCTTCAGGAGTATGTCGTGACAATCAATCCCAAGACGAATAAGGTGGAGTGGGAGCTTTCGATTTATGGGGGATTCAAGTTCGGTGATCGTGCTTTTTTTGACAAGGCAGGTAATTTGTATAGTCTAGTTGGCGCGGGGCTGAAGCAATTCTCTAATGAAACATTTCTCTATTCCATTAGTCCCAAGGGGACAATGAATTGGGAGGTTATCTTTCCCAGACCGCTTGAGATTGACAGTCTGATCAACAATAAATTGTTTGTGCATGACAACTCCTCGGTCTACGCAGTGAATCTGAACGGTACAGTGGCCTGGAGTAAAAGTTTCGAAAGGGAAAAAATGCAGCCTTCCCATTTTCTTAGCGGGGTCGCCTTGAATGAAATGTTGACGCTCAAATATAATTCGCAGCATATAGAAGCATCTTTTGACGTCCTGGACTGGAATTTCAAGAAAAAAATAAGCTATCCGCTAAACGCGAACAGTACAGTAGAGCAAGCGCTCAAGCTTAACAATGATATATATATCCTCAAAATAAAGAAATCCGAGAGCTTGACGCTGCTGGCTGCTATAGGAACAGACGGAAAAGTGAAATGGACAAAGGGAATTGATCCGACAACAAACAGACTATATGTCGTGGACGGCAAACTCTTATTCGCCAATAATAAAGGGTTCTATGTACTGAATGGCAGCGGCGAACAGCTGAATCATACCCCGCTTGCTCCCATACCTGTCAAAGGAATAGCCTACAGATTACGGCTGGATGACAAGTACATCTCTATTACGTCCGATAGCAGAATTGAGACGAAAACTGCGCTTACCGTGCTGGACCGGAAAAGCTACAAAACGCTGTATTCATTCGCTTACCCGCTCAAAGTTGGAGAACAGCCGGCAATCTATTTTGATGATATTTTCTTCAGCCAGGGCAGGTTTTTCACCGTCTATAACGATCAGCTCATTCCGTTCAAATGACACATCAGTTCAGCAAGTCCGTGCACCTGCACGGGCTTTTTGGTGCGGCCGGGCGGCCACCCGTGAATATCCTTCTTGCTTGTCATGCCCGTCTGCATATTGCAGGCAAGTCCCTCATAGACATGTACTAATCAATGCTTTTCAAAACAGGTTAAGGGGATGATGTCATGCGCCGGATAACATGGGTACTCGCTATCATTATGAGCGTGACCCTGGTGCTTGCGGGGTGCGGGAAGAAGGATGCCGCTTCCGTGGTCAAGGATTTGAACAATGTGTCTGATAAATTGGAGAGCAAGCAGGGGGCTTACCAGGGTTCAGGCACAATGACGCTGTACACCGGCGAGCAGCCACAGGAGTATAAGGTGGAGGTCTGGTACAAGAATCCTTCCTACTACCGGATCAGCCTGTCGAACGTCCAGAAGGATGTGACGCAAATCGTGCTGCGCAATGATGAGGGCGTATTCGTACTGACACCTAGCCTTGGCAAAAGCTTTCGCTTCCAGAGCGACTGGCCGGACAATCAAGGCCAGGTCTATCTGTATCAAACACTGGTCCGGGGAATTGTCTCCGATAACAACCGCCAGTTTGTGGAGGACGGAGACAACTACGTGTTCGAGGTAGCGGCCAATTATCAGAGCAGCGCACTGGTCCGCCAGAAGATCTGGCTAGCCAAGAAGACCTATGAGCCTAAGCAGGTGCAGGTCTCTGACTCCGAAGCCAAGGTTGTGGTGAATGTGAAGTTCGACAGCTTCAAGTTCGATCCGGAATTCACGAAGGATTCTTTTGATATGCAAAAGAATATGGCTACCGGCAAAGCATCCGAAAGCACGATGGCGGAAGTTGACGAGAACGGCAACCCGGTGACTGCACCGGAGAACAGTAAACCGTCAGAGAAGCCGGTAACCGCTGAGCTCGGTGATTTCGGAATCATCGAACCAGGCTATATTCCTGCCGGTGTGAAGCTTAAGGACTCCAACAAAATTGAGGACAGTAAAGATCATTCTGTACTGATCCGTTATGACGGGACCTACCAGTATACGATTATGGAATCGCGTCCGCTGGACCGTGCCGTCTCGCTCGCTCCGGGTAGTGTGATTGATCTGGGCTTCACGGTAGGTCTCCTCAGCGGTGACGAACAGCAGACACTTACCTGGATGAGTGATGGTGTGGAGTACCGGATTACCAGCGCAAATCTCCCGGTTAATGAAATGATGCAAATCGCCGCTTCTATGGAGGAACAAACGGGTAAGTAAATATCAGTAGGCGGATACTGCGTATTGTGGGAGTCATTCCTCTACATGCAGTGTCCGTTTTTTTTATCTTCTTGACGAGGACAGGCCCGGTGGTAGTTCTGCAAAAAGATAGTTCCCGCTTACATTGACAGCCGCCTTCCATTAGCATTACCATTGACAGTAAGACTTAAATCAATGAGATGCTGCAGGAGATGTTTTACTACAATGTTAGAAGGTGACCCTGAAGTGCAAGCAAGCTATCGACCTACAGTAGCCGAGATTAATCTCGATGATCTGCGTACCAATTATGAGGCCTTCCGTAAGGTTCTTCCAGTGGAGACCAAATTCATGGGATGCGTCAAAGGTAATGCGTACGGCCATGGGGCTGTGGAAGTGACCCGGGAGCTGGAACGGCTCGGAGCGGACTATGTAAGTGTAGCTTTTCTGGATGAGGCATTGGAGCTGCGTGAAGCGGGAATACTACTTCCTATTCTCGTACTCGGCTACACCTCACCGGAAGGAATAGCCGTTGCCTGGAAGAACCATGTAACCGTAACACTGTTCACACCGGAGGTGCTTGAGGCGGTAAGACAGCTTCCTGACCTACCGGAGCACCGGCTGAAGGTGCACATCAAGATTGACAGCGGGATGGGAAGGCTGGGGCTTTTACCGGCTGACGCGCCTGAGTTCATCGCTGAAGTGCATTCTGTAGCGCAGGCGGAGCTGGAGGGAATGTTCACACATTTTGCCAAAGCAGACGAAGAAGACAAAAGCTATACACTGTTGCAGCACCGACGGTTCATGAGCGTGGCCGAAACGCTTCGGGACAGAAACATTCACATCCCGATCATACATACGGGCAATAGCGCTACGGCCATTGATACACCTCTTCTATCCCGAAACATGGTGCGTGTAGGCATAAGCTTGTACGGTCTCTATCCCTCCACAGAGGTGAACCACGAGCTTGTGGCTTTACACCCGGTAATGACGCTGAAAACGCAGGCGGTATATGTAAAGACCTTGCCGCCGGATTGGGGAATCAGCTACGGCACCCGGTATTTCACAGACAGCGAAGAGATCATTGCAACGCTTCCTGTGGGGTACGCTGACGGATATTCCCGCATGCTAACAGGCAAAGCGGAGGTGCTAATACGAGGACGCCGCGTTCCTGTCGTCGGAACGATCTGCATGGACCAGTGTATGGTAACGCTCAAATCTTTCGCTGAAGAAGCGGAACAAATCAAAGCTGGCGAAGAGGTTGTTCTCATCGGCCGCCAGGGCGCCGTGTCCATTACGGCGGATGAACTGGCACTCCATCTTGGAACGATTCACTACGAGGTAATCTGTATGCTGGCCCACCGGGTGCCGCGTGTGTATGTACGCGAAGGCACTGCTCCGAACCTGGTCAACCCCTTGCTGCAGACCTAATGTCATTGCCGTGCTACTCATGCAGGAACTGAATAGAAGGATTATGCCGTGTAGACTAGTATGACTTATGGTCTATACGAACCGCCAATTGTAGTTTATAATGGAATGCAGCATACTTGATATACTGGCGGCATATATTCCTTGTATAAAATTCCTTGTATATTGTAACACTGGAACACAAGGGCAGAAGGTTTGTGGGGGTGGAAGAGAAGGTGGCCAATTTGCAGAACACCAAAAGAATCATGATCAGCTTGCCCGATCATCTCTTGCAGGAAGTGGATGGGATCGTCCAATTGGAGAACTCCAACCGGAGTGAATTGATCAGGCAGGCCATGAAGCTGTATCTAAGCGAACGGAGGAAACGGACCATACGCGATTCGATGCAGCGTGGCTATATGGAAATGGCTAAAATCAATTTGACCATGGCGTGCGAGGCGTTTCTCGCGGAGGAAGATGCAGACAGTACTCTTGGCCGCTTAGTAAGCGGGGTGTAGATATTGATCGTTAAACGCGGCGACGTTTTTTTTGCCGACCTTTCGCCGGTGGTGGGTTCAGAACAAGGCGGAGTACGGCCGGTACTGGTCATTCAGAACGATATTGGCAATCGCTTCAGCCCGACAGTCATTGTGGCAGCCATCACTGCCCAGATTCAGAAGGCTAAACTGCCGACGCATGTAGAAATTGATGCGGCTGCTCACGGCTTTGACCGGGATTCCGTCATATTACTGGAGCAGGTTCGGACAATTGACAAACAACGCTTAACCGATAAGATCACCCACCTGGATGATGAAACGATGAAACTGGTGGACGATTCGCTGCAAATCAGCCTGGGACTGATTGATTTTTGAATCAGGCAGACTATAGATCGCATGGTAATGTATGGAAAGGCGCACTCGGGATAACCCGGTGCGTCTTTTTTAACTCTATATGAACGCTATGCCGGGCAGACGGTATCCATTTCACTTTGAGAAAACCCTGTGCTATAATTAGACCGTACGGTCGGTCTAGAAGGAGGTGGTCAGGATTAAAGGACGTTCTGACGGAGAAGAGACAAAGAAACGCATAGTGCAGAAGGCAGCACAGCTGTTTGTGCAAAAAGGATACGGAGCGGTAACCATGAACGAGGTGTGTTCAGCGGCCAAGGTCAGCAAAGGGAGCCTGTATCATCATTTTCCCAGCAAGGATGAGCTGTTCCTGTACATTGTGGAAGATGATACAGAGCAATGGCTGCTCCAGTGGACACAGAAGAAGAGCAGCATCAGCGGTTTCGAAGAGCGGTTCTATGCACTTGGTGAGCATTATGCGAACGATTACCAGAACCCGCTGATCCGGGCACTTGAGGAATATGCCAGATCCCGTGCCCTTTCCAATGAGGTTCAAGAGCGTCTTGCACGGCTCTACGAGTCCGGCTCAGAAGCCTGCCGCAATCTTCTGCAAGAGGGGATGGACTCTGGATATCTGGTCAAAGGCGATCTGGACAATTATGTAATCGTTGTGAGCGGACTGCTGGAGGGTGTCGGCAGAGTTAGCGAGATCATGGCCGTTGTCCATGCGCCGAATGATATCATGAAATTTTACCGGGAAGCGATAGCGCTGCTGCTGCAGGGTATACGTGCGCGGTAAGGGAACGTGGCAAATTTCCAATATGGCAAGATTAGAGGTAAATGTACCTTTGAAATCGCCGCGAACGGGCAATATGGCGGAAAGAGTTAAATTACCACGCGGTATGTACCCGTTGGGTGATTTTCTTATCATGTGTAATTAGACCGGGTGGTCGGTCTTGTGCGGAATATATTAATAACTAACGGGAACACCGAAGATATGAACATTGTGTTCTGGGAATACGGAGGTTACTTCAAATGAAATTATTACTTAGAAACCGGGGCGCGATGCTGCTCCTGATGCTGAATATATTCCTGGCCTTTACAGGGATTGGTCTGGTTGTTCCAATTATGCCCACTTACATGAATGAGCTGCACATTGGAGGCAGTATAGTTGGATTGCTGGTGGCCGCCTTCTCACTGACCCAGCTGATTCTCTCCCCTTGGGCCGGCGGACTGTCCGATAGAGTGGGGCGCAAAAAAATCATTGTCTGCGGATTGGTTGTCTTTGCAGTGTCGGAGCTGTTGTTTGGTCTTGCCGAATCAAGCTGGCTGCTGTTTGTGTCGAGAATGCTGGGAGGTGCCGGAGCAGCCCTGATTATGCCTGCGGTCATGGCCTATGTAGCGGATACGACCTCTATGGAGGAACGGGCTAAAGGCATGGGACTGATTAATGCTGCCATTACTACCGGGTTTATCATTGGACCGGGGCTGGGGGGCTATCTGGCTGAGCTTGGCATTCGTGTGCCTTTCTTCGCGGCTGCGGGTGCTGCAGCATTTGTTGGCGTGGTGACCTTCTTTGTACTGCCGGAGTCCCGTTCCCGGGAGCAGCTTGCCGCAGCCGGGTCCAAGGAGGGGAGTAAAGACCGCCTTATCTCCCAACTGGTGCGTTCCTACCGGGAACCCTACTTTTTCGGCTTGCTGATCGTTTTCGTGCTTTCCTTCGGGCTTGCTAATTATGAGACGGTATTCGGATTGTTTGTGGATCACAAGTTTGGGTTCACGCCCAAGGATATCGCCTTTGTCCTGACCTTTGGTTCGATTTCGGGAGCTGTGATTCAGGTTACGGCGTTCAGCTGGATTTTGAACCGTTTTGGCGAAAATAAGGTCATTTCGGCCTCTCTGCTTGCTGCTGGCTTATTTATCCTTTTGACCTTATTTGTAAAGGGCTATTGGGCGATCGTCGCTGTGACCTTCATTGTGTTTCTTGCCATGGATATTCTGCGTCCTGCTGTCGGCACACAGCTCTCCAAAATGGCCGTGGAATCACAGCAGGGCTTCGTGATGGGCATGAATTCTGCCTATACAAGTCTCGGGAATATTGCCGGACCTATTGTCGCAGGCGTCCTGTTTGACCTGGATATTAACTTTCCATATGCTGTGGCTGCGCTTGTACTCGTGCTCTGTTTTGTGCTGTCGCTCGGTTCACGAAAACGGATGAGCCGCCCCGGCCGGCAAGTGAAGTAATGGTCTGCTGCTGCTCCCGGATTTTGGCGCGGAGCTAATCTGTGATACTATTTCAGGTAGAGATCATATGAACACAGACCGTGTACGGAAAGAGGGATTTCATTGACAGTGGATACAAATCAAGGGGGTCTGGCGGCTGAAGAAGCGCTGGCCCGCCAGGAGCAGGAAACGATCACACAGGCGATTGCCAAGGAGCTTGGCATCAGTGTGAAGCAGGTGCGGACGACGGTAGGGCTGCTGGATGAGGGGAATACGATTCCTTTTATCGCCCGCTACCGTAAGGAAATGACCGGCGAGCTGGACGAGAACGTGCTGCGTGATATTGAAGAGCGGCTGGGCTATCTGCGCAATCTGGGGGACCGCAAGAAGGATGTACTCCGCAGCATCGAGGAGCAGGGTAAGCTGACACCGGAGCTGCATCAGCAGATTATGAAGGCGGTCAAGCTGCAGGAAGTGGAGGATTTGTACCGTCCGTTCAAGCAGAAGCGCAAGACAAGAGCAAGTGTGGCTAAGGAAAAAGGGCTGGAACCGCTGGCAGACTGGGTCATGGAGCAACGCCGTCAGGGCAACCCGCTGGAGGAAGCCGCGAAATATATAGATGTGGACAAAGGTGTGGAAAGCGCCGAGCTGGCGCTTCAAGGTGCGATGGACATCATCGCGGAGAACATTGCCGACGATCCCGCGATCCGTTCCTGGGTCCGCCAGTATACAGCCAGCCAAGGTGTGCTGGTCTCGGAAGCGAAGGATGCAGAGCAGGAGAGCGTCTACGAGAATTACTATAATTACCGTGAACCGGTACATAAAATGCCGCCGCACCGCATTCTCGCCATCAACCGCGGCGAGCGGGAGAACGTGCTGAAGGTCGGCATCGAGGTGACTGCCGACAAGATTCATGCTTTTATCCAGCGGAAGCTGATTAAGGGGCCGTCCCCGGTCAAAGACCTGCTGGAAGCCGTGACCGAGGACGCCTACAAGCGGCTGATCGCACCTTCCGTGGAGCGCGAGGTGCGCGGGGAGATGACGGAAAAAGGTGAAACGCAAGCGATTTCCATCTTCTCCGGAAATCTGCGCAGCCTGCTGCTGCAGCCGCCGGTGAAGGGTCGAAGCGTTCTTGGCGTCGACCCGGCCTACCGCACCGGCTGCAAGCTGGCCGTGGTGGACGACACCGGCAAGCTGCTGGAGGTGGCGGTCACCTATCCAACGCCGCCGAACAACAAGAAGAAAGAGGCGGCGGCGAAGTTCAAAGAGCTGATTGCCAAATATGGCATACAGCTCATAGTGATCGGCAACGGCACCGGCTCGCGGGAGACGGAGCAGTTCACCGCCGAGGTCATCGCAGAGATCGGCGATCCTGGGCTGGCGTACCTCATTGTCAATGAGGCCGGAGCCAGTGTGTATTCTGCCTCCAAGCTGGCGCAGGAGGAGTTCCCTGATCTGGATGTGGCGGAGCGCAGCGCCGCCTCCATCGCCCGCCGCGTGCAGGACCCGCTCGCGGAGCTGGTGAAGATCGATCCGAAGGCGATCGGTGTCGGGCAGTACCAGCATGACGTTTCCCAGAAGCATCTGGAGGAGAGTCTTAAAGGTGTTGTAGAATCGGCGGTTAACCATGTGGGTGTTGACGTGAACACGGCCTCCGCTTCCCTGCTGTCCTATGTCGCCGGGGTCAATGCGACCATTGCCAAGAATATTGTGAAGTTCCGCGAGGAGAACGGCAAGTTCACCACGCGCAAGCAGCTGCAGAAGGTCCCGCGCCTGGGTGCCAAATCCTACGAGCAGTGTATCGGTTTCCTGCGCATTCCCGGCGGCGACAACACGCTGGACCGGACGCCTATCCACCCGGAATCCTATCCGGTGGTGGACCGTCTGTTCCGGGAGCTGGGGCTGGATGTATCCTCGCTCGGCAGCAAGGAAGTCGCCTCACAGCTTGAGGCACAGGATGCCGCTGAGCTGGCCGTGAAGCTGGAAGTCGGCGTGCCTACACTGCGTGACATCCTGGAAAGCCTGCAGCGTCCGGGCCGCGATCCGCGTGAGGAGCTGCCGCTGCCGATCTTCCGCACGGATGTGCTGAAGATCGAGGACCTGGTTCCCGGTATGGAGATGCAGGGAACGGTACGCAACGTAATTGATTTCGGAGCCTTTGTCGATATCGGCATCAAGAACGACGGGCTGGTGCATATTTCCCAGCTAAGCGGGAGCTTTGTGAAGCATCCGATGGACGTGGTCTCCGTGGGAGACAACGTTACCGTATGGGTGATGGGTGTCGACCTGAAGAAAGGCCGTGTCAGCCTGACCATGCGCCCGCCGCGTGATAATGCCGGAGGCGCGAAGTAAAATATTAAGCCAGCCATCTGCATCGGAAGTCGAAGCAGATGGCTTTTTTGTTGTAGAGGAAATTATACTGTGAAAAAAACGGTGGATCACTCCGATTGAAAAGTGAGAGGGATAAACGTGAAGAAACAGACCGGAGGAAACGAAATAGAATAAACAACCAAGTCGATAAAGTGATTCAATATTATTTTTGATGGCCTAAGAGGAAATACCTCTGATCCCACCGTAAACGGGCTAGCAGGCAGAATGAGAGGTAGGAATACTCTTGATTGGGGAACAATGCCGTTACCTGCGGCAATGAGATGCTGGATTCACCCGTTAGGGGAGTGGGTTCCTTGTCAAAACGGAGGCGTTCCTTCGGGAACCACTACAATAATATAAGCTGCACATTGTAACTCTTATTGGCTTAAGGTACTGAATAGTACTGAATAGATATATTCATTTATTAGCTAGCCGCACTATTTTCCATCATGATATTATTTGGAATAATATAGGAAAAGGTGGAGACGTTATTGAATGAACTCGTGATTCGGAATTTTAAGCAGGAGGACATGCCGGGACTGGGTGAATTTTATCAGGCGGTGACCGCAGGTGATCCTGTGATTTTTTGGTGGGTAGGCGAAGAAGAGAACTATTCGAATGTGTTTTGCGCTTTTGAAGGACAACAGATGGTCGCCAAAGGGCAGGTTGCCGTATTCAATATCATTGCACCTGAATGTGAGACGGAGAGCAAGCACAAGATTTTCCTTAATCTGAAGGCTTTCCCGGGTAGGGAAGAGGATGTGGAACTGCTGAATTCTGTGTATAAGCGCCTGCTGGCTCGGGCCCGTGAGATCAAAGCGACGCTGCCGGACAGTCATGGAACTATACTGTGTGTGGGGAACTACTTGGCGGAAGAGAGCTACCACCGTTATTTTCAGCAGCAGCAGGGGTATCAGTATTTACACAGCTTATATAGTCTGAAACGTGACTTGAATGAGCCTGTTGCGGAGCTGCCGCTCCCTGAAAGTGTGGACTTCATACAATGGCATATGGAGACCCCTGAGGAGCAGGAACAGTATATGCAGCTGGAAGCTGAAGTGTGGCCGGATGCTCCAATTGGAGCAAAACGGCTTGGCGAATATCGCAGTCATCCGCTGTGGACCGCCATCATTGCACGCGAAGCAGGAACGATTGTTGGCAGTGTAATGGTCTGGCAAGAAGACGAGGGTGGCGTTGTTGAGGATGTGTTTGTCAGGGAGACCTGGAGAAGACGCGGTATAGCCCGATTTTTATTGAGCGAAGCCTTGATATATTTGCAGGGGCATGGGCTTGAAACCGCCTCACTAGTTACCGGAACGGACAACCATTCCGCCCAGGCTCTTTATCATTCTGTTGGTTTTCATACGGAGAGCGAAGAAACCAGATATTACATAGAGCTATAAGGATCACCGGCTGGCAGCAGTATATAGCGCGATATATTTCACTATGGATCAGAACCTCCTGTAACCACAGCTATTGACTGTGACTTACTAGAGGTTTTCTTTTGGTCAACTGCACAATACATTTGTCCGATCATCAATATTTTTTTATATAGGGCAGCCTGTACTTGTAAGCGGTATACAAAGTGCGATGGGTACAATACTTCGCGTGCTTGCTGGTGGGGTGCTGGCAGGGGGGATGATGGAATCTGGGGCGGCAGAGATGATAGCGCAGGCCATCGTGAAAAAATTTGGCGGCAGCAAGGCCATTCTTGCTCTTGCCTTGGCGACGATGATCATTACAGCGGCGGGTGTATTTATACCTGTAGCTGAACTGATAGTGGCACCGATTGCTTTGTCGGTAGGGAACATCCTCTCGCCCAATCCCAATACGATTGCCGCTGCACGGGGGTTCGGCCTGGATCTGAGCCATGTGCTGCTGGCTGGCTTCATTCCGGCAGTCTGCGGCCTGATCGTAACCGTTATTGTAGCATCGCTTCTGAAAAATAAAGGTGTAAAGGTGCTGGATGAGGAAGCAGTGTACAACGAAGCAGACAACTCCAAATATCCGCCTCTTCGTAAGGCTGTCGTGGCACCGCTCGTTGCGGTCATCCTGCTGATGATCTCCTATCGGTTCGATTACGGGTATTGACGTGCTGTCCAGTATTAAGGTTGCTACGCTGTACATTCTGCCGATTGCCGGAATCATTGGTCTGCTGGCCATGGGCCAGGGGACCGAATTCTGGTGTACACCTCCTCCGGTCTGAATAAAATGACAGCGACGGTGCTGATCCTGATCGGTGCCGGCGGGATTGCCGGACTGATTGCCGCTTCCGACTTGTCCGTCCAGATCGTCAGCCTGATTCAGACGGCGGGTATGTGGCAACGTTATTATCCGTTTCTTTTTAAAAGGCACAGATTTTAATATATGGCATGAGGTGAGGATATGGGAGAGAAAGAGAAAACATTTGTACTGGCACCGGACTCCTTCAAAGAGAGCATGAGCGCCAAGGAAGTATGTGTCGCAATGGAAAAGGGGCTCCGGAAGATCTATCCGGCTGCTCATTACATTCATGTGCCGATGGCTGACGGCGGGGAAGGTACCGTACAGTCACTGGTCGATGCTTCGGGCGGGGAAATCCATTATAAAGAGGTCACTGGACCTCTCGGCCAGAAGGTTATCGCCCAATATGGAATTCTTGGCGGAGGACAGACTGCGGCGATTGAAATGGCCTCCGCGAGTGGTATACATCTGGTGTCGCAGGAAACCCGGAATCCTATGATCACCACTACTTACGGTACCGGGGAGTTGATCCGGGAGTGTCTGGACCGGGGCATCCGCAAAATCATTATCGGTATCGGAGGCAGTGCGACGAATGACGGCGGTACAGGCATGGCTGAGGCGCTCGGGGCCAGATTCCTGGATGAGTCGGGAGCAGAGCTTCCCCGCGGGGGTGGCAGTCTGGGAAGACTGGCAAGTATAGATATTACAGCGCTGGACGAACGCCTGCAGCACGTACAATTGATTGTAGCGTGTGATGTGACGAATCCGCTCTGCGGGGAGCAGGGCGCTTCCCGGGTATTTGGCCCGCAAAAGGGAGCTGACCCGGAGAGGGTACAGAAGCTGGACGCGAATCTGGCCCATTATGCTGCGATTGTGAAGCGACAGCTTCACAAGGATGTATGTGATCTGCCGGGAGCAGGTGCTGCCGGAGGATTGGGGGCGGGGCTGATGATCTTTACCCAAGCGGTACTCCAAAAGGGGATCGAAATTGTTATAGAATATACCGGTTTGAAGGACAAGCTGGCGGGTGCCGATATTGTGTTCACAGGGGAAGGGGGCATTGACTTCCAGACGAAGTTTGGAAAGACACCCTACGGTGTCGCCCGCACTGCCAAAGCCAGAGGCATACAAGTCATTGCTATTGCCGGTTACATTGGCGAGGGCATTGAGTCCCTGTATGAGGAGGGTTTTACCGCGATCTTCGGCATTGTTCCCGGGGCCAGCGGGCTGGAGAAGCTGCTGGCCGCGGGGCCGCAGAACGTAGAGCGGACCTGTGAGAATATTGCGAGAATTCTGAAATTAAGCGAATAGCATAAGCAGAGGCTCTGGAGAATTTATTTTCTTCAGGGAAAGTATAGCTGACTTTTTCTGCATTTGTCAGGGGCACTTGATCATACGGACAGACCTGCCACTTGCAACATAATCCATCTGCGTACGTCTTAATAAAAAGAAGGGGAATAACATTAGGAGGGATTTCATGAATACTATGAAAATAGTTGGGCGTTCAGCGCTGGCCGCTGTTCTGCTGGTTCTAGCAGGGTGCAATGCAGCGCCTGAAGCCGAGCCGAAAGCTACACTGGCACCGGAGCAGACTCAGGTATCCCCATCGCCGACTGCATCACCGACTGCATCACCGACCGTATCGCCGACCGCATCACCGCTCCCTTCGGAACCGGCAGAAAGTCAGCAGCCACAGGCTTCGGCTGCTCCGGAGGAAGGAATGCCGCCAACCGCTGAGGAAGCAGCCACTACGGTACTAAGAGCATTAAAGGCAGGCGATATGGAGACCCTTGCGTCCTGGGCACACCCGGACAAAGGTGTCCGTTTCTCACCTTACGCTTATGTCGATACAGCAACTGATCTGGTATTTACCCGGGATAAGCTGAAGGGTCTGATGAAGGACCCCAAGCCGTATGTATGGCGTGAATTCGCCGGGTCCGGGGAGATTATGAAGCTGACCTTCGCGGAATACTTCAAGCGGTTTGTATATGACGCCGACTTCCTGAATGATGCCAAAACCGCGCTCAACAAAGGGTTGGGGCAGGGAACGACACTGAATAATATTAACGAAGTTTATCCTAAGGATAAATACGACTTCGTCGAATATTACATTGCCGGCGTTGATCCGGCAAATGAAGGGATGGACTGGCGCAGCCTGCGCCTGGTCTTCGAGAAGATCGGAGAGGATCACGCGCTGGTAGGCATTGTCCATGATCAATGGACACCCTGACGGGAAGAAGGCAGAATACGTCTGTGAAAAAGTAGGGAATTATACCAGCTCATCGGAAGTAAGCCGGCAGGAATAATTCCCCACGAGTGTAATATAAAAAGTCCGCATTTCCCTGATGAAGGGAATGCGGACTTTTGAAGCTTATTCAGCCCACTGCTGTTGAGCCGGTGAACCGGGCATATACTCTGAATAACAGCTTACCTTACACTGGAGCCGGAGGAGAAAGGACTAGCGGTCAGCGACTGGGCAGTTGCAGTATAGCCTTCCGGCAGATAGGTTACTGCAGTGCCCTTCGAGATAACCATCGGGTACATTCTGCCTGGTGCCGGTTTGGTGATGCTGAAATAGATGACAGCCGTTTTGTCCTTGCCGAATTCAATCCGGTTAATGGTCAGCCCATACCCAGGGTTGGGCAGATCGCTCACGGTTATCGTGGCCTTGTTCACGCCATCACCGGCTTTTTCCAGGGTTACCGAGCCTTCATACATCATCTGGGAAGGAGCCGCAGTACCGTCATCCGGAGCAATTACCGTTCGGGCAAACTCAGCAGCGTCATAGATCCAGACAGCGGCTTCCGAACGGGTCACGGCATCGTTGGGACGGAAAGTATTGTTCTTATCTAATGTCACCAGATGGGTATTCACCAGAATCTGCAGGCTATTCATTTCTGCATTAGACAGCTTGCCGCCATCTGAGATATCGGCATACATCATTGTGACGGGGAAATTCCCTTTGCTCTGCAAAGCCTGAGTCAGCAAATGGGCGAACTGGATGCGGGTCATCGCGGCGTTCGGATCAACCGTGGGGTCCAGGGTTAGGCCGTTTTGCTTCGCAATCAGAAAAGCTGAGGCATACCAAGCCTTATCTTTTACTTTGTCAAAGTAAGTACTAGCCGTAACTGTACTGCTGCCGGTTTGCGGGGACAACTGCAGGCCATTTACGATAAACTGGATGCCTTGGGCAAAGGTAACCTTCGATTTTGGCGCAAATCTGTCCGTGGTCACTCCATTCACAACTCCTTTGTGATGCAGTGCGTTGATTTTGGACTCAGCGGGATCACCTTTTAAATCGGAAAAAGCAAAAGCAGATGCTCCAAAAGACACGCTTGCCGCCAGAATGCCGCACGCAATAGTCATTTTTTTCGCGCTCATCTGGAAAGTTTGTTTGTTCATTATGCCTCACCTCTTATCCTCTTAGATGGCAGAAATGCGAGAAATGTTGCAGGCACACTCCAAATAAATGAAATTCATCCTCCTGATCTGCCGTAGCGTGGATCTTACTTTCTCCCAATCAATCACTTTTACCAATATGATCTCCAGGTATTGCATCTTCAATGATTGCTAGCATGCTTCAGTAACTAATACCCTATGCCTCCGGTATGAACCAGCCTGTTGCACCGAAAGTGGACCCGCCGGTTCAGGATTGAACAATAGCGCCACTTCGCTGTACACTTAGGGATGATAGCGTTATATCAGAGGAACTTGAGAATGGAGAACATAGATGATTCAGCAGCAGGGGATCGAACGGATTAATGTGGGGGTTTTTGCCCATGTCGATGCGGGGAAGACAACAACTACGGAGCATATGCTCTATGAGAGCGGCCGCATTAAGGCGGTGGGGAGTGTAGATAGCGGAACAGCTGTAACCGATTCCATGGAGGTAGAGCGCCAGCGGGGGATTTCCGTGCGTGCAGCCTTGGCGTCGTTCGAATGGCGGGGTGTGCAGGTGAATCTGGTCGACACACCGGGGCATGTCGATTTCCTGTCCGAGGTGGAGCGAAGCCTGCGGGTGATGGACTGTGCAGTGCTTATTCTGTCTGCGGTTGAAGGCGTACAGGCCCAGAGCGAGATGATCTGGAATGCGCTGCGCAAGCTGGGGATTCCGACGCTGATTTTTATGAACAAAATGGACCGGGTCGGCGCAGATCCCGAAGCTGTGCTGGCCCAGGCGCGAACGTATCTATCCGGTGATATCCTTCCGGTTCAGCAGGCTCTCGGTCAAGAGCAGGATTATGCCGGAGCCGTGGACTTATGGGCAGATGGGGCCGACCCTGCGGCGCGGACGGAGCTGCTGGAAGCAATGGCTGAGCGGGACGAGGCGTTGCTGGAGGTATATATGTCGGGTGCTCCGCTTGCTGTGGCAGACTGGAAAAAACAGCTGATCGCCAAAACAGCCTCGGGTACGATGTTCCCGCTCGTCTACGGTGTAGCTGCCAAAGGTCTTGGCATTACACAGCTGCTGGACGCGATGACTGATTATTTTCCCCGTACCGGGGGAAATCCGGAATTGCCGGTGTCCGGCATTGTGTACAACATTCAGCGTGACAAAAGCATGGGCCGTATGGCCTTCGTCCGTCTCTACCAAGGCACCATCCGCAACCGGGACACAGTGATGAATTACTCGCAGGAGCTTCAGGGCAAGGTAACGCAGATCCGTAAGGTGGAGGGCGGACGGACGGAGGATGTCGGCACGCTGGAGGCCGGGGATATCGCCGTAGTCTACGGGCTGACCGGGGTCAGAATCGGCGATGTGCTGGGTCTCCCGGATGCTATTCCGCAGGAAGCGAAGCTGGCTGTACCGCTGCTGACGGTGAGGGTGCACTGGGAGGCCGATATAGATGAACATCAAGTCATCGGGGCATTTCAGGAGCTGGCTGATGAAGATCCGCTGCTCGATACCCAGTGGCTGCAGGATGAGCGGGAGCTGCACATCAAGGTTATGGGTCCGATTCAACTGGAAATTCTGGACAGTGTGCTGGAAAGCCGTTACGGCCTGAAGGTCACCTTCGGCCAGCCGTCCGTCATCTACAAGGAAACTCCAAGCCAGGCGGGTGAAGGTTATGTCGCCTACCTGATGCCGAAGCCGTGCTGGGCTATCCTGCGGTTCAAGATTGAACCGGGGCTGCCGGGCAGCGGTCTTCAATATGAATCGCTTGTCCGCAGCTCCGATCTGCTGCCGCAGTATCAGAATGAAACGGCCCGCCGTGTCCCGGAGGCGCTGATGCAGGGACTCTGCGGCTGGGAGGTTACCGACCTGAAGGTGACGCTGACCGAGGGGCAGCATCATGTGTGGCATACCCATCCGCTGGATTTTGCGGTGGCAACGCCCATGGCTATTATGGATGGGCTGAACCGGACCGGCACCAGGCTGCTGGAACCGGTTCTCCAGGTCCGCATCGTCGTTCCCGAAGAGAACGGCGGCCGCGTCATGAACGATCTCGTGCAGATGCGCGGCACGTTTGAGCCTCCGGTTCTCCAGGGTGAGCGGATGATTATCGAAGGACGGCTGCCGCTGGCAACGTCGCTCGAATATCCCGTCAGCCTAAGCTCCTACACGAAGGGGCGGAGTACGTTCACTTCTTTTTTTGCCGGCTACGAGGAATGCCCCCCGGATGTTAGGGCCGAGCGCACCCGCCGGGGCGTGAACCCGCTTGACCAGGCCAGATATATTCTGAGCGTGCGCAAAGCACTGGAAGGGTAGAGGCGGAGGTTGCCCCTGGTGCATGGTAATCTGTACAAAGAATCTGTAATGACGGTTTAGTCTTACGGATTCTTTTTTTGAAAAGCACGCTGGAATGATCTTCGGAATTCATCTATATAATGGGTTACCTGAACAAGCGGAGGGGTACAGATGATCATTTGGGCAACACTTTTTGCGATAGCAGCTGGTGTAGTTTTATCGATATTTCTTGGGTCTTACGGTATTCTAGTGCTGCTCGCAGTCGCTTTTGGCATGGTGACGAGCACGTATGTCAGGACCAAAGAGATTCATTCTGATCTCCAAATCATCAAGGAAAAGCTCGGAATCACGGATGAAGGTGAAACGGGCCTGAGCAATGAAGAGATAGAGGCGGAGCTGGAGCGTGAACTTTTGAAGGATCATTGAAAAACGGTGAGTTAAGGGATAAAAAGTGTAGTAATTAGCAAAAAGGTCTGCGTACTCGATGAGAAATGGCGTACAATAGACGATGTATAGTTAATTTTGAAAATGAATGCGTAGCCTGTGGTGCGAATGTATAGTACCCATGAAATCCCCGGGTTCTTCGCACCGGATTTATTACATTATTTGTATGATTTATGGATGAGTTTAGCGATTAATTTAAGAGTTAAGTGATTTTTAGGCTTTATTAATGGTCTTTTATCCTTTTTTTAGGCGAAAATCGCTGTCGCTCCTCACGTAGGAGCGTGGATTGAAATAGTCGTAGCCCGATCCCATATGCGCCGCGCATGTGGTCGCTCCTCACGTAGGAGCGTGGATTGAAATCCCTTGGCTCCAAATATGTCATATGGAATAACGGTCGCTCCTCACGTAGGAGCGTGGATTGAAATTACCGTAGTCTGTCCACACATACAGGTCAGATGGTGTCGCTCCTCACGTAGGAGCGTGGATTGAAATCTCTGGAATATCTGCATTGACCCATGTAAATGTCGTCGCTCCTCACGTAGGAGCGTGGATTGAAATCGGACGGTGCACTCCCTAACGTTGTCAGTGTCGTGTCGCTCCTCACGTAGGAGCGTGGATTGAAATACAAATACCTAATGGCAGCAACGGGACTGACTGACGTCGCTCCTCACGTAGGAGCGTGGATTGAAATTTTTTGCAACTTATCTACTTGCAATTGCGCTTTGTCGCTCCTCACGTAGGAGCGTGGATTGAAATTCTTCTTTGCCAGCGCCTGTAGTTTCTTGAACTTGTCGCTCCTCACGTAGGAGCGTGGATTGAAATATCAAAGCACGGTATTCTAAAGCTTTTTTTATGGTCGCTCCTCACGTAGGAGCGTGGATTGAAATAGGAAATTCGATAGTAGAGGCAGGACTGTCCGGGGGTCGCTCCTCACGTAGGAGCGTGGATTGAAATTCACCAGAAATGGCTTATGTTCCGTTGGATGATTGTCGCTCCTCACGTAGGAGCGTGGATTGAAATTAACGTGGAGGTGCCAACGCCGGGGGAGTAAATAGTCGCTCCTCACGTAGGAGCGTGGATTGAAATCACACCCACCATGATGCTTATGAGCCCGTAGGCTGTCGCTCCTCACGTAGGAGCGTGGATTGAAATATTTTTCAAGGAAGGGACCATTATCCCACGTGCAGGTCGCTCCTCACGTAGGAGCGTGGATTGAAATAGTGGTGAAATGATGGATAGCGTCAATGAGTATTCCGTCGCTCCTCACGTAGGAGCGTGGATTGAAATAGTGGTGAAATGATGGATAGCGTCAATGAGTATTCCGTCGCTCCTCACGTAGGAGCGTGGATTGAAATATCGGTTTGGGTTTGGATTCGTAGGTAAAGTTACTGTCGCTCCTCACGTAGGAGCGTGGATTGAAATATGATGCGGAATGTGTTCGTGACAGGAGATGTAAACGTCGCTCCTCACGTAGGAGCGTGGATTGAAATGAAAGCATCAAGCAGTCTTTTGTTAATTGCATCGTCGCTCCTCACGTAGGAGCGTGGATTGAAATTGCAACCTCCAACGCGTTTCAGAATCGTTTAGGTCGTCGCTCCTCACGTAGGATCGTGGATTGAAATAAATTCGGAATAAAGAGAACTTGTCCCATTGATCGTCGCTCCTCACGTAGGAGCGTGGATTGAAATGGAATTACACCGCCAGAAAAGCGGAGGACCTGGGTCGCTCCTCACGTAGGAGCGTGGATTGAAATATGGCCGAAAAGTTAAGAAAGGTAAGCGCAAAGGTCGCTCCTCACGTAGGAGCGTGGATTGAAATTTGTGGTTACATGATGAACACATAGCCATCGTTGTCGCTCCTCACGTAGGAGCGTGGATTCACATCAGTTAACGGTATCTCCAGTACCAGTATCGTCGCTCCTCATGTTGGAGCGTGGGTTGAACATTAAATAAAACCAGTATATATGTAAACCCCAAAACCCCAAAACGTTTAAAAGCCCACAACTTACTGATAAGGTGTGGGCTTTTAGACGTTTTGTTGGCTTTGCCGAAATTTGTAAAGTAATGTTCAGAAGTGTTTCAAAAAATGTCGTATTTTTCCATGAGGGGATGATATGATGAGGGAAATAGAGTTTCTAAAATGTAAAGTTATGCGTCCCATAACAAATAAGCTGTCGTTTGAATCAGTTGATTATAAAGGAGGAGAGTTATGGATTACATTGCTCATATTCGGGAAAATGACAGGAAAGTCCAGACCGTCACTGAGCATTTATTAGGAGTACAAGTCTTAGCAGAGGGGTACGGTGAAAAGCTAGGAGTTAGCCATATTGCCGGACTCGCAGGTATGCTTCATGACATGGGCAAATATACAGAAGAATTTAGAAATTACATATTGCAAGCCGTTTACCATCCTGAGGCTCCGCCAAAAAGAGGCAGTGTAGATCACTCAACTGCAGGTGGGAAACTGCTATTTGAACAATATCATAGTCTTCCGAAAGATCTATCCAACAAACAGGACCATATGAATAAAATGATTCTGGCCGAAGTTGTAGGGAATGCGATTATTTCACATCATTCATACCTACAGGATTTTATTAATCATGATATCTGAGAGTAGACTTCTTTACAACTGTGGAGCAGAATTTAAGCAGGCAAAAAATCGGTACAGCAACCTAAATTGCTGTACCGATTTTTGCTGCCTAGATTAATAAATCTCTGTTTCAATCCTCGAACTTTAAACAGTTCGACACAAGAAGATTTCCAAATACGTGGAATAGATTGACAATAGATGGGTTGGGGGGATATCCTGAAATTATCAGAGTGGGATTTTAGATAAATAAATCTCTGAAATAAAAAGTAATCTCTCCGTCAATTTCTACTATTAAGAGCAGTCACAGCGCCCTCTTAATTGTACCATTAAATGGTATCACAAGATTGGAGGTTTTGTCTTGTTGTATGCTCATTCCAAACGTGATCCGATTACAAAAGAACTTTTGCCTAAGGAAGAATGGCATCTTCTCACAGAACATCTGGAGGAGACCGCCAAAAAAGCTGCCAAACACGCTGGGTACTTTAACTGTGCTGAGCTTGGTCGTATTCTAGGGTATGCCCATGATTATGGCAAAGCGGATCCGGCATTTTTAAAGCGGTTGGAAGGCTCCAATCAATATGTTGATCACAAGACTGCAGGAGCAGTACTAGTCACTCAGCATTATCCTTCTCTATATGGAAGATTGCTTGCTTACGCTGTGTATGGTCACCACGGAGGATTGCCTGACCACATCTCAAGAGGCTCTTCAGTTGGACTTGACGAAGCACTCAAGAACAATAAATTTTCCATTATCAATAACTTCTATCCTACGATTCCTCCATTAGTAGTAGAGTCTATTCCCAAGCGTATAAAGAGCAGTAACCCCGGAATTTCTTTTTCGCTATTAATTCGCATGCTTTATTCTTCACTAGTTGATGCGGATTACTTGGATACAGAGAAATATTTTTCTCCTGAGAAAGCATCACTCCGTAATAAGTTCCCAACGATCGATGAAATGAGCGCGACATTCTCCACTACACTCACTGATCTTTTGGCCAAACCCCTGAACAGCACACTCGCAAAGTCAAGAAATCAGGTCTTAAAGTGTTGTCTCGAAGCAGCACAAATGCCCACCGGAATCTTTACACTTACCGTACCTACAGGAGGTGGTAAAACCTACTCTTCACTGGCATTTGCTCTCTCACACGCTACACAGAACAATATGCGCCGGATTATTTATGGGTTACCATTCACTTCTATTATTGAACAAAATGCAAATGTGTTTCGTTCCGCACTTGGTAAAGGAGCAGTGCTAGAGCACCATAGTAATATTGCAGCCTCTCAAGATGATGAGATTGATATTAATAGATTAGCCAGCGAAAACTGGGAAGCAAATTTGGTTGTTACCACTAACGTTGAACTTTTTGAGAGTCTTTTTGCGGCAAAGCCTTCCCGTGCGCGTAAACTGCATAATCTTGCAGGAAGCATCATTATTTTGGATGAAGCTCAAATGCTCCCGAGTGAATTGCTGCGCCCTTCATTAGCTGCCCTAAAGTGTCTCAGTGCCGATTATGGAGTAACTGTAGTATTGTGTACAGCTACTCAGCCTGCAATACATCCCGATTGGCTGGATGGTATTACGCCAGTAGAGATTATGGACAATCCGATGAAGCTGTACTCAGATTTGAAAAGAGTACGCGTAGAGTTTATTGGTTCGCAAAGTGACGCTGAACTCAATAAGATGATATCTTCCCAGCATCAAGCTCTATGTATTGTCAATACTCGCAAACATGCTCAAGCATTATTTAGAAGATTGGCACAGCAAGATGGAAACTATCATTTAAGCGCACTCATGTGTCCTGTACATCGAACGAAGATCATAGATGAAATAAAAATAAGACTGAAAAATAAGCAACCTTGTGTCGTTATTTCGACCAGCTTACTAGAGGCAGGAGTGGATATAGATTTTCCGCAAGTTTATCGTGAGATCGCTGGAATTGACAGTATAGCCCAGGCTTCTGGCCGATGTAATCGGGAAGGTACGGTAAATGTAGGCCAAGTATTTATTTTTGAATCAACGGATTATGCACTTCCAAGAGGCTGGTTTTCAAGAATGGCAGGATTCACTCGCATGGTTCTAAATCGCTATCCCGATCCTTTAATGCCGGATGCGGTTTCATACTTCTTCCAATTGTGCTATGAGCTTGATACAAACCTGGATGAGTATAATATACTAGAAAATCTTAACGCTGGAGCGAACCAACTTTCCTTTCAATTTCGAGAGGTTGCTGAGAAATTCAAGTTCATAAATTCTGATACAGTACCCATAATAATTCCTTTCGACGAGAAGTGCAGGGAACTAGTAAAGGAGGCACAAAGCTCCCATTATCCTTGCAGTTATAGTCAAAAATTTCAACGATATAGTGTTTCTATTACTCCTAGGGAATTAGAGCAGATTCGAGCTCTCGGGAAGCTAGGGATTATAGATAAAAAGATTTACTATTTAATGGAAGATGGGGAGGGGAATGGGCTGTACAATGGTAGGTTTGGTCTATCTATTAACCCTGATAAGGAGTGGTAGTGAAATGGGATATGGCATTCGTTTATTAGTTAGAGGAGACTACGCCTGTTATACCCGTCCAGAATTCAAGTCTGAACGGGTCAGCTATGATGTTATAACACCATCGGCTGCAAGAGGCGTGTTGGAGGCAATACTGTGGAAGCCAGCTATCCACTGGGTAGTTGATAGGATTTCAGTACTGAATCCTATAGTTTTCGATTCGATTAGGCGCAATGAATTGGGTTCCAAGATACCCCCAAATAACGTTACAGCAGCCATGAGAGGAGGAAAAGACTTGCATCAATATATCACAGAAGACAGGCAGCAGCGAGCTACGTTATTGCTTACTGATGTGGCGTATATTATTGAAGCTCATTTTGTGATGAATAAAGAGAAGTCTGGCGAAACAGACACTCCGGAAAAATTTTATAATATGTTTCTAAGAAGAGCTCGTCAGGGGCAATGTTTTCATACACCCTACTTAGGATGTCGTGAATTTGCCGCCCATTTTAAGCTAATTGAAGAGGATAGAGTGCCTGAGAGTCATTACAGGAATGATGATGAAATCGATTTGGGATGGATGTTATGGGACATTGAATATAAAGAAGAGATGAATAAGAAAAAAACTGAATACTCGTTCACTCCAAAATTTTTTCGGGCGTACATGAGGCATGGTGTGATAGAGGTTCCAAAGGAAGTGGATTTATGATACTTCAAGCTTTATGCGGATACTATGATCGGCTTGCGGAAGCAAGCGATAGTAAGGTAGCCCAGCCCGGATATGAATTGAACACGGTTGCATGTTGTATTGTTCTCGATAAAGAAGGAAATGTTTGTGATGTTATTGATATGATCGATGAAATTGAAGTGACGGGAATCAAAGGTAAGAAGGAAAAAAAGCGGCAGCCGAGGAGAATTATTACGCCTCAACAGCCTAAACGGGCTGGAAGCCGCCCTGAACCGGCATTTTTATGTGAAAATGCTAATTTTATTTTTGGGATTTATAAGGATCGTGCAGGAGCAGATTACAGGTTTGCAGCAAGCAGAGACATCCATGAGAAGATTTTGATGGATATAGATGATGAGGGAGCACAAGCGATATTAGCTTTTTATAATGTTAGGAAGCAAGGATCATATCAATATGAAGGGGTAAACACAAGCTACCTCGATGATGGGGGAAACATAGTTTTTTTATTGGACGGAGAATTAGATTTCATTCACAATCGCCCGAAAATTCAAGCTGCCTGGAACCGTTATTTAGCTCAACGCTCTACAGAAGCTTCGATTGGGCAATGTTTAGTAACCGGAGAAGTACTGCCAATTGCACGTATTCATGGCAACCTCGGAGGATTTGGGCAGGATAAGCCAACCGTTGTAGGCTTTAATCAAGATAGCTTTGTTTCTTATCGGAAAGAAAAGGGTGAAAATGCGCCTGTCTCTGAAACTGCGGCCTTTAAGTATGTTACAGCACTTAACATGCTTATAAGTGACCGGAATCATTGTGTTCATATGCATGGCGATAAGCTTCTTTTTTGGGCTGAACGCGAAGCACCGTTGGAGGAACAAGCCATTGTTGGGCTTATGGAAGGAGGTACTTCGCAACCTGATAAAATGCTGGATGAAGTGAGGAATCGCGAGATAGCTTCAATTCTGGATTCACTTTATAAAGGTAAGTCTCCTGGGGAACTGGGACTTGATCCGCACGTGAAGTTTTATCTTCTTGGACTAGCTGCGAATAAGACAAGAGTGGTAATACGTTACTTTTACGTAAATACTTTTGATCAATTGGTTACTCACCTGCAACTTCATCATCAAGATATACATATTGTAGGTCCGGCATGGGAGCCTGAACATCCATCTGTAAATAAAATTCTTATAGAAACGGCAGTGCTTCATAAAAGTGAAAATGTCCCGACTCCACACCGTTCGGCATTGATTCGCAGTATTTTGAGCGGAGGAGTGTACCCAAACAGTTTGTATATGGCAATGCTAGGAAGGATTCGTGCGGAAGCAGCTGCAAATGCGAAGACTGCTATAAACCGTACTCGAATTGGTGTAATCAAAGGGTACCTGAACCGAATATCACGACTACTAAATAACAAGGAGGAGTTGATGACTGTGGCTTTGAATAAAGATGAAAAATCGATCAGCTATTTACTTGGTCGAATATTTGCCCTTTTAGAGAAGGCTCAATCTGACGCTTTGGGAAATGTGAACGCCTCAGTGGTGGACAAGTACTTGAACGCAGCACTTGCCAGTCCGCAGCAGGTATTTCCATCACTACTTTTGAATGCAGAAAAGCATTTCTCAAAAAGTAAAAAGTATAACATTAAGATGCGTATCCGTGAAATTATGGAGGATGTTCCCTCGGATGGTTACCCGAAAACGCTAAATACGGAAGATCAGGGTAAGTTTTTGGTGGGTTATTATCATCAGCAACAAGACATTTATACCAAGAAGGATAAATTAGACTTAAAACAAGATGAGGGAATATCCAAAAATTCTGATGAAAATCATGAGGAGGTTATTTAAATGAGTGAATTACTGAAAAATCGTTATGAATTTGTTCTTTATTTTGACGTGGAGAATGGAAATCCCAATGGTGACCCTGATGCAGGCAATATGCCACGAATTGATCCGCAAACGGGTGTGGGTATTGTAAGTGACGTATGTATGAAACGTAAAGTACGAAATTATATTGAATACGCTCATGAAGGAAATGACCGTTTTGATATATATGTTACCGAAGGTGCAGTCCTTAATAACAAACAGAAGGAAGCTTATGTGGATTCTAATATTACAACCAAGGATAACAAGAACGATAAGCTAACTGCTCAGGCCTATATGTGTAACCGATTCTATGATGTGCGAACCTTTGGGGCGGTTATGGATACAGGGGATTTTAAGTGCGGACAAGTGCGTGGACCGATTCAACTGTGCTTCTCTAAAAGTACAGATGTGATTTTTCCTCAGGAATTAACGATTACTCGTATGGCTTCTACAACGGAAAAAGAGAATGCTTCAGAGAATAGAACTATGGGACGCAAATATATAGTTCCTTATGGTTTATATCGGCTGGAGGGATTTGTATCAGCGAAGTTTGCGCAGAAGACTGGATTCACGGAGGATGATCTTTCAATTTTTTTCGAAGCGCTTAAACAAATGTTTGAGCACGATCATTCTGCTGCTAGAGGGAAAATGTCTGCACGGAAGCTGATTGTGTTTAAACATGATTCGGAATTGGGCAATGCACCATCTGCAGAACTTTTTGAATTGATACATGCAGAACTGAAAGATCCTACTAAACCACCAAGAGCTTATAGTCACTATACGATTACTGTAAATAAGGATGATGTTCCAAGTGGAGTGAATTTGCTAGAGATGTTATAGATATAAACTAATGTCTGGCAAGAGTGACCGGGCAGAGCCGGGGGAATGTGGTGCTTCGCAAGAAGCAATATAACTTATCTGAAGATGAGATTTGTTCAGCTAAGATAGCCCGCAATTTTATTATCGGGAAAATCTATAATCATAAATGGATGCTGGAAAGAATGACAAGAGATTACCCGCTCAGGGTAAATGTAGAGGATTTCAAAGAAACCTCGCAACAGTTGTCGTCCTTAATCCTTGAGGTAAGAACTTGTGAGCAATTAGATAGATTAAGAGGGCTGGAAGGGCAAGCTGCTATATCGTATAACAGAATGTTTGATCAGATGATTTTGCAGCAAAAAGAGGATTTTTATTTCCGCTCTCGTTCCCGCAGACCGCCGCTAGATAATGTAAATGCTATGTTATCCTTTGCGTACACGTTGTTGGCACATGATACAGCCTCCGCTTTGGAGGCTGTTGGATTGGATGCGTATGTTGGTTTTCTGCATCGGGACCGGCCTGGGCGAGTTTCTCTGGCGCTGGATGTTATGGAGGAATTACGGGGTGTTTTTGCAGATAAGTTTGTCTTATCCTTGATCAATAAAAGGCTGGTAAATCAATCGGATTTTCTGAAAAAAGAAAACGGGGCAGTGATTATGACCGATGAGGCCAGAAAGAAATTTTTGACGGCCTGGCAGAACAGAAAGCAAGAAATGATAACGCATCCGTATCTGGGTGAGAAAATCTCATGGGGGTTAGTTCCACACGCTCAAGCTTTGCTATTGGCCCGTCATTTACGCAATGACCTGGATGAGTATCCTCCATTCTTATGGAAGTAGGTGTATAAGGTGTTGGTGCTGATTACTTACGATGTTAGTACCTTAAGTAGTGCAGGTCAGAGCCGGTTGCGCAAGGTATCTAAAACATGCCAAAATTATGGGCAGCGGGTCCAAAATTCTGTTTTTGAATGTATTGTGGATGCAACACAATTTGCCGAGTTGAAAATAAAGTTAAAGGCCATCATTGATCAAGATGAAGATAGCCTAAGGTTTTACCAACTCGGCAATAATCATAAGAATAAAGTTGAACATGTGGGTATAAAAAAATCCATTGACCTGGAAGGTCCACTGATTTTGTAGTGCGAATGTATAGTGCACATGAAATCCCCGGGTCCTTCGCACTGATTTTATTACATTATTTTCTAAAAAATAAGCCGAATCCTAATTAATTGCTTATTTTTTTGAGATTTAAGCAGTTTTTAACGAAATAAAAGTATTTTCATCCTTTATTTGGGCTGAAATCGCTGTCGCTCCTTACGTAGGAGCGTGGATTGAAATTGATTTGCTGTACCATTTACGAAAGTCCATGCGTGTCGCTCCTTACGTAGGAGCGTGGATTGAAATGATCATGCTGTCACCTTTGACAATCAGATAAAAGTCGCTCCTTACGTAGGAGCGTGGATTGAAATTCCCTTCGGCACAACATCGTAAGTCAGGCTGTCCCTGTCGCTCCTTACGTAGGAGCGTGGATTGAAATCTGTCACAGCGTTAAGACTGTGAAGGAAGACGGCGTCGCTCCTTACGTAGGAGCGTGGATTGAAATCCACCAGCCACTGGTTACGTCACTCACTTTGTTATGTCGCTCCTTACGTAGGAGCGTGGATTGAAATCCGAAATCGTAGCCGTTACCGTACCCGTTACAGATGTCGCTCCTTACGTAGGAGCGTGGATTGAAATTCCGATCAAGGCGGCGACTATCTGGAATATTTACGTCGCTCCTTACGTAGGAGCGTGGATTGAAATCTTCATATTGATATCACAGGCAACGTAAAAATCGGTCGCTCCTTATGTAGGAGCGTGGATTGAAATATAGCCGCCACCGCTGAGGTCGCAAGTTGCGAACGTCGCTCCTTACGTAGGAGCGTGGATTGAAATATATTTAAAAAAGGTAAAAAAACAAGAGAATATGTCGCTCCTTACGTAGGAGCGTGGATTGAAATTTTCTTGCGCTGTGGCGGCTTCCACACTTCAAGGTTGTCGCTCCTTACGTAGGAGCGTGGATTGAAATGGATCTCCAGGTATAACCTTCACCCCCGGCGCATGTCGCTCCTTACGTAGGAGCGTGGATTGAAATGTGGACCCGAAGTTGCTGCCCATACCCAGAACGGTCGCTCCTTACGTAGGAGCGTGGATTGAAATTTTTTGGGTAACGATGAGGACTTTTATTTGATGAGCGTCGCTCCTTACGTAGGAGCGTGGATTGAAATCGTATAGTAATCTACTGTATTACCGTTTTTTATGTCGCTCCTTACGTAGGAGCGTGGATTGAAATAAAAGAAAGTACTCGTCAGTGGCACAGTAGGAGGTCGCTCCTTACGTAGGAGCGTGGATTGAAATTATCAATATGGACAGATTTACTATCCGCCTAAAAGTCGCTCCTTACGTAGGAGCGTGGATTGAAATTCCGGATCGAATATCGCTTTCGCCGGGTCTTCGCCGTCGCTCCTTACGTAGGAGCGTGGATTGAAATTGTAACTGCCCCAGACATACGTCCGGCTGTATCAGTCGCTCCTTACGTAGGAGCGTGGATTGAAATACTGGAAAGGTACCGTCATTCCGCCGCCGCCGTGCGGTCGCTCCTTACGTAGGAGCGTGGATTGAAATGTTGCAGTCATCACAAGGCGCATGCTCTGCCCGTCGCTCCTTACGTAGGAGCGTGGATTGAAATCGTGCCTGTGGGGGAGTATGCGACCTATACAGGCCGTCGCTCCTTACGTAGGAGCGTGGATTGAAATCCCGCAAACGATACGGCGGCATTACCCGTCAGTGTGTCGCTCCTTACGTAGGAGCGTGGATTGAAATTCCGCCTCCAAAGCTTTAATTTTAGCTCGCTTGAAGTCGCTCCTTACGTAGGAGCGTGGATTGAAATGCCCACCGCAGTATTCTGCGGGTTTTCCGTATAGTAGTCGCTCCTTACGTAGGAGCGTGGATTGAAATAATAAATGGATATGAGGATGCCAACCATTACTACGTCGCTCCTTACGTAGGAGCGTGGATTAAAATAGGTCCTCTTTACTGATATCGACAGGCTTTTCGATGTCGCTCCTTACGTAGGAGCGTGGATTGAAATTTGATCATATCGCCAGATACTTTACCGTATCCTCGTCGCTCCTTACGTAGGAGCGTGGATTGAAATATGCAAGCATGATATATCTCCCCAGGTGTTGGAGGTCGCTCCTTACGTAGGAGCTTGGATTGAAATTGGAGCTGGCTCTGTGTGCGCCGGATCTTTTCCTGTCGCTCCTTACGTAGGAGCGTGGATTGAAATAGATATCGAGTAAGCGTCATAGGTGTTAAGCCCGGTCGCTCCTTACGTAGGAGCGTGGATTGAAATTCGCACAAGGACTGGGGGTTGCCAGGGGTCAGCTCGTCGCTCCTTACGTAGGAGCGTGGATTGAAATTTAAAAGAGCTCAAGAAACTCGCATTATCCAAGGTCGCTCCTTACGTAGGAGCGTGGATTGAAACATCGTATATAGCACTGAACTTTGATTTTCACCGGCCAAGTATCAAAAATACCGCACATCATGGTAAAATACTATGACTAGTACAGCAACAGTCCAATCTGAATTAGCAGGTGACCGTGTTGAGATTACGAGAATTCATGAACCCTTCCGATTCCTCGGCCTATCGGCAGGCGAAGTGGATCAAACGTTTTTTGCAGACTTATTGGCTTGTGATTTCCCTGCATTTTTTGGCCCAGCTAGGGGCATTTTGGTTTCTGCCGTATGAGAGAGGGGCGCATGAGTTTTATTTTGAGGTACTGCTGTATCCGACTCTGCTGATGGCAGCGGTGGTGATCATAGCCCAATTGATTGATTACAGCGCCTCTAAGTATTCGTTTTACTCTCTTTTTATGGCTGGCACGATTATTGCCATGATCATCATCCATCTGAACATGGATATCCGTATTATTGGAGCACTTATGCTGCTGCCTATTTTCGCTTCGGCGATTTTTTACAGGCTTGACTTAACATTATTTACATCAGCACTTCAGGCCGTTGCCTTTTTTGTGCTCTATCGATGGGATTTTTGGTTTAAGTATTTTCTAAGTTCGTTTGATCTGATTGCGATCCCGATTTTTCTCATGGTGGGTACCCTGGTAGCTATTATCATGATTATTAACGGACGTGAGCTGGCTAGCGATCTGGAGGCAACGTTGACGGCGAAGCAGGATCTGTTAATCGAGAATGCGATCATGCGCAAGCTGTCGACAACGGATGCGTTAACGGATCTGTACAATCATATTTCTTTCCATGAGTTCTATGACAAGGCACTAGAGTACGGAGATCAAGGTGCACCCTTTCATCTGGCCCTGATTGATATCGATGATTTCAAAATGGTCAATGACAAATACGGACACCGTACAGGGGATATTATTCTGGCGAGAGTTGCCAAAGTCATCCGGGAGCTTATCTCACCGGCGGATATTGCCTCCCGTTATGGCGGAGAGGAGTTTGCCATACTTCTTTTTGAGAAGTCCTTTGAACAGGCAGCGGAGATCGCGGAGAAGATTCGCCTGCGGCTCTCTGATACTCCGCATGAAGAGATGGACGGGGCGGTGGTCACCGTAAGTATCGGACTTGAGAGCTACATGCAAGGAACCACCAAGGAGAAGCTGTTTGAGGAAGTGGACACACTGCTCTATGCGGCGAAACACTCGGGCAAAAACAAAGTGATGACCCCGGGTTCATCCATGGTATTTACATAACGCCAATTCCCGGAGAAATGATCTGGGACGGCACAGTTTTAAGAGTTCAAATGATACGTCATTCGGTGTCCGCCTTCTTGCGCGCCCGGAAACGCCGGACCTTCATCAGATTGCCGCACATTTTATCGTCGCAATAACGTTTCGAGCGGTTGCGGGTATCATCGTAATAGACCCATAGGCAGTCCGGATTCTCGCATATGCGGAAGCGGGAGGTGTCCTTCTCCACAAGCGCAGCGGCAAAAGAAGACGCAATCTCCGCCATCACCTGTGTCCAATCGGCGCGCTGCGGCAAAAGGGAGATTTCCGCCAGGCCAGCGTCATTCCAGACGATCTGCCGAATGGCCGGCCCTTTATCCATATATCTGTTTAGCTGTTCCAGCGTAGCCCGGTTTACTGTATGTACCTGGACTAGCATCTGCACCTCTGCCCACATCAAGCTCCGGAGCTGCTGCAATTGATCCAGTTCTGCGGGCTTAAGCGGCAACTCTGCTTGAAGTGAATGAAGCTTCAGCCAAGAGGCCAGCCATTCCGGATCCATCAGTTTGTCCTTGTCACCGCCACGGTTGCTTGTCCGCCAATCCCGCCAATAACTGTTCAAGAAATCGTCCCATAGCACCGTACATCCCTCCTTCCAGGCCCAGACCTTTTCAATGATTGTAACAGTTAAAATATAAATTTGCTAGTTACTTGAACCGTGGCGGAGAATATGCTACATTTTCTAAAAAGATAAGAATTTATATGTTTCACGTTACAAATTATCTTTCTCTTTCTCGCTGAAACGGATGCCGCCCTTATAAGGACGGCGTAGCCGTTTCCACTTGGTAACCATGTCTTTAAGTCGTTACCGATTTTCGGATGATGCTCAGGAAAGCCATGTTCTACAAAAACTATACGGATGCTCTAGGAGGTAAAACATGCAGAATAAGATCAGTGATGTTTTGCTGGAAAACTGGGATTATGTTATGGATATCGAGGATTGGGCACCGCCGCTTAGCGCAGCACTGGAAGGTGTCACCAGCGAGCAGGCAATCTGGAAGCCGCAAGGAGTAGCAGGTAATTCCATCTGGGAGACGGTCAACCATTTAACCTATTACAAGGAACGTCTGCTGAACAAGCTCAAAGGATTGCCGAAGCTGCCTGACGTGGAGAGCAATGATGCTACTTTTAGTGTAGCAGGCAGCGGGGAAGAAGCTTGGGAGCAAGCGGTGGCCAAACTGAAGTACATCCATGCTTCGCTGCGGGAAGTAATTGAGGCGCTGGAGGAAGGCGCATATGACTGGGGGGGTTCCGGGCATGCTCCAGGTGAAGAAGTGATGAGTCTGATTCTGCATGATTCCTATCACACCGGTCAGATTGTGCTGGTCCGCAAGCTGCAGGGCTCCTGGCCTACGAACCGCAGTTTTAACTAAACCTGTCAGGTGCTTTTATGAGCCGCAACTCCGGCTCTCCGTTGCTATGGAGAGAGAACCGGGGGTGCGGCTGTTTGTTTCAAGCAGGAAAGGGGCGGGGTAATGGATGCTATCAACAAGAGATTCGAAAGGAGAGATTGATGATGGAGCCGAATACCAAGGACAGAAGTGTTGAAGTGGAGCGTATACGTCTTCCCGATGTTCTAGGTGATTTCAGTGAGCAGTCAAAAATGCAAAAACCCATCCTGGATTCCTCGGGATGGGTTTTGTTTGAAATATAAGAACTCATATGTTTTACGCTATAAATGATCCTTATATTCCACGCTGAATGGAGTCACGGGATTCGGCGGAATTGCGGTAAAAAAACCAGCATTCGTTCAGCAGCTTAATCTGACGCCGGTCTTTTTTATAATAAGCCTTCATGAGCTGATGGCAGAGCCACTGCGGCAAGAGTACCCCTCCTCTGCATGCTAACGTAAGATAGCATATGGGAGAAGTCGCCCAAAGGTGCAGCGGCATGCCGGATTTCACCGGCCCCTAGTGTACGCCTTCTTCTTCCTCTTCGTACCACTGCTCAAGCTGGGCTTGAAGCGCGCGGATTTCGGTCAACAGCGAGATCAGCGGATAGTTGCTCTCCTGAATGGATGAAAAAGCGCTCTCCAGCCGGTTGATATAGGCCAGCCCGGATTCCAGTGAGTGCTCCTCGCGCAGCAGCTCCAGGGAATCACACTCCGCAATAGCAAGCGGCAGATCCGGGACATTAACCGCGGTCAGCTTGTCGATCTCTTTATTGAGGCGAAGATTGAGGGCGCTCAGCTGATACGCATACTCCTCCGGCATCTCCACGAACTGCAATTCCTGCTTCTGCTGCAACATTACATACCGCATTTTCGGCATAAGTCATTCTCCCTCCGAACTTGTCTTCCTTCTTGACAGTGTAGCCTATGGGCAAGTTACAATTCAAGTAGAGATCGTAATTTTCCTGTGGAGAGGACTTGTGAGAGAAACGATGACTAGAATGACCAATGAAGAGTTGCAGCAGTGGATCGAGCAGGTGTCACAGGACAGCTTTGGTGTCCCTTTCCGGCACTCGGCCAGCTTTAACAGCCGGCTGAGCACAACGGGAGGAAGATATTTTACCAAGAGCCATAATATTGAGATCAACCCGATGCAGCTGGAAATGTTCGGGCGTGAAGAGACCGAGCGCATTATCAAGCATGAGCTGTGCCATTATCATCTTCACCTGGCAAAACGGGGATATATGCACCGGGACGCCGATTTCAAAAAACTGCTCGCCATGGTCGGCGGAAGCCGGTTTTGCCAGACCCTGCCTGGAGCCAAGGGGCGTAAGGTGCTGCCTTACCGGTATAAGCTTGTCTGCACTGCCTGTTCGACTGAATACCCGCGCAAACGCAAGGCTGATCCGAAGCGCTACCGCTGCGGCAATTGTGCCGGCAAGCTCAAGCTGATTGCCCTGGAAGAAGGCCAAGGGAGAGCTAAATAGGGAAATTTTAGAGTTCGGGGTCGGTCTTGATGATCAGGCCCATAAGTCCAACAAAAGAAGCTGCCTGTTCTGCGGAAATGATACAGCCTGCAAGATCTTCAATGTCGACATTCAGACCGGAGAAGCTGCAATCGCTAAGATCGATTTCTTTTAATTTACAGCCCGCCAGGGTGGCCTGATCGATTTCGCATTCCGAGAATTCTACATGATTCAGGTTCGCCTGGTAATAATCGCTGCTGACCAACCGGCAGTTCGCAAAAGCCGTCCCCTTAAATTTACCGAAGCGAAAGCTGGCGAAATCCCCGATACAATCCACCATCCGGACATTCTGAAACCGTCCCCTGCTGAAATCGGTTCCGGTCAGTTTACAATTCCGAAACTCTGTCCGGTGCACAAAAGCGTCACTGAAATTCACATTCGACAGATCACAATTTTCAAATATAACATCCGTCAGTTCAATGGCGTTCAGTGTAGATTCAGCAATCGTTACATTCCGGAAAATCACTTTATCGAACGAGACCCTGGCCGCTTCCTGATCTTCAATCAGACAGTCGCTGATGAGGCATTGGCTGATTTCTTCCTTTGATGTGAGAGTATGTATTTGCTGTGACTGTAGGGAATCTCGGTCGTTAATTTGGGGTGGATCAATCTTGTTTTTCATCTTTGCCTCCATGTAATTATTATATGATGTGCTACTTCAGCTTGCCCATTCCCAGATTAACCCGATAGTTGCCGAACTCCAGCAGCAGGTCAAGAAAAGTTGACAGTTCCTCTTGATCTTTGGCGTATACTCGCATCCAGTAGCAGCCTTCACCGCTAACCCGGTGCAGCTCGGCCACATTTACATGTTCCTGGGCGAATTTTTGAAAAGGCGGATGCACTTTGTTGGAGCTGAGGAACACAGTTATAAAAGCGTGGATGTTCTGTCCAAGCTTCTGCGGATTCCATCGCACCGTATAGCCCTCGATAATCTCCAGCTCCCGCATTCTGCGGATTCGGGCGCCAACAGCCTGCCCGGTCATGTGAATTTTCTCCCCAATTTCCTTCTGGGTTAACCGGGAATCTTCTATTATATACTGTAGGATTCTGTAGTCTATATCATCTATTGAGTAGTTATCCATTTATACGAGAATCCTTTCCGGGTGAAAGCAGATCTGGTGAATCTCTTTCGCCGCACAATGTATTCTGATCGAAGTCGCGTCTATACTTAGATTGTAGCAGAAGACAGAATGGATGAAAGAGGGTTTATGATGAAAATTCAGCTTATCCGCAACGCAGCCCTATGGCTGGAATACGGTGGTGTTTCTTTTCTGGTTGATCCTATGCTTAGTGAAAAAGGGGCGAATCCGCCTATTCCGAATACCGCAAATCCACGCAATAATCCCTTGGTGCCTTTGCCGGGGCCGGTTCAGCAGTGGCTTACACCTGATGCTGTGCTGGTCACACATCTGCACCGGGATCATTGGGACGGAGCCGCAGTGTCTCTATTGCCACACGAGCTTCCGGTTCTGTGCCAGGATGGGGATGGAGAGACTTTCGCGGAGCAGGGTTTTGAACATGTATCTGTGATTGGGAACAATGAGGGGATGAACTTTCAGAACGTGACGCTGATGCGGACCGGAGGCCGGCATGGCATAGGAGAAATTGGTGAGCTTATGGGTAAGGTATCAGGTTTTGTGTTCCGAGCCGAAGGCGAGCCAGTCTTATATGTAGCCGGTGACACGATTTGGTGCGATGAAGTAAAACAGGCTCTGGATGAACATAAACCGGAGGTGATTGTCGTCAATGGGGGAGGAGCGCAATTTCTGACCGGAGGTCATATTACGATGAATGAGAAGGATATTGTGGATCTATGCAACTATTCGCCTGCAGCATCTGTGATTGCTGTGCATATGGAGGCCATCAACCATTGCCTGGTTACCCGTGAACAACTTACAGCCCGGCTGGAGCAGGAGGGACTGCTGGATCGAGTCAAGATCCCGGGAGATGGGGAGTGGTGTTGATCCCGCTCCTGAAAACGATATCAAAATAGTGCGATAAGCTTGACTAGACTACAAAATCATGATAAATTATTCCTTGTTCATGTGAATGTTCCCTGATAGCTCAGTTGGTAGAGCACTCGACTGTTAATCGAGTTGTCACAGGTTCGAGTCCTGTTCGGGGAGCCATTTTCTTGGAGAGATACCCAAGTGGCTATAAGGGGACCCTCTGCTAAGGGGTTAGACTGCGTAAGCGGTGCGAGGGTTCGAATCCCTCTCTCTCCGTTCTGAATACATTTCATGCAAAAGAACTTCCCGGCGGAGGTTCTTTTTTTTGTCTTTAGCCTTCTGACAGAATTCTTGGCATTTCCCTCTCCTCCGATAAATAACCTGTTGATGCAATCCATCGGATATAACGATTGAACGGCTGGACTACAAGCCGCTGCGTGGCTTCCCGGACATTATGGAGAAAAAACAGTACACACATTACGCTGAACGAACCACATGATCCGGTAAAAGCAGCAGTTGTTCTGAAATTCGTTGACGGTAAGCAAACATTTGAAACGAAGGTTAATCCTTAAACTGACCTTGCGCATATGATAAAATAAACCTGACTGCTGAAAAGAAAGGCTCATAAGTGGGCCTTTCTTTTCGCATCCTAATACACTGTAGGCTTATACTCTCATAACATCTAAGGAGGCTATAAAATGATTGTCGGCGTACCCAAAGAAATCAAGAACAACGAGAATCGTGTTGCTATCACTCCGGCTGGAGTTGATGCTCTCCGCAGAGCAGGCCATGAGGTGTTCGTTGAGCAATGTGCGGGATCGGGCAGTGGCTTTGAAGACAGTGAGTATCTGGATAAGGGCGCAAGAATTGTGGAATCCGCGGCTGAAGTGTGGAGCAAGGCAGATATGATTATAAAAGTGAAGGAACCGCTCCCCGAAGAGTACGGTTATTTCCGTAAGGGGTTGATCCTGTTCACCTATCTGCATCTGGCTCCGGAAGCCGGATTGACTGCTGCCCTTGTGGAGAGTGGCGTAACAGCGGTTGGGTATGAGACGGTCCAACTGGAGGATGGCTCCTTGCCGCTGCTCATTCCCATGAGCGAAGTAGCCGGACGGATGGCGGTTCAGATTGGAGCGGGGTTGCTGGAGAAGCCGCATGGCGGCAAAGGTGTGCTGCTTAGCGGCGTTCCAGGTGTTCAGCCTGGTGAGGTGGTGATTGTAGGTGGAGGCATTGTGGGTACCAATGCAGCCAAGGTTGCGCTCGGCTTGGGAGCAAGGGTTACCGTGCTGGATGTGAATGCGACCCGGCTCCGGGTTCTCGATGATATTTTTGGCGGGCGTCTGGTTACCCTCATGTCTGATTCTTATCATATTGAACAAGCTGTCCGTAAAGCCGATCTGCTTATTGGGGCTGTGCTCATTCCGGGTGCCCGGGCACCCAAGCTGGTGAAAGAGTACATGGTGCAGCAAATGGCGGAAGGTTCTGTCATTGTGGATGTTGCAGTCGATCAGGGCGGTTCAATTGAAACGATTGACCGGATCACAACCCATGAGAATCCGACCTATGTGAAGCACGGAGTTGTCCATTATGCTGTGGCTAATATGCCGGGCGCTGTGGCACGGACCTCGACACTGGCGCTTACGAATGTGACGATCCCCTATGCCTTGCAGATCGCTAATCTGGGCATTCATGTTGCTGCATTGAACAATGCTGCCTTGGCCAGTGGAATTAACGTGGCTGCCGGGTATGTGACCAATCTGGCCGTAGCGCAAAGTCTGGGCTATGAAGCCGCTAATGGCATAGAGGTGCTGGCCGCTGCCGGAGGTCGAAACTAAGTGCGAAGGCTCAGGTCGATATCTTTTTGGCGGGAAGTGAAAGTAGCGGGGAGGACAGATTTCAGACGGATGCAGCTCCCCGCTATTTGATTCAAAAAAACTTCTTGTCAAAATCCGCAGTATTTGATATACTCATTTTTGTTGTGACAAACACATAAGTTATCAATCATGGCTCGTTGGTCAAGGGGTTAAGACACCTCCCTTTCACGGAGGTAACATGGGTTCGAATCCCATACGAGTCACCATATGCGGTAGTGGTGGAATGGCAGACACGCTATCTTGAGGGGGTAGTGGGTGTATACCCGTGGAGGTTCGAGTCCTCTCTACCGCATACAGTCACAATAGACCGCTCCTGAATCAGATACTACGTCTGATTGGAGCGGTCTTTTTTGTATAGAGACAGGCTGGTCCCACGGCAGGAAAAAGCTAAGATGGGGGCAGGCCCAAAAGCTCCGAAATCTGGCGCCGGTAGCGTTCGGCTCTACGCGTGCCATGGATCAGGTTGGACAGGCGATAAGGTGGGATATTATAAATCTCGCAGAATTTTTTCTGGTCCAGATGCAGCTCTGTCAGCCGCTGTTTGATTGCCCAGCCGTAGGGGGTTATGGGACGTTTGCTGTTCAAAAGGGGCTCACCTCTTATCGACTATCCAGCCGTATGATATAATGGGATAAGACATAATAATAGTTAATTATATACTTTTTTACGTCATTTTACAATAATAATTACGCAATTAAGTTTTTTTAAATATAGTGGAAGGCGGTTGGCATATGCAGTCCATATACGAACGAATTGAATACTTGATTAAGCAGAAGGGGATCACCAAGAAATCGTTCTGCGAACAGTTGAATATAAGTACAGGAAATATGGGAGACTGGAAGAGGGGCAAGTCAACGCCCGGGACGCATAAGCTGATCGAAATCGGGGCTTTTTTTCATGTGAGCCTGGATTGGCTAATCTTAGGCAAAAAATCACCTGAAATGGTGCGTGAAGGTTCGGAGGAATATTTTTTTGGACAAATTCGGCAATTGAATTGCCAAAGCAATGAACTGTTGCCTGAAGAGCAGAATTTCATTAAGGAATATATCGCCTTCACCCAATACCGCAAGCAAAAAGGAACGGAAGAAAATTCTTAATCACGGTAGCTTTACTTTTCGTAAGAATCAATTTATAATATTGAGTGTTGGCCTCAAACAATGCTTTAGTTAAAGTACACACCGCGCGGTAGTGGTGGAATGGCAGACACGCTATCTTGAGGGGGTAGTGGGTGTATACCCGTGGAGGTTCGAGTCCTCTCTACCGCATAACATTCAAAAAAGCAAAAAAACCTTGATGATTCAAGGTTTTTTTTGCTTTTTTTGTTTTCATTAAAGAAACTGATGTTAAAGATATTTTTTGACTTTGTTGACGATATGTTGACGAAATTTTTATTAAAATAACGAAGAAACGATAATCATTATTAATAATGTTACCGCTTTCACTGCCGGCTATAAATGAAATGCTTCCAACATTCGCATTATCTATCCTTGGGTTGCATCCATCATTTCATAACTGGAAGAATTCTAATTTTATACAAGTATTTTATGATATAAAGAATTTGCAACGGGATTACTTAAAAACTCTGAACATATATATTACTTTGATATAAAGAGTGTTTTGACACTCCTGAATAAAATTCAAATATTCGATTAATCTTATAGACAGCACCCCGCGGTAAGACCTCCGGTTTTTCTTCAATTGATTCAATTAACACAATTTACATAAGACCGTAAGAACAGAGATTAAGAAGAAAGAAGCTATTTTTGTGGGTCTTTGGTCTTTTATTTGAAAAAGGAGGATAGCGCACTTATATCGAATCTAATTAAAAATTATTCTAGCATCAAAGACAAAGGAGGTTTAGCTATGATCAATGTGTATGCTATAAATATAAAAAATGATGAGATAAATAAATTCATGAAGATGCTATACGTACATTGTTAGCAGAGGTATTAATCCGAAGAATTATTTACGATGATCTAAATATATTCAACAAAGATATCGTTTTCGGCACAAATGAATATGGAAAACCATTTTTGGAAAATGTTACTGATTTTCACTTTGATATATCACATGCAGAAAGCTGGGTAGTTTGTGCAACAAGTAAGCATCCAGTCGGTATAGATATAGAGCACGTTAAACCTATAGATTTTGAGATTGCTAAAAGATATTTTTCAAAAAGATGAATATCGTGATTTAATGTTGCGTGAATCGACCAAGGATTATCATTTTTTTATGATCTATGGATTTTAAAAGAAAGCTACATAAAGCCGGTTGGCAAAGGCTTGTCCATTCCATTAAATTCTTTTTGATTTACGGTTAGTAAGACCGGGAAAATAAAAGGCGATAAAGCTTGGAGCGTTGGGAGTTTAAACAGTACCATATTGAGAAGAATTATAAGATGTCGGTAGTGCTGAAAAGGATTTTTCGAATTATGTTAACGATAAAAGATTTGAGTGAACTTTGTAGAGGCAGTGAATTAGCATGAAAAAAATCTAAATTGTAGGTTTTGCCTATTTTCGTTACTTTGACAAATAACTCGAGGAGCACCTGTTTTAACTTTCCAAGGCACTCCATCTAGCATCATGGATGGGCTTCGAGGGCCTGCCTTGTTTTCAGATAAACATAAATTTTCTATCCAGTCCTGGTCGTTGATTTCGTGGTGTCTTAGCATCTTTTTTCATGGCTGTTACATGATTTTGTCTTTGGAAAATTATCCTATGGTTTCGTTTTTGAAGCAATATATAGTTTTTAGAGACACCATAACAAAAATAGGAGGGGTATTGATGAAAAAAAACTTTTTATGCAGGACCCTGAAGTTTCTGGATACCCGATTCATGCAAATTTGAATTCAATATTACCTAAGCATCCTTCATACTGGAATGGTTATTTACAAACCATATGCAATTAAGGTGTGACTGGTATGCTCCTGATACATTTCACTTGGCATTTTATCAGCCACTCATGAGGATCTATAATCTGCTCTTAAATATCCACAGTGTTCAAAAGGAACTGTTACGTTTACTTAAAATGAATATTTGTGATTTTGTAATAAAGGCCATATACAATGATAGCTACATTTACGTGCTTATAAATAAGAGGTTTATACCTAATTACAAAACAATTGAAAACTTGATGCATGATTTGCTGATATTTGGATATGACAAGGAAGTTATTGCGCAACACAGGCTACTTTTGAAGAAGTAGAAAGAGCTGTAAGTGAAGAAATAGATTATACTCTTGATCTCTGGGTATTTGGCATTCAACTTATATCATTTAATAACTGGAAGTCCTATGCTTTTAATTTCGATTACTTTAGGAATACTCTAGGTTATTATATGAATTCGACAAATACAGCTAAGAGATACGAAGTGATTGAAGGAATACCTGCTGAAGAACAATGCTTGCATGGTAGTCGAGAACCTATCTTTGGTATGGGGATTTATAGGAAATTAATTGAATTAGCTGATTTAGACTTTCAATATTTGAGAGCTGCACATATGCTATATGAGCATAAGGTCTTAATGACAAAACGAATTAGATACTTGAGTGATTTAGGATATATAAATGGAATGTTATTTGAAGACCCTTTTAAAGAAATAGAATTGAAAGCTAATGTTATTAGAAATAGAAACTACATTCTTAAAAATATGATAAATCAAGGGGAGAACTTCAACAAATTGAGACTTATATCCATGATTGACGATCTATCACAAACTGAAATGGAGCATCTTGAAAAATTCTTCCGTGCCATAAAGTAACTGTTACTGAAGTTGTTCATCCCTTTTGGTTCATGGGTTGTTCCGCCTTGAACTTGTTGTTTTTTGATATTAATGATATAATAGTAATAATAT
>NZ_LVWI01000057.1 GCF_001909055.1 Paenibacillus helianthi
GGTAGCAGTTACTCTACCGGACGTTCTTCCCTGGCAACAGAGCTTTACGATCCGAAAACCTTCATCACTCACGCGGCGTTGCTCCGTCAGGCTTTCGCCCATTGCGGAAGATTCCCTACTGCTGCCTCCCGTAGGAGTCTGGGCCGTGTCTCAGTCCCAGTGTGGCCGTTCACCCTCTCAGGTCGGCTACGCATCGTCGCCTTGGTAGGCCATTACCCCACCAACTAGCTAATGCGCCGCAGGCCCATCCTCTAGTAGCAGATTGCTCCGCCTTTCATCCCTCGCCCAGGAGGGTGAAGGAATTATCCGGTATTAGCTACCGTTTCCGGTAGTTATCCCAGTCTAGAGGGTAGGTTGCCTACGTGTTACTCACCCGTCCGCCGCTAAGCTTACCCCGAAGGATAAGCTCCGCTCGACTTGCATGTATTAGGCACGCCGCCAGCGTTCGTCCTGAGCCAGGATCAAACTCTCCAAATTGGTATTTAGAAAGAGCGATTGCTCATTTTGAAACATCTGACGAGAATAAAATATTCTCTATTTTTGGATCTCACTTGCGTGAAATCCCACTCACTCGTTGTTCAGTTTTCAAAGATCAAGCTCGTCGTCGGCGCCGATTATCTCGTCACCAGCAACTCTTATAATATATCACGTTCGACCGAGTAATGCAAGCTCTTTTTTTCAACTTCTTTTCGAGCTCGGCGTTGATGTTTCTTGGCCGGACTAATAATATACCTCGACTTCCCTATATCATGCAACCTGTAATTTTTACCATTTAAATCAGAACATATAGACTAACGATTGGATATTAATAAAGCTCGAGTCACCTTAATTGATCTGCAAAAGAGGAGACCTACAAAATAGTGCAAACCTGCTCCGCAACGGTGTGAAGGTTGAGAAGACTGTCCCTCCGTTAAGCGTGGATGGTATCACTTATCCGGCAGGGACATATATAGTGAACATGCATCAGGCTAAACGCGGCTATGTCAACCTTGTCTGTAGATCGACTAACGAATTGCTTGTGATCAAAATGGCCATAACTTTGCTCTACAATGCTGGAACCGGGTATAAAAAAGGAAGCTGCCTGATCTCCAGATCGAATCTGAGAACAGTAGCTTCCAAATAGTTGCTCGACCTAGTACCTTTCAGCGCATCAGCGGACAAGATATGCAAGCTGCTCAAACCAGCGGAGTAGGCATTGCCGGAGCACCTTTATTCATATTGTCCGGTCTTGGATTTAAAGTGACAAATACGGCTACTGCAGACGTGCTGGTCAATGTTGACACGGGCTTGATTGCCGGCGTTAAACCTTTCATCGATATCGACGTACGATGCTGAGCAGTATTAAATCTCTGAATATCTTGCCGGGCTTGGATCACTCCAATCCGGTGAACCAGACGAAGAGCCGCAGCACATGAAGGCTTGTTCCATCTTCGCCATTATCGGCAGAAAACGATGCATCCCGTAATATTAATAAAGGCTATCAGCAACCTCACGCTTAAATAGCTTCATCAGAGAGTCTGTATCATCATTTCTTTTCAATAGAAGGGCATGAGCTTAAAAATATCCTTGGGATCTGTGCAGGTTGAGTTCTTCACTCCGGCCCAGATCGAAGCTGTTTGCCCGTAATTTCGCTCAAAATAGCTTTCTATTCTTCCCTTTAACGCGTCAGTGATGCTTAAGTACAGATCATATATATTTCCCTCTTCGTTATAGACAAGTGTGAACACCGAAAGGCGGATCATAGAGTGGTACCTATTGTTCCAGATTATTAGCCAAGGAGTCTTACTCTAGGCTCAATCTCTGCGGCCAGCCGCTTCTTCTCCACTTCCTCCATCACTCCCTCACCTTCCACATCGAGATTCGGAAGCAAGCGGTCCAGCCATTTTGGAAAATACCATGCCGACTTCCCAAGCAAGGTCATCACGCCGGGAACAATGAGCAGCCGGACAATGAAAGCGTCAAAGAGAACACCGAAGGCGAGCGCCAACCCCATAACCTTAACCATAGGCTCTTCTGCGAGAATGAATCCGGTAAAGACTGCAACCATGATCAGGCCTGCTGCCGTTACGACTCCGCCGCTGTTACGGATTCCGGCAAGAACGGACTTTTTGGCATCGCCGCTCTTCTTGAATTCCTCACGCATCCGGCTGACCAGGAATACTTCGTAGTCCATCGCCAGACCGAACAGGACGCCGACTACAATGATTGGCAGGAAATTAAACACCGGTGCCTTGGTATAGAAGTTGAACAGATTCTGGAAATGTCCATCTTGAACGACATAGGTAACGAATCCCAGGGTTGCACCAAGCGACAGGATGAATCCGAGCACTGCCTTGATCGGAACGAGAATCGAACGGAATACCAGCATAAGCAGTACAAAGGCCAAGCCAACAATAATGAGGCAAAATTTAGGCAATGCCTGGTTTAATTTCTGGGTGATGTCGATGTTGACAGCTGTGCTGCCGGTTACACCGATCTTAATATGATCCTGCCGTTCTATTTCCGGTGCCTTATCACGAATCAGATGGACAAGGTCTATGGTTTTCGAATCATTGGGTCCCGTTGTCGGCATAACAGTAATCAGCGAGATTTTTCCGGAAGGTCCAGTGACTGCCGGGTTTACCACCGCGACATTGGGATAAGTTTTTACTTCTTCAATAACTTTATTGAGATTAGCTGCTGCCTCTTTACCGCCATCCGTTTCGGCCAGAATGACTAACGGACCGTGGTATCCCTCACCGTAGGCTTCGGACAGGAGATCGTAGGCCCGCCGTTCAGTTTTATCCGGAGATTTTTGCCCGTCATTACCGAGCCCCGTCTCCATGTGGAAGAAGGGCAAAGCAATCGTTGACAGCAGGGCTACACCCAGTACTACAGCCATTAAGGGCTGCCCGGTAACAAATTTTCCCCACAGATTGGCGCGGCTTGCCGGCTTCTGATTGCTTCCTTTGCGCTTGGAACGCTTGGTGGGCACTTTAACCTTGCTCCCCAGCAGTTCCAGAATCGCCGGAACGACGAATATGGTCATAAGGATTGCGGTCAATACAGTAAGTGCTCCAGCTGTACCCATAGCGGTAAGGAACGGTACTCCAACGAATGAAAACCCGACAAGCGCAATAATGACCGTTACTCCAGCAAACACAACCGCACTCCCGGCTGTTCCGTTCGCGATGGCAATTGCTTCCCGTCTTTCGTAGCCTTCGGCAAGCTGCTGCCGGTATCTGGCGATAATGAACAGTGCATAATCAATACCGACAGCCAGTCCCAGCATCCCGGCCAGCGATAAGGCAAACGAAGGAATATCTAAGAAACTGGTTCCGATAATAATCAGCATAATCCCGAAGCCTAGGCCTAAACCCGCTGTAAGGATCGGCAGAACGCCAGTAATGATAGAACCTAATGCTACTGTAAGAATTACCAGGGCCAGCAAAACTCCGAGACCTTCGGTAGGACTGCTGGTTGCCATTTTCACATAGCCGTCTCCGATCAGTTCGGCCTGCCAGCCCGCATCCCGCAGACTTTCGGCAATCTGATTCACTGAATCCTTCGAAACGTCGGTGACATCTGCACCCGGAACTTTATAAGTAATTGTGGCATAGCCAATAGTGCTGTCCGCATTTAACGAATGGTTCTCGTACGGACCTACAACCGAAGAAACCTCCTGATCCGCTGCCACTTCTTTGAGCTTCACGGTTATAAGCTGCTGAGCTGCTTCAGAGGATAACGTCTCATTGTCCGGTGCCTTCAGCACCAGCTGGGTCTTGCCAAGGTTACCCTGTGGGTTTGGAAATTCCTTTTCCATAACTTCAAGCGTTTTTTGCGAGGCAAGCCCGGGTATACTGGTCTCCTCACCAAAATGGATTCCCATCGACAGCGCCACAATAGCGGCTACTACTAACAGAGTAATGCTTCCTATAAGGACTTTAATCCGGTTCTTCGCTGACCAAAACCCCAGCCGGTATAATAATTTAGCCATTTCAGTATCGCTCCTCCTTACTAATGTTTATCTATGTCTTAATCTTACAGACTGGATGACTGTTCAACATCGTCCAAACGGGCAGACCGCATTTGCCCATTCGGGCAGCCCGTTATCCCAAAAGAAAAAGCCCTACACACACCGTAGGGCCTCGCTTCAAAATGTGAATATAAAACAAAAACATGCGAAAGAATTCCTTCGCATGTCCAAGTTACATATGTAAGATCCCTCGTTCCAGACCGACAGCCACCGCCTGAGACCGCGAATCCACTCCAAGTTTGTTGTAAATACTCGTTAAATGTGCTTTTACCGTTCGTTCTGCAATTCCCATATCTGAGGCGATTTCCTTGCTTTTGAAACCCTGAGCTACGCTCTGCAGAATCTGAGTCTCTTTATCGGTCAGCAGGGATGCTTCCTCATTAGCAGAGTTATAAGCTTTGTGGTTCCCACGGGCGGCTATGACTCTTTCCATAATCTCTGGGGTAAGCAAGGTCTCCCCTCTCACCGCTGATTCAATATTCCTGAACAGATTCTCCCGGCTTGTATCCTTTAACAGGTATCCCCTCGCCCCCAAAGCCAGACCGTTAATCATTAAATCATCCTCGTTGTAGGTCGTCAGAATGATTACCGGAACGGGGCTGTTCTTGCTTTTCAATACCTTCATCGCTTCCAGTCCGCTCATCACCGGCATATTTAAGTCCATGAGGACAACGTCCGGCTGCAACTCATCAATGAGGTGTATCGCCTCCTGCCCGTTTCCTGCTTCCCCGACAATTTGAAACCGTTCGTCGGTTTCCATAATCAGCTTCAAGCCTTCCCTGACAACGAAATGATCGTCTACGATCAGGATTTTATACCGGTTCATATAGATTCTCCCTCGGTGAATGATACCTCAATTTGTATACTCGTACCTGCCGAACTGCTACGCACCTTCATTTCTCCTCCAATCAACCGCACCCGTTCCTGGAGGCCCAGTAGACCATAATGTCCGGCATCCTTTCCAATAGCGTCCGTGTTGAATCCAGATCCGTTATCCCTGATCTCCATAAATAACAGGCCTCTTTGATCAGACAGGGTAACCCATACCTTGTCTGCCTTGGCATGCCGGGCGATGTTGGTGAGACACTCCTTCACAATATGCAGACTGTGTTCCATTACCATCCTGGACAAGCGTTTGTCGAGTTTAAGATACGTTGCAACGGCTATACCTGTGGCCTCCGTAAAATGCTGGACCTCATCGTCAACGGCTTCCCTAAAATCAATCTCGGACGCTGATTTCGCCCGAAGATTATCAATAGCCCGGCGGGCTTCTGCCAAGGTTGTACGGGCCTGTTTCATGGACTGCTTGATGATTTCCTGAGTCCGCTCCATACGGCCTTGTGCCATGTGCGCATCTGCCGCTTCGAGTTGCATAATTAATCCAGCCACCCCCTGTGCCAGGGTATCGTGCAGATCGCGAGCCATACGTTGACGTTCATTGGAGAGTGTTAACTCCTCCACTTTCTTGTGGGCCTCCTGAAGATCCCGCAAGAAATTCTGGGTCTTGAGCCTTTCGTGAACCTGCTGAAAGAACAACAGGGCATAGGCCACAACAACAATCAGCATCAGGGTAAAAAAGGGAAGGAATAATATGAGTTCATCCGTATCTCCTAAAGTAAGCATTGCATCAAAAAACAAGATAATACTGATAAAGGCAACGAGAACGACTCTTTTGATCCGATAGGAAAAACCCAGACTTTGAGCGACTAAGACTGGAAGCAGGCCAATTAAAACGGCTTGATAACCGTCTGGCATCAGAATCGCGCATAAGTAAATCAGGATGCCTTGGATCGAAAAGTATAACCAGAATTGCTTGTTAGTCCTAATCCGAAATGAGTTCCAGTGTATTAAGACATGAACTGTGAAAAGACAAGTGAACGCTGAACTGGATAAAATCAAAGGGTCCTTAAAAAACTGCATGATTATTGCCGATACATAAACCGTTGACATCCAGATCAAAACTGAATGTCTGGATGTGAACAATTCATTAATAGATTGCATTCCAGCTCTTTGTTCTTTCACTTAGATATTCCTCCTTATCATCCATTATATATGACTTCTATTCTGACACTTGACTGTTAAGGTAGCATCGAAGATAATTACAACCTCACCAAAATACTCCAGCAGGAAGATCATTGATATAGAAAAGGGGCGGTTGTCATCAGTTGGTTAAGTGATCTCTATAAATTACAGAAGCGGGAGCTGAAAAAGGACGTCGAACCCTCTTTAATTAATGCCGTCTTCCGGATGTATGACAGATTCCCCAGGATCGGACTGAAGGAGCGGATCGGCCAGCAGGATATGTCTCTGGATATCGCTGACGCCTATATTAATGGCTATAACGCAATGATTGAAGCCGGAGTCGGCATCGGCAAGTCCTTTGCCTACCTTATTCCCGGCCTGCTCATTAACCAGGTCTCCCGGCAGCCGATCATTATTGCCACCTCCTCCATCCAGCTTTCAGAACAGATACATAAAGATCTCAGATTCATTGGAAGCCGTCTCGGATTCACCACGGTCCGCTCCGTTGTCGGAAAAGGCATGGGGCAATATGCCTGCCGGTACAGGGCAGCAGAGCTGTTCAAGCCTGATGATTCAAGCTCCTCCCCTCTGTCTACGCTCGCCGGGCGTATTTTGAATTACGAGATTGATGAAAGAGCGGACATTGAAGGTGGAACCAGTGATGCAGTATGGTCTAACGTTTGTGTAAATGACTGTAAATTTGAACATTGCCATTATAAAAGCACATGTACGTTCTACGAGATGAGAGCGAAGATTAATGCCAGCGCCGGCGATATGGATTTCATTATCGTAAACCAGGACCTGCTTATCCGTGATCTGATCAAGAAGAAAGAAGGAACCAAGGGCTTAATCACGGAACGGCCGGCCCTGATCGTCATAGATGAAGCTCATAATCTGGAAGCAAAGGTCAGAGATGCAAGAACACTCGAGTTCACCTTCCGGGGCACCTGCCGTATTCTGGACGACGTCTTGCAGATTCTCTTCAAGCAATCCGCAGATACGGGTCTTATGGGGCAATTCAAATTTGTAAAAAGATGCGTTAGCCATGTCTTTAAACAGGTAGAGGCGGATCTGCTTCACACAGCCAAACAGGACAATGACCGGATAAAAGTATCAGAGATCACAGGAATTCCGTTAAGACGGGCGGTGCAGATTTTGAAAGAGCTCAGTCTCAGCCTTTCCGTCTTAACTTCCCGGCGTGAGCGGGAAATCGACAATGCTTTTGAAGCCATGAATGGACTTATCGACCTCTTCGATGTGCTCGCCAGAGCAAAGGACAACTATCTCATCTGGGCAAGCAACAGCCAGCGGGAGAGTACCATTAGTATCTGTCCAAAGGGCATAAGCCAATTTCTAAAGTATACTTTATTTAACGGGAAGACATCCGTGATCTTAACGTCAGCAACCATGTGTCAAGGCGGAGAAACCCTGGAGGAACAATACGCTTATCTGACTGAGTCCCTCGGGTACAGGGGAGATTATATGGAGCGCCAGGCTTCACCGTTTGATTATGACGACCACACCATGATGTATATTGCCAAGGACGTCCCCTACTATAGCCATAAGGACCGGAAAAGTTATCTTGATGCGGCCTACAAGGAAATGCTTAGGCTCTGTAATTTAACGGGCGGGCGGACATTGGTCCTTTTTTCAGCTAAGGAGGATATGAAGTACATCCATGAGAAATTAAACTCTGAGGCGCTTACTTGGACGCTACATATGCAAAGAGAAGGATCGTCCCAAGACGGGGTGATCGCTGAATTCCGGGGCAGTAAAGGCGTCCTTCTTAGTACCGGTGTATTCTGGGAAGGCGTGAATATCGAAGGTTCCGATTTGTCGCAATTAATCATTTTCCGGCTGCCTTTCCCTGTTCCTTCCGATCCTATCTATGAATATAAGGCATCTCTGGCCGAGAATCCCTTAAAAGATGTGTTTGTACCGGACATGCTGCTTCGGTTAAGACAAGGAACCGGCCGTCTGATCCGCAGTGAAACTGACCTTGGTGTACTCAGCATACTCGATTCCCGGCTGTCCGCTGCAGCCAAAAAGGATTACCGGGAACAGGTGCTGGATGCTTTACCTTTTAAAAAGGTTACAGAGGATTTCAGGGTTCTGGAGAAGTTCGTAAACGAAAAAGGGATACAGCGTAGTGATCCGCACTCCCTCGCTTAATCACCACTCCATGAGCTCTTTAATTTGAGCAGTCAGTTTGTCCGCCGCTTTACGGTGAGTGGCCTGGGACGGGTGGAAGTCGGCTGCGTATCCGTCAGCTTCCAGCTGCACATCAAATTTCATTGCATTAATATTACTGTCGCCTGTTTGCAGGGTATATTGTTTCACGGCTAGTTCGACAAAAGGATACAGCCTGTCTCCCATGATACCCAGCGTACACAGAATCGGAGCATGCGGATTGTTGCGTCTGACCATTTTAAGAAATTCAACATATTGTTCAGCATATTCCGTCTGCTTGCCGGTATCCTCTTTGGTGTAGGAATCGTCATTCGTTCCTAGGTTAATGACAATCAGACCGGGCACAAACTTCCTGAAGTCCCAACGCAGATCCTGGGGCAGCACTCGATCATCAAATTTCCCCTCAGACTTCCCCACTTTTTCATAATAATCCGGGATCAGGTGCGTGCTAAGCTTTTGATCGTTTTCCGTATAGCCTGTAATGATGCCGTATCCGCTGTACGAAACCATGCTGTAGTCCGCATGGAGCTGCTGCGCGGTGAGGTAAGCATAGGTTTTGGTAACATCTTCCGTAGCCGTAGAAAAAGAATGCAGCCCAACCTCATCATCAACGCCATAGCCGCAAGTGATGGAGTCGCCGATAAATTCAATTTTATGTACTTCATCCGGGGTTGGCTTAATTCCATCCGCTGCATCAACAGCGATTTCCTGAATCCCTACCGTTGACATCGCCGCCTCTGATAATTTGATGAGCCTTATCGTGACGTTCTGCGCAGTTTCGCTTTCAAATACAGTATACGATTGGAGCGGTTGATCCACCTGATCGTCAATAACCCTTTTGCCGTTTACACTGATGCCGACTCTTGCGAGATTATTGCCGGATAAGGCAATAGCATCACCTCTTAATGTGATCTCCGCTTTTGTACCATGGAAGGAAAATTCCACGCCGCCGCCTGAGAGCGCCAGCCACAGTACATCGTTGGAATAATGAGTCCGTCCGATGATTTTCACATGTTCATTCGTTGCTTTATAACTTTGAGTTTTGGGGGACATAATAACCTTCCTTCGCAGCATTTATATGTGTAACAGTAACAAAGGTGCTTTCTGTTTTCAACAAGTCGCGTTAAAATCAATGCTGAAGCATCTTCACATACTGCTAGGAGGACATTATGGACATTCCCAGAGGTACCTATGGCTTTCGGTTCGCGGAAGATAAGGAGCTCCAGTTGTGCGTATTATTTGCGGCCGGGTCTGATTCAATCAGCACGCCTTCTTATCGCTGGGACGGTCTGGAACGGAACGATGGGCCACTTCTGTTGTTCCAATACACCCTCTCCGGAGAAGGCGTATTTGAGTCGGGGGACCGGACGCACCGTGTTACCGCCGGGCAGGCTTTTCTCGCCGAAATCCCCGGACCCCACCGCTATTATTATCAACCGGAATCAACAGAGCCTTGGGAATTCCTGTTCCTGCTCTTCCGGCCCGATCTGATTCTGCCTCACTTTCGCAAATTCTTGCGTGAAGCAGGAGAAGTTCCTTATCTGCCCGCAGACTGTGCGCCGATCCGGGTCTTACGGATGATTGTAAACGATGCCGCGGCCGGCAGAATCTCCGACCCTCTTATTGCCTCGTCGTGCATCTATCAGTTCATGACAGAGCTCTCCAGACTGCAGGTAACAACACTGCGGAACCGGGACAACTGGTCAGTGAACGTAAGGCGTGCAGCCGAATTTATTGAGCATAACTACTCACGAATGATCAGCATCGATCTGCTTTCCGAGCATGTAGCCCTGTCCAAATACCATTTGATCCGCCGCTTCTCGGCCAGCACGGGTCTGACTCCCGGCGCATATCTGACCCGTGTCCGTACGGAGAAGGCCATGGAGCTGCTCAGAGGAACCGGTCTCAGCATAGAAGCCATTGCTGAGCAGATTGGCTACTCCAGCGGCAGTTATTTCATCAAGGCGTTCCGCAGCTTAACCGGACTTACACCGGGAGAATTCCGAAGCGGGGGCGAAAGCCTAACCTACCGCAGGCTGTTTTTTGATTAACCGCAATATAGTGCTATTCGACTCGCAAGATTACTATAGATATCGCTAATCTCCTTTATTATGATGGAACTAGAAAGAGCAATAATACATCAGTAAAGGAGATTCACAATGGATCACAAGCTTGCAGCACCTACTCCGCCGCTGGGCTGGAACAGCTGGGACTGCTACGGCGCGGCCGTAACGGAAGAAGAAATACGCGGAAATGCACAGTATATGGCAGAACACCTCAAAGCCTTCGGCTGGAGCTATATTACCGTTGATATTCAGTGGTACGAGCCTTATGCGAACTCTTCACAATACCGGCCGTTTGTTCCGCTGATTACCGATGAATATTCCCGGCTGATGCCCGCTGAGAACCGCTTCCCTTCCGCAGCGGGCGGCCTTGGCTTCAAGCCCTTAGCCGATTATGTACACAGTCTTGGACTGCAATTCGGCATTCATATCATGCGCGGCATCCCGCGGCAGGCTGCCCATGCCGCCACACCGGTCTTGGGTACAACTGCGACGGCACGCGATATTGCACATACGAACTCCATCTGTCCATGGAATACAGATATGTATGGAGTGGACGCCTCCAAAGAAGGGGCACAGGCGTATTATAATTCTCTCTTTGAACTGTATGCAGAGTGGGGCGTTGACCTGGTGAAGGTGGACGACATCGCCGCTTCCAGGCTGTACGATACTCATCAGCCTGAGATTGCTCTAATCTCCCAGGCGATTGAGCGTTGCGGCCGGCCCATGGTGCTGAGCCTCTCTCCTGGCCCCGCTCCGGTGGAATACGCAGAATTCTTCACCGGACATGCCAACATGTGGCGGGTTACAGATGACTTCTGGGACCTGTGGCCGCTGTTGCTGGATATGTTCGACCGTTGCCGGAAATGGCAGGGCGTACCTCAAGCCGGCTGCTGGCCGGACTGCGATATGCTGCCGCTCGGCCATATTGGTATCCGCTCTGTGGATGGCGGCGGGGAGGACCGCTGGACCCGGTTCACGCGTGATGAGCAGCTGACGATGATGTCGCTTTGGAGTATCTTCCGCTCGCCGCTCATTTTTGGCGGTGAATTGCGGGACAATGATGACTGGACGCTTGCGCTGCTTACCAACCGTGAGGTTCTGCGCATGCACCGGGAGAGCCACGGAGCCAGGGAAGCGCTCTGCAAAGATGATCTTATCGTCTGGACCGCTGAGCACTCCGATGGCACTCGTTATGCTGCTGTATTCAACGTTGGTGAAAGCCCGCTGCAGTTGGATCTGGCCCTTGAAGAGCTTGGCCTGAGTGGTGCAGCCGCCGGCACCGAGCTGTGGAGCGGAACGCCTGCCGAACTTGCCGCAGGTGCGCTGAAGACCACAGTTGCACCGCACGGCGTACGACTCTATAGCTTCCTGTAGGGAAAGCCGGTTCTCCAGATTCGTCTGGAAAGCCGGCTTTCTTTTGGTGCAGAGGATTAGGCCTGGGTTATGCCAATGGAGATCAGGTCCTTCCATGTCTTCTCCCATATTGTCAGTTCCAGAAAACCTTTAATAAGTCAATCCGCTCAGACTTCTATCCACCCGTTGGTTATCACTTTTTCATACCAGAAAAAGCTGTCTTTTGGCATTCGTACTAATGAATTGAAATCTACATGAATCAATCCGAAACGCCTGCTGTAACCGTCAGCCCACTCGAAATTATCGAGCAAAGACCAGGCGATATAGCCCTTTACCAGTACCCCTGTCTCCATTGCCCGGTTTAACTGGGTTAAATGCTTGCTCAGATATGCAATACGCTTGTTATCCTGAACTTTTCCCTGATCCGGATTGTCATCATAACATGCTCCGTTTTCGGTGATGTAGATAGGGATTTGACCATAACGTTCCGTAATGTGTACTAGCACCTTATATAGACCTTCAGGGTAAATCGGCCAGTTAAAGTCTGTTCTTTCATAACCTTCATCTATGTCTTCAAGCTCAAATAGGCCGATATCCTTCTTATAGCGCCCCAAGGAGCCGGTATAATAGTTAATACCAAGGAAATCTATCGGCTGCTTAATATCTTCCATGTCCCCTTGCTGAACATTCACTTTCGCACCCTCGACCTCAAAGGCTGCAGTCATGAATTCAGGATATTCACCTTTAAAGATAGGGTCCATGAACCATTCAACCATCCACCCTATTCTGCGGCGGCAAGCACCGGCATCTTCCGGTTTAGAGCTAAACGGTTCACGCCAGCTTACATTGGGAGCATAACCAATTTGCCCAGGAACCCCCAGCTGCCGGAATAGCTTCACTGTTCTGCCGTGAGCGATCATCAGATGATGAGCAACATCAAGTGCGCTTTGCAGATTCTTCTCACCCGGAGCCAGGTCTCCAATATAATGGGCTTTGAAAGAGACACACCAAGGCTCATTGAAGGTAGTCCAGTATTTGATTTTTCCCTGGAATGATTTGAACATCTCTCCGGCATACAGGGCAAAAGCATCAATGGTATCACGATTCTTCCAGCCTCCTGTATCCTGAAGGGCCTGTGGAAGATCCCAATGATAAAGGGTACAAAAAGGCTCAATTCCGTTGTCGAGCAGCTTGTCCACTAGCCTATGGTAAAAGTGAAGCCCTTCCTTGTTAAGCTCTCCCGTGCCGTTCGGGAAAACTCTGGACCAGGATATGGAGAACCGATAAGTACGTAGCCCGAGCTCTTTCATATAAGCAATATCTTCCTCATAGTGATGGTAATGTCCACAAGCGATATCACCGTTATCACCATTTCGTATATTCCCGGGAGTATGTGCGTAGGTATCCCAGATTGAAAGGCCGCGTCCACCCTCGTTCCAGGCTCCTTCTACCTGATAAGCAGCAGTAGCTGCCCCCCACAGGAAGTCCTTAGGAAACTGTATAATTGACAATACAATTCACTCCATTTCCCTGTATATAAAATAATCAAAGTCTGCCTGCTTTCGGGTACCTCTCAAATCCTGTGCACACACTCCAACGAATGTCCCTGTAAATCTTAAAGGCTCAGCAGCTTCATCCGAAAGATGCAGAATATTAATCTCTTCGCCAACCGGGCACCAGTTATTATCCTCAGTTGCATAATAAAATTGCAGACGGTCCCGGTGGACTATAGCCTTTAAACGAACCGGACCATATTGCGGCAGCTGCAGATCAGCTGCGAGCAGCTCATCGTATACCCCATGCTTCGATTCAATAACTCCAATTACTCTGCCGTGCTTCTCGAGATGGGTAATCCTTAAGTACACATAATCTTCCGTGTTGTAATATAGAATTAGGCCTGCCATCTGCTGAAAGCTCTCCGGCTCGAACTCAATTACCGTCTCTGCCTCAATACTAAATGACTGCTGCCGACGGGCAATCAGACTCTGCCTGTGCAGAGAGCTTAAAGACTCCATTCCTTTTAAGCGCAGAAAACCCTCCCGTTCACTAAGGGTGAGCCAGCTTGAATCCGGCGGGATTCGGAGTGTGCTCCAATGGCCACTAAGCAAGGGTTCATCAAAATCATCCCGCTCCAGTTCCGGTTTAAACGGATGAAGCGGGAGGGCTGGAGCCTGTACCGTAGCAGAAGGAGCGTTCCCTCCCCCTTCCAAGCGGAGCCAGCCTTTCTCGTCCCAATAACATTTCTGCAGTGCTGTCTCCCTGCCCAGCGTACAATGATGACCATCCGCCGGTCTTGCGCAAAGATGGGCCATATACCATTCGCCATTTTGGGTTTCAACTAAGGAAGCATGCCCTGCTTTTTGGAGAGTCAACCCGGAATTACCACTGCTGGTCAGCACCGGATTAAGCGGATCAATTTCGTAGGGTCCATGAAGGCAAGCCGATCGCGCGACAGTAACGGCATGCTGGTACCGGGTTCCACCCTCCGCAGTAATCAGGTAGTAGTAGTCACCCTGCTTATACAGGTGCGGCCCTTCCGTAAATCCTAATTCTGTTCCTTCAAAGATGGTTGCAGCCGGACCCACCAGTCTTTGCTCCGAGTGTGAATATTCCTGAATGACAATGCCTCCGAACTTGTTCTTCCCCTTCCGGAAATCCCATAACATGCTCAGCAGCCATTTCAGTCCGTCATCATCATGAAATAAAGAGGGATCGAACCCGCTGCTGTTCAGATATACCGGTTCCGACCATGGACCTTCTATATCTGCTGCGGTCACAAGGTAGTTGTGGGTGTCCTTAAAAGCACCTTTGTGAGACTTAACATCTGTATAAATTAAATAGAAAAGACCGTTATCATAAGTCAGGCAGGGTGCCCATACACCGTCGGAATCTCCGTTCCCCTGCATGTTCAGTTGCGATATCCGGTCCAGTGGCCGCTTTAGCAATCTCCAGTGAATCAGGTCCTTGGAATGGTGAATCTGAACGCCCGGGAACCACTCAAAAGTGGAAGTGGCAATATAGTAATTGTCTTCTACGCGTACAATAGACGGATCAGGGTTGAATCCGCGTAGTATGGGATTAGTAATGGAATTCGTCATATTAATTCCCTCCTCATCAGGTCCCGTTAATGAGCTTCAGTTACCGATATCTGTGAAATTGTCACAGGACCAATAAGTCCGCTTGGCTCCTGCTGAGAGAAGGAAGACAAAAAGTCCCGCTGGTTTTTAACAAGCGTATTCGTAACCTCGATAACCAGGCTGTTGGTCCCTTTACGAATTGGACCCGCTATCTCCATCCGATAAGGCGGGCACAGGTTAACGCCTGCGTGTTCACCGTTAATCCACACTTCTGCCGTTTCATAGACCTCGCCTAGTTCAAGAAATGCGTTGTTACATGAAGCATTCCATTCAAACTCTGTCTCATAACGGAACGTACCGGAAAAGCTGGGCAGATCACCGGGACCACTCATATTCTGCAATGTGGTTAGTGTCCCCCACTCCTTGAATTGCGGATAATGATCAGCATCGGCAATGGAAACTGCCCATTCTCCACTCATTTCCAATATCGGACCCTCTGCCCTCCGCGGCAGACGGGCAGGATAATCTATTAGGGAAGGCCCATGCAAAAGGACAATGGATTCATATGGATGCAGAACAAGCTCCACCCTTCTTGCACCGGACTCTCCAGCGGCCTCCAGCCTGTTCACCTTATTAAGAAAAGCATGATAGGCATAAACATTACCTTGCACCGGCAGAACAATATTCGTAGAGATAATCTGATGCGGACTCTCGTTAAAAAACATAAACACATCTAAATCATCATGAGTATAGTGATAATTCCGGAGATAAGGTTCATATCCTTCAACTTTAACCTCAAAGTATCCATCTGCAGTCAAATCATCCGCCAGTTTGTCTAAAGCTACCATCCTCACGTTTGGATGAGCCGAAAGCAGTGACAGTTCACCGGTTACATTGATTCCTTCACTTGAGCGTTCCGGCAGTCCTTCAACAAAACGGACGGATAAACCTTGCTCAGCGAACTGGGCCAAGCGTTGTATCATCGCTGCCGGGAGTGCTTCCGCATAAGGTACAATCAGGCATCTATAATTTTCAAGATTGACATGCAGCTTGTTATCCTGAACATGAGCTGCCTCCAGAAGCACATCAACGGGAATCACTTCACAATCGATTTGATGCTGCATCAAGGCCTTGACCGGCTTATGAAAGTACATCGTGTTCCCTGACCATTCGGCTTCAGCATGATAGACGATGGCCGCAGACGCCACATGTATACCACCTGAGATCAGGTGACTAATCCGGTTAATGTACTGGTTCAGATAGCCATAGTAGCGGTACTGCGGATTCTGTCCGCCCGCATACATATGCGGCGGACAATCCGGCTCCGGAAAAGCTTTTTGGGTAAACGCATGCGGGACAAAATGATTGACGCCGCGGACGAGCATATGGTCTGTAAGCCACTTCATCAGCTTCAAGCCTTCCGTCCAGCCATAGGCCCCATAGACTTCACACATCGTCCGGCCTTGTTTCTTCGGATCCATGTGTCCCAGAGATACACCGAGCTTAGCGAGACCATAGTGGAAGAATTCACTATCCGTCTCTCCTCCCGTTGGCTGGCGGAAAGATAATTCATCAAAGCCGGGAACGATTTGCCACAGCACCACATCAATACCCGACATGTCTTGACCCCAGAGTGAGCGAAAGAAGTGTCCGGTGCCTGGACCCAGCCTTGCATGCACGTTGTTATCTTCAAGAACATGTCCGATGTATTCCACACCGCGGGCTCTGCACCAGTCTCCGATCTGACCGCAGAAATGTTCTGCATACAGCCTGCTGACGATATTCATATAGGTGTAGCGGATAATGTCCGATTGTTCCCCGGCATCATGCCAGAGAAGATACAGCTGTTTACGGTAGTCCTCTCCGAGCGCCTGCTCGAGCAGGGCCGGCATTTCATTGCTCCAAGGAAGCGGTACCCCTTGTTTACCTGGCTTTGAATTGAAATCAAAAGTCGTCTTATCATTATAAAATCCGGGTTCGTCTGAAAAGAATCCGGCAAATGTCTTGCCGAAATCATCCTTATAACGCTCATAAACAGGCTCATAAACCGTATCAAGCAGAATACGGACTGAATTTCGGACTAGCGGGTTCAGATAATCTTCCTGCTCCTTGCTGCCGCCATCCTTATTTTCCGAGATCATAAATACCCGCCAATACCCCTCTGGGATATCCCAATACAGAGTACCTTCATGTACAAATTCAGTGAGATCAACACATTCACTGAGTAATGTTCCACTCGATGGATCGCGGCGGACCGCAACCACTGAGATCAGTTTATTATTCCCTTTAGCGTTATGGCGCAAGGAGAAGGTTGGCCGGAGTCCGGTCATCAGCAAGGTATCCAGCAGCAGAGAGGTTCCTTGGGCAGGACCAATTGTATCGATATAGCGTTCACCCAAAAACTTACGCTGAAGCTCCTCTGGAGCCTCCTTCACCTTGCCTGCCGCATGCCCCGTAGGGAAATGATCATCATCCAGCAGCCATACCTTCATGCCGCGATTTCGCGCCTCATCCATAATGATATCCATATCCAGCCACCACTTTGGTCCAAGAAAGTCTGGATGAGGCCGTGCCTCCACGCACAACGCTCCAATTCCGGATTCATGGACACGGGCGATTTCTTCCCGGATTACAGCTTCTTCCTCCCCATGCTGCCAGAGAAAAGGAAGAATATAATTGTGTTCCTTGCCTTGCAGCACTTCCGTTATACGACTGCTCATGTTAACCTCCTGCAGAATCTAGTTCTGTTCTATAGTTTACTGCTGCACTTTGCTGTACCATTCTCTGGCACGCTTCGTGACCTCTTCACCGCCTGATTTGTTCCATTTCTCTACAAACTCATCAAACTTGCTGATGGGGTACTGTCCAATAATAATCTTGGCGGCATATTCAGCATAAAGGGTGCGGTTGTTAATGTCCGGGAAGCCGTCGTATACACTGGCAGGCATACCGTCACCGGCAATGACTTTGGCATACTTCTGAGCCTCCTTCATATTCCGGGTGACCTGATCAATGGCCCACTTACTGTCTTCTGATACCGTGCTGTTGAAAAGATCTATCGTAAGATCCAGTGTCGATATGCTTGTAGCCGGATTCAGAATCTGATTCTCCTGTGTGCTCTTGTCATCCGGGAGCTTAATGGCTTTTCCGTCTTTCATTGTATAGTGCATTCCTTCTACACCAAGAAACAGGTCTTTCCAGTTTTTCTTATCGTACACATTGTTAAGCAGCTTTAGCGTGGCCATCAGCTTTTCCTGATCCTTGTTGTTCTTGACAACCCACAGAGGAGAGGCAAATTTCTTCATCGTATAAAATCCTTTATAGCCTGCGACCTCAGGTACAGGAAGTACGGAAAACTCTGCCTTCACACCTGTGTTCTTATACAGGTTCTCAAACACCAAGTTCCCCTGCTCTACCCAGTGGAAGTAATTCCCCACCTTATTGGATTGGATCTTCCCTTCCCACTTGTCCTTACTATTAAGAACCGACTCCTTATCAATCAAGCCTTCCTTATATAGCTTGGCTATGAATTCCAATGCGGCTCTCATATTTGGCGTAACCGCAGAATAAGTCAGCTTGCCATCGTAAATATCCCAATCCGGATAACCCTCGAACATAGCCACACCATACATGGCGAACAAATGATCCATCCAGCGCACCTGCTCCCGGCCGCCAGTTGGAATCTCATCCTTCTGGCCGTTGCCGTTAGGGTCCTTGTCCCGGAAAGCCTCCAGCACCTTTACATATTCATCCTGTGTTTTTGGCATTTTCAGCCCCAACTTATCCAGCCAATCCTGGCGGATCAGCCCGGCGTATCTGCCGTATTCAACGACATTGGGAATATAATAAATTCTCCCCTGACCTGTAGGGTCATTTGCCTTGACCACTTTCCAGATATCTTCCGGAATAGCCTTCCACACGTTCGGCGCATATTTAGGCAACAGTTCAGTCAGATCGACAATCGCCCCGTTCTTCGCGAGACTGTCCTCAAGTCCTTGCTGAGGTACGAACAGATCCGGCATTTCGTTAGCGGCAATCTTAAGGTTCAACTGATTGAGATAGTTAGTTCCCCCGTTCCACTCCACATACGGATTAATAACCCCAACACCCAGCTTTTCCTTATAAAATTCGTACAGTTTGCTACCTTTGGTAACCGGCTGATACCCGATGTTGGTACCCCATACCTCAATATCAACTACTTGATCTCCGTTCGAAGCCTGATTCTGATTGGCGTTTGCGTTACCCGCTGAATTGTTTTCGTTCCCGTTACAACCGGTTACAGCAGTAACAGCGAGAGCGCTTGCGGCTAAGAATAAACCAACCTTTTTAAAACTCATGTTTCTGTATCCCCCCTCTAAAGCTATTTGTTACGGACTGAAGTCCTGATATCTTGTCTTAAGAAATCATCCTTTGACCGAACCAATCATTGCCCCCTTGACGAAATACTTCTGCAAGAAAGGATATACCACAACAATCGGAACAATTGCAAAGATAACCGTTGCTGCTCTCAGCGTTCGCTCATTGTAGTTAAGACTCATCGTCGATGAGGCCCCCGCCATAATAACGCTGTCATCGGTGATAAATTGGCGGATTTTGATTTGCAGCGGGAACCAGTTGGTGTCCTGAAGGAATAACAACGGATGCTGAAACTGATTCCATAGCACGACACCATAAAACAAAGCAAGGGTTGCCAGTACAGCCTTGGACAATGGAAGCACAAACTGGAACAGCATCCGGAAATATCCGCAGCCCTCCAAAAAGGCCGCTTCCTCAAGCTCCTTAGAGAATTGCTTGAAGAAGGTTCGCATGATGATCAGATTGAACGGATTCAAAATATGAGGGATAACCAGGACCAGCGGATTGTCATACAGGCCGATACCACGTACGGTCAGGAAATACGGTATGATAGGTGCCTTGAAAATCATCGCAACTACAACAGCCATCATAATGACCGAACCCCACCGGAATTCCGGCTTTGACAGCGGATAGGCGAACAAGGCTGTCATCAGAAGGGCCAGTACTGTTCCAATCACAGTCGTACTGAGCGTCAAAAAGAAGGACTTCCATAAATCAGGACGGTCGACAATGTACTTCCAGGAGTCCAAAGTAAATTGCTTCGGCCACAGAGTGACAAGGTTCATATCTACTGCACTTTTGGAGCTCAAGGAAGTAGAGATTACGGATACAAGCGGTACTAGCGCTACGACAGATAACAGGATGAGTAAGCCGGTAATGACTCCTACGAATACTTTTTCTCCTCTTGATGCAAGCATAGTCACCAGAGCCCCCCATCCGAAACCTTATTGGACAACTTGTTAAACGTATAGACCATGATAAATCCAATTACCGATTGGAACAATCCAACTGCTGTTGCAAAACTATACTGTCCTTGCTGAATGCCCGTTCGGAACACATAAGTATCCAAGATATCTCCCACGTTGTAAGTCATCGGAGTCAGCAGGTTATATACCTGATCGAATCCGAGATCCAAGAAATTCCCGATATCGAGCAGGAACAGTACAAGCACGGTAGGCAGCAGAATCGGGAATGTAATATGTCTGATTTGTCTGATTCTGGAGGCCCCATCGATCATCGCTGATTCATAGAGCTGAGGGTCAATTGCACTGATTGCGGCCATGTAGACCACGGTTCCCCACCCAGCATCCTTCCATATGGAAGCCAGCACATAAATCGGTCTGAAGTATGCGCTTTCCTGCATCGCCAGTACAGGCTCGGCACCAAACCATCCAAGGATAATGTTGAACATTCCGCTTAGTGAAAAGAAATCGAAGAGAATCCCTCCTACGATTACCCATGACAAGAAATGCGGGATGTATAGTGCAGTCTGAATTCCTTTCTTCAGTGCCGATTTCCGGATCTCATTAATCATTAGCGCCAGCAGAACTGGAACCGGAAAAACAATCGTAAGCTTGAATAATCCCAGCAGTAGAGTGTTGCTAAATACATTGAGAAAGTCAGGATGCTGCAGCAGGGTTTCAAAATGCTTAAATCCTACCCAAGGACTATCAATAAAGCCCTGGAATACGGAATAGTCTTTGAAGGCGATTACAGCACCAGCCAGCGGAATGAATTTAAATACGATGAGAAATATAATTCCCGGAATCGCCATCACATAAAGCGGCCAGTATAACTTCATCTGATGAGATGCAATAGATTTCAATGTTTTCCCTCCTAATATCTCGTGTTGAATTCGTTTACAATGTAACTATATAATTATCAGATTCATCGCTCAATCAGGCGTTTTTAAGTTCCTACCAGGTCATTTAAAGGAATATCTGATACGTATTTCTTAGGAATCCCTGCGAGCCGAGCGGCCCCCTTCTCTCAGACTGCCCGGTATACACACCCTTCAGTTATCCCTGTTTCATTAAAGGCATCAACTCTTACATACAGCGGCTGATCTTCAATCAACGCTTTAATTGTTAATTCATTACAGCCGAATACCATATGGCTATGGTACAGCTTGTCCGGAGCAAATCCCCAGAGCACATTATATCCTGCAGCTTCATCTCTCTCCCAACTTACGGAAAGATCAAGCTTGCTTATCCATTCTGTTTGGACGCCACTGACTTGTCCCGGGGACGTTCCCTTGCCGATCCCAAACACTCTAAGTCCGGAAATACAGGCAGACTGATTAAAGGGTAATGAAATTACTGTACATTTGATAAATCTGGCTTTCGTCCCCTCCTCTTGCAGGACTAGATCATGCGGCAAATTGGTATTTGCTTCAGATTTATCTTTCATTACAAAGTATTCCTTGCCGTCCGTTGAGCCTTCGAGAAGCCATCTGGTATAATACTGACGATCATCTATCAGTCTTTCACCTTGCAGCGTTGTTTCCATAGGAAGGGTTGCATTGATCTGATCATCAGCAAAATTGATCTGCACCGCATGCACATCGCATACATGCTCCAGATCGATTTCCAGCCATTCTCCAGGGGAGTTGGACTCCGCCCTCCACCAGGTCTGTACATTTTCGTCCGTTGCCTGGAATGCCTGTCTACCTTCTTCATGAGAAGAGGCTTCAGCCGGTTTGCCGTAAGATAGCAGCATCCACTCCGGATGGCTCCATGGATTCATCTGCCTTTGCTCGATTTTATAGGGCCAGTCTCCATACCGTTGATTACAGAATAACTCTCCGTCCTGATCAAATCCCGCCAGCCAGAGCCCAAGTCTTCTTTCGAATATATAATTCATACTGATTCTCATGGAAGAGGCATGCCATAGATTCCCATAATTATCTGTCATGGTTGACCCGTGTCCGGCCCCTGGTATAAATCCTCCCGGCTTGTAAGAAAACGGGTTATTGGCTGCCAGCGTAAATGGCCCTAGAGGTTTGTCCGAAATATAGACACCGTCCGAGTAGATGTTATGTTCTGTCCCGGGGCTGGCATATTGAAGATAATATTTCCCGTTATGCTTCTCCATCCAGGCTCCCTCAATGTAAGGATCGTTTCCTATAGTGTTTTTAAATTTAATCAAAAGTTCTTCCGGAGCATCAGGATGCATCCCGGCAAATTTTTGAACGATTTCTTCAATCTCTTCTGGTGATCTGAGGTTATGATTTTCACCTTTTCTTTCATAGCCAATCTTAGTACTGTTACCATAAATAAGCGGAGATGCTTCTCCTATAGGCTTCATATCCTCCAAATTAAGCTCTACTCCGTAAATAGGCGTCTGGTTGGAACACCCCCAGTAGAAATAGATCCTTCCGTCATCATCCAGGAACAAATTGGGGTCCCAAAAAGGGAACGTCCCCTGGATTTCCTCAAATTCACCGCTGATCGGATCTTTTGTCCTGTAAAATGAGCAGTTTCTTGATTTATTCGATGCTGAAAAATAAAGATACTCCCCGATTACCCGCACATCAGGAGCGTAGTCGTAAACCGGCACTCCCTTGAGCGGGTGGAAGGTCCAATCGGTCATATTGCTGCTTGTCAGAAATCCAGCCGTCATCGAAGGAAACAGATAATATTCTCCATGAAAGATAACCAGCGACGGGTCCGCAGCTTCCCTGAAGGTAACTCGGGTCCCTGCTGTCTCTACGATCTGATATTTATATTCAATATTCAGCGGATTACATACATAAGTCATTTCTCTTCACATCCCTTTACTTTGGTATCAACACCTAAATCTACAGGTTTTACACAGAAAATCCGCCCGACTGTAAAATGTGTCGAGCGGAATTTTAGCGTTAATCCTTTATTTCTTGACTTTTGCGTACCATTCTCTGGCCCGCTTAGTGACCTCTTCACCGCCGGACTTATTCCATTTCTCTACGAACTCGTCAAACTTGCTGAGCGGGTATTGTCCAATAATAATTTTTGAAGCGTATTCCACGTAAAGTGTACGATTGTTTATGTCCGGGAAGCCCTCATATACACTGGCTGGCATGCCATCACCAGCAATGACTTTGGCATATTTCTGGGCTTCCTTCATATTACGGTTCACCTGATCAATCGCCCACATTCTATCCGCTGAAGCAGTGCTCTTGTTGAGATCCATCATGAAATCAAGGGTGGATATTTTGGAATAGGGATCAAGAATCAGGTTTTCCTGTGTGCTCTTGTCATCCGGCAGCTTCGTGGCTTGGCCATTCTTCATCGTATAATGCATGCCCTCTACGCCTAAATACAAATCCTTCCAGACTTTTTTGTCATACATGTTGTTCAGCAATTTTAGAGTAGCCATCAGTTTTTTCTCATCTTTGTTATTTTTCACTACCCAAGCAGGAGGAGTGAATCTTTTCCAGGTATAGAAGCCTTCATAGCCCTCAACTTTTGGAACAGGCAGTACAGTGAAATTAGCTTTTACGCCGGTATTTTTGAACAAGTTCTCCAGAGGCAAATAACCCGATTCTACCCAATGGAAGTAATTCCCTACTTTATCGGATTGAATCTTGCCATCCCACTTGTCTTTGCTGTTCAGCAGCGACTCCTTGTCAATTAATCCTTCCTTATACAGCTTCGACATGAACTCCAAGGATGCTTTCATGTTCGGAGTCACCGCGGAATAAGTCAGCTTACCGTCATAAATATCCCAGTCCGGGTAGCCTTCAAACATCGCTACACCATACATCGCGAACAATTGGTCCATCCACCGTACCTGCTCCCGTCCGCCGGTAGGAAGTTCATCCTTCTGCCCATTGCCATTAGGGTCCTTATCCCGGAAAGCCTCCAACACCTTTACATACTCATCTTGGGTAGTAGGCATTTTCAAACCAAGTTTGTCGAGCCAATCCTGGCGGATCATGCTGGCGTATCTTCCGTAGTCAACCATACCCGGAATATAATAGATTTTGCCCTGGCCCGTAGGATCATTTGCCTTTACGATATCCCACATATCCTGCGGGATGGCATTCCACAGATTCGGTGCATACTTAGGCAGCAGTTCTGTCAGATCGGCAAGTGCACCGTTTTTGGCCAAGCTGTCCTCGAGACCTTGCTGCGGCAGAAAAAGGTCCGGCATTTCGTTAGCAGCAATCTTCAGGTTCAACTGGTTAAGATAATTCGTTCCTCCGTTCCATTCCACATATGGATGGATGACGCCAACACCGAGCTTTTCCTTATAGAATTCGTACAGCTTGCTTCCCTTCTCAATCGGCTTATACCCAATGTTAGTGCCCCAAACTTCAATATCGACAATTCCATCTCCGCCAGCAGCCTGATTCTGGTTAGCAGCTGTTGAACTTCCGGAATTGTTATTGTTCCCGCCGCAACCGGATATGGTTGTAATGGCCAAGGCGCCTGTCGCTAACATCAACCCCATTTTTTTGAATATCATCTTGTTCCCCCTTAACATTTTTTGAATCCGCTTACAATTAAAATGATACAATCAGTCAATTCCACACTCAAATGGGCATTTTTAAGTTTAAACATGTCATTTTCAATAAAATAAAAGCCATTCCTAAGGAATGACTCATTACGTTTAGCTATTCGGCAGATTTTTGCGAAAATCTCTGGGCTTGTATCCTGTAAACTTTTCAAACATCCGCGCAAAATGCTGCGCATCAGAATATCCAACCATCCGGCAAATTTCGTACACTTTCAAATCTGTATTCTCCAGCAGTTCTTTTGCTTTATCGATCCGCAGTTGGGTCAAGTAATTCAAGTAGTTGTCTCCTGTTTTTCTTTTGAACAGCTGGCTTAAATAAAAAGGACTGATAAAAAAACGCGCAGCCAAATCAGCAAGACTGATTTGTTCATTATAATGTTTAGACACATATAGCTTAATTTCCGATATAATATCTTTTCTATGAGATAGATTATGTTCCAACTTGAAATGGATGATCCCTCGAATGACTTGTATCATCCATTCCTCCAAATACTCAAGCGTCCTAAACCGCGAAAAGCCTTCCAAAGACAGAATGTGTCTGCCTACCAGTTCATTCTGCTGTAGCTGCTGGAATGACAGCCTTCGGATGCTTGACAGAAGGATGTTTAAACACCATAGTTGCAGATCTGCGGGAGACATTCCCGGTTCGGCTACCATTCCCCTGAAAATTTCGTGGATGATGTCCACACATTCTTCCTCGTCCATATTATCAAGTGCAGTTTCCAGTTTGGATATCATCTCCTCCGGCACCGGATGACTGTGGTCTGTCATTGTTATAATTTCATTATAGGAAATTACAGGATCTCCTGCCTTAATCACTTTGTAGCTTAGTGCATTCCGTGCTTCTTCGAAAGACTGGCACATCCCCGTTGTCCGCTTATACACTGCACCAATGCCTACGCTGATCGTCAGATTCAGATCACGGTAGACCGCCTGTTTCAGTTCTTGTATCACATGAAGCAATCTGCCATGCAAAATATTGCTGTTATGTGCAATCACAATCGCAATTTGCGGGCCGAAATACCGGAAGCAGTATACTTGATGGTAATTTCTTAAAGCTTGGTCTATCAGATGTAACAGTGGCTGAAAACCAATCTCCTTCAGCACATCCGTACTGCCCTCAATCTCAATCAGGATAGAATTGAACCAGATGCCTGCTGTAGGAATTTGAGCACTGCGAAGCAGCTCATCCACCAGACTGGTCTGATCATTCCCGATATCAAGAATGTCCCGTAGGGTTTCTTCCTGAATCCGGCTATGCATTGCATTCTTTAATTCGTCTAAACTCTGAAGCTTGATCCTGTCTGCACGAATCCGTTCCATGACCTGGTTCACACTGTCACGCAACTCTTCTTCCTCAACCGGCTTGTTAATGTAGAACTGTACTCCCAGCTTCATCCCTCTTCTGGCATACTCAAAATCTGCATATCCACTTAACAGAATGAATTTAGTCTGAACTTTCGTTTCTTCCAGCATTTTAATCATATCGAGACCATCTGCTTTGGGCATACGTATATCCGTTATTGCAATATCCGGGCGGAGCTTTTGTATGATTTCGTATCCTTCAAGCCCGTTATAAGCTACTCCAACAACCTTACATTCTGGAAGATAGCGGCCTATGATCTTTTTGAGTCCTTCCACGATACCTTTTTCGTCATCTATGATTACTACTTTCATCCCAATCTCCTCCTGCTGTCTGTTCATTGCCGTTGGTATTCAATTCCCTGGTATCAGGATTTCAATGGTTGTTCCCTCCACATTTCCGGGAACGATGGTTAGATAATACCGGTCGCCGTAATGGAGCTTGATACGTTCAGCAATATTTAAGAGACCCAGTCCTTTTTCCGTTTGTTCACCAATGATCTCCAATTTGTATTTATGTGAATCCGCTCCGTCTAAAAGCGCACGCAGTTCGGCTTCCTTGTCCGGGCTCATACCCATTCCGTTATCCATAATCCGAAATAACATTTCTCCTTGTTCTGTCCAACTGCCCTCAATCCTGATATCCATAATACGGCTGTAGTCCTCAAAACCGTGATTAATGCTGTTTTCAACAATCGGTTGAAAGACCAGAGGGATGATGCTGCACCCCAGCATTTCATCAGGTATCTCGAACTCAAACTTGAACATGTGATCAAAACGGATATTCTGAAGCTGCAGATAATTTGCTGTATATTCCAGTTCATGTTTAACTGAATGCTGCTTACCTTCCTTGGCTAAGACCAGCCGGAACATGCGTGCCAGAATTTTAATCATATCCGCGGTCTCATCATCATCTTTCATCAAAGCCTTCATACGAATGGATTCTAAGGTATTGTAGAGCATATGAGGATTGATCTGATTCTGGAGAGCGATGAATTTTGCCTGCCGCTGTTTGATTTCTCCGATATACACATCCTCTATCAAAGTTCGGATGGTTGTAATCATTTTGTTGTAGCTGTGCACCAGACTTCCGATTTCATCATTAGCCTGCTCTTTCTCTATAGCCAGATATTGTCCCACTTCTGCTTGCTTCATACTTCTCCGGAGAGCCTTGATGGGCTTGGTAATCGTATAGCTCAAACCAAATGAGAACAGCGTTATAACCAGACAACTCATCAGAATGACAACGACAGTCATGACTTTAATTTGATTAATTTTTTGAAGAAGCCTTGAGCGGGGGATATCCGTTCGAATTAACAACTCCCCTTGGGAGGTCCTTCCTAATAAAACAATGTGATCTTTAGTTTCGTTATTCTTAATATAGCTGGCTCCTGAGTCCATAACTTGTTTCCAGGATAACTGTCCGCTGGCAGCATCAGAATGGTAGACGATTTGTTGCTTAAGATTAGTGATAACTACACTTATACCGTACTTATCCCTGGCCAAAATGAACTCATGATCCAGCTGCAGCAATGTAAAGGGGTCTAGATCAATAAGCAGCATTCCTGCATATGCCCCATCTGAGCTGAACAGCACTCTTCCCGCAGTTACGACCGCTCCCTCCCCTTTATCCTCATAGTAGGAACGGTCATGTAGTCCCGTGATGAAGAAGGTTTCATTCGAATCCCTAAGCCCCTTGTACCACTCTTGAGCCAACAGCATGTTCTCATTCACTTTGTTCGTTGAACTGCTGAACTGATACACGCTGTCATCTCTGCTGACCAGCATCACCGTACTCATCTCCGATTTGAGCAATGCGACTCGCATCAGCAAACGCTGCACAGCAAGTCTTTGATTAACTATTTCGTCAAAAGGCAAATTTTTCGTATCGCCGAGACTGTAAATGATATCGTTGTCTACAAGTACCGACTTCGTAACCTCCTCATATTCTTTTAGAAATTCATTCAAAGTACTCCTTATTTGCGAAGTATAGAGTGAAGCAAACTCCTGAGAAGATTCCTCTAACCCCTTTGCAGATTGTTGAAATATGAATGCGCTTACAGATAATAGAGGAATAACACATACCAATACATAACCAAGCATCAGCTTATTTTGTAATTTCATATTTTTTAATCTTGTAAATATTCTTCTTTTCCAAGGATTGCGGGTTCGTTCCATACAGGGCCCTTCCTTCATTAAGATTGCATTTACAAGAAAGTATACTATAGGAGATTCTGAATTGAAGAGGGATTTTTAATTTTTTTCAGGGATATTTACATGATTTTTCCGTTTCTATAAATAAAATAGTGCATGCATAGAAGCCGAACCCTATACGGGCCCGGCTAGGCATGTAATCTTTTCTCACGACAGTGGATTCAAATGGATTTATTAAGCAAGCTAATACTGTCATCACACCACTGAATAAGGCTGCTAAATTGCTTTTTGCCATAATCATTGGTAATTAGCCAGTACTTGATATTAGGGTCATCCGGCTCTTGCTTTAGCAGCCATTCCTCAAGCCCCAAAAAAATCCGCAATGCTTCCTCCAGCTTTTTCTTATGATCCTGGATATGCCCGATAATAATGTCAGATGAAGTATTACTGCCGAAAAATACTTTTAGCAGTAATTCGTTCTTCTTCAGCATCACCATGTGTTCCATAGGCTGGGAGAGCCAATCTTTCAAGTGTTGCTTTCCCTGTTCTGTAATGCTGTATATTTTTTTATCAGGCTTGCCATCCTGGCGCTGAATTTCGACTGCCACATCCCTGTTTTTCAAAAGCTCGGCTAACCCCGGATAAATTTGGCCGTAATTTTCTTTCCAAAAATACTGCGTGCTATCTTCCATATGCTGTTTAATATCGTAGCCAGTGTGCGGACCTATGGAAAGGATACCCAGTATTGCAAGCATCGTATTCTCTTTTGCAGATAGTGAAGCCATTTGTTGTATAACCTCCTATGAAATGCTGCCAGAATCAATCCGCCAATGCACGACGAAGCTGGCATGTTTATTATAAAGCATTTTCAGCTGAAGGCACACTGCTTTAGTCCATATATTAATATAATATATATTTTTATAATAATCTTTATTGACAGGGGTTTATTTGCGATTTAGATTATAAGTATGAGCAGAACACTCATTCAGAAGCTGTACTACTTTTATTGGGCGTGACCTACAAAAAAGGAGCGAAAGTATCATGACTATGATTGCAGTTAACTATCCGGAAGGCCGAATTTCTCTAGAGCAACGCCGTATTCTCGCGGAGACACTGACAGATGCAGTGCTGGTTCCAGAGGTTGGACAGTTTTGCCCGCCGGCACGCGAAGGTTTCCAAGTACGTTTCTCCGAGTTTTCTACCGGACATATGGGGATTGGCGGAAAATTACTAGTGGATACACCGGAAAAGGATATCATCCTCATAAATATTCTGGTCATGGACGGAGATTGGAGAAATGAGGTTCGAAAAGAAGTTATTCAGAATACACTTTCCAGTTTGGCCGAGGCCCTTGACGTAAAGGAGCCCTCTCCGGGTTGGTGGGTATCCTTCCAAGTAATTGATAAGGGCAGCTGGGGTTCCCGTGGAGGAGTATTATCCATATTGGACCTGCTTGATTCAGGCGTCTTTACCGAAGAAAAAGCTAAGGCCATCCGCAACAATTTTTCATTCATCTAAATCTCAAAGAGATCAGGTCAAATTAATAGCTACGACAGGAGGTTAGTCATGCTTTATGTGATCAGGCACGGACAGACAGATCTGAATAAGGAAGGAAGAGTTCAGGGCCGCAAGGGGCTTCCCTTGAACAGCCCTGGAATCCAGCAAGCGGAGAAACTGAAAGAACAGATCAGCGGAATCCGGTTCGATTATATCTTCTCCTCACCACAGGAGCGGGCTGTTCAGACAGCTGAAATTGCAACTGTCATGAAGGCTAACATCGATGAACGTCTTAATGTTTTTGACTTGGGCACAGCCGACGGCCTGAAAAAAGAAGAGGTTAGACTGGCCGGCGGCATTCCCGATCCCAGCCTTTACGAGGGAGTCGAAAATGTCGCCAATTATGTCACCAGAGTGTTTGGATTTATAAAAGAGCTTGAGGAAAAATACGCTGGCAAAGAAATCAATATTCTCATATCCGGACACCAGTGTACCACAGGGACGATTAGAGCCTATTTCGAAGGGATGCCCGAGGATGGAAATGTTCTGAAACTTGCATCAAGAAATGGAGAACTGAAGACTTACGAGTTCTAACTTTCAATTGACCAATGTCCCGCCGCACGGCGTATACCTCTATAGCTTGCAACGAAAAGCCGGTTCCCCAGATTCGTCTGGAAAACCTGCTTTTTTTTATACTCCATCATCAGGTTTAAAACGTCTTCAGAAATCCTTTAGAATTCTTCTACCTAATTCCTCAGATTTTTTAGTTAAGCTTTATTTACTAAAGCAAGCAAAGGAGGTGGAATATTGGTCAGTAATACGATCTTAGAGCTAATCCATCAGTATGGATATCTGATTTTTTATCTTGCTTTTACGTTAGGTCCTTTTGGAATTCCAATCCCTAATGAAATTACAATCCTCACCGGCGCTACTCTGAGCCATATAGGAGTGATTAATCCGTGGATGACTTACCTCTGCGTTTTATCAGGGTTATTAACTGCCTTTACGCTTTCTTTTTTTGCAGGAAAATTCTTTGGTCAAAAGCTGAAGAACAAATTTCTGGAGAATAGACATTTGCAAAGGGCCGAGCAGATTCTAAACAAACGAGGGCATACGGCTATGTATATAGGCATGTTTATTCCCGTTGTACGATATATCATTCCGATGTTAATCGGACTTAGCGGAACAAGCTATAGACGGTTCGCCCTTATTTCATATTCTAGTGCTTTAGGTTGGACCTTACTCTTCTTCTCCGCAGGAACATTCTTTGGAAATCATATCCTCTCCAAATGGTTCAACACCTAAAAATTCCAGAAACTCATGGAGGAAAATCAAATGGGATTAAATGAAAATTTTTTATTCTTACGAAGCTTTATTCAAGATCCAAAACGGGTGGGCAGTGTTACGCCAAGTTCCCGATTTCTGGCGCGCAGCATGGTAAACCAAGCACCTTGGCATGAGATTAATGCAGTTGCAGAGCTCGGATCAGGCACTGGTGCGATTACTCGTATATTGAATACTAAGGTAACTAACACAACTAAAGTCCTGCTATTTGAGATGGATAAAACGATGCGGAATAACTTGAAGATGGAGTATCCTAACTTTTCTTGCCATCGTAATGCTGCTCATTTAGTAGAAACCATGAAAGATGCGAATATCCATCAGTTAGATTGTATTTTTAGCGGATTGCCTTTTTTTAATTTTGAACCTGCAATAAGAAATACTTTGGTTGAACAGATTTATGAATCCCTCAAACCTGAAGGATTATTTATCGCCTTTCAATATTCACTTCAAATGAAGAAGCAGCTTACCAAATATTTTAATATTGATACAATAAAGTATGTACCACTTAATTTCCCTCCCGCTTTCGTCTATGTCTGCCGTAAAAGGGGAAATGTTATAATTAAATGAAGAAGAGGAGCTGTCTAAATGAATACAATCCTTGTTGCGGATGATGATTCTGAAATTCGAGATGTAATTCATGTTTATCTACGGAATGAAGGTTACCATGTACTTGAAGCAGCAGATGGCCAGGAAGCGTTGAATCTAATACAAACAACTTCGGTTCAACTGGTTATCTTGGATGTCATGATGCCTCGGATGGATGGAATCACAGCCTGTCTCAAAATAAGGGAAATCACCAATACCCCAATTCTTATGCTGTCAGCCAAGCAGGAGGACATTGATAAAATCACAGGTCTAACTACCGGGGCAGATGATTACATGATCAAGCCTTTTAATCCGCTGGAACTACTGGCTCGTGTAAAAGCCCAGTTACGGCGTCAGTCTTTAATTGGAAAGGAAGAATTTAATTCTCTGATCATCATTAAAGACCTGATCATAGATAAAAACAAACATTCTGTGAAGATAAACGGTACAGATGTTTCATTGACTCCACTAGAGTTTGCGATTTTAACCCGGCTTGCCAGCCGGCCTGGGCACGTTTTTAGTTCGGAGCAGATTTACGAGAGTGTATGGAAAGAGCCTTATGGGTATTCCGACAATACCGTAATGGTTCATATTCGTAATTTAAGAGAAAAATTGGAGAAGAACCCACGAGAACCTTTGTATATTAAGACTGTCTGGGGAGTTGGATATAAAATTGACTGAATCTGTGCGAAAGCCGCGACAAAAAAAGCGAATTCAGACCAATATCTTAATTAGGATGGTGCTCAGTTTAATTATTACTAGTTCTATAAATATTTCTCTCAGCATTCTAATCATCCACCTTGGAAATGTAACCCAATGGGGATGGGTATTGAATGTCCTCTCCTTTCTTCTGACACCACTTTTTCTAGTGATCTTTGTCTTTACCTTTTTTACGTTGACCCGGGGAATCGTCAGAGATTTAATATCACTGGAGCAAGGACTTCAAATCATAGCGGAAGGCAATTTGGATTACCGTGTATCTGTAGCTCGGGAAGATGAACTGGGACGTGTTGCGTTAAATATCAACCGAATGGCAGAACGTTTGGAACAACAGATTGTAAAGGAACGTGAAGTTGAAAAATCGAAGATGGAGATGATCACGGGGATCTCACACGATTTGCGTACACCTCTTACAAGCATAATCGGATATATTGAGCTTCTACGTACAGAATCATACCAAGATCAAGAAGAATATACGCGTTTTATTCAGAACACCTACAATAAAGCGATTCATTTGAAGAAACTGCTGGATGATCTGTTTGAATATACCCGGCTTACATCGGTGGATTCCCGGCTTATTCTGGAGAGAAGTGATTTGTCACAGCTCTTAAATCAATTGTTGTTTGAATTCGAACCAATTGCTCAAGAAAATAACGTACACCTTGTGAAAGATATTACTAATAGTCCAATTATCACCTTAATCGACAGTGAAAAAATCGCCAGAGCCATTGATAACCTGCTCATGAACGCCTTAAAGTATTCCCTCAAACCAGGCAGCATCTGCATACGAATGATAACGGAACCGCAACAATGCATCATTGAAGTTGAAAATAAGGGAACGCCTCTCTCAAAGGACCAAGAGAAACGTCTATTTGAACGTTTTTATAAAGTTGATCATTCCAGAAAAAGCGAAGGAATTCAAACCGGAGCAGGTCTTGGCCTTTCTATTGCCAGGAATATCGCTGAGCTGCACAAGGGAACCTTATCCCTTGAACATAGCCATGACATCTTCACTTTTCGACTAAGATTGCCTTTCCAAGAGGTTCAAGAAATTAAATCAGAAAAGTATCCGTGAGTTAGATTGTATTATTTGCGGGAGCGTTGTTGCTTTTTTTGCACAAATGAAATAATAGTACCAGATAACCGGTAACATAATTCTGCGACTAGAATACCACCCCCAATATCCGCTAAAACATGTTGTTTTACCAGTACAGTAGAAACAATTATAAGAATAGACATTGCGGTGATCATTAACCAAATCTTTTGTCCGAAAATACGCGTTCCCCTTAGCATCAGATAGCTGGTGAGCACATGAATACTCGGAAAACAATTGTATTGCTGATCATTACTATACACAAAATTAACCACTTTATAGATGAAATCGGGTTCAGAATGAACATCGGGTCGTTGAATCCCGGTTTGAAACAGAGCGAAGAAAACATAAGAGATGATGAGACCGCTGCACTGCGCAATGAGTGTCTGAAAATAGATTTGCCTGTCCTTGAAAGCAAGAGCAATCAGTACAGCCGTAATAAACGGATACCATAGTAAGTAAGGGATAATAAAGGAAGCAACAAACGGGATCTTGAGATCCAGGCTCGTCTCAAGGCTATACACATGAACCCCCGGGTGATTCAGTATATTATAAAAAACATTTATTACAGGAACGATTAAAAGCCATAACAGGGGTAGCCATACTGAATTAGAGGATCCTTTGTTAGAATACTTCAAGTTCTCAACTCCTAAATGGGATTATTCATACACCATTTTAGAGGAAAATTCTGAAGAACTTCAGAGGAGATTTCTAAAGATTTTCTGAATGCAAGATCCGATTCTACAGATTCATCTGGAAACAGGCTTTCTTTTCACACAATCATCATCTTATACAAGCAAATTCCCGCATCGGACTTACCCGGCAATGAACTGCTGCAGGGGAACATATACCATTTTCCACAGAAACCAGGAAATGAGTAAACTTTCAAACCAATAATATCCGCTTTGCAGACCGGCCCCGTTACTGTCCCGGGCGTCGTGCGTTTTTATGAAATAATGTTGAATTCTTATTCTCATTCATTCAACTCCATAACGCAAAAATACTCTCTTTGATCTGCTTACATTCAGCAATTAGAAGAGAGTATTTTTTCAGTTGAAAAACAGGCACTCTTTATAGCGGCTTAATTTGACCGACGTGGCACAAGTGCCGCCAGGCCGTTCTGCATTAAAGCATGAGTTAAGGGACTCCAGGCATTTTGGTGACGTTTGGATTCTTTACCTTCTGCAACCCTTTTCATTTGCTGTTCATAATAGCTGAGCCCAATAATAGAGCCGAGTTTTTTGTCCAATGCTTTTAGACCTGTGGTTAACCTTGGGGTTTTTACAGTTTCATACCGGCCTTGCATAATCCGGTTCGCAATATCCGGAACCAAGACAAACGGACGTGCAATCCCGATCATGGAAGTCTTATTGTTCATAAGAGCTTCCTGCATACTTTCTTGTGATCTGAAGCCGCCGGTAACCACGATCGGAACATCTACGAGTGACTTGATTCTCTGAGCATACTCCAGAAAGAAAACCTCATGCCCACCTTCACCACGATCTGACATCATTTTGGGGTTCTCATAACTTCCGCCCGATACTTCAATCAGATCAATGCCTAAACCAGCCATTGTCTTTACAACTTCAATCGAATCCTCTTCGGTAAATCCACCTTCCTTGAAGTCGGCTGAGTTCAATTTCAGTGCGATCGGAAAATCCGGACCAAGGGCTTTACGCATTCCCTGATAAATTTCCACTAAAAATCTCATTCTGTTCTTCAGCTCTCCCCCATATTCATCCTTTCTCTGATTATCATACGGCGACAAGAACTGATTGACTAAATATCCATGGGCAGCATGAATTTGAACGCCTGTAAACCCTGCTTCTTTGGCGATGGCTGCAGTTATAACAAACCGGTTCACAATACTTTTGACTTCAGCGGTGGTTAACGCTCTAGGTTTTTTAAACGCACTTCCATAGCTGCCGCTGATCGGAACAGCACTTGGGGCTACCGCTTCTCTCGAAACCGTACGCGGAGATTGCTTGCCGGGATGATTAATCTGCATCCAGAGATGTGTATTATTCGCGGTTCCGGCCTCTGCCCATTTCTTCAAGATTTCAATATCTCTTCTGTCCTCGACAACGACGTTTCCCGGCTCGCCCAGTGCATTGCGGTCAACCATCACATTGCCGGTCATCACAATTCCCGCTCCTCCGTTTGCCCACTCCCGGTATAGATTCACATGCAACTGGCCCGGTTGACTCTTCCGGTTGGCCATTGTTTCACTCATTGCCGACTTGAAAAAGCGGTTCTTAATGAACGTCCCATTAGGTAGTGTTAGTCCTTCTGCAGCTTTGATTTTTGTCATTTTATTCTCTCCTTCTAAGCACTCCATGTTTTCAGTCGCAAATATATGGACACGTGCAAATATATTAAGTACAATAAGTGAAAATGTCATCTTCATCAAGAATCAATTAGCGGGTTTGGTCCAAACTTGGACAAAAAGAGAAAATTGCAAAAGGAGGCACAGACCGTGAAATATGATCTTTCCAAAAAAGCAACCAAGGGTGCACAACGGACCTTGGACGCTTTTTCGGCTGCCATGTTCCAAATACTTTCCGGCAAGTCTTTTTATGAGATTACCGTGAATGAACTATGCCAGCAAAGCAATTATCCCCGGGCCACATTCTACAATTATTTTGACGACAAATATGATCTGCTCAATTACTGTTGGCAATGTCTGTACAAGCAGATTCATCTGGAGGAGTATGAGAACCTTAGCCCGGAAGAGCGCTTGTCCGTTTTTTTTGACCGTGCATATGATTTCGTTGAGGCCAATCAAACGAGATTAAAGCAGATTTTGAAATCTAATACGGAAGAGAAGGTACTGCTGCTGCATTTTCGCATTCACTTGGGTGCCAAATTGCGGGAAATCTTTTATCTTGGAGGTTGTATAGAGCGATATGCTCTCCCCTATGAACTTGTAGCCGACCACTATTGCAATACGATCCTTCTGATTCTGGAATGGCGCTTTTTAAAAGAAAACGACTGCCCCAAAGCGCAAGCTTTGCAATATTTAAATCTTTTGCTGGGTGCGTTGAATATGAACGAAAAAAAAGGGGTCTGAACCTTAAAGCCAACTTTAAGATTAGGAGAGGAAGAATCCAATGTTTAGCATAAATGAAATCGTAAAAATAACAGGACTCCCCGCTTCAACCCTACGTTATTATGAAGAGGTTGGAATTCTACCCGTTGTAAACCGGAACTCCGGCGGAAGGAGAGAATACTCGGAGGAGATTTTGGAGTGGCTGGAATTAATTATTGCCCTGAAGAATACAGGCATGACAATCGAGGAGATCAAAGCGTATACAGACCTTATCTTACAAGGGGATGAAACACTGGATGCTCGAAAGAATTTTTTATCGGCGCACAAAATGAAAGTTGAAAAGTCCGTACTGCAAACCCAACTACATTTAGAAAAAATAATACGCAAAATTGCAATATACGATATATTAATGTACAAGCAGACATCAGACAAAAAAGCTTTACTCTAACGTCAGATTTGACTTCAAGTATACTTTAAGTAGTAGACTGAGTTGCATAACTACTTAAAGGAGTGATTATTTTGCCTACGCAGGAAAAAGTTTGGATTATCACTGGATGCTCTACCGGCTTTGGGCGTCACATCGCGAAACATGCCATTAACGCAGGTTACAAGGTGGCAATCACTGCACGTAATGTTGAAGCGATCCGGGATATTACAGAAGGACATGAAAAAAACACGCTTACTTTGCCGTTAGATGTAACAAACAAAGATCAGATTAACAGCGTGGTTTCTGAGACAATTGAAAAATTCGGCCATATTGATGTATTAGTAAATAATGCTGGCATTGGTTATTTTGCTTCCGTGGAGGAAAGTATCGAGGAAGAAACACGAAAGATGTTTGAAATTAACTTCTGGGGTCTTATGCATATGACCAATGCTGTCTTACCGTATATGCGAAACCGGAGGTCCGGCCATATTATAAATTTCTCATCCATCGGCGGATTAGCCTCTTTCCCTACACTTGGTTACTATCATGCTACAAAATATGCCCTTGAGGGTATTTCTGAGAGTCTTGCCCAAGAAGTAGCGTCATTTAATATTCATGTAACATTGATTGAACCCGGCGCCTTCCGCACAGATTGGGGTGGTCGTTCTTCAGTTAAAACTGAGACACAAATTTCTGATTACAGTGAATCCTCAGTAGGCCAGATGTTGAACTATTTACAGCAAGGAGGCGGGCAAGAACCGGGGGATCCTGCAAAAGCTGCAGAAGCAGTTATCATGATCACTCAAGCCGATAACCCGCCGCTTCGCCTGCTTCTGGGTGAAGGAGCCTACCTGGGAGCCACATCTAAATTTACAAACTTACTTGCAAGTATAGAAGAATGGAAAGAGACAACACTCAACGCTGATTTTAAAAACTGATTAAAGTGTTGCCTGACTTATAAAGTTGGGCAACACTTTTTAATTGCTCCGCTGTAATAGGGGCGGAGCCAAGGCGTAAGAGAATGAAAGTGGTGGCAAACGTGTATTTGATACGGTATGGCCCCGCTTCTCATCTGAATAAATTCCCCAATTGACAATTGACTATAAGTCAATTATAGTTGACTCAGAGTCAATTAACTAATATGGAGGTTTCACTTATGAGTCAAAAAGTTGCATTAATTACAGGGGCGTCGTCCGGCATCGGCAAAGAAGCAGCAATTGAACTAAAGAAGCAGGGGTTTACTGTTTATGCAGCCGCCCGGCGTATAGAAAAAATGCAGGAGCTTGAGGCAAAAGGAATTCGTCCAATCTCACTGGATGTGACCGATGACGAATCCATGGTTCAATGTATCAATGAAATTCTTAAAATTGAAGGAAGAATTGACGTTTTGGTCAATAATGCTGGATATGGTTCATATGGAGCGTTAGAAGATGTTCCAATCGAAGAGGCCCGGCGCCAGGTAGAAGTAAATGTGTTTGGTCTGGCGAGAATGATTCAGCTTGTGGTACCGGGTATGCGGAAAAATAAATCCGGGAAAATTGTCAACATTTCTTCTATGGGAGGTAAAGTCTGGACCAGTTTCGGTGGCTGGTATCACGCGACCAAGTTTGCAGTGGAAGGTCTTTCGGATTGCCTCCGACTTGAATTGTCACCCTTTGGTATTGATGTGATTGTTGTTGAGCCGGGGGGAATTAAAACAGACTGGGGTATTATTGCTGCCGAAAATCTTAAAAAGGTATCCGCTAAGGGCGCCTATACTCAGGCAGCTAGCAAAATAGCGGATGGCATGATTAAGAATTATACAGGGAATCAATTATCGAAGCCGGAGCTAATTGCACGTACAATCAGTAAAGCTGTGACCGTACGGAGACCGAAAACCCGTTATCTTGTTGGTTTTATGGCAAAACCCATGGTGTTTATGAAAAACCTTGTTGGAGATCGTGGCTTCGACAGAATCATCAAGATGTTGTTTTGATTGGCCAATATACAAGAATAAAAACCAATGGTTATTTTAGTTTTGACTCCAGATCAATAAGAGATTAAAATTGATCGAAATGGAGTGATGCAGTTATGGCAAAACGCGCGATGTCTCCGGAAGCTAAGGCTTTAAAAGCTCAGGGCATCCTCGATAAAGCAGCTGAAATGTTTATGACAACCGACTACGGAAAAATTAAAATGTCCGATATTGCTAAGCAGACGGGCGTGTCAAATGGTATTTTGTTTGTTTACTTTAAAACTAAAGAGGCATTGTTTTTCAGCCTGTTGTGCCGAGAGTATGACAAAAGGCTTACTCGTTTGACGGAAATGGTGAAAGAAATGCAAATCCGGAATTTTGATGACTTCAAAAGTCTCGTTTTGAATGAACTTACTGAACTGGCAGATCATAACCCCTTGTATATCCTGCTGGAGTCCATGCGAACGGCAGTATTCGAAAAAAATGTTGACGCAGAAACGATGCTGAATCAGAAACTGAAACTGTACCAGTTCATGTCAGAATTAGTCTCAATAATTTGCGAACATAACGAATTAACACAAGAGGATATTATGGAAATCCTTCAAGCGGAAGCCTCAATTATTACGGGCTGTAAATTATCTGCTACCTTACCTCCAGAGGTCATTGATATTATCGAAAAGAACGGTCTGGATGATTTCAAGCGTAATTTTAAGAGTGACGTGCTTAAGACAATGGCTTGTTATTTGGATGGTTATCAAAAGAATCATGTAGCTGATCGTACAAACAAACAATAAAGGAAAACCACCAGTAGACTCGGATGACAATCACCCGCTGCATAGGTTCTTCTTGCCAGTGTAAGCGCCCAACCACCACTTCCGTTTCCAGTCATCAAAAATATTCAGATTACTGTATATTTTGCTCTAATATATCGATTAAGGTGAATTCATTGCCTTCTTTGTCCGTCCCAATCGGATTATTCAGAGATACATCCTTTTTGGTCTTTTTAAGTGATCTCAAATGCATCAGGATTTCATTCTCAATACAGCGGGCAGCAAAAGTAGTGAGCTTCGTGCCCTTGTTTGGGCGGTAGCTCTCAATGGCCTTGATCAGACCGATGGTGCCGATGGACTAGGTCCTTTTGCTGCCTCATATACTTGTTTTCTCTTCTCAATATCTCCTCAGAAAGACCCATATGTCTTTGATCTGGGGTCAAGAAATTCAATCCACTATGTCGATGCTCCGAAGTTGTACCAACGGACAAATTGCTAGGTCCGGGAACTTAGGTTAATGAGCAGCTTGCCGAGAGACTTTGAACGAGCACATTCCCTCTTCTGACATATGAAGGCTGTAGGAAATGTTCCCGATTTTAGCAGTCTTCCAGCTAGCCTTTTTAGGATCTAATCTTGGCGTATGGTCAAACATAGCGATCACTTCTTGTTGTTCCTCTTCAGTGGCATTAGGTGAAATTATCGATAACAGCGTTTGCATTGTCAAAGCTATTTCTACTCCCCCATCACCCTCAATGCCATTTTTCTTCATATCATCCAATGTTTCTTGCGGATAGTACAGGTATTTTTGCTGATATATGAGGTTTCTCAAGCTTTTATCCACATTCATTCCAGCGGTCATCGTACCAGCTCCTCCAAGACTGGCCTGTAACTTAATTACTCCATACTTCTTTATGATCGTATAGGATTCAATCGGTCCAAGCTTGGAATTCTTATTGTATTGATTGATAAAAGCGTTCGCACTGCTGTATATGTGCGGTTCCGTCTGGATTACCTTTGAGGAAGCTTTGACCGTAGCGATTGCGAAGGGATGAGGATGCTTAAGTGTAGCTGCAACAATAGTAGCGCCAATTATAATTGTCATTACCTTTAACCATTTGCTCTTCATACTTAAATTCTCCTTTGTGAATCTCTTTTATTTCTTTCAAATAAATTTTTAATTCCGTTTCATTGATTAATTTAGAAAATCACTTCCTAAGAATCCGAATAGGAAAATAATGTAAAATCTCACCTTTGCTCTTCCTATTATAAAGAAACTTTGGACTTCTTTCAATAAACTGAAGTCCACAAACATTAAGAAGAAGCAGATACATCCTTTTTGGTCTTTTTAAGCGATCTCAAATGCATGAGGATTTCATTCTCTATACAGCGGGCAGCAAAGGTCGCGAGCTTTGTGCCCTTGTTCGGCCGGTAGCTCTCGATAGCTTTAATCAGCCCGATGGTGCCGATGGAGATGAGATCCTCCATGTCTTCGCCAGTGTTATCGAATTTTTTGAGGTTATGGACACGATACGATGAAGTATGACGGTTTTACCGGATTGATGGCTCTTTTTATGTTATTCATTGTCCATTTTTTAATAGTCACTTCGTTTTCTTAAATTTCCACTTGAAATCAACAGCTTAAAGAAAACAGTTGAAAGACATGATAAATAACATAGTTTGAGCATGTTTACAGTCACATCCGAAAAAAACTTAACTGTGTTACTATATATCTTATTACTCTAGAGGAGTTTTAATAATGTCAACAACTTGCGAAAGAGGTGTGTAATTGAAACTTCCAACAATCCAATTCGGACATATTAAATCGAGAGTTCCTGTTATTCAAGGTGGAATGGGTGTAGGCATATCCTTAAGTGGACTAGCCGCTGCTGTAGCCAGTGCAGGCGGGATCGGCACCATCTCTGGTACAGGAATCACTGCTGATGAGCTGAGAATGCATATTCGCAAAACAAGAGAACTCTCTAATGGGGTTGGATATATCGGTGTAAATGTACTATTCGCAGTGAAGGATTTTGCCGAAAAAATGAAGATTGCTTTGGAGGAAAAGGTTGACTTTATTATTTCCGGAGCCGGTATTTCTAGAGATATTTATGCTTGGGGTAAAGAATATGGTACTCCTGTCGTAACTATTGTTTCATCCGCCAAATTAGCGCGAATTTCCGAAAGACTTGGTGCCTCCGCAGTCGTTGTGGAAGGGTTCGAAGCTGGGGGCCATTTAGGTACAGACAGATCCATGTTTGATATCCTTCCTGAAGTCTTAGAGGCCGTTTCGATTCCGGTTATTGCTGCGGGTGGAATTCTGACAGGGGATGATATCGCAAAAGCCCTTCGGATGGGTGCATCTGGTGTTCAAATGGGCACCCGTTTTGTAGCTAGTCATGAGTGTGATGCTCCCTTAGCCTTCAAGCAAAAGTACGTAGATGCTCAGCAAGGAGATACTGTCCTCATCAAGTCTACTGTTGGTCTAGAAGGTAGAGCGATTCGGAATGAATTTACGGACCGGATCAGTAATGATGCCAAATTAAGGATAGTCAAATGCTATGATTGTCTAAAGGTTTGTTCACATCGCTTCTGTACAATGGAATCCCTGCTCACTTCCCTTAGAGGAGATGTTAAGAACGGTTTGGTTTTTGCTGGATCCAGAGTTCATGAGATAAAAGAGATTTTGTCCGTACAGCAGATTATCGACAATTTAATGAATGAGTATCAAGGGGCATTGAACCCGGCAACTTAAGGTTGTTATAAGATTCAAAAGCACGATTAACCACTTAAGCAAGCTTGGGATTTCCGAGCGTAAGTGGTTTTTTATTTCGCTTGATACTCAAATTTAGTTATATTTAATAAGCTTTTGGGTTGTATTTAACTAAAGATTTCCGTACCTTTCTTTTTAATTGCAACAACAGCTAAATATCTTCACAGCCAAATGCAATATGCAGAATACCAAGAATATTCGCAAATGATGACTGGATATATGTACTATTCAGAGCACCACTTAACAATTTGCCCTCTCCCTTTCTCATGTATTTTTATGAGTTGGTTTAATTCAAAAATTCGCTGAACTATATCTTCTGAAAAAATTCTAATATGGTCCTTGAAGCGTTCTTTGAATGCCATCATCATAAAGCCCCCCTAATCTATAAAATAATAAAAGCAACTCGTCCGTAGACAAGTTGCATAATAAACGTTCCTTTTGTAGCGGATGCTACTTGTAATGTGCACTCACCGCTTCGCCTTATAAAACTCATGATACAGCTTCATGAGCGCCCTCTTCTCTATCCTCGAAACATAACTCCGTGAAATCCCCAGCTCCTTCGCAATCTCCCGCTGCGTCCGCTCTTCCCCGCCTGTATCGAGCCCAAACCGCCCAACCACAACTTCCTTCTCCCGGTCATTCAGAATGTCCAGGTTGCGGTAAATCTTACTCTTCTCGATCTTCAGATCCACTTCCTTCACAATATCATCTGCGTCGGAGCCGAGGATATCGATGAGGGTGATTTCATTGCCTTCCTTATCCGTCCCTATGGGGTCATGCAGGGATACATCCTTTTTGGTCTTTTTAAGCGATCTCAAATACATCAGGATTTCGTTTTCAATACAGCGGGCAGCAAAAGTAGCGAGCTTCGTGCCTTTGTTCAGCCGGTAGCTCTCGATAGCTTTGATCAGCCCAATGGTGCCGACGGAGATGAGGTCCTCCATGTCTTCCCCTGTGTTGTCGAATTTTTTGAGGTTGTGGACACGATGCGATGTAAAAAACAAACCAATTACGATCGTTCCTGATTCAAATTTGCTTGTTTTTATATTCAAATACGCGATCAAAACCAGCCTTGGACCGCTTAATCAACTGCTCCGGCGTTTCCACCGGCGCATGCAGAGTAAGTATTTCTTGTGATACGACGCCATCATAACCGATATGCTGCAAAGCCTGCACAAATCCGGCTAAATCAATCACCCCTTCTCCGGGATACAGCCGATCGTTATCCAGCACCTTTTCCACCGGCACATTTCGTGCATCGTTGATATGCACATGAACAATTTGACAGGCCTGCAGCCGTTCGATATCCGCAATGGTCCCACCGTTTGTATACCAATGATAAGCGTCCAGCAGCAAACCGACATTCGGTTCCCCGATGGCATCAATCCAGTCCAGCGTCTCTTCCATCGTCCAAATAAATGGATATTTCCAGAATGTCCGCAAATGATACGGGCCGACGAATTCAAGTCCAAGCCGCAGACCGTAAACGCCGAGAATCTGGGCGCATAGCTTCAGCCGCCGGGTGGCAAGCGCCATGAAATGCGCTGGCTTCATATCTGTTGACGGTAAAATGTAAGTGCAGCAGCATGTGCAGCCAAGGGCTCTTGCCGCTGCAGCTTCTTCTATCAAGGCAGACAGGCCATCCCGGAATTCATCGTCACTCGCCCGCCATTCTACTGGTAATCCAATAGAGCCAATAATAACGCCATGCTTGGCTAGCTTCTCTCTTGCCCCCGCTGTTCCGAGCCGGTCGATCAGCTCTTTGGCACTGAAATCCACCGCCTGAAATCCGGCTTCAGATGCCAATTCGATCATACGCTCCGGACTTTCAACTGCCCCAATCCCCTCCTGTGTCAACCCTCTTAACATTGTCGAATCCTCCCTAAAGTTGTGGTAATTTCCGAACGCCCACACCTTCGAAACTGATTTACTATATTAACCTCAAAAACGAACATTTAAAGGGGATACCCTGTTACTCGTTAAAATAAACCGCTTTACCTGTACGTGCCGATTCGTAGATTGCTTCCAAAATTAATGAAACTGCATATGCCTGCTCAGGTTTTACGAGCGGTTCCTTGTCCTGATCAATGGCCTCAATCCACTTTCTCATCTCCAGGTCAGGCGCGCTTTCCTCTTTACCGTCATAGAAAGCCACTCCGCCCGCTCCAAGCTCAATCTGGTTCGTATACATACGGCCAAATTGTTCACCATTAATGCGCAAGCCATTTTTCATGTCTGCGCCTGCTTCCGTTCCGCTTAAGCTGCATTTGGCCTCATCCACTTCCAGCGAGTTAAGCGCCCAACTGGATTCCAGCATGATTGTCGCGCCATTCTCCATAACAATCATTCCAAAGGCCGAATCCTCAACTTTAAATTTCTCAGGGTCCCAAGGTCCCCATGCGTTGGCGGCATTTTCCCGTTGCGACAGCTCATGATATTTAGTACCCAAGACGACCTTTGGCTTATAATTGTCCATCATCCATAAGGTCAGATCAAGCGCATGGGTGCCGATATCAATCAAAGGCCCTCCTCCCTGCTTTTCCTCATCCAGAAAAACACCCCAGGTCGGTACAGCTCTTCTTCTGATCGCATGAGCCTTAGCATAATAAATGTGACCCAGTTGTCCTTCCTCGCAGAGCTTCTTCAAATACAAGCTGTCTTCTCTAAAGCGGTTGTTGTAGCCAACCGTTAATTTTTTTCCGGTTCTCTCAGCTGCTTCTACCATTCTTTTGGCATCTGCTGCTGTTTTAGCCATTGGCTTCTCACACATTACATGCTTGCCGGCTTCTAAAGCGGCGATGGAAATTTCCGCATGTGATTCGTTCGGTGTCAATACATGAATAACATCTATTGTACCGTCCTCTAATAAGGCTGTGTAATCTGTATAGACTTTGGCGTTTTTGCCTCCATATTGCTTGGCAGCCTGTTCAGCCCGCTCTTCCACAATATCGCAGAACGCAACGATTTCGATATTCTTTAACTTACTTAAGCTTGGAAAATGTTTACCGTTCGCGATTCCGCCACACCCGATTATTCCAATACGATAGCTTTTAGTCATCCTTATCATCCTCACTTTATAGAGTTTTCTTTGCGATATACAGCGGGGGTCATGCCGAGGCGCTTGCGAAAAACATTATGCAGATAGGTCGCATTGGCAAATCCTTCTGATTGAGCAATATGTTCAATAGAGAGAACGCTTTCAGATAGCTTGTGACAGACTCCTTGCAAACGTATATCCTCGAGAATTCTGCTAAACGTTTGTTCAGGGTTAACCTTTTTAAAAACCCTTTGCAACTGCCTGGAGCTGATATTCAGTTTTTCAGCAACAGTGTCCAGGGTTACTCCGCTTGAAATATTAGCCTTCATGTATTGAATGGCAAAATGGTACCTGTAGTTCAACATATCCCGTACTGGAGCTTCTGTAACTATTCCGCCCAGATCATACGCTCTTACGGCCTTCAACAGAATACTGATTACCTGATGCTTGATGGAGGTATAATATCCGGACAGCTTCCCGTCATACGCTTCATAGGCTTCAAGAAAGCAATCCATGGCATGATAACGATCCCGGATAGGAAAAAGGGGCAAATGCCGCAGCTTCCCGACACATTCTTCAGCTTCCGCTACCTCCCATGGGTCCGCTCCATCTCTAGGTTTCTCTTTGATATCAATATGCAGGCAAAATTCATCCATCGCCTCTTCGCAGTTCGCTTCCTGATAATGCATAACACCTGGTCCGGTTAAGTAAAGCATCCCCTCTGCTAATGCATACTCCTGCTCACCCAAGATTACCTTTCCCTTACCTTTGGGGATGAAATGAAATTCAAACTCGGCGTGATTATGGAAATCAATGATTTTCCCAGGCGGAAAGGATGTTAAGTGAAACCTGAGCACTGTAATTTCATAATGTCCCCATAGAATCGAGATATCAAGCCTTTCCAGAATATCCGGTTTTTGAGACATCATTTGGTAGATCAATTGTTTACCTCAGACAAAGCAACCACACGTCCTTCTTTAGCCGAGCGGTTAGCGGACTCCATTAAGGCAGTAAGTTCAACAGCTACCCGGATATTCTCATCAGCGCGTGTATCATGTTGAACATGGCCCACCCACTGCTGAAAAGCGCTCTCCCTATGGTCTTTCAGAGCTATTTCCGTCCAGTTGCCAGAGATTCCGTTACCTAAATTGGTCTTAAGCAGCAATTTTTCTTCCGGTGTTCCAAATAAAAGAGACCCTTCGGTTCCATGGACCTCGATCGTAAACGGGGAATGACTGTTCACAAACCCGGCTTCTACAACTCCGATCGCACCTGATTTCGTAAAAAGTGTCACAACAGCATTATCTTCTACTTCTTTGCCTGTGATGTAGCCGAAATTCGCATTCACCCCGGTAACTTCTTCGCTCAAAAATAGCCGGGATAAATACATAGGGTGGCAGCCAAGGTCAATTAGCGCGCCTCCTGCGCATTGCTCCAAACTATAGAAATGATCAGGCAACCAGTCCGCAAGCGCCCCATTATGTGATAAACGGACCCGGACATATGTGATCTCACCGAGCAAGCCTTGACTTATCAGTTCTTGAATGGATAGGGTATATCCATCGTTTAACCGTGGCAATGAAACCGTTAATTTCAGCTGTCTTGCTTCAATCGTCGAAATGATATCATTAACTTCCTTTACCGTTGGAGCAATCACCTTCTCAGTGAATATATGTTTTCCCGCCCCGGCAGCAGCCACCAGTACTTCTGTGTGCCTATTGGTTGGCGCATCCACAATTACAGCATCCACATTTTTTTGCGCAAGCATATCATTTAATGAAGTGAAAAAGGGAACTCCCAAAGATTCAGCCGCTTTCTTCCCACGCTCTGCATCTTCATCCCATACTGCTGCAATAAAAGTATCCTCATGCTCTTGTGCTTGTTTCACATAGTCCCAGGCATGGACATGCCAAAAGCTAATTACTCCTATCCCAATGCTCATCAGCCTTACCCTCCAATATATATAATCATGACATCTATTTATAAAGTATCATGATCGCAACTATTTTTTAATAGAGAATAACGACAATCAATATATAATATTACGACATTTGTTATTTCACAATTATTACTCTCTTAATGCCCCTTAAATGGTATTTTCCTATCATATCCCCTTGACCTGATCCATCAAAAACCAAAAAGCAACTCATCCGCAGACAAGTCGCTTTCTATTGGCTCTATTATTAACGAATACCGCCTTAATTTTAAGCTTACCGCTTCGCCTTATAAAACTCATGATACAGCTTCATGAGCGCCCTTTTCTCTATCCGAGACACATAACTCCGCGAAATCCCCAGCTCCTTCGCAATCTCCCGTTGCGTCCGCTCTTCCCCGCCCGTATCCAGCCCAAACCGCCCCACTACCACTTCCTTCTCCCGATCATCTAGAATGTCGAGATTGCGGTAAATCTTACTCTTCTCGATCTTCAGATCGACTTCCTTCACAATATCGTCTGCGTCAGAACCGAGAATATCGATGAGGGTGATCTCATTGCCTTCCTTGTCCGTCCCGATCGGATCATGGAGGGATACGTCCTTTTTATGTATAGAAAGTCTATTTTCCTTGTCCGATTTATTAGAAATGTCACCCCAAAATACGTATGCTTACCTGTTCGAGACATTGGATATTACGCCTTTCTTACGTCTGGTATCCAAGAAAGCCTTTCTGGGTGCACCGACTCAGTTGAATTATGCGGCCATGTTGAAATCCTTGTTTATTCGAATTGTAGAGTGAATCCCGACGATTAAAGATCTAAGGAGACGTTTGACAAGAAGTATCGAATTCAGCACGGATTGCGGCTTTAGTGGTTCCGATCGAATTCCAAGTGAAGCTTCGTATACCCGGTTAATTCAAAAGCTTCAAGCATTTCAGCAATCGCAAGAAGCATTGGTTCAGCAAACCTTTCAAGAGGGCTTTAACGATGCCTCCATGATCGCCATGGATGCCGCTCATATCGAGGCTAGAGATCGCCAACCCGAGAAGAAGAAAGACGATGCAAACCACCAGCCACGCCACTTCCCAAGAAAAACGCGGGCGTAAACCCAAAAGTGAGCGAGAGCAATGGCTAAAGGAACAGCTAGAACTTGAAGAAAATCGTGCCCTGTTCGAGAAGAAGGTCGAAGCCCAATTGCCATAGACCTATGACGAGTAACTGAAAGAAATTCCGCTACCCCCCGTTGGGGAGTGAAAAAGAACTCCGAAGGCAAAAACGTGTTCTTGTATGGCTTTAAAGCTCATCTTCTAGTGGACTGCAAAAGCCAATATATCCTTACCGCTTTACCGTCCTCCGGCAACATCAATGACGGAAATGGCTATCCCTTTACTTAAAGAACTCGCTGAGAGACATCCGGACCTCACTGTGACGCATGTGCTTGCGGATGCGGGCTATGATTTGGTACCGATTTACAAGCAAGCAGAGGCGATGGGAGCGCGAGCCCTCATCGATTACAATCGCCTCAATGAGTAACCCGATGTAGAAGTGGACAAATATTTCCGCCCTCTCTGTAAGGAAGGTCATTCGTATCGCTACGACAGCTTTGATCCGAAATATGGAACCCTAAAATACACACAGCCTAAAGCATGTACCGAATGTCCATTTAACGATGGTCAATGCCAAAAGGTATTTAAGAAAAAATTAGCGCTAGCCCTAAAAAATATACCATCCTTACACGTGGTAATGACAGTTATTACGAATTGTACAAGAAGTGAACCTCCGTCGAAAGCATCAACGCCTACTTGAAAGAATACTTTCAGTTGAACAATATTCGTCATCTCGGAGCCTTTGCTAAGGTTGATTTCGAAATGACTTGTCTGACCTACACGGCTTGTAAATTAACCGTGGATCGCTTGAACCAATCACTGAAAGTTAGTAAGTTGGCAGCGTAGTCCACATTTTCTAAAAAATAAGTTTTCACAATTCGATTAGTCTGATTATCGAGAAGATGCTTTATCAAATTGACTCATATAGTATCCAATCATTCGATTCAAAGAACAGCTCCTATCTATTCAAATGCAAGTGGAATGGCTCATCGCTTCGGGAAAAGTGTGGATAAACATATCCTTATCGATCGACACTTTATAACCTAAAAAATAACTAATCATTTTACCTCATGATAAAAAACTTCTTTAAATAGGATATCCATCACCCCCATATCCTTCCTTCTATCTTTTTGAGAACATAAGTCGAGTTGTATATAACAATAACCTTATTGGTAGCCTTGAACTACATTCGAATCAATTAATAGTTTGTATACACCTTTTTCGTATAAGGTACACTAACCTTCATTATTTAATACTATTTGAAGCTACTAAAATTGAATTTATATAATTCAGTACCTCAGCCTCTTGATCTATAATAAAAAAATGCCCTCCTTCAAATTTTTGGAAATCGCAGTGACCACTAGTTTCATTTTTCCAATTAATTAGTTTTTCCCCTTTACTACCCATATCTGAATCTCCATATAATATAAACAAATCGCTTTTTATTTTTCTATGATTATTTGCTACATACTCTTCCGTTATTTTATAATCAGCTCTTAGAATAGGTCCAAAAAGATCTGTAAGTTCATCATTCTCAAAAACCAATGCATCAGTTCCCCCAAGTTCAAATATTTTATTGAAAAAAAGCTCTTTTGGTAGTAAATGAACTTGTTTATTTTCTCTTTCTCTAGGGCAGGTACAACCTGATATAAATATTTTTTGTGGCATTTTAATCTTTTCATTAATAATTCGATGAACCAATTCGAAAACAATCAACCCGCCCATGCTATGTCCAAATAAAGAATACTCAGAATGAGCATCAATTTGATCAATAATTCTTAAATAAACATCGTCTACTGCCTCTTTCAAAGTCTTATACAAAGGTTCCCTCATTCTTGAGCCCCTACCTTTTAATTCAATCGGCACTATCCCTATATCTTTATTCATTCTCTTCCATTTATTGAATATCGTCGCTGAAGCGCCCGCATATGGAATGCAAAATAACTTTGTATTAATCATTTTGTACCTCCTCTTATCATAGTGTTTGAAGTTAAATTTTCAGTTCCCGAGGGGCCAAAAATCATCAGCAAAATTTCCTGCGAGATCTTTGACCTGCCTGTGGGACAATAGAATTGGTAAGCTTGTTTCAGGATATTTCCTTGTACCCTGCTGATCAAAAGATACTGCTTATTTAAGCTTGCCACACAAGAACCACTACTATTTTCTAACCACAACGTTATACTGCTTCGGATGATGTAGCTCAGACTATCATGAATCCCATCATGTACCATTTATGAGTGGAACCGGGGATTCACTTGCTTCCTTTTACAAACCATATAACCAATCAGATACCTACCACCTTCTAAAATGCTTGCTTGATACAGCCAAACGCAATAATAACAGCTTGACATAGAAGGTATGGAAGCCAAACGAATCTTTATTGGCAACTCGCTCATTACCTACAATCCAACTTGAAGTTATGAACTGAAATTGAATATATACACAATCAATACAAAAAGGTAACCAGTTTACTATTTTTTCCATAAAAAAAGAACGATCCCATCGATGCCTGGGTGATTGCAGACCATCTGCGTTTCGGGCCACTTCTGCGTGACAGGTAGGATAAAATTGAAAATCAAGCCTTCCAACGGCATACACCTTACTCATTTCTACTTGATGCAGAGTATTGCTAAGGATAAAACTCACTTCCTGAATCAAGTCTTTTTAAAGTTCAGTGAACTCCATTAGTTATTCAGGAATCATGAATCTGAATAAGTAGGGGAAAGGGATTAGACATTTATGCTACTGGAATCCTCGCTGAAATAGCTGATGTTCCCCGGAAAACATTCGCTGATACAAATATGACAGGCTTGAGCCAGATCCGTCCCACGGTTTTAAAATTAAGCGAAAAAATCAATTTGCTAGAGTCCATAAGTTCGCAAATCTTCGAGCTTATGGCCAGTAAGCGGATCTGTCAAGTTTTACCCCGTAGATTAGATTCTGAATTTCGATGTGAACGTATGTCCTTATGTAGTCAATGTCTAGCACAAGACCTATCGTGAATTTTGTATCATTCTAATCTGTTTTGTAATGCGCTCACTCTGTAGGAAGGTATTCCTGGCACATTCGCTACACTATAACGTTGTTTGATTAAAAAAATTACTAGTTCCACAACAAGCTTATTCTTCATTACGAGCAAGCTAAGCAATTGTCGGGCCATGCAAATAGCTATTCTGGTAATTCGTTGATATACTGAAGTTCCATCTGCATAACCCCCTTTTGTTTTAGGTATTAATTCCAGAAATACAATCTTTTTATATTTCAGCTCAGTTTTATTCCATTAACAGCTGATTTTGGCTTTCACTCACTTTTTAAATTCAGATTTTTAAAATGAAAGGCCATTTCTTTAATAGTTCTATATGAATAAACTATAATTTCTTCAACTTGGAATCCATTTTTTTCTAGCTCTAATTCTAATTGTACTGCTTTTATTGAATGACCACCTAACTCAAAGAAATCATCTGTTCGTCCTACTTGCTCAATCCCCAAAACTTTTTTCCAGATCTCAGCGAGTTGCTCTTCTAGTGCTCCTTGGGGTGCAACATACTCATTTCCTCGCATCCACCCCTCTTTTGGTAAAGGTAATGCCTTCCGGTCCACTTTTCCGTTTGAAGTCAATGGTATTCGCACTACATCGATAAAGTAGGCAGGTACCATATAACTTGGTACGAGTTTCTCCAAATGCCTTCTTAATTCGGTTACATCTATGGTGGTCTCACTAACAAGATAAGCGCATAGATACTTGCTGCCATCGTCTGACTCTCGTGCCATAACCACGGCCTCGTTAACCGAATCATGCTTCAACAGCTGCGCCTCAATCTCACCACATTCTATCCGGTATCCACGAATCTTCACCTGATGATCCATCCGACCCATATATTCCAGAGTCCCATCTGGTAACCACCGTGCTAAGTCTCCACTTCGGTACATCTTTTCTTCGGGTTTAAACGGGTTCGCAATAAATCTATTCCTTGTGAGCTCCTCGCGATTCAAATAGCCACGAGCAATCCCTTTTCCACCAACAAAAAGCTCTCCAATCACGCCTACAGGGACAAGTTTTTGCTGTTCATCGAGTATATACATAGTGGTTGTGGGAATAGGATGACCGATATTACTTTTCTCACTTTCAATATCCTCCATAGTCACTTCCCTATAGGTCGTGTGAACAGTTACCTCTGTGATCCCGTACATATTAATTAATTTCGTATGTGGATACGCTATTTTCACTTTATATATTTTTTTTGGACTTAGTGCTTCTCCAGCAAAAATGATATAGCGTAGTGCCAAATCATTTCCAATGAAATTGCTTCCCTCTTGCATAAGGGCATAAAATGCTGTCGGTGTTTGATTCAAAACTGTTACTTCCTCTTGTAATAATAAATCTGTCAACGCCTCTGGAGATTGTGCAATAAACTTTGGTACGATAACAAGTTTTCCCCCATACAGTAAGGCACCGTACATCTCCCAAACAGAAACGTCAAAACAATAAGAATGGAACATTGTCCATACATCATTCGCATTAAAGTCAAATTCCATTTCATCATTTAGAACTAAGCGAATGACATTTCTGTGTTCGATGATAACCCCTTTAGGTAAACCTGTAGTACCTGAAGTGTATATGATGTATGCAGCATCTTGGGGGCTATTTATACCCTCTAAATTTGTTATCTCCTCTTCCGATATGACATCCAGTTCCTCTGAGAGATTGAATGTTACTCCACTAAATGTAGTAGCAGCAACATATTCACCTGTTGTAATTAAGAATGAAGCCTTGCTATCTTCGAGAATGTATTCTACTCTTTCCGCCGGATAATCTGGATCAATTGGGAGATATGTTCCTCCTGCTTTGAGAACGGCTAATATACTAATAATCATTTCAATCGATCGGTCTAGCATAAGCGCAACAATAACATCTGGTTTAACTCCATGAGACCTTAAAGCTCTTGCTAGTTGGTTAGAACGCTCATTTAACTGACGATATGTTAACTGTCGACCTTCAGCTGCAACAGCAATATTCTCTGGTGTTTTTTGAACCTGTTCCTCGAATAACTGATGTATGGTCTGATGAGATGGATAACCTGCTTTTGTTTGGTTAAATAAGTATACAAGCTGTTCTTTTTCCTCTGCTGTAACCATTTCAATCTCATCAATCGTTGCGTTCGGATTTGCTATGATTTGCTTAATAACATGTTGCAAATGACCTTTCATTCGTTCCACACTTCCAGGTTCAAACGCGTTCAGATTGTAACTGAATTTTATAGCAAGTTCCTTTTCAGGTATCAAAATCACATTAAAGTCATAATTCGTTTGCTCAAACGTATTGAAATTAGATAGTTCCAATCCTACTCCTGCTGTTTGACCCATGTCCTTCAAGCGATCATCCATCGGGTAATTTTCAAACACCATAATATGATTGATCAAATCTTGTTTTAGTGTACATTGATTTTGGATCTCATATAAAGGATACGAACTATATGCATCTGACTCGCTCGCTGCATATTGAACTGCCTTCAGTACCTCCGTAAACTGTTGAGTCGGACTATTTGAAATTCGGACAGGAATAGTATTAATAAACAAGCCTACCATCTTCTCGATTCCTGGTATCACTGCAGGTCTCCCCGAAACGACTGCACCAAAAACAACTTCATTCGTTCGGTTATATTTCTGAAGGACTATTCCCCAAATCGTCTGCATCATGGTATTTAATGTGACCTGGTATTTGTTCGCTAACTGTTGTAGTATTCGCGTCTGCTCCTCACCTAACGCAAAACACAACTCCTCTTGTTCATATCTCTCTTGTCCCACTGTCTTTTTATACCCCGGCAGGGTGGTTACTACATCGATAGTTTTTAAATAATTCTGCCAGTAATCAGATCCCTTTGCTTTATCCTGTTTTTCTAACCACTGAATAAAACGACTATAAGGCTGTGCCGTCTCCAATTGTAAGCGTGTTCCCTTATTTAAGGATTCGTAGATTTGGAGTAATTCACCAAACAAAATACCTAGACTCCAACCATCTATAACAATGTGATGGAAGCTCCAAATCACCTCGAACTGCTCCTCACCCATCTCAAAAACAGCTACTCTCATTGGAACATCCTTCGTCAACCTAAATGAATTCTTTTTATCTTCTTTAATATAATCAGATATCATATTAATCCTAACATTTTCTAACTCATGAGAGATGTTTTTATATTTTATATGAAGATTTTTCTGTTTTTTTAAAACAATTTGTAGTGGATTCTTAGTATTTTTATAAGAAAAAATTGTTCGTAATACTTCATGCCTCTCAATAAGTAAATTGAAGCATTTTTCCAAAATTAAAACATCAAAACTCCCCTTTACACTAAATCTTATCTGCTCATGGTAGGCTTCATTCTTCTGATAAAGGGAATGGAACAACATTCCTTCTTGCATCGATGATAAGTGATACACATCTTTAATATTATCCTTAGAAAAAAGGTTCATAAATTTTAATCTCTCCTAACTCCTAATATAAATCAATATTTTTCTAGGGCAGTGATTGAGGAGATATTTCGGAAATTCACTTTTTTATCTCCGCACTTACTTAGAAAATTTCATCAATAACATTGGTTTCTGCTGGGATTATTCTTAGGGTTCCGAATTTGTTATATTCGGAACCCTGTCAGTACTCAAAACTCAAGGAATAGCTCAATCTATTAATGATTGATACAATGCCTCTAAATCTTCAAATGAAATATTCTTACTGCTCAAATCACTTGGAGTCAGCTCGGTATTTTCTTTCTCCACACAGTGCTTAATAATGGCTGTTAGCTTCTGCATGTAACTGCTCGCAAGATTCTCCGTCTCCTGCTCACTGTACTGCTTTCCGTTGTAACCAAACGTAAATCGCATTCTTCCTTCTTTCACAATGCCACTCACTTCTAGTGCACTATTTCGTTGCAAATCAGAACTTGCCATAACCCCTCCAGATAACGAAGATCCTTCGAAGATCTCTGTCTGGAAGTCTTGGTCAAACTGTCCTAAATAGTTGAAACTAATTCCAGATACTTTCCGTCCATCGCCTTGGCCTTCCTCACTCCAGTAGCGGTACATGCCGTACCCGATTCCTTTGTTCGGAATAGAACGTAGTGCTTCTTTTATGGTTTTTATTTGTCTTCCCAGTTCCTGTTCTTTGACTTGAAGAATCACTGGATAGATACTTGTAAACCATCCTACCGTTCGAGTAATATCTAATCCTTCAACCAATTCCTCTCGGCCATGACCCTCCATATCAATACATATTTCTTTCCTTCCATCCCATTCATGGATTGCCATCGCAAGGGCCGTCATTAGAATATCGTTGATTTCGGTATTGTAAGCTTGGTTTACCTGACGGAGCGCTTTTTCCGTCATGTCCTCATCCAGTTGTACCTCGATATACTTTCCATCGCCAATTTGTCCGACTTCTTCCGCCGTTACTTCCGCTCCTACCCCATTGGCCTGGTTTAATCGTTGTTGCCAGTAGCTTTTTTCTGCCGCGAATGCTTCACTGCGGACATATTCCTTCATCCGACTTGACCATTCTTGGTATGATGCGGTCTTCGCCTGGAATTTGATCTCTTCACCCTTCAGCGCTTGAGCATATCCTGAAGCGAAATCTTCTAATAATATCCGCCATGATATACCGTCGACTACCAAGTGATGGATCACAATGAGTAAGTGATCGCCATCGTCTGCTCGGAACAGCCCCAGTCGCATCATTGGACCTTTTTCCAGGTCGATACTTTCTTGAATACGCGTGGCTTGTCTCTCTACTTCTTCCAGGCCTTGGCCTCTTACTTCTAGCACCGGTACCTCTACCAACAATTCTTGGATGCCCTTATTGTACTGATGCACCGTGGTTTCTGTTTGTTCATACACCATTCGCAGAGCATCATGATGCTCCATCATACGCTGCATCACTTGTTGCACAATATCTTCACGATAACCTTCCTTGCGATATAACATCACGC
>NZ_LVWI01000058.1 GCF_001909055.1 Paenibacillus helianthi
TTACCCCACCAACTAGCTAATGCGCCGCAGGCCCATCCTCTAGTAGCAGATTGCTCCGCCTTTCATCCCTCGCCCATGAGGGTGAAGGAATTATCCGGTATTAGCTACCGTTTCCGGTAGTTATCCCAGTCTAGAGGGTAGGTTGCCTACGTGTTACTCACCCGTCCGCCGCTAAGCTTACCCCGAAGGATAAGCTCCGCTCGACTTGCATGTATTAGGCACGCCGCCAGCGTTCGTCCTGAGCCAGGATCAAACTCTCCAAATTGGTATTTAGAAAGAGCGATTGCTCATTTTGAAACATCTGACGAGAATAAAATATTCTCTATTTTTGGATCCCACTTGCGTGAAATCCCACTCACTCGTTGTTCAGTTTTCAAAGATCAAGCTCGTCATCGGCGCCGATTATCTCGTCACCAGCAACTCTTATAATATATCACGTTCATCAATCAATTGCAACATCTTTTTTTGAAGCATATCAGCATATTGATAGATATTCATGATTCCAATCATCAAACTTTTTTATCATGTCTGCGACTGGATTTATAATATAACATGAATCCTATACTAAATACAACCTCAATTTTTACCAATACAAAACAGTCCTTAGGCCTAATTAATATCACTATGTATGAATTCGCGCCCATGACAACAAAGCATGCTGTAATGCATGAACAATGCATTACAGCATGCTTATAGAAGCTGGACTCAGCCTAAAAAAATGTTAGTTCGAAATCCATGGATTTCGGCTCTTTTTCATAGTACCTTTACGGGTATTCTGATTGGAACGTTGCTTGCCGGCGGTTTTATTGACAGCAGTGGTAGTTTGGCCTGAAGTTTTAACCTTTTGTGCGGATGCTTTTGCTGTACCACCTTTACTCTTCACCGCAGGTTCAGAAACTCCAGCTTCTGCTGTACGAATTGTTTCCTGCTGAATAAATTCCGGCTCCTGTATCTCAGGTATCCGATTATGCGCATAATTCTCCATGCCCGGATACATTGGATATGCCGGAATATTTGATACCATAGGAGCTGCAAAAGTATTGGGAGATACAAAGTTTCCTTGAGGCCCCATATCTACTCCGTAAGGCGAAACCATTCCTGGCATTGGATGCATATAGTCGGGATAAGGATTAACCACAGGCTGCTCATAGGAATATGGCTGAATCGGCTGCAAAGGCATCACTGAACCGCAACCGCAGGAGGGCCATGGCAAATTGACAGGCTGTTCACCATACTGCGGCATAGCAAAAGAGGGGTTTTCGCTGAAAGGACTATTATTAGGATATTCCGGTGCTGAATTCGGATACCAGGCTCCCTGAAAATCTGATACTGGATTCATGCCGTATAGGGAAGCACACTCTGGCATATAGTTCACTGGCTGCATAAAGTTCGGCGCTGAATTCATCCCCATAGCAGCCATGGGCTCGTAGTTCGGATATGCCGGTGGAAAATCCACGAAATATGGATTCCCACTCAGTCCGGGATACCCTAGCGAATTGTCACATGCCGGTGTTTTATTTTCATACCAGGAAGTCGGCTGCACTTCTGATTTCGACTTTTCCATTGGCATCTCATACTTCATTGCTTCCTGTGCAGGCACTGAAATTTGCACAAACAAACTTTGTGTTTCATGAATCATTTCATGAACAGGTGACACTTCCGGTGCTTTGTTTACTATAGGTGAGACCTCAGGCGCTTTGTTCACTATAGGTGAGACCTCAGGCGCTTTGTTCATTATAGGTGAGACTTCAGGCGCATTGTTCATTATTGGTGAAACTTCAGGCTGTACAGGTAAAACTTCAGGCATCTTATTCACTGTGGGTGAAACTTCAGGCTCTTTATTCGGTGAAGGTGCGGGCAGTGTTGTTGAAACAGGGGGCACCACGGCAGAAGGCTGCTCTTTAACTCCGGTGTAATCTTTGGAACCCAGCTTTGTTTTGTCAATTATAGCCGTTGCTTCGGATTGTGGCTCGCCCGCAGAAAGATTGCCCTTCTTAGGAATATTGACAACTTCACCAACCAGCAGTGCATTGGGATTCTTTAGTTGCGTGTTAGCATCAATCATATCCTTTAGTGAAATCCCCCATGCTTTGGACAACTTCCACAGGGTATCTCCTTGCTTAACGTTATGTTTGTAGTAGACCTCATTGTTTTCCGGAACCTGGACGGCTGTCGTAGGGATTTTGACCTTATCTCCAACGGCGAGCACATCCGGATTGCTGATCTGTGGATTGGCCTCAATAATTTTTTGCAGCGGTACTCCGTACTTTTGCGACAATGCATATAGCGTATCGCCTGATTTGACAATGTGTATTTTCACGCAGCAATAACCTCCTAAAAGTTTTATGAGCATTACTTCCCGGCCTCGCCTTGTACAAAACTCCCTTCGAAAGCATACTGAATTTTATTCGAATGGCTTTCTGAATCAACTTCGTGCAAGACTTAACTCCGAAAGAATCTGCCAAGTTTTGCGGGCTCATACTTCTGTGAACGGCGCCTGCACTCAAATAGCTTAGCTGTAATCTCTGATGCCGAATGCCTATCTCAGGATATTCTGCTTCCCAGCTTCTTTATTGCGTACAGCCGCCTCCTTCGTTACTACATCTTATGCAGCCCATAGGCGATTGACATCCCTTAAGCAAAAAAAATCCTTTCATGCATGGCATGAAAGGATTTTTACTGTAACATAAATTTTTGCTATAGGCCCGGCTTATTCCCAAACCTTGTAGCCGTCTTTGTCCACAACATTGCGGAATTCTTCAAGCAGCTGCAACGTAATTGGGCCTGCATGACCTGCGCCAATAATCCGGCCGTCGATTTCACGGGCTGCAATAACTTCGGCTGCTGTACCGGTGAAGAAAACTTCATCCGCAATGTATACATCATGCATAGTGAACGGTTCTTCTTTCAGGGTCAGACCGAGCTTGTCGCACAGCTCAATGATTGCCAGGCGGGTAATACCCTCAAGCGCTCCCAGGTAGCAAGGAGGCGTATAGACTATACCCTTTTTGACGATAAAAATATTGTCTCCTGAGCCTTCGGTTACATACCCTTGAGCGTTCATCATAATCGCTTCGTCAGCCTCTGCCAGATTGGACTGGATTTTGACAAGGATATTATTGAGATAGTTCAGGGATTTGATCTTCGGATTCAGCGCATCCGGAATATTACGGCGCTGTGAGACAGAAACCGCACGAAGTCCGTTCAAGTAAGCCTGCTCCGGATAAATAGCCAGCTGTTCTACAATAATGATGACACTGGCTTTGGGGCAGCGGCGGGGGTCCAGACCCAAATTGCCGGGACCGCGTGATACAATCAGACGGATATATCCGTTATGCATTTCATTAAGACGAATGGTTTCAGCCATGGCTTCCAGCATTTCATCGTAGCTCAACGGAATGTCCAGCATGATGGATTTCGCCGAATCATACAGCCGGTCCAGATGCTCCTTGCATTTAAAAATGTTGCCGTTGTAGATACGGATGCCCTCAAAAATACCGTCTCCGTATAAAAATCCGTGATCAAACACGGATACCTTTGCATTTTCCTTCGTTACGTGTTGTCCATCCAGATAGATCCATTGCTCAGCCATGAACTTACTGCACCTCCGCTTTCTCTTCCTCATAGGTGTATGTGGGATACGAGCCCAGAATCCGCACCTGGCAGCCCAGGGCCTTGATCTCTTCAATTGCCCCGGGGAGCAGGACCGATTCTATCGGTTCCAGCACATCAATATAAAAATAATAAGTACCCAATTTCTTCTTCGTCGGCCGTGACTCTATACGCGATAAATTCAGCCGCCGCCAAGCAAATGCAGCCAGTACCTGATGGAGCGCCCCCGGAAAGTCCTCCGGCAGAGTCACCAGAATGCTTGTCTTATCACCACTGCTTTTCCGTGGAAGTTCCAGCTTCTGATGACCTACCAGCACAAACCGTGTGTAATTGTTATTATGGTCCGTAACCTGCCGCTCTACAATCTCAAGCCCATGCGTTGCTGCACCAAGCGCTGTACCGATTGCTGCCCAGCCAATACCTGGATTCTTGGACACGATTTCAACCGCTTCGGATGTGCTTCCGACCGACTCCAGTTCTGCCCAAGGGGCGTGTTGACGGATAAATTGCAGACATTGCGCCATGGCAACGGGATGAGAAAGGATTTTGACCACTTTGGTGTAATCCTTATGGCCTTCAGCATCTGTGAATTCCTTAGGATTACTGATCAGATTCTGTATGGATGGAAAAATCCACTCTGCCTGCATTGGCAGATCCACTTCGTTGATGAGCCAATCAATATGCAGACTTACCGAACCTTCGATAGTATTCTCAATAGGAATTACGCTGTAGTCCGCCATACCACTAGCCGTGGCCAGAAAAACATCAGAGATAAGCTTATGATGCTCAATATTTACAGGCTCATCACCAAATAAATGCAGCAGCGCTTCGTGCGAGACCGAGCCCTGCGGCAACACTGCTATTGATTTCATAACTGTTTTTCTCCTTTTATCATATCCAAAAATGACCCATTTTGCATCTGGTTTGTTTCAATCAGCTCTGAGACAACTCCTGAAGTACAAGGCAGCAGCCAGCAGGTACGTGCAGGAATACCATGCTCCTCCATCGTTTGTTTCAGAAAGAGCTCCAGCTCCTCCTTACGACTCCCATTCCGCTCAACCATACAGAGCAGCGTAGGTCCGGCACCACTCAATGCAATGCCCAGTGCCCCATGCCCTGTCGCTTCGGCCAGCAGCTTCTCCATGCCGGGCACCAGTGGTGCCCGATAAGGCTGATGCAGGCGATCCTGCATGGCGCGGCCAATGAGATCAAGCCGGCCTGCAGCCATAGCAGCAGTCAAAAGCGAGGTCCGGCTGATGTTATGCACAGCATCTCCTACCGTGATCTCCAATGGAAGCACACCACGCGCTTTGGTGGTAGAGAGTTCGAATTGAGGAATTACTACCAGAACCTCAAGGTCCCGGGGAGGCTCAATCCGGATATAATCCGCATGCTCGCCATCCCAGACAGCTGTGATAATCCCGCCGAAAAGCGAGGCCCCCACATTATCGGGATGCTTCTCCAGGGCAGTTGCCATATCGAACAGCTTGGCTAGGCTCAAAGGGGAACCAATCATTGCATTGGCTGCCGCCATTCCGCCAACAATCGCTGATGCGCTGCTGCCCAGTCCTCGAGTAAGGGGGATCTCGGAGTACATGGTAATGGAAAGCTCCGGAATCTCTACACCGGCTTCGGCAAAGACCATTTGTGCCACCTGGTAGAGCAGATTGCTTTTATCCGTGGCCACACCTGCCATCTCATCTCCATAAAGATGAAATACGGTATCTGCGGATTCCTCCATTTCAATCCAGGCATACAGGGAAAGCGCCATGCCCAATGTATCAAAACCCGGCCCCAGATTTGCGGTACTGGCGGGGACTTTAACTCTAGACCTTCCGTACATACTCATAGCTGGTAAAATCTCCTTCATTATTTTTGCGTAGAGCTGTCAGCAGGGATTTAAGGTTCAGCCTTCCACCCGATAGTGGCTCTTAATCCGGTGAATAACCTTAAGTTGCTCGAGATGCCGCATTACTTTATTCATACTCGCCTTGCTCGCATTGTGCGTCACGATAATAATTTCTGCGTCCGGATTATGCGAATTCGCCTGCTGCACCACGGAATCCAGACTGACATCGTACTCTGCAAATACCTGCGTGATTTTGGCCAGTACCCCTGCCTTGTCATCCACATGAAGCAGCAGGAAATTCTTATAGAAGATGTCTTCGTCACTCTTGAGCTTCTTTTGTTTGTAAGGAACAATCTGCTTTAACCCGTTAACACCCAGCTTAAGATTCTTAATGACGGCAACCAGATCCGCTACTATGGACGTTGCTGTTGGCATTGCGCCCGCTCCTGCACCATAGAACATGGTTTCTCCCACGGCTTGACCATATACATACACCGCATTGTACACACCGTTCACGGAAGCAATCGGATGGCTGGCCCGAATCATCGTAGGCTGCACACTGATACTGAATTCATCTTCGTGGCTCTCGGCGATGCCCAGCAGCTTCATCTCATAACCAAGTCTTTTGGCAAAAGCAATATCCTCCTTGCTCACTCCAGAGATGCCGCTGACACTGACATCACTCAGCTCAACATTGGTACGAAAACCAAGGGTGCCGAGAATAGCCATCTTTCGTGCAGCATCCAAGCCCTCGACATCGGAGGTTGGATCTGATTCGGCATATCCCAGTTCCTGTGCTTCCTTCAAGACATCAAGATAGGATGCGCCTTCCTGGCTCATTTTGCTCAGTATGTAATTAGTAGTCCCGTTTACGATGCCCATAATCTTCACGATTTTGTCAGAGGAAAAGCCTTCGATCAATGTACGGATAATCGGAATCCCTCCGGCTACACTGGCCTCATAAAAAACATCGCACTGTTTCTCCTGCGCCTTAGCCAGAATCTCGGAGCCATGCAGCGCCATTAAATCCTTGTTGGCGGTCACGATATGCTTGCCGCGTTCCAGTGCCTCCAGAATATATTCCTTCGTTCCTGCGATCCCGCCCATCACTTCCACAATAACGTCAATCTCCGGGTCCCGGATAACCTCCCAAGGATCATCGGTAATTATAGCGGCATCCACTTCGATATCACGGGCTTTCTCGGTATTCTTCACAGCAATGCGCTCAATAACAATCGGTGAACCCACCTGACTGCTCAGATCTTCCTGATTTCCTTCTACGATACGGACTACGCCCGTACCTACTGTTCCCAGACCCAGTAACCCCACTTTGACCGGCTTCATTTGAATCCTCCTAAAAGTTTTATGAAGCTATACTACCCTTGCCCGATAATTAAAGCACGTTTCACTCCGGGTATCGCCTTCAGACTGTCCAGCATATCCCCGAGCTCTTCGTTCAAATGCGATATCTCCACAGAGATAACCACATTGGCCCGTCCCTGGAGCGGAATACTCTGATGAATTGTCAGCACATTGGCACCATGAACTGCCACAGATCCCAGCACTTTGGACAGCATACCAGACTCGTGCTCCAGATCAATGGAGATTGTGACAATACGCTCGCGTTCGAGCTGATGGATCAGATGAATACCATCCTTGTATTTATAAAATGCGCTGCGGCTAAGCCCAACCTGTTCTACACCCTCATGTACCGTCTTGGCATCTCCCGCCTCAAGCAGCTGCTTGACCTGCATAGTCTTCAGCACAGCGTCAGGCAATATGTCCTCTCGGACCAAATAATAGCGTTCTTTCACGAACGTCCTCACCTCAAAGACTTTTGTGTTTATATAGTGGACATTATACGGGATGGCTGCTGTAAAATGCAACAACAACTTTTCACATATAACAACCTAGCACTCCGTTGCAGTAAGTTCACACTCAACTCTCTCCGAGCTGCAAGTTGCATTGCCCTTCTGGTATAATACAGCAAAATCCCCGAAAATCCGGGGGTGATCCCATATAAAGGCCACCCATTGCCTAATCAGGCAATATTGGAGAGAATCGGAACGTTCGTATGTCTGCTGGCTGTAAAGAAACCCAATGCCTGACTGCCCTTGAACAAAATCGCTTCTTGGGATTCATTGACGATCAGTTGGGTCCAAGTAAAAAACGCCGGCTGTACCTCCCTTTTCCGGGAAAGCACAGTCGGCGTCTGGTATTAAGCGTCAAGCCGGCAACTACTTAATAGTAGCTGCTATTCTCAACAAACTCGAATTCAAAATCAGCGATACGGACAATGGTTCCTTCCACAGCCCCACGTTTGCGGAGTTCCGCATCTACACCCATGTGGCGCAATGTACGGGCAAGCTTCAGTATAGCATCATGTGTACTGAGCTGCATCCGTTTCAGCATCCGCTCAATCCGAGGGCTGCTGACGACAAAGGCATCATTGTCACGCGTAATGGTAAAGGAGTTATCCTCTTCTGCTTCCAGCTTGTAGACCTTGCGTTCTTTGGTCTCTGCCACTTCTTCCACAACCGGAGCCACAGGAATACTGTCGAGGACATCCGTTGCCCGGTAAAGAAGTTCTTGAACCCCTTGGCGGGTAAGGGAAGAAATCGGCATGATCTCCATATCCGGCCGGAGCTCAGATACCTTCTCACGGAAAGCAATCAGATTAGCCTCTGATTCAGGCATATCCATCTTATTGGCCGCTACAATCTGTGGACGGTCAATAAGACCGGCATTATATTGTCTCAACTCATCATTAATCTTCACCCAATCCTCAAAAGGATCGCGTCCTTCGGAACCGGACATATCCACAACATGAATGATGATCCGGGTGCGCTCAACATGACGCAGGAATTCATGTCCCAGACCTACACCTTCACTCGCACCTTCAATGAGTCCCGGCAGATCGGCCATTACAAAGCTTCGGCCATCGCCTACATCCACAACTCCCAGGTTCGGTGTAATGGTTGTGAAGTGGTACGCTCCGATCTTGGGCTGAGCAGCAGAAACGACAGAAAGCAGAGTAGATTTACCCACACTCGGGAAACCCACAAGCCCTACATCTGCCATAACCTTCAGTTCCATCACAATGTAGCGTTCCTGGCCTTCTTCACCATTCTCCGCCAGCTCAGGAGCTGTATTATTAGCTGTGGCAAACCGGGTATTTCCCCGTCCGCCCCGCCCCCCACGGGCAACCACGACCTGCTGTCCATGTCGGGTCATGTCGGCTATCACTTCCTGGGTGTCATCGTCAATCAGTACAGTTCCTGGCGGAATGCGAACAATCATGTGCTCGGCGTTCGCTCCGTGCTGGCTTTTGTTACGCCCCTTGACCCCGCGCTCTGCTTTGAAGTGGCGCTGATAACGGAAGTCCATCAGTGTACGCAAACCTTCATCCACCCGGAAAATAACGTCTCCTCCACGGCCGCCGTCCCCCCCGGCTGGTCCGCCTTCCGGCACATATTTCTCCCGGCGAAAGGCCACAAGACCATCGCCGCCGTCGCCGCCTTTTACATAAATCTTAGCTTTATCTACGAACATTCATATTCACCTTCCTTACATTTCCAGCGGCAGCCGCAGCTCTACATAGCTCTTGTCCCGTCCGGGCTGTTCCGCTTTGATAATTTTTCCTTGAACTATATTATAAATTTGCCCCTGCAGCAGCTCGGGACTGCCATGATCGCCGTCGCCTTCGAAAGAGATAAGAATGTCTCCTCCATCCTGTGTAAAACCAAGCCGGAGCTTCCTTGTGTCACCATGCAAGGCTAGCCCACTGTACTGATAGGCCCTCACCGTTTGCATAATCACCTGTGTAAGCTCTTCCCCCGTGTCCGCACTGAGCTTGTCCTCCAGCTGCAGTCCTTCTTCTACCAGCACTTCAAGCTCTAAGCTGCTTCTGAAGGTTCGGAAAGACTGCAGATAGAACACGAGCGAAGGAATGCCGAGCTTAGCGATACGGCTGTCCAGTGCGATCCGTTCCTTTATTCTTCCCACACACTCCAGGGATTTATCAGGCTTGCCGAGCTGGATATATCCGTAAAGTACCTGCAGATCATTCATCCAGTCATGACGATGATGATTGAGTGTCCGGTTCGCCGCCTGCTGTAGCGTCTTCTCCTGTACACGCAATTCCTCTTCAAAATGACGCCGGTAGTATACGGAACTGAAAGCAAGCACTGCGGCTATCCATATGCCGAGCAGCAGACATGTAAAAAGGGAGGTGTGCCAATACAAAAGTCCTAAAGGAAGCATTACGGATAACATGACTGCCCAGATCAACCATTTCCAGGATTTCATTCTTTCTCCCCGTCCCTCAGTTCGCAAAATTCATGCCCATTTAGCCGTTCTCTTCACTTGATATTTACCATTTTTCAGTATAACACAGGGTTTCTCAGCAATCACCAGCAATTCAAATTCAAATTCAAATTCAAAAAGATACTCCTGAAAAAAAGCCCCCGGCACTCATGCCGGAGGCTTCTACTTGCAATTTGATTCCGAAAGCTTACGCTTCCAGTGCCGCTGCTACCGGAGCGACATCAACCGGGTACACGCTCACTTTTTTGCGATCGCGGCCCCAACGTTCGAACTTCACTACGCCATCAACCAAAGCGAACAGCGTATCATCTTTACCGATGCCTACGTTAGTGCCCGGGTGGATTTTGGTTCCGCGTTGACGAACCAGAATGTTCCCGCCGGTAACTGCTTGACCGTCAGCACGTTTTACGCCAAGACGCTTGGAGTGGGAATCACGTCCGTTCTTTGTAGAACCTACACCCTTTTTCGATGCGAACAATTGAAGATCCAATTTCAACATGTTGGTCAACCTCCTTCTTTAAATAATGACTTCCTGTATCTTAATATACTTCCCATATGAATCTGCGATATCACCAAGCATGAGTACCATCGACTCCAGTAGTAACTGGACCTTGGCAGACACTTCAGGATGATCTATGGGAACGATTGTCCCGCTAAGAAATCCATCCTTCATCGAAGTATCCAGAACAACGCCTGTCAGACGTTCAATCGAATTCACCGTTCCAACCGTGATGGTGGAAACGCCGGCGCAGACGATATCCCTGCCGTTCTTTGCGTATTCCGCATGCCCTTTTACGGCAAAACCGACAATCGCACCTTGAGCAGAAGCCCGTGTAATCCGCACGTTAATCATTAACGCACCTTCTTACGCTTGAATCTTCTCGATAGTTACTTTAGTGTACGGTTGACGATGACCTTGTTTCTTGTGGTAGTTCTTCTTCGGTTTGTATTTGTAGACTACAACCTTCTGACCCTTACCATGTTTCTCGACTTTAGCTGTTACAGACGCGCCGCTTACCAGCGGAGTTCCTGCAGTCAGACCACCATCGTTAGAAACAGCCAATACACGGTCAAACGTTACGCTTGCGCCGTCTTCAGCTTCCAGCTTCTCAATGAACAACACGTCGCCCTCTTGGACTTTGTATTGTTTACCGCCAGTTTCGATAATTGCATACATTGTACTTGCACCTCCTCATGTCTCAGACTCGCCTAGTCTAGGTGGCAGTTCCCAGGGGGAACGCGCTTATGTACCCGATCGGAGCGGTTGCAGCATGTGTAGGATTAGAACAACCAAACACATACTTGAAGATAATAGCATACATAATCCATACAGTCAATGATTCAAAAATTATAAATTGCATGCACCGGGAGTCCATGGCTCATTCCAGCCACGAACCAATTTTGCCTGTACCTCCGCAGCATTGGCAGATCACCGGGGCAAAACCCGCAGAATCATGTCTCGCCTTCTTGCGGGTCATCTCGAGCAATCCCAAGTGCGTCCAGCCCAGAATATGCGTCTGTGTGCGGTCGCGGCTGATGACCCCCTCGAGCCGTTCCGTAACCATCCGCCGGTGCTCCTCGTGCTGCATATCAATAAAGTCGATGATGATAATGCCTCCCGTATCGCGTAAGCGAATCAATCGTCCGATCTCTTCCGCCGCCAGGAGATTCGTACGTGTTACAGTCTCCTCGAGCGTAGATCCGCCGATGTATTGCGCGGTATTGACATCAATTACAGTTAACGCCTCTGTCTCATCCCAGATCAGCGTTGCTCCACCCTCCAGCGTAATCTTCCTTTCGAAACTTTTGTGGAGCTGTTCCTGCACCCCGTAAGCCGTAAAGATGGACTCCTGTCCATGATAAAACCCCACAGGCTTGTATTTTCCAGGTGCCATGTCATTCAGAAAGGCTTGCGCCTCCCGGACGGCCTTGGCCGAATCAATCATCAGTTCATCACGCTGTGGGTTAAAGGCATCCCTGATGAAGCGCTGCACAATACTGAGATCAGAGTGAAGAAGTGCCGGCGCCACGGCTTCCTGTGACCGGCGGATGATCATTTCCCACTGTGCCCGCAAAAATGAGAGGTCGCCTTCAACGGCCTCCACCGGCTCATCCTCCGAAACAGTCCGCATGATAATACCCTCTTCACGCCTGCGGAGCCGTTCACCCATTCCTTTTAGTCTGGTGCGTTCCGATTCACGGCTGATTTTTTTGGATACACCGACATATTCTGCATAAGGCATGTACACCATCCAGCGTCCCGGAAGTGTATAGTGGGTTGTGACACGCGCACCTTTGCCGCCCCGCGGCTCTTTTCTCACCTGGACCACAATTTCCTGGCCGGGCTCCAGCAGCGTTTCAATGGAGGGCTTCACCTCAGGCTGCCTCTCCAGATGGGGATGCAGCACGTCATCCACATATAAAAAGGCATTCTTCTTCTGTCCGATATCAACAAAAGCAGCCTGCATTCCTGGCAATACATTCATAACCCGGCCCTTGTAGTAGCTCCCGACCAGTCCTTGCTGCTGATCTCGTTCAGCCGCATATTCCACCAGGCTCCCATTGTCCAGAAGAGCCATCCGGGTAACATGCTGCGTGCAGTGAACGATCATTTGTTTCATGGCTTCACCTCTGGTTTGAATCAATCTTCCACTGTCCATTACTAGCTGGACGTTTCATGTCCACATTTACATTCCAAAATAAGAAGAGATCAATTTCTGCTCCGGCACAACGGCCACTATGGTCTTTTCTTCATTCATTACATAGATAAAATGATAATGGTTACGTTTAAATAGACGCAATATATCATCCAAAGGTTTCGCGGAAAAGGCAACTATCGGACGCACCGCGCTTCCCGACTGCCGGTAACGTTCATAAACCGCCTCCCTGTTCATCAAAAAAGAGACAAACCGATACGGTAAATTGCGCTGATCCGTAATGTTCGAATAAAGAAGAAACGCACCGATCATCAGGAGATTCAGACGGAGCCCTCCGCCCGTACCCAGCGGCAGGATGGAGTACAACACCACCAGCAGACTCGCCGCGATGCTCACTCTGCCACACCATAGTAATGTGACATAATAGGGAAGCAGCAGACTAAGCGTCGCCTGAAATATTTTCCCGCCATCCAGAGGGAGTACCGGCAGCAGATTAAACAGACCGATAATGGCATTGGCTTGTATGAAATAAGCCAGGAAGCCGCTGCTTCCATATCCAGCCTGCTGGAGACCATAGGCCATCAATATCAGCAACAGATTCTGCAAAGGTCCAGCAACCGCAATGCCTATCTCCCGGGTCGCGTTAAGCCGTCCATGATCCTCCATTACCGCTACCCCACCAAAAGGAAGCAGCTGTATGGATTTCACGTGTACCCCGCAGAGCAGCGCAGCACACACATGTCCCAACTCGTGGATGAATACAATGGTGAACAACGTCAACAGCTCCAGGAACTGTCCTGTGATCACGGAGAGCAGCATAATCAGAACGAATAGGGGATGCAGCGACAATTCAATACCTCTGATCCTAATCAAACGATACCACTTCAGCGGGATCAATATAAGTCTTGTCTTTCATAATTGCAAAAAAAAGCAGGGGTACAGAAGCATTCTCCTGTTCCTCAAGCCAGCCAATGGTATCTCCGCTCTGAACCCAATCATCCGCAGCCAGCTTCGTTCCGCTTAGATGCCCATATTCAGCCGTTACATCTCCGGTATGCCGTACCGTAATCCGTATTCCGCCCTCTGCTTCTTTGGCAACGGACAAAACGCGTCCTGTATCTACACTTTTCACCGTGAGTGAACTGTTAGAATTTACTGCTGGCATAATCTCCACACCCTTTAATGTTGCTGCAAAGGGACGGACAATGCTTCCCTCAAGAGGAGCATTCAGGTCATGAGCAGCAGTCACTTTCTCGGCTGGAGGATTCTTATCACCAAAAATCGGAATAAACGCCGGCGCTCCGCTGAAATGCTCTTCATACCAAACCTCAGCGGCGGCAAAGTCCATATCCCGGGTGAGGGCATCGGCAATAAACACCTGCACTTTCAGCGCCCAGGGCTGTTGAACGTTGAAGATCCCCCATACAGCACCAAACACAACGAGGCTCGCAATAGTCTTCCGCATAAAGCCCGAAGCAAACCCAGGCTTGTCTCCTCCGCCTTCATCCACCCAGTTATTACGCCGCTGCTTCCACATGGCCTCAGGATCGGGCTCAGGAATCTTGGAAAAATCATGGGAGGCTCCTTCTCCCCATTCCTTGAAGGTTGTTGTCTGGTCAGGCAGTGCGAACAGCGGTGGTACCGCTGCCTTCTGCGAAGCATCATCCTGCTCCAGCAGGTTACGGATACGCTGTTTGCGGCGGCCTTTAATATCTGATTTCTGTTCCATATCGATCCCTCCGGCGGGCTTGTTTACTTTCATTTTATGAACGTCGCAGGCTGCTTTAGAACAAGCCCCGGCCGGACGGGTACAGAAATGGGATGAATGGTATTTAGCTGGAGACTTATTGTCGGCATTCCTGAAAATTGTTAGCGTACATCCTATAAAATCCCTTAAGGTTCGAAGCAAAAATCCCGCCGCAGACTAATCTGCAGACGGGATCTTTGCTGACTCTTGGTACTACTTAGACTATGATTCCGCTTCAGCCCATACCGAAGAACTTCTTCAGCTTCTTGAAGGTACCTGGCTTCCGGTCAAGCTGCATCAGTGGTACCGCATCACCCAGGATACGCCGGGCAATATTGCGGTAAGCGATTGCCGCTGCCGAATCAGGGTTCATTACAGTTGGCTCTCCGCTGTTCGCCGCCTTGATAACCAGTTCATCATCAGGAACAATACCGATCAAATCAATATTCAGTACCTGCAGAATATCCTCAATATCAAGCATATCCCCTGATTTCACAAGTCCCGGCCGAATCCGGTTAACTACCAGCTTCGGCGACTCTACATGGGATTGCTCCAAAAGGCCGATAATCCGGTCCGCATCCCGTACCGCGGCATGCTCCGGAGTAGTCACGACAATGGCCTTGTCTGCCCCAGCAATAGCATTACGGAACCCATGCTCGATTCCAGCGGGACAATCAATCAGGATGTATTCGTATTCCTTCTTGAGTTCAAGAATAATATCCTTTACCTGCTCTGGTGTAACAGAGGTCTTGTCTTTGGTCTGCGCTGCAGGCAGCATGTACAGTTCATCAAAACGCTTGTCCTTCACCAGTGCCTGGTTCAGGCGGCAGCGTCCTTCCGCTACATCCACAAGATCATATATGATGCGGTTCTCCAGCCCCATAACTACATCCAGATTCCGAAGTCCAATGTCGGTATCAACCAGACATACTTTTTTGCCCTGCAATGCAAGCGCGGTGCCAATATTGGCCGTTGTGGTTGTTTTGCCAACTCCGCCTTTGCCCGAGGTTACGACAATCGCTTCTCCCATGGAGGCTACACCCCTTTAAACACATTTAAACCCTGACGTAATTTGACTATATTATGAATTTTGTCGATCTGCATAGCACCGCTCGATAAATAGGCAAATTCCATGCTGCTCTCACGGGTACCCCATTCATCTGGCGGGCGGCTAATGACATCGGCAATCCGCAGTTGTGTAGGTGACAGCAAAGATGCAGCAATAATTGCCTCCTGGTTGCCATCTACTCCGGCATGAGCCATTCCGCGGAGCGCTCCGAGAATATAAATATCACCCGTACAGGTAATCGACCCTCCGGGATTCACATCACCCAAAAACAGAAGATTTCCTTCATGATGCAGCACTTGGCCCGAGCGAAGCATTCCACTGATCAGAAACAGGGCATCACTGTCCTTCTCACCGGGTTCCTCCAACGCTTCAACAGAACGGATCAGCAGATTGCCCTGGCTCTTCAGAATGTTGAGAATGGCTTCTTTATCTTCTTCAGTCACGGGACGGCTACCCAGCTTAATGTCCACATGCACAATAGGTCCGGTCAATATATTCTGATGGCTGTGCTCCAGTTTATAGCGAAGTTCACTTAAGAGATCTTCAAAGGGACACTTGTCGTCTAGCAGGAATACCAGGCCATCCTTGATGCCCTTGATCCTTACATGCTTGGATTGTACTGTCATATGCCTGTCCCCCCATTCTCATTCATTCGTGCCGGGCCAGGCAAATTCCTTCTTTCCCATGTAAGAAAATGCAGTCCGGCTTCACGCTGCCTCTTCCTTGCGGGTCTCTTTCTTCAGCAGTTCAATCTGCCTCCGGAGAGGAACATAAAGGAGCAGGGCAATAGCAAAATGAAATAACATGGTAGGCAGCATGTGATGCAGCAATGCCCAGTTATAAGGAACCTGGCCTAAATTAAATACACTGTAAATGGCAAAAAGCACACTATCCTCAAGAAGGCTGCCCAGCAGCACCACCGTCATCATCAGCGGCAGCGGGGCGCGCGGAATCTGAAATATCAGGCCAATCAGATAAGCGGACAACCCCATTGCGAACGAATGGGCACCAAGAATCCTGCCGTAAAAGACCACATCGTGCAGCATACCGAAAGACAAACCAAGAATAAGTGCCGTATGTCGGTGATGGTATACTGTCACAAACAGTATAACGATAAAAACGAGATTAGGAATAATCCGCATCTCCCAGGCATTCGGAAGCAACCAGGGCATTATCGTGCCTTCAACAATAAATAATAGAAATAATAACAGAATTAATACGGATCTGCGCATCTTCACTATTCGGCACGCTCCTGCGTAAAGACAACGAAGAGTTCCTTCCAGTCCTGGAATCCTGCCGCCGGCTTAATGATTGCAGTAGAAGTCAACCCGTATTCTCCTACCTTAACACTCTCAACTGTTCCGATGGACATTCCGCGCGGGTATATTCCCCCAATACCTGAAGATATGATGGTATCACCTTTGACTACCGGATTTCCAACAGGGATTTTGTTCATGATGAGCATCCCGGATTGCTGGTCGTAGGATTCAATCATTCCGAAGGTCGTCCCTTCCTTGTTGAAGACAGTCGCCGCAATTGGAGGCTGGGAGTTGGGATCATTGAGATCCATCATGGTCATCAGCTTCACCGTGGAAGTGAAATTGCTTACTTTGCTGATTACGCCAACCAGTCCCTCCACAGAGGTGACGGACATATTCAGCTTAATTCCATCCTTAGCACCAAGGTCAATAACCAGCGTGTTGTTGCTCGGCTCTGTGGTCAGACTGACCACATTAGCGATCCGGTAGTCATATTTGTACAAATTCTTCTGAGCATTCGTAAACTTAAGATCGATTTGATATCGATCGTATTGTGCCTTGATGAAGTTATACTGCGCTTTATCCCTGGCGTATTGAGCAGCAACGATTTTGAGCTGCTCATTCTCCTCAGCCAGGTCATGCAGATTTCCGATATCTTGGAACAAGCCCGCTACATATCCAGCGGGCTTGTAGAACAAATTCTGCACAAAACCAGTCGTATCTCTCAGGAAATTCTCCGGCCAGGACAAGGATTTTCTCGTCCCCAGACTGAACCCCATAACAACGATAAACATGACCAGTGTGATCAATAATATGAACAGACGTTTATTGTTAAACAGTTTAAACAGTTTCAACACCCTCTAACAAACGTATTTCTCCCATATTAGGGGTTGACGTTCACAAGCATATACAATTAGCGCTTGGAGCGGAGGCCTGAGCTGCTGCGGCTCTTGAAGAGATGAATATTCTCCAGGGCTTTGCCTGTTCCAATAGCTACACAATCCAGCGGATTCTCAGCAACAATGACCGGCATACCGGTCTCGCGGGCCAGCAACTTATCCAGGTTCCGCAGCAGAGCGCCGCCGCCGGTAAGTACAATTCCCCGATCCATAATATCAGCAGCGAGTTCAGGTGGACATTTCTCCAGTGTTACCTTTACAGCCTCGACAATGGCATTTACGGTATCTGACAATGCTTCGCAGATCTCATCTGAGGTAATGGTCAACGTCTTAGGCAGACCGGTCACGAGATCACGTCCGCGGATCTCCATGGTTTCGGTCTTCTCCAGAGGCAGAGCAGAGCCCACATCCATCTTGAGCTGCTCGGAGGTACGCTCCCCGATCATGAGATTATATTGGCGCTTGATGTATTGAATGATGGATTCATCCGCTTCGTCGCCGGCAACCCGAACAGACCGGCTGGTCACGATACCACCAAGGGAGATAACAGCCACTTCAGTAGTCCCTCCGCCAATATCGACAACCATACTGCCTGTAGGCTCCCATACCGGAAGATCTGCACCAATGGCAGCTGCAAAAGGTTCCTCGATAATATAGGCCTCACGAGCACCCGCCTGCTTGGTAGCATCCTCAACAGCACGCTGCTCCACAGCTGTGATGCCGGACGGTACGCACACCATTACATTTGGATGGCGCTGGAACATCGAGCGCTGTTTCTGCGCCTGACGGATAAAATATTTGATCATAGTTGCCGTGGTATCAAAATCAGCAATTACTCCATCCTTCATTGGACGAATGGCACGGATATTTCCCGGCGTACGGCCGATCATTTTTTTGGCAGATTCGCCAACGGCTTCAATGGTCTTAGTATCTGTATTAATGGCCACAACGGAAGGCTCTCTGACAACAATCCCCTTACCGCGTACATAGACAAGCGTATTCGCTGTCCCCAGGTCAATTCCTAAATCTTTCGTAAAACCACCTAACATGCTTGTATTCTCCTTTTCCTTGTATCTCTGGACAATTGTATTACATAAAACCTTTTTCCTTCAAACTTACAAAACTGCTGTCTCCAATAATCAGGTGATCCAGCACATCGATCCCGACAATCTCCCCGGCCTGAAGCAATCTTGAGGTTAAGGAGATGTCCTCCGGACTGGGCGTAGGATCACCGCTCGGATGATTATGTGCGCATATGATAGCTGCGCTGCTGCATTTCATAGCTGCCCTGAACACCTCACGGGGATGCACAATGGAGGCGTTGAGGCTACCCATGGATAATGTCTCCTGCGCAATAACATGATTTTTCGTATTCAGAAAGAGGCAGACAAAATGCTCCTTCTGCAGATAACGCAGCTGCTCGGTTAATATCTCCGCCGCATCCTGTGGAGAGCGGATAATGACCGGATCGGTCAGCCGGGAATTCGCCATTCGTCTTCCCAGCTCTATGCCAGCTTTGAGTTGCACCGCCTTGGCAGGGCCGATGCCTTTGATATTCGTCAGTTCTTCAATGCTCAGGTCCGCCAGCCCGCGAAGACTGCCTGCCTGTCCCAGAATCCGCTGGGCAATATGAATAGCCGATTCTGCCCGCGTACCTGTACGCAGCAGGATGGCCAGCAGCTCTGCTTGACTTAGTGATTCTGCCCCATAATGCATCATGCGCTCTCGTGGTCGTTCTTCATGGGGGAGGTCCCGCAGCATTAATAATTGCGACTCCATCCCTATCCCTCTTTCCTAATCCGATCCTTGAAGGCCAAGCACTGAGATGCCAAAATCGGACAACATCTCCCCAAGCAGTGACAGCGGCAATCCGACCACGTTAAAATAACAGCCTTCAATCCGTTCCACCAGGGTGGCGCCCAGCCCTTGGATCGCATAGGAGCCAGCCTTATCGGCAGGCTCTCCGGTCGCTATGTAAGCGGAGATTTCATCCAAGCTCATCGCTCTCATGGTTACAGAGGTTACCCGGTGCCGGACTACAGTCTTCTCTTCAGGCAACCCTATGCAGGCTACTCCGGTATACACCTGGTGTGTCCGGCCCTGCAGCAGCTTAAGCATGGCTCTGCTGTCCTGCGGGTCCAACGGCTTGCCGAGCACTTGGCCGTCCAGTACCACGATTGTGTCACTGCCAACGATAACGGATGCACGTTCACCAGCAGATGACAGGACTGCCTCCGCTTTGCGGAGCGCGAGACTGCGCACAATATCCTCAGGTGCAAGACCTGGAGCCGTGCTCTCATCCGCATCGCTCGAGATCACCTTAAAGGGCAAGCCCAGCAGCGTTAGCAGTTCCCGGCGGCGCGGAGAACCGGAGGCAAGAATAATCTGTCGTGAGTTGTCATGCTCCACTGTAGTAGCGTCCCTTCTGAAGTGAACAGCGAATGCTATAGTCTCCGGTAGAGCCAAAGGGCCGTAATAATTCCTGCAAGACTGAGCAGACACAATTTCAAATGAATAGTGATGTCGTAAGTTATGATGTCCAAATCGGCTTGCGGCGACCATTTGAGTACAGTCGAGGCTGTAAGAAAAGACAAAGCTTTTACAGGTTCCAGCAGTTTGGCGATCCACGCCCCGGCTAGCCAGCCCAGAATTAGAAATAACAGCAGTATTCCCACATTTTTCTTCTTCATCTAAGTCTTCCCTCGCCATTTTTTGACACCCTAATTATTATACGGTGAAACGGAGTTCAATACAAACGTAAAATCCGGTACGGAAATGATTACCACTTCCCCAATGGAATTCATAGCTGTATGCCAATCATTGGTATGTTATATAGCACATCTGTATCGGCTGGGACCTGCGAAATAGACTACATAGCATCAGTGAATCATTCAGCTCCCCAAAATAACAGTACTCCCCCGCCCGGCAGATTGCCGGAATCGGGGGAGTACTGTTTCTAATTCATGAAAAGAAGCATTTAGGTCAGGGCTGCCAGCAGGCTCTTCTGACCGGTGAGGAAACTCATCATGGCCTCCTGCACCTCCCACAACAAACCTTGAGCTTGGTTCTTGTTATACTCGTTCAGCGCGGAAATCCCCTGGCTCATAGATTTCTCCAGCCCGGCACAAAGCTTTTGAGCTTCAGCGGGCAGGCCCGGCTCCAATGCTTTGACCGCTTCGGTCCACTGCATATGAAGTGTACTGACCTCTGTACTCTCCGCAGCCTCTTCCTGCCCGCTTAGTTCGGCCGCGGAGAGCCTGCTGAGCTCACCCAGCAGCTTCCCGCTGGCAGCGAAGTAGTTATTCACAGTTTCTGCTTGCCCGGTGTAAGCGGCTTCTGCCGCTGCAGGGAGTGAAACCTCCCTAACATATAGCTCAATACCCTGGTTCTTCAGACCGCTGCTGAGGAGCTTGGCCTGCTCACGGTCCGGCGACATTCCCGCATATACCCGGTTGCCGTCAGCCGGATCGAGACCGGCTGCAAGTCCTGCATCCAGCAGTTCCTGACGGGCCTGCTCTGCTCCTGCCGGAGTGCTGAACACACCGTACTGCAGGAGATAATAGGTCTGTTCTGCAACCTGTACAGAAATGGGGTTCACTCCCGCATTTTTGCTTATATCCTGCGGCAGAACAGCAGTTGTACCCTTACCTTCCTGCACAGCAGAGTTAACTCTCGGCGTGTTGGAACTGCCTGTAAGGCTTCCGCCGCCTATAAAAGACAAGGCAGCATATCCAAGTAGAATGCCGATCCCCAAGGCTCCGGCTATGGATAGGGCTAGCTTCCACCAATAGGAGGGACGGCGGGTATGGTAGGAACCTCCAAAGCCACTCCCTAGAGCGGAAAGGTCACTATAGTGCTCCGTCTCCGTTGCCCAGGCTGTAGCATAGTTGCGTTCCTCCTGGTCCACTTCATGCTCCTGTGCCGGAACAAGAGCAAACTGCGGTTCCCCCTCCCATAAATCAGGCGCATGACCGGATGGAAAAAAATGCGATTTGGGTTCTTCGAAGGTCCCCATTCCGTCCCGCTGCTCTATTTCCGTGTAATCTCTGGCAGTACCCAGCCCGGCTCCTGATCTGCGCTCGTTTGATTCAGGTTTCTTGCTGTTATCCACTTCAAACTTGAACGTCATTCTTCCGTTACTCAAAGCACACACCTCACTATCGTCTATTCTATAAGGAAATATATGATAGACGAGAGATGGATATGCTATGTTGATATAATTACACGAGGCTTAGTACTTTGGCCTGAACTTTCTTCATCTCATAGTGATTTACCAGCGTCCGGTAAGCACGGTCAGCGATAAGGGAGCCAAGCTCGGGGGACTGCAGCAGCTTGATTGCATGTTCGGCCATAGCAACAGTGGTACCGGCCAGCAATATATTCCGCCCGTGCTCACAGTTTAGCGCCTCCGCACCTTTAAGGCTGGTTACTACCGGAGTCCGGAGTGCCCAGGCTTCCAGAATCTTTTTCTGACTGTGGCTGCCTTCACGCAAATATACCAAGACTGCCTTGGACCGGCGTATGTATTCAGCAGCTTGTCCGGGTTCTTCAATAACCTTCACGGAAGAATCCGCTCTGGAGAGGGCCAGCACCTCGGGATGTACTGCGCTGCTTACAATATAGCATTGAACATCAGGTACCTCGGCCCGGATCAACGGGTAAATTTTCTTATGAAACAACATGACGGCGTTCTTGCCTTGAACAGTATGCATGTCCCAGTGAAGCATGATGCCGTTCTCTTTGCATACCGGATCGGTAAATTGATACTCCTGCAGATTCACAAATGGAGGTACAACGTGTACCTTGCCTGCATTGGCAAAAGACAGTGCCTTAAATGACAAGGCATCCCACTCGCTGGCGGCCAGCAGCAGACCGGTTTTGCTCATCAGCTTCCGCTCATCGTGCCGGACCCGGGCCTCGTTTATTTTGCGGTAATGATGCCTGATCTTACGCTGGACAGTCCCTTCCCTTTCCACAGTCCTGCTCACGGTTCTCTGGGCATCCGTAACAATGACTGCACCGGGAAGCAAGGTAGCAATCAGGTCGATAAAGTTGCCCAGCAGACTGTGGGATATAAATACATGACTGTAGGCGTGCTGGCTGCAGAGTTCCTTAATCTCCGTCCGCAGTTCTTTTCCGGCGTCATGGGAGGTTTGGGAACGGAGCCTGTCCAGCGGACGCAGCAGTGTTCTCCGGGGATCAACGGCCTTACCTGCCCGGTGGAGGGTAAGCGCAGGACTAAAATTAGCAAACCGCTCCCGGGCTCCCGGGCAATACTCCAAAAGGTCGATATCAAATTTCTCCAAAAGGATCACAAGAAAACTTTCTGTCCGAAGCTCCGCTCCCTCACTGCATTGATTATGGGCTGAAAGGAACAGCATTCTTTCTCTCATGGCTCTGTCTCCTTGATAATCTATGAAATACTTCAGTCGTCATGTGCAGATATTTGCGCAGAAAAAAAGCAAGCGGATGACATCCCGCCGCTTTTCATGAAACTTTAGATGTAGAACAATAGTACCGTATTCCCTCGCGAAATATTGTCGATTTATGGAGTAAAAAATTCTTTTTTTGAAAAACGATACCATTCAGACCAAACTCAGCAGCTTCTCCCGTACACTTTCGGCCTCATAATTGGCAATCAATGTTTGATAAGCCCGGTCCGCCAGCACTATTCCGCGTTCATGATCCTGAAGAAGCTGAATCACACTGTCCGCAAAGGTTGCGGGGTCATCGGCAATCATAATGTTCCGGGAATGCTCATAGAGCAATCCTTCTGCTCCTTTCGTGGTTGAGACGACGGGTGTCTTCAACGCCCAGGCCTCCAGGATTTTTAGGCGGGTGCCGCTTCCCTCCAGCAAGGGCGCAATAACAACTTGAGCTTTACGCACATAATCTGCAACACTGTCGACATAACCGGTGATCACAATCGAAGGGTCATTTTCAGCCAATGCTGCGACCTCCGGGTGTACATCCCTGCCCACGATATACCACTTAATCCCCGGCACCTTCAATTTGATGAGCGGGTAAATCTCACGGTTGAAATACGTTGCTGCGTTAATATTCGGAAAGTAGTTCATATTACCCGGTAAAATAATCCACTGCTCTTTGGGAGTTTTCACATTAGCCAGATAATCGCCCATACGGATAAAGTTGGGAATCACATGGACTTTATGCGAATTCCCGAGAGAAAGTGCTTTGAATGCCAGTCCATCCTGTTCCGAAGTGGTCAGCAGCAGGTTCGTTTTGTCCATCAGCTTAAGCTCATCCCGCTTCGTCCATACGGCATTGAGAGTATAAAACAGTTTCGCTGCACCTTTCTTCCCGGCTGCCAGCTGTCCGGAGAGTCCACTCTCGAAATTGTGGGCATCCGTGGTGATTACAGCCTCAGGTAGTGCTTCACGCACGATATCAATGCAGCTTCCAAGCAGGCTATGGGATATAAAAATATGACTGTAGCTGTTCTCACGGCACAACCCCATAATCTTGCTGCGCATATCTACATCCACATGACTCATGTAGGAACTGTTGCGCCATTTATATAAGGAGCGGAGCATAGCTTTACGGTAATTCATTGTTCGCTCTACTTCGTGTATTGCAAGTCCCGGCGTTTTCTCCTTTTCCGCTGAAGACTTTGTGTTGCTGTAAGTAAGCAGATCCACATCATATTTGGCCAGTAAAATATTCAGTATATTTCCAGTTCTCAGCTTGCCGCCGCTGTCCTGGGGAAAAGGATTTTCTGCGGATATGAATAGCAATTTCTCCCTCATTGTTTTCGTCTCCTACTCTCCAATAGTCTGATATCTATCTACTTCGTGAAGTATTTAAGATATATTACCCCAATTTGCACCGTTTTTTTGTCGTTTCATGTATTTTCCAAAAATAATTTTCAAAAAATGGATTTCCACACCAAAAAGCGCTCCTGCCCCGGCTGAGGTGAAAGAACGCTCCTGTTATTGTTGTTATTTAGGTTACGAACTCCCAGGGGTTTCCCGGCTTCGCACCACTCGGTTTCTTCCTTGCTGCTTAGCTTGATACAACGCCGCATCGCTTAGTCTGTACAGTGTATTCAAAGGAACCCGCTCCCCCGAGTGGACCGTGATGATGCCGATGCTCACCGTGTAAGGCATCGGAATGCCATCGATCACAGCATCCAGCACACAGCGGCGCAGCTGTTCGGCGGTTCTTCCACTGGTTTCCTCATCCGAGCAATACAGCAAAACAGCGAATTCCTCACCGCCAAATCTGCCGAACAGGTCGCTATCACCAAGCTGGCCCTGTATTTTACGGGAAAAATCCCCTAGCACCTTGTCCCCGGTATCATGTCCGTAAGTATCATTCACATTCTTGAAATGATCGATATCGAGTAATAGAAAAGAAAAGGGGATATTCCCTTTGGCCAAATCGGCAATCTTGGAGCGGGCACGCTGTACAAATGATCTGCGGTTAAGGATTCCGGTCAGTTCATCGAAGGTGGCGACCCTTTCCAGCTCCGCATAGGATTGTTCGCGGGACAGAAGCATGAAACCTGAAGTGCCCAGAAACATCAGCAAATACACACCGATATAGTACAGGGTTTGAAGGATTTCCGGAGCAAAGGAGTTTCTAGCCGCCGGCGTATAGAATGTTAAGGCTGCCCGCCCCAGCAAAGTCAGGATCACTATTCCATAGAGCAGGCCCATCATTTCCTGCAAAGGTGTTTTTTTGCCCTTTATCCCTAGGATGTAAGCTGGATACACTATAAACAACACCCCGGACAGCGTTGCCGAGGCGATGTGCAGTGGCTTGTCAGGATACAGAATATAAATAAGCAGCAGGGAAAGAGCGGACAATCCCGCCAGGGAAAAATAATAGGTTCTGATCCGGCCCGAATAGGCCCCCAGCAGTTTCAGGAGGGAAAAAGCTTCCACCGTGCCTGCCGCCAAGCTCAGGAGGACGTTAAGCGGAAGAGTGAACCGGAGGCCAAGGAAGTCCTCTTGCATCAGGAGCAGCACGATAACCAGTTGAAGAAGCTTTGCCGCCACAAACAGTCCGGTGGTTCTATCTTTTGACTGGCGTGAACGGTAAGCTATAACAAGAAGGACTGTAAATAAATTCCCGAAAAATAGACAAACCAGCAGTGTATTCAGATCCAGATGGACGGCTATCAAACTCACTCCTTGGTGGTGGAACCCTATGTATGCCGCTATCCCGGCCATTCTAACCAGACCGTACTACACGGTTTCGGCCTAGCTGCTTCGCCTGATACAACGCCTGGTCACTAAGCTTATACAACATGTTCAGGGAAGTGAGGGGGCCCGGAAGGACTGTAACGATACCAATACTGACTGTGTACTCCCCGGGATATGTAAAGCTGGAGGCACCCTCCTCCACGGCTTGCCTTAGCTGCTCAGCCCTGCAACCGCTGTCTTCTTCGTCAAGTCCGCAGAGTAAAACGGCAAATTCCTCTCCGCCTACTCTGCCGAACAGATCAAAGGTTTTGAGATTGCTCTGGATGGTGAACACGAAATCCTGCAGAACTGCATCGCCAACGTCGTGGCCCTTCGAATCATTCACTCTTTTAAAATGATCAAGATCCAGCAGCAGCAGAGAGAAAAATTCCTGTTTCTTCACTGCATGGGCCAGTTTCTGTTCCGCTTCCTGCATAAAAGTCCTGCGCCCCAGGATTCCAGTCAACCCGTCATAGGTTGCCATTCTTTTTAACTTCTCATAAGTGTGTTCATTGGATAAAAGAATAAAAGCTGACGAACCTACGATCAGCAAAAAGAACATGCCCAGAAAATATAAATACTGCGGCAGGTTGGGCGAGAGCGCTCCCATACCGGGTTCCAGAAACAGCGCAGTCATCGACCGGATCAGCATCACCACCGCAAAAAGGAAAAAAATGAACCCCATCAGTCCCTGCAGAGGCGAGCCTTTTCGATTCTTCATCAAACGGAATGCAGGATAAACCATAAACAGCACCGCCCACAGCGACGTGGTGGCTACCCGTATATTCGGTCTGTTATAAAACAAGGCAACACTTCCGTAGCTGATCACACTGCAAACGGAGATTGTCCAATAATACAACTTAGCTTTGCGTCCAAACAGCCCCGTCATCAGAAGAAGCGCAGCAATCTCCAAGCCTCCCCCGGCTAGAATCAGAGCGTTGCTAAGAGGTATTGCTATATAGCGGGGCATCACATTCCATACCAGGAACGAGGACCAATAGGCCACTTGCAGCCATTTCGCAGCTATAAACAGGGTGGAGGCTTTGTCTCTGGACGAATGAAGACGATAGAAGCTTGTAAGCAAAGCCGTAAACAGATTTCCAAAGATAAATAGATATAACAGTGTTCGGATATCAAGCTGTACAGCCATAAGTCACACCACCATGTGCGGGGGAATAGATAAATGCTTGTCCCATTACAAGCAAAAACGGTATAGCCGTCCCTTTAGTATAAAGAGCGGTATCCGTTTCTGCGTAAAATGTGCAAATATTAGATTGTAGGCTTCAGGCTCAGTGTTTTTTCAGTTCCTCTGCCAGTGCGTACCCAACCTTCCAAATGTCTCCCGCTCCCATCGTAATCACGAGATCACCTGGAGCAATCCGGCCCTGCAAGTCAGCTAATACAGCTTCCTTGGTCGGCAGATGTCTTGCGCTGGCATTGCTGTTCTGAACAATTAATTCCACCAGCTTGGCGGAACTGACACCTTCGATCTGCTTCTCTCCGGCCGGTGAATAAATGTCAGTGAGAATCACTTCATCGGCTTCACTGAACGCACGGCTGAAGGCATCCAGCAGGAAAAAGGTCCGTGTATAGCGCTGCGGCTGGAATACGGCAATAATCCGTTTGCCCGTTGCCTTGGCTGCGCTGATGGTTGCCTGAATTTCTGTAGGATGATGCGCATAATCATCGATGACAAGAATATCATTGATCTCCCCGAGCACTTGAAAGCGGCGTTTGGCGCCATGGAATTTCACGATGGACTCTGCGATCGCCTGGAATGGAATTCCGGCTTTCAGACAGGCAATCACTGCTGCCATGGAGTTGTACAGATTGTATTTTCCGGGAATGGACAGCTCAATGCGTCCCAGCACCGTACTGCCAAAATTCATGGTATAGGCCACCTGCCGGTCACCTAAAACGATGTCCGTCGCAATGTAATCTGCTACACCCGAATGAATGCCGTAGGTGATGACGCTGCCTTTGACCTCAGGCAACAGCGAGGTTGCTGTTTCATCATCCGCACATACAATCGCCGTACCGTCCTCACGCATCTGATTCATGAATTGAACGTAAGCAGCCTTCAAGCGGCCAAAATCACCCCCGTAATTCTCCAGATGATCCGCTTCAATGTTCGTTACGATCCCCAGCCAAGGATGGTACTGCAGGAAGGAGCCATCGCTCTCATCCGCTTCGGCCACGACGTACTCCCCTTGTCCGGCCTTGGCATTCGTGCCGACATTCATAATTTCCCCACCGATAATATAAGTTGGGTCCACTCCGCAATCTTCCATAATCAACGCAATCATGGAAGAGGTCGTGGTTTTGCCATGCGCACCGGCAATGGCTACGCCCTTGCGTTCATTCAGCAGCCGGGCCAGCATTTGCGAGCGGTGCAGGACCGGAATCTTGAGCCGTTCCGCTTCTACCCATTCCACATTATCACTTGAAAGGGCCGTGGAGTATACGACAAGATCCGCGCCTTTTACTTGCTCGGCTGTATGTCCAATATACACTTTGGCGCCTTTGGCTATTAATTTCTCGGTCAGTTCCTGAGCCACCACGTCGGAGCCCGTTACCGTATATCCCATTTCCAGCATTACCCGGGCAATCGCGCTCATACCATAGCCGCCGATCCCTATAAAATGCACACGTTCAGTAGTATCCAACAGTTCGTCACCAGCCTTTTTCAGAATTGGGTTGCCGTAAAAGCGTACTGCGCACATCAGAAATCAAATACAGCGTTCCGGAGACGACTGCAAGGTCTTTCTCCGCTGTGATCGACTGCAGAAGCTGCAGCGCCCTACCCCAATCATGTTCTACTATAATTACCAAATTTTCTTTGGCATATTTCTCCCGCAGACGTTCTGCGATAGCCTGCAGATCTTCCGCGTCCATTTTCTTCCGGAAATCCGGTTCGGTCAGGATGAGCGTATCCACTATAGGCAGTATATGCTTGAAGTATGACTCATGATGCTTATTTGCCAGCATCCCCATGAGCAAATTTAATTGATTGTACTTGTAAAACTGCGGCAAACTTTTGGCCAGACTCTCCGCGCCTTCGGGGTTATGTGCCCCATCCAGCACGATCCGCGGCGAAGAATGCACTTCCTCGAGTCTTCCCGCCCAAAAGGTGCTGCGGAAGCCTTGCTGCACATCCTCGTCTTCCAGCATAAAAGCCATGTATTGACGCAAGACCTCCAGCGCCATCATCGCTCCGGCTGCATTACTGAGCTGGTGCTCGCCCTTCATTGCGATGTCAAGCTCAAGCGAACGGAAAGGACCCTTGAAGGTAAAAGACTGCAGGCCTTCCTTGAATGTAGCGTTGCTGTAGCTGAAATCATCTCCGGCAAGGTAGAGTGTGGACCTGCTGGCAGCAGCTTTTGCCTTGAGTACTGCGATTGCTTCCGGCTGGCTAACACAGCTGACGGCAGGAACACCCGGTTTGATGATCCCGGCTTTTTCACCCGCAATCTCTTCTACAGTATCCCCCAGAACATCGGTGTGATCGTGACCGACATTTGTAATGATAGACACAATCGGGGTTACAATATTCGTTACATCCAGCCTTCCCCCAAGACCAGTCTCCCATACGACAACATCGGGGTAGCAGACTTCCGCATAATAGAGAATGGCCAGAGCGGTAGCAACTTCAAACATTGTGGGTGAGCCCAGCTCAGTCTGTGCAATCTCTTCGACCAGCGGATGCAGCTTGTTCGCAAGCTCTGCCAGCACCTCTTCAGGAATATCCGTTCCATTGTACTGAAAACGGTTCGTGAATTTGGTGATGTAAGGGGACGTGAAGGTGCCCACGCTGTACCCGCTGTTCATGAGTACACTGGTCAAAAATGCACAGGTCGAGCCTTTGCCGTTCGTACCCGCCACATGAATGAATTTCAGCTTGCGCTGGGGCTGGCCCAGTAACTCCATCAGCCGTTCAATCCGTTCCAGGCCTGGGCGGATGCCGAAAGGAATCAGGCCGTTAATCCAATCCACTGATTCTGTATAAGAACTTAAGGGAGCGGTTCCGCCGCTCCCGATCCACTCATCCATAGTCGATTATCCTCTCAGCTCTGCGATGCGGGCTAGCACTTTTTCACGTTTGGCAGAGTAATCCCCCTGCTTTGCCCGTTCCTCTTCGATGACTTTAGCTGGCGCTTTGGCAACAAAGCCCTGATTGCCGAGCTTCTTCTCCACGCGCTCTACTTCGCTGTTTAGAAGTTGCACTTCTTTTTCCAGTCGGGTAATCTCTTGTTCGATATCAATCAGACCTGCAAGCGGCAGCAGCAGCTCTGCTCCCGTAATCACAGCGGACATGACCTTATCCGGTGTTTGCGGATTAAGGCCTGCCTCGAAGGAAGAGGTGTTACAGAAACGCCCAATGTAGTTATCGTTGCGGGCGATAATGCTTAGTGTTTCTTCGCTCGCGGCTTTGATGATCAGCTCTACCTTTTTGCTCATCGGAACGTTGACTTCAGCACGGACATTGCGGACCGCACGGATCACATCCATCAGCAGGTTCATTTCCGCCACAGCCTGTGGCTGCTCCAGTGCAGCTTCGTACTTCGGCCATTCGGCCAGCATAATGGTATCCCCTTCATGCGGCAGATGCTGCCAGATTTCCTCAGTGATGAACGGCATGAACGGATGAATCAGACGCAGCGTACGGTCAAGCACATAGGCAAGCACTGATTGAGTCTTAGCCTTGGCCGCAGCATCCTCACCATACAGCGTAAGCTTGGAGAACTCGATGTACCAGTCGCATAGGTCATCCCAGATGAAGTTGTACAAGAGACGGCCGGTCTCGCCATACTCGTACGCGTCAATTAGACGCGTAATATCACGAGAAGTTTCGTTCAAACGATGTAAAATCCAGCGGTCTGCTGTCGAAAGCTCACCCGTAATGTCAATATCTGCAAAGTTTACGCCCTCCAGATTCATGAGCGCAAAGCGCGAGGCATTCCATATTTTGTTGGCAAAGTTACGGGCCTGCTCGACCTTCTCAATACGGAAACGAAGATCCTGGCCGGCGGTGATACCCGTGGAAATCATATAACGCATGGCATCCGCGCCATATTGTTCAATAACATCCAGCGGATCAATCCCGTTACCGAGCGACTTGGACATTTTGCGTCCTTCTGCATCTCGTACCAAACCATGTATCAGCACATCGGAGAACGGCTTCTTCCCTGTAAATTCAAGCGCGCTGAAGATCATCCGGGCTACCCAGAAATAGATAATATCGTAAGCGGTAACCAGCACATTGTTCGGAAAATAACGCTGATAGTCGCTGCTGTTCTCATCCGGCCAGCCCATTGTGGCAAACGGCCACAGATTGGAGCTGAACCAGGTGTCAAGAACGTCCTCATCCTGCTTCAAGTCATCAAGTCCGCTGATTTCGCGGGCTTCCTCTTCGGTATCTGCTACAAATACTTCACCCGTAGATTCCGAGTACCATGCCGGAATGCGGTGTCCCCACCACAGCTGGCGTGAAATACACCAGTCACGCACATTTTCAATCCAGTTCAAATAGGTTTTCTCAAAACGCTCCGTAACGAAGTTAACTCCGGACCCATCCTTTTGTGCGGCGATGGCTGCCTCGGCCAGCGGCTTCATCTTTACAAACCACTGGGTGGACAGATAAGGCTCAACTACGGCTCCTGAACGTTCGCTGTGTCCAACCTGGTGTACATGGTCTTCAATGGACACCAGAACGCCCTGTTCCTTGAGGTCCGCGACGATATTCTTGCGGCATTCACTACGATCCTGGCCCTGGTAAGGGCCGGCTTCTTCGTTCATCGTCCCGCTCTCATCCATCACATTGATCTGCGGCAGATTGTGGCGCAGTCCCACCTCGTAATCGTTCGGGTCATGGGCCGGGGTGATCTTCACAGCCCCGCTGCCGAATTCCTTATCAACATAATCATCGGCAATAATCGGGATCTCTCTTCCAATGATCGGCAGAATCAGCGTTTTGCCAATAAGATCTTTATAACGTTCATCCTTAGGATGTACCGCTACCGCTGTATCGCCAAGCATGGTTTCCGGACGTGTGGTTGCTACCGTAATGAAGCCGGTGCCGTCTTTAAGCGGGTAACGAAGGTGATACAGATGTCCGTTAACTTCCTTATATTCCACTTCGATATCAGACAAAGCCGTACGTGCGGCCGGGTCCCAGTTAATAATCCGTTTCCCTCGGTAGATCAGGCCTTTGCGGTACAGCTCAACAAAGACTTGGCGTACCCCTTTGGTCAATCCTTCGTCCAGAGTAAACCTCTCGCGCGAATAGTCCAGAGACAGCCCCATTTTGGCCCATTGTTCATGAATGGTCTCGGCATACTGGTCCTTCCAGGACCATACCTGCTCCAGGAATTTCTCACGTCCCAAGTCATGCCGGGAAATGCCCTGCTGGCGCAGCTTCTGCTCCACCTTCGTCTGGGTCGCGATACCTGCATGGTCTGTTCCCGGCAGCCATAGCGTATCGAAGCCCTGCATCCGCTTCGTGCGGATCAGAATATCCTGCAGCGTGAAATCGAGCGCATGCCCGATATGCAGCATGCCCGTCACATTCGGCGGGGGAATAACAATACTGTAGGCTTCTGCTTCCGGACGTTTACCGGCTTCAAAGAAGCCATGCTCCATCCAGTAAGCATACCATTTCTGCTCTGCCGCCTTCGGATCATATGTGGTCGGCATATCGCTTTGTTTGCTGCTTGGCGCTTGTGGCTGTTCCGCATCCTGCAAATCAGTCAGCTCAGCCGTTCTGTTCTTGTGGTCAGCCATAGTTGAACCCTCCATTTGAATAACAAGTTATAAACACAAAAAGACCCTTCGTCTCAAAGGACGAAAGGTCATTCTTTCGCGGTACCACCTTTGTTTCGCACTATACAAAAAATAAACCCTCGCCCCGGTTCCTCACGGTTCCAAAAGCTTAGCGCGACACTCATGCAGATAACGGCTGCGTCCGGCCACATCCTACCCTGTGCATCACATCTGCGCAACAGGCTTAGAAGGGCGACTCCGGGGCGACTTCGGGGGCTGCATCCTGCGGAAATTCACAGCAACTACAAATTCCGCTCTCTGAAGGGCTAACCGCCTACTCTTCCCGTTCCCAGTCTTTTGATTTTACTTAATCCCATAATACATTCAGTACTATTCCTAGTCAACCAGCATATGCACAACTGCGATTCATATACTATACCCCATCCCACGCAAAAATCCCGGCCGCACCCGGCCGGGACTCTTACTTAAGCCATCTCAGGGGATGTACAATACCTGACCTTCCTCTACATTCTGTCCGGAGAGTCGGTTGTACATCACCAATTCCCTTGTACTTAGCTGATATTTCTCTGCAATCGTGTCCAATGTTTCTTCCCGCTGGACAATGCAGAGCCGGACTTTGCGGAACAAGTCCGCGCTGCCCCGGCCCCCGATGAACCGGCTTTTCCATTCTGTATTATTACCGGTATCCGGTGCTGCTGCTGGCGGTGCCGGCGCCGGGGCATGCTGTTCCTCCTGTTCCTTCCGGGCCCGGCTGGAGCTGAGAAGGGAAGAGAAGGTAAGCTGCTCCCGTTCTTCTTCCTTCGGTTCTTTTTTGCTGCCAAGACCAATTTTCAGGTCAGGTTTCTCCTCGGATACAGGCTCTACATCGGGAGATGCAAAAGCCCCATTGTTCTCATTCTCCTGCTGGGGTTCTGCTACAGCTTCAGCTTCATCCGGCAAGCTTGCTGCCTTCTCCACAGCTTCCGCGAGGTGTGGAGGCTCTTCCTGATACACAGAATGGATCTCTAGAGCTGGCTCACCCGCCTTTGCCTCCAGGACATCATAACCGGTATGAGCATCGAGACTGTGAGTCCGGACTTTGGCTTCCTTGTCCTTTGGCTGTGGCTCAGCTACTGCGGCAGGCTGGTTGTAACCCTCCTCTGCCGGAAGCTCCGAATTCGGCAGAGGAGCCGAAGCCTCGACACCGACAGCATTGCCATGCCCGCTTCCTTGATCATGTGCCGTAATGTCAGTTGCTCCTTCGCCATAGGTCCAGAGCGAATTCTCATAGAGTGCATCATTCTCATGCTCAATCTTGTCAGCAGGAGCTACCTCTAACCGCTCCTCATCTTCAGCAGAATAAGCTACTGTATATTCCTCCTGCTGCCAGGCTGGCTGCGTATCACCGCTCCCGATTCCGCGCAAGGATAGTACGCCTGTGATATTGACTGTACGCATCGTAAGCAGGTCAATATCAAAATTCTCGATCTCCACCCCTATGTCTTCAAGCGAGCTGACCCGTGTCAGCGGAACTGTGATTTCTACGGGAATCGCATGCTCCAAACGCTGGGTCCGGTCATCTTCTCCTCGGTAGAGCCCGGTAAGCAGCAATTGACCATACAGCTCGGCACGGTCCTCCCGCTGAATTACCTGGATGTCCGGGATCAGCTCAACCTCTTCCAGCTCAGCGATTCCCGGAAGTTCTGCAGGCAGATGAATGCGTTCATAAATATCAAACCGCAAGCCGTGGGACTGGTCAAACACGGGAAATGTCCTCCTTCTTGGCATAATCTAACCCTGAGACAAGCCCAGAGCATAAGCCCAAAATGTTACTCCCCTCATGTATATGCTTAAATCCGTAAGGCATGACAACTTTGGACACAGCCTATACCAGGGAATGCCTCTACTCTTTGAGAGCCATTTGGGCATCAGGAATGCAATAATCCTGCGGAAGCCCCTCACGCAGAGCATGAGCCAGCGGACGGTCAGGGGGCATATGTTCCAAAATATCGGCAGGATGAAATGCCTGAGGTAGTCTAATACGCCCCTCACCTTTATTGAACCTTCTGGGAGCGGGATAACTACTCTGCCCATGCTGCATCGACAGGGCTTCATGATACGCCTTCAGTGTCCCCGCTGCCATGCCATCCAGTGTACGGTTATGCTCAGCCCAGCTACGGGCCTGCTTCCCTGTCCGCAGCCGCAGTTCGTCATCTTGAAGCAACTGTTCCAGCTGCACCGCCAGTGCCATGGAATCCTCTGCCGGTACGACAAATCCTGTGACCCCTTGCTGCACCATTTCCGGCATCCCCGCCGTTCCGGCTACAACCGGCGCAATTCCGGCAAGCTGAGCCTCCGTCACCGAAAAAGGCTGTGTGTCCTGCAGGCTGGGCTGCACATAAATATCCGCGGCGGTCAGAGCAGCTGGAATATTGTCCATTTTCCCGGTGAAAAATACCCGCCCCTGCATTCCCTGGTCCAGCACCTGCGCCTGCAATTCTTCTGTAAGGCTGCCAATTCCGGAAATTGCACATACCCAGTCCTGACGGCTGTGCTGCAGAATTCCCAGAGCCGCAATCAGCACATGTACTCCTTTGATATATTCGAGACGTCCGGCGTACATAATTACTTTGAGTCCGTCTCCAAACTTAAGCGGGGCCGGGAGCGCTGCCTTCGCGTCGTACTGCTTCACATCAATTCCATACGGCAGTATACGAATTGGCGCTTCACCCGCATCCTGCCGGTTCACCAGCCTTCCTATCCAGTCCGAAGAAACCAGAATAAGGTCAGAGGACCGGACTCCCATTCCTTCGAGCCGGCGGAAATACCGCCAGATCGCCCGTTTTTCATACTCTTTTCGGGTAAGCGCCGGTTCAAGGCCTTTATATTCAAAATAGGATTCATACGCCAGCGCTCCGTGAAAGCTCGAGACCAGAGGCTTACGCACCTTCATAATCCGCCGGAGAGCATAGGCAGAAATAGGGTCCTGCGCATGGATCACATCATACTTCTCCAGACCGAGAACCGCTGCCCCGCCTTCAAAGACGTAACGGCCCAGCTCAAAGCTGAAGATACCATGCTCCAGATGCAAATGGGGAAACCGGTCCTTATCGAGCTGTGGCAGCAGCACGTTATAGAGAGTTTTTTTGTCAAAGGAAATTCCCTGGTCCAGCAGATACAGCGTATGATCTTCTGCACGGCTTCCCATCAGCGTAACCTCATGTCCATACTCATTCAGCTTGTCAGCCAGCTGCTTCATATATGTCCAAATCCCGCCCATATTCGTAAGCCCCCAATAGGTGACCAGCAATATCTTCATCCGCTTCTCTCCCCGGTTCCAAAAATAAAACGAACAAAATATTATATGAACTTCCCCCATGCCGGGACATGGACAAATGGCAAATTTTCTAAAATAACTTTTAATCACAACCCGAAATTTTCGGGTATAATCGGAATAACTCCTGAAAGGAAATCAACGTTATGTCCAAAGCAAGGGTATTTGACCTTTTTCTGTTTTTTGCCTCTGTGGCCATAGCTTTCGGCGCGAGGCACGCTATAGTGCTAGACCATACATATCTCAAAGCTCTGATCTTATATTGGGCTTTTTCAAGTATTTATTATCAACTGCGCATTGTGACCCGAAGCGGCAATTCGAATATAGATTACGCGATCAGCTACACCTCCTCTTTCGGGGTTTTCGCAGGGCCTATGGGCACACTTCTGTTCGAGGTACTATACCGGTTTACGGTGTTTTTCTATAAAAAGAAGACCAAAACCGCGGACCCCGGAGAATTTCTGGACACCTTTTACAATATCGGTTCCTTTACCATTGGCGGTTCGGGTGGGTACTACCTGTACACGCTGCTCCATCCTTATGCCGCACATATGCCACTGGGCTACTGGCTGCTGTTTCTTCTGGTAGTCTGTGTAACGACGCTCCTGTCGGCGAGCTTCCTGACGCTTACCTTTGCACTCTCAGGTGATATCACCACCCGCAAAGAAGCTATGGACCTGCTGCTGCACAACAGAAATCTGCTGGACTTCAGCAAGGTAACCTTGACGAATGCTTTGCTGCTGCGGCTGCTGCAGATGGAGAAATGGGAAATGCTGATTGCGCTCTTCCTGCTGAACTATGTCGTGAGCATCTCCTTCTATTCCAAATCACAAAGCGCCCAGCATAAATTTGAACGGGACAAGTTCGAGCAGATGGCCTACCGCGACTTTTTGACCGGAACCTTCAACCGCGCCCATATGGATAAGATGATGAAGGAGCTGAACCACAGCAACGAGTGCATCGGTATCGTGGTGGCGGACATCGACCGGTTCAAAAAAATCAACGATACCTATAACCACGCCGTCGGTGACCGGGTGATCATCCACTTTGCCAATACGCTAAAGTCGCATATGCAGGAAGAGGACATTCTGTTCCGCAGCGGCGGCGAGGAATTCACCATGTTCCTGAGACACAAATCCTTTGAGGACTGCCACGCGCAGATTCAGGGAATTCTGGACACGATTGCCGGACACAGCGTCACTGCCGAGTATGAGGACCAGCGGATCAATGTTGTGTATTCAGCTTCCTTTGGCTTGTATTATTACAAGGCGGAAGTGGGGCAGCGGACCTCTATGGAAAAAGGGTATGTGTATGCCGACCAGCTGCTGCTGGAATCCAAGAAGCTTGGCCGTAACCGGCTGTCGTATAAAAATGAACTGGAAGCCTGAGCGGGCAGATGCCCTGTTGTAGCTGCATTGCCCTTTTCAGGGACGGTACCTTTTTTGCATAAAACGGCTGGGCCGTCCTTTACTGGACAGTGCAGCCGTTTTGAGGTTCGAGGTTTATGAAGTTGTTGGCCTCACCTGCTTCCCCTAAAGCTCGGTAGCGTTAAAGGTATCGCCGCCCTCAATGGTACCTGAATGGAAGCCTTTGTAGAACCAGCGCTTGCGCTGCTCTGAAGTGCCATGGGTAAAGCTGTCGGGCACTGCATAGCCTTGGGCCTGCTTCTGAATCGTATCATCGCCGACCGCACTCGCTGCCGTCAGCGCCTCATCCAGATCGCCCTCTTCCAGCAGATTCATCCCCTGGGCATGCTTGGCCCAGACGCCAGCCAGATAATCGGCCTGAAGCTCAAAACGGACCTGGTATTTGTTATATTCCTTCTCGCTCAAGCTCTGACGGACCGAATCCAGTTTCTCTGTAGTGCCGAGCAGCGTCTGTACATGATGTCCCACTTCGTGGGCAATTACATAGGCCATGGCGAAATCTCCCGGTGCCTGGAAGCGCTGCTGCAGCTCGTCGTAAAAGCTGAGGTCGATGTACAGCTTGGCATCACCCGGACAATAAAACGGCCCCACCGCCGATGTTGCTGTGCCACAGGCCGAATCTACACTGCCAGTATAGAGCACGAGCGTCGGGTCCTGATATGTCTTCCCCTCTTCCTGGAAAACCCCGGACCACACTTCTTCCGTATCCGCCAGCACAACGGATACAAAGTCCGCCAACTCTTTCTCCTGAGCCGTCTGTTCATAAGGTGCCGAAGTATTCGTGCCCCCGGACGTGAGACCACCAAGAATATCACCGGCATTCCCTCCGCTGAGCAGCGTTACAATCACAACAATAATGATTCCTCCGATTCCGCCGCCGATCACCTTTCCGCCGCCGCCCATCCCCCGGCGGTCCTCCACATTCGAGCTGCCCCTTCTACCCTGCCATTTCATGGTGTTCCCCCCATCATATAAACACTATCCAGTCACGCAAATGAATCTTATTTCTATTAGTGTTATATACCCAAAATCCGTTAGCTTGCTTTACTTCACAGCATCCAGTTTCTTACATGCTATTGGCTTTACCTACCGTTCGGGCTGAACACACTTATGGTCCTGTATTTCAGGGTTTCACCAACAAAGACTGGCGGGAATATACTTTAAAAATTAGAAAGGAGGCTGATTGCATGATTAGCGCTGATCCCGTATATCAAATTCTGAAAGGATTTGAACAAAAGCAGGAGGCGGCATACCCGCATGCCGGTGGTGTGGACCCCCGGGATTTCAGAACGGTGATGAAGCATATCTATGAAGCCGGCTATATCGATGCGGGCAAACTGACTCAAGCGGGTCAAGGCTATATTCAGGCGTATGAGCGCCGGCTTAACATCTGATCGGCGAGACACGCAGCAGAATCCGGCATAAGCAGCCGCTACCCTCGGGAATCCGCTTCAGAATGTCATACGTCGAACAAGAGCCCCCCAAGGCTGTGCCGGAGCGCAGCCTTGGGGGGCTCTTGACTTCAGTAAATGGGTTATCGTGATGAGCAGGCTCACGGGAACAGTATGAGCCCGGACCTTATAAACCCCTCATCACCAGGGCATTCAAACCTGCTGATCTGCTCCCAGCTGTTCACGCAAGAGCAGCATATCCTCAGGCCATGGATCGGCCACTTCAAGCTGTTCTTTGGTCCATGGATGATTGAACGCAAGTATTTCACCATGCAGTGCCTGTCTTCCGACACCGCCGGAATGGGGAAGCCGACCTGCATTCCAGGCCGGACCGCCGTACAGAGCATCTCCGAACAGCGGATGGCCCATGTGGCTTAGATGGACACGGATCTGATGCGTCCGCCCGGTTTCGAGCTGCACCTTAAGCACTGTACCCCCCTGCAGAACTTCCCGGCCAATGATCCGCGTCACCGCATCCTGCCCGCCCGGAGAGACCCGCCGGCGCGCCGCATGGTGACGGTCTCGGCCAATTGGGGCATCAATTACCTTCAGGCCAGGCGGTACCGTTCCTTGTACGATCGCGGCGTACAGCCGCGAGACGGATTTGGCACGCATAGCCTCGTCAAGTACAAGCTGTGCATACTCATTCTTCGCATACAGCACCGGACCTGTTGTGTCCTTGTCCAGACGGTGAATATGGCGTACGGCGACTCCCCCGCCCGAGGCCGCATAATGGGCGGCAACCCCATGATCCAGAGTGATCTCATTCCCGCTGCCATCGGGGTGGACCGCCATGCCCGCAGGCTTATGGACAACGAGGCAGAAGTCATCCTCGAACAACACTTCAAGTGCTGTCCACGCCGGCTCAATGCCCGCCTCACGGTAAGGGAACAATCCCAGCCGAAGGCGGTCTCCCTTCCACTGTACGCCGCCCTCGCGGCGTAATCTAGAATGGAGCTTAGCGGGCATGCCCACGGTTTCCAGCAGCCACTGATCTATGGCCGCTGCCGGATCTGTAGCTGCGGTAATTACCCGTCCAGGCATAGCCTCCAGCCATTCTCCGCGGCGGGCCCAGGACCCGCCGCCCGTCACGGATAACGGCTCCTTCTCTGCCGTCACAGGGATTTCAAGGCCTGATAATGGGCCTCCAGCGTATCATCAATATCCTGCTCGCTGTGTGCGGCAGAGACGAACATGCCTTCAAATTGTGAAGGCGGAACACTGATGCCCTGATCCAGCATTTTACCGAAATAAGCCCGGAACCGGTCCAGATTACTGGCTTTGGCTGTATCATAATTGATGACCGGACCTTCAGTAAAGAATGGGCAGACCATGGAGCCCACACGGTTAATGGTTAGCGGAATGCTTGTATCCACCGCGTTGCGCATAAGTCCTGCCTCTAGACGCGCACCGAGGACTTCCAGACGGTCGTACACCTCCGGTGTCAGCAGTCTAAGTGTTGTCAGACCCGCTGCCATCGCAAGCGGATTGCCGCTGAGCGTCCCCGCCTGGTAGATTGGTCCAGTTGGAGCAATCTGCTCCATGATTTCCCTTTTGCCGCCATAGGCGCCTACCGGAAGGCCTCCGCCAATCACTTTGCCGAAGCAGGTAAGATCCGGCTCCATGCCGAACAGCCCCTGGGCACAGCCCCGGTTCACCCGAAATCCGGTCATGACCTCGTCAAAAATAAGCAGCGCACCGTAGCCCGTAGTCACCTTGCGCAGCCCCTCCAGAAATCCCGGAAGCGGGGGCACTACGCCCATATTCCCGGCAATCGGTTCCACAATTACAGCAGCAATCTCATTGCCGAAGCGTTCGAAGGCGATTTTGACCCCTTCCAGGTCATTGTAAGGCACGGTGATCGTATTCATGGCCACGCCTTCAGGCACACCGGGACTATCCGGCAATCCAAGTGTAGCTACACCCGATCCGGCTTTAATTAGCAGACTGTCTGCATGGCCGTGGTAAGAGCCTTCGAACTTAAGGATTTTGCTTCTTCCAGTATACCCCCGTGCCAGCCGGATCGCACTCATGGTAGCTTCGGTTCCGGAATTGACCATGCGCACAATATCAACCGAATGAACCCGCCCGACCACGGTTTTGGCCATTTCCGTCTCCAGCAGTGTCGGTGCGCCAAAGCTTGTCCCTTTGACTGCCGTCTCCTGCAGCGCCTTGACCACTTCAGGGTGGGCATGGCCCATAATCAGCGGACCCCACGAGCAGACGTAGTCAATAAAGCTGTTCCCGTCGATATCATAAATGCGTGAACCCGCACCATGATCCACATAGACCGGGGTCAGCCCCACAGATTTGAACGCCCGGACCGGACTATTCACTCCGCCAGGGATATACTGCTTGGCTTCATCAAAAGCCTTGCGGGAAGCCTCTTCCCGCCGCGCCAAAGGCAATTTGCTCATTGTCACCACTCCTGTCCAGTTCGTATTGTGTTATAGATATGACCCGGCTGCTACCAGGTACTTATCTGCGCAGCCAGCGGGCTGCATCCTTGGCAAAATAGGTAATAATGATGTCCGCGCCGGCGCGTTTCATCCCGGTCAGCATCTCTAGCACAACAGCCTGTTCATCAATCCAGCCTTGCAGAGCCGCCGCTTTGACCATGGAATATTCACCGCTCACATTGTAAGCCACCAGCGGCAGATCGAATTGATCACGGATGGTGCGGATCACATCCAGATAAGCCAAAGCCGGTTTCACCATCAGCATATCCGCACCCTCAAGCACATCTGAATCCGCTTCGCGGATCGCTTCGCGCAGGTTGGCCGGGTCCATCTGGTAGGTTTTGCGGTTTCCGAACTGCGGTGCGGAGTCAGCGGCTTCACGGAACGGCCCGTAGAAGGCCGAAGCATATTTTACCGAATATGACATAATCGGCACATGCTCAAATCCGTTCTCATCCAGTCCGGCACGGATCGCATGCACGAACCCGTCCATCATATTCGACGGAGCGATAATATCCGCACCCGCCTGAGCCTGAGACACTGCCGTGCGGGTCAACAGGTCCAGCGAAGCATCGTTAATCACATCGCCATGCACCACGCCGTCCACCGTATGGGTATGAACCATGCCGCAATGTCCGTGATCCGTGAATTCACAGAGACAGGTATCGGCAACCACGAGCAGCTCGGGGTACCACTTTTTAATCAGCCGTGTGGCTTCCTGCACAATGCCATCCTCAGCAAACGCAGACGAGCCGACCGCATCCTTAGTTTCGGGAATCCCGAACAGCAGTACAGCCGGAATGCCCAGCACCGCAATCTCGTCCACTTCCGCCTTCAGCGTATCCAGCGAAAAATGATACACGCCCGGCATCGAGCTGATCTCACTTTTCACACCTGCTCCATAGGTGACAAAAATCGGCTGGATGAAATCCAGCGTATTCAGGATCGTCTCCCGCACCATGCCCCGAATTCCTGCTGTTCCGCGCAAACGGCGGTGTCTTGTAATTGGAAACCCCATGATATTATCCTCCTGTACAGTACATATATAAACCCAAATCGAGTGAAGGCAAAACCCAGTCAATCCCCAACGGTCATGACAATAACCATTCCAATCCGGCCAGGCACGACAAAATCCCTTCTATTTCAGCGAGCTATAACATTAACAATCCACTTCAGTGAGCCCGATCAAGAACCCATCGATCTCAGCCAGTCACGACAAAGCCCAATTCACTTCAGCCTCGTGGTCTCGTTCCAGCGGCAGAGCTCCTGCACCAGCGCTTCAATCGTCGCTTCTTCAGGAAGAAGTCCCGGTGTCAGCCCCGCCTCTACGGCGGTTTGTTCAGTCACGGGACCGATACAGGCAATCTTGACGCCTGCCAGCAGCGGAAGCGGATCTTCAAGCCCCATGCGCTGCAGAATGCTGATGAAGTTGCGAACCGTCGATGAGCTGGTAAAAGTCACTGCGTGGATCCGCTTTTCTTCCAGCAGCTTGAGCAGCTCGATATCGTCTTCACCCGTCACCACGGTCTCATAGGTGTCCACTTCGGTCACCTCCAGGCCGAGCTCCCGCAGCTTGTCCGGCAGCCACTCGCGCGCCAGATCGCCGCGCGGAAGAAGCACCTTCTGCCCCGGCTGCAGCCTTGGCCCGAAGGCTTCAAGCAGCCCCTCTGCCTGGAAGCGTCCAGGCAGCTCCTCGGCCACCAGCCCGCGCTGCGCAAGCGCCGCGGCTGTACCCGGACCCACCGCGCCGATCCGGGCGCGGTGCAGCCTGCGGATGTCCACCTTCAGCTCCGCCAGGTGGCGCCAAAAAAACTCCACGCCGTTCGCGCTCGTAAAGAATACGTAATCGTATTCTTCCAGCGACGCCAACGCGGCGGCAATACCTGCTTTCTGCTCGGCACCTTCGGGCATCCTCGTCTCAATGACCGGGAACTCGTACGGCTCTCCGCCGAGCTCCTCAATCCAATCCACCAGCTCGCTGGCCTGGCTGCGGGCCCGTGTAACCACAATGCGCTTGCCGAACAGCGGCAACGCCTCTGCCCACATGAGCTGCTCGCGCTGCAGCACAACCTCGCCGACAACGATCACGGCCGGCGACTGGAAATCAGCGGCCTTCACCTTCGCTTCAATGTCAGCGAGCGTCCCCGTAAGCGTCTCCTGATCCGCACGTGTCCCCCAGCGGACAAGCGCCACCGGCGTCTCCGGCGCCCGTCCATGCTTGATCAGCTGGGCGCTGATGTAGCCGATTTTGGCTACGCCCATCAGAAATATCAGTGTCCCCGTTGCATTGGTCACTTTATCCCAGTGAATGGTATGGTCCAGCTTATCCGGGCTTTCATGGCCTGTGATAATGGACAGTGAAGAAGCCATATCCCGGTGGGTCACCGGAATGCCGGCATACGCCGGAACACTGATCGCCGAGGTAATCCCCGGCACAATCTCATAATAAATACCGTGCCTGCGCAGCAGCTCCGCCTCTTCACCCACACGTCCAAAAATCGTCGGGTCCCCGCCCTTCAACCGGACTACCGTTTTGCCCTCCAGCGCCAAATCAACGAGCAGCTGATTGATCTCTTCCTGCTTCATCGTGTGGCGGTCCGGGAGTTTGCCTACATATATTTTTTGCCCGCCGGGCTTCATCCATTTCAGCAGTCTGGGACTGGCCAGCCGGTCGTACACCAGCACATCCGCCTTCTTAATACAATCCAGACCTTTGACCGTAATCAGCCTAGCATCCCCAGGTCCCGCACCTACCAGATATACCTTCCCCGTCATTTCTCTCATCCCCTTGCATCCGCCAAAATCTGTTCCGCTCCTCTGGCGATGAGCTTCCTGGCCACCTCTTCACCCAGCTGCGCCGGGTCATACCCGCTGCAGGTTTCCTTCAGGATGACCGAGCCATCCGGTGTTCCCACCATTCCTGTCAATGTAATCAGCCTTTGGGAGGCTGACTTCACAGCTTCATTGTCCAGCACGGCAAAAGCGCCAATCGGCACCTGGCAGCCGCCATTGAGAGCGCCCAGAAAAGTCCGCTCCGCCGCTACCGTAAGCGCCGTCTGCTCATCATCGTATAACGCCAGCAACTTCCGCAGCTCGGCATCATCCACCCGGCACTCGATCCCGAGTGCGCCTTGCCCTACAGCAGGCAGGCATACCTCCGGCGGCAAATACGCAGTTACCCGGTCCTTCCAGCCCATCCGGGCCAGCCCCGCCGCCGCCAGCAGAATGGCGTCGTATTCGCCGTTCTCAAGCTTACCCAGACGTGAGTCGATATTGCCGCGCACCGGCTCAATCTGAAGATCGGGCCGCAGCGCTGCAAGCTGGCTGGAACGGCGGAGGCTGCTTGTGCCTACGCGCGCACCCTGCGGCAGATCTTCGAGCGCAAGACCGCCGTTTGAAATCAGACAATCGCGGGGGTCCACGCGTTTCGGAACCGCACCATTCATCAATCCCTCCGGCAGTTCGGAGGGCATATCCTTCATACTATGTACAGCCATATCTATCTCATGGGCCAGCATCGCCTGCTCAATTTCCTTGACGAACAATCCCTTGCCGCCAACTTTGGACAGCGTTACATCAAGAATCCGGTCTCCCTTAGTTACAATCTTATGAACTTCAAACGTAAACCCAAACCCATGCTCCCCGCTCAGCCGCTCCAAATCGGCAATCACCTGCCCCGTCTGCGTGAGCGCCAGCGCACTTTGTCTGCTGCCTACAATAATCTTCCTCATGCCTCATCCCTCCTGGTACCTGGTAACTGCCTCTGCCTTTGTTTAGCCCACTTCCAGCCTGGGCTACTCATTCAAAGGTATTTCTACCTTTGTTTCGCCCACTTCCAGCCTCGGCGCGTCATTCAAAGGTATTTCTACCTTTGTTACGCCCACTTCCAGCCTCGGCGCGTCATTCAAAGGTATTTCTACCTTTGTTTCGCCCACTTCCAGCCTCGGCGCGTCATTCAAAGGTATTTCTACCTTTGTTTCGCCCGCTTCCAGCCTTGGAGCGTCATTCAAAGGTATTTCTACCTTTGTTTCGCCCACTTCCAGCCCCGGCGCGTCATTCAAAGGTATTTCTACCTTTGTTTCGCCCGCTTCCCGCGCAGGCACCTGCGTCACATTTGACGAAAATCATAACTCACACATTTAGAGTCATCAGGCACGTTTTCCTCTAGCCTAACGCCTTCCTTCAGCCTGACCTATTCCTCCAGACTGCCAGCAGTTCACTGCTTATTCTTCTAAACTTCGGGTGATCCAGTCGTCGATCTCGTCCGCACCCCACTCTATAAAGGTGCCCTGTCGCATCTCATTCAACACATCAACTTCGCCTAGCCTGCGCAGAAGCCGTCCACGCAGCTCCGGCGGCAGTTCCCTGCGCTTGATCTCGGTCCGCAGGCTGTGTAACCAGTCCAGATAGGGCTCATACTCTTCGCCCAGAATCCCAGCCAGCTGCTCCGTGATCTTCGCAGCTGCCGACGGTCCCGCGCCTGAAGTCGACACGGCGACCGTTAGCCGCCCCCGGCGAAGCACGCCGGGGGTAATGAAGCTGCCCGCCTCGGCCCGGCTGGCTACATTCACCGGAAGGCCCAGGCTGCGCGCCTCCCGGGCCACCGACTCATTCACCGCCGCATCGTTGCTGGCGGCGTAGACCAGGAATGCCCCCCGTATATCCCCGGGGGCATAGGGGCGGCTGATCCAACTCAGCCGCCCCGCTTCAGCCAGGGCGGCTAACGTCCCGGTCAGCGAAGGGCTGACCAGAACCACCGCCGCCCCGGCTTCTATAAGCGCGACCACCTTGCGCTCCGCCACCGCGCCGCCGCCAATGACAACCACACGCTGGTCCTGTAGCTCCAGCATAATGGGAAAATACTTCACCATCCAGCCACACTCCTACTCCTGCCACCAACACATCCACTAGCCTGTAACGCAAATCCAACCGTGTACAACGCACATTAGATTCCCGTACCCGCTCCAGGAGAATTTATCGTCAATTCAATCTATCGCGTACATCGAGCCCACTAACGCATATATCAAGCCCTTCATCGCAACACCCGCAAAAACCAGCAGGAACCCCTCCACTTCATCCGAACCAGTATCAAAATTCCCGCACCCGCGTTACCCGAATTTCACCGTCAATCCAATCTCAATTTTACTACTGTCAAGGCCAAATAGAACCCCTTCAGATATCATTCTTTCTTATACTTACCTCGGGCGGTGACCTGTCAACCTCAGCTTTACTGACAGCATGTGGATGGTTAGCACACTTATAGCCCTATAGATGAACTTAGATTTCATAAAAGAAGGGCTAATTTCTCACTTTCGTTCATTGTCACTTAATATGAAGTGTCACTCCACAAGGTAAGCCGTTACTTTCACCCCAAAGAACATCAGTCTCCACATAGCACTCCCCTAGCCCCCCCAGCCGTGAAACTCCGACCAGGAATTGAGCAAAAAATTCAAAATAATGAACCCGTACCCGGCAATAGCCCAGCGGGCCATAGAGGTGCCGCTGCGGCGGGCAGAGCGCTTGAGGAAGATATAGGCAATGTAGACCGCAAGCCCAATCAGGGTGGTCAGCACCTTAGAATCCTGAAACAATGGAGTCCGCCCTTCAGCAATAATCGACATTCCGGCCAGCACCAGCGAAGCCAGCAGCAGGGGAACCCCAGCCAGAATCGCGGTATATGAATATTTGTCCATGGTCTCAAGGCTCGGCAGACGGCGGATGCGATCATCCCATTTTTTGTGCTTCAGCCGCGTATGCAGGAATAGATACATTATGGCAAACACCGTTCCCAGTGTCAGGGCGGCAAAGCTCAGGTTGGCCAAAATGATATGCATCGCCAGCCACCCGTGCACCGCACTCCAGCTCTGCAGTGTATGATCCTCGGCAGTCAGCCAGACCCTGTTCAGCAGGAAGACACTGAAGCCTGCCATGCTGAGCAGCAGAATCGTAAATTCTCCGCCTCGGGTGTAGGCAATCGCAAGTGAGGTCAGCACAATAATGAAGGAGAACCAGAACAGGAAATCATACGGTGTAAAAATCGGCAAACCGTTCTCCTGTGAGAAGCGGATCGCCAGACCGGAAGATTGCAAAAGGCCAACAAAAACAAGAAGCCCTGTGCCCAGCCGCTTCCCGCCCGGATTCCGCTTAAGGCAATCCGAGAAAACAAACAGCAGGCTCAGGGCATATAGCAGCAGAGCTGTATCATATATTCCATTCAGCAGTTGCATCTGGTTCACCCGCCCAGCAGGCCTGCCGGAGCGAACACCGACTTCGGCAGCGTATACTCGCTGGCGGAATCGCGTTCAGCTTCCTTTCGTTCCGGCTCTGCAGAACTTCCGTCGTCTATCCCTGTGCCAAGCTGCTCCTGAAGCGCAAAGATTTGTGTAAAATACTCCAGCGCTTCGTTTCCTTGCTTGCCGCCGGACAGCTCCTTAATGACATTGATCGGATCATGCATCATCTGATTGACAATGCTCTTCGTGAGACGGCGGATAACCTTGCGCTGATGCTCGTCCAGTTCCGGCAGCTTATTGAAGAGACTATCCATCGTATCTTCATATATACCATTGGATTTATCCTGCAGCGCACGGATCACCGGCCGGACCCCCATGGTCTTCAGCCACATCTGGAAATCTTCCAGCTCGGCTTCGATCATAACCTCGATCTTGGCGGCCTCTGTACGGCGCATTTCCAGGTTGGTCTCTACAATGCCTTCCAGATCGTCAATATCGTACAGGAACACATCCGGGACGCTCGCCGCCGCCGGGTCAATATCACGAGGCACAGCTATATCAATCATGAACAGCGGACGCGATGGGCGGCGCTTCATATTCTCAGCCACTTGAGCCGCTGTCAGGACATAGCCATCCGCTCCCGTCGAGCTGATCACAATATCCACTTCATCGAGGTGCTGTAAGGCTTGCTCAATCGTGCTCGGCTTGCCCGAGAACTTCTCGGCAAGCTCCACAGCACGCGACAGCGTCCGGTTGGCGACAATCACTTCCGCCGCGCCGCTGCTGTACAGATGCTTCACCGTCAGCTCGCTCATTTTGCCGGCGCCAAGAATCAGCACTCTTTTGCCGGAGAACATGCCAAAGATCCGCTTGCCCAGCTCCACAGCCGCATAGCTGACAGATACTGCACTCTCGCCAATCGATGTTTCGCTGTGAGCGCGTTTGCCCAGTGTAACCGCCTGCTTGAACAGCCGGTTGAACCAGGTTCCTGTCACCCCTTCGCCCTGGGCAGTCAAAAAAGCACTGCGCACCTGTCCCAGGATCTGCGTCTCACCGATCACCATAGAATCCAGACCGCAGGTTACGCGGAAGAGATGGGCAATCGCCTGCTCGTCTTCATATATATACATATGCTGTGCAAAAACATCGCTTTTCACTCCAAACCACTGCTCCATATAGCTGCGGATGAAATATCCGCACATGTGAAGCCGGTCCACAACCACATAAATTTCTGTCCGGTTGCAGGTAGCAACGACGACCCCTTCCAACACGCTTTTGGTCTGCATCAGCTGATGTAACGCCGCAGGCAGATCCCTCTCGGCAAAAGCGAACTGTTCCCTGACCTCTACGGGTGCCGTGCGGTAATTCAGGCCAACGACGACAATATGCATCGTTTGTTCACCATCCTAATCTCTATTCATTGGTGCAGGCACTGTTGCCGCTCATCCGTAATTAGCTGCTGCCACTTTCACAACTTCTATAAACGCTGTGTTAAGTATATCACATGAAAAAGCACCTTTTGACAAAACCTTTGAACTATTTATGAAATCCAGATAATAATCATTATAAACAAGCTAAACGTCATTGTCGCCCTTAAAATAGCTCCGTACCGGTTCAGCAGGAAATATAAAAACCGTGGCAACGCCATGGTTAGGATCGGTTATTTTTAGATTTTTAATCAGCTTACGCTTGGGAAAACCGCCTACCCCAAATGCAGCACTATACATGTTTTATCATCAGAAACCTTGAGGCGCGGAACCTCCAGCAGCATCCGGTCCTCTTGTTCCTTATCATACAAAGCCCCGGCATACCCCTCAGCCCCAAGTCTCTCCAGAGCATCCGTCAATTCCGTCCATTTAGATTCTTCGGTGTACAAGCCGTCGCTGAACATATAGAGACTCTCCAGATTCGCCCGGTTAAACGTTCCTTTCTCCAAAAACTGCGGGAATCGCGGGTCGCCATTTAATACCCCGTAGCCGTCAATCGTATTGGCCAAGTTCCGGTTGCCCGTGAGGTTAGGTATAAGCGCTCTGCGAAGCTCTGCCGGATCGCTTATGCCTTCGGAGCGAAGCTGCGCCATCTTGTCCAGCGTCTTCCGGTCAACATGCGCCAATTGGGGATGGGTCAGCGCTCTGACCGTACCATCCTTATACCTGGCAAGCAGCATACAATCCCCTGCCTGTACGTATTCAACGCTGTATTCATGGATCTGCACCACGACCAAGGCTGCCGACCACCGATTGGATGCCTCCCCCGTATCCACACCTTCCGCCACCATCTGCTGCCACAGAGCCTGGTTCGCTTCAGTTGCAGTCTGCTCCAGCTTCCCGTGCGGGTCCATTGTCATAAAATGTGCTGCCGCCAGCTGCGCCGCTATATATCCTCCTGTCTGCCCCTCCGGATTCCGGTATGGCGAAAGCGAAGTCGCTCCATCCACAACGCCATACACACATCCCTCTTCATGAATGACCAGCGCATCCTCGTTCCACTCCCCATCACCTTTCAGCGAACAAGTATCCATTTTCCATTGCGAAGCTTCCGGCATCTCAATCACTCTCCCCAGTCACAGTCGTTGTAATCAAATCTAACATATAAATCAAATATTGACACACAATATTGCGAATGATAGCATATAACAAATGATATAAGTCACTATCCCTAACATATAAATGAATAATTCCACCCAATTCCCACCTAATGTCACTTTTAATTCATAATCCCTCTAATTTCACACCCTCTTGTATAAGCTCGTTAATCTGGTATGAGCGTTTCTACAGGCAACCGTAAATTGCCCCAGGCTACAAGAGGCACCGCAAGGCTGAAGGATATCAAGGCGAGAGCCCGCATGATTTTGGTGCGCTTCTCCGTGATGCCGTTTGCCCTCCAGGTGCCTCTTGTAGTCCGGGTTTTTTTGTATATGCTAACACAACTTTTAAGGAGTGAAGACTATGAGCGCATCCTATGCAAGACTCAGCGAATCCATCAGCAACGCTAAAAATGTAAGGATTTATATAAATAAAGATACCGCCTATGATTTCAAGCTTTATCCTTTCGGTGAACGCGGCACTTATATTGACCCCGAGCTGATTAGTGAGATCACGGACAGCCTTGCCGAGAGCATTACGGCGCAGTTCCCTGCTTTTGATTATATCGTATCTCCCGAGCCGGGTGGGCATACCTGGGGGATGCTCGCGGCCTACAAACTGATGAAACCGATGAATATCCTGCGTCTCAGTACCGAATTATACGATAACTATGAAGTTAGCATCAAACGCGAGACGGCGTATAATGAGAACTATATCTATTTTGACGGATTCACTGCCGGGGACCGGGTGCTCCTCGTCGATGATGTGATCAGCTCAGGCGCTACCATCCGCTGCATCGCCCAACAAATGGAACACATGGGCATTCAGCTTGTCGGCGTTCAGGCGATTCTGGCCAAGGGCGAGCATTACAAACAGCTGGAAATGGATATTGGTGTACCGGTACAAGTCCTGTCAAAAGTATAGAAAAAACAAACCAAGAGAGGGAGCGACCACACATGGCTTACTATTATGATCAGCCGTCCAGAACGTTCAGCGAATTCCTGCTGGTGCCGAATCTGACGACCAAAGAATGCATTCCGGGAAATGTCGATCTCAGAACTCCGGTGACCAAATTCCACAAGGGAGAAACGCCAGCCCTGACGATGAACCTCCCCGTGACTTCTGCCGTAATGCAGGCTGTCTCCGACCATAATATGGCGATTGCCCTGGCCAAAAGCGGCGGAATTTCCTTCATTTATGGCTCGCAGCCGATTGAGCAGCAGGTGGAGATGGTCCGCAGAGTCAAGAAATTCAAGGCCGGCTTCGTGCTCAGTGATTCCAATCTGCGTCCCGAGGACACCCTGAAGGATGTGCTGGAGCTGAAAGCCCGCAGCGGCCATTCGACCATCGCGATCACCGACAACGGAGAGCCTACAGGCAAGCTGATGGGCATAGTCACCAGCCGCGATTACCGTGAGAACCGGCTGCCGCCGGACTGCGCGATTACCGGGTTCATGACACCGCTCGCTTCACTGATCTATGCCAATGAAGGCATCTCCCTGACTGAAGCCAATGACATGATCTGGGATCATAAGCTGAACTGTCTGCCGATTGTGAGCAGCAGCGGCCATCTGGTTCATCTCGTTTTCCGCAAGGACTACGACAGCCATCAGGAGTACCCGCTCGAGCTGCATGACAGCAACAAGCAGCTAATCGTCGGGGCAGGCATCAACTCCAGAGACTATAAGGAACGTGTTCCGGCGCTGGTGGAAGCAGGTGCGGATGTACTCTGCATTGACTCTTCGGATGGTTACTCCGAATGGCAGGCCGAGACGATCCACTATATTAAGGAGACTTTTGGGGAGAAAGTGAAGGTTGGCGCAGGCAATGTAGTGGACAAGGAAGGCTTCCTCTATCTGGTCGAAGCCGGTGCGGACTTCATCAAGGTCGGCATAGGCGGCGGTTCCATCTGCATCACCCGTGAGCAAAAAGGCATCGGGCGCGGCCAGGCCTCCTCCGTCATTGAAGTCGCTGAAGCACGCCAGGAATATTACGAGAAAACAGGCATCTACGTCCCGATCTGCTCCGACGGCGGCATCGTGCATGACTACCATATCGTTCTTGCCCTGGCGATGGGGGCCGACTTCGTGATGCTGGGCCGCTATTTCGCCCGCTTCGATGAAAGCCCGGGCCGCAAGCTGCTGGTCGGCGGCAACTTCGTGAAGGAGTATTGGGGCGAAGGCTCCAGCCGGGCCCGCAACTGGCAGCGGTACGACTTCGGCAATGCCGACAAGGAGAGCAAGCTGGAGTTCGAGGAAGGCGTGGATTCCTTCATTCCTTATGCCGGTCGTCTCAAAGATAATCTGGATCTCAGCATCAGCAAAATCAAATCCACCATGTGCAACTGCGGTGCACTAACCATCCCGCAGCTGCAGCAGCAGGCGAAGATTACCCTTGTCTCATCGACAACCATCTTTGAAGGCGGAGCACATGATGTTATGCTTAAGGAAAAGGACAGATCATCATCCTGATCATAAGCAGCCCGTGAACACAGAAAGCTTGCTGCGGCGGGATCATTCTGATTCATAAGGAGCCCACACAATGACGTCATTACAAAAGGTTCTGGTAACCAAAACAGAGCTGCAGCAAAGAGTCCAGGAGCTTGGAGCAGACATATCACGGGATTACGAAGGTAAGGAGCTGGTTCTCATCGGCATCCTCAAGGGAGCAGCCGTATTTATGGCTGACCTGATGCGCGAGATCACCCTCCCTATCGGCATGGATTACATGTCCGTATCCAGCTATGGCGCCAGCTCCACCTCAAGCGGCGTCATCACCGTCAAAAAAGACATCGACACCGACATCCGTGGCAAACACGTCCTCCTCGTCGAGGACATGATCGACACCGGCCTGACCCTGCAGCATCTCAAGCAGCTCTTTGCTCTCCGGGAGGCTGCAAGTGTCCGCATCTGCACCATCCTCAGCAAGCCCTCCCGCCGCCTTGCCGACATCCCCATCGACTACTGCGGCATCGAAATCCCCGACGAATTCGTCGTCGGCTACGGCCTGGACTACGCGGAGCAGTTCCGCAATTTGCCGGAGGTGTGGATTGTGGAGACAGGGGAAGAATAAGTATCTAATACAAGTAGTAAAGGGGCTGTCTCATAAGTAGATTTTCAAAAAAAAGAAACAGCCCATATGTATTCAAGAGGCAGTAAAAAGACAGCAAGGCCGCGATTCTCCTGTTATTGGAGAATTGCGACCTTGCGTTTTTGGTCCACCGTGGCTTGCTTCAGCATATTATGGGCAAGCGAAAGCCAACCGACCTCAAGCGTCACTTTTTCCATGCCGCGAATCAGAAAGCGCCGGAAGCCCCGGTTATTCTTCAGTTGTCCAAATACGCTTTCCGGTTCCGTCATTCGGCGTACGGCCAGGGCATAACCTTCCTCGCTTCGCAGGATGTCCCGAGCCTGCTTCTGGTACCGCAGCCTCTCCAGACTGACAACCACTTCCCGATTTCCTGCTGCCTTGGTGCAGCGTTCCTTCAGCGGACAGCCTTCGCAGCTTTGGCTTCGGTAATGACGTTTGTGAATTTCATATCCGCTTTGTAGTGTCTCCTTGCTCTCTTTGCGGAAATGCAACGTTTCCCCAGCTA
>NZ_LVWI01000059.1 GCF_001909055.1 Paenibacillus helianthi
GGATCGTCCTGGGGCGGCGGGGGAGGCAAATCCGGCAGAAACTCCTCTGGCGGCTCCAAATGGTAGACATTCAGATTTATCCGAAACGCCTCCGGCCCAATTTCTGGCCGGAGGCGTTTTTTGCCGGAATGCAGTTGTTACCTTGGGAGCTGTGCAAATAAGTGAAAGATCATTTCATGAGTGACATATGGATTCTTATATTTGGACTTTAAAGGGCAATTCATTACTGCCTCATCTCTGCAATAAAGTGTTCAAAAGCCGGGGATAGCATGCGCTCCTTGCGGTATATGAGCTGAATGTAAAACTTCTCTTGCTTCCCGGTTAAGGGAATTCCGGTTAAGACGCCAGTGTTCAGTTCCTCCTCAATAGCATAGCGAGGCAAGAAGGCTGTTCCCCACTGATGCCGCACCGCCTGCTTGATTCCCTCAAGGTTTCCGAATTCCATGTCTATACGCGGAGCAATGCCCGCCGCCTTGAGCTCCTGCAGCAACTGCTTGCGGTAAGTACATGTATCCTCCGTCAGCACCAACGGCTCGTCAGCCAGCTGATTGGAAGTAACCTCCGTTTCTTTGGCAAGCCTATGCTCCGGATGGGTGACTACATACAACGGTTCCTGGCGCAGCGGCAGCGCGATAATCTCATCGGACCTGTACGTCACATCAAAGATCAGTCCGAAATCTGCTGATTTATCTTTAACCGCCGTAATAATCCCTTCCTCCGAGCCGGGCTGAACACGAAGCTGCACCTCGGGATACCGCAATCTATAGCGGTGCAGCCGGTGTGGCAGGTAATAGGCCGCAAGGGTCTCTATGGCCCCGATATTCAGTACGCCCCGGTCCCCGCCCGCAATCATTCCCTTGGCCTCTTCGCTGAGCGCCAGCATTTGCCGGGCATACGGCAGAAGATTATTCCCCGCAAAGGTTGGAATCATCCCCCGTCCCGAACGCTCGAGCAGGATCGCCCCGTACATTTCCTCAAGCTTGGCAACTTGAGCAGTCACACTCGATTGGGCGTAGCCTAATTTCTCTGCCGCCCGCGTGTAACTTCCGCTGGATACTACTTCACAAAAGGTCCGCAAATAGGTGAGTTCCATCGTAATTTCTCCCGAACTATCGAAAATTTCGATATTTATCATCAAGTACTATAGATAACTACAACTATAGATTCATTATACAATAAAGCCAGCACGATATCCCAGAGGAGGAATCTTTATGATCATCACACCTAAATCACAGGTACTGGCTGTGCCCGCAGCCGACCCTGCAGCAGCCCTGAATTATTTTACAGCTAAGGGCTCTTTTGAAACCGATGTGGCTGATGTGGCGTTTGATCTGCGTGAGGGGATCACCGGGTTTACGCTGGTGGATGTCCGCGACACCCGTTCCTACGGGGAAGCCCACCTGCCGGGAGCTGTCTCCCTGCCTTCGGGCCGTCTTGCTAGCGGCTCTCCCGAGTTCTCCACTGGAGAGGTCCTGGTACTCTACTGCTGGGGCCCTGCCTGCAATGGAGCCAGCAAAGCTGCTGCCAGACTGGCTGCTCAGGGCTATCCGGTGAAGGAAATGCTCGGAGGTATCGAGTACTGGCGCAAAGAAGGCGGGGCACTGGAAGGCACGCTTGGCGAGAAAGCACCCCTATACTGGAATACGCGGCAGGAATAAGTGCTCTATCTGCCTTATTTGGATGACAGTCTATTATTTGGCGGAAATTATTTAACAACAAACAAGCCCGTCCTCCACGGTTAGGTGGAGGCGGGCTTGCTTGGGGCTTTGGCTTTGGCTGATGCCGATTCGCTACAGCCGGTTATCAGCACACTGCAGAGCCGCTGATCATGTGGCTGAACCTCTTTTCTTAGTGCATATCCTTAGGCTCGTCATGCTGCTCATCCAGAAACGGCTTGTTCACATAATAATACATTACGCCCATCAGCACGCCGCCTCCAATTAGATTCCCCAAAGTAACCGGCACCAGATTGTGGAGAACACCGCCCCAGGAGATTGTACCGGGATGATCCAGCACGAGTGCAATCGCAAACGTACACATATTCGCGATACTGTGCTCATAGCCGGAAATGAAGAAACAGAAGACGAACAGAACCATGGCGAACATTTTGGCTCCATCGCTTTTCATAGACATGGGTACAAAAAAGGCCAGACATACCAGCCAATTACAAAGAATTGCCCGGAAGAACAATTGCATCGTTGGGGCTTCCATCTTGTGCGCCACCACATTCAGCAGAAATCCGTTCACACTGGAGTCATAGAATAACCCCGTCAAAAAAATCAGCAGCGCAAATGCTGTGGCCCCGAGAATATTACCGATGTAGCTCATGACCCACATCCGCACAACATCGGTCCACTGCATTTTGCGTCTTAAGGCGGCATACGTGTAATAAAAGGTGTCTCCGGTGAATAAATCGCCTCCGCCATACGAGATCAGAATGATGGCTGCTCCAAACGTAATCGCCGCCATCGGATACGTCATCGGCGAATGCTCCATGTAGAAAAAGTTACCGGTCTTGAACGCTACGATGACACCGAAGCCAATGAACATACTGGCCAGCATTGCCCTGGCGATATAACGGAAAATACTCTGCTTGTAAATCTTCTGTTTCTTCAGAGCCAACTTCTCTACCTGCAGCAGTGCCTCGTTCTCCATGTGACCTCCGCATTAGCTTCGTATTTTCAGCGATGTGAGGCTGAAGACAGCCTCCGGGTTATTATACCCAATAAACCGCTGGAAATCGCTTGAACCACGGAATATCTTAAATTTTTTGGATTCTATCGGAGAACCCCAACACTGCTGCCCTAACTGTCATCGCCCGGATCATTCAACCTGACAATAGCCGCTGCCTTCTCACTGCTGGCTACGACGATAAGCACAAGTATCAAACACCCCAGAACCATCCGCTTATCCCCACTTCCTCCATATGCCGCCTCAGTGACAACTTATGTGGGGGAGTGGTGGAATATGATCGGGAACCACTTCTAGATTAGTCGGCCAAGCTTCCCATGTAATAGCTGATGGCTTTAAAATTCTTATCATAGAAAACGATAATGTAATCCTCAGACTTTCCATTCAAAGCTTGATTGTCTTCAAATAGCATCGGGTAGTACGTATCGCTGAAATCGGTCGGATGATATGGATTCATCTGTTGTACCGCTTGCTCCGCAGTGAAGCTTTTTCCGGCGGCATTGAGAGCAGATCCAGTCGTGAATGAAAAATAGGCCGCTTCTGGGTGTGCCTTCAGATAATCCTTAAACGTAACATAATCCATTCGCAGGCTGTTGCCATATTCCCGCAGCAAGGATACGCCTTCCTTGACCTGAACGGCTGTGCCATCCCATACAGGCGTATTGGGAGACATGGTGATCCGCTGAGTAGCATAACGTGCGGGCTGAAGACTTTTATCGTAGAACACTACGGTTACGTAGTAATCGCCTTTTTTGTCCAGCTTCCGAAGGTAGGCCAAGTCCGCAAAGGGCTGGATGCCGATTCCTTTTGAGCCTTTGATATCCGCCAAGGTAATTGGATTTTCCGTGAGATAGAAAGACATGAATGAAGTTTCACTTCTCAAGGTATAAGGATAATACTGGTTATATGCGAATATAGTTGTTCCGTTGAATTCCGTATCACTTATCCGAATATCGGAATAAATCTGTGAAAGACTGCTGCCCAGCGGGCCCGCATGCCGCATCGTCTCCAGATCGCCTAGCGCCTTTTCCAGCTTGTCTTTGTCAGTCTGGCTAATCTGCGCCTTCTGTGCATCACTCAGTACGGAATATGCGTTCGAAGCCTTCAGGATGGAGTTCTCTGCTTCCAGCACTGTCGTCGAGTAGCCCTGAATTTCACTAATTCTTTCCTTGGCGGCTTCGACGGCCAGTTGGTCACTGAGATGAACCTTTCCTTCATAATAGCTGATAGCCTGCAAGGTCTTATCGTAAAAGATAATAGTGTACTCCTGCTCAATATTAGTTTTCAGATCCTTCAGCACTTCAACAGCCAATGGGATATCATCTACAGGCTGGGTATAATTATAAGCCTCTACTACCCGGATACGCTTTTGGTTATACAGTCTGAGCGAAAAAGAGAGCAGATCGCTCAATTCATGATTGGCGGCAACAGTGTCCACGTACTTTGGAGTAATAGTGTAATAAGCCGCCTCTTCATTCTGAGATAAAACATTCGAAACATCTACAATGTCGGAATATTTTGCGCTTCCGTCAATCATTTGCTTATCCCGCTCAATCGTTACACCACTTGCAAGCTTTGCAATATTGGCCGCTGAGCTGGTAAGTGAAGGATGTAAATTCACCTTTTGAGTACTGTAGCCGGCTGCCCCATCCTTACCCCTGAACACAACCGTCACATATTTGTCTCCGCCTGTTCCGACATAATCGCTGGGCACTGTCATTTTATAGATCGGATTGTATTGGTACGGAAGGGTACTCATAGTTAAGAAAGCTCTTTTATTGTATAACTCCCAACGCAGATCCCTGTCATCAATGGGTGTGGAAGTAATATAGTAGGAGGCGGTGCCTGTGCTTTTGAGAATTGACTCAGGAATCGAACTAAAATCAAACTGCAAGTACACAGCATTCGTTACCGTAGCATCTGGAGAAGCAATAATATAGGTTTGAAGTAGCGGGATCTCTTTAACCGGCGTTGTTGGCACTGGTGTGGCCGTTGATGCCGGAGTCGCGGTCGGAACTGGTGTCGCCGTTGGAGCTGGAGTTGGCGCTATAGTTACGGTTGGTGTAGCCGTAGCTATTCCTCCTCCTCCACCGCCACCTCCGCCAATGATCACTGCCGGTGTTGGCGTTGCAGAAGCCGTCGTAATAACTAAAGAATCCTTTTGCGGACCCTCTATGGTGAGCGGCTTGGTATTAAACGAAGAGCCTTTAGCCCCGTCATTAAGGATCGCTGTCTCCACTTGGCCGGTTCCGGTCACCTTGGTGAACGCATCCAGCACCGCTTTGGTTACCTTAGTTCCACTCGCAATATCTACTGAGGCATTCCCCGCCGCAGCACCTATGCTGAGTGCTGCCACTGAACCTTTAGTCAGCTGCATGACGGCTTTGGCGTTAATATTTACAGTATCAAATGCTCCAGACAGAACAAAGGGACCGCTGGAAGTGAGGTCCTGATCAACCGTAACATTGGTGAACCCAGCACCTGTAACCCCGCTTTCCTCAAGCTTGGCGGAGGTCTGCACTGTTACCTGCTTCACACTGGTGGTGCCTTCGGATACTAACCGGACCGCTCCACCCGCTTTGTTCACAACCACATCCCCCAGTTGGGAGTTAATGAAGTGAACAGAATCGCCTCCCCCTCCCTTGACAGTAGTAGTGCCACGAACGGTTACATTCTTCAAGGTCACGTCTCCATTGCCAATTCCGGCATCCAGCAGAAGATTACCCACGATTGTCACGTTCTGGAGTGTAACTCCGTCGGCGGAGATAACTACAGTCTCGGAAGTCCACCGGTTCTGTTCATCCTCTCCTCCATAAACACCCGCATGATCAAAAATTTCTGCGCCGCCGCTCACTTGAAGCATCGGCTCAATTAGAGTTACCGCTTCCGCCCGGGTCAACGGCTTCTTAGGTTTAAATGTCCCATCCGGGTACCCTTTCATTAGATCAGCGTTAATAAGCGCAGTGACACTGCCTGCACTCCATGCCGCAACCTCTCCACGGTCACTGAAGCCCGCCAGAGCCTCTGCTTTATTTTGCGTTAATTCAAACCTCAACAACCTGCTTATAATAACCGCCGCCTCTTGGCGGGTAATCTGTGCATTCGGACGCGCCTTGTTGTTGTAGCCCTGAACATAGCCTGCCCCAACGGCCATAGCCACCTCTTTGTAGGCCCAACTGGTGGCACTGACATCAGAGAACGTTATTTTCGGAACTTCTTTCTTGTCGAATAAACTAGCAATCTCAAAAGAGCGGTTTACAATCGCCATAAACTCGGCTCTGGTTATGGATTGATCGGGTTTTACCGATCCATCTTCAAACCCTTTCAGTAGGCCTTTGTCCAGCCACTTTTCAATCGTATTCTGCGCCCAGTGGCCTTCATAGTCCTTCACCGTTTCAGCCGCAGCAGCACCCATCGAGCCAAACAGCACGCCTATTCCTAGCGCACCCGCCAACAATCCGCGAAATATCCTGCCCATTTCCTGTCCCTCCCTGTTTTGTGTGTCCGTTATGTAGCCCTCAGCAAGCACAACTGGAAACATTACCCTCTTATTCTATGCAAATATATCAGCCCATTGCAAATTACACAATTAATAGAAATAGAAGTATGCAATCAAGCACCAAAAAAGCCTGCCAAAAGCTGAGCAGGCTTGTCCAATTTAAGTTTGATCCGCTGATTACAATCCTTAGTTCAAAAAGTTACTAAGCCCGCTGTCGGGTTCCGCCTGCTTCAAGGCCTGCGGCTGTGAGCCTTCATTCAATCCGAGGCGGTTGTTCAGCTGCGTGTTGATGGTTGTCATTTTGGACGTATAATCCTGGCAGCTCTCGATGATCCGGCGGTTGGACTGTTCAGAGGTATCCAAGGCGCTTAGCAGATCGCCAATAGCCTGATTAACGGCTTCGAGCGACATGGAGGGCTTGGAGAGCAATTCTGTTGTTTTCTCCGTAGTGGTACGCAGCAGACGCGCGTTCTCTTTGAACTGATCTTCAATGGTCTTATTCGTCGCTTCCACCGCAGAGATGACATTCTCCTGATCGGCCAGAGACATGGCAATCATCGCCGAGACAGTGATCAGATTCGATGTTTTATCAATCGCGTTATTTACGGAATCGATCAGCTTATCATTGTTGTCGTTGATGATATCCGTAGCGGCAATGGCTTGGTTATACAGAAGAATCATTTCGGTCATGGACTGGATTCGGACCATAACCTTACGCAGCCCGCGTTCCAGATATGCCTTGCGGAACTCATTTTCGGGTTTGGCAATTTCAGCCTCGAACAGTTCCTTCAGCTTGTTGCCGAAGGCGATCTTGGTCTGCAGGTTGTAAATCTCCTCCATAGAGGTGCGTTTGAGCTGGCGCATATTGACGATGCTCTCTTCGAGCGTATCGCGTCCGTCACGCAAGCCGGTTACAATCGCATCAATATTCGTGCGGACGGACTGATACTTGTATACGTAATTCTTGAGCGGACTCTTACGGAGCATTTTGCCAAAAAAGCTGACGTTCTTGCTCTGCTGGAGCGTCTCGCACTCATTGCGCAGCTTCATAATCATATTCGGCACTTCTACCCGTTTGCCGGACATCAGATCATTCACCGGACGGTCCAGCAGCTTCAGGGTCTGCCCCGCCTTCTCCTGCGTCTTCACTCCCAGCTTGCCGATATCATCCATTAAGGAATCCAGGGCAACGGTGTCTGTCTTGGCGACCTTCTCAATCAGCTGAGAGGCCTCCAGGGCAACTTTCTGCTCATCTTCTTTTTTGAGCTCAATCAACTGCGTGGACATGGGTTTCCCTCCTCCTATAATTCGGAACTGCTGTACCGCTGATGAATCAGTTCCGCCTTGGTCTGAAGTTCCATCAGGTCTTTATGCTCGATCGTCGAGGCGATATCCGAAATCTTGGTATCGACATCACGCAGACCGTTCAGCAGCATTCTCCGGTTTCTTGTTTTGGCTTCACCACCCAAACGCAGAAACGGATTGATTACACCATTGAGATCCTTCAGCACCAGCCTGCGGACGGTATGATTAATCTCCCCGTTACCCAGCTCCTGCAGCAAAGGAATGATGCGCTGCAGCCTGGCAAAGAGCGCCAGCGACTTCTCGACAATCTCATTATCGAGCGTATCCTTCTGCCCTTCAGAAATGATCATATCCTCCAAAATGCTGAGATACTCCACCACCGGAGCGAATTCCGCCCCAATCTGAATCCCGGCTCTCTCCCGTCCGGCAAAGGCTTGTCCATCTGCAGCGGCAGACCTGCTGGAAGCGCCGACCGCCTCAAGGCTACGGGCTACAGGTGAAGGGGCTATCGCTTCTTCCCCTTCACGCTGTCCAGCCGGAAGAACCTCTGCCGGCAGATTAATCCGCTGTGTACCGCCTATAATCGCGACGCCTGCACCGGCCACCGGCAGCAGCAGAGAGATTATCTCAGGTATAAAAGCACTCGTCAGCAAGGCAACAATATAGCCGGCTCCGCCATACAACAATACTTTCCCTTTTAATTGCATTATTCTCACCTCTTGTGAGCAGACTTATGAACCGCCGCTCAGGTTCACGGCATCTGTAACTACGGACTCGCTGTTTATTCTCATGATCAGCGGCTGTTCCACATGGCTGGCCAGCACGTTGCCGGCGAATCCCGCCGGCTGGACCTCGCCGCCCAGCGCGCTTTTGACTGCCAGGTAAGGGAAGTTAATTCCCGACAGGCAGGAGATATGGAGCCCTCCGGACATCCGGGGATTAATCTCAAGCAGCTTGGGGATCGTGCCGCTGTATTTCATTTGGATATTGAAATTGAACGGAATCCGGTAAGATTCGGCCACACGTGAAGCAATTTGCTCCAGCTCCGGAATATGCTCCATCAGCCGCAGACGCCCGCCCGCCTTGCGGCGCGGCACCGCCGCAAGCAGTCTTCCATTCTCGTCGGCCAGACAGTCTATGCTGTACTCAAAACCTTCAAGAAGCTCCATCACCATCAGATTCGGAAAAGAATCCACACTGGAGAGGATTCGGTGTGCATCTTCAAAAGATATGTAAGGCGTGACATGGTCAAAAAGCTCCTGCAAAGGATTGCGGGTATTATCAATGATACGGAAGCCAAGCCCGCCTTCGGTTTCAGTCGGCTTGAAGCAAACCTGATGCCCTTTGGCCGCAAGATCCTCATAGGCTGCCTTGAATTGCTCCGCTGTGCTAACCACATGGTAATCCGGAATCGTCATGATTCCGGTCTCTTTGACACTCTCATAAAACTTGCCCTTGTCCATAATCTTCTCCAGCAGGTCCACATCACGGCAGACAAGCACCTTGGTGCCTATGGCATCGAACAAAGATGCGTGTAAGGCAATGTCCAGCATGTGCAGCCGCGGAATAAAAATATCGATCTCATTGCTGCGGCAGAAATCCACACAGAACTGCACATATTCGATCCCTTCAAGCATGGGCTCCGTTCCGGCAACATCAGCGCCTTGCAGCGACATATGCCGGATATCGGGATGGGTGGCGAAGATTTGAACAGGGATGCCATCCTCATTGTTGCGGATGAGGTTCATATAATGAAAGGCTACGGAAAACCATCGGTTAAAATAAATGTTTACCTTTTTCATTATGGCCCAACTCCTAGTGCTGTCAAATTGTTGTACAGCCTCTGTACGTATTCCATAATCTCATCCCCGGCAAATACACCGGCCTTCTTCGTAAAAGGATATTCTAATTTTACTAGACCTGCCTGCTGCTCGGCAAATATTTCTCCATGGCAAGGGGCTATCGCGTAATCAGCGCTCGCCAGCAGGCTTTTGTCCAGCAGAGAATCTCCTGAAGCAACCATGGGCTCAGAGTGAACGGTACGCCGCACATGGATGATCGCATCACTTTTGTTAACTGCCTCAGGGACTACGTACAGCTTACGGCCCTGCAGCGAAACCTTCCAGCCCATGCCGTCCAAATGCTCTGCCAGCCTTGTGATTTCATCTAAGGGAAGCAAATCACGATGAACGACAAAGGTGTAAAACAGCTCGTCGCAATAACGCTCACTGATGATCCATTCTGCCCGGACCACAGATTGTACAAGCCTTCTGGCTTCTTCAGCCGCCGCTGACCCCTGCTCCACCAGCCTGCCTATCGTTGCCCGCCACTCTTGATCCACAACCCCGTTCACCAGAATGTTTCCGCCATTGCTGGTTACCGCGTAATCGGGAATGACCGTGTCCTGGAACAGGTGAATCCGTCTGTACTGTGCCAGGGTCCGTGTAGTGACCGGCATAAAAATTATTTTGGCTGCAAGCTCCTTAAGCAGCTCCAGAGCATGCTGCGATATATAGGATGCCGTCCTCCCGTCGATCACCTCAGCCGGAATAAGGCCCGGTGAATCCTCGGGAACGTCAATCGCACTGGGGGAGTAGATCAGGGTACGGTCCAGATCGCTGGCATAGATCATTCGCTCTCCCCTTTCAGCGGCTTGATAATCCCGCAACAGGAATAAGTAAGGCCGGGGAAAACCTCGACCGGAACGCCGCGGTCCTCCGCCAGCAGCAGAATATGACGAAGATTCGGGTTGTCCATAGTATCGACAAGAATTTTCCATGGTACTCTGCGCAGCAGCACGCGGGTAGTCTCGCCGACCCCGGGCTTCACCAGATTAATATCCGCTATGCCGAAGGTTTCCTGAATACTCTGGATATCCCTCAGCCCCTGCCAGGAAATCTCAGGAGGAGAAGCCAGCATACCTGCAGCAACGGCTTGGGCTTCCTCTATCACCGAAGGATAATAGGGTGTAATCGCCTCAATGAACACATTCGAGAGATCTGTCTCCAGCCACTCCTTGTAAAACTTGGCACCATGGAACTCCTCGGGTCCAATGAGGTCGCCACGCAGAACCGTACGGCTCATCAGCCCTGACACCGTAGAGTTCAGACACGCACTCGGAACCAGATAGTCCTCACGGGTCCCAAAAGTTCCCGAACAATGCCCCGGATCGGCAAGCACTGCCAGATCATCGCTAAGAATAATTCCATATTTCTTATACATGCTGCTGCAAGCCTCTATCAATACCCGGCGGATGGCGCCCTTGCCGGTCCAGCCGTCAATAAATTGCAGCTTCGCATCCATTCCATGCCGCTGAAGTATATAGAGGATTGCATTCTCATCAATGCCTTTGCCCCGGATAATTGAAATGCTGTAATGGGGCAGCTCCACCCCGTAACGCTCAGCGATATATCGTTTAATCAACACTCCAATGGGTGTGCCCGCTCTCGCCAGGGACACCAGCACGGTATCCTCAGTCCCCCGCTGAGCCACAATCATTTCGGAGACAATAGCTACTTCCAGCGCTACTTTCTCCGCCGATAGCTGAAGCGTCTCATGGAACAGTTCAATATACTGGGCTGTCGGCTGATATTCAACCGGGAGCATTTCAGAATAATGTACACCGGACTGGATCGCCTTTTCCCGTTCAGCGGTCGGGCGCTCCAATGACACATTGCTGAGATCCTTAAGCAGGAACGTAACATCGGACGGGGGATAACTGCCCAGCGGTACGGGCGGTGCGATTCTTCTATTCATAAGCTCATCAAGTTCTATTCCCTTCATCCGGCCAAACCTCCCTCTTCCGTATCCGGGGCAAGTATGACCAGATGCACCTTGTTCCCTGCCAGCCGCTTCAGAATATCCGTCATCGGTTCAATCCTCCGGCGGGGCACATCACGCTCAAGAAGTACAAAAATATCGTCATACCGGCCCGGATCCACATTATAAATATAATTCGAAATTCCGGGATCGCCAGCCGAAGGATACGCCGCTGCGCTGTGTACACCATAATCCGGACGCCGGTCGGGATGAATCGGGCTGCGGGTGGAGGATTGATACTTGACCCCTTCACCCATCTCCGCTGCAATCCTCATAGGCAGATACATGAACTCGCCAACGCCAAGCACAAGCGCAGTTGCCCCTTCACGCAGAGCGCGAAGCTGTGACGCTACCTGCGCTATCCCTTGATCCAGCTGCCTGTTATCCTGCGATTCCACTCCAAAACGGCCGCTCTGCCTCAGATAGGGTGAAGCGTTGATTTCTCCTAAAGAATCCGCAGAGGTCACATTCAGCCGTTCCAGACCATCCTGTACATACGTGATAATCACAGGGGCTTCAGTGGCTGCGGAAGTGTGGGAACCCGATTCTACCAAGTTAAGCTGAGGGGTGCCTGTGACTTCAATCGTTCCCTGCAGCAAACTTAATGCCCGAATACGGATGCCCAGCTCCTGCTCCAGATTACGGTAAGCCTGAATATTGGAGTCACTGCGCCAATCGAGCAGTGAAGCGACCACATATTCCTTGCGCGGAAACTTAGACTGGATATCACGGATTGTATTAATCGCTGTATTGCCGGTAGTAATTTCATCGTCCACCAGCACAATCGGTTCTTCCCCGGACAGCAGCTCAGCATTCAGGGCATAGCATAAATGATCAACCGCATGAGAATGTTCTTCCTCAAAGCTGACCACCGATGCAAGCTGCGGAATGTCTTCACGGGTAGTATGAATATAGGATGCACCCGCAGCGAACATGTTGTACATACTATGCCCCAGGGCCGTTGCCGTTTCGGCAAAGCCGATGAACAAAACACGCTCAGGAAGAACCAGCCGGGCTTCGAGCAGATCATGATAAGCCGCCTCCGCATACTCCGGATGAATCATGCCTTGAACCGCTTGATCCAGAAGCCTGTCCATCATCGAGTCATACGCAGCTTCTCCGTTCATCTCCCGATAGAGCAAGAGTGCCAGCGCAGCTCCGCTGAGCAGCGGGGTATATGGATTAACCGGGATATGCTTACCGAGCACCTTGCTGACAAAAAGGAACGAACGTTTTTTGTTGATGCGGGCTGCCATGGAGAATAAGGTTTCAACCGGCATATGAAAAGGATTAGAGGTTTCAGTGACCTTGACCTCCAGGTTTTCGACGATATTAAACGTGTGTGTATTCGTTCTCGGGCAATAATCCGACAAAATGCTGTTGTTCATGTAACACCCCGTATATTTGAGATCGTAGTAAGATACGTTTTGCCCAGTTCAAATGCGGCTTAATTTCATTCATCTTGTTGTAGTATTCGCTTTTGAACACACCACGGCTCCCATCATTGCTCTCCACAATACTCAGGGCATCCACATACTCCTCATGCATGACGGTGTACATGGCCTGTACAGGTCTAAGATGGGAGGGGTGAATGATCGTTTTGCCGACAATTCCGTTTTCCTTATCCAAAAGCACTTCACGGAACAGCCCATCCTCTGACCTGGTAATATAGGACTCACGGATTTCGCGGCCCTGTTTGCCGTAGGTTTCTTCAAAAGGAGTCTGCCTGAGCTGAGGACGCAGCACCCGGTGTCCCTTGCTCCCGAAATATTCCCACACCGGTCCCGAGATGACGTAACCTTCTTCCACCCGGCCGAACACATTGATAATATCCGAGATGCAGTCGCGGATTGGTGTCAGATCATAAATACTGATATCCGGACTGCGCCGCAACCCGAACAGGCTGGAGAAATCCGTCGCCCCAATGCGGACATTCAGCACATAGTCACGGTATTCTCCCAATAAAGCGCGGATTCCCAGCAGGGTATCCAGCCGGCTTTCCCGGTAAATAACCGGTGCGCTCTCCAGGATCGGCATACCGTACAGCACAGGTGCCGAATAGCTGCGGGAGCTGTTATAATCAGCGATCGCTTCGAAATATTCCACACCGTTCTCTAAAGTGAATTTCGGGAAAACAAAACCGGTCACCATAGTAATCAAGGTGCCCAGCCGGAAAATCAGCTGCTGCAGCTGCTCCGGATTGCGTACACGGATGAACAGCAGTGGAAGACTGTTCCGTAAATCAGGCTCATTGTCGGCATACGCGGACAGGAAGGCAAGGTGTCTTACGACAGACTCCTCGGCAAAATCAACCTCACCGTCGCCAATCGCATCCTCCAGATCCATAATCACCGTTACCAAACCTGAAGCCTTGAGCTTCAAAATATCTTCAGCGACACTGGAACGGGTAGCTGGCATATACAGGGCAGCTCCAACCGCGTAGGCCAGGAGCTCCTTGGGGGTAGATGAGTCAAACTTAACAGGCGGAGAATAGAATAAGGACATTTCTTGCTCTTTGGTCAGGTAATCGAAGTATCTCAAGGCCTTTCCCCCTTATTGGTTCACGAAGAAGCGCTTAAACAACAAATAACCTCTCCTTATAAAGAGCAGTAGAACCGGCTGTGCCGTCCTCTCGGGGACGGCATCCGGCTTTCTCAAATACAAGCAAAGGGCCATACTATAACCTATAAGATTACCCGGCAGATGAGGGAGGTGCACCTTCCCTGCGCACTCCCATCTCCTATAAAACACTGACAAACTTCTTTTACTTCCACAGGATTAAGCCTTGCGGTTGGCTTCTCTTTTCTTCTTGCCGGAGCTGTACAAGATCGTTCCCACGAACACTGCGATCAGGATGGTGAAGAACACCACATGTGGCATTTCATAGCCAATAGCTCCCGCCAGCATCTTGCCGGCAATAATAGCAATGAGCAGAAACGCCGTTTGCTCCAGTTCAGGGAATCTGGCAATCAGCTTCAGGAACAGCTGCGCCACTCCGCGCATCATCAACACGCCGAGAATACCGCCCAGGAAGAGCACCCAGACTTTATTGCTAAGACCAAATGCAGCAATGACACTATCGATGCTGAACGCAATATCCATTAATTCAACCAGGAGTACAGTCTTCCAGAAAGAGGTGCCTCTGTTCTTCGTCTCGCCCTCCTCGCCACCGCCTTTAAATAATCCTTTGTAGGCAATATAGAAGAGGTACAGCGCGCCTGCAACCTTAACCTCCCAGAATCCAATCAGATAGGTTCCGAGGCCAATAGCCAAGAATCTGAATAAATAAGCCCCTAGAATCCCGTAGAACAACGCCTTCTTCTGCTGCTCTTTCGGTAAATGCTTGACCATAACTGCAAGCACGAGCGCATTATCAGCGGAGAGCAGGCCTTCCAGCAGCACCAGACTCCCGATGATCCCCCAGCTTACAGGGTCAGAGAGCGTGCCTGTAATATCGCTCCACGAGAAGAAATGCCCATAGTTATCACTAATACTCCTAAAAAAATCGCTGAACCAGTTCATCCCCTTATGCCTCCGGTAAAATAGTTTATTTGCTGCCCGCTACCCATTGCAGCCCCCATCCATATGCCTGGTCCATCTCACGGTGCCCGCTGAAATATTGCACGAGCCTTTCAATACTGAATGTTTCATTCCCCACATTCCGAATTATGGCTATGGCACACATTCCCTTACGGTTGTTATGCTCGTCCAAATTGACGATAATATCCGGCCCTTCACCCTGTTTGATGGTAACCACACCATCTGCTTCAGACCAATGGGTAACTCCCTTGTAGATAAAAGCAAAAATCAAGATCCGTTCGATCTCTGCAACCTTACTTCCGTTTATACGCAGGTTTTCTCCCGAGGTTACGGAGCCTGTCCGGTCATCCCCATCCAGCATGACAAAGGGAGGCTGCTGGAGATGTCCAAAAGCATTACCAAGCGCCTGAACAACGCCCTTGCGGCCATTCTTCAGTTCATAGAGACAGGCAAGATCCAGATCTACGCCGCCCTTTCGGCTGAACAGCCCCCCACCCTGCTTCTGATTCCAGTTAAGGTTAACCAGAACCTCTCCCAGACCGGAGGCCGATTTCTTCAAGTTGATGGAATCTCCCTTTTTCTTCAGCTCAATCTTCTTCAGATTAAGATTCAGCGGCGGAGAAGGAGGTGCCTCCTGCCGCTGTGAAGGCGGTTGGGATACAGCCGGCGGCCGGACAACCGGAATCTCCGGCGCTGGCGGCACGGGTATCCCTTGCGTGTCCGGTTTTGGAGGGGCCGGCGGCGGTTCTTCTGATACTTCAATACCATAGTTGCTGCAAAGCGCCTGCAGCCCCCCGTCAAAACCCGCCACAATGGCGCTGAATTTCCATTCATCGCTGTATCTATATAATTCTCCTACCACAACAGCCGTTTCTATGGAGAAATGATTTCCAAGATTACATCGCAGGATCTCCGAGCCCGTCGTCCGGTTCAGAATCCGGCAATGCGCTTCACTCATTTGCCCGAACATCTGCTTGCGGTTTTCGCCGTCATAGAGTGTAAGCGTAAATGCGATTTTCATGATGCCTGGAGGAATCTTGGCGAGTTCCACCTCGAAATGCTTGCGGCCTCCTGAGGCTTGTCCCGGCACGTCCTTATAGCGGATATACGATGTAGCCGGATTATTATAAAAGATAAGGTCGTCGTCCCCGCGCACCTTGCCTTGAGAGTCCAGGAGGAACGCTGAGGCGTCAATTTCCATTGAAGAAGGGGCTTGCCAGGTGATCTCTACTACCATTTGATCGAGCCCAGGGTTGCCTTTGGTCAGATCTGCTTTCTGCCCTTTCACCACTTGAATGCTCATTCTTACGCCACCTTTATGAATGGAGAAGAGTATAAAAAGGGCAGGATCGCTAATGATCCCGCCTTTGAAGCTTCTATTGCGCGTCCAGTCCGTAGTTCCTGCACAAGGCACTAAGGCCGCCGGCAAAACCGCTTCCCACCGCCTGGAACTTCCAATCCGCCCCGTGGCGGTAGAATTCACAGAACACAACGGCGGTTTCTGTTGAGAAATCCTCGCCCAGATCGAAACGCAGAATCTCACGGTCACTGGAGGCATCCACGACACGCACAAATGCGTTGGATACTTGTCCAAAGTTCTGGACCCTTGCTTCATAATCATAAATAGTTACCGTAATCCCGATACGCTCAATATTGGCGGGAACTTTGCTGAAATCAACCAGGATCTGTTCGTCATCCCCATCGCCCTCCCCTGTACGGTTATCTCCCGTATGGGTTACAGAGCCGGTACCGCCGGATGGATTGTTGTAGAAAACAAAATCATCCTCGCCTTTGGCTTTACCGTCCTCATGGAGGAGAAAGGCTGAGGCATCAAGGTCAAAATCCTTGCCGCCGCTATATTTGTTCGTATCCCAGCCCAGTCCCACAACTACCTTCGTCAGACCCGGATTGGTCTTGGTAAGATCAATCCGCTGTCCTTTGGAAAGACTGATCGTCACTGGCAATAACCTTCTTTCGTGAATAATTTCATTTACGGGAGCAGTAATTTATTGCAGACCGTAATCGCGGGTCAGACCGGCAAGACCGTCCTTATAACCGCTTCCGATAGCATTAAATTTCCACTCTGCACCGTTGCGGTACAATTCGCCTACAACTACGCCTGTTTCAACAGAGAAATCTTCTCCCAGGTCAAAACGGATCAATTCTTCGCTGTTGGCATCATTTACGATGCGCACGTACGAGCGGGAAACCTGACCAAAGTTCTGACTTCTGCTCTCAGCTTCGTAGATGGTAATGGTAAATGCCACTTTATCTACGTCTGCCGGAATATTGAGCAGATCCACCTGAATTTGCTCATCGTCTCCGTCGCCTTCACCTGTACGGTTGTCACCAGTGTGTACAACGGAAGCATTCTCGTTCTGTTTGTTATTGAAGAAGATAAAATTGGTCTCTTTATCCACTTTGCCGCTGGCATTCGTCAAAAAGACGGAAACGTCCAAGTCGAAATCTTTACCGCCGTCGTATTTATTGGTGTCCCAGCCGAGACCGACTGTAATTTTGGACAAACCCGGGTTCGTTTTGGTCAAATCGATCTTTTGACCTTTGGATAAATTAATCGCCATGAATAGAAACCTCTTTTCTTATATTGGAATTAGATGTAACGCTCAGCCAATTGGTTGATATGTGCTGCGTGTGCTCCTTCGCCGATGGCTGCGAATTTCCATTCCTCGCCATGTCGGTAGAGCTCTCCACAGATCAGTGCAGTAAAACCTGTGTAATTGTCCGTCAAGTTGAACTTGATCAGTTCAGCATTGCCTGTGGCATTAATAACCCGGATATACGCCGATTTAATCATCCCGAAATCCTGCTTGCGGTTCACGGCATCATAGATGTTGACTACGACCAGGACCTTGTGCACATCGGCAGGAATTGCCTTCAGGTTCACATTGATCTGCTCGTCGTCTCCGTCACCCTCACCTGTCAGGTTATCCCCGGAGTGAACAACGGAGCTGTTCGGATTCTGCTTGTTGTGAAAGCAGACCAGATTCAGCTTGTTGGTCAGCTTGCCATTCTCGTTCAGGAGCAGCGCCGAGGCATCGCAGTCCACGTTCGCCTGCTTCTTGACACCGAAGAATCCGCGTGCCGGCTCAGCCGGGTCCCAGCCAAGCCCTACGATAACACCGGAAAGTCCGGCATTTCCTTTTGTTAAATCAATCTTCTGACCTTTTACCAGATTAATACCAGCCAAATTTACGTACCTCCGTTTCGAAAAGAATCACAGCTGTAAGTCTTACTTGTGGGTGTTATACCAGTGATACGACACAAAAACAAATACGTTTCAACCTTTTATAGTGAACTTCGGTAATATGCTTACAGGCTGAATTCGCTTGGACTCAGTCCCAGTACGCTGCAAATGTTCCGCACAACCGCTTTTTCCTGCTCGTCAAAATCACCGTCAGCCGCCCCAATTGCAGAGCATACGCCTACAATTACGCGTCCAATTTCCGGTTTGTTGCTGAATTTGGCGATGGACTTCAGCGCTTCCTGCTTGCCAATCTCCGGAGAAAACTCGAAATTGCTGACATAGAAGTTGAACTGGTTAATGACATCTCTCATGTCAAATACCTTCAGTTCATTGCTGAGATTCATATATCCGGCCATTTTGTTCTTTTCGGATTCCTCAATCTTGCCGTCGGCAGCAGCTACCAGGGCACAGCCCGCCACAACTGCGTTCATGAAATCTTTATTTTTAAACTTTTTCACCTGTTCGGTCAGTCCGTTTTTTGTGTTGTTCAACCAGTTTTTAAATGTGCTCATCGTATTCTCCTTCTATCATTAAGTGATGATAAACAAAAGATATCCCAGAGCCTCCTCTCCGCCGTTTCGACAAACATTTACTTAATGTTCCATATCCAAGTGCTTACACTTCTAATATAACCGATTCATCGAGAAGATTCTACTTTGCCAGAATTTCACAGCACCTTGGACAGGAAGGCTTGTGTACGCTCATGCGCTGGATGGCCGAACAATTGCTCCGGGTCCCCCTCCTCAACCACCACACCCTGCTCCATAAACAGCACGCGGTCTCCCACCTCACGGGCAAAGCCCATCTCATGTGTAACTACGACCATTGTCATCCCTTCACGCGCCAAATCCTTCATGACCGCCAGCACCTCACCAACCATTTCCGGGTCAAGTGCAGAGGTGGGCTCATCAAACAGCATGATCTTGGGCTCCATGGCCAGCGCCCGGGCAATTGCCACCCGCTGGGCTTGACCGCCGGAGAGTGAGGCCGGATAGACGTCTGCTTTTTCCCTTAAACCGACCTTGTCCAGCAGCTCCAGCGCCTTCTGACGGGCTTGCCCGACAGGCCATTTGCGGACCCGAACCGGGGCGAGCATAATATTTTCGATTACTTTTTTGTGAGGGAACAGATTGAACTGCTGAAAAACCATGCCAAGCTCTGTGCGGATATCATTAATCCTAGTGGTTTTGGCCATCAAGGAAGTGCCTTCAATAATAATGTCGCCCTCTTGCGGCTGCTCCAGCAGGTTCAGGCAGCGCAGAAAGGTCGATTTGCCCGAGCCCGAAGGCCCGATCACCACTACTACCTCCCGGATATGAATATCGACGCTGATGTCAGTGAGCACCTTGTGCGTCCCGAATGATTTATGCAGATGTCTAACTGAGATCATAGGCTCCATATGCGGTTACACCTTCCGTTCGATATAATTGAGCAGCTTGCTGAGGGAATAGGTAAGAATGAAATAGATCAATGCGGCAGTCAAATACGGCTCCCATATCCGTAAATACTGGCCTTTCATCGTGTTGCTCCAATACATAATCTCCGGTGCGGCAATCAGCGCGAGCAGGGAAGAGTCTTTCACCAGCACAATAAATTCATTCCCGAATGCAGGAACCATCCGTTTGACCGCCTGCGGCAGAATGATAAAGCGCATGGCCTGAAATTGGGTCATTCCGAGCGAAACCGCCGCTTCCCGCTGCCCCGGATCAATAGACTGGATACCGGCGCGGAAAATCTCGGCGGAATAAGCGGCAGAGTTCAGGGAGAGTGCCACAAAAGAGGTCATTAACACATTGGTGCTGCCGTAAAACGCCGGGATCACCCCAAAGTGGACAATCAAAATCTGCACATACAACGGGGTCCCGCGGAAAAAATTGATGTAACAATGAAACGGCCAGCGGAAATACGCTTTCGGTGCCATTTTGCCAAAACCAATGCCCAGCCCCAGAACTGAACCCAATATAATGGAGACAATAGATACGCCAATGGTAAATGCGGTGCCCCTCAGCAATACCGGTATATAATGAGCGATAATGTCAAATCTGAAATCCATAGGACTCTTCCCTTCTCTTCTATTTCAAAAAAAGAAGCATGCGCAATAGCAATCATTACGCATACTTAATTGGTCGTCCGCTTACTCTGCGTTCAAGAGAGTCTGGGTGTCCGGATCTTTACCGAACCAGGTTTTGTAGATTTCGGCATATTTGCCGTTCTCAATAATTTTCTTGATCGCCGGGTCAAGCTTGGCTTTCCATTCACTGCCCTTAGGATATAAGATGCCATAATATTCAGAGCCGAAGTTTTCCTTATCGATGATCCCTGTCAATTTCTCTTTCGGGTTGTTCTTGATATATTCGTTGACGATAGCGATATCTGCCACCACCGCATCGGCTCCACCTTTATTCAGCTCCATCAGGGCTACCGCGTTGCTGTCAAAACGCTTAAGTTTGGCGTTGTCGACACCCATAATTCCGCTCATCAGCTCATCCGCCGTAGTCGCCGCCTGCACAGCAACCCTTTTACCCTTCAGGTCAAGCGCACTCTTGATGTCACTGCCTTCCTTAACCATAATCATGTTGGTGGATTCAAAATAAGGAATGGAATAATCATAGGTTTCTTTCCGCTCGTCTGTAATAGAAACCGAAGACAAACCAGCTTGGTATTCCGTGCCTTGCTTCACGCTGGTCAGCATAGTGTCCCACCCCGTGTTCGTTACGGTATAGCCGATGCCGGCTTCCTCCATTACCGCCTTGATGAAATCGATGTCAAATCCTTTGATTGTATCTGTATCCATATACTCCATCGGTGCATAGCTCGCGTCACTGGCGAACTTAATCGTCTCCCCGCCGGCGCTGCCGCTGTCTGCCTTATTGTTGGAACTGCAGCCCACCATTGCAAGCACTACGAATGACATTAAAGCTGACATAAACCATTTATTTTTAATCCCCATTCTTCAATCCCCCTACTTATTCGTGTAATAACTTAAGGAGATTTTATCAGATTAAAGTAGTGATGACAATTAACTTTTCTATTATATGTCATGTTTAATAACATATAATCGTTATATTGTAGCATTTCCTCCCTTTACTGGACTCTGTTCATTCACTTATCCGCTGGAGGATCCATCCCTACTACCGTCTCTATTATCAAAAAAGGCACCGCCATGAGATGTGAATATCCCCGGCGGTGCCATTGCTATGCTGTATTTCAGTCTTTGTTATCTTTCATTAACGTTGTACAGATTAAAACGTCAAATCCCCGTCATACGAAGCAATTAACCGATACAGCTCCGGTCGCCGGTCGCGGAAGATCCCCCATTCGATCCGGCCAACCTCCAAGGCGTCCAGGTCAAATTCACTGACCAATACAGTCTGTTCATCCCGTCCGGCTTCGACAATCTTGTTGCCCTGAGGACCGGCGATAAATGAGGAGCCATAGAAGTTAATGCTGGACTCCTCATCCGTTTCCTCTCCGATCCGGTTAGAGGCCACGACAGGAATCAGATTCGCTGCCGCATGGCCCAGCATACAGGTCTGCCAGTGGTCTTTGGAGTCAATCGACCCGTCCTGCGGCTCCGAACCGATGGCTGTAGGGTAGAACAAAATCTCCGCTCCCATCAGACTCATCACCCGTGCGGCTTCCGGGTACCATTGATCCCAGCAGACGCCGACACCAATTTTGGCGTAACGGGTATTCCACACTTTAAAGCCGGTATCTCCGGGATTGAAGTAGAACTTCTCTTCATAGCCGGGGCCATCGGGGATGTGGCTTTTGCGGTATTTGCCCAGCACCGTGCCATCAGCATCAATCACAGCCAGGGAGTTGTAACGGGCATAGTTTTTCTTTTCATAAAAGCTGATCGGCAGCACCACCTGCAGTTCTTTCGCTACCGCTTTGAAATGGTTCACTGCTTTGTTGTGCTCAAGCTCGGTCGCATAAGCATAATAATCTGATTTCTCCTTCTGGCAGAAATACGGAGTTTCAAACAGCTCCTGAAGCAGGATAATCTGCGCGCCTTGGGCAGCAGCTTCCCTAACCAGGGTTTCCGCCTTGCGGATATTCTCATCAATATCACCGGAACAGCTCATTTGTGTCGCGGCTACTTTTACTTTTCTCACCATTCTGTCCTCCTTGCAAAAATTTAGGATCTCCCGGCAGGCATCTGCTGGGTGGTGCAGTGTACATTGCCGCCTTCGCCAATCACGGCCATTCCATTCACTGTGCGGATTCTACGGTCCGGGAACAGTGTAGCAAGCTTCTGTTCGGCAAGCTTATCCGTTTCTGCAGCAGTTCCTCCGAACACTGGCAGGATAATCCCGCCATTCACAAAATAAAAATTCAAATAGCTGAGCGTCAGACGGCTGTCCTCATAATCCGTACGAGGCGGCTGCTGGATCGTGATGATCTCCAGCTTCCGTCCTTTGGCGTCCACGGCATTTTCCAGAATCCTTAAGTTCTCCTGGGTAATCGAATAATTCTCGTCCTGCGGGTCATCGCAGACCTGAATAATTACTTTGCCAGGTGCGGCGAAGCAGGCAATATTATCGACATGCCCATCGGTTTCATCACCGCTCAGGCCGCGTTTCAGCCAGATGATGGCTTCTGTACCTGTATATTTACGTACATATTCTTCAATCTCTTCCCGGTCCAGCTCCGGGTTGCGGTTCTTGTTCAGCAGACATTCCTCTGTGGTAAGAAGTGTTCCTTCCCCATCGCTATGAATGGATCCGCCTTCCATGACCAGCGGAGCATCGTAACGGGTAACCTGCACCTGCTTCAGAATCTGAGGAGCCACCTCATCATCCAGGTCCCAAGGTGAATATTTGCCGCCCCAGGCATTGAATTTCCAGTTCACGCCTGCAAGTGTTCCATCCTCACCCTTAACAAAGGTTGGACCGTTGTCACGCAGCCAGGCATCATTATGCCGGATCGGCAGCAGCGTAACATTGTCTCCCAGAGCCAGCTTGTTCACCTGCTCCAACTCTTCCGGGTTCACTACTACGGTTACCGGCTCGAACTCGGCAATAGCCCGGATAATCTCGGCATAGCCGCCGCTCACGGCTTCATAATTGTCGGGAAACACCATGGAAGCCTGGACCGGCCAGGAAATAAAAGTACGTTCATGCTCATCCCATTCGGGTGGCATGGTATAGTTTAATTCTTTGGGATACATTCTTATAATTACCTCTGCTATTCATATTTGGAGCGCCCGGCTGTCCCGGAAAAGCTCCTTACCCATCATACAATAATATGAGGATGCGCTCAATTGCCGGACAAGCAAATCCCCCTGGGAAAATCCAGGGGGATCAGAGTCTAGCTGTATTTTAGAGCTTGATCTGTTTCACTATATTTCCCGCAAAGTCCTTGATGATGAAATCTCCATTCTCCAGAATCCCGTAGGAATTGGGATGGTTCTCTTTCGGCAGCGAGATGGAGCCGGGGTTCAGCACCGTGATGCCCTCCTTGACATCCGCTACCGGCAGATGGGTGTGGCCCTGGATAAAAACATCGCCCGATGTCAGCTGTGGCAGATTGTCGATGCTGAAGCCATGTCCGTGGGTTGCATAGATCTTCCGGCCTTCATGAAGGATCAGCACATAGTCGCCCATCATCGGGAACTGCAGCAGCATCTGATCGACCTCGGCGTCGCAGTTGCCGCGTACGGCCACCAGTGATTTGCCATAGGCATTCAGCCTGGCTGCGACTCCTTGGGGATCATAGCCATCCGGCAGCGGATTTCGTGGCCCGTGGTACAGGAAGTCTCCAAGAATAACGAGAGTGTGCGGCTGCTCCTCTTCCGCCTTCAACAGTGCCTGCTCCAGCCAATGCAGTGATCCGTGAATATCCGAAATGAACATCAGTTTCATGATGCATTCTCCTTTTCCTGTTTTTCTATTGTCCTATGTATCTAATTATTTTAACTCTCCTTGAGTCCCTAACGCAAAGCGGGCGCCCGCGGGGCGCCCTGCACTTTACATTCTTATATTATGAATTATGGCAGATTGGAAGAACCCATCAGGAACCGGTCCACCTCGCGCGCTGCCTGCCGTCCTTCATTAATAGCCCATACCACAAGGCTCTGGCCGCGCCGTATATCTCCAGCAGCAAACACGCCTTCCACATTGGTAGCCTGCGTTCCGAACTCGGCTTTGGCGTTGGAGCGCTCATCACACTCAACCCCTAGCTGGCCCAGCACCGTTTCTTCCGGTCCGGTGAATCCCAGGGCAAGCAGCACAAGCTGTGCCTGGATGACTTCTTCACTGCCTGGAACCTCTACCGGCACCATCCGGCCCTGCTCATTCCGGGTCCATTCGATGCGCACGGTGTGCAGTTCCTGCACATGTCCGCCGTCGTCGCCGACAAAACGCTTCGTATTCACAAGATAACGACGCGGATCTTCCTGATACAAGGCCGCTGCTTCCTGCTGGCCGTAATCCACCTTCATCACCTTCGGCCACTCCGGCCAAGGGTTGCCCGCCTGGCGGGTAAGCGGCGCCTGCGGCATAATCTCCAGTTGGACTACACTGCGGCAGCCGTGCCGGATGGAAGTAGCGACACAGTCCGTACCTGTATCCCCGCCGCCAATAACGACCACATCTTTGCCGGCTGCAGAGATGTATTCCCCGTCTGCGAGGCCGGAGTCGAGCAGACTCTTCGTGTTCAGTGTCAGGAATTCCATCGCCTGATGAATGCCCCGAAGCTCGCGCCCTTCCAGCGCCAGATCACGTGCCTGCGTAGAGCCGCCGCACAGCACCAATGCATCATGCTCTTCCTTCAGCTGTGATGCTTCAATATCTCTGCCGATCTCGGTCCGGGTAACGAAGGTAACGCCTTCTGCCGCCAGCAGATCTACTCGGCGCTGTACCGTTTGTTTGTCCAGCTTCATATTCGGAATTCCGTAGGTCAACAGGCCGCCGATTCGGTCCGCACGTTCATACACGGTTACACTATGTCCGGCTTTGTTAAGCTGTGCGGCACAAGCAAGACCTGCAGGACCGGAGCCGACTACGGCGACTTTTTTGCCGGTACGGCTGAGCGGCGGCTGGGGAACGATCCAACCCTCAGCAAAACCTCTGTCCACGATGGCCTTCTCAATCGATTTGATCGTGACCGGATTGCCATTCATCCCCACTGTACAAGCGCCTTCACAAGGTGCTGGACAGACACGTCCGGTAAACTCCGGAAAGTTGTTGGTCTTGTGAAGCCGTTTAAGCGCAACCTCCCAGTTGCCGCGGTATACCATATCATTCCATTCCGGAATAAGATTATGCAGCGGACAGCCGGAGGCCATCCCGGAGAGCAGCCGTCCAACATGGCAGAACGGTGTACCGCAATCCATGCAGCGCGCGCCCTGCTCCTTCAGCTTCTCCTCGTCCATCTTCTGCGAAAATTCATTCCAGTTCTTAATCCGTTCCAAAGGCTCGCACTCCGCAGGAGTCTGCCGCTGATATTCAAGAAATCCTGTTGCTTTACCCATACCTGTCATCCTCCGAGTCTCTCTGATTGGCCGCCGAATCACCCAAAGGCGGCATTGTTGCCCCATTCGGCTCCAAAAAGACAGTTACTCTCTGTCACCGACTGATTATTTGTCACTGTAAAGCAGCAAAGCAAGAAGCTGTGACAAGACGGTTTCCCGCCTGAAATGACTCTATATTATCATCTATCCTGTATAGCCTAAATGAGGAAAGTCACATTTTTAGATAAAATTTCGGAGATGGGCAAAGCGGCTATCAGAGGTTATTTTCTTTGGCAGCACTATACACGGAGTTGACTATCGCGGTTACCGGGAACACGATCCAGTTGATATCCCAGTTCTCAAAAACAAACCCGCTGATCAGAAAAATGCAGACTGCCACCGGCCAGATAATCGCTGAGACGTTGCCCATGACGTGCTTCTCTTATTTCTTTTCCTGAGCGAACTCGCCTTCCTTAAGCAGGAAGCTGAAGCTCTCCTTAATGTTACCATAATAAATGAACAGAAAGACCGCCAAAGCAATCAGCAGAAGCAAAATGACCACGCCATAACCGGTAGAATCTTCATTGATCAGAGACCATGCAATCACCGGAACCGGACTTAATACACACAGGCATACGCCCATCACCATGGACAAGGTATACGTAGGGACGAATGCACCACTGCGGTGCTGAATCTCGAACCCTAAATCATATGGCAGGCTAAAGCCTTCGTGCAAATATTTATATTTCTCCAGCATCATGCCGCTGAAAATGAACAGACCCACTGCCAATGCCACCAGTATAAGCAAAGCAACCACACCAAGAATGGATGCAGCATCCTCTGAAATGACCCCTTTAAGAAATCCGAACTCGGCCAGAGTGTTCAGCAGAATCAGCAATGCGGGACCGATAATGCACAACATTACACCTAGCCCCACCATGAAGCCCGATTTCTTTTTGGCAGCCATATAGCTAAATGTATCCTCCGGAGCAAGCATCAGAAGCTTGTTCTCCTCCCCTTCAACGGGAATATCAAGTTCTTCGATCAGTTCATCAATGTTGCCAAACTCGGAAATCACGATGCCCACGGCTTCATTTTCGGTTTTGCTTTCCTGCTTCAATTCATGGTACTTCTCTTCCATGCTCGACAGCAGGTCCTGCTTGACCCCATCCATCTGCGCGGTTCTGGGGAGAGCGGCAAACATATTGTTCAAATAACTGATGATGGTCTCCATTCCTAATCACAGCTCCTTAATAAATTTGTTCACAACTTCCTGGGTGATCAGCCACTCCGCACATTTGTCATGGTAATACGCCAACCCCTCCGGAGTAATGCGGTAGTAGGTACGCCGCTTCCCCAGGGTCTCATCCTTATAAAACGAGCAGATGTACCCATTCTTCTCCAGCCGGGTAAAGGCGGAATATAGGGTGGTTTCCTTCATAATATATTTCTCATCCGACAGCCTCCTGATATTCTTAGATATTTCGTAGCCATAGGATTCTCCGTCCAAAAGCATATATAGAATAAATGTATCGTTGTATCCGCGGATCACATCGCTGCTGATCAATATCCTTCCTCCTTACTGCATCTGTCGTACTACACCTGTCGTAGTAATGATATTGTAGCATGATTACTACGACAGGTGTAGTACTAAATTTCAAAAGTAATCCTGTTTTTAGAATTTTCACAGGAAAAAGACTGTCCAGTCGGCAGATGGCTCTGCCTACAAAACAGTCTTCATGTTCCTCATCTAGGTATTCCGGTGTTAATCGTGCTAAGCCTGAACGGCCAGAACGACCATTCCGAGACCCTTAACAGTCAGTTGCCCCTCTGTCCCCAATACTGCCAGTTCCTCCCCAAACAGTGGCTCCCATACCCCTAGCGGCGGCAGCGAAAGCGTTGATCCATCCGGATTGGTATTGTAGACCACGTACAGGTGCTTCGCTGCATCACCTCCGGCATGCTCCCGAAGCGTATATGCCACTGTACCCGCAGGCGCCTTCTCGAAGAATAGCTTCGCACGGATTTCCTCTGCACTGTGCAAGCGGAAGGCGGGATGTGCCCGGCGCAGCGATATGAGCTTTTTCATGTAAGCCACCTCGTCCGCATAAGCAGCGCAGCGCTCCCAGTCCAGCCAATTGATCTCTACCGGTGATTCAAAGCTGTTCTCCACACCTTCTTTGGTACGCATAAATTCCTGTCCGGCATGAAGGAACGGAATCCCCTGGCTCGTCAGCACCATGGCTGAAGCCAGCCGGTGCATCGCCCTGCGCTGCTTGTCGGATACTCCGGCAGAGGACAGGACGATTTTATCCCACAAGGTATGATTGTCGTGGCATTCCATATAATTCACGCACTGCCGGGGTTCATCGGCAAACTGGCCGATAGTCTGTCCGTACACCACTCCCCCTGTAATGCCTGTCTTCACCACCTGTTCCAGTCCCGACCTGCCGCCGATAAAGCCTGGTTCCTCATACCTGAAAATATTGCCCTTCACCGCGTCCCGAAAACCGTCGTTAAATTGTCCGATTCCCGGCAGTGCGTCTGCGTTACTCTGATTGGCCAGCCGTTCCGTGGCAAGCTCGGTCTCCATGATCCATCCCTCGCCGATGGTCATGATCGAAGGGTCGACTTCATCCAGACGGCGGCGGATTTCCGCCATCGTGTCAACATCAATCAGACCCATCAGGTCAAACCGGAAGCCGTCCATATGATATTCTGTGGCCCAGTAGAGAACCGAATCCACAATAAACCGGGACATCATGGTCCGCTCGGAAGCGACATCGTTGCCGCAGCCCGAACCGTTTGACAGACTGCCGTCCCGCTTGTAGCGCAGATAATAGCCGGGAACCAGCTTGGTAAAATTCACACGGTACCCGTCATACACATGGTTATAGACCACATCCATGATTACGCGCAGACCACGGTCATGCAGCGCCTGAATCATGGTTTTGAGCTCGGTAATGCGCACATCCGGTAGATACGGGTCTGTCGCGTAAGAGCCCTCCGGCACGTTATAATTCTTCGGATCATACCCCCAGTTATAGTGCGGCTGGTCCAGCCTGGTTTCATCCACGCTCTCTGTGGCTAAGTCATAGACTGGCAGCAGCTGAACATGCGTCACCCCAAGATCGGCAATATGATCGAGCCCGGTCAGAATCCCCCCGGGACCCCGTGTTCCGCCTTCGGCGAGACCCAGAAATTGTCCCTTGTAGGCAGTTCCGCTGGCCGGATGAATGGACAAATCCCGCACATGAAGCTCATAGATGACTGCGTCCATAGGGCTCGCCAAAGGCGGCTTATCCGTAGTCCAACGCTCAGGATCCGTCTTGCGCAGGTCAAGAATGGCCGCTCTGTCCCCATTTACACCGACTGCACGTGCGTACGGGTCCGCTGCCTCATTCCACTGGTCCCCGATACGTACACGATAGGTATACAGCTTGCCATCCAGATCACCGGAAACCGTCAGCCTCCAGGTCCCCCGCACCTCACGTATCATGGGCAGGCGGTCGCCGGCGGTCTGCTGCCAAGAGTCGTACAGCACCACTTCCGCTTCCTGCGCCGTGGGAGCCCATAGACAAAAGGCGGAGTAAGCAGAAGTATAGATGAGGCCAAGATCGTCTCCGTCATAGCTGAACAGCTCGTCAAAATCCTGGTCGAATACGGAAATGCCTCCGGTAGCTGCAGGATCCCCATAAAAGATGGTTTCTTCCATTTCCCTTTGTACTGACAAAGCAATCTGTCCCCTTTACCCTTTATTAAATGGATATTACAACCTAATTATCCGCTTCGCGCAAACGTTTGTACAGAAAGATTTTTTAGATGGGATGAGCGGGGGTATGAATTCTGTACGGCTGTATTTCCGGTTCCGTCATTCTATGTTCAGCGCTACCATGGTAAGAATAGGCTGGTTCGGCAAATAAGGAATATGGCGCTCCCGGCCAGGGGTAAACCCTCCGTTCTTATGGCGTATACCGTTATCTTGGACAATCAGCGCAGGTCCCGCTCCCGTATCGGTCAGATCGTATCCGATTCCCAGCACCCAATGATAATCATAGGCATACCTTCCCCTCCAGCGGAGGCTGAACCATTTGTCAAACTTCACGGCCACCGGTCGCCCGGCGTCAATCTCCGCCCGATACCTCCCCATGTCATTAAAAACGGATACTGACACCGGCCGGTGCCTGCGCTCTACGCGCGGGAGAGCAGCACCAATATAGGCCTGAAGGCCTTTGGCAAAACTGCGCGCACTCATCCCCAACGGAGTCCCCCCATGATGGCTGTATATATAATTGATATGCTCCGCTTTGGAGTCAAAATGACCCGAACCTGGAATACGCCCACAACCTCTCCTGGTATGCCAATATTCGATTAAAGCGGCCATGGTCGCCGGCCCGCAGGCAGAGCCGGGAGAGGCTACGCCCGGCTCCCATTGTGTATATGGTTCCACTTCCAGCCGATATTCAGACCTTTCCTCGATCATAAGGATATCTTTTCCTTCCGTTCCCTGAGTATCCGCTCAATATCTGAGGCGAGAAACGGCTTGCTGACGAAGTCTTCCATGCCTGCCATGAGGCACCGCTCCCGATCCTCTGGTCTGGCATAAGCCGTTACCGCAACGATGAACGGCCGGTGGTGAAGCGGAGCCTGCTCCCTGATTCTGGCCGACGCAGTAATTCCGCTCATCACGGGCATCTGGACATCCATTAACAACAGGTCATACGGACGCTCAAGAACGGCCTGAAGCGCCTGCTGGCCATTCTCCACCAGATCCGCCCTATATCCCCGTTTCTCCAGCATCGTCAGTATAAGCTTTTGATTGACGGGATGATCCTCCGCAACCAATATCCGCAGGGGGCCATACTTCGCTTCAGGCAGAGCGGGCGCGGGGCTAGCGGCTGGCGGTATACTGCCATTCTCCACCTGCTGTACTTGGTTCTGGTTGGTATTGGACTCAGGAGGAACACTGCCATTCCGTGCTTCAGAATTAATGGGCAACGGATTGTCATCTGCCTTATTCTCTTTCCACTCCTCATCGGTAATGATGGGAAGGGTGAAGTAGAAGGTCGAACCTTCGTCCTCTGCGCTCTCCACTCCAATCGCTCCGCCCATAAGCTCGACAAGCCGTTTGCAGATCGCAAGTCCCAGACCTGTACCGCCATATTTGCGGTTAATAGACGGATGCAATTGGGAGAACGACTGAAACAGCAGCGGCTGCTTTGCGGTTGGAATGCCAATTCCCGTATCCCGTACACTGAACTTCAGGTTCAGCTTCTTGGCGTTCGGGCAATATTCCGTTTCGACAGCAATAGAGACCTGCCCTTCTTCGGTAAACTTGACCGCATTGCTCACCAAATTCACGAGCACCTGGCGCAGACGGTCCGCGTCACCCATGATCAGCTCTGGAACATCTTCGGCGATGCGGCTGGATAGCCGGACATTCTTTTCCCTGGCTTTAGGTGAAAACAGCTCGGTAACCATCTCCATAACAGACTCCACACTGACCGGTTCATGAGCAAGTGTCATTTTACCGGCTTCGATTTTACTGAAATCCAGAATTTCATTGAGAATATACAGCAGGGAAGCGCTGCTCTGGCTGATGATCTCCGCATAACCGCGTTGTTCCTCATTAAGCTCCGTCTCCGCCAGAAGATCTGTCATCCCCATAATTCCATTCATCGGGGTCCGCAGCTCGTGGCTCATCACCGCAAGAAACTCGGATTTGGCCTGATCCGCCTTCTCGGCCGACTCCTTGGCACGGATAATTTCCTGCTCATCGGTAATGTCCCTGAATACAACAACCGCCCCTTTGCGTTCTCCCTTGTCGAACAGCGGTGTTGCCTGATACTCCGCAAGAAAGCTGGAGCCGTCCTTGCGCCACAGTACCGCATCCATACTCCGCTGGGACTCTCCTGTCCGGATAACCCGCATCAGGGGAGAATCCTCCGGCCGGTAATGAATTCCGTCCGGCGCCGTTTGCCGGATATGATCCAGGTAAGAACGGCCCATAATTTCGTTATGCTCAAACCCCAGTATCCGCTCTCCCGCCGGATTGATGAAGGTGATTTTCCCCTCGGTATCCAGACCGAATATACCTTCGGACACCGCATTCAGAATCAGCGTGTATTCATTGCTGAGCTTCTCAATCTGCTCGGTATACCGGATACGCTCAGTGATATCACGGGAAATCCCATATACACCTACCACCTGTCTGTCGACAATAATCGGGATATTGATGGTATTGATTTCAATAAGATGCCCATCTTTATGGATCAGTGTCAGATCATAGCTCTGGGGCTCTCCCTGGCTGGCCAGTGTGAAATGATGCAGGGTCTTCGCGATATCCTTCTCATGCACAATAGGTCCAAAATACATTCCAATCAATTCATCCAGACTATAACCTGTCAGTTCCTCCAGATTGGCATTCGCCGTCAGATAATCCCCCTGCAGATTCATGGAATAGACCGCGGATGGATTATATTCGAAGAGAGACTTGTAGCGTTGCTCACTCTCCTGAAGCATAGATTCAAAACGCTTGCGCTCGGTGATATCACGGCTGACTGATATAATCTCCAGGATCTGGCCATGGTCATCATAAATATACCGGCTATTCGTCTCAAACCAGGCGTAGCTTCCATCCTTGCGGCGGTACCGGAAGGTTACTACGGGAATGAATCCGGAGTGCTCACTTTCGGCCAGTGTCTTCTTCAACCGCTGCAGGTCATCGGGATGCAGGTAATCCAAGGCACTTGTCCCTACCATCTCCTCGGGCTCGTAGCCCAGCAGGGAGCGGCTGGCAGAAGAGCAATAGAGAAAGACAGTGCCTGCTACCGATTGACGCGAAATCATATCGATGGAGTTCTCTGACATCAGCCGGTAATTCCGTTCGCTCTCTCTAAGCTGCTGCTCCATCTGCCGCCGCTCGGTAATATCCTGCATCATGCCGATCAGCTGCACAGGCTTGCCGTCGGGACCGCGCATGACATCCCACTGAATGTGTACTGCAAGTACTGTGGCATCAGAAAGAACCAGACGGAAGGAGGTTTCGCCGGATTCCCCTTTTTCCACAGCCCGTTCGACCCCCTCAGTCAGCAGTACCATGTCCTCAGGATACACCAGAGACAGGAAGGTCTTATAATTCACGTTCTTCCCTGTACTAAAGTGGAGCATCCGCTGCAGCTCTTCTGAGAACGTCAGCCTTTCTTTGGACAAATCCCAAACCCAGGAGCCTATTTTGGCAACCCGCTGGGCAGTGGCCAAGGCCTCCTCGTTCAGCTTGCGGCTGTTCACATTACGGCCAACGCCCATGATCCGTACGACTTCACCGTTTTCATCACGGATGATATGAAAAGAAGACTCGAACCACAGATAATGCCCCTCTTTATGGCGCAGCCGGCGGACATTGATTTTATTCTCCAGGAGTCCTTCGGACTGGTTATTCATTCCTTCAGTATCATCTGGATGGTAGAACTCCAGCCGGTTCTTACCAATTAACTCCTCAGGGGCGAAACCGATTTGCAGCAGCGAAGAAGGAGAAATGAAACTCAGCGTTCCATCAGGCAGGGTGAAGGAAATCATCGTTTGTTCGTCTTTTATAAATAAATCATACAAATCACGGCTGTCCACGGTCAGCTGATCGGCAATTTTGCGGTCGGTAATATCCTGGGCGTACACGATAACATGCCGGTAAGCCAGGCCCTCCATAGCCTTGACGAATGTAAGCAGAAGCCATACCGTACGTCCCGAACGGGCTTGGAATCTTTTCTCCTTGACCAGAGAGCCCGCCGCAGAAGAGTCTAGTTCATTTATAAGATGGTTGTGCAATTGCCGGGCTTCCTCCCGCGAAGCAGAAGCATTGTAGAGCAAACCCTCCGCCAGGAACTCCTGTTCACTGCAGCCAAGAAGTTGACAGAAAGCAGGATTAACTTTTATCCACTTGGCCTCTTCTGAAGACAATACTCCCATCCCCATCGGAGACATCAGGAACGCTTGATCCAGAATTCCCCTGTTATTGTTATCCAAATCAATCAGGCCTCCCTCATCACGAGCCGCTGCTGGTGCAGACTCACTGTTGTCTATTTACCCAAGTATACGATAAGAGAATTAAGGAAAGAAATGAGCCGCCCCTTTTTTCAAATGAGAACAAAATAAATTGTAAATATTGACGGATATAGGAGGTTCATCTATAGTTTAAGTTAATAATTTATTCGTGACCTGTTACCGGAAGCACCCGTAATGAAGGCTTATTAGCCTTTGCTACGGGTGCTTTTTTTGTTGGGTACAGGCAGACGGATGACCCCATAGGAGGAGAAAAATGAATACTCTTAAACATGCTGTCCTGGCCCTTCTGTCGTTGCTGCTTCTATCGCTGCCCCTTGCAGGTCTGACGGCAGCTTCCGGAACGGAGCTAACCCCTTCGATTCAGGCCGCTTTTGATTTAACTGCCGCGGTTGCCGATTCTTCATCAAGAAGCAAGCTGAAGAGCCAGTACAGCGAATTGTCTGCATTGTCGGCGCAATATGACAGCAGAGAGGAACAAATCCGCAAGCTTCATGAAGACAACGCACAGTCACTCATAGCCGTGAAGGAGCAAATCAAGAATATTGATCAGGCCACTGTAACCCGGCTTAGTGCTGTGGTTGTCAGCACCAAGGGCCGCTACCAGCCACTCTTTGACCAGTACAGTGCGCTGAACACCCGCATCTCCCTGCTCAGGGGCCTTAAGGACAAGTCCTTAAATTCTATACTGCGTGCCCAGTCCGATGCTATGAAAATCCTTGTCCAGATGGCACGCCAGGACATCCGCGACCAAGAAGCACAACTCAAAGCCGCCAAGGATATCCGGACCAAGAAAATAGCTGCAGTACGCAAGACACTGGCCGGGATTGAAAGTCCGCAGACGTCCATCAAGACACAGAAAAGTGTTGCCGTTTCACTGAACAAACGCCTGACTGCAGATTGGAGTGACTTCAAATCTGCCATCCGCAAGAAGAACCCTGCCCTGACTGGCGGCTCCTTGACATCATTGCTCTCCGGCCACCAGCAGATCGCAGCCAGCAAGCAAAAGATTATTGAACTGGAACAAAAGGTTGCCGCTGTAATCGCAGCCGCCTCCAGACAGATTACATCCTGATCCCCACAAATGTGTCTTCCGCCTGCTTATCGGCATATGTTAGGTAAGAGGCACAGCTATAGGATGAAGGAGGCTTACATCTATGCATATCTGTATGATCGCGCCGGAACAGTTTCCGGTGCCGGGAGATGGCTCTGTGGAAATCTGTATCTGGGCAATCGCCAGAGAACTGGCCCGGCGGCATACAGTGACAATCGTAAGCCGGAAGGCTCCGGGACTTCCCGAAGCCGATAAACTGGAGCAGGTGCACATGATCCGTCTGGCTTCAGGTACACCTGCACGTTATCTTGCTTCGGTGCTGGACTACCTTGAAGGGGAGCATTTCGATGTGATACAGGTCGACAACCGCCCCCAGCTGATGGCCGCCGTTAAGCGCCGGCATCCACGCACACCGGTGGTCCTGTTCCTCCACTCCTTGACCTTTGTTCCGGCTGAAACCCGGATTGCCCGCAGCCTGGCAAGGGCTGATCTTATCGCGGTCAACAGCCGTTCGCTGCAGCAGAGACTGTCCCGGCGGTTCCACGGTCTGGGCGGAAACATCCGGGTGGTACCACTAGGTGCCGACTTGACCCGGTTCTTTCCCGCAGAGCAAGCGGAAAAGCAGCAGGCGCGCAGGATCTTTCGCCTGGGTCCTGTTTTTACTGTTCTGTTCGTCGGACGGATTATCCCCCGTAAGGGAGTGCCCATATTAATTAGAGCCATGCGACTGCTCAATAGACGTCTGCCGGCACAGTTGATTATCGCCGGCCACGGCAAGCCGCGGTATATCCGGCAGCTTAAGGCCATGTCCCGGCGCCTGGGGGTTCGGGTCACCTTTATCGGTAAGATCGCCCATGAAGATATTCATGGTCTGTATCAGGCGGCCGATGTCTTCGTCTGCCCGTCCCAGCGGCATGAATCCTTCGGACTGGTCAACGTGGAGGCAATGGCCTCAGCACTGCCGGTCATCGCCTCGAACAATGGCGGTATCCGGGAGATCATCGTATCCGGTCATAACGGATATTTAGTGGATCGTTACCGTGAAGCGGCTCCATTCGCCAAATACCTGCTGCAGATAGGCCGCCAGCCGCAGCTGGCAGCCAGGATCGGACTCCAGGGGCGGAGTGACGCGCTGCAGAATTTCGGATGGCAGCAGACGGCGGCAGCAATGGAGAATCTGTACCGTGTTCTTTTGCCATATAAGGAGAATTCAGGGAAGCTGCCAGCTCCCTGACTATGCGACAATGTGTAACACAGAATTTGTGATCATATTCGCAGGATACAGCTACAGTTAATATTATACTCAGATTGTAAGCGTTGCCATTATGCAAATGTATCACTTATACGGCTACCTAGACATTGGCAACCCCCTACAACACACTATTCGCTGTAGAAAGGGTGCATCGTTATGTTAATGATCAAGGCTATAGTAAGACCCGAGAAGGCGGATGCAGTTATGGCTGAACTGCTGCTTGCCGGTTTCCCCTCCATCAGTAAGATGGATCTGCTCGGCCGCGGCAAACAAAAAGGGATTCAGGTCGGCACCAATCATTATGATCAAATCTCCAAGAAGCTGCTGATGATCGTCATCCAGGATGATGAGAAGGAAGATGTCATCAGCATTATTATGAGAACGGCAAGAACCGGTGAGCACGGCTCCTTCGGTGACGGTAAAATATTCGTGCTGCCTGTGCAGGAAGCCTACACGATCAGCAACGGAAAGAACCAGTTATAGGCTACTTGTCCATCTATGATAAGCACCTGCGAAAAAGGCAGCAAAGCGCATCCCTGTTCAGAATCTGATTCAGGGGATACCGCTTGCTGCCTTTTTGTATACTAATGCTCTCCGGTTCAAAACATCTGGATAACGGTCAGGACCAGCCCCACTACAAAGCCGCACACCGCGCCATTGACCCGAATCCATTGCAGATCCTTACCCACCTTATCCTCCAGCATATCTACCAGACTGGCGTCATCCATCTGATCCAGGTTTTCTTTGACCAGAAGCCCCAGCCGGTAATGATTCGCTTCTACGAAGTTGATCAGGGAAGCACGAATCCGCTCCTCCCAGCCTTGAATCCACTCCTGCTCCTTGCTGACACGGCGGGCCAGCATGGCATACAGTCCAAACAGCCTGCGCCCCCCCGCAGACTTCTCTTCTTCCAGCAGGGCAACCGCCTTGCCGCGGAATCCTTCAAGCTGCTCCTGCAGGAACGCCACAGTGGATTCACTCTGCAGTTCATTCAAGCCCCAATCCTTAATCGCAGCGATCCGCGCCTCGTCATTCACCAGTTGAAAAATGGCAACACGGATCTCCTGGATGATCTGGTCACGATAAGGACTATCCTCTTCGCGGAAATCACGGATACCGGATTGCACCATACCCTGCAGCATTTCTCCCAGCATCTCGGCATCCACAAATCCGACGAAAGCCTGAAAAGCCATTCCCTTGAGTCCGCCCAGCTTCACCTCAGCCAATTTCTCGCTGGCGATCTTGCCCAGCATCGCCCGTGTCTCAGGACGGGCCGTCCAGCCGGAGATTCCACCCAGTGCATAATCCAGGGCAGCAACGTCCTTCCCGTCATTCATGAGCTTGGTGATAATGGTATCCGCTGCCGATCCAAGCTTCGCTTCACGGATATAGCTGGCGGCTGCTGACTGAATATAAGGCACAGCCTGAATGACCGGAAGCTTCTGTACGAAGCTTCTGATCTGCTCCAGCATTTCAATTCTCGCTTTTTTCCGGGCGAACAGCCGGGTTAGAAGAGTGCTGCCAAGCGCCACTATGTGGATCTTGCGAAGTTTGTTCTCGATACTCGCCTTGTTCAGCAGCTCATTCTCCATCGCAGAGATCAACGATTGAATAATTTTGTCCCGATTCTTCAGCAGAAGTGAGGTATGAGGAATGGGCAATCCAAGCGGATGACGGAAGAGCGCAGTGACGGCGAACCAGTCAGCAATCCCCCCAACCAGTCCGGCCTCAAAGCCGCCCCTCAGCAGGATAACGGTCAAATTTTCCGGCAAAAAGAGTGTAATCAAAAAACCGCAGGCCATAACAGCCAGCGAGATAGTCGCTAAATTTCTGGATTTCATTCGCAGTTCCCCCTTGCCTAAATGAATGGATGCTATCTGTAGGTCTGCCTTATATTGTACCACGGCAGAACTCTTTTCGAAAAATCCTCCATTACTGGACTAAGAGTAATTGCTCCCGGCGGAGCTGGAATGTGCTGGATGAACGGGATTCCTGAATTGTATGATGAGGGATTCACAGAAGATAACGTATGTATGGAGCTCGACAAGCCGGGGAAGTGTGGAAGAACAGTTCGAGCTGTATGATGAGGATATTCAAGAGGAGACGGGCTGGATGCGAACCTATTGATGATCGGGCTGGCCGGCTACCGAATTGCCACGAAGAACGCCGCACCGGTTCTAAAAGAAACGGCCGACTTTGTTGCGGGGAGCTACGCGAAGAATAGTGCCACTGGGGGTATGCACATCTATTTTGAAGAGAGGTAGGGGGAATAATGAGAGTCCTAGTGCCGGCCTGCTCTATATCTGACGATGCAGTATATAGCTCCAATATTCACCGTTAGCAAAATTAAAAGGATCAAATGTTGCGTCGTTGTCAGTGCAGTCAGAATTGGAATAAACATAATTTTCCTCCCTATTCGTATTTAATAAAGGTACCCCGTTAGCAGACGGTTTTTGGAGTGCTGTATTGATTAAGCAGATGATCCAAAGCTACAGACTGTTCAATCACCTTGGGATGTGTCAAGAACCCGTATTTTTTTTGCATCTGGTATAGCTTCTCCCTGGCACGTTCTACACGAAGCAGTGTCGCACTATCATTGTTCTGCATCGTTCCACCTCCTCTGTGTAATATTTTAGTACAAGCTGTCAAAAAACGGAACCCGTATTGAACCGCGCCTATTTATTTGCACAATGCCCGAATATCCGGTTAATGGACCAGCCCTGCGCTCCCCTGCCTGAATGCTAATATGTTAATATGTACGGGAGATTGCCGAAATGCCAAACAATACAAACATTAGGGGGAATCACAAGTTGAATATGTATCCTGGGATTGCCCAGTTATATCATAACCGTATGCTGCGGACAGAGCTGGAATGCGAGGCATTTGATCTGGCCCTGGAAGGCCTGGCTGGAGATACAGAGGATGCAGTGATCCAGCAAATCTTCCGCGTCTTCGATGATGATACCGAGCAGGAGGAGATTATGTTCGGACTTGTCCATTTCGTGGAGAGCTACCAGATGGAGATGTACCTTACGCAGCTGCTGGAGTCCCTGCCGGACATGCTGGAGAATGCGCGCAACTGGGCCATTGTGCTGAACCAAAGAATTCTGGACGACGACATCAGCCGCAGGGAATACGCCGATATCGCCGCCGGAATGAGCCCAAGAATCAAGAAATCACTGGCGTTTCTGCTGGAGGAGATCAAAGAGGACAACCCGAGGACATATGAGCGCAAGGTTAATGCCGTTCTTGGACAATTACAATGAAACACCACGGACGGGCGGACAAGATCAGCGAAGCTTGAACGTTCGGACGATTCCGGGGATATCGTCATTTACCATGCGGGACAGGATGCGGATCGGTCTGCCGAATCTTGCATAATCATAGTCATCGCCTTTGGCATTCAGAAACTCGTCGGGAAGCTCCTCGGGCACCATGTAAGCGTAGATTAGCCCGTTACGCACAGCCAGTCTGACTATCGGGGATTCATCGTAGCCCTTGGCCCGCCACTGCTTCAGAGTCATCCGGAACACCAGCAGTGTGAGCGCCGATTCATAGACTTTCCCTTTATATTTAAAAAGGAAATCCAGAGCGTATTCTGCATCCTCCAGCCGCCGGGTTCTGCTTCTGACCACTGTGTAGCATTTCCAGCTGCGGGGGAGCCTGATGCTGAAGCCATACTTCGGGCTCTGGTAGAGCAAGGTTTTTGGAGGGCCTGCCAGAAGGCCCGGGTGTTTCCTTTTCACTGCCGGCTTTCTTATCCGGGTGACAGGCTTCATCACGATCACACCTTTGCCGTAATAGATTTCAGAGCATAGCATACGTATACTAGTCAGAATATTCACAGCACCCAAGGAGTGACACCCTTAACCGATTTAATTAAGTAGAACTGTTCCAATTCGTCGATTGCAGGGACAACATTGCAAATCTGATGGTATAGTATAGATCGGCTAAAATTTAATTTATCCCGCAATGATATAAACGAAGGTGAATCCAATGAACAAGCTTTTATTTCACAATATACCGCTGGGAGCTACCGGTGAACGCATTCCGCAGGCGAACATCGCTTCTACCCGGACAAGCCGCGACATCGTGAAGCCCGGAGACCCCGATGGTGCTTACTTCCGCAGGCTGGAGGAGGGCGGAATTCTGCTCAACTCTCCGCAGATCGCTGCGGTGCGGCATCACCAGGGCCCGCTGTTGACCCTGGCCGGAGCAGGCTCCGGCAAAACCTCGGTGCTGATCTGCAGAACCGGATATTTGCTGTCCGTCCGGGGAATCTCCCCGAGTCAACTGCTGCTGCTGACCTTCTCCAATAAGGCAGCGGCGGAAATGCGCGACCGGATCGCCCTGTTGCCTGGCGTCAGCGAGAGTGACGCCGCCCGCTTGCAGGCCCGCACGTTTCATTCTTTTTTCCTCTATTTCCTGCGCCGTCAGGGCCTTCAGCAGGAAATTTTCAATGAGACCCGCCGCCAGCATATTCTGCTGAAGCAGATCATGCGCGAGCTGGGGCTGCCGAAGGATGCCTATCCCCCGGAAACCCTGCTAGCTCTGCTCTCCTCCTGCAAGATGAACCTGGGTGAGCCTGGCGATCTTCCGGAAACATCAACCGCTGAGCAGGAAATGAAGGCGGTTCTGATGCTCTATGAGCAGTGGAAGACCGACAATTTCAAAATCGACTTTGATGATGTGCTGCTGATTGCCTACCGGATGCTAAGGGAGAAGCCCGCGCTTTTGCTGGAGCTGCAGATGAGGTTTCTGTATGTAATGGTTGATGAGTTCCAGGATACGAATGCGCTGCAGTATGAGCTTGTCAAAATGATCGCCCACCCGCAGCATAATCTGATGGTGGTCGGTGACGATGACCAGACGATCTATTCCTTCAACGGAGCGCGCAGCGAGTTCATTCTTGAATTCGAGAAGTTATATCCGGGTGCCAGGGTTATCACACTCGATATTAATTACCGTTCCGGCCCCGCGATTGTCGGCCTCGGCAACGGAATTATCCGCCACAATAGACGGCGTAGATCCAAAACTCTGCAAGCAGCCAAGGGCAGCGGACGCCAGCCCCGGTACCTGCGCCCGCAGACGGCGGACGAGGAAGCCGAGCAGATCGTAGATCATATCCTGAGTGAGGTGGCTGGCGGAACTCGAGCATACAGCGATTTCGCTCTGCTCTACCGGGCTTCCAGCAGCAACCGGGCTTTGCTGGAGCTGCTGCTGCTGCGCGATGTTCCGTATATTGACTACGGTGAAGGCCAGCTGCTCTACGAGCATTGGCTGATCTCTCCGGTACTCGATCATCTGCGGTTGTCGCTGAACCGGCGAAACTTCGCAGCGATAGAGAATATTCTGCCGACTCTGTACATGAACCGGGAAAAAGGCATGAACCACATCCGCCGGATGGAAGCCGTTCAGCCCAAGCAAGGGCCGCTGATTCACCTGATGTCCCTGCCGGGGATGGAGGATTTCAAAGGCGCAAAGCTGAAGGAACGGCTGGAGCTGATCCGTGGCCTGGCTCAGTTGACCCCCGTTCAGGCAATCCGCCAGATCCGCACTACCTTCTATGACTACTTCATCGAAGCCAATGAGCGGCATCAAGCCACCCTCCACCGGGAGATGCTAAAAGAAATGCTCGATGAGCTGGAAGCGTCAGCGGAACGATTCGACAGCCTCGCGGTATTCCTGGAGTTCATCGATCATGTGACCGAACGCAATGAGCAGAGCCGCCTGCCCGGCCTCAAAGAGCAAGGAAACCGGGTTGCGCTGATGACAATTCATAAGTCGAAAGGGCTGGAGTTCCCGGTAGTCTTCCTAATTGGGGCATCCGAAGGCATTCTCCCTCATAGCTCTGCGCTGGAGGGCGATCGGCTGAAGGACCGAAAAACTGCAAAAACAGCACCGGGCAGCCAAAGCAGCACGGTAGTTGTTGGCAATGCAGCAGGCCTCGACGCGCTTGAAGAGGAACGGCGGCTGGCTTATGTGGCCGTGACCCGGGCCCGCGAGGAACTGTTCATCAGCTCGCCAGCGCGGCACCGGGGCAAGAAGGCGGAGGTCTCCCGATTTATGCTGTCCGCCTTCCGCTCTGCCGTATCTGCTGCCCCGGCTACTCCGGACAGCGCAGCTGCCGTAAGCAGAACCCCGGCAGCAGCACGCACTTCCTCCGGCCGATCCCACGGGGGAAGAACCCATACGGTTCCCGTCTGGAATTGCACGGGAAGCAGCTGTCCGGGCTGGACAAGGATGAAGGCAGGCGGGTCCGAGGAGCACCTGTTATCCAAGCCATGCCCGCTGTGCAGCTCCCCGATGGAGAAGAGCAGCCGGGAAGTCCCGGTGTAACGGGGATGTGCTCTAAAAATGGTCCCGGACCCAAAACGCCAGCAGTGCCTGTATCAGGCGCTGCTGGCGTTTTGTACACCGCAAACTACAAAAACCCCTTCTAACAGACGTAGCCGGAATCATGAAATCATGAGTTCCCTGCACGTTCTGCCCGAAGGGGCTGCTGTATGGTTCATCTTCTATTTAAGCCGGAGTCACTGCCGGTTCTTCTGCTTCTTCTTCATGTATGACTTTAATCTGAATCATCACTGTACTTGGATCCGTCAGCACTTCAACGCCATCCTGGAAGATCAGATCGGACACGAGCAGCTGGTCGCCGATGGCAAGATCACTGATATCCACTTCCATTGAGGTTGGCAAATCGCCTGGCATACAGCGGACTTCAACTTCATATATTTCGACCTGCAGTGAACCGCCTGCCTTGATGCCGGCTGCTTCTCCCGCAAAATGAATGGTAACTTTGCTGTCCATGCTGATATTCATATTAACATGCTGAAAATCAATATGCAGGACCTTGCCTGACATGGAATCCTTTTGGATATCCTGTACAACTACAGGAACAGATGTATTGTCAGACAGCTTACCCTGTAGAATAGCGCGAGGATTCGTTCTCAGCACATCCATCAGCTCTTTTTCATTGGCTTCGAGGCTTAGAGTATCTTTATTAATTCCGTACAGTACAGCCGGGATACGCCCCTGTTTTCTGGCGATATTCAGGTTGGACTTAGTTTCAGCCGTACGATTGCTCAGTAGAATAAATTTACTCATTTCTTATTTCCCGCTCTCTTCGACCATAAATTCTTGTCATTACAAGTATATCATGACCATAGAATCTAGTCAAACCAACCTCTTTTCTACTGCTCATACTCCAAAAAAGGGTCCGGGATCTCAATCTGGTAGGCTTCGGCATCGCTAACCCCCACGGACAGCACCGCCCGCCCATTCTCTCCACGCACCAGCCCTCCGCTGAAAATGACATCCTGCAGATCCGGGCGTTTGCCTGGACCAATGGGAAAATCGCCTCTGGTAGCAATAATTTTGACTGGTGTCGTTTCAAACGTTTCGGGATTGAGGGAGAAGACCATGGAATAATAATGTTTTTGTCCCAAGCGGTCAAAGCAGGCAATATGCCCAAGCACGCCCACATGGCCGTTTTTCAATAATTGCGCTTCGTTTGCTCCTCCCCATTCTTCGGGCACAAACTGATCCTGAAATACCTCTGCTTCTACGAAGGTCTGTTCATTCAGCTCCTCCAGTGAATCGATGATGGTGAACCCGATCTGTCCTCTTCCGCCTTTGGCTCCTTGCGGCCGTGTGAATACGCCTATTCTGCCATCCTGAAGCTCAATCAGCCGGATATCCTTCATCGTTCCCGGACCCGAGGAGAAGTGGCGCATGGAGTCAATACGATAACCCCGGTAGAACTGGGTCACCCACGAGACGATCCGTTGCGGATTATCCGCTGCGGTAATGACCTCTACCCCTCCGACAATGAGTTCCCCTTTTATTAACGTTACACACGGGTCCTGCAGGTTGTATGTATGCGTATGTGCCCGGGGAATCCAAACTCCCTCCCGGAGTGTAAAAAAGAAGACTTGAGAGAACTCGCTGTCCCGTTCCTCAACTCTCCCCAAAATTACTGCTTCCCCATCGTGCTCAAAAGGGGCGGTTATGTTGTATACATCACGTTTGCCTACACCGGAGAAGACCAGCTTCTCTACGTGCACTGTTCGAAGATTGGCAAAGAAGGTATCCAGCAGTTCGTTACAGGTTGCCGTCTTGACCGGGCTCCTTGTCATTGCCTTCCTCCTTATAATCGTGTGCTCTATCTATTGCCCAATCGTTCTCATCCGATTCCATGCGGATCAACTCACCCGGTTGAATATTAAAGTAGGTGCACAGCTTGAGCAGCAGATCACGGGGATACTGCACCATCTCGTCTTTGTACATCCGCCGGACGGAATCGAAATGGTAATTGATATCCTTGGCAAGCTTACGGATGGATAATTTGGGGTCATGGCGTTCCATAACCTCACTTAACTTACTGCGTATGACTGGCATTCATACACCTCCAACAACACTATATCTGGAGTTTAGAAGGTAGTCAATAAATTGACAAGAAAAAATGGTCATGTTATAGTGTGAGAAGGAAATAAATTGCAAATCCAAAATTTTATACCACTTTTCCGTCTAGAAAATAAAGTTCTCTTTATTTTCTTTTTTTATGCCAAATTATAAGATTAATAGGGAGGCTCCTCAGTATGAAACACACCAGCAGCAGCCGTAACATCGTCTTTTTGTCCACCAGCCTGCCTAGAGAATGCGGAATTGCTACATTCACTCAAGATCTATTGGATCAGTTCTCGAAGCTCCAGGGCTGGAACAAACCGAAGATTATCGCAATGAACAACAACGAAACCTACCGTTACAATGACCAGGTGATGAGGGAAATCAACCAAAACACACTGTCCGATTATATAGATGCCGCCGAAGCTATCAATCAGTCCAACACCGATCTGCTGGTCATTCAGCATGAATTCGGGATCTATGGCGGAGAAAGCGGCGAATACCTGCTCAAATTTATCGAGAAGCTTCATGTGCCCTACGTGGCCATTTTCCATACTGTATTAACGAATCCAACCCCCAAGCAGCACGAAATTATTACCCGGATTGCCAAGCTGAGCGTTAAGGTAGTCACGATGGCCCAGTCTACGGTACAGGACTTAATCTCCGTCTATCATATCGACGTAGCCAAAATAGCCTTTATCCATCACGGAGTGCCTTTTGTAGAAACAGCCTCCAGAGCCGATCTTAAAGTGCAGTACAACTTCGGTGACCGTAAGATTCTCTCTACCTTTGGATTTCTGAGTCCCGGCAAGGGCATTGAATATGCTATTGAGGCCATGAGCGGTGTGGTCAAGCAGCATCCGGATGCACTCTATATCATCTGGGGCAAAACCCATCCGGTAGTCAAGCTTGAAATCGGCGAGGTATACCGGGAAAAACTGACAAACCTCGTGCATGAACTGGGCCTGACCAATAATGTGCTATTCGTCGACAAGCTGCTGACGCAGGAGGAAGTAATCCAGTCGCTGGTGATGTCGGATATCTATATGACCCCATATCTCGGCAAGGAGCAGGCGGTCAGCGGAACACTCGCTTACGGTATCGGCTATGGCCGGGTGATTGTCTCTACTCCTTACCGGTATGCGAAGGAGATGCTTGCCGGGGGACGCGGCCTGCTGGCTGATTTCCGGGATTCCGCTTCCCTGGAAACCTGCATTCTGGCGCTGCTGGATGATCCGACCAAGGTGGAAGAGATGGAGAGCCGCACCCTTGAGCTTGGAAGAACCATGATGTGGAGTGAGGTTGCAAAGACGTATGCTGCCATCTTTCAGGATATCATTGCCCACTCCAAGCAGGCAGACCGGAGTGTGATTTGATGCAGATCCCTGCGGCTGTAAAGTTCAAAACCGACTACCTGCGTAGAATAACCGATGATACGGGGATTTTTCAGCATACTAAATTCGGCGTTCCTGACCGCTCTAAGGGTTACACCACCGATGACAACGCCCGGGCCTTGATTGCAGCCGTACTCATGTACAAGCAAAGCCCGGATTCCGCAACATTGGACCTGATTCACACGTACCTGTCTTTTGTCCATCACGCGCAAAATGAGCAGGGCAACTTCCGCAATTTCATGGATTACAACCGTTCCTTCATGGAAGATAACGGCTCTGATGATTGCCAGGGACGCACCCTGTGGGCGCTGGGTTTTATGCTCTCCTATTCCTCCATTCTGCCAGATAATCTGCTAAATACCTGCCGGTATCTCATTAATCAATCCCTGCCGCATATTGAGAAACTGGGTTCTCCCAGGGCTGTAGCCTACGCCGTCATTGGTCTCAGCGATCTTATTAATACACCCGGTGCATTAACCTATTCCTTCCCTTATCCGCACACATCTGAGAATACAGCGGAAGAAGCAGCCTTTCTGCCTAAGAGTGTTATTACTGATCTTATCGAAAATATTGCCGTCCGGCTGCATAATCAATACACCCGCACCAAAGGCGAGGGCTGGAACTGGTACGAGGACAGCCTCACCTACGGCAATTCCATGCTGCCCTGGGCGCTGCTCCGAGCCTTCCGCATTTCCGGTAATCCCGACCTTAAAGCGACAGCCAAAGAAAGCCTGGACTTCCTGGCTTCACGCACCTTCGCACCAGAAGGTTATTACAAGCCCATTGGCAGCCATGGCTGGCTGCCGCGCGGCGGCAAGCCTGCGGAGTATGACGAGCAGCCGATTGAGGCCTGCGAAATGCTAATGGCCTGCCGCGAAGCCGCAGCAGTGCTCAAGGACCCGGCCTATACGAAGCAGGCGGACCTCTGCTATGCCTGGTACACAGGGCATAATTCCCTGAAGCTCCCTCTCGTGGATAACCAGACCGGGGCCTGCTACGACGGCATCCACAGCACGGGACTGAATCTGAATCAGGGCTCGGAGAGCATTATTTCCTTCTCCATTGCCCATCTGGTGACCCATCATGGATAAATTCGCCACGATTCTTGCCGGCGGCGGTGGTACCCGCTTCTGGCCGTTGTCCAGACAAGAGATCCCCAAGCAGCTGCTCAATATCAGCGGAAACGACATCATGCTGAACGATACAATAGAACGGTTCAAAGGCATTATCCCCCAGGAAAATACCGTCATTGTAACGAACCGCACACAAGCAGTGCTGCTGGAGAGCATTATGCACAGCAGCGTGCTGAAGAGCAATATTCTGATAGAGCCTGTTGCACGAAACACTTCAGCCAGTATTCTATTCGCTGCCTTCTCCATTATGCATATGAACCAGGAAGACTCGCTGATGGTCGTCCTGCCTTCAGATCATTATATAACCGATGAACCGCAGTTCCGGCTGACGCTGGATGAAGCCTGCACCGTCGCCATGGAGAGCGATCGAATCGTCACGATCGGCATCAAGCCCACCTTCCCCTCCACCGGCTACGGCTATATTGCATATGATAAAGAACCTATCGCCGTAAATCCGGTAGAGGTGTATGATGTGGCGGAATTCGTAGAGAAACCGAACTTCCAGAAGGCGCAGGGCTATCTGGCATCCGGCAATTATCTGTGGAACAGCGGGATTTTTATCTGGAAGACTTCAGTGATTATTGATAACTTCAAACGTTATCTGCCGCGGCTCTACAACACGATGCTGCCCATCAGCGAAGCGCTCGGTACGGAGCAGGAGGCGGAGACGATCAGCCGGATCTATCCGCTGCTGCAGAATATCTCGATTGATTACGGCATTCTGGAGCGTTCCGACGAGGTGGTTGTTCTCTCCGGCCAATTCGGCTGGAATGACATCGGCAGCTGGGATGCGCTAGGTGCCATCTTTCCTCCCGATAATGCCGGCAATATTATCAAAGCCAATCATATAGGTATCGACACCCACAACTCGATCATCTATGGCAACGGACGGCTGATTACCACCATCGGTGTGGACGGATTCATCATTGCCGACACCGGCGATGCGGTCCTGATCTGCCCCAAGGACAAGGCCCAATCCGTCAAGGATATCGTGGATCTGCTCAAAGAGAAGGGCATGCTCGAATATATCTAAGCAGGTTTGGTAAAAGAAAAAGGGACTGTAGCTATTTCAGCTACGGTCTCTTTTTGGATTACAGAAAATCCCCTTTCCCTAGCTGTCCAGCTCTGCTGAAAGGGGATTTACGGATTTTTACAATAAAATCTGCTGCGGTTAATATGTTTCTCGGGAATGTTACTGTATCTATTCTGTCAAAACCTTCACGCCTTGCTCCAGAAAGGGTTTTAAACTAGTCTTAAGCAGAGCCTGCAAATCGCCCTCTCTCATTTCTGTAACCATTAACTCAACTGATTCAAGGCCTTCAACAACCCTAAGTCTGTACTTGCACGATTCAATATCTTTATCTTTCATCAAGACCATAGCATTCACTAGAAAATCAAAATTGAGGATTGATTTTGCCTCTTCTTTGTCTTTGGGTTGATACCAAATACGATGAACTTCATCCTCGAAATTCACAACATTCTTATAGGGGAACTCGTTAACGTATGAATAACCGTATTCAAAATACAAATATTCTCCACCGGCAGGAAAGCTATATATAATGTCCAATAAAAAATCCATACCGTTACTTCTTCCCTGAAAGACTTTGTCCAAATAATAAACTGACATTCATTCTCTCCTCACCATGGGTCCTCTTTGTCAAAACCATACAAATACATTTTTTCAACAAGAACTTTTCCCTGTCCAGCTTACTTCAAGGCAAATGTTTTTGTGAATAATTTTTTAGCATTGCAACATAATCGCTTCCTCAAATGTATATAGGGCAGAACCACGGAAACGGTGGTAAATTTTGAGCCAAATAAGAGAGGGAGTTATAACAATGAAAAAAATGGTAGCTGTTGTACTTAGCGGTATGATGTTGATGTCCTTTACGGCGTGTTCTACTAACGGGTCTGCAAAAAACAATTCTCAAGCGCCGAAAAGTATGCAAGTCATCGGGGCAAAGAATGCCCAGATTCCTAATCCTTTTCAAAAATTTGATAGCATTGCAGAAGCAGAGGCGTTTGCCGGGGTTACTATGACACTGCCCTCCCAAGTGCCTGCAGGCTACACCCAGAAACTGATCGAGGCGATTAAAAATGATATGATCCAGATTACTTATCAATCTGGCGATGAGCAGTTAGTGATCCGTAAAGCAAAGGGCAGTAAGGATATTAGCGGAGATCATAACAAATATAGCGAAAATCTTTCGTTAACGGTTGGCGACAAGAAAGTCGTAACCAAAGGGGATGATGGTAAAATCCGCGTTGCTACATGGATTGACGGGGAATATACTTATTCGATCTCGTCTACAAGTGACGAGGCTGTCCTCGATGCTGCTGCCGTAAGTGCAATGGTTGACACGATTCGTTAATTAAACCAGAGGACAAGGGGATGGCGGGACTGTAGCCGTAGACCGCCATCCCCTAATTCAGGAAGGTGATCGGATGATTGGTATATGCAGGAAGCGGAATCTGATTTGGGAATGGTTCCTCCTCTTAAGGATGGAGCTTTGTTCCCCGTTGTACTCCTTGTTTTCTGCGGCAGCCGGGGATAGCCGTAACAAGGTACTTCCCATGCAGGAGCATTTACGGTCAGCACAGATAAATGACCAAGCCCAGAAATTAATGTCTCTCTATGGGAAGAGTGTCTTGCGTCTTGCCTATTCTTATCTGCACAACATGAGTGATGCAGAGGATGTCTTGCAGGATGCATTGATACAATATATAAAAGCTCAACCTCATTTTGAATCCCCCGAGCATGAAAAGGCATGGTTTCTAAGGGTTGCCATGAATATTAGCAAAAACAAGATCAATTATAATAAGGTCCGTAAAACCGATGATCTCAATGAAGACCTGGTAGCAAGCGCCGCAGAGGATCTGGCTTTTTTGTGGGAGGCTGTCAAGCAGCTTCCAATGAAATATCGTGAGGTCGTACACCTTTATTATCATGAGGGCTATTCTACGGCTCAAATCGCATCTTTATTAACAGCCAGAGAGTCAACGGTACGTTCATGTCTGCTGCGAGCAAGAGCCAAGCTTAAGGTTGTACTGAAGGAGGGGTACGATTTTGAAGAATAAGTATAATGAAGTGATGGAGAGGATAGAAGTTACCCCAGAGATGCAAGAGCGCATTCTAGACCGTCTTCAAAAGCTGGATTGGGAACAGGAACCAAACAAAACAAGATTCTCTTTTTCACCTTACAGAAGGTACATCGCCATAGCAGCATGTTTCATGTTTTTGTTGGCGGGTTCATTAATAATCCAGCATGCTACCCAAACACCAAGCGACCCTCCGGTTATGGTGAAACCCAACATCGTTGAACTCAATTCAGTTCAAGACTTGTCCAAGGCTGTAGGATTCACCATGCAGGAACCCGAACATTTACCATTTATCGTTGATAGCGTACAGTATACGGCTTACTGGAATGAGCTTGGGCAAGTCACCTACACGGGAGAAGCCAATAGCGTTGTGTTCAGAATGTCATCCGGCAACGAGGAAGTAAGTGGAGATTACGCAGAATACACCAGTATTAAGGACTCCACCATTAATGGAAATGTCGTGACTATGAAAGGAACTGATCATCAATACGTACTTGCGCTTTGGCAAAGCGACGGCTTCTCCTATTCCGTGCAATTCACTAAGCCTGTATCCGAACAGGAACTGATAAATACTGTTGAGAGCGTGCGGTGATTGCATAAAGCACCAACCTGAATGATAACATGTGAATAGAAATATGCAGAAGGGTTTGAAATTCGGCATACAACCAAGCCCTTCTTCCGCTATTCCGGGAGATGGGCTTTTATCCATACTGAAGCTTCGACAAGTTGAAGTACCTAGCCTACTGTCCAATCTTTTAGGTTCTCTCTATTCGTTATAATTATTGAATCAAACATTCACTAATCTTCTATGAACCTTGCATGATACCAGTGATCTGATATCTTCTTCACTTTAAAGGTTCCTTGGATAGATGACGACTTGTTTAAAAATTTAGGTTTATGTTCATCTTTTCTGTATATCAATGAATACTGACCATTTTCGATTTCAAATTCTACTTGGTCTTTATAAACTCTGATAACAGATAAATAAGCCATATCGCCTTGATGAAAAGCCTTTGCCACAATTTTCTCCAGAGACTTTTTCTCTTTTTGGCTCATCGTTACTTCAACGATATCTTCACTGTTAACATTTTCATAACTTAAATTGACTGTTCCATCAGGATTCTCATTTACAAATATATAAGAGCGCTTCATTTGACCTTTGCCAAACTCACGATAAGCCAAGTCCGCTATAGTCTGGAAATCGCTTTTATAGGTATCAAAATCTTTTACCTTGTACTCCCAAGTTGACCACAGGAGATTCCCTAGTAAAAATTTACAACCCCCAAATAATACACTAAATGAAATGATGGCTATCAATACCGATTTAATTAACGGTTTAATTTTATTTGTTTTTGTTGATTTCATTCATTCAATCAATCCTTTCTTAATTAGTTTCTGGGAATATTACTGTTAAAACTGTTCATCAAACTCAATACTATTCCCTTCAAAACCATGAATTGTAATCCCAAAACCGTTAATTTTATCTAAGGTTGCCCCTCATACGTATCCTCATCAATAGACCGCCCCACCCTAGAGTCAAAATCGTGCGCCTCCGCATGAGAGTACCCGCTGTAGTAATCATAGCCAAGGCTCGTGTAGCTGAATAGGTTGTCCGGGCCGGACCCGTTCAGGTCGAATTCCTTCGGTTTCTCGGCCACGCCGAATTCGTCGTAGCGATAACGTGCTGAGATGCTGTCTACGTTTGCAATAAGTTGTTGAAAAAAAAGCTGATTTTCATATGGAAACCATACAAAATCAGCTATATCAAAAATCCCTATTCAACTATATACTAATTATTTGTCCCGAGTTTCCAATAATCCCTTCCTCAAAATAATTAGCAGGAACAGGGGTCAGTTTACCACCACTCATCGTGGACTTTATCATTCTTTGGTTTGCCAAGTCATAGACTGTCACTAGAATACCGTCAAAGACAACTCCGGATCTCATTGCATCATCACTCCAATGAATTTCGATAGCTTTAGTATCCAGTTCGAGACGGCCAGAATAGCCGAATAATACATCACTATACAACTGTACCAAGGTGATCTCATTCTCAACCGACGATAATACCGTTATTAGTTCCGAACTGGTGTCTTCGACCTCTATGGCCCATTTCTGATCAGGAGACATTTCCATCTTGAGTATTCGTCCGGGTACAATTGATGTATTCAAATCCACTCTCATATTTGACATCATAATATTCATCAAAATTTCCATAGCATCAATAGCTCTTTCATTCAATAAAAGCTCACTGTTCTCTATCCTTATTCTGAGCGAGTCGGAGACTTGCACATCTCCACTCAAGAAATAACCTTTTGGTCCAAAAACTTTTTGAATCAAATAAACTAACCATTCCAAAATATTTACCGTTTGTTCGCTGTCGGCCCATATCATTTGCTTACGATCTCTGGTCGGTTTCCAATGCAACCAGAGATCCGGCTGGCAGCTTGGCGGAGTATTATAATCAACAATGGAGGGATCTATGCTCTGTCCAGAATCTGAAAAATCCAGTGGATTATAATAAAATTCTCCATCTATCCCCACGTCCTTACCTGGAACCATTGTAGAGAGTATCGTAACATCTCTTTTCATTCTTCTTGTTCTTGCAAGGCCATCCACTAAATAATAGGTCTCTTCATCTAATTGACGGTCAAAGTTTATGACTAGCTGCATACTTCACACTCCAATCTACTGTTAAGGAATTACTGCGTTTTCCGGGATAGTCCACCATAATGGCGGTAATAAGGACGGAACGAATCGAATAACTCTATAAGTTACATAAGCACCACCGGTAATTGTTCCCGCCTTTAGTAAATTGTTATTCGTCTCCTTCTCCTCCTCCTTTTCAGGTAGTGGTACTGTAATATAAACCGGTTCTTCAGTAGATGTTTTCCTTCTTTCGTAATAGTATATCATCCCTGGATCTGTTGAATAATGTGTTTCAAGTACAATTTCTTTGGTTGGATCATATGGGTGTTTTAATCTGACCTTATCGGGGTTCCATAAAACACCTCTCACAGCAGGTTTCCCCTCTAAGTTCAAACCATTAACATACTTGCTTAGTTGCGCTTTCCCATCAATATTCCTCTGGGCATTTTTATAATATGTGATAGGTTTCAATTCATAAACTTGGAGTGTTCCTTGTGTATTAATCACAAAGTCTGCGTAACCGTAAGTTCCATCTACATAGTTCACTTTGTAATTATATTGAAAAGCGTTGGGTCCTAATAACCCATTCATAATAGGTTGAAATGTATTCTTTACTTGCATATGAATTGCAGTACCATAGACTGGATCCCCAAACTTAGGTGTACTATCAATATCCTTATGTCCACTTGGATCCATATATCTTAGTGGATTATTCCTCACATACGTATACAAATTCAAACTCAGCGGATTATCAATCTGCCCCTCATACGTATCCTCATTTATAAACCGCCCAATACTCGAGTCAAAATCCCGCGCCTGCGCATGGGAATAGCCGCTGTAGTAATCGTAACCCAGGCTGGTATAGCCGAACAAGTTGTCCGGGCCGGACCAATTCAGGTCGAATTTCTCCGGTTTCTCAGCTACGCCGAATTCGTCGTAGCGGTACCGTGCGGACATGCTGCCGTCCTGGCCTTCCAGGCCGATGACGCTGCCCTGTGCATCACTCAAGTAAAAGAGTGTCTTCGGCGCAGCAGACACAGCGCTAGCTCCGCTGGCTCCGGCGGTCGGCTCCCAATCGTTGCTCGCGTCTCCGCTTACCAGATAGCTCATGCTGATCCGTTCTTCACCGGCTCCGTACACATACGACTGCTTCCAGTTCTGTCCGTCTGCTCCGCTTGCGGTCAAAGGCTGCGGAATGCCCATGGTGATGTCATTGGTAAAATAAATGTCCAGTTGCCGTTTCTTGTACTGCGGCTCCCAGCCATCCCGGTTGCTGGCAGGATTCCCTGGCAGGTACGCATCTTGAATCGCACCGTCTCCGAGGGTAGTCCGCATGCTGACCCGGTTGCCGTCACCGTCATACTGGTACGTGGTGATGTCGCCGGACGTATTCGTGTTCCCTATCAGGCGGTTCGAAGCATCCCAGCGGTTGCTCTCCAGCACTTGCGGGCCTGCCGCCAGTGCAGCCTTCAGCATCGCTTCAGGGCTAAGCGCTTTGTCTGCCCCGTATACCCCTTCCGTTACACCAGACTCAAGCTTCGCATCCGGTAAGCTGGATAATGAAGCTTCGGCAGCATCTGGTGAGAGTGTTCCCGCAGGACTCCCGGAAGGACCTGCAATCGTTGACAACGGATCTAACAGCCCAGACAACGCATCTGTTGTTTTGACAGTACCTGTAGTTGTGACTGCATCTGTAGTTGCACCTGCGCCTGTCGCTGTGACTGCTCCAGCATTTGCACCTGCATTCTTGCCCGCTTCCAATCCCTTTGCATCCGAGTAAACACTGTCCGGTACTGAAATCTTCTGCGCATTCGCCTGCGCCGTGAACAGCTTCAAAGCCGATTCGCTGTCGATCCCGCTCACTTCCAGCAGATTGCCGCGCTTGTCGTAGGTGTAGTCCTTGTAGTCGCTGCCTTTTTTGAAATGAGTCAGCTTGTTCGCTGCATCGTAGGTATAGCTCTCCATGGCGGTACTTCCGGCTTCTGTGGTTTGTTTCCCTAACCGGTTGCCTACGGTGTCGTAGGAGTAGACGACCTTGGAGCCGTTCTGCTTCTGCACCTGCACCAATTGGTTCAGCGCATCGTAGGCATAGTCTGAGATGTCTGCCGGACGCTGAGCTCCGCTCGGATTATCCTCATCACTACCGCCTTCCAGGCGCTCCGTGCGTGTTTTGTTGCCAGCCGGATCATAGACATAGGTTAGCTGCTCCAACAGCCCGCCGCCTGGTGCCGTATGCTTCATCTCCAGCAATTGCCCCACGCCGTCATAGCTATAGGTACTCTTCCCGCTGTTCGGCAGCAGCTTCTCGGTCAGGCGTCCGCCCGCATCATATTGATAGCTGGTGATCTGGTTCTGCGCATCCGTCACCTGCTTGATCCGGTCTAACTTATCATAGTCATAGCTGACCACGGTGTTATCCGGGTAGATGATCCGGCTCCGCTGTCCGGTTGCCGTCCATTCATAACGCACGTTATTGCCGCGCGGATCAATGACTGACGTTGGCCGGTTCAGTGCGTCATAGGTATACCGCGTATTCCCGGTACTGTCTGTCATGAGGGTACGGCGTCCCGCAAGGTCATATTCATATTTTACCGTAAGATTGCTGCCATACTTAATCTGCTCCACCTGATTGCCCTTATTATAGGCATACACGGTTGTATTGCTGTCCGGTTCTGTGATCTTCTGCAGATTGCCGTTGGCATCATAGGCAAGGGTCGTCTTCTCCTGCAGCGGATTCATTGATTCAGTGACCCGATTGAGTGCATCGTACTGGTAGGAGGTCACTGCTCCCAGCGCATTGGTCTTGTCCAGCAGGTTGCCGGAGGCGTCGTAGGCGTACTTAGTAGTACTGCCCTCTGCATTCTTCACTTCCGTCAAGCGGCCGAGCGGATCATACGTAAAGGCCGTTTCGTGATGATTGGCATCCACGATCTTCTCTATGTTGCCTTGGGCATCATAGGTATAGGAGGTTTCATACCCAAGGGCATTGCGCACCAGTGTGCTGCGTCCCAGCGCATCGTATTCGTAAGAAGTCTTTTGTCCCGCCGCATCTGTAAATTCAGTCATTAGTCCGCGGTCATTGCGGGTGACTGTCGTTTCTTCATTCAGCGGATTGATGGTTCCGGCATCCAGTCCCCGGCTGTCGTATTTGGTCGTCCAGACCGAATGATTAGGGTCGATGACAGCGACCTGGTTACCGTTCTTGTCATACTGGTATTCGGTTACTGCACCCAGCGCATCCGTTTCCTTCACCAATTGTCCAAGCGCATTATAGTCATAGTAGGTGCTGTTGCCCAGCGCATCCGTCTCTTTGATGGTATGGCCTGCCGCATCGTAGCGGTAACGTGTCTTGGCCCCAAGCGGATCGGTTACGCTCAGCAGTTCATTACGCTTACCATACGTGTAGGAGGTAATGTTACCCTTTGCATCCTTCTGGGTAAGCCTATTTCCGTTATCGTCATAGGTATATTTGCTCGCCTGGCCTTCAGCATCAGTAACTTCCTCCAGCTGTCCGACACTGTCGTAGCTGTAAGCCGTAACGGCTCCGGCTTCGTCCTTCGCTTCTTTGACACGGCCAAGCGCATCATAGGTCTGGCTGGTACTGTTATGGAGTGCGTCCTCTGTGCCGCTCAGACGGTACACATTATAGTTGCTAACCTTCTTGGTTCCAGCTGCATCTGTCTGCTCCACCGGATTGCCATTGGCGTCATACGTGACGCTGCTCGTCTGGTCCAGTGCATTGGTGACAGTAACCCCACGGTCTTTCTTGTCATATTCAACGGCCTGCAGTTTGCCTTCCGCATCCTTGATCTGAGTGGTCCGGTGCAGGGTATCACGTTCAATAATGGTCGTGTAGCCGCTTGGATCCTTGATCTCCTTGGCGAATCCGTCGGCATCGTTGGTGTAAGCCGTGGTATGCCCTTCCGCATCGGTCACGGAGAGAGGAACTCCCTTGCTGTCCCAGGCAATGGCGACTGCGTGGCCAAGGGCGTCCGTACTTTTGACCAGGTTGCCTGCCGTATCGTAAGCATACGCGGAGCGGTTGCCGAGCGCATCGATCTCCTCAACCGGACGGTTCAAGGCATTATAACGTGTGAGTGTGGAATAACCGCTCTCATCCGTCCTCTGCGTTACATTTCCGCGCTCGTCGTAGGCCAATCTCCCTTGGTTGCCGTTAGCATCCGTAATGGCTGTTACCTGGTCACTGCTATCATAGCTGTATTTAACGATGGCTCCATTCGCCGCTTGGCGCTGTGCAACCTTGAAATTGTTGTTCCATACATAAGCTGTATCTTGATGCAGCGCATTGGTCCATGTGGTCTTGTTCGCCGTAGTGGTGATCGAAGAGGCTAATCCGGCAGTACTTGCCGCTGTAGCATGTCCGGAACTGGCACTGTCGGCTCCATTGGCATTGCTGGCACTGCTGGCACCACTCGCACCGTTCGCTCCATTGGCCCCGTTTGCACTGTTGGCACCACTTTGTGAATAGGTCAAAATCGTCTGGCCTGTCCCTACACCCGTATGAACGATAGGGGTCTGGTTCGGGGTCATATCTCCGCCAAGAACGAATAGCCCGCCAGTCTGCACATTCAGATTATTGTTGACACTAACATTGTCACGGACGAATAAGTCACCGCCGGTTACCGTCAAATTCGCGGTCTGGTTATTGGACACAATCCCGCCGACGACCATTTCCTGGGCAATGTTCATCTCCACACGGGTGTTGATCGACAAATCTCCCGCAATCAGAATCCGCTTCGCATCTATGGTCAGCCCGCCGCTGTTGTAGGTCAGACTGCCGGTTTGCAGCGTATCCCCCACAGTTACGGAAGAATCATTGTTGAGATGAATCGTTCCCCCGGACCACAGATTGCCGTATAAACCTTGAACCTTCTGCACGTCGAGTGCAAGCTTGGTGTTGGCGTTCAGTCCCTGCTTCAGAATCAATGTGCCGTACACGCGTACGGTGATATCCTTATTCGTATTCATCCCGTCCACGATCAGGACTACGGGCTTACTGGGTGATCCGAACGTAACGCTCTCTTCCACATTCAGCTGGCCTGTGCTGATCACAGCCGGGGATGCATTGCTCGCCGCAATAACCTGTTGGACCGCAGGAATACCGCCCGGAGCAGCCACCGCAGAAGCAATGAAGGCATCCCTTTTGCTGTCGTTGGTTCCGATGCTGGCCGCTAAATAATCGGCTATGAGTGGTTTCAGCCCTTCTACCTTCTTATATGCCGGTGCATGGGCGAGATTGTTCATCGTACCAGACAAAATCACTTCATCCGAGTCCGGAATATCCCGTCCGTTCGCAGGGTCTATCCCTGTCTGACCGTCATCAGGCTCTTCGCCCCGGACCACTGGAGCCACGCGCCCTTCATAGCTCGAAGAACTCGTATTCCCGTAAAAGTCGGTAAAGCTGGTCACACGCTGATGGTCATCATAGGCTACGCCCATCGTCGCAGCACCCTTGGCATCCGTTACGCTGAGTACATGATGGCTGTTATCATAGGTAAGCTTGGTTGTGGCTCCGTCCACATCTGTAATCGAGGTCAGATCTCCACTTGCCGTATCGTAATGAAATGACATTTGCCGGCTGGCCGGGTCACTTACAGCAATCAGCTTGCCTGCTCCATCATAGCTTAGACTTAGGGATGCCCCGGCTGTATTGACCGCCTCCAGCTTCGTTCCCTGATATGAAAAAGTGATCTTATTCCCATTCAAGTCCGTGACCGATTGCAGCAATCCTTCCGCATTGAAGCGGTAACCATCGCCTTGAGGCGATGTGAGGGTATAGGTCCCGGCAGATGGCGCACTTAGCGTCCAGTCGGTCCCGCGCGGGGTCAGATACGCTCCTCCGGACAACGGCACATATTCAAAAAGCGAACCGTCCGGGCTCATGACCTCCACCTTGCCGCCGCTCAGCGGGTTCAGTTTCCATTCATAGCTGTGATGCCAGCCAAGTCCAGCGACACCTGTGAACGGGTCACGGCTTAAATAGCTCAACCCGAATTGCAGCGGCATCAATGCCTGCAATGTAATTGAATCTGTCGAGTAGACAAAATCACCCCGGGCCGGATCAACCGGCGCCTGTCCGGACGGGTTCACGATCCGCAGCCGGTCATGAATGGCTGCTTCCGTAAATTGCGTCAGATCGCCGCTGGAGATATTCCGGGTAGTTTGCGGATTGACCAGCAGGATGGAGCTCAGTCCGCTGACCGTTCCCGAGGAAGCAGCCGACTGGTTCAGGACGGCAATGTCTTGTGCCTTCTCCTTCATGGCTTGCACCGTATCCAGCTTATAATAATAAGCCGCCAGGGCTTCCCAGCTGATTGAAAAAGCAGGCATAGGCGCACGCAGCACCGCAAGCGGCTCCGAATACCCTGAGAGCTTGCCGTCTTTCTTCGCTCTCGCCGTGATATGCGCAGCTTCACCCGGTGTGATCCCGATCTGCTGGCTCCATTGTCCTGCGTTATTGACTGCAATATTGGAGAACAGCTTTTCCTCCCTACTGGATGGATAGTAGAGCTCTAATTCAAGCAGGGTTCCTGGTTCAGCAGTTCCGGATACCACAGATTGTCCAGAGGCAGCAGGTTTGATCTGCAATGCTGCCGGAGGTGCTACTTCGTCGCCGCCAAGAATTTCGAAGCTGGCAATTTGCCCGTAGTATACGCCAACTCCGTTATATTCGGCAGGGGAGATGCAGACGTTATAACGCCCTTCCTCCAGCGGTACGCCTCCAATCTTGCCATCCCACTGATATTTGTGAACGATGTATTGACCGTTCTGTTTCGTTTGATAATCTCCGCTCGTAATTAGTTCCCCCAGGAGCGGGGCAGAACCGTCTTTTTGCGGAGTACACAGGTTGATGTTGGTCTTGTGAGACTCCTGGCCGTCATCCGCCGCATTGAAGCTGAACGAGATTTCAACACTTTTACCGGGTCCCGGGCTCAGCTCACTGGGCTCAATCCGCATATTGGTCGCTGCAAAGGCTGATGATGTGAGCTTGGTAAGTCCCGGAACAACCGGGACGTAAGAGAGGACCAGCAGCAGCGCAAGCATAAGGTTTACACGTGTTTTCATATTACAGCTGCGCCACTTCCTTGTTATCTTTCGAAATGTCATAGACTGATCTCCTATCCGTTATAAGTTAGAGTAATTTCAACTCAGCCAGCAGCTTGTACATAATGACAGCCGCCTCGGCTCTCGTGGATGAATGCTTAGGCTTCAAAAGCTGTGCGCTGCCCTGCACCAGCTTCTTCTCGACTGCAGCAGCTACAGATTCCCGTGCCCATGCGCTAATGCTGTCATTATCCTTGAATCCGGAGAGTCCAGCCTCACGCTTGACCGCATCCGCAGCAGTAGCCTTGTTGCCCGTAGTGCTGTCAATCGCCCGCATCAGCATCACCATCATCTGTTCACGGGTCAGCGGATCATTGCCATGAAAGAATCCGGCTTCGCCGGTGACGATTCCGGCCTTGGCTGCCGCTTCCACATAAGGGTAGGACCAGCTCGCCGCCGGGACATCACGGAAGGTCGCCGTATCCGGCTGCACCGGCTGCAACTGAAGAGCTGCTGCCAGCAGCTTCGTGAATTCCGCCCGGGTCAAAATACCTTTTGGCGCATACACGGTTCCGTTCATCCCGTTCACGATTCCTCTTGCTGCGAGTACCTCTACCTGTTGCTGTGCCCAATGGCCTGACAAATCTGTGAAATCAATATCGCGCAGCATAACCGCATACAGTCCGGAGGCTGTAATCTTGGCCTGCACAAATCCATTCTCCGCTGCAGTCACTCCCCCGATATAGGTCCAGTTGCCTTTTGCCGGATTGTAGCTGTAGATTCCAAGCTTCTCACGACTTGTCTTCCAAGGCTCTTCCTTGGAATATTGAACCGCCAGTTTGGCCGGGATCAGAAATGGAGAACTCGCTTGTATCTGCCAGGCGGAACCTGCCTTCAGCAGTTTTTTGCCGTTTGCGTCGATCAGTGCCTGTGTCTCCAGCTCCGCCTGGGCCAAGCTTACAGTGGTATTGTCCTTGAAGGTTCCTGCTGAAATCTCCAGCCGCGCCAAGCCATTCAGTACAGACAAGATACCGCCGGCACTGCCGATAATCTGACTATCCTTGGCTCCGGTTATTACAGGGATCTTAACGTCCGGGGTTGAGCCCGAGTTCGAGCCGGTACCTGGATTTGGCGTTGTACCCGGGGATGGAGTTGTTCCCGGACTTGGAGTCGGGAGGCTTCCATCTTTTAATTCCACTGATTCTATGTAGTCGTCTTTCTTGCTGTACAACAGCTTACTTCCGTTAATTCCGATCAGCTTCGCCCCGGCCGGTACCGCCGGCAGAGGCTTTACTGCATAAGTAGAGAGATCCACCTGCTGCAGCGTAACTGCACCGTTAACATCCTCTTGAAAAACGGCCTGTCCTCCGCCTATGGACATGAAGGCATACTCTGTTCCTCCAGGCTTCATCTCCGTGAGATCCACAGGCTGTGCCGTCAGGTCTTTGATATTCAGAAGCACATACTTACTCTCAGAGGTGCCGTTCTTTTGCTTAAACAGCACATGGCTCCCGTTAAAAACAAACCAGTCCACGTAATTCGCTCCGCCCAGACTAACAAGCGCACGCGTGACTCCACTGCTTACATCCAGCAGACTGAGGCCCCCGTCACGGGCATTCTTATACACCACATCTCCATCTGCCAGCACCGGAAACCGTCCTTCGCCGAGGTCGGCTTCAACGCCCGTAGCTAGATCATGATAGATCATGCTGCCGTAATTTTTGCGCTCGTACCAGACCACGCCAACTCCATCCGTTGTCGGATTCCCGTATTGACCAGACTGTTTGTTAAGCTTGATGCGGGTGCCTGTTGCAAGATTTGCAGAGTAGATATCCCAGTTCAGGGAAGATTCCTGCTCCGTTCCCTTGTCCGCCCACACGGCAATACTGCCGCCCACAGAAGGGGCGTCCTTGGCGGATGAGCTTGTCGTAAGTACCGTACCCGCACCACTGGATTGATTCAGCGCGTGCACCTGTCTGACCCCGCCTGCATCTGCTTCCAGCCATACGATCCGGTCACCGGATACACTGTAGTCCGTTCTGCCCGGATCTGTCCCCGCTGCCGAGACCTGCTTCATGCTGAACCCCCCGCTTAACAGGCCTCCAAGCATACATACCACCGCCACTGCGGCCACAAGGGGCCGCGACAACTTCATTTCCCTTTCCAACCTCATTCACTTCTCTCCCCCAGCGCTATTTGTAGGCACGCCAAAAAACCAAGTGCCTTGAGCGGCCCGGCTGCCCTAACATCCTTCCCGGATGAAGTAGGCCCGTGGCTTTGCGTCTCCGACTTTCGTACGGATTTGCCTTTGTTCCAAACTCGGTTTTCAGTCCCTTTACCCTTATGTATTCGTGACTTTCGATGTACAGGACTCTATCATTATCGGAATTTATTCCTGTAGAATTAAGATGTTCTATTTTTCCCTTTTTTAGGGATTTGGGCATAGAAAAAACCACATGCAGGGGATGCCCCGCATGTGGTTTATAGTCAGCTTCTATACTTCTTCTACTGGACAAGCAAAAAGGGCTTCGCTGTAAGCTGTGTCATAGCTGGCTTCAGGGCATATTTCAGGTCCATGCCCACAGGAATCCGTCACGGTCCCAGGCGATTCTTCCGCCGTGCAGCTTGCGGAAGGCCTTCTTCACATCCTTGGACAACGAAGCATTCCCGTTCTCATTCACAAATACAAACTGCTCGCCAAAATTAGCCTTCACATATTCAATCGCAGCGGTCTGGTACAGGGTTCCCGTAAAACGGATCTCCTTGACCATCCACTCCGCTACCTCTTGTGCGGTTACTTCCATCAGGGTACTGCTCCTTCCTGTAAATCCCTCTACAATGCCTTCCCATTATAGCATGAATATGGTCACTCGGGAGGTTCGCTGGACAGGGCAAGAGGCGGGACAGTGGAGAGAGAAGAGGCGGGCCGGAGAACAAGAACGGGGAGTGAACAGCACGACGGACGGGCAACAGTCAAGGCCATTCGGGCAGAACGGGTTTGCATAGAAAGGATTAGAAGAAGTGGAAACAGGCGGTCACTCTTCCACCTCCCCGCGCATGCCCGCTGCTTGGCGGTGTATAAGCCGAACTTAAGAATTAGAATACACTACCCAATGAATTCTCTGTTCCTACAGAGATTCATCGATGCACAGAGATCAATTCTGAAGCAACTCTATATCGTTTATGCTGAGCAATAAAGGCTAGCTTACGTATGCACGACAGAGGTTAGTTGGAATTTATACACTTAATTTCCGATAAATCGTAGAAACACTGGTATTAGTTGGAATTAATCCACTTAATATTGATCAATATGGATAATTCGGTCTAAAGGTAGACTTTTAGTTTTACTTTTTCCACTACAGTGCTGCGATACCGTAATTCCAGCTGATTAGTGGTAGTTTTTCCACATAAATTTTTATAACAACGATAAGTAATCATAGTTTAAGAATGTTGAGCGATACACATAGCAAACGTCCATTCCAGCGAAAGGATCGACGCTAAGCCTTGGAGTCAGGACTTATATCCCCGCCTCTACGCCCCCTCCTGCTCCAGATGCAGCAGCTGGGAGGGATCAAGCAACAGGGTCACACAATCCCCTTCCCGAACCCGCAGCCAGCGGCCGTCATTCAGCAGGTCTACGGTCAGAATGATCCCCTCTGCCATGACCGTGGCGCGGATGATATTGCCCAGAATCGACACGGACTGAACCTGTCCGCGTACATCCACCATGCCATCCGCATCATCCTGAATTGCTTCACCTTCAGCCAGCAGGGTTACCGCCTCGGGGCGGATTGCAAAACGGTCGGAGCGGCTGTCAATCCTGCGGAACAACGCGAGTGCCTCCGCCCGGTTGAATACGTTATAGCTGCCCATGAACCGGGCCGCGAATTCTGTGCGGGGCGCTGTGTACAGCTGCTCCGGGGAACCTTCCTGCACCATGCGCCCCTGGTTCATGATGCAGATCCGGTCCGAGAGGATCAGCGCTTCCTCCTGGTCGTGGGTAACGAACAGCGTCGTCATGCCCAGCCGCCGCTGGATATCGCGTATTTCCGCGCGAAGATTCTTGCGGATTTTGGCGTCGAGCGCGCTGAGCGGTTCGTCCAGCAGCAGCAGCTTCGGCTGGACGGCCAGCGAGCGCGCCAGCGCCACCCGCTGCTGCTGTCCACCGGACAGCGCCTGCGGATAGACACCGCGCTTGTCTTCGAGATCGACCAGCGCCAGCAGTTCTTCGCACCGGCTGCGCCGTGCCGCCGGTGCAACGCCGCGCATGCGCATTCCGTATTCCACATTCTGGCTGACGGTCAGATTGGGGAACAGCGCATAGGATTGGAACACCATGCCCACATCCCTGCTGCGCGGCGGCAGCTTCGTCAGCTCCTTGTCCGCGAGCCTGATACTGCCGCTGTCCAGCTCAGTCAGCCCGGCGATGCAGCGCAGGAGCGTGCTTTTGCCGCAGCCGGAAGGGCCCAGCAGCGTGATCAGCTCCCCCTCTGCGATGTTCAGATCTACTCCAGCCAGCACAGGCGTATCACCAAAGCTTTTGCGGACACCTTCCAGCTTCAGATAATCTTCCATTCCTTTATCCCCCTTATTGTGGACCTCCGGCCGCTAGACCTTACTTCGCCTGCCCTTTAATCTTCATGCCAAGCTTCATCAGCACGGCCGACAGCAGCAGAATAAATACAAAATAGGAAATGGCAATCGCGCTGGCCAAATGTCCGCTTTCCCCCACCCGCTGGTACAAATAGACCTGAATCGTCTGGATATGGCCTCCCACCAGCATATTCGTCAGTACGAACTCCCCAAACAGCACGGAGAAGGACAACAGCGCGGAGACCATGACCCCCGGCCAGATATTCGGCAGAATCACATTTACAAAAGCAGTCCGTCTCCTGGCCCCAAGCAGCTCAGCGGCATTCAGCAGCTCTACAGCCGATACACTCAGCAAGCTGTTGCGGATGCCCTGATACATATACGGCAGGATGACCACGAAATACGCCCCTACCAGCAAATAAGCGGTGCCCGAAATGTCGAATGGGCCAGAGGAATAGGTGCGGATCAGACCTACAGCCGCCACAACTCCCGGCACAGCGTAAGGCAGAACAACAATTCCCTTCATGAAGCTCTCCCAGCGCGGAAAATAAACCGTAATGACAAAAACAGCCGGCAGCATCACGGCAAGACTGAGCAGCACGCTGATGATGCACAGATACAGCGAAGTCCACAGCGCTTCCAGAAAGCGGATATCCCGAAACATGTCACTGAACCAGCTAAGTGTCCAGCTGCGGGGCAGCAGCGTATTCTGCCAATCCTGGGCAAAAGCATATAATCCCGTTGCCAGCAGCGGCAGCAGCAAATAGACCATGAGCAGGAGCATGAAGGTGCGCGGGGCGAAGCCCGCTTTGCGCGTATTCATGGTCCCGCCTCCTCACGGACTGCTGGCCAGCGCCGGTTGGATCGTCCGCTGCTGCGCTCCTGCCTGGCAGGAATTCTGCCGCCGAATCCTTCCATCCGCCGCACCATCCGCTGATTAAGGAACACAGCCAGCAGCGTACTTAGTGCAAGCAGAACCGCCAGGGTGCTGCCCATCTCCGGCTGGGTCACCACATCGCCGGCGACCAATGAGCCGATGCGGACGGCGAGCAGATTATAGTTCCCGCCAACCAGCGCGTAGGCAGTAGCATAAGCGCCCATCGCATTGGCGAAGAGAATGCCAAGTGTACCGAAGATTGCCGGAGACAACACCGGCAGACCGACCGTCTTCCAGAACTGCCAGCGTCCTGCTCCAAGCAGGGAAGCCGCTTCCCTCCACTGCTCACGAATGCCATAGAACGCCGGGTACAGCAGCAATAAGGCCAGCGGAATCTGGAAATAGACGTACACCAGAATCAGGCCGGACCAGCTATACAGGTTAAATCCGCCAAATACGCTCCAGCCCCACTGTTTGAACAGCAGCGTGAACACGCCATTGTTGCCAAGCAGAATAATGTAGGCAAAAGCCAGCGGAACCCCGGCAAAGTTCGAGGTCATATTGGACAGCATCAGCAGCCGGTCCCGTACCGCAGGTGCAAAGCGGGTAATACAGTATGCACATAGAAGCCCTACACCCACCCCGATCAGGCTGGAGAGGACGGAGATGAGCAGGCTGTTCTTGATCGCCTGCATATAGTAGGCACTGCTCAGCGCATGCCGGTAGTTGGCCAGGGTGAAACCCGCTTCGTCCGAGCTGCGGAAGCTGCCCGACAGCATGGAGAAGACAGGCACCACCTGAAAGGCCAGCACCATCAGCACAAACGGAGCCAGGGCCAGCATCAGGCCGCGTTGTCTCTGTTTCATCCTGCACGCTCCTCTCGTGAAGAATAAGCAAGCGGGCGCCTTAGGCATACAGCTCAGGCGCCCCCATATCTCTTGTATGAAAACTGATTATTAAGACGGTTAGTTCAAATGCACAAGCACGCGTTCCTGCCACAGCTGGGGAAGGCTCTTCGCGGTTTTTTCCCACACTTTATAGTCACCAACCGGCTTCACATTGGCGTATTCCGCTTGAGGCAGCAGCTTCGCGGCAACATCCTCTGGCAGCTTCACGCTATCACGGATCGGACGGGCATAGCCTTTCGCCAGATTGATCTGCCCTTCGTCGCTAAGAATATACTCACGCGTCAGCTTGGCCGCATTGGGATGCGGGGCCCATTTGTTGATAACCGTCGCATAACCGCTTACCACACTGCCTTCCTTTGGAATCGCGACGTCAAAACCATTTTTGTCGATCTGGTCCTTATAGTTCAGCGCGTTGAAATCCCACAGCAGCGTCACTTCCACTTCACCCTTCTCGATGTTGGCAAGTGAAGCCTCAGCATTGGAGAGCCGGCCTTTTTTCGCCAGGTCTTCAAAGAAGGCAATCCCCGGTTCAATGTTCGACTCATCTCCGCCAAAAGCAATCGCTGCGGCGAGCACAGCCATTTGGGCCTGAGCCGCTTTGGTCACATCACCCACGATGATTTTGTAATTGCCGTTCTTCAGGTCCTCCCAGCTCTTCGGCGGGTCGGCCACCAGCTTGGTATTGGTCAGAAAAGAAATACTGCCTTGATAACCCACAACCCAGTTGCCGTCCTTATCCTTGGCCCAAGTAGGAATCTCATCCCAATGGGAGGTTTTGTAGGGCTGGGTTACGCCTTTATCCACTGCAACCGGACCGAAGGCAATGCCCACGTCGCCAATATCGGCTGTCGGCTTATCCTTTTCCGCTTCGAACTTGGCAATTTCCTCTGCACTCGACATATCTGTATCGGTATGTGTAATTTCATACTTGGCCGTAATATCATTCCAGGTATCCTTCCAGTTAGCCCACGAATCCGGCATGCCCACACTGACTACAGCGCCTTCTTTGGTAGCTTCGGCTTCAATTTCGTTTAAGCTCAGCTCTTTGGCCCCGGCATTGCCGTTCTCTTTATCAGCTTTGGCTTCCGAGTTGGCACAAGCGGCAAGCAACAGGACGAGCAAGGACAACAGCAGACCCATGGATAAAAGTTTTGCGAATCTTTTTTTCATGATTTCCCTATCACTCCTATTTCTGATTTGCGGGCTCCCTCTCTGATCCAAGCTTATTCGCTGCCCAACTGAAGTATAGGGGGACACTATTCGCCAGATATTAAACTGAGTAGTAAGATTTGTAAAAAAAATAGCCCCACAAAGTGGGGCCTCGCTTCGAGGCTTATGCCAAGTATTTCTTTATCTGTCGACCAATCAGGTCGGTTATTATTTCACTGTTCAATTAACGATATAAGTATAGCTTGCTCCGCTTACCCTTGAACCGCCTTCACCTTCCACCATTTGCTTACGTAATCTTGATGAAATTGAGGGATATGGAGGCCTGCCTGCATGAGAAAATCTCCTCTGTGATCATCCAGCCCTTCAACGCTATAGGTCCATTCCTGATTTAGGCCCTGCAAGGCCAAGCGCTTCATGGGAGCGTTAGGCACTGCAAGCACTTGGAAATAAAATACCAAGGCCTCTTTACGGTCTTCGGAAACAAACATCCATGCCGTCTCATTCCCCTTGCCTGAAAAAGGACTCCTTAAGCGATAGAAATCACCTTGCTGCACCAAGGACCGTATCTCCTTATATGCAGCCACCTGCCCCCGGACTATCGCTTTCTCTTCCTCGGTAAATACAGTCAAATCAAGCTCATAGCCAAAGTTGCCGGACATGGCTACGTCTCCGCGTGTCTCAAGAGGGGTTGTCCGGCCTACCTGATGATTCGGTACAGCGGATACATGAGCGCCCATCGTGCTGATTGGGTAAACGATGCTGGTGCCGTATTGAATCTTGAGACGCTCAACTGCGTCGGTATCGTCACTCGTCCAGGTCTGCGGCATGTAATACAGCATCCCCGGATCGAAGCGGCCTCCCCCACCGGAGCAACTTTCGAACAACACCTTAGGGAATTTTTCCGTTAACCGCTCAAGGAGCTCGTAAAGTCCAAGTATATACCGGTGGGCTGTCTCGGACTGCCGTTCCGCACTTGCCAATGCCGAACCGATCTCAGTCATGTTCCGGTTCATGTCCCACTTGACGTAAGAAATAGGAGCCGATTCGAGGACCGCGCTTAGCGATTCAAACAGATAATCCTGCACATCCAGCCGTGACATATCGAGAACCAGCTGCTTCCGGGCCTCCGTCCGCCGCCGCTGTGGAGCGTGCAGACACCAGTCCGGATGCTTCGTATAAAGGTCGCTGTCGGGAGAAATCATCTCTGGCTCGAACCAGAGACCGAACTGCAGGCCCTGTCGATTGACCCGTTCTGCCAGTTCCTGCAGGCCCTGGGGCAGCTTATTGCGGTCCACAATCCAGTCCCCCAAAGAGCTGGTATCATCATCCCGCTTGCCAAACCAGCCATCATCCAATACAAAGAGCTCAATCCCCAGCTCAGCGGCCGTTGCAGCGATTGCCTCGATCTTGTCTGCGTTAAAGTCGAAGTACGTCGCTTCCCAATTATTGACCAGAATCGGACGTTCCCGGTCACGGTAAGCACCTCGGCATAAACGTGTCCGATACAGCTTATGATAGGTGCGAGACATGCCTCCCAACCCTTCCGGCGAATACACCATCACGGCCTCTGGCGTTTGGAAGCTCTCACCTGGCAACAAAAGCCACGAGAAATCGAAAGCATTAATCCCGATGGATACCCGCGTTGTATCGAACTGATCGACCTCCGCCTCCGCCTCGAAGTTACCGCTATACACCAGGCTGAATCCGAATACATCCCCCTGGTCTTCATCCGCATTCGGCCGGAGCAGAGCAACAAAGGGATTCATCTGGTGACTACTTGCGCCCCGGCGGCTCTGGGCGGTTATACCTCCATGGCCTAAGGGTCTTCTTTCAATGTGACGCTCTCTGGTCCAAGAACCGTACAGGTTTAGCCAATCGAAATCAGCATCCTGAAAATCCACACTGGCACTCGCAGCCTTCAGGAGACGTAACGGCTCCTTCCCTTTGTGGGTGAACTTTACGGACCGTGCAATGGCGCTGAATGTCTCAAACACGGTATAGCTCAGCACAACTGTAAGCCCTAAATGTTCATCACTGAGCTCCAGTTCAAGTGTCTGTACATCGTCGCCATCTTCTGCATATACCGCCGGCAGCCCTTCGAGGGAAGGCTTACCTTGAACTATTCGGTGAGTCCTGTATACCAGCTCCGTCACCCTGGTGCCGTCTTCCAACTGGATCTGATAGGCTGGAGTCCGGAAGTCGCCCGTTCCATATTGGGGGTACTCCTGGGGCAGAGTATCCAAGGATATGCTGTTGTCTCCCGGGACCGAATTTGGAATGAAGGAACAACGCTCTATATGCTGAAGCAGCCCAGTCAGGTTCCCTTCCTGACTTAGTTTTTTTCCCCAATACGTATGGGCGGGATAGCCATGAACCAGTTGAATCACGTAGCTCATGTCCTTCGACTGAAGGTGGAATAACCCCTCTTGTTCATGATAAAAGATAGCCATCATTGCTCTCCTTATTCTCTGTGTAGTTAAACCTATTTTGGACAGTTATTTCACTGCCCCGCGTGTAACACCGCTAATAATCCATTTTTGCGCCAGTATATATACAACCAGCATAGGTGCCATAGCCATTAAGTAGGAAGCGAACGCAAGGTTCGTATCCTGTCCGAATTTCGATTGGAAAATGAATTGTGCAAGCGGCAAAGTGGCTTGCGATTCTTGGTCCAGCATAATAAGCGGCAGCAAAAAGTCATTCCATGCCCATACCGTTGTTATAATGGCAACCGTAGCATTAATAGGCGCCAGCAGCGGAAATACAATCTTCCAGAATGTTTGCCACACTGAAGCGCCATCTACAACAGCCGCTTCATCAAGCTCTTGAGGCAAGCTTCTTAGATATCCTACATACAGCAGGACGTTAAAGGATAAGCCATAAACAATATAGAGCACTATGAGGCCATACAGATTATCCAAACCGAATTTGGCTGTCAATTTTACAACAGGGAGCATGATAATCGGGAATGGAACAAACATCGCACTGATGAAGTAAAAATAAAGACCTTTAAAAAACTTATGGTCAAATTTTTTCTTTATCGCATAGGCGACAAAAGAATTGGTCAATAGTGTAAAGGTAACAGTCAATATGGTGATGATAGAGCTATTCCGAAACTTTTGCCAATAATTAACCTGATCAGCAGCGATGCCGAAGTTTTCCCATCTCCATTCTTTCGGAAAAGCGAGAACACCATTTGCAATTTCCTGGTTATTTTTTATTGCCAGCATGAATGTCATATACAAGGGGAATAGCACAAATATAGACCCGGCAATAAGAAAACAAGTGGCTACCCAATTGGTCCGGTTTAAACGCATTATAAATTCAGCTCCCTCTTCTGCAGATAACGAAGCTGGATAAATGAAATTGCCACAATAACCACAAAGTAAATAACAGCATTGGCCGATTGGAAAGCAAATTCATTACCCGAGAATCCGTTCTTGTAAATCAAAAACGCAATCGAACGGGTAACTCCGAAGGGGCCTCCACCCGTCAGTGCAAGAATCTGATCGAAGACCTGTAGAAATCCCTTTAGGGAGAGCACCATATTTATCGTGAAAAATGGAGCAATCATCGGGAACGTTATACCCCAAAATTCCTTCCATTTATTAGCCCCGTCCAGAGCAGAGGCCTCGTACAGATCTTCAGAAATTGTTTGTAGCCCTGCCAGGTACAATACCGTGTTAAAAGCCGCAGATTGCCACACAGTAACGAAAACAATCGCCAGCCATGAGCCCTTCTCATTTCCGAGCGGGTTGACCATCCACTTCTCAATCCCCAGGTATCCCATCATATCAATCCAAAAATTCGCAAAGAAATAATTGAAAATATAAGCAACAATCAACATACTTAAGATATAAGGCATAAAATAAAGACCTTTAAAAAAGTTTTTAAATTTAATATTACTATTCAGTGCCAGCGCTATGGCTAAGCTCAGAATATTCACTAAAATCGTCGTTACGATGGCAAATTTGAACGTAAACAGGTATGCACCCAGAACATCCTTATCTTTAAAAACATTGAGATAGTTTACGAACCCCACGATTTTGTAAGTAGGCCGAAGTCCGTTCCAATCCGTAAAGCTGTAAAATATGCCCATTAAAGCCGGTATGGTATGGAAGATAAAAAACAATATAGAAGCAGGCAAGACCAGTAACAAGTAGGTTCCCATATTTTTTCTTTTCACCATGCATTCCTCCTTCTCCCCATTAAAATAGGAATGAAAAGCGACATTATGCTTTTCATCCCCTTTTACAATGCTATTTAGGCTCTGGTATTAACGATTCGCCAATTTGTCATATTCTTCGTCCATTTTTTTCAGGGCATCATCAACATTTTTCTTCTGCATCAGCTCTTGAATAATTACGTCAAGGGCCATACCGTTAATATAGTGATCCGGAAAGTCCGCTACTCGGCCTTCTTCAAATGCCGGCTTAAGGTCCGCATATACTTCATCGTTCTGGAACACATCTTTAATGGCGGAGAAGGATTTCTGCTCGTTTATATACTGCTGGGCGTTATCTGTCTGCATCATGAAGTCGATAAATTTCGTCGCTTCCTCCGGAGCTTTGGATGAGGCGGAGAGGGCAAACAATACATCGACACCGGATACTAGAAAGTTCTTGGATTTATCATTGGTTAACGGGTAGGGGAAGACGCCAAGCTTAATATCGGGATTAGCCTTCAGGATCTCCGGAATGGCCCAAACGCCTTGAAGATACATTACGGAGGAGCCTTTGGCGAATTTGGCATTCGCGTCATTATAGCCGTCGGCGAAGCGGTCTCCCTCCTGGCCATTCTGCATAAACTCAACATATTGAGCCATCAATTCTTTATGGCCGGCGGCGAAAGTGGTCTTGCCCGCTTTACGATCCGCGTAGAACGTTGCAGGCTGCAAGTCCGCTACGAACACATTCCAAGCAGGCAGGGCGGTCCAGGCATCTTTAAAAGCCAAGTGAAATGGCACTTTACCTGCTGCTTTAATTGTAGCCAAGACCTTATCCATCTCGTCCTTAGTAGTCGGAACCGATAACCCCAGTGCTTTGAATTCGTCTTTATTGTAGATGATGCCGTTTGCGTTGGCGGCAAAAGGCACGCCGTAAAGCTTTTCAGACCCCGTAATCAATTGCAGGGTTTTCTTGTAGTTCTCGATTACATTGGCCTGACCCGGGTAATTCGTAAGATCGGCCAGCACACCGTTTCTGGAAAGATCCTCGAATTGGGCATCTCCGCCCACCGAGATGATATCCGGCACATCACCCTTGGCTATACGGGTTTTCAGCACCGTAGCTGCTTCAGGAACGTTAGTCTGAACAATGTCGATGCCCGGGTTAGCGGCTTCGAATTTTTTAATCAATGCATCATAAGTGGCAACAGCTTCGGATTTATATTGGAAAAACTCGATCTTAACCTTTTTGTCACCGCCGGAAGCTTCTTCTTTCTTGCTGCCAGATGCATCTTTATTGCCGCCACATGCGCTAAGAGTGGATAATATTAACACTAATGCAATAGCAAGAGATAATGGTTTTTTCATCATACTGTCCCCCAGACTTTAGTTGAATGCGAACTCCATTTCCGGTACAATAGTATTGGTGTTTTTCCTAGCCGACCTAGTCATTGCCGTGACTGGGTCTTTTGTTTAACTTGTTCCATAAATCACCTCCTCCATGGAATCTACAAACTTATTTGTTCATATTCTTGTGTGCTCCGCAGCTTTCCCGAACCACTAGCTCAGTTTCGATCACAGCGTGAATGGCCGGTTCCCTCCCTTCCAAACGTTCCATCAAAAGTTGTACAGCCGTTCTGCCGATTTGCTCTGGATAAACTCTCACACTTGTCAGAGGTGGATTCATATATGCCGAAACCTCTACATCATCAAATCCTATGATTGCCATCTCCTCAGGCACCTTTACCTGTTGTTCCTGCAACGCCCGAAGGGCACCAATGGCCATCGGATCACTGGCAACGAAGCACGCTCTCGGACGGTCTGGCCTTCTGAGAAGCGCTTTCATTTGCTCATAACCACTAGCTGTACTCCAATCTCCAAAGAACATATAATCTTCATTAAACAGTCCCTTTTCATTCATCAGTTGTTCAAAGTAAACTTGGCGCTTATCTACCACAGTATCTCCTTCATGTTTGGCCCATAGCTTGTAAAGGTAATCTCGTCCTCCAATCATGCCGATATCCCGGTATCCAAGAGCTATAAAGTGTTCAACCACATCTTTTACAGCCTGCTTAAAGTTGATACTGACCGAATCATACCCCCTTAATTCTTCAAGTGTATGGTTGACCAATACGATAGACTTGTGATTAGGAAAAATCCTATGGATATCCTCCGTATCAATAGAACCCACCACGATCAGACCATCCATTTGTTGACAAGCCGCTGGATCTACTTCATTTCCTCTGATCACTCTTCCAATGGGAATTCCAAGCTCATCACATCTTTTTTCAATACTAATGCGGATTTTGGTGAAATACGGATCCTCCTTTTCATCATCGGTAGAGATCCATAGAAGCAATCCTACCTGCTTGCTGGATAAATCGCTTTCTTGTTTCAGCCGCTTCACACGGCTTGGCTTATATTGCATCAGTTCTGCAATTTGAAAAATCCGTTCGCGCGTCCCTTCACTTACAGAAAGTGTGGCATCATTATTTAGAACACGGGAAACCGTCGCCGGAGATACATTGGCTTTTATCGCTATATCTTTTACTGTAGCCATTCGTCACAACACCTTTTAGTAAATATATTAACTTAATAATTTGAATTTTATCATACGCAAAAAATAATTGCAAACCCTTTCATTTAATTTTTTTTCTAAATATCACCCGTAATCAATGTTATCTTGTCAATATTTTTATTTTACCCATTATTTTCAACATTATTTAGGAAATTTATTAACTTAAAAAATAATTAATGACTGAAAGTAGCTCACCTCTACTTATGATACAGTCCTCCGCACTGTCTGTAACGGCAAGTTTAAAAGGCCTCCCATTGCAGGGATGCCCCTTTCTTTCTAAGTAAGAATCTAACGTATCCGCTTACTTAACTCCAAACCATAATAAACGCCCAGTTTTTCTTTATAGTCACCAACCGGCCTCACATTGGCGTATTCCGCTTGAGGCAGCAGCTTCGCGGCAACATCCTCCGGCAGCTTCACGCTGTCGCGGATCGGACGGGCATAGCCTTTCGCCAGATTGATCTGCCCTTCGTCGCTAAGAATATACTCGCGCGTCAGTTTGGCCGCATTGGGATGCGGGGCCCATTTGTTGATGACCATCGCATAACCGCTTACCACACTGCCTTCCTTTGGAATCGCCACGTCAAAACCGTTTTTGTCGATCTGGTCCTTATAGTTCAGCGCGTTGAAATCCCACAGCAGCGTCACTTCCACTTCACCCTTCTCGATATTGACAAGTGAAGCCTCAGCATTGGAGAGCCGGCCTTTTTTCGCCAGGTCTTCAAAGAAGGCAATCCCCGGTTCAATGTTCGACTCATCTCCGCCAAAAGCAATCGCTGCGGCGAGCACAGCCATTTGGGCCTGAGCCGCTTTGGTCACATCGCCCACGATGATTTTGTAATTGCCGTTCTTCAGGTCCTCCCAGCTCTTCGGCGGGTTGGCCACCAGCTTGGTATTGGTCAGAAAAGCAATATAGGGGGACACTATTCGCCAGACATTAAGAGTAATAGTAACATTTGTAAAAAAACAACTGCCTGGATTGCAGACAGTTGTTTTCTGTGATTATTTGTAAGCTACGCCGTACAAGTTACATACGCAGATGCTTTTTGAACCAATCCAAAATTTCCGGGAAGACTTCGTCCAGATAATTCATGGTGCAATGCTCCGCATCCTCCATATAATTCAGCGTCGTTTCCCCTTTGGCCCAGCCCACCATTTTGTCTGCATGCGTCTTGGGCAAAGGCATCACCTCATCACGGCCCGCATGGTAAAAGAGCAGCGGTGAACGCAGGGCGGGAGCCTCTTCAATATCATAATTGAACTGCGGGAGCGCCGCTTCCAGTGTTTCGCAGCCCGTCATATAGGTAACCCCCCGCTGCCAGATCGGATTTAGCTGCTTCAACCCCCGCAACCCGCCGATATACACCAGACCGCTGTTACCGGCCGTACATTTCACTCTCGAATCGCGGGCTGCCGCCTCAGGCGCCAAATATCCCCCCAGACTGAAGCCGACAAGGCCGATCCTTGTGAGATCTATTCCGCTCGGCGGCCGCTGTTCAAACCAGTCGATTACTGCGGATACCGCAGAATGGTAATCCCGGGCGTCAAATTTTAGCGAACGCCACATTTCCCCCTGTCCCGGTCCGTCGAATGTAAAAAAATTAAAGCCCTGCCCGCTAAACACCGAGCCGAAATGATGCCCTTCTGCCTCTTTAATGTTATCCATGCCATTCACAAAAATAACAAGGGGTCTGCCTTCCGTGTCTGCTTTCCGCAAATATCCGGGGATGGAAACTCCGCGATACGGGATATCCACCCGGACAGGCTTCTCCGTGTCGTTATACAAAGAGAGTGCCCGGACATAGCTTTTCCTTGCCTTTTCCTGTGTGGCTTCTTTCTGCACGCTGTCGATAAAAAAGATATGCTGACCCGCATGGTAGCAGGCCACCGCTTCATGGAACAAAGCCCTGGATTTGCCCAGGTTGCCTTCTGCAAGTGCCTTTTCCGCAATGCGGTACACCTCATCTCCTTCTGCCGTCCAGATCTCACACCACTTGCGCCAATCGCCGATTCTCGCCACCACTCTTCGGAGTCTTCCATAATCCGTCCCGAACATTAGAAACCTGCCATACCAGTGCTGATACACTCTCTCTTCATTAAAAACAAACCGGAATGCGAATCTTTCCTTCATTGTGAGCTCTGTCATGATCACCCAATCCTTTCGCGGTTGAGATTTAATAGTTATATATATAATAGCTATAACAACTATTTGGACAAAAAAATTTATTGTGCATTCCGGCAAATTTTCTCCAAGGTGTGGATGAATTGCGCCAATTCCTCATCCGGGATCGCTTGCTTAAATTGTTCATTTAACTGGTTCACATGGGGAATAAGGTCGGCGAACATCTCTTTACCCGCTGCTGTCAGATAAATCTGATAGCTCCGGCGGTCTTTGCCATGCGCTTCACGGGCCACATACCCCTTCTTGGCAAGCACATCCAGAATACGCGTAACATTCGTCTTGTCCTTGAAGGTTCTGGCCGCAATCTCGCTCTGAATAATTCCAGGCTCCGCATACAGCACATTCAGCACTGTCCATTGCTCAAAGGTCAGGTCGTAGCCCTTCTCCATAAAAATGCCCAGCATCCTGCGCTTGATCAGCACCTCGCCCTTGATAATCTGGAATCCAATCAGCTCTGTATAATCAAATCCGTTAGGCATAACCCTCACCCATCCTCAACAAGTTGTCACAGCTATAGTAGCTGTAACAACATTTATTTGTCAAGGACCTTTATCTCGCAGAAAATCAGACTTCGAGTTTACTCAGATCGCTTACTAAATTTCGCATCCACTTGCGGGAGTAAATCCGGGCGTAGCCGAAGCCAAAGCGGACAACCTCCTCCAGAGAGATGACGAGATACACAAGGTAGACAGGCTGCTTCCAAATGTAAGACAGCAGCAGCCCGGATGGGACGCCTATAAGCCACGTTGCGGTCGATTCCATACCGAACACGAACTTGCTATCTCCCCCGCTATTCAGAATGCCGCCGGCGATAATCATATTGGATACTTTGACCCAAAGAAATCCGGCGAACACGATAACGATATAAATGCTCATTTGTTTGGCATCCTCGGAGATATTGAACGCAGAGACATACAGCTTCGAGCCTACCGCAATAATGGCCCCGACGATCAGAGAGATAATGATTCCAAGGCGAATGAACCGTTTGGCGTGATCGAGTGCGATATCGGTCTCGTTCGCACCTAAACGGTTACCAACCATTACCCCGGCTGCACTAGCCAGACCGGACAACAAACCGATGCAAAGCCCTTGCAGCGGGAATGTAATGGTCATCGCAGTCATCTCTGTCGTTCCCATACGGCTGTAGATGATCGCATATGCCGTTTCGCCCAATACCCAGATCAATTCAGTCAACAGCAGCGGATAGGTCGTTCCAAAAAACTTGCGGATGAGCGGTTTAGGAATCATGAATAAGTTCTTTAATCCAACAGCTCCCGGCAAACGATACCGGTATACGGCACCAATGATTAACAAACATTCGAAAACCCTGGAAATAAGGGTAGCCATAGCCGAGCCCTTCAGACCAAACTCAGGAGAGCCGAAGTGACCGAAAATAAGCACGTAGTTCAGGATAATATTCAAACCAACTGTAATTAAGCTTACATACATTGGCCATTTGGCATGCCCGGTACTGCGCAAAATCGCGGAATACATCATCGTGAGCATGACGGGCACGAATCCAAGTGACATCACCCGCAAGAAAATGTACCCATCGTCTATTACATTCACGTCTGTGGTGAACATGCTCAGAAACAGCGGTGAATCGATGAAGACAGCCGCAGAGAACAGGAACGAGAACGCAAAGCCGACGATCAGCCCGAGACCGAGCACGTGGGATACACTTTTGGCATCTTTGTTCCCCCAAAACTGGGCGGCATAAATGGATACCCCCGTCGATAAACCGGCCAATACAACCGCTATGATCCCGTATATTTTTGTAGACATCCCGACCGAGGCGATTGCCACATCCCCCAGCTGCCCGACCATCATTTGATCCGTCAAATTGAGCAATGCCATCAGCAAGCTTTGAAGCGTAACGGGCACAGCGATCTTATATACACTTTTGTAGAAATTATCCTTGTCTGACATGGATTCTTCATAACCCCCATATTCTCGATTTACAGCTCCCCTAGCCATTCGAAGTCTATGACTTAGTGTGAGGTCACATCACTTTTTTGTAGCGCATGAGCGTGTAATTTTCTTTTGGCTGAACTTCTACAACCTTGAACTTTTTCGCAAAGCACAATTCCTGATACCCTTCTCCATCCACTAAAGTAATGTTCGTGGAGCCGCCTATGATGATCGGAAGCTGCATCAGAATAATCTCATCGACGATGTCCTGATTGAAAATATGCCAGTTCAGAAAGCCTCCTCCTTCTACCATCAGGTTGGTAATGCCGTAGTTTTCCTCCAGCTGACGCTCAAGCTCCACGAAATCGACTTTGTCCTCGCCGCAGACGAGGCATTCCTTCCCTTTTTCCCGGATCAGTCTCATTTTCTCCTCGTCCCGCCCTTTCTCGGTCGTGACGATAATCGTCTTCCCCTGATCGGAGAGCACATTGCTGTCCAGCGGAATGTCCAAAGTAGTCGTCGGAATGATGCGGATTGGATTTTTGTTGGCCTCATATCGATTCGTGAGAAATGGATTGTCCGTCAGAATTGTATTTTTACCGACCATAATCCCCTGTACATTGCCCCGGAATAGATGGATGAATTCGATATCTTGACTGGAAAACAACGAAAATAGCTCCTTACTCGAATTACCTGCCCCCATCGTTAGCTTTCCATCTATAGAAATTTGGCTGAATATAGTAGTTTTCATTTCGCTTCTCCCCATCTCTTATTAGCTTTGAAATGCGCTTAAAGATTTCTGGATCGTCAGATCCATTTTTTGGAGCGCCTGTTCCGGATTACTCTTAGGCAGTTCGTTCAGACCGGCACTGAGCGCCTCCCAGATATGGATCATGAATGAATCGATTGGCATCGGGCGCGCATGATTCAGAAGCGACAGAATCTCTTTTTTGTTAGGCGCAGCAGAAGCGGCCAGATGATTCTGCACCTCCTCATGAGCCGGAATCCGCTGTACCTGGAACGCCCACATCGACTGGCATTCTTCGCTTAGCATAAAACGCGTGAACGATAAGATATTCTCCCGTACCTCCGACGCTAACGAATGATTAGGGTAAATCAGACCGATGGATGAAGACATGGACAATGATTGCCGGCCTGCAATGACTGGAAGCTGACAAACCCCAAGCTTATGTTTCATATGCTTGTCCAGATGGTTATAAATCCACTCGCCGCAAATAATCGCGCCGATTTTACCGTCAATGAACTGCTCAAGCAGTCCGTGTGAGCCGTCGAGACTGGTGAGTACACCTTGGTCCATCTTGTTGCGGATGAAATGAAGCGCCTGCTTCATTTCAGAGGTGGCAAGATTCGGCTTGCCTGCCTCTACAGGCCAACCGCCAAATGCCGAGAGGAACGGAATAAACCAATAGCCTTGCTGTAGATCTGCCCCGATTGGCACGATGCCCTGAGCCGACAGCCGCTCCGCGGCCTCTTCGAATATGTCCCATGTCGTCGGCGCACTGGCATAAATCTCTTTATTGTAATAGACAACCAGATGGTTGCCCCGTAATACCGGTACACCATACTGAACACCATTTACCTGCATTGTTGAAAGAGCACCTTCCGTGAGCACATCGGCAAACAGCCCGCCCGGCACTTCGGAGTACAGCCCGTTCTCGACATAGGAGGACATGTCCGCAGGAACCATTGCCAGCTGCGGACCCTGACAGGTGTCCTTGACTCCGTTCAGACCCGTAATGAGCTCCGTAATGTTCATCACTTGTGGGGTCACCTGTATACCAAAGCGCTCCGTGTACAGCTTGCAGATTCCCTCCAGCACTTCAATCGAGGTATCCCCCGGACCATCAAATTCATGCCATAAGACGAGTTCTTTGTTGTTCTTCTGCATAGCAGCCTCTCTCCTTTAATTGACTATTGTTGCTGACAAGCACCACAGCCTGATTGGGTGCAAGCAGTAAGTTGTCTAGCGACTGACCTATGCTGCCGGTAGTTAAGGAGCTATCCAGTGCCACAGTCATTGGACCGCGGCCAGGGACGGCAGCCATTAAATCGATTTCAGAGCTAGCATCAGCATTCAAATTAAAGCAGCACAGCATCGTTAGATCGCCACGCATGTATCCGTAGAGCACAGTACCGTCCGGTGATTCAGCCACGAAGAAATTGTCCGGCTTGACCAGCTCGAGCCAGTCTTTTTTGAAGTCACTTAGCTCAGCCAGCAGTGGCAGAAGCGGTGCAGGATTCGTCCAATTAATCTTCAGGACATTAAAAAATGCGCGCGGGATGTCGCTTCCGTTCGTATTGTCTCCAAGACCGCAGTTCAATGGCTGCTCTTCGTTCATTTCATAACCGGTTGTCACGTATGGAATTGCGTTCGGAAGAAACTGATTAAATACCGCGGTCATACGGGCAACCTCTACGCCGCCCCGGCTCGTGATCCGGGGTGTATCTGCCGTTTCTGCACAGGCAAACACATGGATATTTAACTCAGGCAGTTCCTCCAGGTAGGCAACCAGATTGTCCTTCGTCATTTGCGTCATGACATTCCATCCGCTGCCAAGCATAATATTGTAGCCGGTGCTGGCCGCTTTCTTGTGATTGCGGTTAAACAAGTCTTCGCTGATCAATATGGCATTCGGATTTATCTCTTTAATCGTGTCAAAAATACGGGTAAGCAGCGGAGTCGGAAGCACATGTCCGATGTCAATCCGGAAGCCGTCAATCCCATACGTTTCGAGATTAAACCGTACTGCCTGCTCCAGAACATCCCACAGCTCAAGATTGGGTTCTTCTCCAGGGTAGTCATTGCATTTAATGGTATCGAACAGTACAAATGGCGCTTGATCCGGACTTATAAGATGTCTCACTTGCGGAGAGAAATCCTTATAAAGGCGCAAAAACGTAATGTCTGTCCAAATCGGTTGCACATCATTAATCCAGTCAGAATGCGCCGGAGAAGTCGTTATCCCCAGTTCCTGCTCCACCAAAGTCAGTATTTCTTCTCCGGTTCTGGCAACCCTTTCTCTTAATTGCTGCCAAATGACTGGATTCAGTTCGTTTGGCGGCTGTGAAAACTTCCGAAGAAACGCTTCAGTCTCTTGGCTTCGATAGACCAGTTCCAGCTTGTCAGGCGTACATTCCTCAAAAAAACCAAGCTCTGGAATCGAAGGCGGTGCAAAGCCCTCGAGAGCATCCGTCTTGATCCAATACACCCAATCAGGATGCTCGGCTATGAACTCACTGTTTTTCGCTGTTACGCGCGGAATAAAATCGACAACAGTCTTAATATCAAGCAAATGGCAGGCTTCTACCAGAGCGCCAAGCTCATCGTGAATGGTGAAGTTGTCCATGCCGTCGAGCAGGCTGTCATGCAGGTTCTGATCCAGACGGAATAACGATTGCACAGCGTAAGGTGATCCGATGTCTCCCTTCAGGTTCAACGTGCTATACTGGTTGACCGGAAGCATATATAAAATATTGATACCCATCCTTTTCAGCAGCGGCAGAAGAATACAGAACCGCAAAAAAGTACCGGACTCTGTTGTTCCATCATGATTGTAATCCCAAGCTGTTGAGTAACGGACAAGCGCGGAATAGATAGCACTGTCATCCAGATTCGTGCGCTCCTTGAGCAAATACCTCCACGAAAGCTTGTCCAAATACTTGAAGTGCTCCGTCATAAAATCATACGGGTGTACACAAATTTCACCCTCTTTGGCGAAGAGAACACGTTCATATTGGCACTCGTTCCACACAGCAGGTATCCAAATCGGCTCAACGTCTTTATCCTTGTGAGAAGACAAGTAATCCTGAACAAGTCTTAATTTGCTGTCATTGCTCATTAGCAGGTGCCACCTCTCGTTGATCGTAGTTCTATGTTTACGGAACAAAAACCGTCTTTAACGTTTCACTCTCAACCGGTTTCGAAGTGTCCAATTCATAGCCGATAAGCTCGTTAATCGCTGCTTCGTGCTGATTCAACTTCACTTTTCTAGTCACTAGTTTCTTCAATTCCGGTGTCTCGGCAGCAAATCGTAAAGCCTCCTCGAACATGTTGCGGTACTCCCCTGCTGCGATAATTTTGATCGCCTGCTGTGCAAATTTGGTGGGGGAAAAGGTATACCGGTATTTCGCATTAATCCCAAAAGGAACAATACGGCCTCCACGCTCAATCCATTTCTCTGCGAATTCGAGCTGGGTGCCCACCGTATCGATAATCAGGTCAAATTTGTGGCCCGAGCAGATCTCGTTTACGGTGGCTTCATTGAGTTGGGATGGTGTCATAGCGAAATCTGAAATTTCTTTTGCAAAGGCGAGCCGGTAGGGGTTAATTTCTGTCGCAACTGTGAGCGCTGCTATCGATTTGCTGACCATTTGGCACAAAATACCCATTGGGCCCGACCCGAGAACAAGGACCTTATCATCTGCTGAAACGCCAGCCTCCTTGAAATTGTGCAGCACACATGCAAGCGGCTCAATCAAAACCCCCGTCTCCCAGCTCATATGGTCCGGAATTCTATGCGCAAACGTTTGTGCAGTTGAGAAAAAAAAAGTGAATGTCCCATTTCGATTCAAGCCTGCAATGGGCATTCCCTTTCCGTCTATGCCCGTACACAGGTTAGGCTGGTTCTTCCGGCAAAAGTAACATTCACCGCAACTTTGATTCGGATCAATCACTACTCGGTCTCCCACCTTCACGCGGTCGACGCTGCTGCCGATTTCTACGACGGTTCCCACAGCCTCATGACCGCGAATAATATCTGGAACCCCCTCCTCTTTACCGGTTATGACCGCTAGATCCGTTCCGCACACACCTGTCATCTCAATCCGGATTTTGACTTCATCCGCCGCTGCAATCTGCGGCTCCTCACATTCGCAGAGTTCCAGCTTGTGGTTGGATGACCATACCAGAGCTTCCATCTACTCGCCTCCATTTTCATCGTCTTTCAGAAAAAATTGGTTATTTTTCAATTTCGTTCAAAATATATCACATTGCCTTTGTCGAAGTAAGGGGAATTTTGTAATTAAATGTTATATATAAACATTTTTACACAAACATCACACTCACAGGCTCTAATCACTCAACTTTCGGAGCCTGAAATCGGCAGATATGCCTTGATCTATCTGCATCAGCGCAAGAAGTCTCTGCGGGTACGGAGCAAATCACAGCGACGGTTACAGAAATGGTCGACATTTCAAAAAATGCCGCCGACGAAACAAGAAATATGGCGGCGGCTGAAGAATAATTATCGTCCATGGAAGAAGTAAAAGCCTCCTCCAGTCTGCTAAGCGCTAGTGCGCAACAGCTTCAGGATGAGCTTGGAAAATTTACTCTCGCAAAAAGTAGCTGAGCTAAAGATTAAACGCCAGCCCCAACAGAGCATAGGCCGCTATCCTGAACAGGGGGGCGGCCTATGCTCTGTTGGGTATTCTATAGGGTAATTCAAAATAAGCCAAACAAAGGCCGGTTAAGACAGTTTTACAACATACGTAATGAACTGGTATGCATTATCCTTCAGGACCGAAACGGATGCCAGCAGTTTTTTGCCCGAGGGACTCCAGCGCAGCTGGTCCGCCACCTCAATGTCATTCAGCACAGGCGTCTGCTCCCCCGTCTCCACCTCGGTGATGAACAGGCCATCCTGGTCCTCGGCAGCGTTAGCGGATGTGGTTACATAGGCCAGCTTGCTGCCGTCCGGTGACCAGCTGGTCCCGAAGATCTGCTGGCCTGCCGCCAGCCGAGACTGTTCGCTGCCTTCACTATCGCAGATCAGCAGCACCATCTCTCCAGGCTTCGTCCGCTCTACAATCGCCAGTCTGCTCCCGTCCGGTGACGGGATCACCCACATCACATTCTTTTTTAGCACCTTGGTCTGCTTCGTTTCGGTATCATAGGCGCTGAGCTGGCTGTCTTCCCCTGTAATATAAAGAATCCGGCTGCCGGACTGAACAACCTCATGAACGTAAGGAATGCCAGTCTTCAGCACCGTTTCCTGCTTGCCGTTCACGTCTGCTTTTACAATATTTCCTTCCATATCCGGGAAAAGCACATGTTCATTGTCGGCCCATGACCCTTCCTCACTTCGGAACTCTGCAGCACTCGCCTTCACAGATACACCCGTGGCCAGATTCATAATGAAACCAAGTCCGGTAGCCTCATAGAGTTCTTTGTAAAAAACCCGGCTTTTGTCCGGGGACAGCTGCGCCGCACCATAATTCTTCTCCCCCTCCTGCAGAGGCGTGTCCACACCCGAAGAGAGCGTGCGGAGATAGAGATTATGCGGATACCGTTCCTGGCCTTCCACCGTCTGCGGAGGGAGATTACGGTTCTCTTTATCGAGTACGATAACCTCCTCGCTGACAAAATCCAACCCCCGTATGCCCTCCGTTTTTTCGATACCCGCAAGCTTTAGCTTCGTATAGACGGATTCACTGGTATTATCCATGACCGTGATTTTTTTGCCGGATTTCTCGACAGTCTGACGTGAATCCGTATTCTCTGTACTGCAGGCAGCTACGGACAGAAGAACAGCACTGCACAGCAGCATCTGCATCACTTTGCCTGGCCTGAAATTTTGGTCAGGATTCATAGTATGGTTCCCCCCTGATTGAGTTGCTCCCAGCATAACGGATACTTATTTCTAAATAACCCGCCGGATGTTTCCAAGTTGTAAACTTAAGCCCTTCAGGTCATGACGGGAAAAGACAGCTGAAACGCCGCACCTTCACCGTCCGGCTCCAGCAGGGTAATGGTTCCGTTCTGCTTCTCCACCAGATTACGGACCAGAGACAAACCTAATCCTGTCCCTCCCGACTGTCGGGAGCGGTCACGGTTTACGGTGTAGAAGGGCTCAAAAATCTTCTCTCTGAATTCTGCCGGAATGCCAATGCCGGAATCCCTGACCGTGATCCAGACCCGGTGGTCCCGGACCACGCTGTGAAGATGAACCGTCCCTTGCGGGACATTATATTTGATCGCATTATCCAGCAGATTGATGAAGATATGCATGAAGCTTTCCTTATCGATCCAGATCTGCGCCGGCTGTACGTCCAGCGTGATGGTGAGCCCGTACCGTTCAGCCTTGCCCTTCATGCGGCCGCAGATATCCTGCAATACGCCCGCTACCTCCAGCAGCTCCGCCTGGGATTCAAAATCATATTTCTCCAGCGCCGTCAACTGCAGCACCTTCTCCACCATTTCATAGAGCCGCTGCGTCTCCTTCGCAATACTGAGCTTGGCATCCGACAACAGCTCGGGATCATCATCGTACATGTTCAAGAGATCGACATAGGCCTTGATTGAAGTCAGCGGCGTCTTGAATTCGTGGCTGATATTGCCAATGTATTGCTTCTGCTGCTGCTCCAGTGCCTGAAGCTTCTGCACGGCGAGCTGCAGCTTGCGCTGCTCTTCATCCTTCGCGGCAATGCTGCTGTCGATCTCCCGGCTCATGAAGTAAATGCCTTCAGCCAGCTCCCCCAGCTCATCTTTGCGCTTGACCGGGGGAGCGGAGATGTACTCGGCGCGGCGGATCGATTCCGCCGCCCTCTTCAGCCGCCCGATGGCTGCGGCGGCCTTGTTGAAATACAGGTAGCCGCCAATGAAGCTCAAGACCAAAACTGCGGCGCCCGTGGTCAGGAAGAGATTCAACAGCGTCCGCTGGAAGCTCTGGGCATCCTGCAGCGGATACTCCAGCTGGACCACCCCCATCTGTTGATCAGGCCCCTGCAGCGGCGCCAGATAGAGCATAGTATCGCCGGCGCTCTGGTAGGCGATTTTGTTCTGAAGCGCATAGGCTAGCGCTTCGGCGGGTTTCTGCTCCGTCGCTAGGTCCCCCCCCTGCCGGGATGTCCCCACCTGCTGCCCGTCTGCATCGTACAGCGTCACCTGCAGCCCGGTGAACCCGGCCAGCTCTACAGCCAGCGCTTTCCCCCGCTGCTGCATGAATGCCTGCGACTCAAGCCGTGTGCCGGTATAATAGGTCTGTTTGACGCGCAGATTTACTGTTTTGACATGCTGGGCGAGTGCACTCTCGATCTGTGCCTGCTGGTTACGCTCTACTCCTTGCAGTACGAAATAGCTCAGGATGCTAATCGATAGAATCAAGAGCACCGCCAGAAACAGGCTGAATTTCAGCTTGATGCTAATCCTCATGCGAAGCTACCCGCCGGAACCGCCTTGTAGCCCACCCCATAGACGGTTTGCAAAATATTCTGGTAGGGCTCGCCCAGTTTTTTGCGCAGCCGCTGGATGTGAATGTCCACTGTGCGCGTACCGCCGGCATAGTCCATTTCCCAGACCTGCTCCAGGAGTTCTTCGCGCATATAGACCCGCTGCGGATGGGAGAGCAGCAGGTGCAGGAGATCGAACTCCTTCGGTGTCAGCTCCAGAAGTTCCTCTCCAAGCTGGGCAGATCTCCGGTCCTGGTGAACCCGAAGCGCACCATATTCGATTAGCTCGCTTTTGGCCTCGGCCGTATTCTTCTCCAGCCTGCGCAGCAGCGCCTTCACCCGGGCCAGCAGCTCGCGGATCTCAAACGGCTTGGTCATATAATCGTCCGCTCCCAGCTCCAGGCCGACGATTTTATCGACAATGTCATTTTTGACGGTGAGTAATATAATCCCGATGTCATCACGGTCCTCCAGCTTGCGGCATACATCATACCCGTTCAGCTTCGGCATCATCACATCCAGCACCATCACATTGGGATGAAAAATTTGCGCTTTGGCAAGCGCCTCTTCGCCGTCTCCGGCGGTATCCACCTCATAGCCTTCACGCCTCAGCGCGTAGGCAATCGCATTTACAATACCAGGCTCGTCATCGACTACCAGCACTTTTTTGGTCATTTGAGGTTCACCTCCTTCACTTGCGGTTATTTATTTCATGCCCGGCCTGTTCAGCCTTAATCTTGCCCCTAAGTGCACATATACTTCCAGACGGACACCATGCGGAAAAGTTCCCGCTGCCTGAAAATAGTTGAGACCCCGTATGATGTAAAACGTAGTATCCGGCAGAGTCCCATTCTTTAGGTTATCTTAAAGAAGAGTTAAGCTTAACCTCAGCTTTGCCGGTTACAATGAATTTAAGCATAAGTATCCTAACCCATGAAACTAATAACCCTGTGCCGATATAATATAACTTGAAAAGAGGATGAGTGGTATGAATATTAAACGAGTAATGATTGTCGGGAGCATGATTGTAGCGATCTCCTTTGGTGGGACCACCTGGGGCAAACCGATCGCAAATGCGAGTCCAGTCGCCAAATGGTCTGCCACCAATGTAGCCGAGAAAGATGATTTGCTGGAAGCGTTGAATCAATCCTCCGATCAAGAGCTATATGACGCGCTGTACGACGGCAAGTCGCTGAAGGATATCGCTGTAGAGAATGGCGGAAATATTGGAAACATCATTAATTTGCAGGTGAACCAGCTTACACAGCAGCTTGATCAACGCCTCGCCAGCGGCAACATCACCCGGCAGCAATATGTCGCGCAAAAAGCTGAATTGCAAGAGATCGTGACCCAAAGTGTAATGACTTCATTTGGCTGACAGAGGGTACATACACTCTATATAGTCTGGAAAAACAGGCTGTCTCCTCCGCAGAAATGAACTGCTTAGGAGACAGCCTATTTTAGTTGGGCAACGGCGTCGTTGATGGCGCCACCTGCAGCCTTCTGCGCCGCCAGTAACAGCATTTATACCGTTGTTTCAAGCCCGGTGGCCTCATCGGCTAGAATTAACAATGAGAGTATAGCAATCACTTGTGTCGATCTGTTTGAACAATATCGGATACAAACTTCTGATCGTAGAGGTGCGGAATTCAAATACTAAGAACATCCATCAAGCTTCTAGTATTATGTAGTTTAGTCGCAGTTGAATCTCTTTTTCACCCAAAGTGCGCTGCCTAACCAATCGACGTTCTCGATTAATTTCGGGAGCGTTTTTTATTTGCTTTTATTTTATGAGCAGACCCACTTGTCCTTCGGACAATTCAAAAAAAGCGACATTCACACTACGGTCAGCAGGAATGTCACTTTGGTTTGGTAAAAATATAAGGATTTATAGGTTTCACGCTATAAATCATCCTTTTATTTCTCACTGAAACGGATTCCGTCCTTATAAGGACGGCGAAGCCGTTTCCACTTGCTATTGAACTTCGGCAGGCAAGGCTTACACCTTAGGTTTATCCCGGGTAACCTCCAGAATATCGAGGAAAAAGACGAAAATAGGAATCCCAAGGATCAGACCCCATACGCCGATATAATGCTCGGAGAACAACAGCACAATGAAGGTGTAGAACATGGGCAGATTCATTTTGGAGGACATCAGCTTCGGATTCAGGAAGTAGCCTTCCATGAAATGCAGCACAGCAATCAGTCCCAGCACGTACAGCGTCATTACGAGACCACCGATATTGTAGCCGATGATACACAACGGAATGAGTGAAATCAAAAACCCAACCACCGGAATCAAGCTAAGCAGGAAGATCATGATCGCCAGCGCGAAAAGGTACGGGAACGGCTCAAAAAAGAAGCCCATGATCCATAAGCCCACCACAGTGAACAGGGTATTGAAAAGAGCAATGAGAATTTGTGCTTCAATAACCTTGCCGAAAGAAGAGATGAATTTCTTGCCAAAGTACTCCAGTTCCACATAGAACCAGGCAATCTTGCTGTCTCTCAGACGGGAAGTAAAGTTAACAATGCGGGTTTTCTCAAGGATGAAGACAAAGCTTAGAATAGTTGCTAATACGAAGGTGGTCCCCCAGTTACTAATTTTGAGCACATATCCAATGCCGTGGGTCATATAGGATTCATAATTCAAATCCTTCAACTGATTGAACAGGTACTGTGTAATTTCGTTCTGCGGGAGATCTTCAGAGGTTAGAGTGGTTAGAAAATCGGTCAACTGCTTAATCTGCGTATACACTTTGGGCAGATATTTGACGAGCGCCAGCACAATCATCGTGATTAGGGCGAGGTACAAGACGACAATAATAACCTTGCTGTTCACCTTGACGAATTTGCCGATCTGCTTGGACAGCAGCACCTGAAAGCTATTCATTACATAAGCAATCAAAAACGTCAGCAGCACCAGGTTGAGCATATCCCGGATACTGTACAGCAACAGTGCGATCAGCGCCAAAATCAAAAAGCGCCGAACTGTTAAATTCGCGTAATAACGCTTAAATACATCCATTGTTCCTCTGTTCCTCTCCATTCGCTTGCAATTAAGACTTTATCATATAGTCTACATTACCCAAATCACTTATAGCAACTGCAAGCCTCTTCAAATCTGCGAAAACACTAACTTTATGTCGGATTTCGGGAGCTGGACTGTTATATGTTATAATATGCCAGTGGAAACGGCTTCGCTTCTTGTAAAAGCTTATGCTCCTGAAGCAGCGATACTACGTATCGCTTTCAGAAATCCGTTTCAGCGGGAAATAGAAGTATGATTTATAGCGCGAAACCTATACATCCTTATATTTTAAGAACTGGAGGCTTAACCTTTATGGGGAAAATTATCTGCATCACCGGCGCATCATCCGGAATCGGGCTATCTTCGGCTCTGAAATTCGCTAAGGAAGGCTGGACTGTCTATGCGGGAACCCGCAACCTGGAACGGGATCAGGAGCGTTACAGCGAAGTGCCCCATCTGAAATTCGTAGAACTGGAAGTCACAGAACCTAACAGCATTCAGCGGGTAATCGATCAGATTGAGCAGGAGCAAGGCCGCCTGGATGTATTGTTTTGCAACGCTGGCTTCGGCTACCTCAGGGCGCTTGGACAAGCACCGATTGAAGATATCCACCGCGTATTCGACACCAATGTCTATGGAGTGATGCATACGATCCGTGCGGCGCTTCCTCTGCTTCGGAAGACCGGATATGGACATATTGTGGCGACCTCCAGCGTGGGCGGACTAGTGGGCCAGCCTATGAACGAGATCTACTGTGCCAGCAAGTTCGCTCTGGAAGGCCTGCTGGAAAGTATGGCTACCTATTACAAACCACAGTTCAACATCGATATCTCCCTGCTTGAGCCTGGTGCAATTGCCACAGAGTTCAATAACACCGTGCTTGGGCATGTAGCCAATACCGGTGGCATTCTGGAAGACGAATATAGGCCGATTCTGGATGCCTACAGAGCCACGTTCCTTGAGCGTAATACGGAGCCTCAGACCGCTGACTCCGTCGCCGAAGTGATGTGGGACCTGGTGCAAATGGAGACCAAGCCGCTCCGTATCCGCACTTCAGAGCAGGCTGAGAAATTCGTCTCTCGCAAAGTAAGCACAGACCCTACCGGCCTGGAAGGTGTGCTCAGCACCCGTAAGATCCAGTTGAATATGTAGGTCACGCTTACCCTTATTGCTGAAAAAGCACAAATAGATGAAAAAAATAACCGGACTGGGGCAGCTCTTGCCCGGTCCGGTTTTCAGTTGTGCCTGCGTTTGGAACGCCATAGGCGAACAACTGTCTATTGCCTGTCCTCGCGTTTCACATCACACTTATCTCTGAATCTGCTCAATCCGGTATACTCCGGTTCCACCAGTATCTGATGGCCCGCCTGTAATCTGCCAGCCGAAGGAGAGCACAGATGCCAGTCTGTTTTTTTCGGCCTCGGTCAAAGCTATTTCCGCCGCTTCCTTACCTTCCTCCAGTTCCAGCTCGGCCTGCTTGCCAAGAGCAACAGAAATCCAGCTGCGAATGCCGCGAATGGTATTGTATTTGATCTGGTAGCCTTGCGTTACCGCCTGGCGGAATGTTTCCGGCTGCTCACCCGCCAGAATTGCCAGCTGAGCATAATCAAATTCATATTCACTTTCATCCACCGGCAGTTCGCCTGCCTCTACTCTGCGCAGCAGTTCGTCATCGGACCAGCCGAGGGATCGCAGAGATTCTACCAGCAGGGCATCCCATTGCGACAATTTTACTTTTTGTACGGTCTCTGTCATCTCATTACCTCCCATTATCATTGTAAATTGGTGCTGTATTCAGTCAAGAGCCACATAGTGGCCCGGGCTTACTTCACGCAGCATTGCCTGTGCAGCTGCTTCCCGTTCACCAGAATAGCCCTCCAGCCTGATTCTCTGGCTGCCCTTACGCGGGTCCGTCTCCAGAATGGAGGATAGTAGTGCCTTAGTGTAGGGATGGAGCGGGTTGTCATACAATTCGTCGCTGTCCGCTACCTCAACCAGCCGTCCGCCATACATGACACCGATGCGGTCCGATATATGCCGGACCATCGACAGGTCATGGGCAATGAACAGATAGGTGAGACCGAACTCGGACTGCAGGTCCTCCAGCATATTGACGACCTGGGCCTGAACCGAAACGTCCAGTGCCGAAATGGGCTCGTCACAGACGACAAATTCTGGCCGGACCGACAATGCTCGTGCAATGGAGATGCGCTGCCGCTGCCCGCCGCTGAACTCATGGGGAAAACGGTACAGATGCTCCCGCTTAAGCCCTACCCGTTCCAGCAGTGCGGCGACCGCCTCCTTGCGTTCTTCGCCCTTATAGATGCCATGGATCTTCATCGGTTCACTGATCAGTTCAAGCACATTCAAGCTCAGATTCAGGGAAGAGTACGGGTCCTGAAAGATCGATTGAATGCGGCGGCGGAAAGGCTTGAGTCCCTTCTCCCCAAGCTTGCCAAGCGGCTGGCCATCAAAGAAAACCTCACCGCCGGTATAATCATACAACCGGAGCAGGCAGCGTCCCACTGTGGACTTGCCGCTGCCCGATTCGCCCACCAGCCCGAAGGTTTCTCCCTGGCGGATCTGAAAGCTTACGCCATCGACAGCCTTCAGCACAGCTGTATCTCGACCGCGCATATCCTTCCCCTTAGAGAAGTGCTTTTGAAGATTATTCACGTCCACTAATACTTTGCTCTCACTCACCGGAATCTCCCCCTTCGGCATGAACTGCAGTCTGATTCTGCACACTCTCCACCAGCCAGCACATAGAGCGGTGGCCCGGAGTGAGTTCTACTACAGGCGGGCGTTCGCTGCAGCGGGCAAAAGCATGGGGGCAGCGCTCCATGAACGGGCAACCCGGCGGCGGGTCGAGGAGATCCGGAGGTGTGCCTTCAATGGGAATCAGCCGCTCACGTGAACCGCCGCCGCGCTTCGGAATCGAGCGCAGCAAGCCCTCCGTGTACGGATGCCGGGGACGGTAGAAGATATCCTCCACCGTCCCTTCCTCCATAATCAGCCCCCCGTACATCACAATCACGCGGGTGCAGACCTGGGCAACCACACCCAGATCATGGGTAATCAGTGCAATGGCCGTATCAGAATTCTCTTTGAGTTCCTTGAACAGGTCCAGGATCTGCGCCTGTATCGTCGCATCCAGCGCTGTTGTCGGCTCGTCAGCGATCAGCAGCTCCGGCTGGCAGGACAATGCCATGGCGATCATTACGCGCTGACGCATTCCGCCGCTGAATTCATGCGGATACTGCTTCAGACGCTGCTCCGGATTCTGGATACCTACCTGGAGCAGCATCCTGGCTGCTTCGGCAACCGCCGCTTCTTTATTCAATCCACGGTGCCTGCGGATGACCTCCGTCAGTTGCTGGCCGATTTTTTTCACCGGATTCAGGGAGGTCATCGGGTCTTGAAAGACCATCGCGATCCGGTTGCCCCGCAGACTCCGCCACTCCTTCTCTGAAAGTCCGGTCAGACGCTCGCCCCGAAACTCGATATTCCCGGCTGTTATGCGTCCCGGAGGCATAATCAGCGACATGATCGCTTTGGCCGTGACACTTTTGCCGCTGCCGGATTCCCCGACAATCCCCACCGTTTCACCAGCATCGATATGAAAGCTGACCCCCCGGACGGCCTGGTTCTCCCCATCCCGGGTAGCGAACGAAACCTGTAAATCCTCAACAGACAGCAGCCGCTTCGTCATGACGTCTTCACTCTCCTTATCTCCGCATCAGCTTCGGTTCAAAGCCGACACGTAAAATATCACCCAGCACATTAAAGCTCAGTACAGTCAGCAGGATCAAAAGACCCGGGAACAGCGCGAGATAAGGCGCCTGGGCAATATAGCCCTGCGCGCTGTTCAACATGCTGCCCCACGTCGCATTCGGCGGCTGCACGCCAAACCCGAGAAAGCTCAGTGAGGATTCCATCATAATCGCCGAAGCGATATTGTTCGTCGCACCTACGATAATGACCGGGACCAGGCCGGGAAGAATATGCCGCCAAATGATGCCGGAGGCGCTTTGTCCTGAAGCTTTGGCATAGAGCACATATTCACGTTCCTTGATCGTCATCGTCTCCGCCCGGACAACCCGCGCCACGTTCATCCACATCAAGAGGGCAATAATAATGATAAGGTTACCGACGCTTGGCTTCAAATACACGCTGAGCAGCAGCAGAATGAGAAAGGACGGGATCGACATGATTACATCCAGCATCCGCATCAGCAGATTATCCAGCCAGCCGCCAAAGTAGCCGCTGATTACACCTATGGTAGCCCCGATGCCTGTCGCCACAATCATTGAAGCGAAGCCAACCAGGAGAGAGATTCGCCCGCCGTATAGCGCTCTCGCCAGATAATCGCGGCCATAATCGTCCGTACCGAACCAGTGGCCGGCACCCGGCGGCTTGAGCCGGGCCATGGCCTCCATGGCATTGGGATCATAGCCGGACAGAAAGGCAAACACTGCCCCAAGCGTGAACACGATCAGAGTCAGCAAGGCGGCGACACCCAGACCGTTCGCAAACAGCTCGTCTTTTACATTTTTCCATTTACTGCGGTTCATGAGGTCACCCCTTTAGTTGGATTCGCGGGTCCACGAAGCTGTAGAGTATATCTGCCACCAGATTGCCAAAGATCAGCATCAGGGAGGAGAACAGGGTAATCCCCATGATTAGCGGATAATCCATTCCCTTGACTGCTGTCATGCCCAGTGAGCCGATGCCCGGCCAGGAAAAAACCGTCTCCGTCACGATAGCACCCGCCACCAGATCCCCCATCGACATACCGAGCAGCGTAATCACCGGCAGCAGCACATGCTTCAGGACATGACGGAACAATATCGTTGACTTTTTGGAGCCAAAAGCATACTGAATCTGTACATATTCCTCCTTCAGCTGCCCAATAGTGCTGGAGCGGATATAACGCACATAACCGGCAAGAAAACCAAAGGCCAGCACGGAGCAAGGCAAAATGCCGTGCTTAAGCACATCCGCCGCGGATTCTACCCCAATGGTGCGCATGCCCATGCTTGGGAGCAGGTGCAGCTTGATCGCGAACAGGTACATCAGCAGAATCGCCAGCCAGAATAATGGAATGGAGATTCCGACATAAGAAATGAAGTTAATCAGCTTGTCGGCCCAGCGGTTGCGGTTCGCTCCGGCAATCAGGCCGAGCGGAATTGAGAGCAGCACAGCCAGGGCAATCGCGCTGCCCATCAGACCGGCGGTTGCCGGCAGGCGCTCCAGAATTTGCCCAAGGACGGGCTGGTGATTAACCAGGGAATACCCGAAGTTCCCCTGTGCCATTTCTTTGATCCAGATAAAATACTGAATATAGGCCGGTTTGTCCAGTCCCAGGTTATGACGGATACGCTCAATGTCATCCGCATGCATATTCGGTGTAACAAAAGACAGCACCGGATCTCCCGGAGCCAGCTTGATCATGGTAAAGCACACTACCGACACAAAGAACAGCATCGGCAGTGTTTGCAGCAATCTTCGTACGATGAGTTGTCTCATACGCAGCTTCTCCCGCTCCCCGCCGGCAAAAAAATAAGCTGGGCGGCCCAGCTTATTTTTTCCCGCACTTATTTTTCCCGCGCTTATTTCTGATAGATCTTGGACAGGTCTTCGAAAATCACGACAGGCTTCAGTACCGCTTCTTCAAGACCGCCGTAGTTCTTGGAAATAGCGACAACGGTTTTGGTATATGCGATGGGATAGATCGGCGCATCCCCGGCGACGATCTCTTGCGCTTTTTTGTAAATATCCGCACGTTTGGCTGGGTCGGCTTCACCCGCACCTTCATTCAACAGCTTGTCGACTTCAGGATTCGCATAATGCGAATAGTTCGAAGACGCTCCCGAGGTGAACAGAATGCGGTAAGCATCTGGATCATAACCCATAATATAGCCGGTCAGGGCCAGTTCGAAATCAGTAGCCTTCAGGTCAATGAACTTCTGAACCCAGGCCGAAGAATCCATACTCTTCAGTTCAACATCCACGCCGACGGCCTTCAGCTTCTGCTGTACATACAGCGAGATGGCTTCCTGTGCCTTGTTGCCGCTCTGCACGATGAATCTCAGCTTCAGATTGCTGACTCCTGCGGCTTGGAGCATTTCCTTGGCCTTCGCTGCATCGTTATCAAAGGTAGGCACATCATTCGTGAAGTACAACGCATCCGGAGTCAGGAAGGATTTAGCCGGATCCGCATATTCACTGGAAGTGTAGGCGGTCTGGATGATCTCATCACGGCTGAGTGCCAGTGACAGGGCTTGACGGACTTCTTTTTTGGCCAGGACACCGGTATCACTGTTCGCATTGAACATCAGATACGACAAACGTCCTTCGGCGTACGGCAGGATTTCAAAGTTGTTGGTCGCTTGAATCGTGCTTACATCCTTAGGATCAAGGTATTGCACATTAATTTCACCGTTCTGCAAGGCCAGATTGGCTGCGTTCGCATCCTTGGCAATCCGGTAGGTCACTGAATCCAGGTGCGGCTTGCCGCCGAAATAGTTGTCGAAACGCTCCAGTGTCAAATATTCGCCTGCTTTGTATTCTTTGAACTTGAATGGGCCGGAGCCTACCGGAGCAGCGTTTTTGGTGCTTTTCTCAATATCGGTTTCATTCTCAAAAATGTGTTTTGGAATCGGAGTGACCTGCACCAGCGTAGCCTCGAAAGCCGGACTGACCTGCGGCAGCTTGAATTCCACAGTCAGATCGTCCACCTTCGTGGCGGTGATTGGTTGGTCATTAATCAGGAAGTTGGCCCGCAGGAAGCTGTTCTGCTTCTCATCCAGAATCTTCTCGATAGTGAACACTACATCATCGGCTGTAAGCTTCTCCCCATCATGCCAGGTAAGTCCGCTCTTCAGCTTCAGTGTATAGGTAAGATTATCGGCAGATGGTGTCAGGCTGTCCGCCAGATAAAAGGTTTTCTTCCCATTGTTGACCTGGAACAGCGGCGCGTACAGCGCCTGGTCAATCGTCAGGCTGACACGGTCACCCGCATAGTTCGGATTAAGCACTACCGGGTCGGCTGCTACGCCGATAATCAGGCTTCCACCATCCTTCGGCCCTTCGCCCGCAGCAGGCTGCTGTGATTCCGCCGGCGTCCCGCTTGCTGCCGGTGATGCGGCGTTGTTCCCCCCGGAGCACGCACTAATCAAAAATGTTAACAATATGATAGCTATAACCCCAGATAACCCTCTGCGCATATCTTTCTCTCCTCCATTGTCTATGAGCAAGCTCACTCTTTATTTTTCTGAATTATATATCGGAATACTCGGAATTACAATGGATGTGAATTAACATAAATGTAACACGAAGGAAAAACATGGTTTGAACTCTTTATCCCGCAAAAAATGAGGGTTAGTCCAGTACCTCTGCAAATATATTGAATACATATAATCCATACATCTATCTGTACTGGAGTGGACCATGATGAACGAGAGCAAGAAGCGGGTGCTGCTTGGCAGCCCGATTCACCAGAAGCCGCAGATTCTGCAGGAATTCCTGAATTCTCTGCTGCGCTTGCGGCGCGTTAATTTCGAACTGGATTTCTATCTGATCGACGACAACGAGGATGAGGCATCCAGCCGTGTGCTTGAGGCCTTTGCAGCCCGCAGAAATGAAGTATTCCTGCAATCCTCCGGCCTTCATGACGCCTATATCCGCAATGATACAACCCATTTCTGGAACTCCAGCCTCGTCTGGAAGGTGGCGGGCTTCAAGAACCTGATGATCCGGCGGGCTGAAGCCTTCGACTATGATTATCTGTTCCTGATCGATTCCGACCTGATTCTGCACCCGGACACGCTGCTGCACCTGATTGGAACAGACAGGGACATTATTTCCGAGGTCTTCTGGACGCAATGGCAGCCGGGCACCCTGCTGCAGCCGCAGGTCTGGATGCATGATGAATACAACCAATGGGAAGCAGAGCCGGGCGAGCAGCTCAGCCAGGAGGAAATCAACCGCAGATTCCACCAGTTTCTGGCCAAGCTACAGCAGCCGGGCATCTATGAAGTTGGCGGACTGGGCGCATGTACCCTGATCAGCCGTAAGGCGATTACTGCAGGCGCAAGCTATGACAGGGTCCGCAATATCTCCTACTGGGGCGAAGACCGCCACTTCTGCATCCGCGCCGCCGCCCTGGGCATTCCACTCTATGTGGATACCCATTATCCGGCGCTGCACCTGTACAGGGACAGCGACCTTGACAAGGTGGCAGATTTCATCCGGCTCTGCGGGGTGGAACCAGAGGTTCTTGCTCAGGAGGACGCAGAGAATGAAAGAGCTGAAGAAGCGGTAGGGCAGGCTGAAGCTGAAACAACGGAAGAGACGGAGGACAGGGCCGGGGAGAACGAAGGGCACAAGCGGACTGCACCAGATGGTGCCGGGGCTGAAGCGGCTGCACCACCCGCCGCCCGGGACGGCGCCAAGCCTTGGACGGAGGCGGAGGCCCTACAGCGACTGCACAAGGCGCCGCTGCCGGAAGCGGGAACAGACAGCAACAAGGCTGCCCGTGCGGCAGCTGAATTTGCTGTATCTTTTGAAAGACGGGCTGCACTCCGCAGACCCAAGCTGACCCTGACCATGGTGGTCAAGAATGAAGGCCAGCGGTTCCTGCGGCAGGTTCTGCAGACACACCGCCAGTACATCGACGAGGCGGTTATCATCGACGACGGCAGCACCGATGGTACGGCTGACATCTGCCGGGAGGTTCTTCAGGGGATTCCGCTTCACCTTGTGCGCAACAGCATCTCCAAGTTCAGCAATGAATCCGAGCTGCGCAAGCAGCAATGGGAGGAAGTTGTGAAAACTGATCCCGAATGGATACTTAGTCTGGATGCGGATGAGATTTTTGAAGAGCGGTTTGCCGGAGACATCGACAGCCTGCTGCGTGAGGACAACTGCGATCTGTTCTGCTTCCGCCTGTACGATTTCTGGGATGACCGTCATTACCGTGAAGACAAGTATTGGCGCTCCCATCTGAGCTACCGGCCCTTTCTGATCCGCTACCGCAAGGATTTCAGCTATGCATGGAATGATCTCCCCCAGCACTGTGGACGGCTGCCGGAGAATGTTTTTGAGCTTCCCCATCTGCTAAGCAATCTGCGGCTGAAACACCTGGGCTGGTCCAAGGCAGAATTCCGGCTGGATAAATATCTGCGCTATATGCTGCTTGATCCTGATGGCCAGTACGGCTGGAAAGAGCAGTATATGTCCATTCTTGACCAGCATCCTAATCTGGTTCCTTGGACAGAGTGAGCGGTGGTATAATGAACCTCATGCGGTTAGAACCCTAACCAGGACGCACTTTAACTCCAGGAGGTACATCTTGAAAGCTGATCCGGCTCTCCATTCCGCTTCATCCAAACGCAATTATACACTGCAGCTGCTGACTGTATTCATTGGCTATCTGATCTTCGGCTTTTCAGAAAATATTAAAGGTCCCGCCATCCCGCGTATCCAGAGTGATCTCCGGCTGGATGAGATGCAGCTCGGTACCCTGCTGTCGCTGAACTCACTCGGGTATCTGCTGGCTTGCACCTTTACTGCCCTGCTGATCCGCAAGATCGGCATCAAGGCGGTCAGCTTGCTCGCCTTCGGCTCCATGGCCGTTTCCGGTGTGTTCATCTTCCTCTCCCATAGCTACCCGGCGCTGTCAGGCTCTTTTTTCCTGATGTATATCGGTAACGGCATGCTGGAAATCGGTCTCGCAGTGCTTGGAGCAAGGATCTTTGTGAAGAATACCGGGACGATGATGAACCTGTCCCACTTCTTCTATGGGCTAAGCTCAACCGTCGCTCCCTTGATCTCCTCCGGGCTGATGACGGTGACGGTATTCGGCCATATGCTGGATTGGCGCGGAGTGTATCTGATGATTCTGATGCTGTCCATGATTCCTATGATTCCAGCGTTTCTGGGCAAGTTCCCCGGCGATGCCACACGGACAGAGGACCGGATTCCGCTCTCCGCGATTTCCCGTGATCCGGTCATTTGGCTGCTGGTTGCTGTTCTTTCGTTCGGCGTGATCTCAGAGCTGGCTGTCGGCGGCTGGCTGGTCAATTTCCTGGAAAAAGCCTACGGCTGGGAAACACCAGCCGCGGCCGGCATGCTGTCCGCGTTCTTCCTCTGCTTCACGCTGGCCCGGCTTGTGCTCGGACCCCTGACGGACAAGATCGGTTTTGCGTTGTCGCTGATTGTGTTCTCTGCATTCTCGGGCATCTGTACTTTCGCTGCCATCCTCTGGGGAGAACCGGGAGCCGTGTTGTTCGCCATCGCCGGTCTCGGCATCGCGCCCATTTACCCGACAGTTATGGCGCTGATCGCTGACCGCTACCGCAATGGAAGTGATACGGCAATCACCTTCGTCGTCACCCTCATCGGTGTTGCCAGCGTGCTGGGCAACTACTTCATCGGTGCCATCACCGAAGGGATTAAGAAGCTATTCTCCTCGGGACAAGAGGAGGGAATCGGACTGCTGCGCGGACTGCAGGCTGGCTACGGCTTCATCGGACTGTGTGCGCTGTTGTGCTCTGTTTCGGCATACTGGCTGTATCGTCATTTAAAAATAAAGAAGCAGCTGATGTAAGTAGCTTGTCAGGTGCGTTAGCTCCTGCGTCTGCATCGTGACAGGTCCAAAAAAAACAAGCGTCCCCAGCCTTAACGGCTTGTGGACGCTTGTTGGCCTGGAGCATGAGGCACTCTAAAAAAGGCTGCTGAATATATACAGAGAAGCAGCCAGATTCACGGTGGATGCAACCAGCAGCAGCACATAATTAGCATATTGGCGTGAACCAGCTTTTGCCGGTGCGGCTCTGGTCTCAATCGCTTGAAATAAACACATCATACTTATGCTTAAGCTCGTCAATAGCAACCGTACATTTTCATTAGGCTTGATAAATACAAGAATTGCAAAGACAATGACTGCCGCCGAGAAAAAATAACGAATCCCTTTTAACAAAGATATGTTCCTGATTATCTCACCCCCGCCCGGTTCATGCGGCAAGCCGTCATTAGATTTCCAGCCATCACATCACCATCTATCTATTTTACTGGAACAAACTGGAATATGATAGAAGGAAAAATACGTTTGCTTTGCTCAGTGAAATTGGGCTGCATAGCATACAGTTCAACAGCTGCGATGAATTTCGCAGCTGTTGAATTGTACGGGGTACAGCTACGCTATCTTTTTGATTTTCAAAGCGGGCTCCCGGCCACTTCATTATTTGGTGTGAAGCGCCTCTGCAGACTTCGGATGAGTAACCGATACGGACAGTTCGCCTCCAGCCTCGTTAACCTCTATTACCGAGCCTTCTTCTGCCTCACCTGCAATCAGGGCGCGCGCCACACGGGTCTCCAGACTCCGCTGGATGAACCGTTTGAGCGGTCTTGCGCCATATACCGGATCAAAACCTTCTCTTGCGATAAACCGTACCGCTGACTCGCTAAGTACAAGCCCAACGCCGCGGTCTGCCAGACGCAGGCGGAGTCCATCTACCAACTTGACCACAATCTGCTCAATCTCAGCCAACTGGAGCGGTTTGAACATCACAATGTCGTCTACACGATTCAGGAACTCCGGCCGGAAATGGCCGCTCAGCTCTTTCATGACCCGGTCCTTGACAGCATTCGTAAGCTCACCGTTGTCATCGGTGCCCTGAATCAGATGCGGCGAGCCGATGTTCGAGGTCATGATGACAATCGTATTCTTGAAATCCACCATCCGGCCCTGTGAATCGGTCAGCCGCCCGTCATCCAACAGCTGCAGCAGGATGTTGAATACATCCGGATGGGCTTTTTCCACCTCATCTAGCAAGACTACCGTGTATGGCTGTCGGCGCACCGCTTCGGTAAGCTGGCCGCCTTCCTCATAACCGACATACCCCGGAGGCGCACCCACAAGCCGGGAGACGCTGTGCTTCTCCATATACTCCGACATGTCGATGCGGATCATGCCGTCTTCGCGGTCGAACAGCGACACCGCCAGCGCTTTGGCCAGCTCAGTCTTGCCGACACCTGTCGGCCCGAGGAACAGGAAGGAACCAATCGGCCGGTTCGGGTCTTTAATGCCTGCTCTGGCCCGGAGCACCGCATCCGCCACTAGCCGGACGGCCTCCTCTTGTCCTACTACCCGCTCATGGAGCGTATCCTCCAGCCGCAGCAGCTTATCCCGTTCACCTTCAACCAATTTCGTCACTGGAACACCTGTCCAGCGGGATACGATATCGGCGATCTCCTCTTCGGTCACAGCTTCACGCAGCAGCCGGCTCTCCTGATCTTGCGAAGCGGCATCCTCTGCAGCCTTTAGCTGCCGCTCCAGATCGGGGATAATGCCATAGCTCAGCTCTGCAGACTTGTTAAGATCGTAGACCTCCTGCGCATCCACCAGGTCTTTCCGGGCCTGCTCCAGCTTTTTCTTCAGCTCACGCAGCCCCTGAATGGCCGACTTTTCTTTCTCCCAGCGGGCCGTCATGCCCAGATGCTTCTCCTTGAGATCGGCCAGCTCACGCTGCAGGGTTTCCAGGCGGCGCTTGCTGGCGTCGTCGGTTTCTTTTTTGAGCGCTGCTTCTTCAATTTCCATCTGCATCAGACGGCGGGTAACCTCGTCCATCTCGCCCGGCATGGAGTCAATTTCCGTCCGGATCATGGCACACGCTTCGTCCACCAGGTCGATGGCCTTATCCGGCAGGAAGCGGTCCGTAATATACCGGTTCGACAGAACACCAGCGGCTACCAGCGCGCTGTCATGGATTTTCACCCCGTGATGGACTTCGAAACGCTCCTTCAGCCCCCGCAGAATGGAGATGGTATCCTCCACATCCGGCTCGTTGACCAGTACCTGCTGGAAGCGGCGCTCCAGCGCCGGGTCCTTTTCAATATATTTGCGGTATTCATCCAGTGTCGTCGCCCCGATACAGTGCAGCTCGCCGCGCGCCAGCATCGGCTTCAGCATGTTGCCAGCATCCATCGCGCCTTCGGTTTTACCCGCACCGACAATCGTATGCAGCTCATCGATGAACAGAATGATCCGTCCGTCACTCTCTCGGATCTCCTTCAGCACCGCCTGCAGCCGCTCCTCGAACTCTCCCCGGTATTTAGCCCCAGCGATCAGCGCACTCATATCGAGCGAAAAAATCGTCTTATCCTTCAATCCCTCCGGTACATCCTTACGGACAATCCGGTGGGCCAGCCCTTCAACAATCGCCGTCTTCCCGACCCCGGGCTCGCCGATCAGCACCGGATTGTTCTTGGTTTTGCGGGAGAGAATGCGGATGACCCTGCGGATCTCCCCATCACGCCCGATGACGGGGTCAACCTTGCCCGCCCGCACCTCGGCCACCAGATCGCGCCCGTATTTCTCCAGCACCTCATAGGTCGCTTCCGGTTCCCTGCTTGTCACCCGCTGATGGCCGCGAATCTCCGCCAGCACCTCCAGCAGCTTGTCACGCGTCACGCCCCGGCTGGTAAATAGTCTGCTGAGTTCCCGGTTCCCGCTGCCGGAATCTGACACCATCGCAAGCACCGCGTGTTCCACCGCCACGAATTCATCCTGCATCTGTGCAGCTTCCTTCTCGGCCTGCTCCAGCACGGCGATCAGCGACGGCGAGGCATACCGCCGCATCGTCCCTGCGCCGGAGCCGCTGACGCTGGGCTTCCGCTGCAGCAGTTCTTCCGTACCCTGCATCAGCTCAGGTACGGGAATATTCATCTTCTGCAGCAGGCGCGGCAGAAGACCCTCATGCTGCTGGAGCAGCGCCTTGAGCAAATGGAGATTGTCAATCTCCTGATGCCCGGCGGCGGCTGCCAGCGACTGCGCTGCGGCAACCGCCTCTTGCAGCTTCTGTGTTAATTTGTTGAAGTCCATTTCCTTCATCACCTTTCTGTGGTTTTGCTTGTTCGCCGGGAACCGGGCGACCGCGGCGCGCCCAACAACGGCGTTTCTGCCGTTGTTTCCGCCTGTTCCGGCCGCGGCGCGGGCTCGCGCCCGCCCGGCCCTTAACGCATCGCGGCTTTGCGCCGCGATGCACCCGGGCCCTTCCGCTTGGGCCCGGCCTGGAAGCTGCCAGCTTCGGACAGCTGGCGGTACAGCTTCTTCTCCGCCTCCGTCAGGTCGGCGGGAATCACAATCTCTACCGCGAACAGAATATCACCGTTCGCACCATTCGGCCGCTTCAGGCCCCTGCCGGAGAGGCGCAGCGTCTGGCCTCCGGCCATCCCGGCCGGGATCTTCAGCTTCACGCTGCTGCCGTCCGGCAGCGGAACCTTGGCTTCGCCGCCAAGCACGGCCTGCCACGGCGCAATTTCTACCGAGCCATACAGGTCCCCGCCCTCCGGCTCATAGATTTCATGCGGCAGGAGCTGCAACGAGATCAGCAGGTCACCGCCCTGCGCTGCTCCATTCCCGCTGCTGCCGGGAATCCGGAGTACGGTTCCCTCAGCGGCACGGGCCGGAATGTTGACATTCACGTCTCTCCCGCCAACCTGGACCCGGATATCTCCGCCTGTATACGCCTGCTCCAGTGTGACCTCAAGCTGCGCCTGCATCGTACTGCGGGCCTCGCCAAAAGGATTGCCGCCGCCCCCGCTGCCCGAGAAGAAATCAAATCCTGCCCGGTCCGCAGCCCCCCTGCTGCCGAAAAACATGTTAAACAAATCCTCGCCCTCCATACCGCCGCCGGAGGAGGTGGAGCTGCCGCTCCAACCTGTACCAAAAGGCGTCTCCCCATACGACGCAGACGAAGCTCCGCCCCGCCGCTGCCCCTTGCCGGCTGCTGCGCCGCCGAAACCATAACGGAGCTCCTCGTCATAGGATTTTCTTTTCTCATCATTGCCCAGTACTTCGTAGGCTTCCGCCGCTTCCTTGAACTTGGCTTCCGCCTCCGGTGCCTTATTAACATCGGGATGCCATTTCTTGGCGAGCTTCTGGTAGGCCTTTTTAATCTCCTGCCTAGAGGCCTTTTCCCCTACTCCCAAAGCTTCGTAATAGTTTGCCGCCAAGGATACCTCCTCCTTTCGTGAACTAGAGCCGTATTCCTTGTCTACCTTTAATTACCCTATTTTCTATTGCGGTGCTGTAGAAGCTACAGCTGCTCTATTTCGTGAAAAGGCGCACCATAGCCGGAATCCCCACTACAATGCGCCTGTATGATGGTGCTATATGAAAAGCCCGGTGAATCGGCTGTTCCTGCAGGGATCTTAGGGGAACGGCGCTGGCCGCGGCCCGGAAACCCTTTTTACCAGCCCATCCGGCCGGACTTGAACGTCTGCTTCCTTCAACATTTACAATCCATTGTGCATACGCTCAGCGCGCTCCGCTTCCCCCGGATGCCTGCCACATGCCCTTCCTGATTTGCTTTTATTGAAGCTGCTCACCGGAGTTGCCGCTGTCCTGAATCTCAATGCGTTTGCCCAGCGGTTTTTGCCGTTTCGGTACTGACAGCGTTAGCAGGCCGTCCTTCAGCGAAGCGCGAATCTCATCCTCAGCAATGTCCTGTACGTAGAACCGGCGGACATACTCTCCATATCGGCGTTCTCTGCGCACCACCTGATGGTCCTTGTTTTCCTCACTGTGTTCTTCCTTGCGTACTGCCTTAATCGTCAAATAAGGGCTGGCATAATCAATGTCGATTTCCTCTTTTGTGAAGCCGGGCAATTCCGCCTCGATCAGATACGCTTGCTCACTCTCACGAATATCTGTACGGAAGGACAGGGTGGAGCTTTTCATCGGTGCAAAGAAATCATCATTAAACACTTCATTCAGGGACTTGGCCAGCACACCAAAAGCATCATCTCTGCGTTTTCCATAAGGAACTAAATCAAACATCTCTCATTCTCCTCTCTTTGACTTTGACTTTATTTGACCTATGGCTTTATTATAGCCCCCTTTCCGGGGGAAGACAAAACCTGTATAAGCCGAAAAACCGGGGAAATCCGGCATATCAGCTCATTTTTGAACCCAAATTTTAGTGTTATTCTTTTTTTGACCTTATTTGACCTTTATGGCTGAATAACGCTCCCGGTACTCATTCTCCAGCATGCTCATCGTCACGGCGTCATGGTACTCATGGTTATAGAAAAGCGTCTGGCGCCGCACGCCCTCCCGGACAAAGCCAATGAACTCACGTGCGCTGCACGTGTATTATATGCATAAACCTCAAGTTCAATCCGGCACGCGCCATTGTAGCCATATATTCCGATTTAACAATTCTTCCCCTATTGTATGGATAATTTATTTATACGACTGTATCGCCCATTCACCTTTTTTATATACCAGCCAATATTCTGAATTAGCCTTCGCCTTATGTCGTTCCATGTTGTTATAAACATCATCAAAATTCATAATTCTTCCAATGATATTAAAAGGGATTTCTACACTGTTCCGAAATTTTACAATTCTATATAAATCAATCAGTATTCCATCTTTAGCGAATAACGTTAATAGTTCTCCAATGTCTTGACCTAATGGGGGTACATTCTTTCGGTAAGACTTCAATTTATTTGAAATTAGACGTCCTAAAACATCAATATATTGATTTTTATCTTTATAGAAAATTTTGTTGAACCAACCATCATCATGTGCCAAATATACAAACTTATTATTGAGTTTTTCAAAAAACGGGCTTCCGAACGGCTGTTGATAATGACCTAAATACAACAACTCCGCTTTCTCCTGAGGTGTGAGATCATCAAGGGTATTCATTTCATCAAAATCCACCCAACAAAAATCGCCATAAGAATACACATTTTCTTCGTATAGGTCCTTTAGATTTTCTTTTCTTACAAATTCTAACCTTAGTCCATAATGGAAATCCTCACCTGTATATCTGGATTCAAGGAGCAAAATATTGTTTGGTTCAACAGTAAGACAATGGATAAAGTCAATAAATTCAATCCCCATTGAAGTTGTTGACTGTTCATTTTCGTTATAGATCATGTAAATGACATCTTTTGTTTTCATCTATAAACCTCCGCAATCGGATTAGTCTTAACAGGCTTCTCAATTATTCTTCACTGCTGCACTAACTATATTTCGCCAGCATTTCCGCGAGCAGGCCCTTAACCCCCGCGACTAGTTCTGGCGGTTCCTGTACCGCAGCCTCAGTGCATAGGCCAATCACGAACCGTGTGAAAAAACCCAGATCCTTGTGCGGGATCTCTCCTTCCAAGTAGCCGGTGCCGCCTTCGCGGATATGGAGCAGGGATGCCGACCATAGCTCACCCTCGCATGCCTGGACGCCTTCATGGGTTAGTTCAACGTACAACCGGACTTGTTGAGGGTTCTGGGCTGACGCCCTTCCCCGTTTCCCGTCTGCTCCTGCCTCTGAATCCTTCTGCCTCTCCGCCCGGTTCCCCTGCTGCATATGGCTGAAAGCATCTTTATTCCCCAGATGCACATCCCGCAGATCCAGCGGTGCGAGGTCAGAGGTGTCATACACCGCTGCATGTATCCGGTCACAGCGGAACACACGAATGCCGCCCCGCAGGAAACAGTAGGCCGGACAATACCACAACCCGCTGCTCGCATAGATGCCGATCGGCTGAATGGCTCTTTCCATACGTTCACCCCTGGTTTCATAAACAATCCGCAGCACTTTTTGCCCCGTTGCCGCTTCCAGCAGAATAGCGAGATATGAAAACTCGGCTTGTCTTGACGGGATTACGAAATCTATCCGGTCCTTCATCTGATCTATTCGGTCGCGGACATCCCCGGACATATAATGATAGAACTTGTGCAAAGCGGACAAGGATTCTTCCTTGAACGGCAGATAGTTGTAATGGCGCAGAGAATGGCTGGCAAAAAAAATCGCTACCGCTTCCTCCTCCGTAAAGGCAATGGGCGGGAGGATTCTCTCGTTCAGCACCTGGTATCCGCCGTGGGGCCCCACTTCGGAATAGAGCGGGACACCCAGCTCACCCAACTCCTGCAAATCCCTAAGGATGGTGCGCGTGGACACGCCGAATTCCACTGCCAGCTCTTTGACGGTGAACTTTCGCTTGCGGTTGACGGTCATCATCAGGTCCAGCAAGCGTTTGGATTTAGACATAGCACAGCTCCAATATCTTTTTATTTGTGACAATACTTGTCACTATTATACCCTACAATGAATATATAGCCCAGCCGCTGGTGGCGGGCAAATCCAACTGTAGGGAGAGATTTGAACATGACTATACAGCTGAATCCTTTTATCCTGCTCGACGGAAATGCGCAGAAGGCGATTGAATTTTATCAGGAGACGCTGGGAGCGAAGCTGCTCTTCAAGCAAACGGTAGGAGAAGGGCCGCAGAACCCCGATACACCGTTGTCAGAGGAAGCCAAAGCACGCATTGCCCATTCCGTACTGCGCGTGGGAGAGACGGATTTTTACGTAGCCGATCTGGAGGAAGGACAGGCGCTGATCCCGGGCAATGGCATCAACATTTGCATTACGGTAGACAACGCCGCAGAGGCAGAGCAGCTTTATCACTTATTAAAAGAAGGCGGACAAGTTGATATAGAGCTCGCCCCCGCCTACTTCAGTCCTGCATTCGGCATGGTCACCGACAAGTTCGGTGTGGCTTTCCAGGTGTTCACAAAGCGCGGGCAATGAATGCAGAAGCCCCCTGTCGTGCAGATTTGCGCGTACCCTGACAATTATTCGAATAGCATCAGCCCTCCTACGTATACTATGCCTCATTAGCTTATTCTAAGCGGGGGGCGCTGATAGTGAAAAAACTGGTTTATGCATACATGATTACTCTGCTCCTAATGGTTTCAGTTTCAGCACCTATGATTGAAGCGGCCGGATATACAGTAGAAGCCAAACCAGTGGACCCAGCGCTATTGGCTTCGCTCCGCCAGGGCGGGTACATCCTGTTCGTCAGACACGGTGAAGCAACAACGGGACAAGATCAACCAAACCTCGACCTCAGAGACTGCACAACCCAGAGGAATCTTTCCAATGAAGCTAGAAGGCAGGCCGTTCTTTTGGGAAAAGCCATCAGGCGCCTGCACATCCCGGTTCAAACCCCGATTGTGGCCAGCCCCTTTTGCCGGACCAGGGAAACGGCAGCCTTAGCTTTTGGAGCAGACAATGTTCAGACCGATCCCTTCTGGGTCAACATTTACAATTTGAGTGGTAATGTTACCTCAGACGAACAAGAAAGCACATTAACGGCCCTGAGATCTGTATTGGAGAAGACTCCAGCTGAGGGAACTAATCAAGTGATCATTGCCCACAGCTTTCCCAGGGGTCTAGGGTTGGGAGAGATCCCCTACTTAGGGACTGTGGTCTTGAAACCCAAAGGTGAGGGTCATGGTTATGATATTGTGTCCAGGATTTCCTTGAGTGAATGGTTAAGTACACAGTGAACGCTTGGGCTCCGGCAAAAGAATGAACAAACTTACCCTAATAGGGAATCCAACATCTCATTGCCGCAGGTAACGGCATCGCTCCCCAATCAAGGGTATTTATACCTCTCATTCCGTCTGCCAGCCCGATTATGGCGAGATCAGAGGTATTTATACCTCTCATTCTGCCCGCCAGCCCGGGTATGGCGAGATCAGAGGTATTTATACCTCTCATTCCGTCCGCCAGCCCGATTATGGCGAGATCAGAGGTATTTATACCTCTCATTCTACCCGCCAGCCCGATTATGGCGAGATCAGAGGTATTTATACCTCTCATTCCGTCCGCCAGCCCGTTCACGGCGAGATCAGAGGTATTTATACCTCTCATTCTACCCGCCAGCCCGATTATGGCGAGATCAGACGTATTTATACCTCTCATTCCATCCGCTAGCCCGATTATGGCGGGATCAGAGGTATTTCCGCTGAAGGATGGCTTTCCTGGTTCGGGGAGTTACACCGAGGTAGAACCATGAGCTGATTAGTACAGCGCCCGCCACAAATAAAAGGTGGCATAGGCCTCCCAGCCGCGCCAGGGCTCCGCCAGCTTCAAAAGCTCTGCCGGGGTAGGCTTCCGGTCCATGCCGGTCAGGAATTTGACCGCATTCTGCAGGCCTACATCCCCCACCGGGAGAGCCGTGGTATCATCCAGACAGCGCATCCGGACATACTGCGAGGTCCACGGACCGATACCTCGAATCTGGAGCAGCCGCTGCTCGGCAGCGTCCGGGGATGGCAGCGCCAGCAGTTCTTCACGGCTTAAGCCGCCGCTGGCAATTAGTGCCGCCACATCCAGCACCGTCCGCGCTTTGCTGCGGGTCAGCTGCAGGGCGCATAGCTCCTCCTGCTGCACATCCGCGAATACCTCCGGCCTTGGGAATTCATAATACATATGCCCTTCATATTCCAGCGATTCTCCGTAGGCAGCCGTCAGCTGCTGCTTCAGCCTGTAAGCAAACGCCAGATTCACTTGCTGGCCCAGAATGGCCCAGCACAACGCTTCGAACAGATCGGGAATACCCACGATCCGCAGGCCTCTGTGCTGCTCCGTAAGCGGCCCCAGCAGCGGATCGGCTTCTGCCAGACGGTAGAACGGTGCCAGATCACGGTCCAGATCGAACCATTCCCGAATGTAGCGGGCCAGCCACGCTACCGCTTCAGGACCAGGAGTTTCGCCGTACAGCAAGGTTACCCGCAGCTGGCCCCCCTTCGGGACCGTCAGCCGGACAAGAACCGGGTGGTTATCCAGATTGAAGTAACGGGTCACTCCCTCCTGATCCGTCCGGTACAGGCATTCAAGCGGAGAACGGTTCAGGTAATCCAGGCAGACGCCGAAATCGAAGAACTCCGGCAGCGGCAGCTCAAAAAGCAAATCGTTCATGGCCCGCCTCCCCCACATGCAGAATACCTTCCAGCGCCAGCAGCTCCTGCTTCAGCTTAAGACCGCCCCGGTAGCCGGTTAATGTTCCGTTCGTGCCAATAACCCGGTGACAGGGCAGAATGACCGGAAGCGGATTCTGCCCGTTCGCCGTTCCTACTGCGCGCATCGCCTGCGACCTGCCGATCCTCCCGGCAAGCTCCCGGTAGGTAATGACCTCACCATGCGGAATGGTCGCAAGTCCTTTCCAGACCTCCTGCTGAAACGGAGTTCCCCAGATATCCAGAGGGATATCCTTGAAGCTGACCGGTACCCCAGCAAAATAATTCTCCAGCTCCCGGGTAATCCCGAGCTGCGCGAACACTGCCTGATGCTCCTGATAACGGTGCAGCGGAGCAAAGGTTTTTAGCCATGCCCCCTCAGGCAGCTTCTCCTCTCTCCCAAAGGACAGGCGGATTAAGCCTTTGTCACTGGCCCATAGGGTCCAATCTCTATTCCCCAGGTTCAGGGTATGATGGTAAATCGTGATTTCATTCATGATGAATCCCTCCTTGGATTTGGCTGCGGTATTCGGTCGGCGCCAGGCCGGTTTTTCGTATGAACCACGCGGCAAAGTGTGACGGCCCGCGAAAGCTGACCGCTTGTCCCACCTCAGCAACCGCAAGCTCTGTATCCGCCAGCAGCGCGCACGCTTTCTCCACGCGCAGCTGATCCAGCCTCTCCGCAGGCGACCGCCCGGTGACCCGCTTATAGGTGCGCTGGAGATGAAACGGGCTAACCTTCAGCTGTGCGGCAAGGGATTGGAGTGTAACCTTCTGCCCAAATTGTGCCTCCATCAGCTTATCCGTCTCGGATGCAAGCAACGCGTCCGGGCGCAGCACACCGCCTTCCTCCGGGCGGCATCTTTTGCAGGGCCGGAACCCCGCCGCTACCGCCTGCTCCAGCGAATCATAAAAAACGACATTGCCTGCCTTCGGCGTTCTTGCCCGGCAGGAAGGGCGGCATACAATATGTGTTGTCAGCACCGCTGTATAATACACACCATCATACTTTGGCTCGCGCCGCACAACGGATTCGTAGATCTGCTCGAATAACGCCTGTTCCATCGGAAATCACCTCTTACCGCCAGTATATACGATTCAATTTGCCTTATGCAGCCCTTTGAAACAGGAGAGCAAGATTACGACAGCGCTACTATAGGCCGTACTTTGCTCTGTACTCCACTCGCGCGGGGAGGTACAATAAGTTATTCATCAGAACCAACTACGGTCAGGAAGAACATAATATGGTAATATTATGAATATTTCCATTATCGAACATTCAGGAGGATCACTATGCAAAAGCACTTATGGCTATTAAGCACACTTTTTCTTTCCCTTGCGTTATTTACAGGCTGCAGCTCATCCGCCTCAAGCAATGCACCTGAACCCAGCCCTCCGGCCTCTGAAATTGCAGCACCCTCTTCTGAGAGCACTTCGCCTCCTGTTGAGAGTGCAGCTCCTGCACCTGAGAGCAGTACTTCTCCGCAGGACGGCACAGCCGAAACGGCAGCCGTTCAAGCCGCCACGGAGTATAAGACTTCCGAGTACACCGTCAAGGATTACGCGGATGTCCTGTCTGAGGAGAGCATTGAGCAGAGAAACGATGCGATGAGATCCTATCTGACAGAAGATTTTTATCAAAAAGCCATCAACAACCGTTATACTGCTCTACCCTTAATGGTCGTCCAGAAGCAGCAGATGTCTGTGCAGCCGGAAAATCTGAAGTTCACCCTAACGGATGGAACGAAAAAAGATATCGTCGAACTGAAGTACAACGTAGACCTGGTACTGCTCAATCAGAAGGGTAAGGAAAACAAGCGGGTGCCTATGGAGGGCATATTGACTATGTTTAATGTGGATGGGCAATGGCTGGTGCAAGGCGACCGGTTTGACAACGCCGCGTTCAACAAGCTGATCAACTAATTTCATCGGTTATCCAAAAAAAACCCCTCCAACTTCCGCCATAACGGCGTAGTTCGAGGGGCTAAATGTATAGGGACATCCTTTTATAAACTATATAATTTACGTTGTTATAAGAATATATTATATGGCTGCTTTTGAAGTCTGAAGATCCGCAGGGCCGTCTGCAACCGGCGGGTTCTTCTTCTTCATGTAACCAGAGTAGTAAGCGGTAATGATTGGAACGAGGATGGAAGTCACAATAACCGATGCTGCCACGAGTGCGGTTGCTGTCTGGGCAGCTGGCAGAAACTCAGGCTTCATGTTGGCTACCAGCATAGGGTTGGCTACAGCGGCTCCGGCAGTACTGGAAGCGGCAAGTCCGGCAGTCCCGTTACCACGGCCAATGTACTTGTCAGCCAGAATCAGCGGAACACCTGTAATGATGATAACAACAACACCCAGCAGAATACCCAGCAGGCCTGTATCTACAATGACACCCAGGTCAATGGAGCTACCCAGTGCGAAACCAAAGAACGGAATCAGTGTTTGTGTAGCTTTGCCGAAGTAAGCACGCAGATCATGATCCAGGTTACCCAGCAGGAATCCGACCAGGAAAGGAAGCACAGCGCCAACAAATACATGCGGTTCGAATACGGCTACCCCGGTGCTGCCCAGGATCAGCATGGTTACAAGCGGACCGGATTCCAGCGACATCAGTACAAAGGCGCCAGATTCTTCTTTTGTGCCATACTGCTGCATAATGGAAGCGTACAGGCCGCCATTGGTCATATCCATTGCGGAAATGATCGCCAGAACGGATAATCCGGCAAAAAATCCGGTTTGAACGCCGCCCTCAGGCAGGAACTGAATGGCAATCAAGGCTACTACCCAAGCCACCGCGATTTTGGTCAATACAAGTGTTCCGGATTTGCGGATTACGGTTCCGGTTGCTCTAACATCAATAGCAGCACCCATACAGAAGAACCAGACGGCCAGAATAGGTACCGTACCTGTCATCAGGCCTTTGGTGAAGCCTCCGAAATATTCACCTGCATTCGGGAAAGCCGTGTGGATAATGGCACCAAGGAATAAAGGAATCAGCATCATGCCGCCAGGAATCTTGTCGATCGTCTGTTTGATTTTCATGTGATTGATCATACCCTTCTTATAATATGGTTTAATTTTTTGCAGAAATTGATTATTTTGTCTTCCATAGGCGCAGCAAATCAGCCCCCTGGGTCTAACCATCTGTTACAGTACGCAAACCTGCGGACAGCTGTCTCTGAGAGAAAATTTGCTTGACTACGCTTTCACATCACTTACGGCTAAGTCCGAGCTCCGGGATCATTTTGGCGAATAAATCGTCGCTTTCTTTTAATTGCCTGGAAAAGTCTTTGCCGTCCTTAACCATCAGTCCCAGTCCATTTACACTCATATACTCGCGGAATGCCTTGTCTTCGGTTCCTTTGATAAATGCCCCGGCGAGTATATCCGCAATGGCGTCCGGTGTGTCCTTGGGTACAGCAAGTCCCCTCCATGTACTGGTGAAGTTCACATGAATTCCGGTCTGCTCTTCCAGAGTCGGAACGCCCGGCAGCGCTTCAGAGCGCTTGTCGGCGTTAATCGCCAGTGTCCGCAGCTTTCCTTCATCCACATATTTTTTCACTTCGGCGGGACTCACAGGCACCGCATCCACAAATCCGTCCATTAAAGCGGAGACGGCGGGCCCAGCACCTTCAAAGGGAATATGTGCAAACTTCACACCTGTTTCCCGTTCTAACGTTATGGCAGCTAAATGCCAAATGCTTCCCGTTCCTGCGTTTCCCATTTTCAATTCACCTGGATGCGCTTTCGCAAAGTCGAGAAATTCATTTACGGTTTGCCACGGCGCGCCTTGCCTTACGGTTATGGCGGAAGGATCAAAATTTGTTTGAGCGATGGGTTTGAACTTCTCATAGGTAATCGGCAACAGTCCCAGATGTGGAAGGATGGTTAGTTCGGCCGGCAAAAAAGTCACCGTATACCCGTCCCCCTTGGCACTCGCGCCTTCCATCAGTCCGACGGAACCTCCGCCGCCTGTGCGGTTGACAACGATAACCGGCTGCCCCAGAAACTTCTCTGTCGCTTTGGCTAATGCCCTTGCTGTTGTATCGGTTCCTCCGCCTGCAGCGTACGGCACAATTAATGTGATCGGCTTTTTGGGAAAACCAGCCTGATCTCCCTTGTTGCTGCGGTCGTCCGTTACGCGGTTTCCAATAAGAAGGAGGATTACTACAGCCAGCAGCGATGCCGCCCAGATTCCTATTTGCATTCCCCGTTTCAAAAGCATCCCTCTTCTCTTATTAAAGGATATCGAGCTGCTGGCGGGAACGTGAAATCCTGCCGTATGCTCTATCGCCCCACCCCCGAATTCTCAAGCATCATAGCTGTGAAAGTTTTCTCAAATAGAACTTTATCGTATTCGGGGGTGTCCCACAATCATATTATCTTATTCTGAATCCTCAGAAACGCCGGAATGGCGCGGTTTTGGCCGATCTGCATACTCGCTGGCATATTTGTTGCTCTCCCGGAACTTGCCGGGTGTCGTCGATTTGATTTTACGAAAGGCCCGGATGAAGCTGTTCTCATTCTGGTAGCCCACCTGGAGGGCAATATCGGCAATTTTCAGACCGCTGTCCAGCAAAAGCTCACAGGCTTTATCTATTCTCAGGTTGGTAAGGTAATCATAAACGGTCGTTCCGGTCTCTTCCTTGAAGAGGGTGCTGACCGAAGATACCCCCATATTGATATGGGCTGCGATGTCCTGAAGTCCGATATTCTCCTGCAAATGACTCTCCATATACGCTATCAGGTTCTGTACCTGCAGATATTCCTTCGATTGCCGGTGTGCGCCCAGCACATTGGCCATATGGACGACAATACGGCACAGCATGTCTTCCAGCTCGGTAAGATCCATGGTCGTCACCTGAAGCCACGTGTAATCCGCAAGCTCTGCAGGAAGCGGATGGCTCCCGGCTGCGGCAATACTCATCATTTCCTCTAACAGATCATTGATGGAACGGAACACCTTTTGCGGCTGAATACCTTTTTTGCGGGTGTCGGCTGCTCCTCTGCGAACCCACTCCAGTCCCGTCTCGGCATCCGATGACTTCAGCGCCTGCAGGACCTGCTGCCTCCAGGCATCATCGGATGGACCAACGCCTTCTGTATATTGGTTCTCTGTTTCCGTGTAAGTGTGGACAAGTCCATAGCCTTCATATAGCCGGCAGGACAAGGCCAACATGGATTCGTTGTAAGAGTGGGCCACCTGGGCAATACCGGCAGAAGTGCTGCCGATCCCGATGGATACAGATATTTTCAGGACTTCCTCCAGAAGGCTAACCAGTCTGATTGCTTCCGCCTGAAGATCGCGTTCTTCCGGCGTCCGGGCCTGAAGCAGCACAGCTAGACTATCCTTCTGCGGAGCTGTGGTTACTGCTCTCCAGAAGGGTTCGAAGTATTCCAGGACAATGTTATTCATGGCGTATTTCAACAGCATCTGGTCCTCTTCCATAAATGCCGCTGCCCATTGTGCATGGCGGTCGACCGATATCAGCAGCAGCTCAAAAGGCCCCTCCTGCCAATCTGCAAAATAATGCTCCCATTTCGTCTGTATTTCCTGCGTGCCGATACTGCGGGTAATCAGATCATTCACATATTTGGACCGCAGCTCCGGCAGGCTCCACTCCGCTACGAGCGATTTGCTCTGAAAATCACCGACCAGCTTGCCGATTACCGGCTCCAGGTCGTACAGATTGCCATGTCCGGCTGCTGCTGTATCCGGAGCCAGCAGCTTATTGATCCGTTTCAAAGGCCGGAAGGCTGCGAAATTATAATAGTAGATCGCGCAGCAGCCTACAGCGATGGAGATCAGTGACAGCATGATCATCATATTGCGTGCGGTTGTCACATTTTTGAGCAGCTGCTCCATAGGAACGAGTGAAATCAGCCGCCAGCCGGTCACATTGGAGAAGGTCTGGTTCGCCATATAGGCCTTGCCCTCGATCTTCACATGGGCGAACGGGCTTACATCGATGTCTTTCAGCATCTCGTTCATTTCCGCAAGGGGGAACGGCAGGTTCAGCTTCGGATAGATCAGGTCGCCTTCAAGGTCATACACCAATTGATAGCTCGACAGATGACTGTACATTTTGGAGAACAGCATGTCGTAATCCAGATCAATCAGCACAGCTCCTGTAACTTCACCCTCCTGGACAATCGGACGGGCTAAGGACAGCAGCTCCGTGTGGCTGAGCTGGGGATCGGTGCCGGTGTACACCCTTCTCTTGATCAGCAGCGGTTTCTCCTTAATCTCCTCAATCCACGAGGTCCAGGCATGCTCCGGCGCCTCATCCCATGAGCTCTTATAGCCGTAGCCGCTGGAAATCACGGAATGATCCTTGAATTTGATGACGCTGATCGCGTGAATGTCCGGCTCTGTTGCGAGCGTTGTCAGATAATCCTGCGGCTCGGCAGCGATGCCTGCATTCTCTGCTGAGGCTGAGTTAATGTATTTCAGTATAACCGGATGAAACGACAGATCTACCGCCTTATTGTCCGACTCCCGGAACGCCCGGTTGGTGACATCCAGATTGATCTGCAGCAACTCGATATTCGGCGTGTTCAGCTCCGTATCCAGTGCGTTCCGGTATTCCCTGTAGGAGAACAGGCCGATTAGTATAATCAGCAGCGACACACTGACGGTCAACATCAGGATCAGCCGGTTTTGTTTGTTGTTCAGCAAATATTTTAACTTAAATCGCAGCATTGGCGTTGCTTCATCCTTCCGCGGGTCTCATAGTCCAGACCATAGAGTAGCATGTTTTTTCTGTAATTCAATATGGAGCATATCATATTCTTTAAGATTTTAAACGTTTGGAGTGAAGAACATGATAAATGATATAATAGTAGAAGCAAGCGGAAACGGCTTCGCCATCCTTTTATAAGCTTATGAAGCAGCGATGCTACGTACCGCTCACAGATATCCGTATGAAGCAACCGGATTCACACAGACTTTTGTACAGGAGATTAACCCAAATGCAGCCTAATTTGATGATCAACGATGCCGAATGGGACAAGCTCATCTCGGATGTGGCTTTTTATTTTGAGGATCTGACTCTCAAGCGGGGATTTCAATATTATAAGCAAAAACGCGTAAAGTCTCTCCGGATGATCTCATCGCGGAGAATTATGGCGGTAGTCGAGGGCAGAGAGGATTATGCCGTCAGCCTCGAGCTGGACCACTTGACGGAAAGTCATTGTGATTGCCCGGTTCAGGGGCCCTGCAAGCATATGGCGGCGGTGCTGATGAATGTCGCCGAGTCGCAGGAGCGGTCTGTGAACATGCTCGCCAATGCCAAGGCCGTCATCGACCGGAAGAAGACAGAGGTCTTAGAGGCTTCCGCCGCTGCCGGTGTCTCCGGCAGCCGGCGGGAACAGGCGCAGAAACTCGCCGGGCTAATCCCAGGAGCAACGGTTGCGCAGTGGCGCGAATACATGGCACTACTTACCGCACCGATGGCACAGTCCGTACGCAATCCGCAGTATTCCGGCAGAGCGCTGTCCGCCATCATGGAGGTACAAGCAGATCTGGCCCCGGCTGCTGCGCTGCTGTTCCAGCTTAATGCCCACCTGTTCATTCTGGAGAGCCTGATTCAGCCCCTCCCTCCCAATCATGCAGGAACCCTCTCTTCTTCAAGCTATTCGCTCGGATATTACACGTCTATTGCGGTCTCTGAGCTTAAAGAGGCGGTTACGCGCCTTATGAAGTCGGGCCTGCCGCTGGCTTCAGAGCCGGAGGAATGGCCCCGGGTTAGAGAAACCCTGGATTACGTCCAGCTTGAAATGCTGACGGAATCACGCGACCGACTGCGGGAGCAGCCCTATTTCTCTTTCTGCTACGACCGGCTCTGGAATCACTGGATTGCCCCGAACACCAGCGGCTCGGAGCTGTATCTGGAGGAGCTTGATGCGCTGCGGGAACGCGCAAGCGGGCTCGGCGCCGCAGCGAACCGCTCCGCACTGCTGCTGGCGGAGAGCCGGATGTACTTCTACCTAAACGACGATAAAGCGGCCTGGGAACGGCTGGCTGCCGCATCGGAGCGTCCCGGCCTTCATCCGGACGAGCTGATGGGCTTCCTCCCGCCGCTCGCCGAAGCCGGGCACTGGTCCCGCCTTGCCGCCTGGCTTGAAGCTACAGGCCCGCTGCTGAACAGCCGCCTCTATAATCTGCAAGGCTATGCCGCTTACTGGGAGGACGCCGTGCGTCATCTGCCGGAAGCAGAGCCCCAAATGTGGAACACTCTATCCGGGATGCTGCCGCTCTCACAGGATATCTACGAAGAGAAGCTGCTGGCTGCCGGCAAATGGCGGGAATGGATGGACTATCAGCTGGCCGCCGGCAAAGAGCCTTCCGATTTCCGGGTCAGCGACCTGCAGCCGGTGGAGAAGAACGCGCCGGAGCTGCTGCTGCCGTTCTACCATCAGGCGGCGGAACGGTTCGTGCTGGAGAAGAACCGGCACAGTTATAAGGCTGCCGTGAAGCTATTGAAGCGGCTCGCCAAGCTGTACAAGAAGATGAAGCGCGAGGCACGGTGGGAGGAATTCCTGGATGCCTTCACCGCCAGGCACAGCCGGCTGCGCGCACTGCAGGAGGAGCTGCGGAAAGGAAAGCTGATCCCATGAGTATGCACACGCAAAATATTTCCGTTCAGCTGGCCTTGAGCCAGTATGGCGATGCCCTGATCTACGGCATTAATGAGAGGGATGACTATGTTCCCGGTCTGCTGCTCAAACAGCAATTGTTCGCCTGGCACGAGGACTCCTTCTATGGAACGGAATTGACAACCCAGAGCGCCGACGGCGTCGAGCTTGTCATCCTTCCCGCCGAGCAGGTGGTCCCGTTCTTCGCGGAACTTCAGGTGCTCCGGCATATCGGCTGGAGCTGGGAAGGCAACGCTGCGCTGCTGACCGAACTAGCCCCGGTTCTGGCTGCACTGCTGGACGACAAGCAGTACGTCCCCAGCTTCTCCGCCTTCCGCGAAGGCCAGCTGCGCTGGGACTGGGACGGCCAGGCGCTTGCGCGCTCGGCCGCCGGCAGTCCCGCCGCTGCGGAAGCGCTGCGCGGGCTGCAGGAGCGCAGCGCTCTTGCGGAAGGGCTGCAGGCCGCCTTCTCGGCGGCGGTCTTTCAGCGGTATTACCGCACGGAAGCCGAAGCCGGCGACCTGCGGAGCGAATTCCCGCTGCTGTTCAGCCGCAGCGGGCCCCAGGCCGCCGGGATGGACGCGGACAGCTGGCTGATGTCCATCGGCTGGAAGGCGGACAGCGCGCCGTTCCGCCCTGCGCTGCAGCTGCTGGAGCCGGACGAGGACTCGTCCTCTTGGCGGCTGCAGCTGCTGCTCCAGGACAAGCGCGACGAATCCGCGCTTGTGCCGCTGCGGCTCTCCGATGACGGAGAGCCGCATGGCCGCTGGCCCGCGCCGTGGACGGAGCACGTCCACGAGCGGGCGGCCGGGTGGCTGTCGCGCCTGCGGGACAGCCTGCCCGGCGAGCACATCGGCCGCGGGCGCGATGTGCTTGGGGAACCGCTTAGCGACGAGGTCGCGTGGCGGTTCCTGACGGTAGACAGCCGGCGCCTGCTGGAGGCCGGCTGGCAGGTGCTGCTGCCGGCGTGGTGGGAGGCCGCCAGCCGGAAGAAGCCGCGCCTGCGCGCCAAGATCAGCTCCGGCGAGGGCAGCCGCGGCGGCGGGTCGCTCTTTGGGCTGGATGCGCTGGTCGACTTCGACTGGCGCATCTCCATCGGCGACGCCGACCTCTCCGAGGCGGAGTTCGCGGAGCTGGTCGCGCGCGGCGAACGGCTCGTGAAGTTCAGGGGCCAGTGGATTCCCCTGGACCCGGCCCTGCTGGCCCAGATTCAGCGGGCCATGGCTGGAATGGACAAGTCGCAGGGCTTGTCCTTCCAGGATGTATTGCAGCTGCATCTGCTCGGCAGCAGCGAAGAGGAGGCGGCCGAGGCCGCTGCTGAACAGGCCGAGGAGGAGGCTGCACGCTTCCGGCTGGAGGTCGAGCTGAACGCGCATCTGGTACAGCTGATCGGTCAGCTCGGGCAGCGCGAACAGTGGCCGCAGCCCGCGGTGCCTGCCGGACTTCACGCGGAGCTTCGAAGCTACCAGCAGGAGGGGTATGCCTGGCTGGCTTTCCTGCGCCGCTTTGGCCTCGGAGCCGTTCTGGCGGATGACATGGGCCTCGGCAAAACCGTGCAGCTGATTGCCTATCTGCTCCATCTGAAGGATCAGCAGGAAGCGGCTGAAGCGGACCCTGCTGCGGGACGGCTGCGGCAGACCGACCCGCCCGGCTGGCCCGCCCTGATTATCTGCCCGACATCCGTGCTCGGCAACTGGCAGAAGGAGCTGCAGCGCTTCGCCCCTTCCCTGAACGTAATGCTGCATTATGGAGGCAAACGCCTGGATGCAGGCTACTTCTACGGCGCCGCTTCGCAGGCCGATGTGGTTCTGACTTCTTATGCCACGGCTGCACTCGACCAGGAGCTGCTGAAGCAATTCACCTGGGCTGCAGTCTGCCTGGATGAAGCGCAGAACATCAAAAATGCCGGGACCAAGCAATCCGCAGCTGTACGAAGCTTTCCCGCACTGCACCGGATTGCGCTAACGGGAACACCTATCGAGAACAGGCTCTCTGAACTATGGTCGATCTACGACTTCATCACACCGGGATACCTGGGCAGCGCAAAATCCTTCCAGGACCGGTTCGCAAACGCTATAGAAAAGGAACGCGATCCGAAGCGGACAGCGGATCTGCAGCGGATGGTCAAGCCGTTCATGCTCCGCCGCAAGAAAAAAGATCCGGCCATTCAGCTTGACCTTCCTGATAAAAACGAGATGAAAACCTATGTTCACCTCACTGCCGAACAGGCAGCCCTGTATGACCAGAACGTCAATGGGCTCCTGGAACGGATGCAAAAGCTGGAAGGCATTGAGCGCAAAGGGGCTATTCTGTCAGCACTGACCAGCCTTAAGCAGCTATGCGATCATCCGATGCTGCTGAGCAAAGAGGCCTTGCCTGAGGCAGATCCAGAGGGCCGCATCGAAACGGCTCCCTTGATTGAGCGGTCAGCGAAGCTGGAGCGGCTGCTGGCCATGGTGCGGGAACTGCGCGAGGAGAATGAGCGCTGTCTGATCTTCACCCAGTATGTAGGCATGGGCAAAATGCTGCAGGCTGTGCTGTCGCAGGAGCTGCAGGAGCCCGTGCTGTATCTGAACGGGAGTACGCCCAAAAGTGCCCGCGACCGCATGATTGAACGGTTTCAAGCACCCCCGCCGCAAGAGGGGGAAGCCTCAGAAGCAGGGGGGAAGCAGCAGTCTGACCAGCCGAATATATTCATCCTCTCGCTGAAGGCGGGAGGCGTGGGCCTGAACCTGACCGCAGCCAATCATGTCTTCCATTTCGACCGCTGGTGGAATCCGGCTGTCGAGAATCAGGCCACGGACCGTGCATACCGCATGGGCCAGACCAAGGATGTGCAAGTGCATAAATTCATCTCGCTGGGAACATTGGAAGAGAAAATAGATGAAATGCTGGAGAGTAAGCAGCAGCTCAGCGATGATGTAATCGCAAGCTCCGAAGGCTGGATTACCGAGCTGTCCACCGATGCGCTGAAGGATCTGTTCACGCTGCGCCGGGAATGGGTCGGCTGACCAGACTAGGCCTGATGCGCCTTGGACTTACCACTGTTCGGACATTCTGAACACTGCTGCCAGGTTGTCTGAACCGGCAAGCGAACTGGCTACAAGTGTAATGATCTCGTCCGTCAGATCATATTGGAGCTGCTGATCCGCCAGCTCCACTGCTACATTCTGATAGGCCCCGGCTATCCCTGAGCCGATACCCTGGGTGATGACTCTTCCGCCCGTCACCGTGGTGCAGGTATAATTCACTTGCAGCGCTGTTTCCGTGACCGGTATGGCCGTAGTGGGTGTAGGATAACTGACGAAGGTTCCGTTGACGGTGCCGCCGGCCACGATTTTGTACCGGACAGGTGTAGAGGCCAGAATGTCCAGACTGTCCGGTTTGATTTCAGCGGCAACCGCCTCCGGAATCACAACCGCTGTATTTCTGCGGAAGCTGATCAGCGCGAAGTCGGACGTAGTCACAGCGATATTTTCCCGGAATTCCGAGGTGATCCGGCTGACTTCCAGCTGTTCCAGCGGAACAGGCGCCAAGATACCTGAACTGTCTACAAGGAAAATCTGGATCTGCATCAGTTCCTGGGAATAGACTGCATTGAATTGAAAATAAATTTGGGTGATATTATAGGTTTTGGTCACCACTTCCCGGTAATTCACCTCAAATAACTCCTGGGCAAACAACGTTTCCGGGGTTACATCATTATTGAGGCCTGTTATATACACCACAGCTTTGGATGATCCGTTGTTAACCACTTTTACTACTACCTGGCTGATGGTTCCAAGCCCTCTGGTAGGTCTGCTCGTTAATGTGTTGGTTGTTAGATAAGGCACAGGCCATCCTCCTTCTAGTAACGTCGTTCTTATAGGGTATGCAGTGGAATTTGGAAGTTTCTAGATAAAACGGCAGACGTGCATGTTGATCGCATATTCGGGCACTTCCTGAATTGGTGCAAGTTGCCAGTTCCCGGCAAATGTGCTAAAATCAACGTAACTTTTTAGAACGGAGGGTTGCGTGTGATAGACTATATCCGGATTCGTACTTTACGCGGCTAAGCTAATTGTATAGCGCGAAAGCTCTGCCCCGTGCAGAGGACTCAGGATAGGTCTATCCATTTTTGAAGGCAACCCGCAGCTTGAACTTTTGTCCGGCAGACAGGAACGGAAGCCGGCATATGCCTTTAGGAATCCTTGCATCTCCATACACCATATCAATGAACCGCCGCGGCATTCGGGTGGAGCAGCTTGCTGTTCCGCCTGGCGGCAGCATTTTCAGTACATTCATTGTTTGCTGTGGGAAGATGCTGACGGAAGAGACTGGGAGCGAATCCCTCTCCTCCATCCTATTCTGTTGTCCTCTATGAATACTGTTAAGCACAGGCAGACGGCTGCCTGTGCTTTTTTTATGGATTAGAAGAATAATTCATCACATTTACTCGTGGAGGTTGTAACCATATATGGAAACTGAAACTGTACAGCAAAAGGCAGTGATCGTCGGTGTTCAGCTGCAGAATGACAAGGATTTCGCATATTCCATGGAGGAGCTGCGCAATCTGGCCGCTGCCTGTGAGCTGGAGGTGGTTGGCGAGCTGAGCCAGAAATCCAGCCGGATTAACCCGTCGCATTATATCGGGACAGGTAAAATCACCGAACTGAGTGCCCTTATGGAGGCGCACGATGCTCCGGTGGTTATCTTTAATGATGAGTTGTCGCCTTCCCAGATCCGTAATCTGGAGTCGGCGCTGGATCGCCAGGTCATCGACCGGACCGTGCTGATCCTGAATATTTTTGCCGAGCGTGCCAAGACAAAGGAAGCCCAGCTCCAGGTGGAGGTGGCACAGCTGCAGTATATGCTTCCCCGGCTGACCGGGATGCGTGAGTCCCTCGGCAGACAAGGCGGCGGCGCAGGACTGAAGAACCGCGGTGCCGGGGAAACCAAGCTTGAGCTGGACCGGCGCAGAATTGAGGAGCGAATCACGGCGCTGCAGCTGGAGCTGCAGACTCAGGTAGCGCGGCGGCAGATCCAGCGGAAGCAGCGGCGCAAAAACGAGGTGCCCGTGGTCTGTCTTGTCGGTTATACCAATACCGGTAAATCCAGTCTGATGAATACACTGGTAGATACCTTCCACCCCGGTTCGGAAAAAGGGGTCTTGGCCAAGGATATGCTGTTCGCCACACTGGAGACCTCGGTACGCAGTATTGAGCTGCCGGACCACAAGACCCTCCTGCTGACCGACACAGTCGGTTTTGTCAGCCAGCTGCCCCATCATCTGGTCAAGGCCTTCCGCTCCACGCTCGAAGAAGTGACCGAAGCTGACCTGCTGATTCATGTAGCCGACATTTCCGATCCGCAGGTCAGCCAGCATATGACCGTTACGGAGGAGACCCTGAAGGCACTGGGTGCAGATGGAATCCCGACCGTTATCGCTTATAACAAAGCCGACCTGACGGATCTGCCTTATCCCGTGGTGACTGAGAATTCCGTTACCCTTTCCGCTAAGCAAAATAGCGGAATCGCCGAGCTGATCGGGCTGATCCGCGGGCATGTGTTCAATGATTATATCCAGTGTGAAATTCTCGTTCCGTTCGGCCGCGGCAGCGTGGTCTCCTACTTCAATGAGCATGCTGATGTACAGTCGGTCAGCTATGAGGAGGAGGGCACACGCCTGAAGCTGGAATGCCGGATTGCCGATTACGAACGGTTTAAGGACGATTTTATTGCAATTCCGCAGTAGAAGCAGATATAGCTCTCAAATGACAGGTTAAGCAGACCAAAGACTCCGCACCAGCCTCACTTGGCTACTGCGGAGTCTTTTTATTTTAGTTTTAGCAGATCCATCATTTATTTAAACGAAGCATAGCCTTCATCAGCCATAACAACGCTGCCGTTGATTGCACTGGCCTCATCCAAGGTAAGCAAATAGACGGAATCGGCTACCTGTTCGGGTGTTGTCAATTTATTTCCGATGACCTTGGCTTTCATGGATTCGACCAAGCCCTGATCTTTATATCCCTGAATAATAGGTGTATCCACCGCACCCGGTGCAACCGCAACTACCCGTATTCCATATGGGGACAATTCTAATGCAGCTGATTTAGTCATCATAATGACAGCGCCTTTGGAAGCATGATAGGCAAAGGTACCGGGGGATGCCAGAAAACCGAAAACAGAGGCTGCATTGATAATCACACCTTTAATTCCGAGCTCTCTCATTTTTTTGCCGGCGGCAATAATGCCATAGGCAACACCATGCTGATTGACATTGATTACACTGTGATAGTCATTCAGGTTCTGATCCAGAACAGGCGTATTACGCCCGATGCCCGCATTGTTAAACATTACATCGATTCTGCCAAAAGCAGCAACTGCTTGTCCAATAAGCGCCTCGACCTCTTCATATTTTGACACATCCGTCCGGACAAAAATAGCTTCGCCGCCCGCTTGCTTAATGAATTCAACCGTCTTCTCGCCGCCCGCTTCATTAAAATCAGCGACAACCACCCGATCGCCTTTACTTGCAAATTTCAAGGCTGTGGCTCTCCCTATTCCGCTTGCACCACCTGTGATCACTGCTACTCTTGTACTGCTCATCAACTTCTCCTCCTCTACGGTGATGTAATAGACTAAAATAGTAATGGGAACCATAAGAGTTATCTTCCATTGAAAGTACTTTCATATACAGTGTAACTCTCCCTAAATTTAAATAAAATTTAATTATATTTACTTATAGTTAATCAGAGCTTAATAAGGAGAGCTGACGATGAATCTTGAACAGATTGAATACATTGTAGAGGTTGCGAAAAAGGGGTCTTTTACAAAAGCTGCTCAGGATCTGCATGTCACTTTATCGGCAATCAGCCAATCCATCTCGTTACTGGAAACCGAATTAGGCATGACCTTATTCACCCGTTCCCGTGGTTTAGGCGCTGTACCCACGATTGAAGGAAATCAAATCATCCAAAAGGCAAGTGAAGTCCTGCTAAAAGTGAACGAGCTAAAAGAAGAGGCTAAAAGCTGCAGCAATACCTTGAGCGGGGAATTGAAGATAGCTACCATACCAGGTCCTATGCATTTACTCGTAGATGTTGTTTCCACATTCAAGGAAGACTACCCCCAGGTCAGAATAGAAATTTTTGAAAAAGGGCCAAGGGAGATATTATATGATCTGGAGCACAGCAACATTGATATTGGATTAATCGTGTTGGCGGAGGATTTTATCGAAAGAAGCGAGCATTTGACCTTTGAGAAGCTGTTAGAAGGGAGAATGGTTGTAGGCGTAAGTAAAGATTCGCCGCTGGCCTTTGAAAAGAAAATAACGCCCGAGCAATTAGTTGGACAACCGTTGGTCTTGTATGATGATGAGGATCTATGGGACCATACCAAAGCATTAATCTCCAGGTTTGGCCAAGCAAACATCCTTTTTACAACAAATAATACGAAGGCCATTCAAAATGCAGTGAATCGCGGGCTCGCTATTACCATCGGACTGGAGTACTCCTTCACAGATATCCTGCCTGAGATTGTCCCTATAGCGTTTGATATGCCAAGCTTAACCCCTGTACAATATGGATGGGTTCTCCATAAGGGAAAACATCCTTCCCAGGTATCAAAAAGGTTCATCCAAAGACTTCAAATGGAATTCTATTGATTTCGCTTTATCATGGACACAAAGAAGAAGACAGGAAGGCTCCTGTCTTCTTCTTTGTGCTTTTGAGCAGCTTAACGGACCGCTCCCTGCAAGCTCTACTCCGCCGGACCAGGACGCAGATGGAGCGTGAACGCTTCCGTCTCCTCTCCGCTGCAGCTTACCCACAGGTTTCCGTCATCTGTCAGCTCCAGCTCCGGCCCGGATTCATCCGGTACCTGCTGGATATCCAGCGAGAATACCATGGCCGCTTGCTGCAATGCCTTGAAATCAATGGTCCGCCGTGGTCCCGAATAGAGGATCAGCTCCACCAAGAGTAAATCCGCAGTCTTTTGAATCTCCCATGTCCAGTCGCGCTGCGCCCCTGAATGCCCTGTAAATGCTGCAAACCATGTCGTCAGCATACACTCGGTCTCTCCGATTCGGAGGATCGCCCCTTCCCTGGTGGACACGGCAGAGACCCCATCCAAATGGCCGCCAATCTCCAGCCGCAGCCGTAAATCATCAGCCTCGATGACGCCCCCGGTAGGGTCCAGATTGGGATGGGTGTCCCCGCCATCGGTGATAAAATCAATGCCGAACAGCACCTGACCTTGATCCTGCTTCGATTTGAAGCGGGCCGAGCAGTAGTCATACCCGTCATGCAGACAGCGAAGCTGAATATAGGCCGGCAAGCCGTTATTATCCACGTACGCCAGCAGCGGTCTTCTCTGATTCCATAAATCACTGGCGGTAAAAGATCCTACACTCACCTGCGGGGTCATATAGGTAACCGCCCATCTGCCGCTGCCATCCTCTGCATTCCCTTCATAGAGCTGTCTGATTTCCTGTGTGCGCGGAACGCTGAAGGCCTCCAGAAAAGCAGCCGTACACTCGAAGCCGCTCTTATACCATTCCTCTTCGTACGGCAGCTCTTCCCAGTCAAAAAACATCACCCTCCCCTTAGTTGCCAGTTGCAAAAACGCCTTGCTCTGATCATTGATCAGCGTCTGATAACAACGGGAATGCGGCCCGGACCACTGCGCAGTAGCAGGGTGATAATACCCGGCCACCGTCCTCCAGCTCAGATCAATCAGACCGCGGCTAAGCATCCTCACCTGGTCATCTATGGTTTCGGCATGAAGCTTGGACAGCTCCAGGATGGCAATGTACGTATAGACCGGGCTGTTGTATTCCTGAAAAGCACCGCGTTCCATCGTATAGTCGTACAGCTTCTGCAGACGCTTCAGTCCATATTCTGCGTAATCTCTGCGGCCCAGCTGTTCCCCCGCGATTCTGGTGACGAAGGCCCCCAGTATCGCGATGTTCGTATAGTCCGGCCCGACATTCCGTTTGATAATTGCCTCACAGGCATACTCAATGGATTGGGCAACCGCCATCCGCAGCGACTCGGGCAACCTGCGGCCGTGGCGCGAGAGAGCCTGGACCAGCCGGCTGCCGCAGAAATCAGCCCAGTTCCAGTCCGGCGGCGCCATCTGTGCCAGCGGTTCTTCGTAGAACCAGGACCAGATGCCGAAGGTATCATGGCTGCGGTCGGTATCCTGAAGGGACACTACCTGGGCGATAATATCGAAGGCCCGCTGTTCATACGCTGGCAGCTCCGTATCCAGCAGCCCCAGCGCATAAGACAGCGAGTCCCGCGTAGAATGGATGACCTCAGCCTCACGCAGCGTGGTATGATAGCCCGGGCTGCTGAACGGGGACCAGAGCAGGTGAAGCTCCGGGTCATACCGGGGCTCCAGCATTTGCATTTTACGGATCAGCATCCGCCGATGATCGATGCCCTCATGCCTATAGGCCGTTTCCTCCCTACCCGGTGTTTCAGGAGCCTTGCTTCCCTCTGCGGTTTTCTTCACAATGATCTTCCTTTCCTTTAGGTAGGAGAATCCTAACCACACTTTCCTGTTAACCGCTCCCTCTGGGGAGGGCTCATTATGCAGCCGCGGTTCCGGTCTACAGTTGGCGATCTTCCAGCTCCAGTTCCTGCGCAAGCAACTGCATCACCAGCCCCTGCCCGTAGAGCGAAGGGTACACTTCAATTGTATTGTAAGCTTCTTCCGAAGGCATGACGGGCGTACCGCCTGAGACTCCCTGCACTTGACCATTCTCCGCGATTAGCGGAAGAATGCCGCTCACCGCAAGCCTGGCAGAGTCCAGAAAAGAGGAATCCAGCAGGCCATTCTTCACCCCCTTGAAGAATCCGCAAGCAATGCCCGCACTGCCTGAAGTCTCCTGAACGTAATCCGGTCTGTTCAGGACCGTATGCCATAGTCCGTTTCCGGCTTGACAGGACCGCAAGGCTGCCGCAAGCGATGAGTACCGGCTGTGCAGCTCTTCCGGTATGTCAGCCACGCCTTGAACTTCCATCACAATCTGCGGAACCGCCAGGGTAATCCATGCATTGGCCCGCGCCCAGCGGACCGCAGACATATGATTGCCCTCACGGCTGTTCCAGCCGTGGTAGAGCAGTCCCGTAGCCGGGTCCTGCAGCAGCTGCAGATGAAGCAGCGTCTGCCGCAGTGCGGCATCGGCCAGCCGGGATTCTCCCGTTAGCCCGCCCATACGCGCCAGGAACAAGACAGCCATAAATACCGTATCTGCCCATACCTGTTCCGGGAAATCCACATTTTCCGTGACGGTATGCTCCAGTGCCCCTTCCCGCGTGACCGGCGCAGTGTTGAGCATCCAATCCGCGGTGGACATCGCTTTTTGCAGAAACCACGGGTCACCGGTCTGGCGGTACAGCTCAGGAAAAATCGCGAACGGAGCGAGCGCATTGATGACTTTGACCCCATCGGCCTTGTGCTTGTTCCGGTTCACCCACTGCAGCAGATACTCTATTACCTTTTCCTGCCCGCCTACTGTGGCGTACTCCATGAGCGAAATCACACCCACCCCCGGCACCCAATCCCAGTGGTCAATGTCCATTCCCCAGTCACCCCGGTGCGCCTCCGAGATCATGTATTGAAACAAACGGTCCAGCGCCTCCGCAGGCTTCCGCTCAGTGCTCAAAATGATGCATCCCCCTTAGATCAAGTGAACCACCCTGCGGGTCTGTCTTCACCGGAGACCGTCCCTGAAAAGGCAGCTCCCCGAACAGCGCTTTGACCGTAAGCTCCACGGTCTCCTCATGCAGCGAATAGGCATTGACCAGCGCATCCAGAAACGGCATATCCTGCAGCAAATATGGGGTGGCAAAAGAAATCCCGATGGGCCGGATGGTCTCTGCATGCTGCATTGCCCATATCGCTTTGGCCGCCTCGCCTACCGGACGGGCCGTATTCATCATGCCGTGCAAGGGCAGAAAGTAAGGTGCAAAAGCAGCATCCCAGCGAATCCCCGACAACTCCCATTTCCGGATCGTGCCCAGCGGCTCAAATTCATCCAGTATATCTACCTGAAGCCCCCTCGCCCGTAAAAGATCTACAAAAACATTCATCCGCTCATACTTGCGGCCTTCCGTCACTTTGTTCAGCAAGATCACTAGCACCCGGCGGGTAGTCTGCGGATCAAGCGGCAGAATATGGCCACGGTTGCGGACAAGTGTAATACAACGCTCCGCGAGGGACTGGCTCAGGCCCCTTGCTTCCAGATCCAGCTCCGGCGGCAACTTGTCGTTCAGCAGCGAAAGTGCCCGCGGGTCCCGGCCTTCCTCATCAAGGCCATACATACCCAGCCTGGCCTTGAGCTGCAGAATGCGGCGGACACTCGCATCCAGCCGCTCCATGCGGACGGTGCCCTCCCTGACGGCCCGCTCCATCACCCCGAAATAATCCACACCCGGCCACAGCAGCACATCCGTTCCACAGTTGAAGCAGTCGATCATCCGTTTCTCATAACTGCCCCAGGCCAGAAATCCGCCCATATCCAGCGCATCCGACAGCACCACACCTTCAAACCCCATACGTTCCCGCAGCAGTTCCGTTGTGATCCGCTCCGATACCGTTGCCGGTACTGGCTTCTCCCCCTGCTCCCCCTCCATCCATGGAAGAGCAATATGCCCGGTCATGTACGACAGTACGCCCTGATCAATCATAGATTGGGACACCTGCCCGTAGGTGGCAACCCACTCATCCTCGGTCAAGCCGTTAATGGTGGTCACAATATGCTGATCGCGGTAATCCACCCCGTCCCCCGGAAAATGCTTCGCACATGCTGCCAGGCCATGGTCCTGCATCCCCCGCATGACTGCACCCGCTAGCCTTGCCGCCCGCTTGGGATCATCCCCCAGGCAGCGCGTTGTAATGACCGGATTCATCCAGTTCAGCAAAAGATCTGTGCCAGGTGCCAGCGCCCAGGTAAAGCCCGCCGCCCGCCCTTCCAGTGCCGTAAATTTACCGTATTCATAGGCCAAGGCCTCATCGTCCACTGCGGCCAGCGCGAGGAGCGGCGGGAACGCGGTTAAGCTTTTGACTGCCGATCCCGCGCCGAATTCCAAATCACCGGAGAACAGCAGCGGATATTTGCTGATCCGCTGCAGCTGCTCCGTCCACTCCCGGTACTCCGCCGCCTTGCCCGACGCCTTCTGAATCACCTCACCGCCGATAAAAAAACTGCCCACCGGATACGTCTTCAAATAGGCCGCAAGCGCCTCAGTATCGTTTCCCTTAAACGGCAGCCGTCCTGCATGATCCTGCATCGTCTGCCCAATCTTTTCCCGCAGGCTCATGGACGCGAGCATCCGCTCTACCCATTCCTGCTCCTCCCTTGTTAGAGGCCTTGGCATGGTCGCACTTCCTCCTAACTGATTTCGATCCCCCTAAATCCCCCTTAGCCAAGGGGGACCCCAAGGGCCCCGGCCCTCTGGACACCCGGATGGCTGGCGTGGGCGGAGGGATTGTGCTCCTGGGCTGCAATGTGCGGAGAGCGCTTTCCCCCTGCGGGGACGCTTTGGCTGCATTTCACCTGCGTAACTGCAAGGGGACGCTCCGCTCCCCCCAAACCGTTAACTGCAAGGGGACGCTCCGCTCCCCCCCAAACCGTAACTGCAAGGGGACGCTCCGCTCCCCCCAAACCGTAACTGCAAGGGGACGCTCCGCTCCCCCCAAACCGTCAGATCGTTCTAACCCTGTATAATTTCATCACTACCTTAAGTGTAGCCGGGGAACGGCGGAGACTAAATAAGGTCATCTATAAAAAAAGTTCGAAATCCTACAGAGTCTCAAAGGGAATAACATCTAATAAATGCAATACTCAACCATCTCAATGGTAGAGCAGCACCTCAACAAGGTGGAAAAAGTATCACTAATTCTCGATTTCTGGTCTGCAGTCGAGGTTTAGTTGGAGTTTGTTTACTTAATAATGGTTCTAATAGCAAACCGAGGCGTTTTCGGCATAATTAGTTATACTAATTCCACCTAGAACTCGCAGCAGCACAAGTTTCCATAAACTAGTTTTCCTAATTCCACCTAAATTCATTTTCCCCTGGGAGTAACCTCCACTAGCGAGTACATTCAGGTACATTATGCCTAAACCAGCTTATCTTCCGTCCTTCCACTCAACCAGGTTAACGTCCACCTCAACTCGCGTAACTTCCGCTCAACCCGCTAACTTCTATTTGAACCAGCTTAGCTTCTGCAGGGAGGCAGAAGCTAAGCTTTACAGCGTCTCATCAGATATCAGACCATATTAATAGCTTTACAGCGTCTTATCAGATATCAGTCCATATAAATAGCTCTATAGCGTCTTCATCAGCTTTCAATCCAGACTAATACTTAGTGTCTCGCTCAATTTGTTATTCTCCTTGTTCATCTCCTCATACCTCCAGATATCATTCACGAAGAAGGTGATGGTGAAGCCGCCTATGGTCGGAACGGTCCATTTGGGCGTGCCTTGGGCGCTGCTGTTGGCGGTCAGGGTAACCTCTTCTCCAGGCTGGATCACTGTATTGTTCGTGTCCGACCAGGATACGACACCGCCGTTGACGGAGAAGGCACCGCCCGTAATTTGACCCAATCCCGTGGAGGTGTTCAGCGGGGTCGGGCGCACTCCGATATTTTTCACCTTGGCCCAGAAGATTAAGGAATCCCCGAGTTGCGGCGTGGTATGGGAGGATGGAGTGCCATCGCTGTTCACGATATTCCAGCCGATATCTGTAACGATCAGGTCCGCAAGCGGTGCCGGAAGGGTGGCCTCGTAGCTCTCGAACTCGAACCCATGGACCATCACCAGCCCGTTGGTCCCCTTGATCTCGATCCGGTGCAGCCCGTACTCCAGACCGGCAAGCTCATAGACGATCCGGTTCTCTCCCTCAATGCCAGCCTGGGGAATGACTACGGTCTGCATATATTGCCCATCGACATAGACATCAGCGCTGCCCATATCGCTTTTGATATCCGATCTCCAGCGGACCCCGATGCCCCTGAAATTGAACGTTGCTGTGGCGTCAGGTGCATAGGTCACGTGAGAGACACCGTTGGAAGCGGTCGTAAATCCGGTATAGTCGATATAAGGATGATTATGCTCTGCGGTATACCAGGCCGAGACCGGAACATATGCGCCTTCCTCAAGCTTGAAATAATCGAGGTTAGCGCCGTTTCCAGCGGAGGTAAAGCTGATCATGTTATACCCCGGCTGGAGCGTAATGCCATATTGCCTCACGGTAAAGTTGCTGTTCCAGCTTCCGGTGGACGGCAGCGTCACGGTCGTTTGTTTTTGTCCGTTGATGAGGATATTTTTCTTCGACTCCTGATTGGAAGCGTATGCAATAGTTAAAGTGTAGCTTCCGCCGCTCTCGGAATAGAATCCCTGAACCGTCAATCCGCCGGCATGGGTCTGCTCCACAACCCTTCCTCCAGAAGCGCTGCTGTAGTAGCCGATTTTGAGCGGCGGGGCAAAGGACGTGGCTTCGGCCTCGAATTTGGTTGGATCTCCAGCCACATGCGGCGTAATCGGCATCGGCAGTGTGGTTGCGGATACGGCTGTGGTCAACGGCGAGACGTTGCCGAAATCATCCACGGCCTGAACCCTGTAGCTATATACGGTCTCAGGAGCTACCGTGTAGTCATTGTAAAACGTAATCCGGCCCGGAACGGTCATCACCGGTTCTGCTCTATCATCCCGGTACACATTGTAGCTGACAACCCTGTCGTTGTCGGTCGAGGCATTCCAGGTCACCTTCACCTGCTCATGGCTTACTGCCACCGCGGCCGGACTGGTTGGAGCCGTTGGCGAAGTGGTCTCCAGCTCATCGAGAATATACTGGACGGTTTCACCAGCGCCCAGGGTAACCGAGAGCGTAAGGTCCGGCGCTGCCGTAAGCTGAACATTGGAGTGGGCGGCGGCATAGGTATCGCCCGGTCCAAACCGTTCTCCGGCATACTGCCCGCTGCCGGGCATGGTGACCCTCACCTGCATCGTCACGGGCTGCGTCTCAAAGTTCACGAAATTCAGCAGAATTTTGTCTGCAGAAGCCCCTATGGCCGACGTGCCCAGTGCTGAGGTATCAACCGCGCGGAAATACGCTTTTTTCTCATTCAGTTCAGATGGATTCAGGATCTCGTAGCTGAGCGGGCGCCCGTGGGTGGCATACGCGGCGGCCAGCCTGCGGAACGTCTTCAGCCGCGTTTCACCAAGCTCATTACTGTTCGCGGCTACAGCTACCGTATCCTCGAAGCGGTGTGTATTCCAGTTGATCGCGGAATCAAATAATCCGAACTCGGTCCCGTCATTGAAGAAGGCCGCATGCTGCATGATATGATCGACATAGCCGATATCTCCGCGAAGCTCCCGGTCAAAGGCGGAAGCGAACCTGTACGCATAGGTGCCGTATTTCGTACTGTCGGAATGATTGTCATTGCTGCCGGTTTCACTCATAGCCATCTCTTTGCCAAAGCCCTCATCTGCTTCATGATACACCTGCAGATTCTCATACAAGCTGCCGCCCGGCAGCGGCTGGACACCGGTTCCGCCATAGCTGTGGCCGTTCGTCACATCTGAAAGCGCTTCAATTTCTTCGCGTTGGGCAGCGTCCCGCTCCCACCCGTCAGGAATTCCGTTATATGGCCAATAGGCCCAGCCGGGCGCCACAATTTTCAGATAGGGCTGGCTGTTGGTCTGGCGCTCCTCATCCATCAGCTCATGAATGGCCAATATCGATGCCCGGGACCAGCCGAACAATCCGGGTTCATTGCCCGTCTCTGCGTATTGGTACAAATCCCCGAATTTACTGACAAAAGCGGCATAATAACTCCTCAAAGCCGTGCTGATCGTACCGCCCGCCAGATCCGCATTGTTCTTCCAGTTGCCTCCGATAATATTGACCATTGGCGTAAGGTTCAGATCACGCATCGTCGCCAGATAGTTCCGCCCCTGCGGGTCCCAGCCTGCGCTCGTATCCGACCAGAAGGAGGCGCGCATCCAATTGCCGCTGTAGGCGATGCCCATCCATTTGGTCATGGGCGCCAGATGGCGGATCGCGTTCTCATCATATTTGAAGGTATTTGCGGCAAGCGTAGTCCCCAGATGTACATACCGCCCATGTATCGGTTCATCCGCCTGCTGAGGCCGGGATTTCAGCTTGATATAATCCCATTCGAACCATAAATAGGAGTCTCCGTTATAACCGGGAGCCTGGGGGTCCGCATACAGTCCGCGGTCGACCACCAGCTTAAGCACGTTTGAGCCAATATGAAGCTGCTCTTTGGGAATATACAGTCTGTAGGTTTGTTTCCAGGTATGCTCCAGAGAGGTTTCGCCGTTATTCAGACCTGTGATTTGAATCAATCCGCTCATGAGGCCATTTGTGAATACGGCAAGCTGGGGAATCGCGGTGCTTGCATCAATCACCTTGAAGCTGAGCTCGGCTCCATACTGGGGAACGGCCGCCAATTCAAACGTAAAATTCATCGTTCCATTGACATCGGCCTTCATTCCTTTGGGGATCGTATTATAGCTGCAAGCTGGAAGAGGCAGGGCAAAATCGTTATACACATTATTGTAAACTGTAAATTCGGCAGAGCTGTCGTCCGGCTCGCCTACCTGCCACAGCAAGCCCGATGGATTATAGGTGGCGGTTGTGGCGGTCACCGGCAGCGAAGCCTTGGAGGCTCTACTTGAGCCAGACTCTTGTTTTACTTTCACCACAGGACCCGAAATTTGCTGTTCTATCGCTGCTATCCCTGGAGGATCAGCGGAAACGCTATGATCATTTGGCATCAAAACCGTCGTCAGCACACAGAACACAAGAGACAGTAACGCTATATTTTTATACATTCGCACATTAACACCCTCTTCTATTCAGAATAGAAACAGGGCCCCCAACTGCTAACTTTTGCGAATAGGAATACCCGACATCCTGGTAAGCGGCCGCTGCAAGCTGACAGTAAGAATCAGGGAGGCGGCCGAACTTTACCGGATATCGGGTCTGCTAATCATTCAACATCTTATTTGGCGGCCAAAAATGCATCCATTTGCGACTGAATTTCGCTTATCACGGCATCCAGTCCAGCGGCCTTCAGCTTGCTGTTCATTTCCTTCAGGATCGGCTCAGGATCTTTTTCCCCGGAATACAGGGTATTCTTATATTGCTTCGTAATGTTGATCAGCGCTCCGATCTGCGACTGTACCTTGGTTGAGTCAAAGACAAATCCGATCACCGGGGATACCTTGGAGTTTTTATTCCAGTCGGTATAGAGCTGTACGCGTTTGGGATCTTCATCCTTGTTCAGGTAGTTCAGCAGCACATTCCCGATCATCCACGAGGATACAGAGTTGTAGCCGCTGTCCGGAATAAATTCAACCGTGTTGTCGCCTACCTTCTTATAATGCTTGCCTTCAATCCCGAAGGTTAACAGGTTATACAGGACGGGATCGGTATGAATCAGGTTCATGAACATCATGGCCCGCTCCGGGTTTTTGGAGGTTCTGGAGATGGCGAGCATGGAGCCCTGCAGGCTTTTCGTGCTGACCTGTACCGGCAGGAGGGTTTTGATGATCATCGGTTTCTCCGCGAGACGGGTCCAGTCATTGGTGGACGTTGGATTCATATTGCCGTAGGTGAACCAGGCCTTGCCGCTTTTCACGGCATCCTTCAGCTCTGTTTTGTCAGTAGCGCCATTCTTGTTGATATAGCCCGCTTTGTACCATTCCCGGATCAGCTTTAGCCGTGCGAGTATCTCCGGAGTATCGTATTCGTTAAAAACCTTCATCGTCTTGTAATCGAGCAGTGTCGGAATTTCATTACTGCCATCGAGATCCTCACTTTCGGGGTACACAGTGAACCAGTTCAGGCTGTCGGTATGGTTCATGAACAAAGGTGTGATGCCCGGTTCTTTCTCCTTAATCGTCTTCAGCATCGGTTCAATATCCTCAAGCTTCGCGATGCTGTTCACATCGAACCCGTACTTGTCGACAATCGCCTTGTCAAAAGCAAAGCCTACTGACTGGCCCAGTTCCTTCTCGGTTGGAATCGCATACAAATGTCCGTTGACGGTAGCGGCCTGCAGGTAAGCCGGATTAATCTGTGCTTTGGTCTCCTTAGCGTAGGTGTCCAGCAGCTCTTCGAGCGGCAGATAAGCGCCCTTGGCGGCATTGGTCATGAAGTTCCAGGTATAGACCATGTCGAACACTTCGCCGGACTGGATCATCAGATTCACCTTGTCTGCCGGTTTATCCCAGCTAAGCTGATTGATCTTGATCGTGGCGTTAATCTTATCCTTCAAATAATCATTGATCGCCTGTTCTACGGAGGCTACATCCTTATCCGGCCCGCCAGGCAGATAGAGCGATAGCTCCACTTGCTCCAGCCCATTTGTCTTTTCAGTGGCTGTGGCTGTAGCTGTATCCGAGGCGGCTGGTGCGGTGGTGCTATCCACCTTTGTCCCGGTCGGCTCAGCTCCGCTGTTGCTGTTATTGCCTCCGCATCCGCTTAGTGAAAGTCCTATCAGCAGTACAAGTGAAAGCAGTAGGCCCGTGCCCTTTTTTCCTGCCATAGCTTGTTTCCTCCCCTTGATGGTCAATATATGCTAATCGGATGAATCCGAGGTTAGCCTTTAATGGAGCCCAGCGTCAACCCTTTGATAAAATACCGCTGGAAGAATGGATAGGCCAGCACAATCGGGCCAATGCCGATCAGTGCCATAGCCATGCGGATGGTTTCACCCGGCAGTTTCGCCAGCTCCGTCGCCGAGCCTTGAATCAAAGCCCCGTTACGGCTCAGGTAGTCCGCCTGGGAGATCATTTTGTACATCAGGTACTGCAGGGAATAGAGGTCTGTGTCCGTAATGAAGATCATGCTGTTGAACCAGTCATTCCAGTAATGCAGGGTGTTGAACAGACCGATCGTAGCGAACACCGGCAGTGACAGCGGGAACACAATCTGGAAGAACGTCCGCAGCTCACCGGCACCGTCAATCTTGGAGGCCTCAATCAGCGCGGGCGGGACACTCATCTGGAAATAGGTCTTCATAATCAGCACATTGAACGGGGACAGCAGCATCGGAATAACCAGGGACCAGATGGAGTTCTTCAGATCCAGCACCTGGGTGTAGACCATATACCAGGGCACCAGCCCGCCGCCGAACAGCATGGTGAAGAAGATCAGGAAGGCGAAGAACCCTCTGTACCGGAAGTCCGTCCGCGAGAGCGGATAGGCATACAACGAAGAGATAAATACGCTGAGCAGCGTGCCGGCAATGGTTACGAAGAACGACACGCCGTAGGCTTTTACAATGACGGTATAGTCCTTAAAGATATAAGCATATGCCTCCAGACTGAACTTCTCGGGGAAAAATTGATACCCGTTCAGCACAATGGAATCGTAGTCGGTAATTGAGATCATGAACACCAGCACAATCGGCAGCAGACAGGTGATCGACAGGATGATAAAAATTATATGGAGTATCACATTCGTCGGCCGGGATATTTCATTATTGGTCACCGGTTCCATCCCCCTTTTCTTCAAAATCCCTCTCCAAAGGTGTTGTTCGTAACTGCGGTGAATGTTTGGACTTCCGGCCGCTGTTATGTTTGGTTTTCTCTGATTTGAAACCGCTGCCTGAGGTAGAAATCCAAACCTTGCTTATGCTTACGAAGCCAGCTTTCCTACGGAAAGCTTGCAGGCGGTCGCTATCGCTCCTGCAGTTTCAAACTTCACCTCCGTACTCTCACCTTTCATAGTGTTAAAAAACAGCCTGGTCCTTGTCGACCTTGCGTACGATCCAGTTCGAGCCCAGGACCAGGAAGAAGCCGACGATGGATTGGTATAGACCCGCTGCGGCGGACATGCCCAGGTTGCCCATATTGATCAATGCGTTATAGACGTAGGTATCAATGACGAGTGTCGTCGGATACAGCGCCCCGGAGTTCAGTGTGGTCTGGTAGAAGAGCCCGAAGTCGGAGCGGAAAATCCCGCCGATGGCCAGAATAGTGGTGATGATGATGACCGGGCGGATGAGCGGGATCGTTATATGGAGGATCTGCTTCCATTTGCCGGCCCCGTCGATCAGCGCGGCTTCATAATATTCGTTGTCAATGCCGATAATCGCCGCAAGGTAAATGACGCAGCCATACCCCACGCCTTTCCAGAGGTTGATCAGCGGCAGAATAAACGGCCAATACTTTGGCTCGGAATACCAGTTCAGCTCATTCAGCCCAAACATCGCCAGAATGCCTTTGTTCATGAAACCGTATTCAACATTCAGAAAAGCGAACACGAGGTAGCTCACCACCACCATCGACAGGAAATACGGAAAGAACATAATGCTCTGATAAAATTTGGCGGCCAGCTTATTCTTCAGCTCATTCAGGGCAATCGCGATGGATACCGCTATCACTAGGTTGAGAATGATGAACACGAAATTGTACAGCACCGTATTGCGGGTGATGATCCAGGCATCCGATGTGGCGAACAGAAACTTGAAATTATCCATCCCCACCCATGGGCTTCCGAGTATCCCGTCTACGTAGTTAATATTTTTGAAGGCTATGATGATCCCGAACATCGGCAGGTAGTTGTTAATGAGCAGGAAAATCACACCCGGCAGCAGCATCAGCAGCAGCACCTTGTGCTTCAGCAAATGCCCCAGCATGGAGCTTCTTTTCGCATGTATCCGCACTGGCAACCGCTGCCCGGTGTCCAGCGCGTTTCTTTTCTCATGAGTGATCATCGCTTACGCCTCCTGATTCCTTCAGCAGTCTCTCTCTTCCATGTTTCAAGTGTACCCGGAGAGCGGCAGATGCTAAATAAGGTCATCTATAATAAAAGTTCGATAATCTACAGAGTTTGGTGATAGCTGCTTCCAGGCAAGTGGAAACGACGGCTACGCTGTCCTTATAAGGACGGCATCCGTTTCAGCGAGAAAGAGAAGGATAATTTATAGCGAGAAACATATACATTCTTATCTTTCAAAAAAGAGGCCTTCACCCCATGGATGTCGGCCCCTTTTGGCTGCAGCTAATAACTCCGTTCTTCTTATGACAGCATTAGATAAATCTGTGGACGGACCAGATCACGCCCGAGGAGGCGCCTCCCAGATTAAGCGGAACCGTTAAACCATCCGCCTCATAGAAGAGGCCGATCACATCTCCTGCTGTCAGATCAAACTCACCCGTCAAGGTGACTGTCCCGTTGCCCAAGATCGTTCTCAGGGTCAACAGCAGGGCAATGTTTACATTCAGCAGAGGGAACAGTCCGGTTACCAAATCTGTAGTCACAGGAGAAGTTCTCCGGATCACAAATGCCGGGTTGATCCCCGCCCCTAACGCAACCGAAATGGCTGCAGTGGTAGAGTAGTTAATGGTAGCTTCAAAAGAGTACCGGCCCGTAACCGGGACCGTGTAGTTCCCCGTTGTTTCGTTAAACGAGGCGCTGTCGTAATACGGTGACGTCACCGTCCAGCCGGCAAGCTGAGTACTTGCACTGGTTGAAAATGTTGGCAGAAGCCCAGAGAACCCTTCCGCTGCAACATTTGGCCCAGTGGCTCCGGTGGCTCCAGTCACACCCGTAGCTCCAGTGGCTCCCGTTACACCAGTCGCTCCTGTCACACCCGTAGCTCCAGTGGCTCCGGTTACCCCGGTCGCTCCTGTCACGCCTGTAGCTCCAGTGGCTCCCGTTACCCCGGTCACTCCTGTCACGCCTGTAGCTCCAGTGGCTCCGGTTTCACCTGTCGCACCTGTCACACCCGTAGCTCCAGTGGCTCCCGTTACCCCGGTCGCTCCTGTCACACCCGCAACCCCAGTTGCTCCGGTTTCACCAGTCGCTCCCGTCACGCCTGTAGCTCCAGTGGCTCCCGTTACCCCGGTCGCTCCTGTCACGCCTGTAGCTCCAGTGGCTCCGGTTACCCCGGTCGCTCCTGTCACACCTGTAGCTCCAGTGGCTCCCGTTACCCCGGTCGCTCCTGTCACGCCTGTAGCTCCAGTGGCTCCGGTTTCACCTGTCGCTCCTGTCACACCTGTAGCTCCAATTGCTCCCGTTACCCCGGTCGCTCCCGTCTCGCCTGTTGCTCCAGCGGCTCCCGTTTCTCCAGTCGCTCCTGTCACACCCGTAACTCCAGTGGCTCCCGTTTCTCCAGTCGCTCCTGTCACACCTGCAACCCCAGTGGCTCCGGTTTCACCTGTCGCTCCTGTCACACCTGTTGCTCCAGCGGCTCCCGTTTCTCCAGTCGCTCCTGTCACGCCTGCAACCCCAGTTGCTCCGGTTTCACCCGTCGCTCCTGTCACGCCTGCAACCCCAGTTGCTCCGGTTTCACCAGTCGCTCCTGTCACGCCTGTAGCTCCAGTGGCTCCCGTTACCCCGGTCGCTCCTGTCACACCTGTAGCTCCAGTGGCTCCGGTTTCACCCGTCACTCCTGTCACGCCTGTAGCTCCAGTGGCTCCCGTTACCCCGGTCGCTCCTGTCACGCCTGCAACCCCAGTTGCTCCGGTTTCACCAGTCGCTCCTGTCACGCCTGTAGCTCCAGTGGCTCCCGTTACCCCGGTCGCTCCTGTCACACCTGTAGCTCCAGTGGCTCCGGTTTCACCCGTCACTCCTGTCACGCCTGTAGCTCCAATGGCTCCCGTTACCCCGGTCGCTCCCGTCACACCTGCAACCCCAGTGGCTCCGGTTTCTCCTGTCGCTCCTGTCACGCCTGTAGCTCCAGTGGCTCCGGTTTCTCCTGTCACGCCTGTAGCTCCAGTGGCTCCGGTTTCACCAGTCGCTCCTGTCACACCCGTAGCTCCAGTTGCTCCAGTTTCACCTGTCGCTCCTGTCACGCCTGCAACCCCAGTTGCTCCGGTTTCTCCGGTCGCTCCTGTCACTCCTGCAACCCCAGTTGCTCCGGTTTCTCCGGTCGCTCCTGTCACTCCTGCAACCCCAGTTGCTCCGGTTTCACCAGTCACTCCTGTCACACCTGTAGCTCCAGTGGCTCCGGTTTGACCAGTCGCTCCTGTCACACCTGTTGCTCCAGTGGCTCCAGTTTCACCTGTCGCTCCTGTCACACCTGCAACCCCAGTTGCTCCGGTTTCACCAGTCGCTCCTGTCACACCCGTAGCTCCTGTTGCTCCAGTTTCACCTGTCGCTCCTGTCACACCTGCAACCCCAGTTGCTCCGGTTTCTCCCGTCGCTCCTGTCACGCCTGTAGCTCCAGTTGCTCCGGTTTCACCAGTCACTCCTGTCACGCCTGTAGCTCCAGTGGCTCCCGTTACACCAGTTGCTCCCGTCACACCTGCAACCCCAGTTGCTCCAGTTTCACCAGTCGCTCCTGTCACACCTGTGGCTCCAGTGGCTCCCGTTTCTCCGGTCGCTCCTGTCACACCTGCAACCCCAGTCGCTCCAGTTTCACCAGTCGCTCCTGTCACACCCGTAGCTCCAGTGACTCCAGTTTCACCTGTCGCTCCTGTCACACCTGCAACCCCAGTTGCTCCGGTTTCACCAGTCACTCCTGTCACGCCTGTAGCTCCCGTTACCCCGGTCGCTCCTGTCACACCTGCAACCCCAGTTGCTCCAGTTTCACCAGTCGATCCTGTCGCACCCGTAGCTCCAGTGGCTCCCGTTACACCAGTTGCTCCCGTCACACCTGCAACCCCAGTTGCTCCAGTTTCACCTGTCGCTCCTGTCACACCCGTAGCTCCAGTGGCTCCCGTTACCCCGGTCGCTCCTGTTACTCCTGCAACCCCAGTTGCTCCAGTTTCACCTGTCGCTCCAGTGGCACCGGTAGCACCGGTGATCCCCGTGACTTCTCCCAGCAATTCAGAGGATACCAGACGATGCGCAGCCACTAATTGCCCCGTGCTGCTCTTTCCCCAGAATGAGATCTGTACAGGATCATCTGCCGGGCTTGGACTTGATGTTGTGAAGAGAAACTCAAATGCATCCAAATCAGCAAAATAGCTGTTTGTTACTACTTGATTAGCAGCCAGATTCAAGGATTGGCTGACATACAAATTCCGTACACCACCACTCATATAGTAGCCTTGAATCGAGACTATAGAGGCTTCTGAATCACTCCGGTTGTCAATCCGGACTGTCACTGACTGCGTGGGTCTTGCACCACTGACCGCATTGTTTTCAATGGGGCCCGTTGATAAAAAGGTCATTTCTTCATTCTCCTTTTCCTTTTCCTTGGATTTCACATCTCTGCTGGCACTGCTTAATGGCTTCCAATAATTCTCCCAGGAACTCTAGCAGCACAAAAAGTGATTTATATAGTAATATTCGAACGGCTTACATGCGGTGTGGACGTAAGAACTGCAAGCTTATGCACAACCTGTCTATCCCACTAGGCGACCAGAGACAGCAGCACGGGCTCCAAGTGGCCAAGTATCAATAATCGGGCGGTGCGGATTTTCTTAGGGACGAAGCAAAGAGGACTGTCTCCGGGCCATATCAATACGGCCTCTAGAAGCAGTCCTTTCCTGTAGCAGAACTAATAGTTGTTCCCCTCCTACTCCTTCCCGGCGCTCAACTGGCTCTCCCCCTGCAAAGGAGTGCGGGGATTGAAATTCGGATACATGTACTCCTCACGTTTAAAAGAATAACCGGTCGCCGCAATATCCAACATCTGATTCAGCCGGTCACTTTCCGCGCGCAGGCCTTCGCCCACGCTAATGCCGCCGGAAAGGATCTGTAGATAGAGCTGCATACGGGGCCGGTCGCCCGAGTCCCGGGGTTCCACCGAGACGGTATTCGGATCGTACTGGTCCATAATCTGCGGAGCCAGCGGATAAATGGACTCCTCAGCCGTCGGGTAAAACTCCTTGAAATGGCCCAGCCCCGGAACCAGGCCCGGAAGATCTGCGATCCCGTCTACCACCGGCAGGGCCAAGGCCTGCTGGAACAGAATGGTCAGAAAAGCTTCAGACTGGAGAAACTTCCATACCTTCACCGCCGCTTCCAAGTCAGGTGCGCTGCTGTTTACCGCCAGCGGCGAATGCGGAATCATCATAAGCGCGCCGCTGCCCTTCTTCGCCGAAGTCATTACAGGCGGCAGAGCCACCCCCCAATCATCCTTAGGCATATATTCCTGCAATTTCACATAATCTTTGCTGGTTGCATACATCATGCCGATGTTGCCGTCGGCGAACTGCCTGAGCGCACCGTTCCGCTTCAGCAGAGTCTCTCCGGGATAGAGGCTGCCCTCTGCTTTCATATCCAGCAGCATTTGCAGCCAGGGAGCATATACACTCAGATCATAACGTCCGGTCCGGTAATTATAGAGATACACCCCGCTGTAGGTATTGGACATTTCCAGCCCCGTCTGCAGACTGTCCTGGCTGTCTCCGGCGGCCAGCGCGAAGCCGTATTTGTTCACGCCGACCCCGGCGCGGCTAATCCTGGCCGCAGCCTGCTTCACTTCAGCGAAAGTGACAGGCGGATGCTCCGCATCCAGTCCGGCGCTCTGGAATAGCTGCTTATTATAGATCAGGCGCACGGTCTCAATACTGGAGGGCAGGAAATAGATCCCTCCCTTAAACAGAGAGCTGCGTGCGTAATCTCTAGCCCACTTTGGAAATCTGTTCAGATCCGCAGGGTCCAGATAAGAGTTCAGGTTGGCCAGATACCCCTTGTTCACATAGGTAGCCAGCCAGCTGTTATCCACGCTGAACACATCCGGCCCCTGACCCGAAGTCATCAGCATGTTGAGCGTGTCATCGTAGGCATCCGTGGACAGATTCATCATTACAATTTCAATATGGTCCGGATTGCTCTGATTAAATTTCCGGATCGCATTCTTCACCTCCAGATTCTCTGTCCAGTCGTACAGCGCAATCCGTACTTGAACCGGGGGAGCCGCCTCAGGTACCGGCTCTGAATTAAACTCCACCAGCAGCGGACGGTCATAGGCGATGGCATATACGATAAGCCCGCATAGCAACAGGCCGAAGATATAGAATAACAGCCGTTTCATCCCTCACCTCCTGCGTTGACAGCGTAACGCGCCCGTTTTACAATGTATACCATCTATTGAATGGTATTTTCCATTAATACCCGTTAAATGGCAAGCGAAGATTATCCGCAGTGTGAAGGGGGCTCAGATGAAGAAATTATTCGATACTCTGTCCAAAACCCTCTTCTTATACAACTTCAGCATCCGCAGCAGACTTATCCTCTACTTCCTCTTTCTCGTCCTTCTACCGACCACCATTATCTCCGTTACGGTATATAACAAATCAGCGGATATTATCACCCGCAATGTCAATACATCGATCGAAAACAACCTGAATCTGGTTCAGGATAATCTCGCTCAGCGTTTCGCCGCTGCGGATCAATCCATGATTTCTCTATACCTCAATACGGAGTTCGCCGACCTGATCTCCGCCAACCGACCGACAGACAGCACAGGAATTATTAATGAGCTGGCTGCGCTGAGCAGAATCCTGGAGAGCTTTCCCGGCAGCGGAACCTCCGGAAGCAGCTTCGTCCCTATGCTATATATGCTGAACCGTCCGGAATATACGCAGTATAATTTCTCAAGACGGGTGTTTAATATCGACCAGATTTCACTGAAGCCGTGGTATTTGGGCATTCCGGCCAAATCCGACTTCACGGTGGTTGGGCTCAGCTCCCTGGATTCCAAGTTCACCCTTAAATTTGCAAAGCGCCTGTTTGGCATCCGGCATGCCCAACTGCCCTATGTAGGCCTCCTTACCATTGATATTCCCGTGACAGAATTCGATAATCTGCTGGAACACTACAAACCTACGGCAGGCAGCCGGATTTACATCGCCGACCAGACCGGAACAATTGCAGTCAGCCCGGACACGTCACTCCTTGGACAGAACATCAGTACCCAAGACTATTACCGCTACATGAAGTTCCCTGAAGGCAGCAGCGGCACCTTCCATTCCTTCCGTCAGGTAATCCAGGGGGAGAAGATGCTGGTCTCCTATACCCAAATCCCGGAAACCGGCTGGACGATCCTTTCCTTCTCACCCGTGAGCGAGCTTAATGGAGAGCTAGCCTCCTTTCAGCGTGTCATGTACATCGTCATCGGTATCTGTATGCTGATCTCACTCATGATGGCTCTGCTGTTGTCGGAGAATATCTCCGCTCCCATCCGCAAATTCATTCAGTCCATGTCCCATGCCGAGAGCGGCAACTTCAATATCATTATCCGCTACCGGCGCAAAGACGAATTTTCCTATTTGTTCAACCGCTACAATAAGCTGCTGCAGCAGATCAAAGCGCTGATCGATAAGCTCTATGTGACCGAATTACGTAAAAAAGAAGCCGAGCTTAAAACCCTTCAGGCTCAGATCAATCCGCATTTCCTATATAACACGCTGGATTCAATCAACTGGATTGCCATCAATCATGGCATTCCCGAGATCAGCAATATGGTAACCTCGCTGTCCGACTTCTTCCGCTACAGCCTGAGCAAAGGCCGGAATATTATCCCGCTGCGCGATGAGCTGCGGCAGGTGGACAGCTACCTGCAGATTCAGCAGTTCCGCTTCCAGGATAAGCTGGAGTATGAGCTGGAGGAGACCGACCCCCGGGTGCTGGAGGAATGTCTGGTAGTCAAGCTCAGTCTTCAGCCGCTCGTAGAGAACTCCATTATCCATGGAATCCAGAAGCGGCGGGGAAAAGGCAAAATCCGCATCCGGGTGGAGCGGTCCGGGGACCTTCTCTGTGTGTCCGTCTTTGACGATGGGGCAGGTGCAGATCCAGAGCGGCTGAATCAGCTGCTGACGGATCAGCATCCGGGGAATCAATCCTACGGCATCCGTAATGTGCATACCCGAATCCAGCAGTTTTTCGGCGAATCTTACGGCATCCGGTATTATGCCAATACCGAAGACCAGAGCGGCCTCCTGGCTCTAGTCCGGTTTCCGGTTGTGACTACATGGAACGAGGTGATGGAAGATGTTGACGATGATCGTAGCGGATGATGAGCCCTTTATCCGCAGAAGTCTGATCCATGTATTCAACTGGCAGGAGGAGTTCGGCATCGAGATCATCGGTGAGGCCTCAGACGGGCAGGAGGCTTATGAGTTATGTATGGAGCTTCAGCCTGATATTTTATTCACGGATATTATGATGCCCATGCTGGGGGGCCTGGAGGTGGCAGAGAAGCTGAAGGCCGGGAATTGCCGGACCCGAATCATTATTATCAGCGGCGCCCAGGATTTCTCCTATGCCCAAACTGCCCTGAAGGTCAATGCCGAGGGGTATATTCTGAAGCCAGTCAAATTGCCCGAGCTGCGGGAGGTCTTTCATGAAGTCGTCAACCGGCTGCGTCAGGAGAAAGACCACCAGATGAATGTCGAGCAGTTGAAGAAGCAAGTAGAGAACCACATGCCGCTGATCCGCGAGAAATTCCTCCGGAACTGGGTGGGGGGACTATACCGGGATGAACGGGAGCTCTGGGAGAAGATCAGTGATTTCCGGCTTCCCTTTGAACAGGGGGATGTCCTGACGGCAGGCGTGCTCCAGCTGGATGATTATGAGACCGCGGTCGGCAAATTCTCGGAGGAAAATAAGCAGCTGCTGTATTTTGCGATCCAGAACATCATCACCGAATGTCTGGAGAGTCCGCCCGGCGGAATCTCTTTTGTCGCCAGCGAAAATGAATTCATCATCATCTTCTGCCCGGATACGTCTACTTCTTCCCACACTGGCGGCATCGCAAGCCTCTGTGAAAAAATCATGGGCAGCATTCAGCAATATCTGCGGCTGGACGCGTCCATAGGCATAGGCCGGGCTTGCCCCACCGCAAGTGAGCTTGAGGACTCCTATAAGGATGCGATGGCCGCGCTGGTGCATACCTTTTATACTGGCCATGGTTCCATTCTGGATATCAAGGATATTCAGTCCGCTACGGAGACTTTGCAGAGTACCTTTTTTTATAAATTCCATGCGAGGCTGATGAATGAGCTGAAGGCGGGCCATACCGAAGAAGTCATGGAACTGCTGGAGAAGCTCTTCGACCGGGTGGCCGCCCCCAAGCTGCAAATCGATTATGTGCAGAGCATCTGCGCCGAGATGATTTTTACGTCTGCAAGCGCCCTTTATGAGCTGGATGAGGACATCGAGCAGGTGCTGCAGGACCGGCTGACCATCATGGACACACTCTACAAGCAGAAGAATATATCCGGGCTAAAAGCCTATATGCTCTCGCTATTTTATGATCTCAGCACTTATGTGGCAGGGAAAAACACCTCCAGAAACAGCAAAACCATCAACCGGATCAGAGCCATTGTTCAGGAGGGGTACGCTCATGAGCTGTCCATTGCACGAATTGCCGAGGAGGTCTACCTGACCCCCAACTACATCAGCCTGATCTTCAAAAAAGAAACCGGCGAGACCCTTACGGACTACATCACCAGAATCCGAATCGATAAGGCCAAGGAGCTGCTGCATTCCACAGATCTCAAGGTCATGGAAATTGCTGAACGGGTCGGCTACGAGAATCCCCATTATTTTAGTACAGTATTCAAAAAGATTGTCGGAAAACATCCGCTTAAATACCGCTCCGACAAGTAGCCAGAATGAACGGTTGTCCTTCCGGGCAAATTAAGGGCAAAGACATCAGGGGAGTGAGTCAGGATGGCAAGAAGGAACAGAAGATATGCAGTGCCCGGAGTGGAACAGGGAATGCAGACTTTGAAAGCCAATGTGATGAAGCAGGAAGGCTATACCGTGAATCCGGACCGGCCGGATGACGTGAAGTACGAAGTGGCTAAAGAGCTGGGCGTCCCTCTGCAGCACGGTAACAACGGAGCACTGACTACAGAATCGGCCGGTCAGATCGGCGGCAAAATTGGCGGGTCCATGGTTCGGGAAATGATCCGTCTTGCCCAGGAACAGCTGGCGAATACGGAGCAGCAGAACAAGTAATCCTTCATGGGACTAAGCTGGTTATGTTCATTGCATAGCCACCGGTGCTGCTGCCCGCCTGCCTGTTGCAAATACCTTTGAGGCGGGGCAGATGCCCCGTCCCTTTCTATTTAGTGATGTACGATTTGACCCCAATTCTGGAGAAAATCCTGTGATGCGCATCGCCGCTGCCCTTCGGACCCCGCACCGACCGGCTGGACAAGGTCTGCAGATAAGCAAAATCCGGGTGAAGTCCTTCATCCGTGAGATAAGCCGAGGTCCGGCTGCCCGGGACTCTTTCGCGGTTCAGGGACCTAATGATGCCTTCCGCACTTTTAATCCCCAGCCCGTGTCCATAGTAGCTGTCATTACCGAGCAGCACTGTATTTTCCCCCTGCCATTCCGGCTTATCCGGGTCATGGTCCGGGTTCTTGAAATACACGACATCCCCCGGCTGCATTTCTGACGGATCAAAGGTAGTGATCATCCGCAGATTGCTGTCATAGTTCCAATCCCACAGGAACAGGTCCGTAAAATGCTGATTAAACGCATTTTCCCCGATCATATCAATGGTTGCCTTGTAGAGAATCATAACCATCGCCATGGCACATTCGAAAGCGTACAACTGTCCGTTACTAAAAATATCCTGGATTGCCGCCGACGGGGTGACATCGCTGCGAAGCTGGAATCCTCCATTCTCCGTACGTATCCAATATTTTGGGTTGCAGCGGGAATTCTTAAATGTGGAAAAGTCTGTGCCGCCGGTATTCATCTCTATGGCTGTTTCAATAATGCGTTCCCTCATCTTCTGTTCGAATCCCGAACCTGGATTATCATAACCAAAGGCCACTATCCATTTCCCCTTTCCTGTCACAATAGATAGGTTATTGTACGTGTCGGGCCTTTGGTTGGTGCACGGCAGTTTAACTCTCCTGAAACCAGGCGTTAACCTGAGCGGTCTCCTCCGTCAGAAGATCCAGATAGATTGAAGTGCGGTAATCCGTTTCCTTGAGGCTTCGGCCTGTAATTTCAGCAATCCGGTTCAGCCGGTACATCAGGGTGTTGGTGTGGATATGCAGAAAGGATGCAGATTCCTTAAGATTCCCGTTCAGCGTCAAATAGACGGCAATGGTTTTGACCAAATCACTTTTGTGCTCACGGTCATGCGCCTTTAGTGGCGAGAGCAGCGAGCTCTTGCGCGTCCGGCTGCGCTTCTGCTCCAGAATGGCCGGAATATACGCCCAGAAGCCGAGATCTTCATACAGCAGCAGGTGGTGGGCATGATAAGGCAGCAGTTTTTTGATCTCCAGGATGGTGAGTGCTTCCCGGTATGCAGCCGCAGCCGAAGTATATTCCCGGTAGCCCGGACTGCAGCCTGCTGTCAGAACGCAGCTTTCGCTGCGGCTCAGCTCCTGCAGCAGGTGCTGCACGAACGAAGATAACAGTTCTGTTCCTTCTACCGGAAACAGAAAGGAAAACAGAATAATTAGCCGGTTATGCTCGGCAGTCAGAAACAGCAGGCGCTGATTGGCACCCGCCTCCATCCGTTGGCGGAAACGCTGAACAAAGCGGTCGTCGATCGTCTTGTCACTCTCCAGCACCCCGATATAATAGCTCTCCGGCAACAGGATTGAAGAACCTTCAGCCTCCTGGCGGATACGCGATTCCGTTTCGTAATGCGAGGTCAGCAGCTTCCAGAAGAAATCCTCATGCGCCTTCTCCTGCCTAGTCTTCCAGCCGCGCTGCTTCAGCAGATAACGCCCGGCAATCCCGGCAGCTTTCTCCACAATGCGTTCCGCATGCCCCTCGGCCAGATTGCCTCTGTCCACCACCCAGATATAGCCGAGAATCTCCTGTTGATGCCGGATGCACATCGCCAGCCTTGGCCCAAGCCCTACCTCCATGACTGCCGGAATGCGGATCGGATGCGCGGTGTGTTCAAGCTGATGCATCACGCCTTTTTTGCGCAAGCCGATGATGACCGTATTCGGCACACGCTTACCGATAATAGTGGAGATGCGCGCGGGATCGCTCTCGAACTGGTGGGAGCTGTATCCGATCACGTGATGATTGCTGTCCTCAATCGTCACCTGCGACTGAAGCGATTCGCTGAGGGTATCCGCCAGGGATTCCATACTGTCAAAAAAACGATCAAATGATGGCTCTGAATCTGTCAATGTCCCCACCCCAACCTGAAGAATAGCCGAAATCTTGTACGATAAGTGATTTCATTATATCCCGCAGCTTTGCGGCTGACTATAGGGGATGGTTGCCTGGTGGTCAAGTAGAAACGGGTACCGTCGTTAAAGGACGGCACCCGTTTCTGGCATAAATCGTATTTCCAACTTTGTATTTCTCGTCTATTTCATCAAACTGCTATATTCAGGGGTATCTTACTCACTTACCAGAGCATACGCGGATATTTTACGAATACGGTAAGTAATCAGCATCGAAGTACAGTAAGAGACAACGACAAGTGCCACTCCAAACAAACTAATCCACGACGTCGCGATAACAAATTGTGCCTTCATAATCCCCATAGCACGCATCGCCACTGACATGAGTGGGTTGGTTAGGGTAATTCCAACTGCGCTTCCGAACAATACGCCTATAATGATAGGCGGCAAAAACCCAAGTGAGAGCTGATTCATTAGCTGGAAGGTTGTAAAACCAATCGCTTTTTGTATACCCAGTTCACGTTTCTTACGAATAACCGATGAAATAATAACAAAATACAGAACAAGAATTACAACAACTATGGTTATAACCATCATACCCATACCAAGCTTCGAGACAATCGATATGTACATGCCCATGCCATCGTCCATAATTTTATCCATATCTACTGATGTTACGATTGAATCTCCATAGTCGCTTTCAAGCTTGTTTACAAATTCATCAGCTTTACTATTTTTGTTCAAATAGATTTGCAGGCTCTGCTGTTTAAAGTCCGGGTTCACCTTAAGGATGCCGTCCCATCTTATAGACGCATTCATTCCGCCCATATTTGCACCTTGAGATAAGCCTGTGATCATATATTCGGCCTGCTTAGCGCCGACTTTTATCATTACACGGTCACCGATCTTTTTGTCCATCTTATCCGCTAAGATACCGGCAAGTACAACTTCATTGCTGTGGAGCGGATATCTGCCCTTAAAGACGGTATTCGTTTCTTTTGTAGAAAAATCCTCCATTACATAAGCAGTTACATCATAGTTCTCTATTTTAACTTTGGACTCATCTATATACTGGACTTTTCTTACATTCTTCATGTTTTTAATGTTATCCACAAGCTTTGGTTGTTCCGCATCCGAATTCAAAATAGCCACCGCATTTGAAAGTTCGATTCCGGGAGTCTTTGCAAACGCCTGTGTATCAATGACGGTGTTATAAAACATCACAGCACCAAATGTACTGGCAAAAGATACAGCAGCAAGGATAACTCCAATCATGAAGCTGTGCTTCCTGCTTTGCAGCATGGATTTAAACCCGAGAACAACCGGCAGACTGCCTATTGACTTATGAAGCGGCAAATAATTTTTTCTAAAGTTATGGGTTGTGATTCCGCCTCTTAAGGCTACAATCGGATTAAGCTTACGAATTCGTCCCGAAGAAATGAAAGAGACAATGATAACAACGAATAAAATTGCACTTAGAATAATGCTGCTGATTGCTCCATCGAAGCCTTGCACCCACATGAGCCCGGATTGATGTGCAAAAATATCAGAAAGTATTGGCGTTGTTAAATAGGATAACGATATGCCTGCTATACTGCCAACCAAGGCAATAAGCATGTACTGCATTACAATTGACAATATAATTTGTCTGCTGGTATACCCGATCGCCCTTAGAGACCCGATTTTGCTCATATCTTCCTCTATGCTGTTCCCAATTCTGAACCGGACCACAATAAGGCATACGATTGCGATAATAAAAGCGAAAGCCATCGCCATTACCGACGCCATACTTGACATAAAAGTACGGGACGTTCTCAACAGTTCTATATCCGAGCTGGACAATGTTCTGGTATCTTCCACCATAGAAAGAGTAGCCTTTTGATCTGGTTGTACTAATTCTCTTATTCCTGTTTCAACTTCATTATTTACTTTATCAAGATCAGCAAAAATAAGGGTTGCACTATATTTGTCACCCAGCTTTTGTACAACTTTTTCATAGGTTTCATGGGGCAAATAAGTTCCTAAATTTATAGTATCAAGTGAACTGAAGAAGGCATCTTCTGTAAATCCTTTTATTGTAAATGTAAGGGCTGCATCATCAAATTTCATTTTAACTTTGTCATTCAGCTTGTATCCACCGTCAATATTCAATAGATACGGCACATAAATCGACATTGAATCAGGTGGTAAATGCTCGCCAACAAATTTCCATTTAGAGAAATCACGTTCTTTATCTGCATCATTTAGAATAAAACTAATCTCGCGTGTATCATCATTATAAGGGATGGATGCCTGAGCCCATATTACTTCCTCTTTTTGCATGTTTGATACATTTTTATTATTTCTGATGTACTTATCTACCTCTCCGTTATATAAATGACTTGGCATGATATAGTACACATCAGTGGTCTTAAGCTCTTTGGTGACTTTTTCAAAAAAACTGCCAAAATTCACAAACACGAGCGAGCCCGCATTTAACAGCAATCCGGCAATGAGGAACATTAGCAATAGTGAAACCGTGTGTCCTTTGGTTTTTCGTATATTCGCAAAGCTGAGCATAGCTAATTTTCGCAACGTTACCACCCCATTTCAGTGAGGAAGGCCTGGAGCTTGCCGTGCCGCTCCCTGTCGCCGCTTACGTATTTGCCTAAGTTGCAAATGCCATGAATAACACCGTCACGCATATATAAAATCCGGTTTCCTCTTCTTGCGGACTTCAAATCATGGGTAACCATGATAATGCTTTGCCCCCTGCTGTTAAGATCGGTCAGCACATCAAGTACTGCCTTACCAGACGCGGAATTAAGGGCGCCTGTGGGTTCATCGGCAAAAACAACCTTTGGCTGGTTGATTAATGCACGCACAATCGCAGCACGCTGCGCTTCTCCGCCGGACAATTGGGTAGGAAATTTACTCCAAATCAATTCTGTTAATCCAACCTGTGCAAGCAGTTCTTTTGCCCTTGCTGTAATGGCCTTTCTGTCATTACTGACAAGCAGTCCTGCGGCAAGAATATTATCCAATATACTCATATTATCGAGCAGGAACATTTGCTGAAACACAAATCCGCAATTTAATCTGCGAAACACCGCCAGCTTATCATTGGACAGCTTTGCGATCTCCTGATCAAAGTATGTGATGGAGCCGAGCGTCGGCTTATCCATACCTGATAAGGCATACATGAGCGTGGATTTTCCCGCGCCGGATGAACCCATGATGACAGTGAAATCCCCGGATAGTATCTCCAAATCAAGATTTTTAAGAACATGCTGCTGCACGCCTCCGCTGGAGAACGATTTGCTAAGCTTGTCGGTCGCGATCATTACTTGACTCATTATTTGGCCCCCTAATAAAAATAAGACTGTTAAAACTTACTGCATGTGGAGCAGTTAAAGTTTTATTTACAGTCTTATCTTAGCGTATAAATTCTTAACGGGTCTTTAGACAGTTCTTAACCAATTCTAAAATCTTTTTACGCGATATGTAATCTTAAGATCACCACAAAACCGCCATCCATATTCCTGCAATTGATATCTCCGGACATTTTGTTCATCAGGTATTTTGCAATGTACAAGCCAAGCCCTGTTCCGCTTTTGCCCACCGCATTTTTGGCGCGATAGAATTTATTTAATAAAAGTGGGATTTCCTCCGGGGAGACCCCATGGCCATAGTCTTTGAACTCGATCTCCAGATATTGTCCTTTGATGCTTGCCGATACACTTATGGATGTACCCGCGTATTTATAGGAGTTGCTTATCACATTGTCAACGACCTGCAGAAGACGAAGCAGATCTACAAGCACAATGCATTCAGGGATAGACGATACAACAGCTCTGTTATAATAATCAACATTTTGGATCAAATCCCCCAGTACTGTACTCGACTCCTCCGTTACTGTAACATTCAGCTCCTGTAACTCTTCTAATGTAGCATTGAACAAATTCGTGATCAGTGTATTGATCTGGTCAGCTTTTGAATTAATCACTTCCAGCTGATTGATGTCATCCTCAATAACCGAATTCAGAATCATAACCTCGGAGACAGCCTTAATCGAGGCGACTGGTGTTTTTATATCATGGCTAAGTGACGCTACCAGCTCCTTTTTGCTCTGATTCGCCATTCTTTCATTCTCACGCGCTTTCGCAAGTTCCTCTCTCATCAGGTCAAAGCTTTCTGCGAATGCACCGAACCCATTGCCCTCTTCCATTTCGAGCGGCATGTCCAGCTTGCCCTCTGCCACATGACGCGCAAAGGCCTGCAGTTTACGAAACGGACGAAAAATCGATCTGTCGATATATACTGCATAGATCAAACAAAATAAAGTGATAAACATGATCATCACTCCAAAAAAAACAAGCAGGTTGTTCCTGTATTTCTCCCATAGCTCGCTTGTATTATTAAAAATAATTACTTTCCCCAAAACCGTGCCATTTCGCGTAATATCCACAATCGTATCCCGGTTATGAATTGCAGAGTCAATATCCTCACTTAATCCACGCCTTGTGGCCCCAACCAGATCGCCGCGGCTATCCAGTACAGTATATTCCAGTCCGTATTGCCGGCTTGGTAATTCTGACTGCTCCTGACTACCCCAATGTTCAGCAAGCGATTGTGTAATATCATTCACAGCAACAACATCGATTCCTGCTTCATTTAAGCTGCGAAAAATAAAAAGAATGACACCAATGCCCATGAATAGAATGGCTACAGCCAAAAACGTTACCTTTTTGATGCTCATCTTCCACCCCTAGTCGGCTTCAAATGCATAGCCGGTCCCCCATATCGTCTTGATGTAATGCGGCTCATTAGGGTTCTTTTCAATTTTTTCACGCAGTTTGCGAATGTGGACATTTAAAGTTCCGTCACTCGTAAACGCATCGTTCCAAACGTTTGAGAACAATTCTTCTTTAGCAAGCGGGCGATTTTTGTTTTGGATTAAATAGGCTAGCAGCTTATATTCCATGGCCTTTAATTTAATTTCGCAACCATCATTCATAAGCTTTTCCGTGATTAGATCCATTGTAAAACTCCCAAAGCTTAAAACATCAACATCGCCCCTGTACCTTTTTAATACCGTTTTTACCTTGGCCAAAATAATACTGAGTGCATACGGTTTTTGGATATAGTCGTCACCACCGATATTCAGTGCAAGCAGCACATCGTCATCACTTGTTCGTGCACTTATAAACAATATCGGGATATTGGTAGTACTTCTCAGTTTTTTACATATTTCAAATCCGGATGATTGTTGCCCTAAATTAATATCCAGCAGGATCAAATCAGCTTTATTTTGCGTAAAAAACTCAAAGCATGCCTGTTCATCAGCTACCCAGAAGGTTTTCACGCCAAGCATATTAAAGTATTTGCAGGTGCTTTTTGATAGCGCTTCTTCATCATCAACGATTAAACAGTCATACTTTAACATCCTTTTTCCTCCCACAAATAAACTCGAATAACAGAAGCTATTATAGCATATTGAAAATAGGGTCAAAATTAAAAACGCTTTGGGGAGGTGGTCCCCAAGCGTCTTCTGGCCCGTGAATAAAAGAACAAAAAAAAGCCCGGCGATTGCTCACCGGACTGCTGAATGGTTGTTACCCCTCGATTTCTGTCTATAGCTACTTCTCTTGCTTTAGATCAGAGTGAACTCTTGCTCTACTGCTTTCTCTACCGTGTAGTACTCTTCCCCAAGAGCCTCTGCGACGGCCTGGCAGGTGATTTTGCCATTGGCTACATTGACGCCGCTCTTCAAGCCTGCATTGTCTTCAATCGCCTTGAACACACCTTTATTAGCAATTTGCAGCGCATAAGGAACCGTAACATTGGTTAAAGCCATGGTCGAAGTTTTGGCTACAGCGCCCGGCATATTGGCTACCGAGTAGTGTAGTACGCCGTATTTCTCAAATACCGGGTTATCATGAGTAGTTACCCTGTCAATCGTTTCTACGATCCCGCCCTGGTCAATCGCTACGTCTACAATGACAGAGCCGGGCTTCATCGCCTTGACCATTTCTTCAGTAACCAGCTTCGGCGCTTTCGCACCCGGGATCAGCACTGCACCTACCAGCAGGTCCGCTTCGGCTACAGCCTTGGCAATGTTGTAAGGATTAGAGATCAGCGTATGAATCTGTGCGCCAAAAATGTCATCCAGCTGGCGCAGTCTGTCTGCGCTGAGGTCAACTATCGTCACTTCGGCGCCGAGGCCGATGGCCATCTTGGCTGCGTTGGTACCCACTACACCCCCGCCGATAATACTGACCTTGCCTCTGCTGACACCGGGAACCCCGGAGAGCAGAATGCCTTGTCCGCCGTAGTTCTTCTGCAGGAACTGTGCGCCGAGCTGCACGGACATCCGCCCGGCTACCTCACTCATCGGCGTCAGCAGCGGCAATGTGCGTCCGTCGACAACCGTTTCGTATCCGATAGCGAACACGCCTTTGTCCTTCAGGGCGGTAGCCAGAGCCGGCTCTGGAGCCAGGTGCAAGTAGGTGAAGAGGATGAGTCCCGGACGGAAGTAGCCATATTCGCTTTCCAGCGGCTCTTTAACCTTCATGACCATTTCCGCAGCCGCCCATACCGCAGCAGCTTCAGCGATCAGTTCAGCACCGGCTGCGGCATACTCTTCATTCGGGAATCCGCTGCCTAATCCGGCTCCGGCCTCCACCAGCACTTGATGCCCGTCACCTACCAGACTTACGACTCCTGCAGGGGTAATAGCGACACGATTTTCGTTATTTTTAATTTCCTTAGGCACTCCAATAATCATTGTTCATCGCTCCCGTCTGTTGTGATTCCTCTTATGTAAAGAATGATAACATAGTAATTCTTTTTGTAATTTGGGTAAAAAGAAAAACATTATCTGCCATGATTGTGTTTTAACACAATGCAGGGGGTAAAAACCCTATACCTGAACACCGTAACCATTGGTATAACTGACAAAACCATCATCAAACAGACAACAAAAGACACCGTCGCCGGTGTCTTTTGGAACTGAACTAAATATAGCAGGTAAGAAACCAGGTGCCGCTATTCACATAAGGTTTCCATTCCGTCTTCATATCCGCGTCATGTTTCATCACATTCATTACTTAGCCAATACAGAAAGCACCGTTTCCAGTACGACATTTACACCTTGCTCGCACTCCTCATAGGAGGTGAGTTCTTCCTCACAGTGACTTTTTCCGTTTACGCTCGGCACAAAGATCATGGCTGACGGAAGGAAACCGGCCACGAATTGGGCATCATGCCCTGCACCACTGGCCATTTTTTTGCTGGAGTAGCCTAGGGTCGATGCCGCCTGCTCCACCAAAGCGCAGATTTCAGGGTCGAACCACACGGTATCACGGCCCCACAGCTTGGTCTTCGAGACCGTACAACCCAGCAGCACTTCAGGCAGGCCGTCAATGATATCCTCTACCGTGCGGACAATGTCCATGTCCTTGTGTCTGGCTTCAACGGTGAAGATCACCTGGTTCGGGATCACCGTATGGATATTAGGCAGCACATTCATCCGGCCCATGGTGAAGACCAACCCGGAATCGAGCACCCCCAGCTTACGGCGCAGCTCGGTAATCAGGTCGGTGGCAGCGAACAGCGCATCCCTGCGCATATCCATCGGTGTGGTCCCGGCATGGTCGGATTCGCCCGTCACTTCAATCTCATAACAGGCCATACCGACGACGCAGTCAACCAGGCCGATGGTGAGGTTTTCTTTTTCTAGCACAGGTCCTTGTTCGATATGCAGCTCCAGATAAGCAGTTGCTTCCTTGATCCGGTTCGCGGCATCCCCCGCATATCCGCTCGCCAGCAGCGCTTCCTCAAAGGTCGTCCCTTCCGGGTCCTTTTTCTTCAGCATCTCTGCCTTATCGAACTTGCCGGAGAGCACGCCGGAAGCCATCATCGAAGGCTCGAAGCGCGCACCCTCCTCATTGGTGAAATTCATGACCGTCACCGGAAGGCGTGGCGTAATGCCATGATCAACCAAGGTTCTTACCACCTCAAGTCCGGCGATAACACCGAGCACCCCGTCGAATCTGCCGCCTTTCTTTACAGTATCCAGATGGGAGCCGATCACTACGGGCGGACCTGCTTCCGTCCCTTCAAGCGTCGCGTACATCGTTCCCATATCATCTACTTTGACCGTCATTCCCAGTTCTTCACAACACGCAGCGAAGTAATTCCGCACCTTCACATCCTGCTCCGACAGCGACAGCCGGGTCACTCCATTATTCTCCGTACGCCCATAATCGGCAAAGGCCTCAATCGTATTCTTCAATCTCTCACCGTTCACGAATATTTGCTTCAGCTGCATGGCCCTATCCCTCCGCTTCGAACGCTTAGTTATATAAAACGAGCTTAAGATGTTCGATCGGTGTTATTCGTCACTACGGTGAATGTTTGGACTTCCGGCCGCTGTTGTCTACAGATTTCTTGATTTATACCGCTATTAGCGGTGGAAATCCGTAGACAAAGGCGGACGCTACCGCTCCTCCAGTTCCAAACTTCCCCTCCGTAACTTTCACCTTGTCGTTTTTAAGGCCGTTTTATACAGAATCTTTGCTTTCTATATATGTTATACCATTCCGCCTGATTGTCATTTTACACACTGTAATAATTATTTTTTGGAATTGTTCACGATGTGTTACATCGGTTCGGCAGAAGTTTGATAGAATATGAACAGCAGTCAGCAGCAGACAGGGCTGGCCAACCATTGTGAAAGGGGCGTAATCATTTGAACACCATTTTGCGCAGCAGCTCAGCACAGGCTGAGATCAGTACCCTGGGGGCGGAGCTTGTCAGCTTCACCCGAAAGGACACAGGCACCGAATATATCTGGAGCGGGGATGCCGCCTATTGGACAGGCCGTTCTCCGGTCCTGTTCCCCATCATCGGCGCCGTCCGCAGCGGAGAGATCAAGGTACAAGGACAGGCGTACAAGCTTGCCAATCACGGCTTCGCCAGACGCAGCGAGTTCACAGTTGTTGAAGCAAGTGAGTCCCGCGCGGTATTCCGGCTCACCAGCAGCGAGCATACCCTCGCCAGCTATCCGTTCCAATTCAACCTGTATATTACATACACGCTGAATGAAAACACGCTTAAGCTGGACTACCGGGTAGAGAACATTGATCAGCAGGATATCTTCTTCCAGCTTGGCACCCACCCTGCTTTCAATTGCCCGCTGGATGAGAATGGAAGCTTCAGCGACTATGTACTTGAGTTCTCCGAGACCGAGACGCTGGAGCGGGAATTTCTGAATAGTGCGGGCCTGCGGATCAGCGGCCAATCGGAGCCAGTGCTGAAGGGCGGGCGCATCCTTCCATTAACCCATGAGATGTTCAAGGACGACGCGCTGGTCTTCCAGAATGTAGCCTCCCGGCAGATCACGCTGAAGAGCAAGCTTACCGCAAAAAGCGTGGCCGTCTCCTTTGAAGGCTTCCCGGATCTCGGCATCTGGCAGAAGCTGAATGCACCTTTTCTCTGCATCGAACCTTGGCAGGGATTTGCGGACCGCGATACGTTCGACGGCGAACTGCAGGACAAAGAAGGCGTAATCGCCCTGGAACCAGGAGCAACTTTCGCCAGCTCATTAACGATCGAAATCAATTAAAAAAGCCAAAAAAAGGCCGTAGGTCACCTTTCAGGTGCTACGGCCTTTTTCTGTTGATATGATTTTATTGACTAAGCGTTTCTCCGCCTTCATTATGCATCGCGTCTGGTCCATTTTTGCTAATTACTCTGACAAAAATATTCAGCACCACCACATGAAATCAGGGCATTTTTTTGCCCTTCATTCCCTGCTCCGTGATATTCAATAAGTAAACTAAAGTAGTATATACAACCTTTCTCTGCCAATAGTAAGCTTAAGTTAGCTTATAATCCCAAGTTATATTATCAAACATAGAATGGGAGAATTGGATAAGGGAGTGGAGTATATGCAAGGATTGTCAGTGGTTATCTGCACGAGGAATCGGGTACAGGACCTGACACGGTGCATTCATTCTATAACTAATCAGGACATAGGCCGGACCTGCCCCATAGAGGTTATCGTTATAGATGACGGTGCCATACCTGAAAAAGTCCTGGGCGAGTTCGAAACATTACTTACCGCGTGCGGTTATCCCTTTATCTATCACAGCAAGACGGACCGGGGGCTATGGCTGTCCCGGATCAAGGCAGTGGAGCTGTCCACTATGGATAAAATCCTGTTCCTTGATGATGACGTCGAAATCCCCGCTCATTACTTGTCCACGCTGAACCAAACCTACCTCGACTATCCCAACTGCTCAGGGGTTGGCGGCATTGCCATCGGGATGCACAACAGCTTCCTTGGCACGATCCGTTGCCTGCTGTCTTTTCAGCAATCTTTATCCAGCGGCAAGCTCTCCCTAAGCGGCCAGGCAGGCTCCATGTACAATTGGCATAAGGCGAGGAAGATCTTCAAGACCGAATTCCAGCATGGCTGCAACATGTCGTTCAAGAAGGAGGCCATCAAGGATCTGGGACCTGTGCCCTGGCTCAAAAGCTACAGCGTCGGCGAGGACATTCTCATGTCACGCATCGCCCGCAAATCCGGCCCCCTATATATCAATCCCGAACTGAAGCTCCTGCATCATGAGTCACCAGCCTCCAGAGATAACCTCGAAGATGTGGCCTATACCCGGGTACTGAACCATGTGTATCTGCTGAAGGATAAGAAATCAGGTCCTGTCGGATATCTCGCTCTCGTCTGGACCACGCTCTACCTCATTCTCCGGGAGCAACCTAAGAAGAATGTCGCCGCCATTAACGGCTACAAAAAAGGGCTGAAGGAAATCTTCTCCAGGCAGACCGCGAGGTAAAATCACTGCTTCAGGAAGGGAGTGGCCGCATGAGCCTAAGCATTGTAGTTCCCATGTACAATTTAGAACATTATGTTGAGCCCCTGCTGAACTCACTCCTGGATCAGAGCGAGAAGCGGTTCGAACTGATTTTGGTGGATGACGGCTCCAGGGACCGTACGGCTCAGGTTGCCCAGGAGATGCTCGCAAGCCATCCCATTCTGCAGGCTAAGCTGATCCGCACGCCTAATGGCGGGGTCAGTGCCGCCAGAAATACAGGGCTGGCCGCAGCAAGCGGAGACTATGTGCTGTTCCTGGACGGCGATGATTATGCGGACAGCAGTCTGGTACAGCGTGTAGAGTCCTGCACGGCGGACGGGAAGACGGATATTCTCTGCTGGGGCTATAACCTGGTCCGCGAGGACAGGTCAACGATCGTGAGCTTCACTTCAGACGCTGGGGACACTACGGGAAGCGAAGCGCTGAAGAATATTTTTGTGCATAAATCCTTGAGAATCTGGACCGGCAGCATCGCCTTCAAACGCAGCTTTCTGCTGGAGAACGGCATCTCGTATACCGAGCGCTGTGTGAACGGAGAGGATCAGGAGTTCATCTATAAAGCGTTGTCCAGGGCCTCACGGGTCATCTCGATCCCCGACGTGCTGTCCTATTATCTGCAGCGGACATCTTCGATCACGGGGACGTATAATGTGAACAAATTCGATGTGGTCGCCGCCTTCAAACGGGTGGATGAATATTTCAGCGATCATCCTTTTAGTGAGGTCCACACGATATCCGGCCTCTTGCTGAACCGCGAGATGACCGAGAATTACTTCTACAATCTCAAGACCTGCCTGAACGGCACAAGCGGCATCAGCACCCGCAAGCTGCTTCATGATATTGACCTCGCCTACCCCGGTGTGAATCAGGAGATGCTTGCGATCATGCGCAAATATCAGGGGGATGACCGTAAGCTAGCTTTTCAAATCAAGGTCTTCTTAATTTCCCCGTCCCTGTACGGGCGGTTGGTTCATCTGGACCGCAGCTGGCTGCAGTTCAAACAGAAGCTCAAAGCCGTGATTAGCAGAAAGGACATTAAGATATGAAGAAGAAAATGATGATCTACGCATACACGGAATTCAATCTCGGCGATGATCTGTTTATCAAGGTGCTGTGCGAACGCTATCCCGACACCCAGTTCATGCTTATTGCCCCGCGGCTGTACAAAGTGGTGTTCAAGGATCTGAACAATCTCAAGGTCTATGCATCGGACTCTGTCCTGTTTCGGGGAATCAACTACTTCTTCCGCAAGCTGAAGCTGCATCCCAACTTCATGCAGAAGATGCTGGTGGATCAGGGGGATGGCACAGTCCATATCGGCGGGTCTATTTTCATGCAGGGCGAACACTGGACCGAATACGTGGCGAATAACGAGAGCCTCCGCAATAAAAACAAACCGTATTATCTGATGGGCGCCAACTTTGGTCCTTTTACCGATAACGCCTATTATGCGGAGCACCGGCGGATCTTCCAGGAATATGCCGACGTCTCATTCAGAGAACAGTACTCCTATGATTTGTTCAAGGATTTGGGCAATGTCAGAATGGCACCGGATATTATTTTTCAGCTCCAGTATGATCAGGCTGCAGGAAAAGCCCCGGAAGGGCAGTATATCGCCATTTCGGTGATTAAGCCTTCCTCCAAAGCCCTGAGCGGTTTTGACAACCTCTATTATGAAAAAATGAAAGATGTTGCAATCCATTTCATTCAGCAGGGCTATGCCGTGCATTTTCTGTCGTTCTGCCAGCATGAAGGCGACCAGGAAGCGATCGGACAGATTTTGGGCCTCATTCCCGCAGAACTGCAGCGTGAGACACAGGTTCACTTTTACAAAACGGATATGGATGAGATTCTCGCGGCGCTGGCGGGTGCCAGCTTCATCGTTGCTTCCCGCTTCCACGCGATGATTCTCGGCTGGGTATTCGGCAAACCGGTGTATCCAATAGCGTACAGCGGCAAAATGATCAATGTCATGAATGACGCTCATTTCGGCGGGCTGTACACGGATTTCGCGCATCTGGCCGAGGTGACTCCGCAGCAGGTATTCGAGAGCATGGCTGTGAACAGTCTGAATGTGACGCTCCAGGCGAACCAGGCAGAGAAGCATTTCGAGCAGCTCGACGCTTACCTCTCACCGGCACCGCTTGTGGAAGGGAGAAGAAGTTATGAAAGCTAAACGCAGCATGCTGAACCTCGGCTTCGGGCTCACGAGCCAGGTCATCACCATTATTCTCGGCTTCTTCATCCCCCGGCTGATCATGGTCAATTATGGATCGGAAGCCAACGGTCTGATCGCGTCCATCGTGCAGATCATCAGCTATTTCGCCCTGCTCGAAGCCGGTGTCGGCGCAGCTTCGCTGCAGGCGCTATATAAACCCGTTGCCAAAAATGACTACAACCATATTAATTCCATTCTCGCCGCCACCTCCAGCTACTACAAAAAAACCGGGATTTATTATTTCATCTCGGTCGTGCTGCTGGCGGTCATCTACCCGCTGGTGATCCATTCGGAGATCAGCAAGCTGAGCATTATGGCGATTATCCTGTTCTCGGGACTGGGCGGAGCAATCAATTATTACTACCAGGGGAAATTCAGAGTTCTGCTGATCGCCGAGGGCAAAAGCTATATTGAAACCTCCATCGTCACGATTGCGAACATTCTGAACAACGTGGTGCGGATCATCCTGCTGCTGCAGGGCGTGGACATTATCGCCGTGCAGGCGTCCTTCTTCGCGCTGACCGTTCTGCAGATGATTGCCTTCTATATCTATTCCAAGCGTTATTACAAGTGGATTGATCTTGGACAGAAGCCGGACTTTGAAGCCATCGGGCAGAAAAATTCAGTGATGGTGCATGAGATTTCCTATATGATCTTCCGCAACACCGATGTGCTGATCCTGACGATTTTCACTAACCTGAAGGTAGTCAGCATCTACGTCATGTACAATATGATCTTCACGATTGTCGACAACATCGTCCAGACCGTCAACGGAAGTGTGAAGTCAGCGCTGGGACAGAGCTATCATGAGGGCAAAGAGGCTTTTGTCAAATTCTATGATGCGTATGAGGTCTACTTCATGGGCCTGATCTTCTCGATCCTGACCGTCGTATATATTCTCATTCTGCCGTTCATGCGGCTCTATACGGCTGGTGTCAACGATGTGAACTATATCAACTTCTGGCTGCCGGTCCTGTTCGTGGTGATCAAGCTGTTGACCAATGCCCGCACCTCATCCAACAATCTGATCACAATCGCCGGACATTTCCGCAACACCCAGTTCCGTTCGATTATGGAGTCGGCCATCAACCTGGGCGCTTCGATCATCTGCGTCCTGTTCTTCGGGATCTACGGTGTGCTGATGGGAACCATCGCCGCACTGCTGTACCGTTCTATCGATATCGTAGTGTACGCCAACCGGGTACTGCTGGAGCGCAGCCCTTGGATCACCTTCCGCAGATGGCTGATCAATGTTGGCGTGTTCGTGGCTATTGTCTTCATCACCACCAAGCTCGACCTTAGCATGACCTCCTATACCAGCGTAATCCTATGGGGCGTAGTACTCGGTCTGGTCATCCTGCCCATCTACTACATCGCCGGTTCCCTGATGGAACGCGAGGTGTTCCTCTACGCCTGGGGCTACGCCAGACGCTTCAGAACCAAGATCAAGCTGAAGCGCAGCAAGGTCACGGTCAGCCAGACGTAAGGCGGCAGCTCTTCAGCTGTGTTGGCGGAAATACTGCGCGGGCTGCATTGCGTGGATTCAGGCGGCGTAAGAGCGGCACCGGGGCTGCATTGCGTGGCATTCAGGCGGCGTAAGAGCGGTACCGGGGCTGCATTGCGTGGATTCAGGCGGCGTAAGAGCGGCACCGGGGCTGCATTCCCCTACAGAGCTCACTCGCTATCCCGGCATTGAACCGGCACCGTCCCGACCCTGCGCTAAGTGGAAAAAAGTAACCTAATTCGTTCGATTTGGCTTGTTTTGAGCATTTAAGTGGAAAAAGTAAACCTAATCCTCCTCATTCGGCCGAATTTCGCTTATTTACGCTGATTTAAGTCTACTTTTTCCCACTACCGCTACCGGAAACTTTCGCCCGATGGAAATAAGTGTAGAAATTCCCACTAAATATATACGGGGCTGACGGATGGCTCACCTGAATTAGCGTTTGTCCACGGCATAGCTGCCTGAAGCAGCAATTTTGGGGGGCCTAGCTCCACAAAACGAAGCAGAGGCTAACAAACTTTTGAAGATAGGCTTCCGAGGCCGTTTTTTTCGCAGCTGAATCGGGGGATATTATTCAAAAACTTTTGAGGAGGTCCAACTATGGCTCACAGCGAGGAATTGCACCAGGCCGGATACCGCCTGCTAAACCAGCTCAACGAAGCTAGACAGCATCTGCCTGCCGGGGCGCTGTCCAGCGAAGAGCTTATACGAAGATGCAGAGACAGCATTGGCAGCGAAGCCGACGCGGGCATACGGGGGAATCTTGAGAATCTGGCCGGGGTGATCGAGGCCTATCTGTCGCAGCGCGCCTCAGCGGATGCACTGGATTTTTACTTGTCCCAGCAATTCAACATTCAAGCCGTGAATATCCTGGAATGGATGAAAGGTCTTGCCGGGTTAAGAGCGGACGGCGGAGAGCCGGAGATCCTTTTTCCTTCATCTGCTGACCCCTACACCCTTCCCAAAGTCAGTGTAATTATTACTACTTATAATAGAAAAGACTTCCTGCATCAGGCCATTCAGAGCATCCTGCGTCAGGATTACCCCCATAAGGAGATTACGGTGATTGACGACTGCTCCAGCGACGGTACGGCAGAACTCATGGGCCGGAATTATGGCGATGATCCGCGTGTAATCTTCATGCAGAATGAGACCAATCAAGGCCCGGGGAATAACCGGCGCAAAGCGCTTGCCGCTCATGGTGACGGTGAGTATATTCTGTTCCTGGATGACGACGACTATCTGATTGACCGGAGCTATTTCAGCCGCGCTGTCCATTTCCATCAGGAGCAACCGGAGATTGCTTTTGTGGCTGCAAATGTGTTCCTGGAGTATTCCAAGACCGAACAGCTGAAGCCTTCCAGCTTGCAGCTAAACCGGATTACCCCGAAGGAAGCCTACTTCAAGAATTTCGAACAAAAGGGGTACCCCAAACCAGCCTCAACCTTGACAGCGGTCTTCAAGCGGGAAACGCTGATGAAAATGGATATTCTGAACATGAACATGGTCAACGACGCTTCGATTTACCTGCGTGCCCTGCTGATCGGGGATGCCGGGTTTATCGACACCCTTGCCGGAGTGTACCGGATTCATGGCAACAATATTACTTTTAACCTCAGCCAGTCCTTTCTGATCGAGAATTTGGAGGAAAAACGGCTGATCCGCAATATGGCCATCGAACGCTACGGCTACAGCAAGACGGAAATGAACGAATGGTTCAACCATAATGTGTATGACACCATCTCGTATTACCTGATGAATTCCGCCAAAAGCCACACCGATTTCAAGTCAATGTACAGCTGGGCCAGCGAACATTGTCCCAAGGCCTACAGCCAATTAAAGCGCCAGTTCCGCACCAAGCTCATGAAAAAGCAGCTGCTGCGCGTGTCGTTTGTCCGGGCTTTGCTGAACCGGTAGACTTTCCTGCGATGATGATAAAAAAGGATGATAGTGTGCATGGGCACAGACTACCATCCTTTTGGGGTTGGGCAGCCCTGATCAGTGTGATCCTTAAGCCTCCGCCAGCAGCCGATCCAGCAGCCCGAATGCCGCTTCCAGGTTCGCCTTGGGAATGCCGCTGTACATATCTCCAATGCTCAATTCATAAAAACACGACGACTCGTCGCTCTCCCTCAAACGCGGAGTAAACCCCACACCGGTTGCTTCGCTGACCCGGGTCAGAATCCGCTCTACCTTCACCTTGGACAGGGCAAAATGCACATGGAACATGTTCGACACCGGTACTTCCGGCAGAGTACTTACGTTATGACAGCCGTTGAACAGAGCCGCAAGCTCCTTGGCCTCCGCATAATATTGAGCCATCTTGTCCACTCTCTGCCGGTAATAATGCCGTGAGGGGATAATGTAGGGGTACAGGCTGATCAGATCGCCGCCATGCCGCCGTTTCCAAATTTTCGATTCTTCGGTAAAGTCCGCACTTCCCGCAAGAATGGCCCCGGCAATTCCGCCAATGCCTTTATAAAAGGAGATATATACGCTGTCGAACAGGCTGCAGACTTCAGCGGCGGTTTTGCCGTAATACGGAAGCACCTCAAACAATCGCGCCCCGTCCAGATGCAGCATAATCCCCTGCTCACGGCAATAGGCGGACTTCAAGCTCTGCATACTCCGGAAGCTGTCCGCCAATCTCGCGCTGCGGCAGCTCCAGCAGGAGACAGGCTACTCCCTGACCCCTGTTCTTCACATCTTCAAGTGTAATCAGGCGGTCCTTGTCAGCGAGCAGCAGCGGCTCCAGATGATGCAGCTCTTTTAGCCCATCCTGCTCATGTATCTCCAAGTGGCAGAGCGGGTGGTACGCTACAGACTTGCTACCCTTACGGTCGCTCCAGATCCGAAGTGCAATCTGCTGTGCCATCGTACCGCTCGGGAAAAATACAGCCGCTTCCTTACCCAGCACCTCTGCCATTTCCGCCTGAAACCCCTCGATCAGCTCACCTGTACCGTACATGTCACTGACCACACTATCCTCTACCCCGGCAAAAGCTTCCTTCAGCACCCGGACCTCCCGTTTGCCGTGGCCTGCCAGCTGTAATGGAGCCGCATTAAATGCTTCCAATAAGGTTTGGCTGTTATCGCTCATGGTTTTGCTAATATCCATACTCCTAACTCTCCTCTCCGCCTGCTTGGGTCTAGCCCATCCGACAAAATTATACCATTTCCCGCCGGAAACCCCCTTTTTTTCAAAAGTTCACGGTTTGTTCCCCGCTGTTCAGGTGAAATTACTGCATCGCTGTGCTACAATATTGGAATTGCAAAGGCAATCGCTTAGGGAGGTTTATTACAACACCATGCTCATTATTGGTATCGCCGGCGGGACCGGCTCCGGCAAAACGACGGTAGCACGCTCCGTCATTGACCGTTTGGGAACAGACAAAGTGACGTTCATATCTCAGGATAACTACTATAAAGACCATTCTTACCTCAGCTTCGAGGAACGCGGTGCGATCAATTATGATCACCCCCTTGCTTTTGATACCGAGCTGCTGATTGAGCATTTGGAATGCCTCCAATCCGGACAGGCTGCTTATGCCCCGGTGTATGATTTTACGATTCACGCCCGCTCTACCGACAAGACCGTTGAACTGCTGCCGAACAACATCGTTATCGTAGAGGGTCTGCATGTGCTCTCCGATGAGAAGCTCCGCGGGCAGCTGAATATTAAGGTTTTTGTCGATACCGACCCGGATGTGCGCATCCTCCGCCGTGTGCTGCGGGATATCGAAGAACGCGGACGGACAATCCGTTCCATTCATTCCCAGTATCTGACCACGGTCAAACCGATGCACGAAGCCTTTATCGAGCCGTCCAAGAAATACGCCGACCTGATCATCCCCGAAGGCGGGCAGAATGAAGTAGGCATCCAGCTGCTGTCCGTACTTACAGAGAAGTATCTGTCAGGCGACCATCAGTGGACCATGAAGTAAAAGTTGAAGACTGTACAGGCCGCCGGGAGCTCCCGGCGGCCTTTTTGTGTAGAACGAGATTTCACCTTACATAGGTCACGGACAGACCTGCTTTTTCCACATTGAACCGGATGCAGAATTTCTTATTGGTTATTCAGCTTGCTGATTGTTATTTTTTACAGATTGATCATGAGGTACTCTGACGGTTACGGAAGAAGTCTCTTTATTCCCTGCCTTGTCGGTTATTGTATACGTAATTGTGTAGATACGGCCCACTGCCTTATCCTTCCCTTTTTCAGCGCGTAAACTAAAGGATGTAGCTGCTGTTCCTACACTGGCTTGAATATCACCTTGACCACTGTCCGGTTCATTGATCGTAATAGAGGTTAATATTACCGATTCAACCCCAGATGTAGCATCACCCGGATTCAATGCAGCGTGAATCGTCACCATTTTATGATTGGCCGGCCATAGGGTTGTTGTATCCAATTGGACGGTTAGCGCTGGCGCCGTCTTGTCTATCTTCAATTCAAGAGTTTTGATGGGTTCGACATTGCCTGCCTGATCCGTGCTGCGATAGCCTACGGTATAAATTCCTTCACCAAAGGCGGGAATAGATCCGGTATACGGGGTCCATTCCCCGTTATTGATCTGGTACTCCGTTTTCGCTACACCGGATACATTGTCGCTTGCAGCTAAACTTACATTAACCTCCGATGTATACCATCCGGATTCTAAAGGACTCGCGGAGTCCAAGCTGGCTGTGGTGACCGGCGCGGTATGATCCAGCTTAAACGTCCGGGTCTTTGGATATTCGGCTCCTCCGGCCGCATCCGTTGAATAATAGGCTACGGAATATTGCCCATCCTCATGAAATGTAACCGGACCGGTGTAGTTGCTCCACGACGTTCCGTTATCAACGCTGTACACTGCGCCGGTTACAGTTCCTCCTGCTTCAGCGGCAGTAAGAGTCAACGATACCGGGCTAATATACCAGCCCTGCTCCCCATCCGGTAATGCCGGTGAGAATGAAGCCGTCGTGACCGGTGTTTTCTTTTCCACAGCCAGCCACGCCAGTACAGGATCACTGCCGCTGACCTTGCTTACGCTGATTTGTATATTCTGGGCTTTAGCCAGCGTAAATTCTATCTTCTCCTGATCGGCTAGGGTTGCTTTGTTGATGGTAAAACTCTTAGAAGCAAGTATGCTGCCGTTGGCATCCTTGGCTGAGAAGGTCATGCCGCGGGTGGCTCCCCACCATTCCTTATAGCCGGAAATCAATGTGTAGGTTCCAGGGTCCAAATGAACGGTGTAATTGATGCTCTTATTAGCGTAGGCCCACCAGCCGCTCTCATAAATGCTGCTGGTACTGGTGTGATACCCAATGTCAGTACCGATTTTACCAGTGTAGCCCCATTGTCCGTTGTATGCCTGATCAGACACTGCGTTTACCAGCTGTCCACCCAGTTTAGCCTTAGCTGCGTTATAAAAAGCGGAATTGCCCTGGGAACCTCCGCTGATGAAGTAGGTTAGTCCCGCATTTACCACATCGACCGTGGCACTCACTTGATATCCGGGCAATGTGCCCGTAATCTTCACAGATGTATAAGGACTAAAGGTCACACCGGCCGTATTCCAGATGACCGGCACCGTAACCGTATTCCCTGCAGCATTCACCGCCTGAAGTGTTGCCGGAAGGCCAGAGGCCCCTTCCCCCGTGGTCACCGCATATTCCGTAGGACTACTCACGGAGACAATGATGTTCGGGTCGATGATATTGAAGTCTTGGGTCATCACACCGCTTGATTCCATGCCCTCTGCGTAGGCGACCGCCTTGAGAATCGTGTGGCCCAGCGTCAAAGTGACCGGAGTGGTATAGAGCGTACTGTGATTTGTAGGTTCTGTACCATCAGTCGTGTAATAGATCTTGGCTCCGTCGGCCTTACTAGAAAGTGTTAGGGTCTGATCTGAAGTGTACCTGCCGCCCTCTTCACTTGCTGCCGGCAGCGGGGCAAGCGGCCTCGTGAGGTTGTTCGCATACACCTGGACCTCAAGCATGCCGTTCTCCCAACTGGCTGTGGAATTGCCATTGTGTGCATTAATGACGGAGGTAACATAGAGCCGCACATACCGGTATTTCCCCCCCAGTGTATTGCTTTTGAAGCCCGTCATTTTATTTTGGGTCTCATCCGCCAGGACTGTCCAGTTCTTGTTGTCATTGCTGCCTTGTACCGTATAGTCGTAATAGGCTTCGGAACCATTGAATTGCTTGAAGCTGATATCCGCGCGGGAAAGATCAAATATCTCCTGCAAATCAATCGTTACTGCGTATGGGACCTTATTTTGCTGATAGTATAGTGTACCTGCCGACCATGTATCTGCCTCATCGTAGGAACCATCGTTGATGTACTTCAGCAATTTGCCGGAAACGACATTGTCTTCACCTTCTACCGGTTTGCCTTGCGAAACATTGGATACATCCGGGAAATGAAATGCTCCGGTCACAGGGTCGAGGGACCACCCCGGTGTATAGCTCATGGTCATGGTGTGTGTGGCACTGTCGATGTTCAAGGGCAGCCACACATAAGCGGAAGTGCCTAGAGCTTCGGGATTCCAGCGGTCGCCCATGTATACATATTGCCTGCTGCCATCTGCCGCAGCAATCTCCATAATGTTGGTGGGCTGGCTGTAGAAGGTGGTGTTGTTGCCCACGGGCTGGAGAGCCGACCATCCGCTTGAATTACTGATATCGGTGGTGAAGGAATACATGGCCTGATTCGGATACCAGCCTGACTGACTGGAGGTAATGATATAGTAGACGCCATTAGCCTTGATCATGGCAGGCGCTTCCCTTCTTCCGCCGCTAAACAGCAGATAGGAGTTTTGCCAGTCAACATTCGTGCTGTTCTCCGTAAGCTTGTACACGCGCATGTTCTGCCAATCCTGAGTGCTGATCAGGTAAGCTTCGCCGGTGCCAGGATCCTGATAGACGGTGAAATCGCGGGAGCCATAACCCCATTTGCCGTCCGTTCCCGTATAGGACTCGTCTTTTTCATTAGGGTCCCCTACATAGCCAACACCCGGACGGAAATTATGAAGTACGGTGTAATGTCCGTCCACTGAACCTGCGGAAGCAATCAGAATATGGGAATTCCCATAGCTGGTCCCGTTTTCCCAGTGGGCGAACAGAACGAACTTCCCGCTGGCCTGATCATAAATCAGCTTCGGACGCTCCATATTGAACTGCTGGGTCTGGGGGCTAATGAGCCCGGGTGTTGTAGCTGTGGTATATCCAGGGTTTGTCGTATTGGACAGGATCGTAGACACAAATTCCCAGTTAAGAAGATCCTTCGATCTGTACAGATTAATGCCTGTAGTATTGTGGGAATTGCTGGATTTATTCTCTCCGACCCAATAATACCAGCCGCCCTGCTGCACGAAGCCTCCGCCGTGGGCCTGAATAGAATTTCCGGCAGTGTCATTCCACGCCGCACCAACCGGAACACTTGTATAGGGACCCGCAGGTGGTGTACCGTTGACGGTCAGTTCACTTGCCGTTCCGGAAGTGGTAGCGCTTACAGTAGCGGACATTGCAGGAATCATTCCAATAATAAGGATTAGGCCAAAGAAACCTGCCAGAATACGCTTCATTCCAATGTGTTTCTTGTTCATTTCTACAGCTCATCTCCTTTTTTCTACTGCTGTTAAAATAACAAGGCACTTCAAAATACCTCCTGCGGCTACATCCTCCTCCTCCCCGGAATTAGGTGATGACACGTGTTCTCCGTGAATTGTAAGCCCTTTCTCAGGCGTGCGTATAGTGAATTATTTAAACTTTTAGGGACATTCCATAGCTTTTGGTGAATGGTAAATACTTTTGAACAAGATTTCCAGAATTGATTCAGCGTTCAAACCAGATGCTGGAATCTGAGGGCTCAAGCTAATTGTGTAAATTGCGGAGGGATAAAAACTTGACAAAATTTTGTTAACCGGTAAACTATTATTAACTGGTTAACAAAAATAGGGAGGTGCTCCTATCACATCTAAAAAATATCAAGAAGCTTTTAACGCAATCCAAGGTTTTATTCTGAAGAAGGAAAGAAATATTACACGAAGAACTACTGAAAACGATAAGACGAAAGAAGTACAACCCTCAACCCGGAAATGGACAATTACTCAACTCCATATTCTTTCTCTAGTAAATGAGAACCCAAATGGATGGAATAATACACTACTGTCCACCGAGCTAAACGTGTCTAAGCCTGCCGTGACAAAAGCTGTGAATGCGCTTATTGAAAATGATCTACTTCTATCCACTAAAAAGGCTGAAAATAACAAAGAAGTTTATTATGACATCACACACCCGGGAAGAGAACTAGCAGTCGAGCATGATAAGCTTCATAAAATCATTGAGGGGAAATATTATGACTTATTTCGCACCTTCTCTGAGGAAGAACTCGATGTTGTTATTCGGTTTCTAGATGGTTGGTCAAAACTCATATAACCTAGGAGTGATTTGAAATGAATAAAACAGAAGCGCTTCAATTTTTAACAGATATGTACAACGATATTGTGGTTGGTTTGAATTTAGAAAAGATCCCTGTCTATTTTAGCGAAGAATATTATCAGGTGACGGATGGGGTAAAAACGAACAAAGAGGAGTTCACGAAACATATCGCTACACTAAAAGAAATGGTAGAAAAAATTAGAGTTTCGCCTTTCTATGATACATTGTTTGATGAGGAGCTACAAACAATGACATTACGCTATACGGTAGATGTTACAAAGAAAAATGGAAATAGCGGACAAGTTGAATTAATTGCTATCTTTGAATTGGAAGGCCACAAGATTCTTCGCTGCAACGAAATATCCTGTCCGCTTAACAATGCTGACGAATTCAAAGAAATTGCTAGTGTTAGTAACTAACCGGGGTCATAACCAATAATACGATGATAAAGTGAAAAGATATTCTCGAGCCCAGCTCGCCAATCGGCGGAGGGGCTTTTGTTTTCCACAAGCCAAATCTCCCCTCTAGATACCCGCATCGCCCTTTTCTAAATGTCATGTTACTTCACACAAATACTCATAACCCCAGCAGATCAAACCGAAAACCCAACCGAAAATTCTATTTAGCGTTATATTTCTTCACTGGTAGCGCTTTATCTGATGAATTGGGGGTTGATTATTTCCAGCCCATCCTCTATGATAATCTCATCAGGTTATTTATAAAGTTTAAGCGATTAAACTTTATAAATTATATTTCCTTTATTAACTCCATATTACAACGTTTATTTATTATAAAAGTTAAAGCGCTTAAACTTACAAACAAGAAAGGCTGGTGTGTTAGTGATTAAGAGTGAAAGCCGGCGGCAGACCTTCTACATGTATATGTTCATTTCCCCGTGGTTAATCGGTTTTCTGGTGTTTGCTTTGTACCCTATTCTTTCGTCGCTGTATTACAGCTTCACGGACTATGACATCATCCACCCGCCGAGATTCATCGGACTTGCCAACTACACAGAGATGTTTCACAACGAGCTGTTCTGGAAATCAGTCACGGTCACCCTGAGGTACACCTTCATCAGTGTGCCAATACAGCTGCTGCTCGGTCTTGGTTTCGCCCTTCTGCTGCACCAGACGATCCCGCTGCGCGGATTCTTCCGCACCGCGATGTATTTTCCCAGTATGGTGTCCGGGGTGGCGATGTCACTCCTGTGGTACTGGATCTTTAACCCGCAGATCGGCCTTTTCAACTACATGCTCTCCTGGTTCGGCATCCATGGCCCGGCCTGGCTGATGAGTCCCGACACGGCGCTGTATGCACTAATTATCATGTCCTTGTGGACCGCCGGTTCAGGCATGATCCTTTTCCTCGCCGGGCTGCAAGGCGTCCCTGCCAGTCTGATCGAAGCCGCCAACCTGGACGGGGCCGGACGGTTCAGGATTTTCCTGAATATCACCCTGCCGATGATCTCGCCGGTACTGCTGTTCCAGCTCATCATGGGTCTGATTGATTCATTCCAGGTGTTCACCCAGGCCTTCGTCATGACACAGGGCGGTCCTAACTACTCTACCTGGTTCTATGTCTACAATCTGTACACCAGCGCCTTCAAGGAATACCGTGCCGGCTACTCCTCCGCGCTGGCGTGGGTGCTGCTGATCGTGGTTATGGTGTTCACCGCTATCATTATGAAGCTGTCGAACCGTTATGTGCACTATGAAGGAGGCGGACGCCGATGAGCATCGTCAAAACAGCCAACCACCGTGCACCCGCTTCTGCGCACCGCCGGAGGGTCGATCCCGTGAAGGCAGCCAGCTTCATCACTTTGCTGATTACCACCTTTCTTATGCTGCTGCCGCTGTTCTTCATGGTCTCCACCTCACTGAAATCGAAGCGGGAGATGCTGAAGTTCCCGCCGACCTTTCTGCCGGAGAGCTGGGCGTGGAGCAACTACCGTGAGATTTTCGACACGCTGCATTTCGGTACCCTGTACAAGAACAGTCTGACCATCGCTGTGCTGACTGTCATCGGCACCCTGATCTCTTCGGCGCTGGTCGCCTACGGGTTCGCCCGGTTCAGGGGCAGAGGCAACCAATTCCTGTTCATCCTGCTGCTCAGCACCATGATGCTGCCGTATCCGGCGATTATGATCCCGCAGTTCGTGCTGTTCTCCCATATGAACTGGATTGATACCTTCCTGCCGCTGATCGTGCCCGCATTCTTCGGTTCAGCCTACAACATCTTCCTGCTGCGGCAATTCTTCTCCACGCTGCCCGAGGAATTGTTCGATGCCGGCCGGATCGACGGCTGCGGTGAGCTGCGGATGTGGTGGACGATCGCCCTGCCGCTGTCCGCCCCGGCACTGGCAACCGTTGCAATCTTTGCTTTTATCTACAGCTGGAATGACCTGCTTACACCTGTGCTCTACTTAAGCTCATCGGAGAAATTCACCCTGCCGGTGGGCATGGCCTCACTCACCTCGTCGCGCTTCCGCATCCCGCCGTGGCACCTCTTGATGGTTGCTTCCGTACTGGCGATGCTTCCCATTGTGACCTTGTTCGCGGTCGCCCAGAAGCAGTTCGTGGAAGGCATTGTTCTGACCGGCATCAAGTAATCCCCGCCCTATCCGGCGGTCCAATACGACTTGAAATGATGGAGGGATTAACGGATGAACACACGTAACCGAAAAACATCCTCGCTGCTGCTTGCAGCAGGACTAACTGTAATGGCGGCCTTATCCGGCTGCAGCGGAGGCAAATCGGCGGGTGATGTGGCTGCAGGAAATAATGGCGCGGCAAGTGGCGGCAGCACAGAAGAACAAGTAACCATCACCCACTACACCATTGATTCCGAGGACCGCACGTTTATCGAGAAGCTGATTCCCGATTTTGAGAAGGAGCATCCGAATATCCGGGTCAAGGTGGAAAAAGCGCCTTACGAGCAGTTCGACAGCAAGCTGCAGACCCTGATCGCCGGGGGCAAATCGCCTGATGTCACAAGCCATTACGGTTATGGCGGTTTTGCGGAATATTACAACAAGGGCATGCTGCTCGATCTGACCGATCTGATTAAGGAAGTGGGATTCAAGCCGGAGGATTATCACATTCCTGACAATCTCATGAAAATCTACACCGTCAAGGACCGCACCTACGGCATCCCGGTCAACATGTATGTCACCCTGATGCTGTACAACAAAGATATGTTCGATGCCGCGAAGCTCTCCTACCCTCCAAGTGACTATGAGGACAAAAGCTGGACCTTTGACAAAATGGTTGAAAAGGCCAAGCAAATGACCGTCGTCTCTGACGACATTGCCAAAACGCAGTACGGCGTGGACTTCACCTGGTCCGAGCGCGATATGCGGCCGCTGTATTTCGGAGCTGAACCCTATTCTGAAGATACCTGGACGAACGGCGGCGTGCCATCCGAGACCCATTTTGACTCCCCCAAGGTGATTGCCGCTTACCAAAAGCTGTTCGATCTGATATTCAAGGACAAGGTCTCTCCCACCTCCGAGTGGAGCAAAAGCGTGGCCGGACAGAACGGCGATCCCTTCGTTGCAGGCAAAATCGGCATGTCCATCGGCGGCTCCTGGAACCTGGCGGGAGCGAATGATTTTCCATTCAAAATCGGCGTAGCCGCCGTCCCTTGGGGAGGTAACGAGAAGGTGCGCAGTACGCTGTTCGTTGATCCGCTGCTGATTCTGAAGGGCTCCAAGCATCCGAAGGAAGCTTTTGAATGGATCAAGTATCTGATGACCACCGAAGTCCAGGAGAAATCCATCGAGCTGAGCGGCGGCAATCCTCCGGTCAATACGGAAGCTGCGGAAGAATATTATAAGCATTTTGACGGCATTGATCCGGCGGATGTGAAGAAGGTCTACGAGGGTGCAGTCAAATACGGCTTCGAATCCTACAACCATCTGATCACCAACTACTCGCAGATCAACGACATGTTCATCAATGAGATGCAGCCAGTCGAGACCGGACATCAGACACTCGAGGAGGTTATGCCGGTGATTCAGAAGAAAGTGACTGAGATTATTAAGAGATAAATTCCTGCCTTTAGCGGATATGCGGCAAGCCCTGTATACTGTAGGCAGGGAATAGATTCGGAAAATCCGCCGCAAGGAGCGTTTGAGATGAAAGTGAGTATTTTTGATGTAGCCAAAAAATCCGGGTTATCCGTGGTAACGGTCTCCCGGGTCATTAACGGGGCAGGCTCGGTGCGCGAGAAGAACCGCCAAAAAGTGCTGGACGCGATCAAAGAGCTGGATTACCGCCCCAATGCGGCGGCCCGCAGCCTGGCCAGCGGCAAGACCGGCATCATCGGTTTGATTGTAACGACCCTGCAGGATTCCTTCTTCGATGCGGTGGTCAAAGAGCTGAATGAGGTGCTGGCGCTGCACGGCTATTTTCTGGCCATCTCCATCTCTACGGGTATCGCCTCAGACGAGAACCACTATCTGATCCAGGAGGACCGGGTGGACGGCCTGATTCTGCTCTCGCCGATGGAAGAGGACAACTATATTGTGGAGCTGAAGCGGCGCGGCATCCCCTATGTGCTGATCGATAATCAGCAGCCGGAGAATGACAGCTATTCGATTACTATTGATAACGTAAAAGGCGGCTATGCCGCCGCCCGCCACCTGCTGGAGCTGGGACATACCTCTATCGCCCATCTCTGCGGGCATGAGATGTTCCGCAGTACCAAGGAACGGCGCGCCGGCTTCCTGAAGGCACTGAAGGAACAAGGGCTGGAACCCTTTGAGATTGTTCACGGCGATTTTGAAATTACCAAAGGCTACGATACCGCGAAACGCTGGCTGTCCGAGGGCAAGCTGCCCACCGCCGTATTTACGGGAGATGACAACATCGCCCTTGGCGTGATCAATGCTCTGATGGAAGCCGGGGTGCGCGTGCCGCAAGAGGTTGCTGTTGTCGGCTATGACGACCACTACATTGCTTCCCAGCTTCGCCCGCATCTGACAACCCTGCGCCAGCCGGCAGACAAGATCGGGATAGCCGCAGCCGATATGCTGCTGAAACGCATGAATGGAACGATGAAACGCGGGGCCAACGTAAGGATTGATCCGGAATTAATTGTACGTGAATCTACTTTATCCAAGTAGAGCCGTACTGTCCGGCAGTTAAGTATAGGATGACGAAGTAACTCAGGATGTGAAAGCTCACAAAACTTAGACTATGCTTTCGAGGCGAGTTTTGCGGAGTATATATCAAGGATGCGTGGCTACAAAACTTTAGGAGTGACGACCATTGGCTTACTATTTGGGCATCGATGGCGGAGGAAGCAAAACCTACGCTCTGCTCTGCGATGAGCATGGCAATGTGCTTGGCAAGGGCAGGAGCGGCAATGGGAACCATCAGATGGGAGCCCGTCAGGCCGCGGCCAGTATCCATGAGGCAGCCTTCGCGGCGCTTGCGGAAGCAGGACTCCGGCTTGGCGAGGTTAAGCATGCTTATCTGGGTCTGGCCGGTGCTGACCGCAAGACGGATTACGACATCCTCCATCCGATGATCCGCAGCATCGGATTTACGAATTATACGATCAGCGGCGACCCGATGATCGGCCTGCGTGCCGGTACGAAACGCCCTTATGGCGTTGCTCTCATCTGTGGAACCGGCACGAATGCCGCCGGGCGCAGCCGTGAGGGCCGGCACTATCAATGCGGCGGCTTTGATTATATGTACGGCGATTTCGGCGGCGGCGGAGCGCTGAATATCGAAGTATTCCGCACCGTACTCCGGGCCTGGGACGGGAGGGAAGCACCTACACTTCTCACAGAGCCGCTGCTTCAGCTGCTCGGCTATACGCATGTCGGAGAGATGTTCGATGACTTCCTCGATCATGGAAAGTCTGTGCCCCTGGACGCCGCCCGCCTGCTGTTCCCGGCTGCGGCCGAAGGCGATGACGCAGCGCTTGCGATCCTGCACCGCCAGGGCGTGGAGCTGGGCAAAGCGGCTGCGGCCGTGATTCACAGGCTGGGCATGGAGAACGAGGCCTTTGACGTAGTGCTCGCCGGAAGCCTCCTTACCCGGGGTGACCGGGGCTGGATCACTGGCCCGATTGAGCATGCGGTGCACAGCGCAGCTCCGAACGCTTCCGTGGTCACCTTAACCACAGAACCTGTCGTCGGTGCTGTATGGTCGGCACTCGAAGAAGACGGTATTCCTGTAAACAACGATATTTATGAGAAAATGCGTGTATTTCAAGAGTTCGAAGCAATCCCCATCACAACCAGACAGGAGTGATTATCTTGGCAACTAACCAAGGCCTTAAGATCGCCGTCATCGGCGGCGGATCTTCCTATACCCCGGAACTCGTCGAAGGCTTCATTCTTCATTACAAGGAGCTTCCGGTCCGCGAGCTATGGCTTGTGGACATTGACCCCGGCCTGCACAAGCTGAATATCGTCGGCAGTCTGGCCAAACGGATGGTAGAGAAATCCGGGCTTCCCATCGAGGTCCACCTCACCACCGACCGCCGCAAAGCGATTGAAGGCGCCGATTTCGTCAGTACACAGATTCGTGTCGGCATGCTGGATGCCCGCGCCCGTGACGAGTCCATCCCGCTGAAGTATGGAGTAATCGGCCAAGAAACGACGGGCCCGGGCGGAATGCTGAAGGCACTGCGTACCATCCCGGTCATCCTGGACATCTGCCGGGATATCGAGGAGCTGGCGCCGAACGCCTGGCTGCTGAATTTCACCAATCCGGCCGGAATGGTTACCGAAGCAGTGCTGCGGTATTCGAACGTCAAGAGTGTGGGGCTGTGTAATGCACCCATCGGCTTGATCAAGCAGGTATCGGCCAAATACAATGCCGCCCCTGACCGGATCTATGCCGAGTTCGTCGGCCTGAATCATCTGCACTGGATTACCCGCATTGATGTTGAAGGAGAAGACAAGCTGGATGACATGCTGGCCGACACCGCTGGCTACAGTGCGAAGAATGTTCCAGCGCGGGAGTGGAATCCCGAGTTCCTGCAATCTTTGCATGCACTGCCCTCTTACTATTTGAAATATTTCTATATGACCGATGCCATGCTCGCAGAGCAGCAGGAATCCTTCAAGCAAGGCGGCAACCGCGCCGAGGTGGTCAAACATGTAGAGGAGGAACTGTTCGCCATCTACGCCAATCCGGAGCTGAGCGAGAAGCCGAAGCAGCTGGAGCAGCGCGGCGGAGCCTTTTATTCCGAGGCTGCGGTCAATCTGATGCGTTCCCTGCATAACGGCACGAACGACATCCAGACACTGAATGTGGCGAACCGTGGCGTCCTGGACTTCCTGCCGGAGGATGCGAGCATTGAGGTCAACTGCGTGGTGACCAAGACCGGTCCCCTGCCGCTGCCGCTGACCAAGATCCCTCCGATGGCCAAGGGACTGATCCATGCCGTCAAAACCTACGAGCAGCTGGCCATTAATGCCGCTGTCACCGGGGACCGCAGCCTGGCGATTCAGGCGCTCGCACATCATCCGCTTGTGCCTTCCGTAGAGGTGGCCATTGCCATGCTGGACGAAATGCTGGAAGCGAACAAGGCATACTTGCCGAACTTTTTTGCCAAAGAGACTGCCGGGACACCGGTACAATAAACGGGATATCAAAAAGAGACTGCCTTTCAAGAAGGGGCAGTCTCTTTTTTTGTTGTAAATACAACAATAATAATGTATTATTTCTTACATCGTTTGAAAAATACATGAGTAGCGGAGTGGCAATTATGAAAGAAATTTTACGTGAGGTTGGAATGATTGCCAGAGCATTGGATTCTGTAAGTAATATAGAATTTAAAAAATATGATCTTACAAAAGGGCAGTACTTGTATCTCGTGCGAATATGTGAAAATCCGGGAATGATTCAAGAGAAGCTAGCGGAAATGATAAAGGTAGACCGGACAACAGCGGCTCGTGCCATAAAGAAACTGGAGATTAACGGATTTATTAAGAAGAATGATGATCCCGTTAATCAAAAAATTAAAAAACTATTTCCTACAGAGAAAGGGATGTCTGTGTACCCTTTTATTAAAAGGGAAAATGATTATTCCAATAAGGTCGCACTATCCGGATTCTCTGAAAGTGAAGTGGAAACGGTTTTCGACCTGCTGCAAAGAGTCAGAAAAAATGTAGAAAAAGACTGGGAGTTTGTAAAAAAGGGGAACCAGAGAACTTATTGATTGCTTAAAAGGAGGCACCTAAAATGACTATAACTATACAAAAGTGCACATTAGAAGATCTAGGATTGCTTCAAGATCTTAGTGTTGAAACATTTAAGGAGACATTTGAGGATCAAAATTCACCTGAGCATATGAAGGCCTACTTGGAAAAAGCGTTTAACGTAGTGCAATTAGAAAAGGAGTTATTAACTATCTCTTCGGAATTCTATTTTATTTATTCTAACGGGGAAATTGCCGGGTATTTAAAGGTCAACACTAATGAGGCTCAATCTGAAATCATGGATAATCTTTCGCTTGAGATTGAGAGGATTTATATCCGCAAAAAATTCCATAAGCAGGGACTTGGCAGCTATCTGATGAATACAGCTATAGCCCTAGCAAAAGAACAGAATAAAGAGAAGATTTGGCTCGGGGTATGGGAAAAAAATGAGCGCGCCATTACCTTTTATCAAAAAATAGGGTTTGTTCAAACCGGAGCCCACTCTTTCTATATGGGTGATGAAGAACAAATCGATCTGATAATGACCAAGACACTCCAATAGGATTCTTCTGTAAAGATATTCAGGCTAGAGGATATCCCTTATCCGTTGCAGGAGTCAGGGATATCTTTTGTTGGGGTGTAGGTTACTGCTTAATCAGCACGGTTAAATCACCCTCAAAAACCTTCTCATCGTTGTGGTTGAACGTGGACAACAATACAGTAACGCTCCCTGTGTCATTCTTCTTCTCTTTCACTTCGGTCACTTCAACAAGGGTATACAACTCATCCTCCGGATACACCGGCTTAGTAAATTTAAGATTGTTCATAGCGGTTCCAGCAATAACATCATCACCATAACTCCCCGTTTCCACCCAAAGTTTGAATGAGACCGCCATGGTTTGTATACCTGAGGCAATAATTCCATTAAATCTTCCTTGCTTCGCCTTCTCTTCATCCAAATGCATATATTGAGGGTCAAACTCCGCTGCAAATCTCGTAATACTCTCTTTAGTCATTCTGATGGACTTGGTTCTGAAGACTTGCCCGACAAAAAATTCATTAAATCTCATTCATCGCACCTCTTATATCCGTTATATTTGCTGTTTTATTGGACGATCTTGTCCTGGGAGCTTAAGTAACCGTGACATTTAAAGTCATAGTTGGGATTGTTCATAACCTCTTCTTTCTGAAGTTCATACATGGCAATTTTATAATTTATTTCCTCCAAGTGTTTAAAACTTTCATCAATTTTCTTCTGCACTTCCAATTTATGCTGCATTAACATTTCTTCTCTTTGCAAAAAGGTGTTATTCCCCAGTTCATAAAGTTCCTTGTAATCCTTTATTTTCGAAAGAGGCATTCCTGTCTCTTTGAGACAACGAATAAAAGAAATCCAGTCTATTTGTTGTTGGGTATACACTCTACGGCCTTTTTCGTCACGAGATATGTTTGGTAATATCCCTTGCTCTTCATAAAATCTAAGTGTCTTTGCAGATACATCTACATGCTCCACTACATATGTCATTGAATACAGCATCTACTCGTCCCACCTCCAGTTACAGTTACTGTAACTAAATATAGATCACAAAGATAACGATAACATAAAAACCCTTTATGTAACCATATAAAAATAAACCCTTTACTTCCCGTAACAGCAACCAATTACACTGAAATAGAAAATATAACAGGATAATGAAAAAACACGGCTTGAATTCATTCTTGAAAGAGCAAACGGGAAGATACCTGTGATGGCTGCCGGTTCCATAATAACACCAGATGATGCCCTTAATGCTATGGAATTAGGCTTGCCGCTAGTCGCCATTGGACATGCGTTAATTATGGATCCTAATTGGGTTGAGAAGGTCGCAAATGGACGTGAAGCCGAGGTGGATTCTGAATTGAACGTTTCGAAACTCGACCAGCTTAATATTCCGGAAAAACTTTGGAATGTATTTCAAGCCATGCCAGGTTGGTTTAATATCGCTAAATAAACATTTTCAAATACCGTTGAATCGTTTATTGGTACTTTCAACGGACTTAAAGAACCCATCTCCACTTATCGTGGACAATGGGTTCTTTTTTTATCGTATATACCTTAGGGGTTAAATCACCTTATGCTGAACCCACTTATCCCCGAGAAAACGCCGGAGGAAAATGAAGCCGCGTATGCCCCACTCGCAGTTCATGGCCAGCCAAACCCCGATAATCCCCATATGCAGCACGATGCCGAGGATATAGCCGAGCACTACGCGGAACAGCCACATGGACAGCATGGACACGATGGATGTGAACTTGGAATCGCCAGCCGCCCGGAGCGCGGAAGGGGTAATGAAGCTGATCGACCACAGCGGGATCTGGGCAATCGAATTCATCAGAAAAACAATAAAGATATCCCGGACAATCTCCTGCGGCGGATGGAACAGCGACACCAGCGGGTGGAATAACGGGAAGATCAGCAGCGCCATCAAGGCAAAAGAGGCTGAGGACAGCCACAGAAACGACTTGACGAATTTACGCGCATCCCGGGTATTCCGGCTTCCCATGCATTGTCCAACGACAGTGATCAACGTCAGCGACAATGCATTGGCTGGAATCTGCATGACCCCGGCGATCGAGGAAGTGATTGCATTGGTCGCAATGGCATAGGTGCCAAGACTGACAATAAAAATCTGCGTCAGAATCTTACCGCCATTGAAGAACATCTGCTCCGCCGCAAACGGCAGGCCGATGAACATAATTCTCCGGAGCATGGTCCAGTTGAGAACCAATAAGTCCCGGATCTTCACCCGGAGGCTGCTGTCGAGCCGGAACAGATAGATCAGCGAGCAGACCGCAGCCAGATACCGGGAGGTATTAATCGCGATGGTCATGCCGAACACACCCATATGCAGCCCGTTAATGAACACGAAGTTCAACAGCACGTAAGAAAAGTTCATAATCAGCGAGAGTACGAGGGACACACGGGTCCTCCCGATGCCGCGCAGCGCGCCGCACACCGCTTCCATCACAGCAATCCCCAGATAGGACAGGCTGCTGCCAATCAGATACGTGCGGGCGTTCGACATGACCTCCGGCGAAGCCGCACCGAACAGCAGATGCAGCAGAGGTCCATGGAACGCAATGCCAAATAAGCCGATGGCAAATGCCATCAGCGAAACAGAGGAGACCGCTCCGGCGGCGGCTTTGGAGACCATTAGGTCGTTTCCGCTGCCTTTATATTGCGCAACAACAACGGTTCCGCCAGTGGATACCGCGATGAATACACTGATTAGAAAAATATTCAGCGAATCTATCATATTCACCGCACTGATCGCCGCCACACCGGAAGAGCTGATCATCGCTGTATTCACGACGTTCAGCCCTACCACAAAGGCCTGATCTACCAATATAGGAAGAAATAACGATATGATTTGACGGTAGTCAATGGATTCTCCAGAAAAATACTTGTCGAGAAACAGGCGGCCCTGCTTCACATTCACCTTGGGCTCTAGCATAAGTTCACTTCTTTATATTAGAATTAGGGCCTCGCTATTCTAACATATGAGCTGCATAAGTCAAGGCGGTCTGCCTATGTGACCGGCATTACTCCCCGTGCATCGAAGGAGATAATGTAATCGAGAATGTCTTATCGAACGGGGTCACTGCGTTAACCAGCACCGCCTTGCAGTTATTCTGCAACTTGGCCTCCCGTACCCCGGTCGCCAGATGTTCTCTCCCGCCCCCCGTCAATTCAATCCAGTCCTCCCCGCAGGCATAACGGAGATTCCCGCCGCTCCAGAGATAGCAGTCCTCATCTGCAGCCTGCAGATCTCCAGAGGTGAAGCTTCCTTCGCTCCCGAAAATGAAAGACACCTGTGTCATGACCTCCGCCGGCTCATCGCAGTGCAGCCGGATAGTCCAGCCCTCGTCAGTCCGCTGCACCTCCGCCTGTACCCGGAATGTCTGTTCATGCGTAAGCGGTCGGCTCTGATGCGGGAGCAAATACCAAGGACTGACCGGCGTTCGGGATGTTGGCGGAAGCAGTGCCTCCTCGACGGGGCCGTAATAGCCTTTCTTCTGTTCTCCCGCCAGGCGGTATCCTTCGGGCAGCTTGGTCATTTCCTGCATCGGCACATATCCCGGATAAAAGTACGATGCCACCTGAACGGCAAGCAGCCTCACGGCACCATGGCGCAGCGCAAAGAAAGACGGCGTCTCCGTAATCAGCGTCACACTGGTACTGCCATCCCTGTAACGGGCAACGGGTGCACCGAAATCAGTATGCAGCCGGCTGTGGTAGATTCGTCCCCCATGGCCGGCATCATCCATCTGCTCCAAATAACTATGGCGAAGGAAATCGCCGTTCAGCATTTCCTCATATTTCACAGGAAGGGGCGCCGCTGCCTGAAGCGGCTGCTGTAGCTCAGGCTCCAGCAGCATCCGCACGAGCGCGTTAACCGAGCAGACACCCGGATCTGCAAGCGAACGTCCAGCCCATTCAGCCATGCCCGCAAATAACTCATCCTTATCGGAGCGGGCCAGAATCGCATAAGGTAAATAATAGGGAGACAGATCGTGAACACTCCCCAGGTCCTGCCGGCCGGAATAATCAGTAACGACCTCGCCCGAAGGATGGACCAGGTACACCATCATGTGCAGATTCTGACGAACCGGGTCCAGCAGCTGCGGGCGATTCAGCAGACGGGCGGCATGAATCAGCATAATGTCGCTGACTGCGCTGTAAATCCCATTGCTTCTCTCCGTCCATTCCCCGTCCGGTGTAATGTCCATCCCTTCCGCCAGCCAATGATCCGCCCGCTGAACGGCCTCTTCCAGTCCAAACAGCTCATGCAGATATCCAAGTGCTGCGCAGAGTACCCAGCGGTGATTCGGAGTATGGCATCCGCCCGTAATCATGACAGGCACGGTCCGTTCAAGAAACAGCCGCATATTGTCCAGCACCGGCTGCAGCGGCTGCCATTCCTTGCGGGCCAGCAATTGGTACAGCTGAGCGTAACCGACAATGACAAAAGCCGTATCCGGCGGAGAATGAAAGTTCGTCCAGCCCGGAGATATAGAGCCGTCCTCATGCTGAAAGCGCAGCACGAACTCCGTGGCCAGCAGCAGCCGCGCCAGTAGCGCTTCATCCAGGTAGTACGCAGAATCGGGATTGACCAGAGCCGCTCCCCAGTAACACATGTCCGTCGGCGTGCCAGTCGTGTGATTGACCCAGGCAATACCCGTGCCCGGATCTATCGTCCCGCCATAATAGCGGCTCTGCGGATCGAGCACCTGCCGGGATAACCCTTCCTTCACCGCTCTGTCATTACTCTCCACCAGTTGCTTATACATTGTAATTCCCTCCAATACGCATTCTGCTTCATGCCTGGGTAATGCCAGGTTCCTATATCCGTTCCAGCTCTCTCCCAATACGCTCAGGAATCTCGGCAAATAACTGACTCCAGGAAACGAACAGGTCCTCCCGGTCTGCATAGTCCCAGCTCTGGTAAAACAGAGAGGGAGTGAACCGGAAGGTTTGCAGGTAACGGCGGACCCGGCTGTCAATGTCTTCGTCCGCCGCCAGAACTCCACTATAGAAATCGCCGTAGATCAGGCCGTCTGCGCCTGCCTCCTCCTGCGTGCAGGACACAAATCCCGGCAGCAGCTCAAATAGTTCAGGAAGCGGAGAGAGCGCATGTTTGCCGGGCTGGACATACAGAGCAGCCCGCGTGCCGCTCAGATTAGTCCGTCCGCGCAGCAGCCCTTTCAGGTATTTACCGTGAAAGCTGACCTCGACATCCGCCACCTCTCCATTCCTGGCGATGTATACCCACACATGCTCCAGATCATACAGATGCTGAATATCATAATCGTAATAAATGGCGTATTCTACAACAGCCTCCACATCAGGGCGGTTTACAATCAGACGCCGCCGGAAGGAAGGAGAGTCCCCCTCCTGCCGCAGTACCGTTATACCGAAGCGAACAGGAAAGAACGGCTCGCACGGATCGAACAATAAGCACGGGGCATATCTGGCAGCCAGTAACCGGTCGGCATCGCTCAGCATTAGGCCTGACCTCTGGCCGCAAGCTTGGCCGCAAGCAGCGAATGGCTTTCATCGATCTCTTCCGGCTGGCAGGCTGCCTTCAGCTCATACACCTTGACCTGTGCCCGCTCGATTATCGGCAAATAGGCATCGTAGAACTCCATATCCTTGCTGTTCACATAGGGGCACCAATGATCGGAAAGACCAAGGGTTTCATGAATATGGACACCCACAATATCCTCCATCAGGCCTTCCATTTCCCGCACACTATCGTACAGTCCCAAGCGATCCATCATAATGGCATGACCGGTATCGTACCAGATGCCTACAGGTGCTCCCTTTAGTGCCTTTATGATCGTCTTGGCTTCCGCGAGCGTCGGAATCTGCTGCGGTCTGGAGCGGGTCTCGATCCCAAAGCGGACATTCAGCCCCCTCGACACCGCCAGGTTGCATACCTCATCCAGACTTTCGATGATCTTCTGTACATAGCCGGCGCTATATGTCTCTCGCCGCTCCATCAGCTCCGCCCATTTGCTGCGGTAAGCCTCCGAATCTCTACCCTGTCCGTTATAGATCTGCTCCAGCTCTTTGCTGATATCATTCGGAAAGGGCACTTCGCCGGGATGCACAACAACCGCTTCGCCTCCATAGCGCTGGGTGTATTCGGCTGAGCGAACCAGCAGCTCGATCGCACGCTGCCGTTTATCCTCCTCCCCAAAGCCGAGCAGTACAGAATCCGTACCATAATCAGGGTCCGGAACGTGAGGGAAGGTGTTGTGGACACTGGAGATGCCGATCTCTCCCCGTTCGATCATTGGCTCGATGGTAGTGAGCATTTCCTGGGTCACATTATAATTCAGCTCCACGCGGCGAAAGCCAAGCTCACGGATTTCCCGGACCATTTCACTGCCTATGGTATGGCGTTTAATGTTCCAGCATGTTGAGAAGGAGAAGACTCCTTTATCCTCCATAACAGTGTTCTCCTTTCTTGACCGTTAACGGTTCAGCCTTTGACAGCACCCAGCATAACACCGCTAACAAAATATTTCTGCAGCCACGGGTAAACAACTAAGATAGGGACTGTGGCGAAAATGACGGTGGCCGCCTTGAGGCTCTCCGGTGTCAGTGCAGTCCTGTTCGAACCTTCCAGCTGTGTCAGCTCAGAGACCATATTGTTCTGTACCATCTGGAACAGCTTCAGCTGAAGCGGATACAGTTCCGGGCTGTTGATATACATCAAGGAATCCTGGAAGCCGTTCCACCGTCCCACTGCATAGAAGAGAGCGAGCGTAGCCATGACCGGCATGGATAGCGGCAGCACAATACGCATCAGTGTGTGAAAATGGGAGCTGCCATCAATTTCGGCCGACTCCTCCAGACTGGGAGGAATGTTATTGAAAAAGGAAATCAGAATAATAAGATTAAAAGGGCTGACCAGACCGGGGAGAATAAGCGCCCAGACCGAATCGATCATTTTTAAATCGCGGATCAGCAAATATTCGGGAATAATTCCGCCGCTGAAAAACATCGTAACGACGATAAGATACATGAAGACCTTACGGCCCTTCAGATTCTTTTTGGTCAACGGATAGGCTGCTGCGACGGTGAAGAGCATGCATAGCACAGTTGTGGCTACCGTCAGAATAATGGTGAAGATCAAAGAGTGGATCATGGAATCATTCGAAAACACCTGAATGTATGCATCCCAGTTCACTTCAATAGGGAAAAGGGTCACTTCGCCGGAGGTAATCGCCCGGTTGGAACTTAGGGATACCGCAATGATGTGTAAAAACGGAGCCAGACAGAACAAAACGAACAACGTAACCAATGTAATATTAACGATATCAAAAATACGGTTTGAGGTACGTTCACTCATAGCACTCCGCCTCCTTCCTTCCTTGTCATATAATGCCGTCACCGGTCGTTTTTTTCGAAATATAGTTAGAACCCAGAATGAACACTAGCCCCACCACGGCCTGGAACAGCCCAATGACGGTAGCCTGCGTATATTGCCCGGATTCCAGACCAATCCGGTATACAAAGGTGCTAAGCACATCGGAGTATTCACGGACCGTTGTATTACCGATTACGTAAGGACGGTCAAATCCGATGCTGACCATTTTTCCGAGGTTGAGAATCAGCAATGTGATGATGGTTGGTTTGATGCTTGGAAGCGTAATGTAACGGATTTTCTTGAGTCTTGTCGCTCCATCTACTTCAGCAGCTTCAAACAGCTCCCTGTTGACACCCGTTAACGCTGCCAGATACAGGATAGTTCCCCAACCGGCGCTTTGCCAGACACCTGTGAAGAGATAGGTGATCAGCCACGGATTTTTTTCCGTCAGAAACGGTACGGGGTCCAGTCCCAGACCTACCAGAACTTCGTTCACCATACCGGACTGGTTGCCGAACAATTGGTATACGATTCCCCCGATGATCACCCAGGAAATAAAGTGGGGGATGTACAAAAGGGTCTGTGATATTTTTTTGAACCATACCGACCGGATCTCATACAGCATAATCGCGAGTATGATCGGGGCCGGGAAAGAGACAATCAAATCAAGAAAATTCAGCATAAACGTATTTCGCAGGGTAGTATAGAACTCCCTCATGCCAAAAACCTCGCGGAAGGCGTCAAATCCGATCCATGCACTGCCCCCGATTCCCTGAAACAGGTTGAAATCTTTGAACGCAATCTGCACACCATACATCGGACCGTAGCGAAAGATCACAAAATAGGCAATCGGCAGTGCAAGCAGCGCGTACAGTTGCCAATACCGTCTTAAATATGACGCTTTGCTCAATGGGGTTTCCTCCTATGGAGAAAAACCGGGGTGAAGCGGCCTTCACTTCCCCCCAGCTTTCACTTTTTATATTTGTCTATTTAGCCGGAAGTTCCTTAACCGCCTGCTCTAGTTCTTCTTTCAGCTTGGTTCCGCCCAAAGACATGAAGTCTTTCATTTCCTGCTCGTACACCGCTTCAAATTGATCCGGTTTAGCCATCGTTGTTTTTACAATGATCACATCGAGCTTATCTGTAAGTGTGGTGCCATATTGCGCTTCCCCTTCAATCGGCTTGCCGAAGACAATTGGGCCTACGGTGTCCGTGTTGGCGATAGCGATCGACTGCTTCAGCATTTCCTGATTGTTTTTTGGGAAGCCCATCACCCATGCTTTTTCGTTGGTTGCCTGATCGCCGAGGTTCTTACCGTTAGAGATGATGGCCATGTCGCCGCCATTGAACAGGCGATCGGCAAATTCTTGAGAGACATTTTCCTTGACCACCGGAATTCCGTCCACCATATCATAGTTCTCACCTTCAACCCCATTGTAAATATCAATCAGGTTGTTGCCTGTGGACATCCAATCCAGGTATTTAATTGCTTCTACGGCGCGCTTGCTGCTCTTTGGAATCATGATGTACATACCGTTAGAGGCATAGCGGGATTTAATGTACTTGTTATCAACTTTGGCGTTGGTATACACGTCTACCGGAGTAACCTTGCTTCCCGGCACATTTTTGTAGAGATTATCCATGGTGCCGTCTTTGTAGAACTGGGCATCCACATCTTCTGACCAATAGCCGGTATTGCCATTCTGGATGTCCTTGGCCAATTGCGTTTTATCTTTATCCAGACCGAAGTCCTTGCTGATCAGTCCTTCGTTATAGAGCTTGTTCATAAACTGCATTGCATCCTTGAAGCCCTCATGGAGCGGCAGCTCGTACCGCTGGCTGTAAGTCAGATCGCCGCTGATCGGCTTAATGAAGGAGTAGATCAGTGTTTCGAACTGAGCCGGCGCAAGTGCCATACCCATCGGGATGTTTTTGCTGCCGAGCTTGCCCGGGTCCTTCTCTTTAAACGCTTTCAAAGTTGTATACAGCTCATCCGTCGTCTTTGGAACAGGCAAACTCAGTTTATCCAGCCAATCCTGACGGATGTAGGAGCTGTAACGGCCCGTGATGGCACGTTTACCTGGAATGGAGAACTGTTTGCCATCCAGCTGACCGAATGCCAGCGTTTCGTCACCGATAAACTTCTTCAGGTTTGGACCATATTCATCGAGAAGTTTGCCTACATCGGTCAGACCACCCTGTCCCGCATAGCGGTAAAATACGCTTGAATCATACGTGAACACGATGTCAGGTACATCACTGTCACTCGCCATCAGCACGTTCAGCTTCGTAACTTCCTCAGAGCGCTGAATAGGTACATACTGAACATCAATGTTGTTCGGATCACCGAAATTTTTCTGCACCAGCTTGGATAAAAAGTTGTTGGTAATGGTTTGAGGCGCCGGGCTGTTGCCGCGGTCAAACACTTCCACCTTTAAGGTAACGCGCTTAGCGCTGCTTCCCTCCGTCGCCTTCCCTCCGTTTGCTGCATTCTCTTTGGAATCGGACGAACATCCCGCCAGCAGGGAAACCCCCATTACCGCAGTCAATGTGATCCCCGTTGCCTTCTTCCAAAATCCTTGGTTTGTGTTCACTGTCATCTTTCCATCTCCTTCGCCTGTACAGGCCGTAATGGTGACTTTATGTTCCCCCAAGCCTTAATCCTAAATATCCCCTGTAAGCGTATCCACATCGCATCATCCTGTGCTCTGCCCTGCCGCTTGTCGTTTGGGATGCCCACAGTATTTCATAGCATCCGATCATTTGACAATAAACCTGTTTCGGAAATGCACCTTGCCGTAAATTCGGCCTTCCTGTTTATCCAAACCACTGTTTTCGTGAAATAAAGCGCTTTCAAGGTTTCTGAAATAAAGACCGGAACACTGCTTGCGTCCTCCCGGCGGAGGCTGGCGAGCAATATTCCGGTCCGGGCCGTTCACCTTTCATCCGGTGCAAAGATACGGTTTATATTTCATGTTGTGGAGGCTTTGTGCCCGCGCTTCAAAGAGCGGTAATCGCCCGGCGTAATTCCGGTCACCCGTTTGAATACCCTCCCGAAAGTGATGGCATTCGCATAACCCACCTTAAGCGCTATATCCTGCAATGAACCTTCCGTCTCCAGCAGCAGCTTTTCGGCTTCCTCCATCCTCAGCTGCGTAAGGAAATCAACAAACTTCATATTAAACTCCATCTTAAAAAGATAACTGCCATATTTGCCGGATATCTGAAACCGGTCGCTTAAATGCTTCAGGGAAAGATCCGGATTGGCAAAGTTCTCTTCAATATACTTCTTCATCTCATTTACCATTGCCTTATAACTTTTGGTTTCGCTTACCGAAACATAGGTACGGAATACATCGGTCAGGTACTCGAACAGAATGTCCTTCACCTCATGAATGGATTCCGCCTTTTCCAGCAGCTTCAACTGCTCCGCCGCATTCTCCGCCGACAGCTCATCCTGCAGCTGCTCTGACATTACGGCTACTTCCCGGTTCAGCATCTGCAGCATGGCCTGGATTAGAGAACGAATATCGGCATCCTGCAGAAAGTCCTGTTCAAACGCTTCAAAAATCCCCTCCAGCCGCTGCCGCCACTGGCCGCTCGACATCCGGAACTGCTTGACGAACTCCGCAATCATCTGCAGATACTTATACGTTTCCAGCAGCGGCTGGCGTGAGTCCCCGCCTTCCGCCAGAACGATATCTTCGTGCATCAGAAGCTTGTGCTGCATGACATTCTCCGCTGCAACATAAGAGTCCCGAATTGAACCCGGACCGGATACCGCCGGACCAATGCCGAAGCTTAGAGAGATGCGCAAATTTTGCTCAACCCAGGAGCGGCATTGCCCGGCGAAAAGACGTATTTTCTCGGTCATCTCTTCATCATTGCCGGTGGCCAGGAAGAGAATCGCCGCCCGGTCGGTGCTGATCCACTCCGCCCAGCCCTGCAAATCCGCCCCCCGCGCCAATTCCTGAAAGACATTCATCAGGGCAAACTTAAGCGTATTCTGATCGCCCCTGGTATATCGATCCTGAAATACCTTCTCGTAGCTGTTAATTTCACTGAGCACAACCGTGAAGCGGGACGAAGGATCGGCTCCGGAGAGCGGCGACAGCTCCTCCATCCGCTGGACGGCATTGTCCAGCCGTTCACTGTGCAGCAGATCGGTGAATAGCTTGCTGCGCTGCAGCAGCAGATTCTCCCTGCTCTTTTTATCATAATCCGTCATATGGTTGATCAGATCTTCCAGCACTCCATCAATGAGCATCATTTCATCCGGCCTGGAGGCGGATTGATCCATCGTCCGGATCTGATGACCTTCAATCCGGTTCATAATCACCTGAATCGGCTTATAGTTGCGCCGGGTAACATAGATCAGGTATAGAACCGCACATACCACCGTTCCGAACGCAATCGCCACCCAGAGATAGGAGATCACAGAAACCCAGCTGAACAGGTTGCCGGCCTTGATCCCGCTGGCGAACTTCCAGCCAAGCTTCTCCAGATAAACTGTGTTCAGCAGCTTGCCCTTTTCGGCACCTTCGCTGTCCGAATGGGCCTGGTACAATGTCTGTCCATCGCTTCCATAGATCGTAAGGAAAGACAATTGCTCGTTAACCATACTGTCCACAATCTGTTCAATTCCGCTCATTTTGATATTGATTACAAGCACACCCTCTGAGCCGAAGGGCAGCGGCATTCCTTTATCTATGGTAAGCACACGTACAGGCGTGCGCTGAATGAACTCATCCTTGTATTCTCTGACGGGCTGCCACCCCTCCTTCACCGTGCCGGAGGTAATGTGGCGAATCCAATCTTCGTCTATGAATCCGTTCAGATTCTTTAATCCAGTTTCTGTAATAACGCTTTCATTTTTCTTGTCATATACATAAACGGACTGAATGTAGGACGAGTCGTCTGTCAGAATGCGCAGGTTCTGTGCCACCGCATAGATTGCCCCGGTATCCCTCGGGCCTTCACTGTTGAAATAACGCTTATAGGCATCGCTTCGTTCAGCAGATTCCAGCACCGCCAGCTCAACTTCCTTGATGGTCCGCTCTACATTATCCACTAGATATTTGGCGGCGATACGGTCCGCTTTCTGGGTCTCCGTCCGTGAAATATCGTTAATAAACACAAAAGAGGCGAAAATCAGGATCGTCACAGTAAGCAAAAAAATAGGAAAGTACGACAGCAGCAACCGGCGATACCAGGTACGGAACAATGGACAACCCCCTCTAACAAACGTATGAATATAGGCCGCGGTTCGGTCCCCAATATACGCACGGTAGTAAATATTGGAAGCGTATTCACGAACGGGGCTTCGTATGAAGTTCTGCCATTATAGCACATGCCGGGTATACCCGGCCAACCAGAAACGTAATGGAAAATACAGGAACGGCCTATAGAAACCGCATTCCTGCGTCCGAAACCTTCCGCCGTATCCTATGCTAAACAACAAATCAAAAAGGCGGGATGCACACACCCGTGCAACCCCGCATTCCTATCCGCCCAGGCATTGTTAAGCACCTGCCAAGCGGCGAATCGTCACCATTAGTGATTTATAAACCGCTGATTTCTCTGATATACCGGCGGGCCTTCATCGCATATTCCAAAGGATTGGCAAGCGCCGGGTCCTGCTCCGCCTCCACCACGAACCATCCCGTATACTCATTACGGTCCAATTCAGTGAAAATCTCTGCAAACGCGATGCAGCCATCACCAGGCACGGTGAATGCACCCGCTTTTACCGCCTGCAGAAAGCTGAGCTGCTCCCGCTTGACACGATCGACAACCTCCGGCCGGATATCCTTCAAGTGTACATGCTTGATCCGGGGTATATGAACACGCAGTACCTCTAGCGGATTCTCGCCGGCAAAGGCCAGATGTCCGGTATCGAACAGCAGAGACACCTCATTCGGCTCCGTGAGCTCCATCAGCCGCGTAATTTCGGCCGCGCTCTGGACTCCGGTCCCCATATGGTGGTGATACACAAGCGTCATATCCTTCTCTGTCGCCAGACGGCCTAGACGGCCCAGCCCCTCCGCGAGTGCGGACCACTCCGTTTCCGTAAATACAGGCTTATCGGCGAACAATGGTGTATCCATTTGCCCCTGTATGCTCCGCCCTTGTTCTGAAACAACGATCACCTTGGCCCCCATCTCATGCAAAAAATCACGGTGCGCACAAAAGGCCGCAGCAGTCTCCTCATATGGACGTACTGTCAGGTATGCGCTGAACCAGGCACTGGCAATCTGAAGTCCGCGGAGCGCAAGCGCCTGATGAAGCCGCTCCGGGTCGCGCGGATATTTATTGCCCACCTCGCTTCCCTGAAACCCCGCCAGTGCCATTTCACTGATGCACTGCTCAAAGGTATTGTCCCGCCCGAGCTCAGGCATATCGTCATTGGTCCAGGCAATGGGGGCAATCCCCAGCATCACCGCATGTTCTTTGAACATCATCGCGTCTATCCCTTCCGTTATCCGTAGTAGGACGGGTTCTCAAGCCCGCCACATGGTTCGTTCATTATTCAAGTGATATCAGGAATTCCGGGCTCAGACTCTATCAGTAGCTGCGTGCTTGATCCAATTGTCCGCGCTTCTGCTCGTAGGCCGCCTGCACCGCTTCGCTGCCGGACACTTCCGGTACTCCAACATGCCACCAGGCGCCGTAGCCATGGGTCATGGTCTTTGGCAGCACCTTGATGTCGATCAGCGTGGACCGATCCTGCTTCCCGGCTTCCTCCAAGGCGCTTCGCAGCTGCTCTGCCGTTGCCGCACGGAAGGTCTTGACCCCATAGCCTGCTGCACTGGCTGCATAGTCAATATGCATCAATTCGCCGCTTAAGCGGCCATCCGGGCCACGGTGGCGGAATTCAGTGCCCATACTGTCCAGGCCTTGTTCCATCTGCAGATTGTTAATGCAGCCGAAGCCCGCATTGTCGAGCAGAATAATGTTGATCTTCTTATTTTCCTGAAGACTTGTCACCAGCTCCGAATGCAGCATTTGATAGCTGCCGTCACCTACCAGTGCGTATACCTCCCGGCCCGGTTCCGCCAGTTTCACACCGAGCGCACCGGAGATTTCATACCCCATACAGGAGAATCCATACTCCATATGATAAGTATCCGGGACAGCAGCATTCCACATGCGCTGCATATCGCCCGGCAGACTGCCTGCGGCTCCAATGACGATAGCATCTTTGGGAATACTCTCATTGATGATCGAAAGCACCCGTGTTTGCGTCAGTGAAGTCTTCAGCCTCGCTGCATACTCCGGGAGCACCTCATCCAGATGTCCGGCAATCTCGGGTACGAAGAGGCCATCCAGACTTTTTTCGTCCTCAGTACTGGTATACTCTATGCCTGCCAGACGTTTTCTTTCTGCTTCCCACGCCTCCTTAGCGGACACGATTTCATCCGTATAAGCAGAACGGTAGCCGCGCTCCTCCAAGGCTGCAGACAATGCAGTCAGACCTTCGGCTGCATCACAGACCACAGCGAGTGCATCCAGCTTGGCTGCATGATAAGGGGAAGCGTTAAGCGTCAGAAACTCTACCCCGGGATGTGTGAATAAGCTTTTTGAGCCTGTGGTGAAATCTGTAAAACGGGTTCCTACACCGATCACCAGATCAGCTGTTGCAGCCAGGGCATTGGCACCACCGTTGCCGGTAACGCCTATACCGCCCAGATTGTATGCGCAGCCGCTTTCTACAGCACTTTTACCGGCCTGTGTTTCACCGAACGGGATCGCGAATTTTTCTGCAAAATCACGCAATTCCGGTCCGGCGTCCGCATATCGTACCCCGCCCCCGCAGACCAGGAGAGGTCTTTGTTTGCCGGCAATCAGATCTGCCGCCGCCGCGACCTCCTCCGGATGAGGAAGGCGGGGAATGATCCGGTGAATGCGCTTGCGGAAGAAATCAAGCGGGTAGTCCCAAGCCTCGGCCTGTACATCCTGCGGAAGCGCAATCGTAACTGCTCCGGTATCAGCCTGATCCGTCAGCACACGCATTGCATTCAGCAGTGCCATCATCAGCTGCTCCGGCCGGCAGATCCGGTCCCAATATTTGCTCACGGCCTTGAAGGCATCGTTGACCGTGATCGACAGATTATGAGTATGTTCCATCTGCTGCAGCACCGGATCGGGTTGCCGGGTAGCAAATGTATCGCCAGGCAGCAGCAGGACGGGAATCTGATTAGCCGTCGCAGTGGCTGCAGCCGTCAGCATATTAGCTGAGCCAGGTCCCACGGAAGCGGTACAGGCCATGATCCGCCGTCTGCGGCTCTGCTTGGCGAATGCGGTTGCCGCATGAACCATCCCCTGCTCGTTTCTCCCCTGGTAGACGGTCAACCCACCCGGTGCTTCCTGCAGCGCCTGCCCCAGGCCTAATACATTGCCATGACCGAAGACGGTGAATATCCCATGTATGAAGCGCTCCGGCCCGCTGCCAAAATCCACATATTGCTGGTCCAGAAATTTCACCAGTGCCTGCGCTGTCGTTAATCTGATTCGTTCCACATGTATCCCCTCCTCTAGTACCCTTTACTGCCAGCGGGCAGTGACGACTTTTTTGCGTGTATAGAATTCAACCCCGTCGCTTCCGTTCGCATGAAGGTCACCATAGAAGGAATCCTTCCAGCCGGAGAAGGGGAAGAAAGCCATCGGTGCCGGTACCCCGACATTGACACCAAGCATGCCTGACTCGATATGTTCCCGGAAATAGCGCACTTTCCCGCCGTCATTCGTAAAAATACAAGCTCCGTTGGCAAATCGTGACGCGTTAGCGATCTCAACCGCCTCCACCACATCCTTGACACGAATCACCGACAATACAGGCGCGAAGATTTCCTCCTGCCAGATTTTCATGTCCCGGGTCACCCCGTCAAACACCGTGGGTCCGATAAAATAACCCTTCTCCTGCACAGCGGCGTCCTCCCGGCCGTCCCTGAGCAGCTTCGCACCCTCCGCCACGCCTTGTTCAATATAAGAGACGGTTCTCTCTTTATGGCCCTGACGGATAACCGGCCCCAGAAACGTGCCGTCATCCATTCCATCGCCTATCTTCATCAAGTCACATTCTCGCAGCAGGATGGAGATCAGCTCATCCGCCACCTCTTCCTGCACCGTTACCACGGAGCAAGCCATACAGCGTTCTCCGGCAGAGCCGAAGGCTGCATTAACAATCTGGTTAGCCGAAGCCTCAAGATTCGCATCCGCCAGTACGATGGAATGGTTCTTTGCACCTGCTAGCGCCTGCACTCTTTTCAAATGCGCAGTGCCCTTCTTGAATACATATTCCGCCACCGGCTGCGAGCCCACAAAGGAAATCGCTTTGACATCGGGATGCTCCAGCAGTCCGTTCACGACATCATGCGCACCGTTAACCAGGTTGAATACGCCCTTTGGCAGACCAGCTTCCTCCAGCAGCTCTGCAAGACGCGCTGCCAGCAGCGGTGTGCGTTCAGAAGGCTTCAGTACAAAGGTATTGCCACAGGCAATAGCGAGCGGGAACATCCAGCAGGGCACCATCATCGGGAAATTAAATGGCGTAATGCCGCCAACCACACCAATGGGATAGCGGTACATCCCGGACTCGATTCCTGTTGCAATATCCGGCAGCTGCCGGCCCATCATTAGTGTCGGCACACCGGTGGCGAACTCCACACACTCGATGCCGCGCTGCACCTCGCCGTACGCTTCTTTGAAGCTTTTCCCATTCTCCAGGGTGATTGTCTTCGCCAGTTCATCCCAATGGTCTACTAAAAGCTGCTGGTATTTGAACAATATCCGCGCTCTGCGCGGCACCGGTGTTTTGGACCAGCCTTCAAAAGCCGTCTTCGCCGCAGCCACAGCCCGGTCCAGGTCTGCCCTCCCGGACAGCGGAACCCTCGCTAATTCTTCACCTGAAGCCGGATTATACACCGTCTCCGTCTGCTTCGTATCCGCCTCTACCCATTGCCCGTCAATATAATTATTCAGCACTTTCGCGGTTTGCTGTTCCATCCTGCTCCACTCCTTCGACTCTAGTAATCTGTTCCTGCTATATGGAGTGAACTTAAGAATCTTGCATGCTGTATTGGAGGAATCCTTGGACCACAAGAGCAAGAGTTAATTCAATCAGCTTTCCATCATTCTTAAGTTCAGCTTATCTAGTAGGTTTGCTTCGAGATGATGCTCTAAATTGGTGTTCTCCGCCTCTACAGCCTTCTTAATCCAAGCCTGAACCCACTTCTTCATTAGTGCTTAAGAACGCTTCCAATTCGTCCAGGGTTGGCATGGCGTCCGAGCAGCTGTGGCGGGAGATGACGATGGAGGCGGAAGCACTGCCCCGGCGCATGGCCTCGCTGACAGTGTCTCCCCGCATCAGACTGTGGATGAAGGCCGAGGCATAGGAATCTCCGGCTCCAAAAGTCTTCAATACCTTGGCGGGAAAAATACCGCTCCGGTGCTTTTTCCCGTCTGCCGTGTAGGAGATAGAGCCGCTCCCGCCGTGTTTGATGACCACCAGCTTCGCCCGGTGCGAGAACCAGCGGCTGGCCGTTGCTTCATCGTCTGCGCCTTTCTCGTTGTAGAGGTTCTCCATACTGTCGAATTCCTCACGGGTACCGATGATGCAGTCGCATTTCTCTGCAGCCAGGTTATAATAGACAGCCGTTTCTGCGGCAGATTTCCATGTGTAAGGGCGGTAATCCAGATCAAAAAATGTAGTGACATTATGCTTACGGGCAAATTCCAGCGCCAGAAATACAGCCTCGCGGGAGGGGCTTTGTGCCAGTGCCGTACCTGAGATCAGCAGCGCTTTGGACTTCTGGATGTACTCTTCCGAAATCTCCTCCGTAGTCAGCAGCAAATCTGCTACATGGTCCCGGTACATGAGAATGCTGCATTCTTGCGGGCTCTTGATTTCTGTAAAAGCAAGCCCGGTCACCGCACCGGTCCGGTCAACCGTCACCTGACTGTCGTCAATACCGTTGTTCTGCAGATAGGTGCGGATAAACCGGCCCATCTGATCATCGGCAATCTTGCCGATGAAGCCGGTGCGCATGCCCAGCCGCGCCGTGCCAATTACAATATTGGCGGGGGAGCCGCCGACATATTTGGTGAACGTCAGCGTCTCTTCCATAGGTCTTCCGGTTTCATTGGCATTAAGATCAATACATAGCCGGCCGACGGCGATTAAATCCAGCGGCCGGGCGGGATCGAACTGTAAACCGTTCATAGTGGCGCCTCCTTGAAAAAGCTTTCAGTGGAAAGAACACTTTGGAAGAATAGTCTGAGATGGTTTGAATGAGACTAAATGAGACTGAGTGAGATTGATTGAGATTGATTGAGATTGATTGAGATTGATTGAGGCTGAGTGAGACTGAGTGAGATTCATGAGACTCATGAGATTAAGTGAAATTGGTGAAATCGATTTAAATGAATCGATTTAAATGAATCGATTTAAATGAATCGATTTAAATGAATTAAATAAAATGAAATGAAAAAGTATTCGAGACAATCTCTGCTTGTTTTGAAAACAACAATCATCGGGGGAAGGGTAAGCGCTTAACCTAATTTTCTACTTAAGTATAGTTGAGAAGTCTCGGTTTGGCAATCCCGAATTTGAAGCGTTTCCATAATTCCGGCCCATCCGGCGGCAAATGAATAGAACCAAGGACAAATATTGGATCATGACCAAAGCCGTGCAAACTCAAGTGGAAAAAGTGAACTTAAATCCTCCCTGCCAGTTTCTCCCCAAGCATTAGTTGGAAAAAGTAGAGTTAATCCGACCGATTCGCACCCTAAAAGCGCATTTTACTTGAATTAGGTTCCCCTTTTCCAACTATTCCCTCTACAGATAGTTTTTTAGCCCATTTAAGTTTACTAATTCCACTTCACTTCGCCGGGATTCCGATGGCCCTCTTCCTATTCCCATTCCCATTCCCACCCCCACTCTACTCCTTCTTCCATCCTTGCCCTTGCCCTTGCCCTTGCCCTTGCCCTTGCCCTTGCCCTTGCCCTTGCCC
>NZ_LVWI01000060.1 GCF_001909055.1 Paenibacillus helianthi
GTAATTCTTTTTCTTGTTCCAGCAGTCGCTGCTCGAGTTCACGAACCTTTTCCGCACTGTTTACAGGTTCATTGCCGAACTCCCGATACTTCGCCAGCCAGTTGTGCAGCACGCCAGGGGAGATGCCCAGCTCCTCACCAATCTCTACCACCGTCTTCGTCTGTTCCTGGATATACTTGACGGTTTCTTTCTTAAACTTTTCATTGTACCGTTGCCGTTGTTCACCCATGTGAACACCTCCTCGTTAAGTTCATTATTCATGCTCTCTTAACGGGTGTCCACTTTTTATTCTACTTGCATTTATCCACCTAATTCATAAAAAATCGGTGAAATCTACAGATTAGTTTTCCTTTTTCCACTTTCTCCAGCGATACTTGCCTTCTCCCCTGTTTTTTCAGCTTCATCCTTAGTAAGCGCTTGCCCAACCTACGCCCGCTACCGGTGAGCGTCGATATCCCCTTTTAGAGAGGGCACACTACTTTAACTTCTTTTTAAATAACTTCTCAGTAACTCCTAAGTAACCACTCTAACTAATCGCCATCGCCACCTACTGGGCACCTACTCGCCACCACCTTGGAGGCCCGATAAAACTCCCTCTTGCATCCTTACTGGTAATGCTTTATTCTATGTATGAAAATAATTTTCTTAAATAGTATTATATTATTAAAAATAATTTCATTACATCTGAAGAAAAGAAGGTGGAGGGATGTCTCCCATCCTGCATGCTCTGGAGCATGAGAAATCCAAGCTGTCACAGATGGAGCGCAAGCTGGCGGAGCGAATTCTAGCCTCTCCGGGAGAAATTGTCCATATGGGGATTACGGAGCTGGCAGAGCAATGCGGCATCAGCCCGGCTACAATTACACGATTCTGCAAGGTTCTGCATTTTAAGGGGTTTCCGGATTTCAAGGTTAAGCTGGCGGCGGAAATTGCCCACAGCGATAACTCGCCTCAGGATGGCGGGTCCTCTTATCAGGATATTGTAGCAGGCAATCCGCTTTCGGTGATTGTCGAAGCCATGCAGGCCAATCATTTGGCCTCCATCCGGGATACTACATCACTGCTTAATCTGGAGCGGCTGCAGAGTGCAATTGATCTGTTATGCCAGGCCCGGCGGGTAGATCTGTACGGGATGGCCACCTCTTCAATTGTGGCCCAGGATTTCTACCAGAAGCTGATTCGCATCGGCGTGAATTGCACTGCCTTTTCCGATTCCCATATGCAGATTACATCCGCTTCTTCGCTCAAGGAAGGCGATGTGGCATTCGCCATCTCTTATTCCGGGGAAACCCCGGAGACGATTGACGCCTTAAGCTGTGCCTCAGCCAGCGGTGCAGCCACGATCTCGCTGACCTCCTACGGCAGTAGTTCACTGGCTACTTTGGCCGATATCCCGTTGTTCTCTTCCTCACTGGAGCAAGGCATGCGGCGGGGAGATATGGCTTCGCGGATCGCACAGCTGCATATTATCGATATTTTGTTCACCGGAATGGTTAGCACACGCTTTGGAGATTTTATTCCCAAGCTGGAGCAGTCTTACCTGAATGTCCAACATTACCGTCATAAACGGGGAGGTCAATCCTAATGAATATTTTGAAATTTAAAACTGATGAAGACTTTGCACAGACCGGAGCCAACCTGATTGTCAGCCTGCTGCAGAGCAACCCCAAAGCCGTGCTGGGCCTCGCTACCGGAAGTTCACCGGTCGGAGTATACGCCAAGCTCGTTGAAATGCATACAAAAGGAATCGTCAGCTTTGCCAAAGCTTCGTCTTATAATCTGGATGAATACGTAGGTTTGCCTGGGGATCATCCGCAGAGCTACCGCAGCTTCATGAACGGACATCTGTTCAGTCATATTGATATCGACCTGGCCAAAACACATGTGCCGAATGGCAACGCCCCTGACCTGGATGCGGAATGCCTCGCTTATGATAAGCTGCTTGAGGATGGCGGTCCGGTGGACCTGCAGATTCTGGGTATCGGAAGCAATGGCCATATCGGCTTCAATGAACCGGATGCCAGTCTCACCAGCGGCACACATGTTGTTGATCTGCTGCCTGAGACCCTGGAAGCCAATGCCCGCTTCTTTGACAGCCGGGAAGATGTTCCACGGCAGGCGGTTACGATGGGTATCGGCGGCATTCTTAAGGCACGGCAAATTGTACTTTTGGTACGCGGCGAAGAGAAAGCAGAAGCTGTGAAGAATGCGCTGGAGGGTCCGATTACCACACAGTGCCCGGCTTCCCTGCTCCAGAGCCATCCCAATGTCGTTGTACTGCTGGATGAAGGTGCAGCAAAATGGCTGAAATAACATCCACCACAGGCCAGTTGCTCTTCGGAAAAGTTCTGACACCTGCAGGAATCATCCAGGAGGGTGTGATCGCTGTATCAGAGGAAGCCATTCATTATGTCGGCGAAGCGGCTTGGCTGCCGGAGGCTTATGCCGGGTGGCCCGCCGGAAACGCGGAAACCCGTGGCGGCCTGCTGATTCCCGGATTTGTAGATGTGCATGTTCACGGGGGAGCCGGCTTTGACTTCATGTATGCCGATGCTGAATCCCTGGAGACCATTACACGGTTTCACGCTTCGCAGGGAACCACCACCATGCTGGCGACAACGATGACCGCAGACAAAAAGGATATTGACCGGGCGCTCTCGGAAGTACACGCATTCCGCTCTGCCCCGATGCCCTTTGCCCAATTGGCCGGGGTCCATCTGGAAGGCCCGTTTATTAGTCCCAAGTGGTCTGGTGCGCAGAATCCGGACCACATCGTTCCCGCCAATATTGAATGGATGGAGCAGTGGGAAGCCTTATATCCGGGATTAATCCGGCAGGTGACACTCGCACCTGAAGGAGAAGGTGCACTTGCGGCAATTACATGGCTGCGCAAACATGGGATAATTGCCGCACTGGGCCATACGAATGCCTCCTATGAAGAGGTGATCGCTGCCGCCGATGCAGGACTAAATCAGGCGGTGCATATGTTCAATGCGATGACCCCGCTTCACCACCGCAAGCCGGGTGCAGCAGGCGCCATTATGTTTGACGCGCGGATTCGCGCAGAGATTATTGCCGATGGCATTCACGTGCATCCAGCAGCAATCGCTGTGCTGTCCCGTCTTAAGAATGCTGGTAATCTGCTGCTGATTACAGATTCCATGTCGGCGACCGGACTAAGCGATGGTGAATACACTATTGGGGATCTTCCCGTTCTGGTCCGTGACGGCGTTGCCAGATTGAAGGAGAATCCGGAGGCCCTAGCTGGCAGCACGTTAACAATGATCCGAGGGTTCCGCTATCTGGTGGAGGAGGTTGGTCTGACTCTGGAAGAAGCCTCCAGAGCAGCAAGTCTTACACCAGCAGAGGCCATCGGCATGCAGCGGACCATCGGTACGCTTGAGGCTGGTAAACGCGGCGATATCCTGCTGCTGGATGAAGCGCTGAACCTGCGCGGAGTCTGGATAAAGGGCCGTAAAATGAACGATATATCCTGAATTCAGAAACGCAGCCCAACCCGGAATTAAGCTGAACCGGAGGGGGCTGCGTTTTTTTTGAGCATATGGGATAACGACTGGAATAATACAACCTTCCCTAGGAATACTAAGGAAAATCCGTTTAGGCTTTGCTTAAGTTAATAACCGCTGCGCGTCGGGAAGATTCGTCCAACCATTGTACTGAATTCGTGGGCAAATCCCCTCAGCGGATGTCCTGCACGGAATTCTTGAGCGTAGAAGTTTGTCCGTTCCACAAAGTCAGGGTTTGCAGATACGTAGACGTTGTCGATATTTTTATCATAATGTCTGACCTCGGCGGCTATTTTATCCTTCAGTTCCCGGGTCATAGTATCGTTAGCAAGGGTGCCGGTGTTATGGGTTCCATTGGTGCTGTAAGGAGTAATCGTACGGGTGCCCGCTGCAGTACCCATGCTTCTGTCGATATCATTTCTTAGGACCCGGCCATCGGTCATGTTGCTCCGGGACATTACGCCGTTACCCCCATTCCCTGCATAACCCCCTGGGTTGGCTGTTCCTGTCCCCCCCACAGTTCCTGTGCCGGTAGACAGAGTTCCCGACATGCCATTGATTGAACCGCCTACCCCTGTCATTCCAGGTACACCGGTTCTAGAACCTCTCATGCCGGGGGTGCCATTCATGCCAGCGGTGCCGCTCAACCCGTTGTTACCGGTCATGCCGTTTGCACCGTTCATACCGGTGGTACCCGTAGTTGTGCGGCCTGAAGTTCTTCCGCTGCCGGCAATCATTCCCGTTGGCCCCCCGATCCCCGCAGTATTTCCGTAGCTTTTGGCATGAACGCCACCTGAGGCTTCATCCAGAGTTACTGCAACATATGCGCTTTTTCCTGCCACAACTACATTGGCGGAACGGACCTCAGGCATGGCCGCAATACGGTCTGCCAGTTCTCTGCTCATCTCCATTTTATCGAAGGCATTCACCTTCATGGAGTTGACACCCAGCCGTCCGTCATGGATTCCGCGTACACTTTTGGTTTGCACATTCTTGTCACTTGCGGTGTTATTGGTACCACAGCCTGTGATGCTTACCACGCCCAGCAGCAGCGCAGCGGAAACCGACATGCTGATCTTCGATCGCAACATGAATTCATCCTCCATCTCTTGTTATATATGCAGCGTAACAATCATTAGGATAGCCCTCATCAGGTCAGGCTATCCTGAAAGGATTTGGCATGGCGCCCTTTGATCGTCACCTGTAAGGGAAGTCCGGCGTATCTTATAAACAGCAGGCCCTGCTTTTGCGAAGGGCGCCGGTGTTTCTCCGCAAGGTAAAGTCAGGGAGGGATGAGCTTGAAGGTTTTATTTACATTTTATGTCCCCAGCGGGGGTGTCGAGACTCTGAACAGGCTGCGGTGCGAGAGTCTTCAGCGCAGCGGCATTGAGTGTCATGTGCTGTACCTGATGCCGGGGTCAAGCAGTCAGAGCACGGCTGACTTTCCTGTATTTATCGCTTCAACGGATACAGATATTAAGGGTGTGCTCGACACCCATAACTATGACGCAATTATTGTAACTTCGGATTATCTGCTGCTGGAGCGTCTGCGCCGTCTGGGGTACAGCCGTATTCTGATTTACGAATCCCAAGGCCTGGGAACTAAAACCGAAGCAAAACTCATGGTCACGGAGGCTGTTCCTTTTTTACGTAATTATTGTAATGCTGTATTGATTCCGCCCACTGACCATCTGCTGGAGCTGTTCATTTCGATCTGTCCCTGGCTGCAGCGTTACGTCATTCCCAATATTGTGGATGTCCAGTCCTTCCGGCACATTCCCGGTGAAGCGCCTTGTGATCCGGTGATTGCCTGGGTCGGGCGTCTGGAGACCAACAAGAACTGGAGTGAATACCTGAAGGTTGCCCATGTTATCCGCCGCAGCAAACCCAATCTGCATCTCTGGATGTTCCATGATCCGGACCTTGCGACCGCAGAGCAGAAGCATCTGTTCCAGACGGAACTTCATGCCCTGGAACTCAATGACCGCCTGAATGTATTCACCAATATCCCCAATCATCTGATGCCAGTATATTACTCCTCCATAGCCGCTTCCGGCGGGTTTCTGTTATCCTCTTCCATCACTGAGGGCTTTGGATACGCTGTTGCCGAGGCCGTCTGCTGTACCTGTCCGGTGCTAAGCACGGATTCTGACGGGGTGCGGTCCTTTATCATCCATAATGTAACGGGGAAATTTTATCCGCTTGGCAATGTGGAAGCTGCCGTTAACGAAGGACTGGAGCTCATGGATAATCTGCCCCTTCGCAGCTTCATCCGCGAGCAGGGACGCCTCCATATGATCTCCCGTTTCGGTTCCGAGAAATACGCCCAGTCCTTTCGCGAGATGATGAATTCCTTCGCCATTTTTTAGCACATAAAGAACCCTCAATCCCACATAACCACGTGGAGTTGAAGGTTCTTTGTATATATATAAACCCGGTTCACCCATGCCTGGATAAAAGTTCAAATAGCTCTGACTGGAAAATTTGCATGCTTCTCTCCCAGGTGAACCGCAATGAACCTGTCTCTCCTTTTTTGGCCAGACGTTCACGCTGTTCCTTATCCCGGATGAGTGTGACAACATCTTCAGCCAGCCGGTTCTCATACCGGTAGGACATCATACAGTTGGATCTATGAACGCAGTATTCAAGGTTGCCTCCGGAATACACTGTCACGAGTGCCGCCCCGCAGCGCATAGCTTCAAGACCAGGAAGTGAGCCGCTGTCATAGGTGCTGGAGCTGACGAAAATATTACTTTCATTATAGTGGTAACGCAGCTCTTCATCATTCGAAGGCGTACGCAGACGGTAGTGACCATCTGCAAACAGAGACTGCAGCCATGAAGATTCCGCATATTCACCAGGTGGTGTGATCAGATCGATCTCAACCTCCGGATGCTGCCCTTTGATCAAATCCAGCTGCTGCAGCAGATAACCCTGGTCCCGGTGCCCCGAGAAGCCTCCCTCCGGCTTGCGTACAATGGCAGTCACCACAAGCTTGCTGCTCGCTTCACGGATATGCATATTATAAAAGTCGGAGCTGAGGCCAATCGGTACAATCCGCCCTTTAATCCCATGATTCATATGGACAATCCCCTGTTGCCAGCGTGAGAGCACCAGCAGATTCGGAGAAAGGTGATACGAGGCAAAGGATTCGTTGTTATCCGGAAGAAACGTCGGCTCATAGCAGAGCGCCAAACGGATGTGCACCCCTTTTCCCAGTTCACTCGCCCGCTGTGCAACGGATACCGTCTTGTAGTAATTGGAGACAATCACATCGCCTGCGGGAAAATCATCCTCTGAAATCAAGTCGGCTCCCGCAAAGAGAATCGGACATTTCATCTGATACTCCACAATCCCGCTGGACGGCATCACAATAGTCACTTCATGTCCTATTTCAGCAAGACGGTTGGCCAGCTCCACGAGCATCCGCTGTGCGCCTCCCCTGGACAGCGTCAGAATGGGGAAGGTAATTCTCATCTCCTTCTCTCCTTTCTGAGCAGCCTTGACAGATTACTGTAGTGCATTTCCTGTACCTGCTTAATCTCCCGATTCTGCGCCTCGCTGTGGATGACGGAGCCCATTTCCTGGTGCACCCGGTAATCCAGCAGAGGTTCTGTGATATAAGACCATTCATAATGGGGCAGAATCCGGAGCCAGAGATCATAGTCCTGGGTATACAGCAGCTTCTCATTAAAAAGCCCAACCTTTTTGAAAATGTTCATATTCATCATGACGGAGCTGCCATTAACCGGACAGCCCTTCATTAGGGTTGTGACAAGCTCGGCCCTGCTATAAAAAGGTACACTTATAATACCGGAAAAGCGCTCTCCGAGTTCATTGATGTAATAATAAGCCGTATGGTTAAAGGAGGTGTGTGAATTACGCATAACCTCCATCTGCCGGCTGATTTTATCGGGATGAAAGCAGTCATCAGCACTTAACCAGGCAAAATATGCCCCGCTGGCAGCCCGGATCCCCAAATTAAGAGCTGAAGCCGTGCCGCCGTTAGGTTTATGGAGCACCTTCATCCGGTCTCCGTAAGGAATTAGCTTCTCCGTATGGAGGGTTGACCCGTCATCCACAACGATCAGCTCAATATCCGGATAGCTCTGGGCAAGCACGCTTTCTATGGCAATATGGATATATGGACAATTGTAAAATGGGATAACCACTGAAACCTTGGTTCCATGATTCATGCGCTCACCCCCTTTCCGGACGATATTTATACGGTTTTGCAGGCCAGCAGAGCGTCCAGTGGCGTATGATTCTGTCCGAAAGCTTCCCGGAATGAAGGATTCTCTGCATGATGGTAGCCTTTAAGCACTGTCACATCATATCCCCGTTCCAGGAAATCCTCCGGTTCCCAGCCACTCCGGTGTTTTTGAAACTGCTCCCCCTGCAAGTGGTAATGATCTGTTCCTTCCTGGGGAAAGAAACCGCGTGGGGTAAATACGACCACGCGGTTTGCGGCAATGATCTCTGCCTTTCGCAAAAGTTCTTTGCCCTCGCTCATGGTGAAATGCTCCAGGGAGTCGATGAGCGTCACCGCCGTGAAGGTGCATGGAAGAAACAGTTGATCGATATGTCCGGCATCGGCGTGCACCGGTATGATATGGGGCGCTGTATATTTGCGGTGCAACAGGTAAGGCCTGTGAATATCAAGGCCGACTACCACCGTAGCCTGGTAGCGTTCAAGGAGTGTACCGGTCCCGCTCCCCACATCCAGGATACTCTCCGCAAATTTCAGATGCTCCAGAAGAACCGGAAGAAAATCCTTCACTTCTATTTCCCGGTACATAGATCACACCTCCTATAGCGATCGGATCGCTGTTCAGCCGCCCATCGAGGCAATTAATCCGCGGAGCAGAGGGCTATAACGGGCATTGGTAGCAGCAGCCTCAGCCATGATGACATCATAATGCTTAATCGTCCCCATCCCATCATGCCGCCGGTAGGCGGTCAAGGACTGATTCAGCATCACAGGCGGATATCCGTTCAGAATCGAGCGGAACCACAGGTCATAGTCATGGGTGTAGGGCAGCGACTCATCGAACAGCCCGATGGCACCGAACAGCTCGCGTTTGAACATCACCGTGCAGCCGTTAATCGGGTTACCCTGCAAAAAACAACGTAAATAGTCGAGGTGGCTCGGGAATACCGCAGCCGCGTTAAGCCCAGTCAATTGTGAGTGTTCGTTGATATAATTAAAGTTGGTGTAGGTAATTAGCAGGCGGTTCTGGTCCATGAACAGCACCTGGTTGTTGATTTTGTCGCGGTAGAACATATCATCTGAGCTAAGCCAGACCACATAGTCGCCCGAGGCATGACGGATTCCGTGATTCAGGGCAGACGCAGTCCCCCCGTTGGCCTTGCCCAAATAGTGAATGTGCGGGAGGTAAGGCGTAATCCGGTCTGCGTGCATGGTAGAGCCATCGTCGACAACGATGATCTCATAGGGCTGCCAGGATTGGTTCAAAGCGCTTTGCAGCGCCTGTTCGATATAAGGGCAATTGAAAAAGGGAATCACCACGGATACCTTCGGTTTCATGAAGCGCCTCCTTCTCTGCTTGCCCGGTGATAGTCCACAATATCCGCAAGTGAGCGGGACAACTCAATCTGCGGACTCCAGCCGAGACTTACAGCATCGTCTCCGGAAGATGAGGATAATCCTTCTTGAATAGCTAATGTTTCGGATCCTGAAGATGGAACGGCAGCTGCCGCAGGAGCAGCAGCCTGTTCCGTTCCGGTGTTCTCCGGCCCCCAATCCATGCCTACCGGAACCCTCGCATGAGCCAGCAGCTGCTCTGCAACCGCTCCAAGCTCCCGCTGAATGCCGGAGTCAATCTTATAGATCTTTCCCGGCTCTCCGCTGCGCAAGATCCAGTCATAGGCTTTGACCGCATCCCGTACATCCAGGAAGTCACGGAGAGCATACCGTGAGGATAGCTTGAACGGCGGGGGTATTTCAGAAGTGCTTTCAGCAGCCTCACTCCGTACCATATGCTGCGCCAGCAAGGAACAAAATCCAGTTGATGGGCCAGGACCGATCAGGTTACAGGGCTCCGCAAGCAGCACAGGCTGCTGGAACAGGGTACACCAGGCAAGAGACACCAGCTCCTCCAGGGTTTTGCTCAGACTGTAGGGGTGTGGCGGACCTTCCGCATTGCCCGGTTTGAACTTAAGCCGGGAGCCGGCCACCAGAATACGGCGGGCCGGCCGGGTACGCAATCCCTCAAGCAAATACAGTGTAGACATCACGTTCATTTCCATATAGAGCAGCGGGTCCCGCCAGGACTCCGGCACCGAGTTTTTGCCGGCGAGGTGCAGCACTTCATCCGGCTGGACCTCATCAATCATCGTCTTGACAGCCCTGCGGTCGCTTAAATCGCAGACCTGCTGCTTCACACCCGCCGGGAAGATACCGGCAGCTGCGGAGCTCCGTACCACAGCTGTCACTTCAGCACCCGCTGCATGAAAGTAAGCCACCGCATGCCTTCCGGTAAATCCGGATGCTCCGGTAATCAGCAGCCTCCGCTCCTTCATGTCATCATCGCCGGCTGCTTCATCCATGCCGCCAGCTCTGCCAGCATTTCAGGATACGAAGGCAGCTTCACCTGAACATCCGCTCTCGTGCTGATTAAGGTCCGGTCCTGAATATGTGCAGACTCGGGGATAATCTCGGCATCCTCCTTGCTGAATGCTGCCTGCATATGCCGCAGCAGCTCATATTTGCTGACCGGCTGCGGGTGGGCCAGATGGATCAGGCCTGAAACCTCAGAGTCCAGCAATGAATCTACAGCTTTAGCCAGCTCCAGGGTGGTGACCCCATTCCACATTACCCGCTGGTAGCCGGATACGGGACCCTTCTGGGCCAGGAACCATTCCATCAGTCCGATGCCCGAAGAGCGGATTTCCGGACCAATGATGGAGGTTCGGATGGTCAGGTGTCCGGGCTCCCGCACTTCTCCAAGACTTTTGGTGATCGCATATACGGATGTGCCGTCAGGCTTATCGTCCTCTGTGTAACCGCCGCGTGTTCCTTCGAACACGCAGTCGGTACTGATATGAATGAGCCGGGCATGAATGCTGTCCGCAGCACGGCGCAGCCGGTGGGGCAGAAACCCGTTCACATGGTAGGCGCCGATGGGATCCCGTTCGGCAAATTGATTGAGCACGCCCAGCGCATTGATTATGCAATGGGGAGAGACAATTTCGACCAGCTTTTCAACTCCGGCGATATCATCTGCATCTATATACAGCCCGCCAAGATCACTCTTGTCCCGGGTTGTATGGAAGACGTGATGCTTGCCCTGGCGGCGGAAATAATCCGCCAGCATATGACCCGCCATACCGTTTCCGCCGAGAATAAGCAGCTTCACTCTAGGAACCCTCCCCGGATCAGGATTTCCTTGATCTCCTCCTGATTCATAAGGTTGTTCTCGGAACTGAAGCTGTTGAAGGAAACATGCGGATATTTGCTGTAATAAGCCTTCAGTTCAGGCATATCCAGTGTAGGCAGAATGACCAGATACTGCTCATCGTAGACAACTGTTGTCTGGCTCTCGAAATCGCTCATCAGAATTTCGTGGATCTTCTCTCCCGGCCGGATACCCGCTTCGATAATGCTCACATCCGGTTTGCCGGATGCTTCAATCAGTACTTCGGCCAGATCTACGATCCGGCAGGTCGGCATGGTCATGACAAAGATTTCCCCGCCGAGGCTAACCTCGGAGGCCTTAAACAGCAAGGTGATGGCGTCGCGCAGGGTGAAGAAGAAGCGGGTCATTTTCATATCGGTAATCCGTACCTGCCCCTTATCCTTGATCTGCTTCATGAACAGATGGACCACACTGCCGTTGGTACCCAGCACATTGCCGCCGCGCACCGTTACGAACCGGGTATTTGAGCCCAGCAGGTTGGCATAGACAAACAGCTTCTCTCCAATGGCTTTGGTCATACCGTAGAAGTTGGAGGGATTGGCAGCCTTGTCGGTAGAGATGTAAATGGCTTTTTCCACATTGCATGCAACAGCCGCTTCAATCACATTCTGGGTGCCGACCACATTGGTCTTGAGCGCTTCATACGGCTGGTCTTCGCAGACTGGAACATGCTTGAGCGCCGCCAGATGAAAGACATAATCCACACCGCGGCAAGCCGCTATCAAAGCCTCCTTGTCACGGATATCCCCGATAATGAAGCTGAGGCGGGGATCTTCATATTCGCGGCTCATTGCCACTTGCGCAGACTCGCTGCGGGAGAAAATAACGATCTCTTTCGGGTTCTGCGGCAAAAGCTGCCGGATGAGTTCATGCCCCCAGGAACCGGTTCCGCCTGTCACCAAAATCCTTTTATTATTGAACATGCAGGTTCCCTCCAAGCAAAAATTTGACTACCTTAACCGAGACATCCGGGGTCAAATAACCTTCCGGCGCCTCCCATTCAGGGCTCAGTGACGTCATCAGCCGGGTACAGCGCAATATACTGTCCTGCTCCACTCCTGACACAACGTTGCTGCCGCAATCCACCGTCTCAGGACGTTCGGTGGTCCGGCGGATGGTTACGGTTGGCACTCCCATCAGGCAGCATTCCTCCTGTACGGTTCCGCTGTCGGTGATCGCACACAAGGCGTACCGTTCCAGATGGACAAAATCAAAAAATCCGAAAGGCTCGTGGAATTCCACCAGCGGGTTCATCTCAAGCTTGAACTGCTCCGTAAGCTTGGAGCGGGTACGGGGGTGGATACTGCAGATCAGGCGGATGCCAAAATGCTCTGCCACCAGGTTCAGTCCGGACATGATCTGCAGGAGGGATTCGGGATCATCCACATTTTCTGCCCGGTGCGCAGTAACCAGAAAGTAATGGCCTGCTGTCAGGTTCAGCCGGGCTAGAATATCGCTGGCCCCGATCTGCTGCTCATAACGGGTAATCACTTCGTGAATCGGATTTCCGGTTAATACAATGCGCTGGCCGGGGAAGCCTTCGCTGAGTAGATGCCGCTTGCTCTGCTGGGTATAGGGCATGTTTATGGTAGAAACAGCATCTATGAGACGGCGGTTTTTCTCCTCCGGCACTTTCAGGTCGTAGCAGCGGTTGCCCGCTTCCATATGCACTACAGGAATCCCCATCCGCTCGGCAAGGATGGCGCACAGCGCGCTGTTCGTGTCCCCCAGGAGCAGAATCCGGTCCGGCTGCTCCTGCAGCAGGATGCTTTCCAGGCTCCCGAACATGGCGGCAAGCTGCCCGCCAAGTCCCGCCTGTTTATCCTGCAGCACATAATCCGGTGCCCGCAGCCCCAGCTCAGCAAAGAAAATGCCGCTGAGGCTCGCAGTGAAGTTCTGTCCTGTATGCACCAGCACATGCTGCTCCGCATGCTCATCAAGCAGCGGAATAATGACACTTAGGCGGATGATCTCGGGCCGTGTGCCCAAAATCGTCATGATCTTCATGGGTTCACTCCCCTTTGAGGTTAGCCTGCCGCAGGAACGCGGCGGACTGGTGTTGAGTGGCGGCGCTTATGGCGTCAGGGTGGCTGAGAATAATGATGTTTTTGCCGTTGTTAGGCGCATTTGGTGCACCGGTGGCGAATGTACCGTTATTGGATGCGTGTCGCGTGCGGGCGGTAGTAACGGCATTGTTGCTGTTGGTGCAGCGCGCGGGCGGCGGTAGTAACAGCATTGTTGCTGTTGGTGCAGCGCGCGGGCGGCGGTAGTAACAGCATTGTTGCTGTTGTTGGTGCGTGTGGCGCGCGGGTGGCGATAGTAACGGCATTGTTGCTCTTGGTGGGTGCGTGTGGCGCGCAGGTGCGGTAGTAAGAAGTTTGTGTAAACCGTTACGTATCTCCTTGGAGCACCGGCGAATGATTAAGTGGAAAAAGTATAACTAAGTTGCTCGAATGTCATGCGCTCCGCAATCAAAGTGGAAAAAGTATAACTAATTCAATCCTTTTGTTTATTTTCTAGGTCATACCACCAAATTAAGTTTAATTTTTCCACTTAAATCCTATAATTGGTGGTTTCAGCGAGAAATAAGTTCACTTTTTCCACTTATTTACCTGTGGGCGCCGAATTAACGGCATTTTTGCCGTTGTTGGGTAAGTGTGGCGCGTGAGCGGCGGTAGTAACCGCATTTTTGCTGTTGTGGGTGTGTATAGCGCCCGATTGGTGGAAATAACGGCATTTCTGCCGTTGTTGGGTAAGTGTGGCGCGCGGTGGCGGATGTAACGGCATTTTTGCCGTTACTGCGTGCACGGGCGCGGCTGCAGGCTGCTGCGCACATGCGGCGCGCAGCGGCTTCAGGCGCACGCCTTCTTCGGCGGCGTGCCTAGGCCGCTTTGCGCCGCCGCTTCGCCCGGCGGCGTGCATGGCCCGCGCGGCGGTGCTTGCCGCCGCTGCCCCGCCGGCGCGCGCTTGCAGCCGTGCGCCGCTTCCGGCCCGGGCGCTTGCGGCTGCGCGCCCGGGTTTTGGCGCGGCGGAGCCTGCCGCGCCGGAGCTTGCCGCGCCGCAGCCGTGCAGCGCGGCTCCCGGGGCCCCGCCGCCGCGGTTCCGGCTGCGGCGGTTCCGGCGGCGGCTGCGGCTGCGGCGGCGGCGGGGCGGGTTCGCCGCTGTCCGAAGCTTCGGCAGCGGGGGGCTCCGGTGCGCTAGCAGGATCTGGCAGCGCGGAGCAGTAGCGGAGGTGCCACCTCTCCGCGAGGCCCAGCAGCCGGGCGCGGTACGCCGCCGGTCCGTAGACCGCGTCAACACGCTCCCGGGCCTGGCTGCCGATCACAGCAGCCAGACCTGGCTCCGCCAGCAGGAGGTTCACCCGCTGTGCGAGTACGTCAATGTCCCCCACCGGCGCCAGCAGTCCTTCACATCCGGCAGCATGGAGAATTTCATACAAGCCGCCGGAGGCATAGGCCACCACCGGTTTGCCGAAGGCCATTCCTTCCAGGGCAGTCATCCCGAAACCCTCGCGGATCAGGCTGGGGACGACCAGTATATCCATAGCACAATAGATGTCGGGAAGACTCTCTTCGTAACCGATGAATTTGAATTTGGAAGTGAGGCCTTCCAGCTTGACTTTGCGTACACAACGCTCATAGTAGCTTTTATCTCCGGGTGTGCCGACCACGATGAATTTCGCTTCAGGATGCTGTCCCGATACAAGAACAGCCATTTTGATGAAATGCTCCAGTCCCTTTTCTTTATTAATGAAGGAAGAAATATAGCCGAGCAGCGGCTCCGCTGGCGCAATTCGCAGTTCACGGCGGCGCTCGCCCCGCAGCTTGCTCCAGGCTTCAAACATCATTTCTGCTTCATTCCAGGACGGAGGAAGCTGTGTCACCTTCCCCTCGCGGATATCCTCAGGAAAACAGGCCACAGCCGTGTGAGAGATGGCCAGAATTTCATCACTATTCATGTGAATCAACCCCGTGCTGATGGGAGTAAACTCATTGTCCGTGATCGTCTCTGTAATCTTCCACACCACCGGAATACCCAGTGATTTCGCCGCCATCGCCGGCAAAGCATGAACACAGGTGCTGGAAATAATCAAAGCCGGACGCAGCCCGGTAAGCCAGTCTAGCAGCTCGCCGTATTCACGACTTTCCTGAAATTTACGGATATCTGCCTCCAGGCCGGCATAAGGAGTGTATATCCCGTAGACCAGCGGAATCGGCAGCAGCTGCACATTCAGTCCATTCTTACGCGCCTGCCGGGTCAGCTTACCCTCCTGGGGTGCCACAAGAATGCAGTTGAAATACGGTAACAGCTCCCGGCTGAAGAACAGCAGCAGCTTCTCCGCGCCGGTAATGCTGCGTGTATTGGATACATGGGAAAAAAGCACGATTGTCGCTTTGTCGGCCATGGTGTGTCGGCGCTCCTTGCAAGGCTGTAGAGCCGCCATTCACCTCCTAAAAGTTTTACGGAGCATTACTTACAGTTCATACCTCCGCAGTAAAACTCGCTTCGGAAGCATCCGCTTAGTTTTACGGAGCATTACTTACAGTTCATACCTTCGCAGGAAAACTCGCCTCGGAAGCATCCGCTTAGTTTTACGGAGCCAATGCTACATGGTACTTCTTCGCAGGTAAACTCGCTTCGGAGCATCCGCTTCATCGTATGCGGAAGGGCCCGCTTCGCCTGCCGCAGAGTACTGCGAAAGAGCGCCAAAGCCCGGTACTCCAGTAGTATATTGAGGAGGAACAAATGCCGGCACGACACCTGTCCCCGGTTATACGCACATTTCCTCCTGTACTCTGTACAGCCTATCCGTAAATCACAGTCAACAGCTGATTCAGCCGTTTGGTATACGTGTGATCCTTAAGCGTCCGTTCAAACGCGCGCAGAGCCATGGCGCGGCGCTCCTCTTCATGAGTCAGGTAAAAGCGGATTTTCTCCATCATTTCCTGCGGGCTTGAGAACGTGTCGATCTCTTCCCCTACTTTATAAAAAGAGCCCATATCATCTCTCGCATCACTGAGCTGCAGCGTTCCGCTGGCTGCAATTTCAAAGGTGCGCGGGTTAGGTGAAGCGGCAGTGATCGATAATGTGTTGTTATTCACAGCTTCATCGATATGGGAACGGTGGAGGTTAATGACGATTTTGGAGCCGCTGTAGGTGACCGCCGTCTCCTGCGGTGTCATCCATTTGCCGATCTCAATGCGTTCCCCATACAGGGGTGCCTCCGGCAGACGGTCCCACCAAATACCGTTGATAATGGTGTTGTAGCTCATCAGCTCCGGCATAATCTCACGGAAGAAATGAACTCTGTTCCAGTACGCCGAGCCAATGAAGCTGATATCCCGGCTGACCGATGACCGGCCTGTCGTTGGACGGTAATGTTCCCGGTGGGCGGCAAAGGGCAGATAATGCACCTCAGCGCATCCCAGACCGCGGTAGAATTCCACACAATTCTGCTCCAAGGTGAACACATAATCGTAGTGGGCTACGATTTTTATAGTGAAATCTGTATAATACGGATCATCTGTAAGCCAGATCGCTGTCTTGATGCCTTTGCTGCGCAGAATTGCAACCTGATCAAGCGGCAGATCCATTCCATCCAGAACAAGCACAAGATCGGGGCGTTCCGTATCCGCAAGCTCCACCAGATTCTGACGCACATCGCTAATCGTGACCTTAGCCGTCAATTTTTGCAGGGCATAGAGTACTGCATCGTCAAGCGGCGAATAAGGATATCCTTTTCCCGAAGCCACGTACATTACATGGATGTTACGGACCGGAAGCGGCTCCTCCGGGCGTCCATCCAGGATCGTAAGTCTCCCCCGCAGATAGCCTTCATCAAATCCAACCTTGAAGCCGGTCAGACGGCCACGCAGCTTCTCTTCTTCCGCTGGCGTCCGTGGCAGCGGCGGTGCCGGCATGATAAAATTATTGTTCATGGTATTCGCTCCTTATATTGGATTTCAGACTTATGAGGTAAGGACATTCAGCAGATAGGGCAGACGCGCAAGGAAAGTATGATGGCGAAGCGTGGTCTGCAGCCCCTGCAGAGCGAACTGCCGGCGCTCCTTCTCGTGCTCCAGATAGTATTCGATTTTGTGCTTCAGTTCGTCGGCACCTGCAAAGGTCTCCAGATCCTTGCCCGGACGGTAATGACTGCCCAGATCCTCTCGGACATCGGTTAGCTGCATCGTCCCGCAGGCATTAATCTCATAGGTCCGGGGATTTATTGAACGGGAGGATAGCTGGAAGGTGTTCCGGTTATCCTGCCCGCCTTCCCATGGGCGGTGAATATTAATGACCAGCTTCGCACCACTGTAATAATTGGCTGTTTCCTCCGGAGGGATAAAACCGTCTTTAATAAAAGGCGACAACTCCTCAAAGGTATTCAGGCGCTCCCAGAAGCCTCCCGCAATCAGCACTTTCTTGCCCCGGAGAAACGGAGCCAGCTCGTCGAACAGCTCCGTCCGGTTGCGGAAGGCATTGCCGATGAACACAATATCGTACTGATACTGCGGACCTGTGCGGCGGGGATAGAACATCTGCGGATTGACGCAGAGCGGCAGATAATGTACAGAGCCTACCCCCAGATCATGGTAGAACTCCACACATCCCAGTTCATGTGTAAAAACATGGTCATAATGCTGGCAAATGACCGATGTATCCTGCGTAAAATAAGGATCATCCACAAACCAGATTGCCGTAGGAATACCCAGTTTACGTATCTCCGTGATCTGTTCCAGATGATTCTCAGGAAACACATGCAGACCATTCATGACCAGCACGGCTCCGGGCGACTCGCGGGCGGCTATCTCCAGCATCGTTTCCGGTGAGCTGATGATCAGTTCACTAACGAGCTGTCCCAGTGCTTCCGTTACCCCCGTATCAATCGCTTGAAATCCCTGGGGAACATACATCAGCTTGAACGGCCGGCACGCTCCTGCCTCTGGAGAATTCAGGCGCTTCACGGCTTCACACAGGCCGAGACGGTAGCCTTCCTGATAACCGTCGCGGTAATCCCGTGGAGGCACTCTTCTCTTTTTTGATTTCACGGCTTTCACCCTGCCCCGTCATATTCTCAAGACAGTATAACTATATGCGGAGTCAGCATCCGCCTCATGGACATCTGTCTGTATCCGGCCGAAATTGGCATATGCCCCCTGTCTTTCGCCCGGGATGCCCGAACCTTTGCAGAATGGTTCCACTCGGGCTACAATTATGGAAGCAAGTGAGAGACTGATAATAAGGTTGGGAGAGTGGGACAATGGTTGCGATGGATAATGCCATGCTCTATATCCGCCATGCGGAGCTGCTGCGTGAACGGGTCCCTTCCTTTCAGGCCTACCCGTTTGATCTGCCGGTGATCCGCAGCTTCAGCAAACTTGCCTTTCAGAAACAGGTTACTTTTCTTGTCGGGGAGAACGGAACGGGGAAATCCACGCTGCTGGAGGGTATTGCTGCAGCCTGGGGGTTTAATCCGGAAGGGGGAACTCTCAATTTCTCGTTCAACACCCGCTCCTCGCACTCCAGCCTGTACGAGTACCTGCGGCTTGCCAAAGGGGGGAGACGCCCGCGGGACGGCTTCTTTCTGCGCGCGGAGAGCTACTACAATGTAGCCTCCTATATTGACGACTTGGACGGTGGTCCTGAGGTGCCGGGGGTACGAAGCAACAAGATCTCCAATTCCTACGGCGGTAAGTCGCTGCATGAGCAGTCGCATGGAGAATCATTTTTTGCGGCTTTTGTCCACCGCTTTGGGGGACAAGGCCTCTATATTCTCGATGAGCCGGAAGCGGCTCTCTCGCCGCTGCGGCAAATGTCGCTGCTGGTGCGCATGCACGAGCTAGTGGGACGGCATTCGCAGTTTATCATCGCAACCCACTCTCCTATTCTGATGTCCTATCCCGGTTCCGAGATTTATCTGCTGGAGGGAGAGGGTATCCGTCAGGTAGCCCTGGAAGACACAGAGCACTATACCGTAACCAAGGCGTTCATGAACGACCGCGGGAAGATGCTGCGCGAACTGCTGGCAGACGACTGAGTTGGAGAACACAAAAAGACACCTGCACAGATAGAACATACCTGTACAAGTGTCTTTCCTATTTTCCGTATTGTAATCTATGAATCTCTCTCCAGGAGTCTCTCGTCATCAGCAGTCCGACAATCAATATATTCATTGATCAGGGCATCCAGCTTCACCGATTGGCTTAGCACCCGGGGGTGCCGGATCCCATGCTCCAAGGCCAAGGTGTGCATTTCTTTTCTCGCTTGTTCAATCCGTGCCTGATGTTGTTTATCGCCCATAGCGGCGGTCTTTCCCGAGCATGGATTGCACCAGTTGAACAAGCTTGTGGACCAGCCAGCCGAACATCGCCACAGCCATCATATCGAAGCAGACGTTGAACAGAAACAAGTGCTTCCCGATATCGGCCCGGCCATCACCCAGAATCGGAACCAGGAACGAAAATAGTCCAATCAGACCCAGCAGCATCAGCAGTTCACCCGCGATCCGTCCACGCAACTCCCGGCTGCGGAAATACTCAAAGAGAACTCCGGCGTAATAGAGCAGATAGAATATAGCCAAAAAGCCTAACGAATGCGGCAGAACCTCTCTTTTGAACTGGCTCCAGGTGCTGTAAGTATAGGATAGGGCCTTCTCTGGCAGACCCTCCGACTTCTCATAGTTTCCCAGATAATAAGGTCGCAGATCCATACTGTTCCGGGCAGCAAATTTCATACCGTCCACCAGCCGTGAGGGATGTTCAATATAGAAGAAAAGCACATCCTTATGGGACACCCGGTCATAGAAATCCGCCTGCAGCGAAGGATCATCCTGCTTGATAGCCGTACCAGCCTCAAAATAATTGGTTCCCGCCAGCACTTCCAGCTTCTCTGGTAAGCCCAGCTCACGCAAATCCCCCTTCACATCCGGGGACTGGTTCAAAATCCCGAAAAATACAGTCTGATAGAGGTTGATATGCTTCAGCTCTTTGGGTGCGGCCACATATATCATCACAGAGACAAGACACACCGCCACCGCGAACCGTCTAGCCAGCTTCCGCCAGTTCCCCGTCCCGTTCAGTGTCATAAACCGCAGAAAGATCAGGGAGAAGGCGATGCCGACCGGCGCATTCTGGATTTTGGAGCAGATCAGAAACAGGACAGCGATGAAAAACAGCGTCAGGCCTTTGGTTGTCGGCCGCTCCTGCAGGGCCAGCCTGAGTCCCAGTGCAAAGGTAAGCAGCATGAATACCATCGACACCGGCTCACCAAACAATGAATTGAAGTAGGCCAGATACCCGATATCGTAAAATACAACAAGCATTCCTGCACCGAGCAGCAGACCTGTAATATAAGAGCTGCGCGCCCCTAACTTCACGGTCAGCCAGGTGGCTGCCAGCAGCAATAGTGCATACACCGCCGCCAGCAGGCGGATATCAAAATAACTGCCGTGCACAAGCCCGGCCAGCAGCCTTGGCACCAGCACCAGCACAATCTGCGAGGAAGGATAGAAGCCCTGGAACAAATTTTCATAGGAAAATCTGGAATGGCTGAAGCTGAAAAAGCGGTCGGCATAGCTTTCCGCAGCATGATAATAATCCAGTCCTATGGTATTCATCATCCGCTTGAAATCGCCATTGTCGGCAACCCCCACGAACGGCTGCACAAACAGCAAATAAATAATCAGACCACAACCCGCCAGGACAATGAGATGTTCTGCTTTGAATAATCGTTTCATCTTTTCTCCCTTACCGCTGCGGAAGCAGCTTCACATATTCGTCCGATAAGCCCATCAGCTTCAGAATATAATCATAATCACTCTGGTATTTACTGTAATCCGCCACAGGCTGAAGCGTATCCAGCGATACTGCCTCGCCATCTTCGAAGCCCTTGCCCGGCACGAACATAATCTTATCATTGAAAAAAGTTCCTGTCGGCGAATAATAGCGCATCCCCACCACGTTGCGGTCAATATTAAGCAGGTCATGCCCGAAGGCCGTGAATCCCTCCTGCTTCAGCGATACTCCCAGCAGATTCGCAAGGGTAGGCAAAATATCCAGCTGCCCTCCGGTGCGCTCTACAACCTTCCCCTCTGACATTCCCGGCGCATGGATAATGAGCGGGATATTGAAGCGGCTGATCCGCGAATCGTAAGGAATTCCGAGGGCCTCCTCCACCTGCTCCGGAGGAACATCCTGCGGCTGCAGCCCAAAATGGTCACCGTACAGCACCAGCACGGTGTTGTCCCAGAGCCCATTTTGCTTCAGTCCTTCGATAAATGTTCCTACAGCAAAATCCGTATAGTTGATGGCGGTCAGATAGTCACCCAGCATAGTATTTTGCAATTTGTCCGGCAGGGTGATTTTTTTGAAGGCATCCGGGATTTTGAAGGGATGATGACTGGAAGCCGTCACAAGCTGGGCATAGAATGGCGTTCCCTTGGACTGCAATGCTGCCAGCTTCTCAACGGCCGTTATATAGAGCTGCTCGTCGGAAGCGCCGAAGGCATTGAAATGGTCATTTTTGAAGGCTCTCTTGTCATAATAGCCATTGAAGCCCAGCGCCGGATACAGCTCGTTGCGGTTCCAGAAGCCGACCTTGTTCACATGAAACGTATACGCCTCATAACCTTTATCCCGCAAAAGACGCGGCAGGCTCGGCAGCACCCGGTCTCCGAAGCCTGTGGACATTGCCAGCGAAGCAATCGGATAAATAGAGGTATTGCTCATAAACTCGGCATCCGAGGTGTTGCCCGCCCCAATCTGCTGGTAGACATGCGGAAAATAAAAGCCTTCCCCGGCCAAACCGTTCAGCACCGGCGTCAGCTCCTGACCGTTCAGCGACTGATGCAGCGGAAAATTCTGAAAGGCTTCCATCTGAATAACAATTACATTCTTCCCTTTTTGCGAACCGAAATCATCGGGAACCGTTCCCGCAGGTTTGCTGCTGTAGGGATAAGAAGCCTCGAGTGCGTCCACCTTGGCAATGGTTTCGTGGATATCCCCAGTACCGATGAGGCCGTTGTCCTCCTGGGATTTTATTGCTGCGAACACCTCATAATTCAGGAAGCCCGCGCTCTCCGCCTGCACCAGCTCGTTGGTAATTCCGCGAGCTGCGTGAATGGAGTAGGCTGACAACGATCCGCCGCCGATAATCGCAACCAGTATCACGATCCACTGTGCTCTCCGTGCGCCAGGCGAGACATAGCGGCGCCGCGAAAAGGCCGACCCTCTTTTCCATCTGCGGAATAGCCTATAGACCACTACGACCACAAGATCCGCAAAAAACAGATAATCCACAACCTGGATCGTAGACTCTACACTCTCTTTTACCTGAAAGACCTGATTCAGCTCATACAGGGCCAGGTACGTTGGAACCGAGCCAAAATGATTGAAATAGACACTGGCCGCAAACAGCAGCAGCGATAACAGGCCGTTGATTACCCAGTAGGCACCCGTCTTCAGCCGGGCCGGAAGGACCAGGGTCAGGAGCCCCATCAACAGCAGCACCGGTGCCACATCCGCGGCAATCCATTCCCAGGCAATCCGGTCAAAAAACAGCCACCGCAGCAGCAGCAGCTTCAGCCAGATCAGCCCCGCCACGATATAGAAATGTGCCCCTACCCTCACAGGCTTACTCTCGTTCATAACTTCCCCTCTTAGCTTCTAGATGTTTTGTAAACCCAATTCTCTTTTTCTGTAAAATATCACATTTCTCTAGTATAGCAAATCAATCCTGAATCACAAGTTGGAACAGCTTTATATAGGGGAATATCTTAATCCCCGTATTAACAAAAAAAGATGCAGGCCCGTAAAGGCTCGCATCCTCATATAACTATCTCTTATACGCATTTCGATTAGCTTGCCTCGGCTTCTTGTACATTATAGACCGCCCCGTCAAGATTATAAGAAACCTTAATTGCATGTTTTTTGCCTACGCTTCTGAACATAACAATCCCCGGCGTCTTCATGTTTTTCTCAAGCTTGTATTCCTGAAGACGAATACCAAAGACCCCATTAACGACAGCTGCCGCCGTATCCTGCAGCTTAGCATCATCCATATTCAGCAGCTTCTGATCCTGCTCAGCAAGCTGTCCGGAATCCTGTGACTTAGGAATGAACAACGACATATCAGACATTCCTTTTACCGCATGTGTGTAGTAATCCATAGTAACGCTACCCATAGTAAAGAAAGAGGAGGACAGGTCCCCCTGTCTATAATCTAGTACGAGCTCATCCTTGCCTCCGCCAATGTTCCGGCTCACTCTAATCAGTCTATCAGTTCCTTTGGTTCTTAGATGCTGAAGTGCCTTAAGGCCGATCTGATTCACTTCTTCAGTGAATAGATCCAGGCTTACATTAAAGACAGCACGGTCGAACTTTCTATTCAAAAAATCAATCTGCCCCTCATTGCCGATAAAACTGTCCTGTACTTGTACCTGAATCCCAGATTCAACCTTTAATCCAGACTGTATGAAGCGCTGTACCCTACTAATCTTAAATTCCCTCGGATAGCCTATTTCCTGTATAGTCTTTTTGGCTGTCCGTAAGAGATTTGCATCCGCTTCTCCGGGGAGAAACGAAGCATTCATGTACATCCGCAGCACCTGCCCCGTTTCCGAGCTGATCCATACCGTAGCCGCATCCTCACCTGCCCTGAAAATAATAGCGGCTTGCTTCGCTTCATCCATCCGCTCCAGCCCCACAAAAGACAGCTTCTTCCCAAGCTGCTCCTGCATTACACGCTCGGCTGTCTTGCGGAATCCGGCATCGGTGAGGTCGGGGGTCTTCACCTCCTGGTAGAACAAGCCTGCCTGTCTGCCTTCCCCCAGTAGTCCTTTCTGCTGCAGGATCGCTCCGGCTACGGCCAGCAGCAGAATGACCGCAGCCGCTATGAAGCTTCGCCGCAGCTTTTGGCCTGCCCGTTCCGGTCCCGGCACACCGCTTCGCACACGCATAATGACCTTATCGGCTGCCGCATCCGTGAACCTTGATTCCCGGAATGGACCGTTCCGCGCTTCTTCATACCACTTCGGCTCCCGCTCCTTCATGATTCCATCCCCCTTAATTTCTCCTGGACTTTATGCCTCGCGCGGTGCAGCCTGGATTTGACGGTTCCCGTTGAGAGCCCGGTCAATCCGGCGATTTCCTGAATGGTCAGCTCCGCTTTCAGATCCAGCACCAGCACCTCACGGAACTTGTCGGGAAGCTGCAGGATCACACTCCAGATCTCATCCATCCGGCTGTTGCCGAGGTACTCCATCTCCGCAGAACGGACCGTTCCCAGCAGTTCATCAGGGAAGCTGTTCTTGGCGGGTTCCGCTTTTGTGATGGTCTGTACACCGCCCCAGAGCCCCGAACGGAAGAACCGCGATTTGCGGTGGGAGAATACGGTGTTCCTTGCGATGGTGAACAACCACGCCTTCAAGGAAGAGGACCCCCGGTAGGTTCCGATCCGGTAATAACATTTAATAAATACCTCCTGTGCCAGATCGTCCGCCATATCGGCGCTTTTGGTGAGGTAATAAATATAATTCCATATATCATCGCCGTAAAAACCCATAATCCTCCTCAGCTGCTCTTCGCTCATGACTGCTATATGCGCCAGCTGCTGCTGTTCCAATTCCCATCCCAGTTCCAACGTCTTCACCTCTCTTGATATGACCTCAATTCTAATGGAAAGGTTCCCGAAATCACTAAAAAAGTCAAAAAAAAGCAGAGGGCCTCTCCCCCTGCTTCTTATATTGTTGGCGAATCGCTAGACCAGTGATGTGTGCGCCAGCAGTCTTTTAATGGAACGGTTGGCTTCATGCAGCACCGTGTCCTTGTCTACAGTTTTCAGCAGACCTTTATCCATAAGGATTTCACCGTCGATGATCGTTGTTTCCACATCGGCCCGGGTTGCGGAGTAGACAATACGGGAGATCGGATCTACATCGAAGGAAGGGAAGGTGTGGAAGTTATAGAGGTTCAGGATCGCCAGATCCGCTTTTTTGCCGACTTCAATGCTGCCGATCTGATCCTCCATACCCACGGCCCGGGCTCCGCCAATCGTAGCCATCCGGAAAACACTTCTCGCATCCATCGTCGTCGGCCCATGCTGCGGCTTCTGGATCATGGCCGCCAGCCGCATTTCATTGAACATGTCCAGGTTGTTGTTGCATGGAGCACCATCTGCGCCAAGGCTGAGATGAATGTGATCATGCAGCATGCCCGGTGTATCAGCGATGCCCGAAGCCAGCTTCAGGTTGGAGCCGGGACAATGGCTGACATGAACGCCTCTGTCGCGCAAGATTCGCCGCTCCTCCTCATCCACCCAGACGCAGTGCGCCAGAATCAGCCGTTCATTGGCCAGCCCCAGATGATCCAGATAAACGATATTGCGCATCCCGGTCATGGCCTGAACGATCTCGATTTCCCCCAAATTCTCGGAGGCATGTGTATGCACCTTAACCCCATATCGCTGAGATAGGTCACGCACCTCCCGCAGCAGCGGCTCGGTACAGGAGATCACAAAACGCGGCGAGAATGCATACTGAATCCGTCCATTCCCGTACCCGTTCCATTTTTCCAGCAGATCCACACTCTCTTGCAGCGAAGCCGCCGTCTCCTCTTGCAGCGCTGCGGGCGCATCCGCATTCTTCTGATCCATCATCACCTTGCCCGACAAGGCCCGGATACCGCTCTTCGCAATGGCCTGAAAGGCAAAATCCGTATGATTCACCGTCTCCATATCCACAATGGTCGTCGTACCGCTGGAGATTAGCTCCCCAATCCCCAGCATGGCGGAATAGTAGAGCGATTCCTCATCATGCGCCGCTTCGAGTGGCCAGATCCGCTTGCGCAGCCAGTCCATCAGCTCCAGATCATCCCCTTTGCCCCGGAACAGCGTCTGGCAGAGATGAATATGGGTCTGTACGAAACCCGGAATGACCGTGCGGTTCGTGGCATCAATCACCCGTTCATCCCCCTGTACTGCAAGCCCGCTACCGATCTCTGTAATCAGGTTATTCTGGATGCGGAGATCTCCGTAAATGATTGCTTCCTGTTTGTTCATGGTGATCATCTCTGCGTTTTTGATCAGGATGTTTGCCATCTTCGCCGTCCCCCTTGTCTTCTGCAATCCTTAGCCGCCGCTAACACAAAAAGGCCACAAAAATATGCCAAGGCATATTTTCGTAGCCAGAAATTTACGGTTCCCGGTAGAGACCCTTAAACCAATTATTAAGGATATACGAAAAAAAGGATTATTCAATTGCTTGCTGAATAACCCTATCATAAGTTAGAGACATGTTTGTTGTCAACATGAGTTAGATAAAATAACACAAGATGATTTCTATGCTCAAAAAGGCACGTATTTGATTTCAACACTGTATTTGCGTTATGTTTCCTCCCATTAAATATCTAACCAATGCTTTTTGGTTATCTCTGAAATGCCCCCCGGTCGCCCTCTACAGGCTTGTCCATTATTCCACACCGGATGTCAGCACCTTCTCGAACACAGGAAAGTTCGCTGTACGCCCGGGAAAATCCACTTCCCCTCTGCGTTCATAGCCTAGAGAAGGATACAGTACCAGAGTCTTATTATTCATAGCATAGGTATCCAGCCGTATACTGGTGTAACCGCTGCTGCGGGCATACTCCTCGGCGTAAGCAATCAGCTTGCGGGCAATCCCTTTGCCCTGAACCTCAGGATGAACGGCCAGCCGGTGCATAATCAGATTCGGCCCCTTCACCTCTAACCAGTCAATCGCTTCATACTGCTCCGCCTGGTTGTTGTCCAGCACAATGATGCCGGCGATGGCAGCCTGATCCACACAGACATATAAGGTGCCGTCCGCAATGTCCTTCCCAATAACCTCACGGTTCGGGTAAGTATCATTCCATTGGTCACTTCCGCCGTCCTGCATGACCTGTACACATTTGGAAATCAGTTCCATGATCTCTCCGAGCTCATCTTTTCGTGCAATACGTATCTCATTCCCACTCATGTACATCCCTGCTTTCCTATCGACTTTTGAACCTGGTAGAGATTCTGTTAAGAAGTCTATCATATCCGTGAACGCGATCGATAGTGCAGAGAAATCCGCAAAGCTCTATAGAGGCGGCATGCATCCTCCGGCCTCTACAGAGCAGCTCATTCTGTGACTCCACGCGGTTTAGCCAAGCTCCAGCTTATGCCCGTCCTCGAAGCCCTTGGCGAAACCCGCATCGAACCCCACGTTGTATGCTTCGGTGTAGCCCTGCTGAAAGGCGTCTCCCGGGGGCGTTTCCGGCGGGACGCCCAAATCCGGGGGGAGCGGCACCACCTGCGGCACGGGCGGAACCTCAATAGCGGCTACTACCTGTACCGGCGGCTGAATGACTTGGACTTTCCGGACGATCCGGCGGCGGAGTCTTCTTTTTTTGCGCTGCAAGAGACTTCTCTTGGTCTTGCCTGTCCGGCGGATCAGTCCTCTCCGCGCTTTGCGTAAAGGCCCCTTGCGGACTCTGGCTTTGCGCGACAGCAGTATGCGTCTGCGGGTTCTGCCGCCCGAACGCAGCTTTCCAAGTTTCTTTATCTTCATCCTTCTACTCCTCCTGTACTCCATGTACTTCTAGAGGTACCGCCTGCGCAAGCCGTACTCAGCCATGGCGCAGCAGGAATTCCCCGTTTGGGCCGGTGCAGCGAAATACCGGACATCATCCGGCACATCGCGCTTTGATATTGGCTTAGTATCCGGATATTGTCGCTCAGCTTGCGGGCTGTCAGCTCCGATTGCCCTGTAACCTCGGCTATACTCTCCAGAATGGCCGCAAGTGCAGCCTGACTGCGGGCAATGGAGCGGATCATCTCGAGCTTGACGGCATGTTCAGAGTGCAGCCCGCCGCTCATTTGCTATCTTCTCCGAATTCAATGCCGTCACCGGTCATGCCGCCGAATCCCTCGCCGCCTTCTTCACCGCTGCCCAGCACCGCTTTTAGATTGCTGTACAATCCGTTTTCCAGCTTGGTCAGCCCCTCTACCATTTCCACAATCACCTCGTGAATGGAGATGGATTCCTTCAACTGTTCTTCATGGGAGTCGAACGCTCTAGCGTGGATATGATGCTGTGTCCACTGCTTCACTTTTTCCGCTTCCACCGCTTTGGCCTCAAGGATCATTGCGATGTTCCACTGGATAGTAGCGGACGACTCCAGCATTTGCAGAAAAGCCTTTTCTCTGCTCATCTTCCACCTCCTGCTCCTTAAGCGCTACTCTTCTTCCTGGCCGCCCAGCTCCTTGATGACCCTTCCTACTCCTTCAGCCATCGCCTCTTCCAGATCAGCAATCGCATTCAGGTAAGCAATAATATTTTTGTTGACCTGACCCGTGCTCTCCACCAGTCCGCTGAATCCGCCAAAGTCAGGTTCTACATCCGGCAGATCATGGACTATTTGCGACATACGGACGGCGACGTGGCGTTCGGCGTCGAGAATCCGCGCCATCTGTTCGTGCGTATGGGCCATGTGCTGCAGGACCTTCGTTATTTTACTCTGCACCTTCATGTCTCCTTTGCTCAAACGCCCTGCTACAGCATATGCGGCAGAAGCCCGTGCGGTGCGTGGCTTTACTGTAAGTTAATGGGGAGTAGCGGGTGAAGTGAAGTTTGCGGGAATGGTAAGTATTGACAAATGTTAAACGGCGAGATTATGCTGGGGGTGGATTTGAACTTTTTACATAAGAATCTCAGGAAAGGCAACACCGGAACGGAGGTATTTCTATTGAAAATTGCAAGCGGCCGCGTGGATATACGGCCTTTAACACTGGCTGAGCTATCCCTGGCGGGAGCTCATTATGCCGGACTGGAGCAGGCGCTGGGCCTGAACCCCAGCGGAACTGAACTGGATGATGAAATGCTGTATGCCATGCAGATCAGACACTCCAAGGTAATGCAGGACCCGCTCAACTATCCATGGCTGACGAACTGGGCGGTGATTCAGCGGGAAGAGCAGCGCCTGATCGGCTTCATTATCCTCAAAGGGTGTCCAAATGATCAGGGTGAAGTCATTGTGGGTTATGTCATTCATGAGAGCCACCGCAGACAAGGCTACGCAACAGAGGCAGTGCAGTGTATCTGCGACTGGATCTTCAGCGATCCCCGGGCGCTCTGGGTCATCGCTGATACCGAAAAAGACAATGCCGCCTCGCACAAAGTGCTTCAGCACCTGGGCGCGCAAAAGCACCGGGAGGCTGATGAGCTGATCTGGTGGCGGATCGCACGGCCTGCCGCCCAGACTCCGGCAGGGAGCCTGGCCTGACGAGGACACTGTCGCTGGTTGTGATGCTGCGGGAGAAGTGAAGGCGGCTTGCAAACCGTGCGCCGGTACCGCTGGCCGGGTCCGGCGGCAACAACGGCATTTCTGCTGCTTTGCGTACCGCTGGCCGGCTTCGGCGGCAACAACGGCATTTCTGCCGCTGTTGGCGTGCCACTGGCCCGACGCAAAAAAACACGCGCCTCACGGCAGCGTGTTTTTCAGCTTTTCTCCGGCTTCGTACAGAGACTGGAATGTTCCAGCGTCACTCCACCATTCCTTGAGCACATCGTAACTGAGCCTGCGGTCTGCGGCGTAAATATTGTTCACGTCGGTGATCTCAAGCTCCCCTCTTTGGGAAGGTGACACGCGCCGGATAATATCAAATACAGCCTCATCGTACATGTAAATGCCGGTTACGCAATACTTTGTCTTCGGATGCTCCGGCTTCTCTTCGATGTAAGCAATTAAGCCGGTATTCTGACTGTCGAACACCGGGACGCCGTATCTCCGTGCATCCTCCACCGGTTTCAGCAAGACCTTGGCCGTCCCCTGAGGCTGCTGCAGATACTGCTTCAGATAAGGTGTCAGATCATCCATGAACAGATTGTCACCAAGCAGCACAACAAACCGCTCACCTGGGAGAATGAATCCTTTTGCCAGCTCCAGTGCCTCCGCAATGCCTCCGGCAGCCTCCTGAATTTTGTAAGTCAGAGAGACGCCAAACTCTGCGCCGCTGCCTAAAAAATCCGTATATTGCCCCGCGGACTGCTTGCTGATGACCAGGAGAATATCGGTTATGCCCCCCTGGCGCAATCGGTCTATACCGTAACACACCATGGGATATTTGCCGACCGGAAGCAAATGTTTGTTCATAAGCCGGGTCAGCGGATATAGCCTTGATCCTGTTCCGCCCGCCAGTATGACTCCTTTCACTTACTTTCCTCCTTTTTATCTGTGGCTTTAGCCTTTGGGTCAACCTTTTAGATGAACTGCGCAGGATCTATATTCCATTTGTCCATGAACATCCTGCGGCCCCGTTCGACCAGCTCCTGGAGCCCGGAGGAGTAGACCTCCTTGAAGCTGGCGCTTCCCTCATGATGCACAAGGCAATTCCCGGCTATCAACAGCCTGTAGCCCCGCAGCCGGGCACGGTAGCAGTAATCATCGTCCTCATAATGTCCGGGAGAGTACCGCTCATCCAGGAGTCCAATGGTTTCCATCAGCTCTCTTTTCAATAAAAAGCATAAACCGATCAGCCGTCGTGTTTCACTCCACCCGTGGGACCCTTGAAGACTCACCCGCTCAGCCTCGGCGTGGAATTCAGCAATATCCATATATGTTGTACTTACCTGCTGCCGCCCGCTGGCGTAATTCGTTACTGGCCCCACGATGCCAATGTCCGGAGCACTGTACAAGGCATGTTTTAAGCGCTCAAGCCAGCCCCTCGGCACAATAACGTCATTATTCAGCAGCAGCAGTTCATCGCCTGAGGCCAGCTGCAGTCCCAGGTTACAGGCCACCGGAAACCCCTGGTTTGCCGGAAGTGAAATAAAGGTCAGTTTATTCTCGCGGCAGTATGCGTCTGTGCCATCCGTTGAAGCGTTGTCGACCACGATTATTTCATAAGCGGATTCAGTATGAGCCTTAATGGATTCGACACAGGAGCGCAGCAGGCCGACCCTATTGTACGTAGGAATAATAATACTGGTCATCGTCATATGCTGTTCCTCCAGGCTGCCATTTGCCGCCGCTGCTCCAGCAGGCTTTCACCGGTGAGCCCCCCGTTTTTGTCGCGGTGGATTAGCACCCGGAGCAGTGCTTCGGCATGGTCACCGGCGATCAGCTGCTCCATGGCATTGCCGGCTCCTATGTTTCCCTGGCGGAGACGGTTATGCTTAATGACGTTTACCGTCCCGGCTTTTTCTACCCGCAGCTGCTCTATAATCGAGAGCGCCTGCGCTTTGGGCGGGACCATCAGCTCACGGTAGCCGATCCGCTCCAAGGCCCGCCGTGACAGGGCATGCGGTACGGCGGTCATCGAGCTGACGCCCAGATCGCTCCGCCCCAGAACACTGTTCAGATACAGCTTGCAGCGGGTGACATCATCGCATAAATCAAATGAGGGCAGCAGCGAATCCAGATCATTCAGTGCCACATCCACCCCACCGTCCACTGCCGCTGCAAAAACGGCCAGCTGCGGCGCAGAGATGACCATATCCCCATCGAGGAACAGCAGGATGTCGCCCCGGCTGAGCTTAGCCCCAAGTGCCCGGCCTACGTCATGCCCGGCAGATTCCGGGCAGTGCACCACTGTAGCCTGCTTACATAGCCGGGTGTACTTATAACTATCATCCGTGCATCCATTCAGCACTACGATGATTTCAGCCGGATGCAGCTGCTGCACCTGCTTCAACAGCCCTGGCAGGGTTCGCATTTCATTGCGGGCCGATATAATCACCGATAGTGACCCGCCCAATTGCGGCAGCTGGGGCTTTGCTCCCCGGTAGACGTCGGAGCCCCGGGCATTACCTCCCGCCGCAATGTCGTGAAGGGGGCTGCCTGCCCCCTGACGGATGGAGGCAGGACTGCCTGCGGTGCTCCGGCGGACTGCGGCTCCACCGGCAGCAGCAGATCTGGCCTTCTTGCGCCGGGCGGCGGAACGGCCTGCCCCCTTTCGGCGGGAAGGTGAAGGTCCCGCTGCTTGGACAAGGGCTGCTGCAGAACTGCCATGGCCAGATGCACCAGGTGCGCCAGCCCGTGTCTTCCGCACAGCCGGAGCCTGCCGCGCTTTTGCCCTAGAGCTGCGGGAGGAAAGTGCCGCAGATACAGTCGCCTTTTGCCGGGAGCTGGATATAGCGTCAGGCATCTCGGCTATCATCTCACCATCTCCCTTCGCCGGTTCCCGTCACTGAAGCCTGCTCTTTCGCCTCTGCGCTGAATTACCAAGCCTGCCGCATCAAGATGATCCCTGAGGATGACCTCGCGCAACGGATCAGCCCCCGCCCGCTTAGGGCGGATTGCATTCAGCTTACCGACAGGGATCTTATGCACTGCCTTCACAACCAGGCCGTCAAGCACAGCCTGTGCATGTGCCAGGGGCGGCCGTGACAAGAGGCTGCTTCCCAGATCGGCATACGCTTTGCGGCTGAGTGCATGGGGCACTGCCGTCATTGAGCAGCCTTTCAGGTCCGGACGGCCCAGGATAATGTTGAGCGCATGCTTGGAGAGCACTACCGGATGCGGGAATTTACCGCGGACCGGACCGGAATAATCATTTAGAGCCACATCTGTACCTTGACTGACTGCGGCCACAAAGGGACGCAGCTGTGAGGCAGGAATGACCAGATCACCGTCCGTGAAAAGCAGCACTTCTCCCTTCGCTGCCTCTGCTCCGATACTTCGGCCCACATCATGTCCGAGCGGCTGCTCGAAGAGAATGACCTGAGCACCCAGTGATAACGCAATGTCTGCCGTATGATCAGCAGAGCCATTAACAATAACAATAACCTCACAACGGGGATGGACTCCCCTCGCTCCGGCAATCACCTTGGCAATCGTTCCTGCTTCATTCATGGCCGGAATGATTACCGACACATAAGGTTCCGGGTGGTTGGCCGCAGCGCGCAGCATGGCAGAACGCACTGGCCGGGGAATCCTCCGCGTTGGTCGCAAAGCCCGCCGACCCGTGCGGCGGGCAGATGTACGTGTATGCTTCAAGCTCATCCACCTTCCTTGCAGGACATGGTCTCCGGGCTGAGGGTTACATCACAGTCTATGTATTATGCTGTCCCGGGTAACGGCAAGTGTCTCCCTCCAGACAGAAATTTGGACAAATGCCCGCTCGCTGCTAAGTCCGGCTAAGGTATCGTTTGAAGGGAACCCGGGCAGCGGACTTGGACAGCGGCTGCAGCAACCCGAACCAAATTTTCACATAACATCGCGAGTGCCAATCCCTGGTTCTTCGCCGCGCAAAAGGCGCAGCCATTGGCTGCGCCCCCTTTTACAATAACTTCATCATACTCTGAGATGACCCTGCATTTCCTTAAAGTTCAGCCCGTCAGCCGATTAATCAAATACCCGATGATCGGCCACCGGCTTCACCAAGGGAGTGCCGAGGGCAATCCAGGATAACACTCCATAGAAATGGGAGGTTTCACGCAGCCGCACCACTTCAATAACAGCTTCCCCGCCTCCTCTGTTCTTCAATGAAGCGTGAAAGAACGGTTGATTGGTCATGGCAACAAGGACATAACCGGTATGACCGAAGCTTTCATCAAAAGCTACAGTCACCTCTACACTCTCCGCATCACCATTGAACATGAAGGCTGTCATGCCAAACTGCTGCAGCACTTCCCGGTTGCCGGCACTCTGTACCGGACTGAACGACAGGTGTTCGGCATTTACCGAGCCGGGAGTCAGGTGATCGCTCGTGATGGAACCAGGAGCAATATGATATCCCTGTACACTATCCTCTTCCAAATGGCGGGACTGGATTGCGAATGAGGTGATTTTGGAGGCATCCACCGCTTCGTCCTGAAGCTCAGAATTCCCCACTGCACCTTCAGCCAGATGCTCCGTTCCGATGCTGGCAAATGCGAGCTTCTCTCCGGTAATGCTGCCAGTCGGCAGCAGTTCCGCGCTGCGGGTTTCCTCCGCGAGATGTTCCAGCTTAACGATGCCGGGGCTTAAATGCCGCTCCTCCAGCGTTTCATCGGCGAGATGCCCGCCCTGTATACTCTGGAGTTGCAGATGCTGTGATCCTACCGCACCTGCTGCCAGCTTGCTTCCGTCAATGCTCCCGTCCGGCAGGAGTTCAGAGCTCAGCGCACTCTCGGCCAAATGTTCAAAATGGATACTGCCAGGACGAATATGGCGGCTGTCCACTGAACCCGGGGATAAATGGCCTCCGTATACACTGGCCGGAGCCAGATGGTAAGGTCCTACCGCACCTGCCGTCAGCTTGCTTCCTCCAATACTGCCGTCCGGCAGCAGCTCCGCACTGCGGACTTCTTCCGCCAGATGCTCAAGCTTGATGATGCCGCTGCTCAAATGACGCTCCTCCAGCGTTCCATCAGAGAGGTGCCCGCCCTGGATGCTCTGAGGCTGCAGATGCTGCGTACCTACCGCACCTGCCGCCAGCTTATTGCCGCCAATACTGCCGTCCGGCAGCAGCTCCGCACTGCGGACTTCCTCCGCCAGATGCTCAAGCTTGATAATGCCGCTGCCCAAATGGCGCTCCTCCAGCGTTCCATCTGCCAGATGCCCGCCCTGGATGCTCTGAGGCTGCAGATGCTGCGTACCCACCGCACCTGCCGTCAGCTTGCTTCCTCCAATACTGCCGTCTGGCAGTAGCTCCGCGCTGCGGACTTCTTCCGCCAGATGCTCAAGCTTGATGATGCTGCTGCCTAAATGGCGCTCCTCCAGCGTTCCATCCGCCAGATGCCCGCCCTGGATGCTCTGAAGTTGCAGATGCTGTGATCCTACCGCACCTGCTGCCAGCTTGCTTCCGTCAATGCTCCCGTCCGGCAGGAGTTCAGAGCTCAGCGCACTCTCGGCCAAATGTTCAAAATGGATACTGCCAGGACGAATATGGCGGCTGTCCACTGAACCCGGGGATAAATGGCCTCCGTATACACTGGCCGGAGCCAGATGGTAAGGTCCTACCGCACCTGCCGTCAGCTTGCTTCCTCCAATACTGCCGTCCGGCAGTAGCTCAGCGCTGCGGACTTCTTCCGCCAGATGCTCAAGCTTGATGATGCCGCTGCTCAAATGGCGCTCCTCCAGCGTTCCATCTGTCAGATGCCCGCCATAGATGCTCTTCGGTTGCAGATGCTGCGTACCCACCGCACCTGCCGCCAGCTTATTGCCGCCAATACTGCCGTCCGGCAGCAGTTCTGTGCTGCGGACTTCTTCCGCCAGATGCTCAAGCTTGATGATGCCGCTGCTCAAATGGCGCTCTTCCAGCGTTCCATCAGAGAGATGCCCGCCATAGATGCTCTGAGGCTGCAGATGCTGCGTACCCACCGCACCTGCCGCCAGCTTATTGCCACCAATACTGCCGTCCGGCAGCAGCTCCGCGCTGCGGACTTCTTCCGCCAGATGCTCAAGCTTGATGATGCCGCTGCCTAAATGGCGCTCCTCCAGCGTTCCATCCGCCAGATGCCCGCCCTGGATGCTCTGAGGCTGCAGATGCTGCGTACCCACCGCACCTGCCGCCAGCTTGCTTCCGCCAATACTGCCGTCCGGCAGTATTTCCGCGCTGCGGACTTCTTCCGCCAGATGCTCAAGCTTGATGATGCCGCTGCCTAAATGGCGCTCCTCCAGCGTTCCATCCGCCAGATGCCCGCCCTGGATGCTCTGAGGCTGCAGATGCTGCGTACCCACCGCACCTGCAGCCAGCTTGCTTCCTCCAATACTGCCGTCCGGCAGTAGCTCCGCGCTGCGGACTTCTTCCGCCAGATGCTCAAGCTTGATGATGCCGCTGACCAAATGGCGCTCCTCCAGCGTTCCATCCGCCAGGTGCCCGCCGTAGATGCTCTTCGGCTGCAGATGCTGCGTACCCACCGCGCCAGCCGTCAGCTTGCTTCCGTCAATGCTCCCGTCCGGCAGTAGCTCCGCGCTGCGGACTTCCTCCGCCAGATGCTCAAGCTTGACGATGCCGCTGACCAAATGGCGATCCTCCAGCGTTCCATCCGCCAGATGCCCGCCATGGATGCTCTGCGGCTGCAGATGCTGCGTACCCACCGCACCTGCCGCCAGCTTATTGCCGCCAATACTGCCGTCCGACAGTATTTCCGCGCTGCGGACTTCCTCCGCCAGATGCGCTAGCTTGATGATGCCGCTGACCAAATGGCGCTCCTCCAGCGTTCCATCCGCCAGATGCCCGCCCTGGATGCTCTGCGGCTGCAGATGCTGCGCACCTACCGCACCTGTCGCCAGCTTATTGCCGCCAATGCTGCCGTCCGGCAGTATTTCCGCGCTGCGGACTTCCTCCGCCAGATGCGCAAGCTTGATGATGCCACTGCCCAGATGGCGCTCTTCCAGCGTTCCATCCGCCAGATGCCTGCCGTAGATGCTCTGCGGCTGCAAGTGATGCGATCCCACTGCCCCTGCCGCAAGCTTGCTTCTTCCAATACTGCCATCCGGCAACAGCTCCGCACTGTGGACTTCATCCGCCAGATGCGCAAGCTTAATGATGCCGCTGACCAAATGACGCTCCTCCAACGTTCCATCGGCCAGATGCCCGCCCTGGATGCTCTGCGGCTGCAGATGCTGCGTACCCACCGCACCTGCCGCCAGCTTACTCCCTCCAATGCTGCCGTCCGGCAGCAGCTCGGCACTGTGGACTTCCTCCGATAGATGCTCAAGCTTGATGATGCCGCTGCCCAAATGGCGCTCTTCCAGCGTTCCATCTGCCAGATGTTCACCTTGGATACTCTGGGCTTGCAGATGCTGCGAACCCACCGCACCTGCCGCCAATTTGCTTCCGCCTACGCTGCCGTCCGGCAGCAGCTCCGCGCTCAGCGTCTCGGCAGCCAGATGAGCCAACTGGATGCTGCCGGCACGGATATGGCGGCTGTCCACCGCGTCCGCTGCCAAATGCCCTCCCAATACGCTGCCGGAAGCCAGCTGAGACGAACCTACTGCGCCTGCCGCCAGCTTGCTTCCGCCCACGCTGCCGTCCGGCAGCAGCGCTGCACTACGGGACTCATCTGCAAGATGTTCAAGCTTGATCAGACCTGGACGCAAATGCCGTTCCTGCAGTATTCCGTCTACAAGATGCTCACCATAAATGCTTTCCTGCTGGAGATTCAGCGAACTCACCGCACCAGCAGCCAGCTTCCCGTTTCCAATACTGCCATCCGGCAGCAATTCAGAGGTCAGTGTTTCCTTGGCCAGATGTTCAAGCCGGATGCTGCCGGAGCGGATATGGCGACTGTCTATCGCGTCCGTTGTCAAATGATCTGCATACACACTGCCTGTAGCCAGATGGAATGCCGCTACCGAGCCCTCGGCCAGTTTGGAACCGCTGATGCTTCCATCCGGCAGGATGTCTGCACTGCGTGTCTCTTCCGCCAGATGCGCCAGGGTGATCTCTCCGTCTCGAATATGCTGTCCTTGTACCGCTCCCGGCGCCAGATGTCCAGCCCCTATACTTTCAGAGGCCAGATGGTAGGATCCCACAGCACCCGCTGCCAGCTTCTCACCGCCAATACTGCCGTCCGGCAAAATCTGGCCGCTGCGGACTTCTTCAGCAAGATGCGCTAAGGTGATGCCGCCTTGCCCGATATGCTTTCCTTCCACTGAAGCTTCCGCCAAATGGCTGCCTGCCACACTACCGGGTGCGAGGTGGCGGGATGAGACTGCACCTTCTATCAGCTTAGCTCCGCTGATGCTGCCATCCTGGATCTGAATGGACGAGATGGAGCTCGGGCCGATATGTCCATTACCGATGGACATCGGCCGAATATGTGCCCCGCTAACACTCCCCGGCGCAAGATGTCTTCCCTGCACAGCGGCGTCACTGACTGCACCAGAGCCAACCGCCCCCGCACTCAAGTGCTCTGCCTGAACTGCTGATGCCGCCAGCTTCGCGGCTTCCACACTGCCATCCGCCAGCTTCATTGCTGTAACTGCCAGATCGCCCAGCTTATCGGTTGAGACACTTTCCGGCGACAGCTTCAATGACGTGACGGCATGATCAGCTAAATGATGCGGCTGAACGATACCGGCAGAGAGATGGACCTCCTTCACCGCGCCGGTTGCCAGCTTCTCACCCACTACCGAACCTGGCTGCAGGGCAGAGGAGGTTACACTGTTGTCCCCAAGATGCCTGCGCTCTACAGCCCCCGGTGCCAAGTGCTCGGCATCCACAACGGCCCGCTGCAATACACGACCGCTGACACTGGCATCCGCCAGATTTTTTTCCTCTACCGTACAAAAAGCAATATGTTCCCCGCTGACAGCTTCCCGCGCTATTGCATTGCCGATAACCGCACCCGGAGCCAGCTTGGCGGCAATGACACTCCCATCCGCCAATTTGTCCGGGGTGATACTATGTGGACGCAGATGCTCACCTTCAACCGATCCAGAAGCCAGCTGTTCCCCCGTAACAGCCCCATCTGCCAGATGGCTCGTGAGTACCGATTGTTCCTGCAGCTGCATAGACCCGACGGATTCCGCCGCCAGATGGGAGTGCTCCACAGACTCACGCTGCAGATGGACTGAAGCAACTGCCTGCATGGCAAGCTGCGGCCCCCGTACCGCAGATTTGGCGATGTGCCGTGTCGTTACAGCCTCATCAGCCAACTTATGGGCAAGGATGCTCTGATCCGCTATTTTGGAAGAGGTAACTGCCTGCTCCACAAGCTGAACTGTTCCAACCGCCCCTTCCGCCAGCTTCACAAAAGAAATGCTGCGGTCCGCCAAATGCCGGCTGGCAATCTCCCCGTCGGCGATATGGCTACCATTCACACTTTCCGGGCTTAAGTGCTGTCCCCGTACGGCCTCCTTGCCAATCTGGCGTGGACCTACCGATCCATCGGCAAGGTGACCGCTGTCGATGATCCCGGACTGGAGCTGCTCTTTGCCGATCAAACGGCTGGCAAGCTGTTCCGGCCCTATGGCTCCCGGAGCCAGATGCTTCGCTGTAATGGCGCCGCCGCTGATATGGCGGCTCTCAATAACGGCGTCTCCCAGCTTATCACCGCTAATCTCTCCGTCGGCTATTTTGTCCCCCGTTACCACTTCGTCCGCCAGCTTGGAACGGTCAACGCTCCCGTTCGCCAGATGCCGGCTGACGATGGTGCTGCTCAGAATTTTCTCGCCGGTCACCGCTCCATCTTCAAGCAGGTCAGCCGTAATGATGCAGTCGCTAAGATGGCGGCTCGTAATGGCCTGATCGGCAATTTGACCTCCGCCAATGATCCGGTCAGCCAGCTTTTCCGGGCCAATGCTGCCATCCTTAAGTTTTTCGCCGCCGATGGAATGATCCAGCAGCTTACCGCCGCTGATGCTTCCTTCTGCCAAATGCTCACCTGTTACGGATTCGGGGGCCAGCTTAGAGGAAGTAACTGCCTTGTCCGCGATATTGATGCTCTGCACCGCATAATCCTGCAGCCAGGGCGTTCCGATGATACCGAATTTCAGCTTGGACCCGTCAATGGTCCGGGGGGCAATTTTGCTTCCGGTAACGGCAGCGTCGGACAAATCATCCGTATATACAGGCTGCAGGCGTTCTTTTTCCACCACTGGCAGCACGACTTCAGGTGTCAACGGCAAAGGCTCAGCAGCCGAAACCGAAGGTTCCCCCACCTGTTCCTGAGGCGCTTGCTGATCAAGTACGGCAGATTCCAAGGAATCCGCCGCTTCAAGCGTATCCACCCCGCTAACCTTCAAAGTTGTACTCCCGGTATCCGGCACTTCGCTTCCGGAGGTGTCTATAACCTCCTGTATCTTGGGACTGCTTCCCAGCATGCTGAGTTCCTTCATATTCGGATTATCCACAAAATAGAGCGGTTTTTTGGAACTGCGGTGCTGATTTTTCCTGGAGCTCTTCACAAGCAGTCTCCTCCTTCCATCTATTGTTTCTCCTAGGCATCATATGCAGCGCACTAGGCGAATGACACCCGTTTACACCAAGCCTGTAAATTCTGCACCTTCCCAAAAAAGGGCATCTGCCACCGCACATTCGTCCACCCTAAAGGGCGAGTACACACATACAATGACTCAGGAAGAGAAACAGCCGGAACTATAGAAGATAACGGGAGGAACGAACATGGGGCAAAAGCTCGTGGGAATACTGCTAAATGCCGCTATGCACCGGGGCGTTCCCCGGCAAAAAACGGGACAGGAGTCGCTGAAAAGCTACGAGGAAGCCGCCGCTGTATACGGATTGACCCCCTGCTTCCTGAAACTGTCCGACATCGATACGAAAACCGGCTGCAGCATCGCCTACATGAAGCAAACCCGGGGCTACAGGAGAGTGGTTGTTCCGACGCCTGACGTCATTCACAATCGGGCTATCTACGACCCAGGCAGCCACGGGATCGACAGACTGCTGGGCAGCGGCGTACTGGTATATAATACATGCAACCGCTATGGCAAAGATCAGATCCATGGACTGCTGGAGCAGAATGCCAGACTTCGCGGGCTTCTGCCCGCCACCTCAGCCGGTCTATCCGGACTGAAGGAGATGATGGCCAGCTATTCCGATCTTATTCTCAAGCCTTGCCGCGGAAGTATCGGCCAAGGCGTAATGCGCCTGACGCGGAGTAGTCCAGAACTGTGGAACTGGAGTTATCTGCCCTTCGGCTCCCGCAGCTGGGTCAGCACCCAGGTTAATCAGGATGTACTGCCCAGAGCCCTGCGGATGCGTCTGGCCTCCACCCCTTACCTGGTTCAGGAACGCATCCCGCTGGCAGAGATTGGGGGCCGTCCGTTTGATCTGCGTGTCACGGTGCAGCGTGGGTGGGGCGGGGAATGGCAGGTCACCGGACTATTCGCCAAACGGGCGGCGCCGGGGGGCTTCGTCTCCAATATTGCCCGGGGAGGAGAAGCACTTGACTCTTCATATGCACTAGAGCAGGCATTCTCCGGGCAAGCGGCGGCAGGTATCCGCATGTCCGTTCTGGCTTACAGCCTCAGCATTGCACACGAGCTGGCGCGGAACCTGCCCGGACTGGCAGACATCGGGCTGGACATGGGCGTAACGGAAAAAGGCCGGGTCTATTTCATCGAATGTAACGGCCGTGATCAGCGCTACGGCTTCCGCAAAGCCGGACTGACCGGGGCATGGAAGGAGAGCTACCGGAAGCCGATAGCCTATGCGCGATATCTGCTTGACCATCCTTCACAGTACATCAGTTATTGATTTGTCTCTTATTCTATGTCAATATAATGCAGAGCGGAAACGGTCCTGGACACGGGGCCGTGCTGCTGCATGATGGAAGGGAGATACTCATGGTAAAACAATTGCTGCGGCTGATGACCGAGTTGTCCTCGCACAGATGGCTTTCCCGGTTGATGGGGGCTTTTTCCCATAGCAGACTCAGCCGTTTTTTGATCCCGGCATTTATTCGGACTTATCATATTCCCGCTTCTGAAGCAGAGAAGCCTTCCGGGGAATACCTTACACTTAATGAATTTTTCAGCCGTCATCTCAAATCCGGCATGCGTCCGGTCGCCGGCGGCGAGAATGCGGTCGCCAGTCCGGTAGATGCGATGATTACCGCCATGGGCGAGATTCATTCCGGAACCATAATGAATGTAAAAGGTCAGGATTATGAACTGGAGGAGCTTTTGAACCACTCCCCGCACCTGGAGCTGTACAAAAAAGGCTTTTTCTTCGTGCTGTACTTAAGTCCAACGGATTATCACCGGATTCACGCCCCCCTTACCGGGCGCAAGGTCGAGAGTGAACATATCCGCGGGAGAGCATACCCTGTCAATGAATTTGGCATGAGACATATGAAGGGTGTACTGAGCCGCAACGAACGGCTGATTACTTATATCGCCGGAGCAAACGGTGAAGCCGCAGTAGTGAAGGTCGGCGCGATGAATGTCAGCAGCATCCACTATGCGGATGAAGCGGCTGATGCCTGGGAGATCGGCGACGACCTGGCCTATTTCGAATTCGGCTCTACCGTGGTATTGCTCCTCGAGAACGGCAGCTTCACCCCCCGATCTGGACTTGCCAGCGGGACCAAGGTGAAGATGGGTGAACTGCTGGGCGAGCTGCAGCGCCCGGTGTAGCAGAACATAAGTAGAAACGGCTACGCCTCATAATAGACCGGCATCCGTTTCAGCGGGAAATAGAAGGATCATTTATAGTGTGAATAAATTCTTATATTTTAACCAAAGGCAGCAGGCCTCCGGGACTATCGGGGACCTGCTGCCTTTTTAGTTGTACATCTATATCAGGCCGATTATTCCGTCACCTTGCTCTGATTCGCCACCTCGCGGGCTTTCTGCTGAACTTCCTCCGGCTCCCCGAGATAGAAGCGGCTAATCGGTTTCACGTCATCATCCAGCTTGTAGACCAGAGGGACTCCTGTCGGAACGTTCAGATCCAGCAATGCTTTCTCGTCAATATCCTCCATGAATTTGATCAAGGCCCGCAGCGTATTGCCATGCGCCGAGATCAGCACCCGTTCCTTCTTGCGGATCAGCGGCACAATACGGTTGCCCCAGAAATCGCCGACGCGGTGCACGGTATCCTCCAGGCTCTCGCCGCGAGGAATATCGCCGGGGCGGACATCCTTGTAGCGGATATCGTTCCGGGCATAACGCGGATCATCCGGCTCCAGCATCGGAGGACGGACAGACAGGCTGCGCCGCCAGATATGCAGCTGCTCTTCGCCGTATTTTACCGCAGTCTCGCTCTTGCTCAGCCCTTGCAGCGCGCCGTAATGACGCTCATTCAGCTTCCAGGACTTCTGCACGGGAATCCACAACAGGTCCATCTCATCCAGAACATAGTTGAGTGTCTTGATCGAACGTTTCAGTACAGAAGCAAAGGCCAGATCAAAAGTATAGCCTGCCTCCTTCAGCAGCTTGCCGGCTGCTTTGGCCTCTTCTACCCCCTTCTCTGTCAGATCGGGGTCGCTCCAGCCTGTGAACAGATTCTGGCGGTTATACTCGCTCTCGCCATGGCGTATCAACACGATTTCATACATATTCTCTCTCCTCCGGCCTGAAGTTTCTTCTTCATCCTATCTATACTCATCATAGGCCTCCTGAACGGGTTGTTCAAGACTTACGCTCTTTATCCTTATACCCCGGCCCAGACGCCCTAATACACGCAAACCTTCAAGCCTCCTGAAAGAAAATCACCCTAACGGGTAAATCAAGCATCTCATTGCCGCAGGTAACGGCATTGCTCCCAAATCAGAGGTATTTCTACCTCTCATTCTGCCCGCTAGCCCGTTCACGGTGAGATCAGAGGTATTTCTACCTCCTATTCTGCCCGCTAGCCCGTTCACGGTGAGATCAGAGGTATTTCTACCTCTCATTCTGTCCGCTAGCCCGTATACAGAGATCAGAGGTATTTCTACCTCTCATTCTGCCCGCTAGCCCGTTTACAGTGAGATCAGAGGTATTTCTACCTCTCATTCTGCCCGCTAGCCCGTTTACGGCAAGATCAGAGGTATTTCTACCTCTCATTCTGCCCGCTAGCCCGTTTACGGCGAGATCAGAGGTATTTCTACCTCTCATTCTGCCCGCTAGCCCGTTTACGGCGAGATCAGAGGTATTTCTACCTCTCATTCTGCCCGCTAGCCCGTTCACGGTGAGATCAGAGGTATCTCCTCTTAGGCCCGTTTAGTTTATTTTGTTTCCTCCGATCTGTTTCTTCACGTTTATCCCTCTCACTTTTCAATCGGAGTGATCCACCGTCTTTTTCACAGTATAATTTCCTATACAATCAAAAAGACCGGAAGCCTTGTTCGGCCCCGGTTCCCTTCGTTTATCTGGATAAGCTATCATTTTAGGACAAATGGTCAAAATCAATGATCCGTAGCTGCCACGCTGCTGTTCTTCAACCGTCTCCAGCGGTTGCGGACAATTCTGCTTCCCCCGGCCGAAAAAACTGAAACAAAAGAAGGGTCAGCGGATCTCGGACGGACTTTTGCCGGTGTGCTGCTTGAACTGGCGGCTGAAAAAGAAAATATCACGGTAGCCCAGCGCATCCGCCACCTCGGTTACGTTCATTCCGGCATACAGCAGAAGATGCTGTGCACGCTCAATCCGGGTGCGGATCACGTAGGACTGGACAGAAGAGCCGGTAATCTCCTTGAATTTGATCGAAAAATAACGCGGGGACAGCCCGGCACGCGCCGCCAGATCCTCCACCCGGTGCACCGCTCCGGGATGCTGGCTGACATAGTTGGCTACCTCATGAATGACTTCCGCCAATTGGTTGCTTACATGACGTTCCACAGGCATCACCTGATCCTCACGGAGCAGATGGATCATCAGCTGCTTCAGAATCAGTTGGCCTTCCTCTTCTGCCGCAAAGGTCTTTACGAGAAACAGGCGGACATACCGTGCCAGCAAATGCTCGAACTCCACCGTCTCCGACAGTTCACGGTAAGGCTCGGGAATATCTGCCACATTCTCAGTGACATCAAAATGAATGTATGTAAGCACAAGCGGCTTCTGCGGATTATGGGTTGCGCTGGTATGATCCCCCGGACGGAACAGGAAGCAGCTCCCTTTCCCCACCTGATAAGGGACGCCTCTGCGCACAACCGTGCCTTCCCCGCTCCAGACATAGAACAAATCATAATTTTGCAACGGCTTCTCTCTTTTTTGCCATTTCCAGCCCGGTTCGCAGACAATCTTCGCCAGGGCCGGCAGGATCACAAAAGAGGACGGCGATGCATGCAGCATAATGTTCCCTCCTAAAAGTTTGTGAGCTTTACTTCCTGAATATGCTTCGTACAAACTCGCTTCGGAAGCATTATCTTAAGTTTTGCGGAATTCTACTTCTTCGAGATCACTTTGCAGCAAAACTCGCTTCGGAAGCATCCTAACCGTTCCATACTCCTCATAATACCTTGTCACATTCGATTTTGCACATCCTCCCAGGCCAGCAGCAGACGGTTGACCCCATTTTCGAGCTGAGCACTATCCAGATGGGCAAAAGAAAAGCAGGCCGCCGGAACGCCCGGTGCAGCCTGGTACAACGCTGCGTCCCGGAAGTCCGTGCCGCGCCTAAGCGCAGCCGCCCGGAAGGCGGCGAATTCCGCTCTGCTGCGCCGCCAGCGCGCGTAGATATGCAGCCCCGCATCACCGGGCAGCAGTTCAAACAGCTGACCGAGCCGCTCGGACAGCAGCGAGCGGAGGAGCCGGGCACGCTCGCCATAGAGGCGCGTCATCCGCCGCAGATGGCGGCTGTAGCCGCCGGTCTGCATGAAGCGCGCCAAGGCACGCTGCTCTAATTGGCCGCCCGGAAGCGGCTCATACAGCGCCTTGGCGGCGGTCACCGGTCCGATCAGCAAGGGCGGGAGCACGGCATAGCCCAGCCGCAGGCTGGAGAACATGCTGTTTGAGAATGAGCCCAGGTAGACGACCCGCTCTTCACGGTCGAGTGCCTTCAGCGGTTCTATGGGCCGCCCGCCCCAGCGGAATTCACTGTCGTAATCGTCTTCCACAATCAGCGCTTCCTGCCGCCGCGCCCATTCCAGCAGACGGCGCCGCCGGTCGAGCGGCAGCACAGCGCCGGTGGGGAACTGGCGGCTAGGCGTAACGAACAGCAGCCGGGCCGCCCAATCCTGCGGCACCAGCCCGCTCCCGTCCACCTTACCCAGCAGCAGCTTCCCGCCTGAGATTTCCACAGCTCTGCGGATGCCGTGAAATCCAGGGTCCTCGGCAACGGCGGGGCTTCCCGGCTCCAGCAAGAGCTGCGTCAGAAGGACGATACCCTGCATCGATCCGTTGAACAGGACAATTTGCTCCGCTTCTGCCCGGATGCCCCGCGTCACCCGGAGATGGGCGGCAATTGCCAGCCGCAGGCTTTCTTCGCCCTGGGGAGGGCAGTAGCCTTCCATCCTCCCGCCGCTTTTGCCGCCAGCATATTTCAGTGCGCTCCGCCACTCCTCATAAGGAAAGTACTCCATGAGCATCCCCCGGCTGCGAAAGCTGACGAAGTTCCCTTCCTCCTGTTCATAGATGAGAACATTCCTCTCCATAAGGCGTTGTCCCCAGCCGGATAGCGGTATTCCGGTTCTATTACAAGCTGCTCCGACATCTGCATATTCACCCGTAACCGCATTCGTAACCGCATCCTTTGAACCTTCTGTCCCAGCAAAAGCCGATGTCGCAGCTACAGCACCTTCAATTTCCTGATCCGCCTCCACCCGTTCCTGCTCCACGGGTTCAAAGCTGTCATTGGCGACATAGGTGCCCCGGCCGGTCTCCGTCCGGATGTAGCCGTCAGCCAGCAGCATGTCGTACACCTGCGATGCCGAGCCGCGTGAGATCTGGTATAGCTCCGCCAGCTTCCGGGTAGAGGGCAGCCGGGTTCCGCCGGGCAGAGTGCCGCCAAGAATAGCCGCGCGGAGCGCATGGTATAAGGCCAGATATTTGTAGCGGTGCACCGCCAGATACTGGTCATAAGGCAACGTAAAATTCATGTCCCCACCCTCTCCACATCAAAGTGGACTAATAAAATTAATGTAAACCGGTCCTTTTTTATTGTCAATTCTTCTTCTATTGTAAGATAACTGTTTACTCGGAGCATAGGGCTCCGCCATTATTGAGAAAAGGATGTGCCGATATGCGCAGAAAAGAATTTCAGGTAGAGCAGGAAGAGGAGCTGGCCGGTTTTTTAAACGGAATGAGCTTTGGTTTTCTGGGGACCAGCGATGAGATGGGGCTGCCGCGTGTAACGCCGCTCAACTTTGTCTATCTGGAGGGTAACTTCTATTTCCATGGCAGTCACGCCGGAGGCAAAATGAAGAGCATCCGCCACAATCAGCGGGTATGCTTCACTGTTGCCGATGAATATGCCATCATTCCTTCCTATTTCAGCGATCCCGAGCTTGCCTGCCCTGCCACCGCCTATTTCAAAAGCGTAACCGCTTATGGACAAGCGGAACTTGTAGAAGACCTCGCCGAAAAAGCAGCCGTACTCGCTCTTTTTATGCAAAAGCTCCAGCCGGAAGGAGGCTATGCCCCGATTGATGCCGAAGATCCCAGATACCGCTCAGCTCTGAAGGGTGTTGCCGTTGTGCGGATCGTTCCCGAAGAAGTAACCGCCAAATTCAAATTTGGCCAGAATCTGAAGGAAGATGCGCGAAATGCCGTTACTCAGGGGCTTCAGGACAGAAACGGGGCACGTGATGCCGAAACCATCGCCATGATGGAAAAATACTGCCCCTACCACTCCTGAGTGGTAGAATATAGCTGTATCTATTTGTATATTTCACGGTAGATTGGCGGGATGGAATTTGGAGTATCTGTACCACTACTATGATAAATCTGCCGGACCGTTTCGGAATTTATCCGACCTGGCACCGGAGGAAGCGGAGCATGTTCTTGCGGACATACGCCAGAAGAACAAGGGATTTGCCAGCAACCGCTCAGCGGATTATCTCGATATCCGGCGCAGCCTGGAGCACAAGGCACGGGAGGCTTTTATTGCCAAAGGAGGCCGCCCCGTCCGCCAGCAGCCCCACTATATGACCTTTGGAAGCTGTCCGTGGCTGCTGGAATGGTATCCTAGCGGTATGGAGCTAAGGATTCCATTGGACTGCTTTTCTCCTGGCTGTATCAGCTTCACGTATGGCGATTTGTTTCCCACAATGAGAGTTCTGGACGGTAAGCCTTACCGGGGACAGGTATACCTGCTTACGGAGATCCGGGAAGTCATTTCGCAATTCGGCTGGCCTCAGGAATGGAATGCCGGGGGAACCCATGGGCCAGAGCGCTATATCGAGGTTCAGGTCTGGGAGGATCCGCCACAAATATTTTAAAAGTAATGGGAATTGCCTCTTTCATCAGTGACGGCGGTGAATCACGGTGATATAATGTTAGGCAATGTTAACGTATATCCCAGAAGAATACCGGAAGGATGAAACCGATGAATCCACTGGCTGGACAATTGAATGACAACATCAAGGCAGGCAATGAACATGTATACGATATGCTCTCCAATCTTGGCAAAGCGCTGTATTATCCCAAAGAGGGGATTCTGAGCCAATCCGCTGAAGCGGCTGCTCATGCCAAGAAATACAATGCAACCATTGGTATTGCCACTGAAAAAGGTGTACCTATGCACCTCGGTGTTATTCAGGATAAGCTCTCAGCTTACAGCCCCAAGGACTTGTATGGTTATGCTCCGCCAGCAGGCAAACCGGAGCTGCGTACCGTATGGCGGGAGAAAATGCTTCGCGAAACGCCGTCGCTTGAAGGCAAGTCCTTCGGTAACCCTATCGTTACCAATGCCCTGACTCACGGGCTCAGCATCGTTGCCGACCTGTTCGCCGATCAAGGCGATGCGATCATCTATCCGGACAAAAACTGGGAGAATTACGAGCTGACCTTCGGCGTGCGCCGTCTCAGCGATACCGTCACCTATCCGCTTTTCACTGAAGATATGAGCTTCAACAGCGAGGGACTGCTGGATGCACTGCTGGCCCAGAAGGACCGCGGCAAAGCCATTGTGCTGCTCAACTTCCCGAATAACCCTACAGGCTATACTCCGGGCATCAAGGAAGGCGAAGCGATCGTGGCTTCTATTCTGCGCGCTGCAGAAGAAGGCATCAATGTCGTAGTGGTCAGTGACGACGCTTATTTCGGGCTCTTTTTCGAAGATTCACTGAAGGAATCCCTCTTCGGCCGTCTGGCTAATCTGCATCCGCGTGTACTCGCTGTGAAGATTGACGGAGCGACCAAAGAAGAGTTTGTCTGGGGCTTCCGCGTCGGTTTCATCACTTTTGCTTCAGACAGCAAGGAAGTGCTCGCTTCCCTGGAACAAAAGACGATGGGGATTATCCGCGCCACCATTTCCAGCGGACCGCATCCTTCGCAGACCTTTGTACTGGATGCGCTCAAGTCGCCTAAATTTGCGGAGCAGAAGGAAGAGAAGTTCCAGATCATGAAGGGCCGTGCCAACAAAGTGAAGGCACTGCTGGACAGCGGCAAATACGGCGATGAGGTCTGGACCTACTATCCTTTCAACTCCGGATACTTCATGTGCCTGAAGCTGCATACTGTTCACGCTGATGCCCTGCGTCTGCACCTGATCCATAACTACGGCCTGGGCACGATTGCCCTGGGTGAGACCGATCTGCGCGTGGCCTTCTCCTGTATTGAAGAAGATCAGCTTGAGGATCTGTTCGATATGGTCTATTCCGGAATCCGCGATCTGGAAAAAGCCTGATTGAACAAGTTTTGACCATAGAAGTCAGCCCCGGTGTACCGGGGCTGACTTTTTTTTGCAGGCGGTTATGGCATTGGCCTATACACGTTGTTCCCTCCACACATACAATACGGTGTACTCAAGTACAACAACTCACACGCGAAAGGGGAATGAACATGAGCGAAGAAGTTAGAGGCGGATATGGACACCCTATGTTTACAAGCACTGGTGCAATTCTGGTTCTCTTTATCCTGCTGGTCATCATCAGCCGTTCACTCTTTGTCTAACCGGGAATAACCATCCCGGGAGGGAGCCCCGGCTCTCTCCCGTCCTACCTGCGTTGTATACCATTCCCTGCTCCATGCGGAAGTAAAGATGGAATCCTCAATTCCAGATGTACCTCTAGATTGTCTCCACATAATTTTAGAAAAGGACGCCTTGAGCGGAGCTAATGCTCCTGCCAAGGCGTCTTTTTCAGATATAGGATGAATACGGCTTGAACTGTAGACTTGAAAGCCATGACGGAGACAATGAAGCTCCTTAGGAATTAAAGCTAGAACTGAAGTTAGAACTGAAGTTAGAACTGAAGTTAGAGCTGAAAGCTAGAGCTGAAAGCTAGAACTGAAGTTACGTGGAATAAGTAGACCTAAATCGGCTGTAACCCTGGGTTCAGAAGGTTTAATGGGATTTTGCGGTTCAACCCCATAAAGTTGGACACTACCACGTTCATTCTTGCAAAATCGCACTAAAGTGCAATGGTCTTGGGAGATAGTAATTTTGCCTGTACCATTCGCAGATATTCCTGTGGCGGCCAGTCGTTTAGACTGCCGTGGATCCGGACGGTATTGTAATACCGAATGAAACGGTCTACTTCGGTAAAGGCTTCTTCCGTACTTTCAAAACAATGACGTTGGTAGCATTCCCGTTCCAAAATACTGTGAAACGACTCAATAAAGGCATTTTTGTTCGGCGTTCGTGGCGGGATGCGCT
>NZ_LVWI01000061.1 GCF_001909055.1 Paenibacillus helianthi
GACAGTTCGGTCCCTATCTGTCGTGGGCGCAGGAAATTTGAGAGGAGCTGTCCTTAGTACGAGAGGACCGGGATGGACGTACCGCTGGTGCATCAGTTGTTCCGCCAGGAGCATGGCTGAGTAGCTACGTACGGACGGGATAAGCGCTGAAAGCATCTAAGCGTGAAGCCCCCCTCAAGATGAGATTTCCCAGTATGTAAGACCCCTTGAAGACGACGAGGTAGATAGGTTGGAGGTGGAAGCACGGCAACGTGTGGAGCTGACCAATACTAATCGGTCGAGGGCTTATCCAAATCATATAACGCAGATTCGTTTCGGATTCAGTTTTCAGGAATGAAGGTTCCTGAAGCATTTACGCTGTAAATGCCCGTTTGGTGGCGATAGCGGAGGGGTTCCACGCGTACCCATCCCGAACACGACCGTTAAGCCCTCCAGCGCCGATGGTACTTGGACCGAAGGGTCCTGGGAGAGTAGGACGCCGCCAAGCACATGTAGCCATTGTTGAGCAATCGACAATGGCTTTTTTGTTGATTTAGCGGAATTTGAGGGATACTAGTAAGGGGATGTTCTGTTTACCTTATGAGGGTAGCCGTGTTGGCAGCGAATGGCTATAGATATTTATTGATGAAGTGTCCACTCCAAACGGACTTTCGTCCAAGAATTCGCTTACTCGTAGGCAGTTTTCTGAATAACTTCTCCCGTGATGTAATATTCTTGACAGGCCAAAAACCCTTTGCTAAGATGGCAATAATATATTTTTGGACAAGCATCTCAAACCTTAACTGAAGATACGAAAACGTATAGCTTCTAGGTCTTTATCAGTGTCTATCGGGTATGGACTTGAACCTTAGTTTCTTCATTCATAAAGTTTGCAGGCGTTTAGAATAAAGACATTTGAGGAGGAATGACCCAGGTGTGGGAAGATAAGTTTGGCAAAGAGGGATTAACTTTTGATGATGTGCTGCTGGTACCGCGTAAATCCGAGGTGCTCCCGAAAGAAGTGGAATTAACTACGGTATTAAGCAAGAATGTGAAGCTGAATATTCCTTTGATGAGTGCGGGTATGGACACGGTTACGGAAGCAGCAATGGCGATAGCTATTGCGCGTGAGGGCGGCATCGGCATTATTCATAAGAATATGTCCGTGGAGCAGCAAGCGGAAGAAGTGGACCGTGTTAAGCGTTCTGAGAGTGGCGTTATCACCAATCCCTTTTCCCTTACACCAGAACACTGGGTATCTGACGCCGAAGTCCTGATGGGTAAATATCGTATCTCCGGTGTGCCTATTGTAGATGACAACAACAAGCTGGTTGGAATTTTGACCAACAGAGACTTGCGGTTTATTCATGATTTCAATATTCAGATCAAAGAAGTAATGACGCATGAGAACTTGGTGACTGCTGCCGTAGGCACTACCCTTCAGGAGGCTGAAGTTATCCTGCAGCGCCATAAGATTGAGAAGCTGCCTTTGGTGGATGAGAACAACATTCTTAAGGGTCTGATTACAATAAAAGATATCGAGAAGGCCATTCAATTCCCGAATGGTGCCAAGGATGCCCAAGGCCGCCTGCTGGTTGGCGCTGCCATCGGCATTTCCAAGGATACGTTTGAACGGACAGAAGCATTGGTAAAAGCCGGTGTCGATCTCATCACTGTAGATTCTGCACATGGGCACCATATCAATATTATTGATGCTGTCCGCAAACTACGCGAACAATATCCGGATCTTACCATTGTGGCTGGTAATGTTGCCACCGGTGAAGCCACCCGTGAGTTGATTGAAGCCGGAGCATCAGTGGTTAAGGTGGGAATTGGACCTGGATCGATCTGTACCACACGTGTTATCGCCGGTATCGGTGTACCTCAAATTACAGCCATCTATGATTGTGCAACAGTGGCCCGCGAGTACGGTGTTCCCATTATTGCGGACGGCGGAATTAAATACTCCGGGGAGATCACCAAAGCTATTGCTGCAGGAGCATCTGCAGTTATGATGGGTAGCTTGTTCGCAGGTACGGACGAAAGCCCTGGGGATTCGGAAATTTATCAGGGACGTAAATTCAAAGTTTATCGGGGCATGGGCAGTATGAGTGCCATGAAGCAGGGAAGTAAAGATCGTTACTTCCAGGATGATGACAAGAAGCTGGTTCCTGAAGGTATTGAAGGACGCGTTGCTTTTAAAGGCAGTCTCTCAGATACGGTTCATCAGCTGATTGGCGGACTTCGTTCAGGGATGGGCTATTGTGGAACCAAGACATTGGAGGAGCTTCGTAATGATACCTCTTTTATCCGGATTACTGGAGCCGGTCTGCGTGAGAGTCACCCGCACGATGTGCAAATTACCAAGGAAGCACCTAACTATTCCCTCTAAGATTGGATAATCGGCATTTTAAGGGCAGATAGGACGAAATTCGTCCTGTCTGTCTTTTTTTGAAGGTACCCCTGTGTTAGAATAGAACAAGCAATGGATATGAGGGCAAAAGGAGAGTAGTAATCATTGAAGTACAAGCATAAATTCAGCAGTAAACAATTAGTGATTAAGACAGCGACAGTAGGTTTGCTTTTAAATATGCTGGCCTCACCTGTGAATTCGGCACTGGCTGATGCAGTAAAGGCCCCCGCTACTACAGAGTCAGGCACAGCAGCTACAAGTAAAACTGGAACCAAGGCAACAACTGCAGTCAAGATTCCTTCTGTAGAATCGCTGGGTTTGAATCTGAAATCAGCCGTTCTGCTGGAACCTACTACAGGTGAAGTGCTGTTATCACTAAATGCGGATGTGCCTCTGCCTCCGGCGAGCATGACCAAGATGATGACAGAGTATCTAGTTACAGAAGCCGTTAACAAAGGCCAGCTATCATGGGATAAAAAAGTCGTGGTGCAGGAGAATGCCTCCAAACAAATTGGATCACGTATTTTTTTGGCACAAGGGGACGAACATACAGTCAAAGAGCTATACGTAGCCATGGCGGTAGGCTCTGCAAATGATGCCACGGTAGCTTTGGCTGAAGAGGTTGCTGGATCTGAACAGCAATTCGTTGCTCTAATGAACGAAACAGCACAGAAGATGGGGATGAAGACCGCCTATTTCATTAACGCGACCGGGCTTGACCGGGATGATATGCCTGCGAAATTTCGGCCTGACACAGATCGTGAAACCGTAATGTCTGCTATGGATGCGGCACTCTTGGCTAAATTCATTGTAACCGATCATCCGGATTTCACGGATTTCACTACCATTCAATCCTACAAATTCCGTGAGCGTGATAAAGCGCCAATGGTTAACTATAACTGGATGCTGGAAGGAAACAAAGATGTCACGAATTTTAAAGCTTACGCTTATCCGGGGCTTGATGGTTTGAAGACTGGACATACTTCCAATGCGGGTAACTGTTTCACAGGTACAGCTGTCCGCGGCGGGATGCGGCTGATCAGTGTGGTAATGGGAGCCGATTCGGAGCCTCACCGTTTCACAGAAACCAAGAAAGTTCTCGATTTTGGTTTTAATAATTTTGAGATTAAGCAGGTTGTTGCTCCTAAGGCAGTTATTGCGGGCAATGAAACCGTTCCTGTATTAAAAGGGAAGAACAAAGACGTCTCCGTTGTAACGGATGCTGGCGTAACATTTATCGTACCGAAGGGAACTGTATCTCCACAAATTAAAACGACTGTTGTCACCAATGATCCATCAACCTTGGTTGCACCGATAGCCGGAGCCAGCAAAGTAGGGAAAGTCACTTATTCCTACCAGGTGGAAGGTATCAATCAGGTTCAGGAGAAGACCGTTAACCTGATTACGGCTGAAGAGGCAGAGAAGGCCGGTTGGTTCAAACTGCTGATGAGAGCCATAGGAGAGTTTTTTGGCGATCTGTTTAAAGGAATTAAGAACTTGTTCTAACGACTGAAAAATGTCGAAAACAGGAGAAAATCCGAGTAAATAGGTTGTATATATAGCCGCCTTGCGGTAAAATTATATGTTAGATTAAGTAAGTTCATACGGGAGGCTTGGTCATGGAAACAGGAACATCGCGTGTAAAAAGAGGCATGGCAGAAATGCAAAAAGGCGGCGTCATTATGGACGTCATGAATGCAGAACAGGCAAAAATTGCTGAGGCTGCCGGAGCAGTAGCCGTTATGGCACTGGAACGCGTCCCTTCTGATATTCGTGCAGCGGGCGGTGTAGCCCGGATGGCCGATCCTACGATTGTGGAAGAGGTTATCAAGGTAGTAAGCATTCCCGTTATGGCCAAAGCCCGCATCGGACATTATGTAGAAGCGAAGGTTCTGGAATCCCTCGGTGTGGACTATTTGGATGAGAGTGAAGTACTCACTCCGGCTGATGAAGTGTTCCATATTAACAAACGTGAATTCACAGTTCCTTTTGTATGTGGCGCCAAAGATCTGGGTGAAGCGCTTCGCCGTATAAACGAAGGTGCTTCCATGATCCGTACCAAAGGCGAACCGGGAACAGGTAACATTGTTGAGGCCGTACGTCATATGCGGTACATCAACAGCCAAATCCGAAAGGTGACTAATCTTTCACTGGATGAGTTGTATAATGAAGCGAAGACACTGGGTGTTCCTTACGAACTGCTGCTTGAAGTACATCAGTTAGGTAAATTGCCGGTTGTTAACTTCGCTGCAGGCGGTGTAGCAACACCGGCGGACGCCGCTTTGATGATGCATCTGGGTGCCGATGGCGTGTTCGTTGGTTCTGGTATTTTCAAATCGGATAATCCTGAGAAGTTTGCCCGTGCAATCGTTGAAGCAACTACTCACTTCACCGATTACAAGCTGATTGCAGAAGTATCCAAGAACCTCGGCACCCCAATGAAGGGAATCGATATTGCCTCATTGTCACCGGCAGAACGCATGTCGGAACGCGGCCGTTAACAGAGAGAAGGTTGTCCCGATGAAAATAGGAGTGCTGGCGCTTCAAGGCGCTGTAACAGAGCATATTGTCAGTATAGAGAAAACCGGGGCTCAGGGCCTGCCAATCAAACGTGTAGAACAGCTGGAGGAGATCGAAGGATTGATTATACCCGGCGGCGAAAGCACTACGATAGGCAAGCTCATGCGCAAGTATGGCTTCATTGAAGCCATCCGTGATTTTGCTGGTCAGGGGAAGCCTATTTTTGGGACATGCGCGGGCATGATCGTACTGGCGAAGCATATTGCGGGGGGCGAACCTGGACATTTAGAGCTGATGGACATCACCGTTGCCCGGAATGCCTTTGGCCGCCAGCGGGAGAGTTTTGAATGTGATCTGCAGGTTAAAGGAATCCTTGAACCGGTGCGCGCTGTATTCATCCGTGCTCCTCTTATTAACGAGGTTGGGCCGGAAGTTGAGGTGCTCACACTCTATAACGATGAGATTGTGACTGCCCGCCAGGGGAATCTGCTTGTATCCTCTTTTCATCCGGAGTTGACAGATGATTATAGGCTGCATCAATACTTTGCCGATATGGTAGAGCGTAGTGTAGTGGCCAATCAATAGAACCGCATATAAGAACATTCCGACTCTTTCAAAGCTGCAAACAGCATTTTGAAAGAGTTTGGGCTGTTTTCAGGAGGGAAACTTTGTGCTAGATGTAAAAATATTGCGAAGTGATTATGCCCGAGTAGAAGAGGCACTGAACAAACGGGGCAAATCGCTTGAACTGATTGCTGAATTTCCACAGCTGGATCTGCACCGCCGTGAGCTGCTGCAAGAGACCGAAGGATTGAAAAACCGACGCAACATCGTATCAGGTGAAGTGGCGAAGAAGAAGAAGAACGGCGAACCTGCAGAGGATTTAATCGTTGAGATGCGTACGGTATCCGACCGGATTAAAGAGCTTGATGATGAAGTAAGAGTGCTTGAGACCCGTATTGAAGAACTGACGATGAGCATCCCTAATATTCCGCATGAATCGGTGCCGGTAGGCAGATCCGAGGAAGAGAATGTGGAAATGCGCCGCTGGTCACAGCCGCGTGAGTTTGGATTTACACCGAAGTCACACTGGGAGCTGGGACAGCAGCTGGACATCATTGACTTTGAAGCCGCTGCCAAGGTTACTGGCTCGCGTTTTGTCTTTTATAAGGGTCTGGGAGCACGTCTTGAACGTGCACTTATCAACTTCATGATGGATCTTCACAGCGGGGAACACCATTATGATGAGATGCTGCCCCCGTATATCGTAAATAAGGACAGCCTATACGGCACCGGTCAGCTTCCTAAGTTTGAAGAGGATCTTTTCAAGCTTCGGGATACAGAATATTATCTAATTCCTACTGCTGAGGTTCCGGTAACCAATTACTATCGTGAAGAGATTCTTACGGCTGCGGATCTGCCGAAATATCATGTGGCTTACAGCTCCTGTTTCCGTTCTGAGGCTGGCTCGGCTGGCCGTGATACTCGCGGGCTCATTCGTCAGCATCAGTTCAACAAGGTGGAGCTTGTGAAGCTTACTACACCTGAGACCTCCTATGAGGAACTGGAGAAGATGACGGCAGATGCGGAACGCGTGCTACAGCTTCTGGAGCTGCCATACCGGGTACTGGGACTCTGCACAGGTGATATGGGCTTCACCTCAGCCAAGACGTATGACCTTGAGGTATGGCTGCCTGAGAGCGGCATGTACCGTGAAATCTCCTCTTGCTCGAATACAGAAGACTTCCAGGCGAGACGGGCTAACATTCGTTTCCGCAAGGAGCCTAAGGCGAAGCCGGAATTTGTTCATACGCTGAATGGTTCTGCTCTTGCTGTTGGCCGTACGTTAGCCGCCATTCTGGAGAATAATCAGCAGGAAGATGGCTCGGTAGTAATTCCTACAGTACTACAGCCGTATATGCGTAATGTGAAAGTGATCAGCCCGAAAGCTGCACAATAATCATAGTTGCATAATGCTTGCATTGTGTGGTACAATCCTAATGCATGTGAAATTTAGATGCATTGGAGAGGTACCGAAGCGGTCATAACGGGGCGGTCTTGAAAACCGTTAGGGTGCAAGCCCACATGGGTTCGAATCCCATCCTCTCCGCCATTTCCTTTAAGAGATGAATACATGAAGATAGAAGCTGCCTTCTTTGGAAGGTGGCTTTTTTTGATCCAGCCGGATGGCTGGCATTCGTTTGTTATGTACAGCAACAAGTATAAAAAACGCCCTTTCTCCGCAATGTAATAGGGAAGGAGGCTGATAATAACAATGAACCGACAATTACAGCTGGATCAGCAAAGTCTAGTTTCTGCTTGGCAGGAGCGCCTGCCTGCTCTGATGGAGGAGGGAGACAGCTTTAGCCTACAGGGTGATGCGGCAGACCCGAACAGTCTGCTCATTCATTTTAATGCTGCCGGACGGCAAGCCTATTCCCTTGATTTTCGTTGTACTTATGTCGATAGCCGTGAGGTAGCCGTAAGTTTGATTGATGCCGAAGAGGCTGGCCGCCCTACCGATGAGCGGGCGGATGCCGTTCAGTCATTGGCGCAGCAGTATACCAGACAAATTCATGAATGCGCGCAGGCTCTTCAAGACCTTACCAATCCATAGGAGGAAACTTAAATATGAGCAAACCGAAGAGCATGCCTGTACCGGGCGTTGAGAACAACAATCAGGAGCGCCGCAAGGATCATAAGCCCTCAGGTCCAGAGCCTTTATCCGGTTCCAAAAAGGTTAAACAGGCTAACCATGTAGACCATCATAATCCTCAGGGCTAATTTGCTTCTGGAGAATATATGTTGAGAAATGTTTCTCATTTTTCCCAAATGGTTTATCATTAGGGAGGGTGAAGAAACTTTTTACATGGGAGAGGAGATTTATAATGAACAAAAAATGGGGGTTGTCCGCTGCCGCATTGCTGCTAAGTGCTGCAATGATTCTGCCTGGCTGCGCGAACAAAGAGCAAGCACCTAAAGAAGCGTTGAAGTCAGCCGCTGTCAAAGCGACAACGCTCAAATCGTATGAGATGAAGAGCAAAGTGGTCATTAATAATCTGACTATTGATGCGCCAGCAAACGGGGAGTCGGATGCCACCACGGCGCAGGTGCTCAGTATGCTGAAGAATGCCGAGGTTACCGTTGATGGTGTCTATCAGGCAGATCCTATGCAAACTGAAATGACGCTGGTGCTCAATCTGAAGGGCGATATGACGATGTCTTTTAATATTCCAATGGTCATGACCGCGGAGAAGATGTATATCAAAGTACCTTCTATTCCGTTCCTGCCGCTTCCGAAGACGGTGGTTGGCAAGTTCGTAGAACTTGATCTGAAAGAACTGGCGGAGAAGCAAGGAACCGAATTTAACCCTGCCTCCATGGATACACAGAAGGTGCAGAAGCTCTCGAATGAGGTACTAAACACACTGCTTGGTGAATACGATGATCAAAAGTACTTCAGTGACATTAAGCCCAAGGACGCCGCTTTGCCGGAGGGTGTTGAAGCAAAGCAGGTAGTTCAATTCAAAATCACCAATGATAACGTCAAAGAGGCACTTACTATTTTTGTGAATAATGCCCTGCCGAAGATCATCGATATCGTGGGTAAGCCAGAGTATAAGGAAATGTTGAATATTAAAGATACAGACCTGGCTAAAGTCAAAGAAGAGCTGCAGTCCAGTAAAAGCCGTGCAGAGTTCGACAAAGACCTGGCGGATTTGGGAACTTATCTGACAATCAATCAATTTCATATGAACACGGCTATCAACAAAGATGATTTTCCGGTGTATCAGGATCTGCTGATGGATATTAAAGTAAATGATCCTGACAAAGGTGAGAATCTCAGCGTATCCCTAAATGCCAGCAATCAATATAGTAAAATTAATGAAAAGCAGACCTTCACCATCGGTATTCCGAAGGGAGAAAACGTTATTACCATGGATCAGCTTGAAAAGGAATTTGGTTCTACGGGTACAACTTACTAAACAGACTCTGCAATTCGAAAATCCCGCATATGAGCGCCGTCTTGGCACACATGCGGGATTTTTGGCTGTATCGTATGTAAGTGGGAAGAGCTCTGTACCGGGAAACGCGGTTACTCCTCATCCGGCTGGACATCATCAGCAAGTATAGCGTACGTGCGATGATCTTGCCACTGTCCATTAATTTGGATGAAACGCCGAGCTATTCCTTCAGCCTGAAACCCGTTCTTCTCCAGAACCCGGCGGGACCCGTGATTATGAAGTAAAATGGCAGCCTGCACTCTATGCAGGTCAAGGGAGCGGAATGCGAACTTAAGGACAAGCCGAACGGCTGCACTTGTGTACCCTTTTCCCTGTAAGGCATAATCCATGAAATATCCAATATCCGCAAACTGGCCAACACCGCGCACTACATTGGAGATGGTGATCTGGCCAATCAGCTGACCGTCCAATAAAAATATACCGAACATATATGCCCGGTCTTGCCTAGAATCCTCCAAGCGTTGACCGATAAGCTGCAGCTGACTCTCAAGGGTAAAGTAATCCTCCTCCCTCAGAGGCTCAAAGGGCTGATGTTGTTCTTTATTACGCAGACGCAGTTGAAGTAGCTCACTTGCATCTTTGACCTCCAGCAGAGCAATATAGATGCCTTGAGGTGTGTCGTATAACTTATGAGACATGAAACATCCTCCTTCATCCTAAGATTTCTTCCGAAGCCGGCGAAAAAAGGTGGTTAGCAGCTCTGCGCATTCCTGCTGCAATATGCCCTGAATGACCTCGGTGCGGTGATTAAAACGGGGTTCTTCCAGCAGATTCATTAGTGTGCCTGCGCAGCCGGCTTTGGGGTCGGGTGTGCCATATACAGTAAGCGGTACTCTGGACTGGACCATCGCCCCGGCACACATGGGACAGGGCTCTAGGGTCACGTACAGCTGACAGTCCAGGAGACGCCAGGAATTGAGTAGAGTACTGGCCTCACGAATTGCAACCATCTCTGCATGGGCGGTAGAGTCCATGGTCGTTTCACGCAGATTGTAACCCCGGCCTATAATTCCCCCATTTCTGACTATTACGGCTCCGATAGGTACCTCACCCAGGGCCTCCGCCTTGCGCGCCTCCGCTACCGCTTCCCTCATCCAATATTCATGAACGGCCATTTCCTCCGAGGACAGTTCACTATGTATACGATTCAAGCTCATCTTCCCTTCCAAAACTACTCTTTGTGCAACGAACAAATATTCGTTCTTAACAAATTGTGCATAACTCTGTGGATAAAGCCCGACTTATACACAATTTTGTACACATCGCCATTTGATAAAATGTTTATATGTGCATAACCTGTGGATGGTTTCTTATTCATTGTAGAGAAAGTGTCTATAAAATTCAATATTTACCGAAGAAGGCTTTAGAAGTGAAATGTCTTTTCAAATGAGGGGGCAAAAGGTATGATAATGGTTGAACGCTCCGCTAGGATTTACCAGCGGATAAGAGGTGAACAGACAGCTTGTCTATAAAAATTAAGTTATCGGTAATCATTTTTGGTTCAGTACTTTTAATTCTGGCGCTAAATCTCACACTTAATCTTCAAGCAGCCCGTAACAATCTCCGTAATGAGAGCGTACAAAATATGAAGATGACCGCCAGTCAAATTGCCGTTTCCGTCGAGCAGAGCAGCTACAGCTCCAATTACGTGCAGCACCAGATCGCCCAAAACCTGAGACTGGCTGCTACTTTGGCTTCCAAGGAGCTAGATCCCGATATTAAAAATGTTAAGGACGCACAGCTGGTTGCTCTAGCCCATAAGCTGGGTGTGTCTAATATTTCACTTCTGGTCAAGACTGAGGATGATGTGGTCGTTGCCAAATCCTCGGATCCTGACGAACTTAATTTGTCTACCAAAGGCATGGGCTATTGGTATGTGGCTTTTCTCGAGCTGTTTGCGGGGCAGGAGGTATCAGTTGGGCAAGGGCAGAGCTTTGAGCATTTCTGGTCGGGGCCTTTTGAATATTCAACCTCCAATCCCAAATACATTGAGAAGTGGGGATACTATTATGATCCATCGAGAAACTACATTATAGATCCTTACATTCGCAGCACCGCTGTAAGCGATTATGTGAAGATTATGAACCCTGATGAGATTGTCCGCCAATCCAAAGGGGTCAATCCGGGGATTTTAGAGATCACAGGGATCAATCCCAAAACGTTTGGCGTATCAACCATGCAGTCCGATGGAAGTGATTCTGTATACCTTAAGCTGAAAAACCAGGCTATTAAGTATGGTACTTACAAATACGGCAACGTTGAAGAAGACAGGTCGGCGATTATGGAAGCGCTCAGCAGCGGTGAACCCATTACCCTGGACACACAAGCTCTTGGCAAAAGATTGCTGAAAACCTTCATTCCAATTAAGCAGCCTGGAGCTGAGGATTATGTCATCAGTGTAGTTATGGATTATTCAGTCATTTCATCGGTAATCCGGGAACAGCTGTTGAATAATGTGACTACGTCGGTTGTGCTGCTTATTGTATTTTTCATGGGAAGCTATATCCTTGCAGGTATTGTTACCCGGCCAATCCAAGATATCCTGGCAAAGGTCAACGATGTGGCCCGAGGCAAGTTCGAGCCTCCGCTGAATGTGGCCAGCCGTGATGAGCTTGGGCAATTGGCGCACCGTATTAATGCTATGACCTCACATCTGCTGCAGCACACGAACCGGCTGGGACAGACACTGGAAGAGAACCGGGCCGTCAAAGAGCGTCTGGAGTCTGTGATTAACGGTACCTCCGATGCGATTCATACGATGGATATGGAGGGCCGGATTATCAGCACGAACCGGGCCTTTGAGGAGTTGTACGGCTGGAGTGCGAATGATGTATGGCGTAAGATGCCTTATCTGGTGCCGGCCACTGCGCAGAAGCAGGAAGAAGCCAGGCTGAGAGAGCTGAAGAACGGCGCCATTCTGCCTCCGCTGGAGACTATAAGGTTAAAACGTGACGGCTCGCTCGTCGAAGTCAGCGTCAGCAGCTCGGTTATCCGTGACGAGGAGGGTAATCCGCAGTCTTTCGTCCATGTCTCCCGTGATATGACAGAGCGCAACCGGATCGAAGAACTGTTGAGACGCTCTGAGAAGCTGACGACCGTCGGCCAGCTCGCAGCCGGGGTTGCCCATGAAATAAGGAATCCGCTAACTACCCTGCGGGGATTTCTGCAGCTGCAGCAAGAGAAGAAGCTTCTGGTCCCGCTCCATATTGATCTTATGCTCTCGGAGCTGGAGCGGATTAATCTAATCGTAAGTGAATTTTTAATTTTGGCCAAACCGCAGGCCGTGCATTTCCAGCTAAGAGACGTCCGGCTTATTCTGGGTGATGTAATTTCGTTGCTGGACAGCCAGGCGCACTTATTCGGCATTGAATTCGAAGCCCGGTTTTCCGAACAGCCGGCAACGGTGCATTGTGAAGAAAACCAGCTGAAGCAGGTGTTTATCAACATTGTCAAAAATGCGATTGAGGCTATGCCTGATGGCGGTACGATTACACTGGAGCAACATATGACAGACGATATTGTAGTGATCGTTATCTCTGATGAGGGAGAAGGCGTTCCAGAGGATATGCTGCCCAAGCTTGGGGAGCCCTTCTTTACCAACAAGGAAACAGGAACAGGCCTTGGGCTCATGGTCAGCCAGAGAATTATCCAATCCCATAAAGGCAGCATGGAGATACATAGTGAATACGGGTGCGGGGCGGAAGTTACTATCAAGCTGCCTGCAGCAGGAGAGCAGGCTCCCGGACAGTCTATGAATGAAGAACGGAGTGAAGATTGAAGTGAGAATTAATAAGTTCATCAGTGAGACAGGATTCTGCTCACGGCGTGAAGCAGACAAGCTGGTGGAAGGCGGTAGAGTTAGCATCAACGGAGAGCGTGCTGTGCTTGGCAGTCAGGCTGAGCAGGGAGATGAGGTGCGGATAGATGGTAAACTGCTTGAAACGAGCAGTAAGGTCGTCTACATTGCACTGAATAAGCCGGTGGGCATTACTTCTACGACTGAAGCGCATATTCAAGGGAATATTGTCGACTTTGTCGGACATCATGAGCGTATATTCCCCATCGGACGGCTTGATAAAGATTCTGAAGGATTAATTCTGCTGACCAATGATGGAGATATCGTGAATAAAATATTACGGGCCGAGGGTAAACATGAGAAGGAATATATCGTGACTGTGGATCGGCCCCTTACCCCATCCTTCATTACCGGAATGTCGAGCGGAGTCAAAATACTGGGCAGCCGGACGCTTCCCTGTGAAGTAACGCGAATCAGTGAGCGGGTCTTTCGGATTATTCTTACGGAAGGCAAGAACCGGCAAATCCGCAGAATGTGTTCTGCTTTTGGGTACGAGGTACGGCACCTACAGCGCATCCGTGTGATGAATATCCGCCTCGGTACCCTGCAAACCGGAGAATGGCGTGAGCTCTCTGCCCAAGAGAAGCAGGAACTGGGTACCATGCTGAACTATAAGCTGCAGTAACGGCGGTTATTGGACATAGAATCAACAATAAAGAGCTGTTCTGAAGGTCTTATCCAGACCTTTCGGAACAGCTCTTGTTGAATATATAAGATTCTATTTTCCGGTAGCAGCAGGATCTATAGTCTGCGCCCCATCCAGATACTTCCGGAGGATGGAGACCTCTACGCGGCGGTTCTTTGCCCGGCCTGCAGCCGTTGAGTTGTCAGCGATCGGATGATATTCTCCATATCCGATGGGACTGAACTTAACCGGGTCCAGATAGGGATTTAACAGCAGGATCTTCATGAATTGTAGCGCACGGGCTACACTGAGATCCCAGTTGGAAGGATACTCACTGTTGGAGATTGGGATATTATCCGTATGGCCCTCTACCAGTACGTCGTAATCAGGAAATTGCTGTAGCATCGTAGAAATGGATTTCGCCAGCTGACGGGAATCATCCTTTACCACGGCTTGTCCGGAAGAGAACAAAGCATTGTCGCTAATGGTGATGGTTAACTGTGATTGATTCAGCTTGGTGCTGAGCAAATCAGTCAAACCATTATTCTTGATATACTGATCGAATTGCTTCTTCAGCTTCTCAAGCTCCTCTTGCTCTTTTTGTTTCAATTTGGCAATTTCATCCTTGCCGGTATTAGGGGCAATGACATTGTTCATTTTTTCTTCTTTACCCTGATCCATTTGAGTATTTGTAGGAGCGTCGGACTTATATTCCAGAACTCCGGACCCGCCGTTAAATACGGATTTGAAGGCTTGGGCCATTTGTTCAAATTTCTGGGCATCCGTAGCACTCATTGCGTACATAGCGAGGAAAAGGGCAACCAGGAGGGTCATCAGATCGGAATAGGGCAATAGCCAGGATTCATCGGCATGCTCTTCGTGCTCCTCATGTCTAGTCTTTTTGCTCACTCGAAGCCCCCTCCTTATTAGCTAGTTTTTCGCGTTCAGAAGGCGTAAGGAAGACGGAAAGCTTCTGATTGATGGCGATGGTAGATACCCCGGACTGGATAGATAGAAGCCCTTCTACCATCATTAGCCTGATCTCAATTTCACCTTTGGAGAGCCGCTTCAGCTTGGTCGCAATCGGATGCCACAGTACATAACCTGTAAAGATACCGACTATGGTGGCAATGAAGGCACCCCCGATGGCGTGAGCCAGTTTTTCGACTGCGCTCATATCCGAAAGTGCGGCAATCAGCCCGATAACGGCCCCGAGCACGCCCAGCGTTGGTGCGTACATACCTGCTTGTGAGAAAATCAGTGCTCCGGCTTTATGCCGATCCTCTGTAGCGTGGATATCTTCCATTAATACATCACGGACGAATTCCTGATCATTGCCGTCGATAATCATCCGCATGCCGTTTCGAAGGAAGTTGTCTTCAATTTCGTCCACCTTGGATTCCAGGGCGAGTAAGCCTTCACGACGGGTAATGGAGGCCCATTCCATGAACATGGTAATCAATTCCGATTTGCTGACCATCTTCTTTTTAACAAATATTAGCTTGAATAATGACGGGATTTTCTTCATTTCCGAGAGCGGGAAAGCTATAAATAAAGATGCGGCTGTACCTAATAAGATAATTACGTAAGCAGCGGGTGCTGCCAAGGCAGTTAACGGTGCACCTTTAAGAAACATCCCCCATACTATTGTAACCAGACCAAAAATCAAACCGATTATTGTTGAAATTTCCATTTATGCACCTCGTCCATGAGAATTAAGATATGATCTGACTATACCGCGTGTATCATCCATGACCAGCGGTGTGACACTCTGCGTCTGACCAATAACGTATATTCTTATTTATCGACAGCATTCCCTTTTTTGTGAAGTCATTTTTTCGGCTATAATGAGTAAGGCAGGTTATTATTCATCTATGGAGAAAACGGAGTGATTGACGTGGGTGTGAAGCATGGAAGAGATTACAGTGATATTCTGAGTGAACTGACAGAAGCGGTAGGAAGAATTTCTGACGGGTATGTATTTTTTGAGATGGAACCCGATGAATGGCAGGAGCTCCCGCAGGAATCGAAGACGGAGGTATGGGAAGCACTCGCTGAGGATTTGTTCTACGCCTTGGGCAATGAACCGGTGATTGAGGTTGGCAGCGGCGTTGTAATCTACGATAAAGAAACACACCGGATAAATATTTTACTGGGCGAAGAGGATCTGGCTTCAGTCCTCCTGGTCTAAAAAACAGACAACCTTAAGGCGGCCGGTTTGCCCGCAGCCTGTGCCACGTGGTAAAATTGATGGAGCGGAGTACTATTTGCCAGGGTTTGCGAATACAATAAACCGAAAAATAGCCATCATCCTGGCGCATCCCTTGGACTTTTATAAGCTGAGGGATGTTTTGTTTAAGGCATCAGGTATCATCGAATGGAGAAGAGCAATAAGCTGTTAATTTAGTAAGGGAGGAAGAACATTGCAATTTACGGAGGAAGAGCTGCGGGAGCAGGTGAGTAAGCTGGAAGGATGGAAGCTGGAACCGAGTACCCTGGTGCGCAAATACATGTTCAACGAATATATGAAAGGTATTGCCTTTGTGGATGAGGTTGCAGCCATATCGGAAGCATTCGAGCATCATCCGCATATTACGGTTGATTATAAAACCGTTGTCCTGCGTCTGTCTACCCTTGGGGAGGATGGCCTTACAGCACTCGATATCCGGCAGGCCCATGAATTTAATGAGGCTTTTGAGAAGAACCGTTAAGAATCTATCTCATATGAGGCCGATCAGATTGGAAATTCATAACCCTTATATAAAAGAATGCCCGGTACAGGATCAATATGATCCGTGCACGGGCATTTTGTGTTCCATATGATGAGATAAGAAGTAAGTTTATTTCTTCTCCGAAAGCCACATCGCTACATTCGCGATCTCCTCAGGCGCCAGCTTATCCTTGAAAGAAGGCATCTGTCCGCGGCCTTTGGTGACAATGGTGAAAATCTCTCCGGCGTCATGCTTGCCGCCTTCCTGCTGGAGGCTAGGGCCTACGCCGCCCTGAAGCTGGTCACCATGGCAGGTGATGCAATTCGCCTTCTTTACTGTGGCCTCAGCGCTCGCCGCATCCATCTGCACTTCCGGCATCGTTGGTTTGTTCTCCTCGGCGACTTCGGCTTTGCCGGGCAAGGTGAACATTAAGATTACCGCAAAGGCACAGGCGGCAAAAAACAAACCGCTCATGATCCATTTCTGCATCTGCATCCGTCCCCTCCATGTAAGCTGCTTCCTACATTATACAAGAAGGTAAAGCGTTATCATAGCGTTTGTGACAAAAAAACGAATGATTTGTGCTATTTATCATAGACCATACAATAAAATAGCTTATCGCCCGTTGGAGTCCGGCGCTCATATGTATCCGTAATCGTAAAACCACTTTTTTGATAAGCACGAATGGCTCTCTGGTTCCAGGTAAGCACCTCCAGATCTATCTCGCGCTCCGGATATCGTGCCAGTGCTGCCTTGACGATGGCGCTCATGAACAGATGGCCCATGCCTTGCCCGCATAGATCAGGCCGCATACCAATTCCGAGCCGAACTACACCTTCCATCGGGAATAGCTGTGCAAAGCCACAGAGGAACCCTTGGCTGTTCACCACCGAGACGTATTGCTCACCCCGCAGCCGGGGATCACCGAACTCAATGTCCAGAGCCTGCATTTGCTCCCAGGACATCCAGCCATAAATGTTGTACGGGGGTTTGTATACCCATTCACAAATTTCTGCAGCGTGATTAACTTCCATGGGGACAACGTAAAAAGTTACCGGAGAACTAATCATCCGCCATCCGCCTCCCTTCAGAACAAAACGTTATATCATAATTATATACAAAACGGTTCCATTTCGACGCATAAACAATATATTTTAGAAAATTACAAAAATCGCGGTTTTTTATGTTTTGCAAATAACGAGAAGGGTAAATAATTTTTATAAAGACAAAAAAACAAGCCCCCTCCAAGATTTCGGCAAAAATCCTGGATAAGAGCCTGTTCGGTTATAAAAATTACTGCTTATTGCACATCGTCATTATCTTGGGAATCGGAAGCTACCGCTTGAAAAGCATCTGTGCTCATGATTCGTTTGGCGCCAACGTAGCGGTTGACGTAGTAGCTGTCACCCAGCGAGCTGATGGTTACACCACGCTTGGAAGAAGCGTGTGCGAACTTGCCTTCACCGACATAAATGCCGACATGAGATACCCCTTTACCGGTTGTATTGAAGAATACGAGATCTCCCGGTCTAATGTTATCGCGGGATACGGCAGTGCCCATCTGGTACTGGGAACCGGACTGGTGAGGAAGGTTAATTCCTATCTTATCAAACACATACATGGTAAATCCGGAGCAATCAAACCCGTTAGTCGAAATTCCGCCCGATACGTATTTAGTGCCGACGGCTTTGTCGATAACCTGATCCATTTTAGAGTCTGCGAAAGCGCTTCCTGCTCCGATGGTAAGAATGATCGAAAAGCTGAGTAGTGCTGCTGCTAGCTTCTTCTTCAAAAGTAAATACCCCTTCCAAATGCCTACGAGGTTAGCTTAAGGGTTCGGTTGAAGGTCCCCTATGACCCCTCTGTAAATAGGAGGTCAATTCACCCAAAATCGGTTCCCCCGTTTCCCTAATTGAATAAGGAACTCGGCACCACTGTTGATTAGATTAGCTTACGGATCAAAACAATGACAAAACCTTTGTAAATCAGGTTTGAATAATTACAAAAATGTTACTATCAACTCACTGCGATAATTGTAACAAAGACAGAAGCACTTGGCAATCACTTAAAGCATATTAATACATATTTTTTGAGCCTTTTAAGAGAAAAGGGCTTGATTTACGCGAGTTCTTTACGCCGTAAGTCAGCTGCATGGAAGATCTTAATGGGGTTTTTATCAAAAAGGTGTTTCGAAACTCTAAAAAGTGTGTAAAAGGGAGAATAAGGAAAAGGGAAAACCCGGAAAATGATTACGGCAATAATCAGCTCCGGGCTCGTATAAATTACATTTAGTTGTAAAGGTGTAATGTGAGGGGATCAAGCTTCAATTAATCGTAGGCAACTGTTTTGTAGGCTGTAGTGCTCATCACTCGTTTAGCGCCAACGTAGCGGTTGGCCCAGTAAGCTTGACTCAGCGAAGTTATGGTTACACCGCGTGAGCTGGAAGATTGTGCGAATCTGCCTCCACCGACATAAATGCCGACATGGGAAACTCCCGACCCAAAGGTATTGAAGAATACCAGGTCACCTGAACGCAGGTTGTTCCGTGATACGGAAGTTCCAACGCTGAATTGAGCCTTGGACGTGCGCGGCAGGGCAAGGCCGACATTTTTAAAAACATACGAGGTAAAGCCGGAGCAATCGAAGCCGCTTGTGCTAGTGCCTCCGAATTTATAGGTGGTTCCGATGGTTTTTGCGATAACGGTATCCATCTTGGAATCGGCGAAAGCGCTACCAGCTCCGATTGTGAATACCATCACTAGTGCAAGTGCGGCTGCGGTACATTTCTTCTTAAAATTCTGACTTCTCAAAAGATGTACTCCTTCCAAGGCCTGCGAGGTTAGCTTAAGGATTCGGTAGAAGGTTCCCCTATGACCCCTCTAAAGCGAGGTCAATTCACCCAAAATATGGTTCCCCCGCTTCCCGGTGCAGGGAATTTGGCGTTTTATGCACCAGAAGAGCGACGTGTCGACAATTAGTAAATGCTTGGAATGTTAATGTGATTGAATGTGTTGCATCTTAGAGATTACAAATTTGTTACTAGTAGTACAGGCACCATTGTACCAGAGGATTTACAGTTTTGCAAATACTCTTATTCACTTTGTAATCCAAAAAAGAGTCCCGCTCCCTCAAGGAGCAGCGACTCTTTTATTATGCCGGCTGAGCGGCTTAATTATTGTGGAAATGATTTACTGGACCAAAGGTGGTATTGAGCGGCGATTCCCCACATTTTGAACAGTGTATTGGGAAGGGGGGAGAACTGCCGAAGCAGAAGTGCCGGCATCCCCGGACAAAAGATCGATGCCGCTCCGCAAGCAAGCATCATGATCAAACTCCCTGCTCCCATCACAAAAGATAATCCCGCAGAAGGAAGGATCACCTTCAGACACACCAAGAGAGAAGAGAAAGTGCCTGTACCACCCGTATACCCGAACTGCATGTACAGCAGTACTTTTCGGATGAAGAACAGATATAGCAGCCAGGCCAGAATGTAAGGCACCAGTTTCAGCAATAGCTTATAATCCAGAATTCCGCTTAACAGCAGTCTGTACATTTTGGGAAGAAGCCAATACAGCGGCAGGGCTGTAAGCACCCATTCTGCAAGACTGAACAGCATCACCGGAAGCCCATACAGACGCATACCCGGAAAAAAGAACATCCCGCGCTCCCCCTTACGCTCCTGATGGAGCTCATGGAGCAGTCCTGCGCGGATGAATGGGGAGAGCAGCAGTCTGAATGCGCTTAGCGCCAGCAGCATCCAAAGCCAGTGCTGAACACCGGAATCGGAACCCAGTGCGAGCTGGCCCTCCACATAATACAGCAGCCTGCCTATCCCGCTGCCGCCCGCATCCTGATCGGGATAACGCAGCAGTACCGGGACTACGGCGCATTTAACGAACTTGTACATGAAATAGCCCCAGAACAGCCGGTAGATAAACAACAGAATCAGTATATAAAATTGCTCTTTCATGCTGTGCCAGCCGCGGGATATCGATCTTTTCACAATCCTTCACCTCACCAGACAAGAGTTCCGAGCAGATTTTCAATCAGGTTGGTTATGCTAAGCGTCCATCGTGAGAGCGTGTCAGGTTCCAGTTCCGCGAGTCTGAAATTATTCAGATGCTTATTCTCCAGCAGGATGGAGTGCTCGGGATCAATCTCTGCCGATATCAGCGGCGCTTTGTAGGACAGCTGAAAGGTAGTTTGCTTGTCTTTTCCATTCCAATACCGTTGAACGGTATATCCATCCGAAAAGGTGAACTTTACTGGCACATCCCCATACTGACTGCCTTTGTTGCTCACGGCGACTGATGAATCATAACGAAGGCTATCTATATCGCTCCCTTTGTGAAAGGTGTTGATAATGTTATCTATGGCAAAATCAGGAGCGCCGCCACTGTAAACATATTGATCGAAATACGCCTGCCACGATTTTTTGGTTACTTTTTCTACGGTCTTTTGAAAATCAGCTGTGGTAGGATGCTGGAAACGGTATTTGCGGGCATAGGCGGCCATGATGGCATCCATCGTTTTGGTTCCCACTTGCTGCTCAATGTCTTTGAGGACCAGTTTCCCCCGGATGTATACGTTACGAGTATAGGCATCATCTCCGGTGTATTTCCAGGTCTCCAGTTTGAGCGGCTGTGATGAAGTTACCAGACTGGCCTGAAGTGCAGAGTTGGAGGTTACACCATATTCCTGTTCCATCAGCCGGTCTTCTGCATAAGAGGTGAAGCTCTCATCCAGCCAGGCTTCCTCAAATTCATTGCTGGCTATCATGCCATAAAAAAACTGATGCCCGATTTCATGGATGACCGTACGTTCAAGCTGGGTGCCTGGAGCATCTCCGGCTGCGCCGAAGGCAGTGATGAGAGTAGGGTACTCCATCCCGCCTGCGCCATTCCCCGCCTTTGGCGGAACGACGATAGATAGTGTGGAGTAGGGATAAGAACCGTACCATTTGCTGAAGGCGCTTAGAGCAGCTTTGGCCGCCTGAAAATAACGCTCCTGTAAACCCTTATGCAGCGGGTCTAGATAGAGCTTAATCCTTACCCCGGGCACGCCAGGTGCAGAGAAGGCTTCCTCGGCAACTGCAAAGTCGGGAGAGGCCGCCCAGGCGAAATCATGAACATCATCGGCGTAGAACTGGTAAATCTTCTGGCCCTGCTTCAGCCTTGCGGTCTTCACCGGGAAGCCGGTCGCTGCGACTGTATAATTGGAGGGCACGGAAAGGGTTACACTGTAGATCCCAAAATCACTGTAGAACTCGGAGGTACCGTGGTACTGATGCAGATTCCAGCCTTCCTGTTTTGCCCCCCGGGTGCCAGCAGGCTCATACACACTAAGCTTGGGAAACCATTGTCCAGCCATTACAAAGTCACCTGAAATTCCCATGCGGGCGAATATTTTAGGCAGCTTGACCTCATACTTCAGCCTGAGCGTAACACTTTCCCCTCCGTTCACGGGTTGGGGAAGATGAACCTTCACCAGGGTCCTGTCATTCACATTGCCATCGTCAGGCTGGGCATACTGCAGACGCTGCATAAGTGAGACACCGTCAGAGGTCCGTAGATCGGTCAGAGTCATGCTGCCGTAACCATTCGCTGGCATTCTATCCCCGCGTAGTGTTCCTCCGGATTCTTTCATAAAGGTGGTATCTTCAGAAGCAAAAGCATTCGGATAAAGATGGAAGTAGAGGTCTTGTACCGGTTTTTGGCCGGGATGGGTCCAGGTCACCGTTTCGGAAGCCCTTAATGACCCGGTAGAGGGGATTAGCTGCGCGTCAATATGATATTCGACCACCCGCTCGCTTAGCGCCTCTGAGACGGGGAGCGGCTTACTCTCCGGGAGAACGGGTTGCGGAGCTTTGATCTGTGCAGCTACAGGGGACTTGGCCTCTTTTGGTGCGGCAGCTGTCAGAACATCGGGGTTGTGCCCTGATAACGCCCAAATTCCACCTCCTAGGGCGAAGGCGGCAAAGGCCGCAAAGATGAGGTTGTACCTTAATGACCGTGGCTTCATACTGTGATTCCTCCCGTGACAAGCATCTACGGGATGTATATGTTTGCATTCGGCGTATTATTAGCTAAAATTAAATTATATTCACGTTCTATTAGAGGGAAGGATGTGCACTTGTGGATAACAACCAACCAGAGGGTAAAAAACCGATGGCTCTGAATATCGTAAATGCCAAGAGCAAGCATAAAGGCTTCGGAGCAGGTTCCATCGATTTGAACAATGTATCGCCGGTTATTATTGACGGCGGTGAGGCCGTTATCGATATCGGTGCCATGCATGCCAAGAGCAAAGTCGAGAAGGGGATTAAATTCAGCCCGAACCGTGAGGATGTACCTGACGGAAGACAGGTATGGGTGGTCTGGGTAGCTGTGGACCGTACCCCGGAAGGCCAGTCTTACGGGGGGATTACTGCCTGTGAGATGTGGATTGATACTGAAGCCCGCCGGGGGTGGAAAATTCTTGCTGATCATGTGAACAAGCTGGATTCCGCGTTGAAGCGCAGAGTGATTCTGGAGGGGATTGGAGCAGCTGACAAAGCAGCCCTAAAGTCACTGCTGATTGCCCATAATGCAGAATGGTGGGACGCATCGACCGAGGAGTTAAAGGCAGCATTGTCGGAATAAGATGAACACCAGTCTTTATGAGGACCAATAAATTGCGTTTCCCAAAAACAGCCAAGCCCTCCAATTCAGGAGAGCCTGGCTGTTTGTATTGTGTATGAAAGCGCAGGATGCCGGGTATAGCGTTGATCCTATGATCTACTGAGCAGGTTGAGCTTGCGCTTGAGCTGGCTAACGCGGGCTTGGCTGATGCCAAGCACCTCTGCGAGCTCCTTTTGATTGGCATAGGGATGATCCTGTATAGCCTTCTCCAGGCGCTGGCTCATTTCCTCTGTCTTAGTCCGCCGCCCCCCGCGGATGGGTTCAGGATTAAAGTCTGCGGCGCTCTGCGGCTGAAGGTTGTCATCGGCTATCCGTTCTGGATTGCCGAGCTCTTTCAGACAGCTGTTGCAAATGAACTGGTCTTTATAGTAGGTCACATGGTCAAGGCTTCTGCAGAACGTGCATTCCGTTGAGGTGTACTTTCTGAGTACGATGATTTCATCATCCAAAATAAAAAATTCGATAGGATCCCCAATGTCAATATTGCGAGTCATGCGGATTTCTACGGGAACCACAATTCTGCCAAGACTGTCTAAACTCCGGATCATGCCTGTATCTTTCATCCCATGTCCCTCATTTACATCTTTAATTTTTTGTGGATATCTACGATTATAGCAGTAATTGTAAGTTATGAGAACGGGGAAAGCGCATTCATATTAGATTTTTTTGTAAAAATCAGGAAGATTTTTCCGTGGATTTAAAAATCTCTCCATTCGGGAAGTCCGAAAGGAGAGATGAATTAGGGTTCTTTTGTTTTTTACCCAATTCCGGGTGACCGAAACAGCCTTATCAAACTTTTGGGAGACGAAACGGCTGAGCCTGTCTATCTAAGACACTGACGTAAGGGTTGCCTCTGAGGTAGAACCGCCAGGGAAGCTGGGCGTATTCTTCGGCATAAGAAATATTGATTCGTGGTGCTTGTACAATATCCAGGGCATCAGGCAAGTCACCCTGCTCCAGCCACAGTGGCCCCGCAGGATCATTCAACGGACATCCGTTCAGACTCTTATCTATACGAAGTGCCCGGCACAACTTCCCCGGACCGCCGGAGAGGTCCGATGGCTTCTTGACCGTAATGCCACGATAGGCCGCCATCTGCCCCTCATCATAGCCAGTCAGCGGCTCGACCGCACGAATCAGCACGGCATGCGGATCATCCTTGGCGGCCGTTACTACATTTACGCAGTTGTACATACCGTAAATGAGATACACGTAAGCAACTCCGCCGGTTCTGAACATGACCTCAGTACGCGCCGTGCGGCGTCCGCCGTAAGCGTGGCTTCCCTTATCTTCTGAACCGCCATAACTTTCAGTCTCGACGATCCGGCAGCGGATCTCCCCGTCCTCCGTCCGCCGGACCACATGCTGTCCCAAAAGAAGCGGTGCAGCCTGGAGCGCCGTAAGTGTATAGATATGCGGGGACAAGAGTTTTCTGGAAGACAGTGCCTCCCTGTCACCAGCGTTATCCTTACGTTCCATAGATCAATGACACCTCTCTAGCCGAATCAGGCTATTCATTAGCGCCCTCTTCGATGATTGGTCCCATCGTACCGCAGGAACGGCAGCTGAGCAACCGGGATCAATTCATCCACCAGCGTTTGATGTCGTTCCATAGGGAGTGATCATCCTTGGTGTCCGCAGCAGGTGGAACAACTTTTCCGTCCTGAGGATCTGCGGAACCGCCTGCACCGTGCTGATCACAGTATTCTGTAGGCTCCGTGCCGCTGATGAAGGTTTCTAATTCCTTTTCGGGACATTCAGAGGTAGCGAGCTTACCAGATTCAGGATTGATATACACACTGACGACCCCGTCAGGAATCGGAAAGATTTTAGGCGGTACGTTGGCCAGTGCCTTTTCTGTAAACTGGGCGAAAATGGGGGCGGCACGCCGCCCGTCTGATGTAGCAATATTACGCCCTTTGTCATAGCCGACCCAGACGGCTGTTGACAGCTCTGGCGTGAAGCCGACCATCCAGCCATCGGTGTCGGTAGTGCCGGTTTTTCCGGCAACCGGACGCTTAATAATGGACGCCACACGGTTGCCTGTTCCTCCGCTCTCAAATACGCCTTCCATTAGCCGGGTCAGCACATACGCTGCTGCCGGTTCTACGACCTTCTCTCCTTGCTTCCGGGGAGCCTCATATAGAAGATTTCCATTGGCATCGGTAATCTTCAGAATTGCCGTGGCCGGAAGCTTTACTCCGCCTCCGCCTATCACAGCAAAGGCTGACGCCATCTCCAGCGGGCTCACTGGCGAAGTGCCCAGGGCCAGAGAAGGCACTTGCTGCAGCGGACTGTCGACCCCCATTTTAGCTGCCATTTCAGCCACTTTATCCGCTCCTACTTTCATAATTGTGTTCACCGCATAAATATTGTCGGAGGCAGCAATGGCTTGGCGCATGTTGATTTCTCCCAGGTACTTGTCACCGAAATTTTTGGGCTGATAGGTCTTGCGGTCATGATCATAATGGAACAGCGTGGGCTGGCTGTTAAATACGGATAATCCCGTCATTGTTTTGGAAGACAGTGCGGTTAAATACATAATGGGCTTAAAAGAAGACCCGGGCTGCCGGGTAGTAGCCAATGCATGGTTAAACTGATTGGTGCGGTAATTTTTGCCTCCGACCATGGCTTTGATATAACCCGTCCGGGGATCGATGGACACAAGTGCAGTCTCCAGGTCACTGGCGGAATCCATCCCTTTGTCCACAGCCTCCTCAGCCGCCTGCTGCATATCAGGGTCGAGGGTCGTATATACGTTCAGACCGCCCTGATCCAGTTCTTCGCTGCTAATGTGCAGGGAGTCAATGGCCAGGCTGCGGACATAATCGCGGAAGTAAGGTGCAGCGACGAGGGTATCCTTTTCACCCTGTGGTTTGAAGCTTAAAGTCTCCAGTCTGGCGGACGTCGCCTGTGCCTCCGTAATATCGCCCATTTCCGTCATCGCGGCCAGAATAATCCGCTGTCGTTTCTTGGCATTGTCCATATGGGTGTAGGGAGAATAATAGGTCGGGCCTTTTGGAATTCCGGCAAGCAGAGCACTTTCCGCCAGATCGAGATCTGCGGCTGCTTTACCGAAATACATCCTTGAGGCGGCTTCGATCCCATAGGCACCATGGCCATAATAAATCTGGTTCAGATACATATTCAGAATTTCATTTTTGCTGTATTTCATTTCAAGCTGCATCGTGTAGAGGGCTTCTTTCGCCTTGCGCGTCCAGGTCTTCTCATGGGTCAGGTAGAGATTACGAGCAAGCTGCTGGGTTAAGGTACTCGCCCCCTGCGTGCGGTCCCCGGACTCCAGGTTGGCAAGAACAGCGCGTCCCATGCCTCTTATATCAAAGCCGGAGTGATCGTAGAATTTACGGTCCTCCACAGCGAGAGTAGCCTGAATAAGGAGCGGCGAAATTTGACTGAGTCTTACGGGATCCCGGCTTCGGCCGTCTGTGGTAAAGGTAGTCAGCACATTCCCCCGGGAGTCGAGCAGTTTGGAGCGGATATCGTCAGCGATCGGCGGAAGATCCTTTTGATACAGGTAACCCAGCAGCGCGCAGGCTGCCAGCACAAATAGCACGCTCATCACAGCCAACAGCCGGAACAGCCGGCGGAGGCGGTGTTTAGGTTTTGGAGGTGTTGCAGGTTCGCGCGGCATGGCATCGGGCTCCTTCCTTTTTTGCGTACAACTTGTCAATTCTCATTATGGGAAAGGAAGAGCTTGGATATTCATAAGGCTTTAAGGGCTTTTCCGAAAAGAACAACGTTTTCTGCAATACAGAATAAGGTGGTAACCAAATTGTTTTCATTTTGTGACTTTATCCAGGTAGAAAGAAGAGAGATTGGACAGTATAACAGAGTAGTGTCAAGTAGTATCTATTAGAGAAGACAAATCGTTCAGGAGGTGTCATTATGAATTGGAATAAAATGCTGCATCAGGGGAAGCTGACTCTCCTATCCGCAGTTCTGGTGGCGGTTTCTGCTTGGGGAATGCACGCTTCTCCATCACAGGCAGCCTCTGCGGCAACAGCTGTACCGGCTTGTGGCACCGGTGATCATGGATTGCTGAAAGAACTGCAAGCACGGCATGCTGCATCAGAAGAAACCCCGCTGAGTTTCTCGGATCTGCAATTTCTGAGTGCCGATACAGGAAGGGCAGCGGGTAGCGGCTTTATGATTGGAACCTCGGACGGGGGCTGTCATTTTCAGGAGATTTACCAAGGGCAGTGGAACTTCAGGCAGATTGACTTTCCAAATAATGTCCAGGGCTGGGCATTGGCTTCCGTGAAGGATACAGCGGCAACCTACCTCATTGCCACCACGAATGGCGGTTCTACCTGGACCCGGATAGGGAATACGGCAACGGATTTTGAAAGAATTGACTTTAAGGATAGTAAGCGGGGCTTCGGCTACAGCCAGAATGCTACCTCCTACACCATAGACGGAGGACGTACCTGGAGTCTGATCCGCACTCCGGCCAACACACGCAGCGCGGAATTTACCAGCCGTGACAAGGGTTATGCACTTGTGATAGCACCGGGGGCCGGCTACCGTGTCATGAAGACTTCGAATGGCGGTTCCACTTGGTCTCTCTCACTGCAATCGGCTTTTGCTTATCCTGAGTCCGGGAGAATCTATGCGAGCGGTGATCAGGTGTACGCTTTGCTGTATGGCGGAACAGGGATGTCGCAGACCTCATACTCACTCTATGCCAGCAGCAATAAGGGCGGAAGCTGGAAACGTGTGATTGCCCAGGATTCTGCCGGGGGCGGACCTGCACCAGGCAGCGGGGCGGCACAGCTTCGGTCCGGACCTGCCTCCGGCAAGCCGGGTAATATGCAGCTTATAGGCAGCAGCGCTGCCTTTCTGGTCGGCTTCTCGCCTGCCGGCGAAAAAGTAGCCGTAGGCCGTTCCTATAAAGGCGGCAAGGCGTGGACTAATCTTCCGGCTATTCCTGGCTATGAGGGGATGATCTCCTTCACAGGTCTTAAGGAAGGATGGATGGCTGTCCGCGGGCAGAATACTTCCTCCTTATACAGCACCGGTGACGGCGGATCGACATGGAAGCTGAAATTCGTTTTTAAGGGGACCGAGCAATAAGCTTAGATGCATATCCATTGGAATAAAGTGACGTAAGAGATCGGCCCGTACTGAACAGGCAGGAGCGGCTCCATCATCGGAGCTGCTTTTTTGCGTGCAGCCAACCGGATAAAACAACAAGGCATAGAGGTGCAGCATGCGCTTCAGGTGTGATTTTGCGAACCAATATGGTAAAATTTTAGATACTTTAGGAATGAACCCTATTTCGTGCTTAGGAGGACTGCGGCTGTGTCCATTCGCGTATCTGCCATACAATATCATTTACATACCATTTCCTCCTTTGAGGAGTTTGCCGCCCAGTGCGAGCATTATATAAAAACGGCCGGGGAGTTCGGCACCGAGTTCATCCTGTTCCCCGAATTTTTGACGACACAGTTGATGTCCATTGGCGATGAACGGGGGAATGCCCTTAGCATAGAAGATCTACCGCAATTTACGGACCGTTACCGGGAGATGTTCTGCGGGTATGCCCAGAAATATGCTGTGCATATCATTGGCGGGACCCATGTGCTACGTAGAAACGACAAGCTCTATAATGTGGCTCATCTCTTTTATCCGGATGGAAGAATTGCCGAGCAGGCGAAGCTGCACATCACACCGGCTGAAGTCGAGGGCTGGAATATGGGCGCGGGGGAAGGGCTGGAGGTGTTCCAGACGGATAAAGGAACCATCGCCATGCTGACCTGCTACGATATCGAATTTCCGGAGATTGTGCGCATGGCCCGGGCCAAGGGTGCGGATGTCATCTTTTGCCCTTCCTGCACGGATGACCGCCATGGTTTTCACCGGGTAAGATACACCAGTCATGCCCGTGCCATTGAAAATCAAATCTATGTCGTGCTGACAGGCACCGTAGGCTCGTTGCCTACCGTAGACCTGATGCGGGCGAACTTTGGCCAGGCTGCGGTGATCACGCCCAATGATATTCCGTTTCCTCCCAGGGGTCTGTTGGCCGAGGGTGAAATTAACGATGATATGATTATCACCGCCGATCTGGATCTAGAGCTGCTCTACAGGGTTCGTGAACGCGGGTCGGTGACCACTTGGCGGGACCGCCGAACGGATCTGTATACGGACTGGACGTAAGGAGGACGAAGAGGCATGTATAACAAGAGCTTTTACGCTTTCGACGGTAAAATCCCAGTGCCTGCGGTACTCCGCAGCTACACGGAAGCCGATTTTGCGGAGCTGATTACCATTCAGTCCGAAGCCTTTCCGCCTCCCTACCCTGCTGAACTATGGTGGAACCGGGAGCAGCTGTTGAATCATGTGACGCTTTTTCCGGAGGGGGCGCTATGTGTGGAGGTGAACGGGGAACTGGCAGGGTCGGTAACCGGACTGAAAATTCATTTTGACGCTGAGGTCCCCGCGCTCCATCATACGTGGTCAGAGGTTACGGCAGATGGATATATTACTACCCACCAGCCGGGCGGGAACACGCTCTATATTGCCGATCTGTGCGTCCGCCCCAAACACCGCAAGCTGGGGCTGGGCAAAGAGCTGGTACAGTCGCTGTATCATGTTGTGGTGGAGCAGAGGCTGGAGCGGCTGCTGGGAGCGGGCCGTATGCCAGGCTATCATCTTCAAGCCTCCAGGATGTCTGCGGAGGAGTATTTGGAAGGAGTGACAGCCGGCAAATGGTCTGATCCGGTGCTCACCTTTCTGCTGCGCTGCGGGCGGTCCCCGGTGGGAGTGGTGGCTGATTACCTGAAAGATGAAGAGTCGGGCAACTACGCTGCGCTCATGGAGTGGCGTAATCCATTTCTATAATAAGTAAGGAAACATCTTTATCAGAATCGGAGGAAATCCTTGAGTATGGAATATACAAGAATTACGAGTGTCGCGGATCCTTTGTTCAGACAAGTACATCATCTGCTGTCAGAAGTGTTTCCCCCTGAGGAAGTTCTTGAATTCAGCTTGTGGAAGGAACCTCTGGAAGATCCCGGCATCCGTGTATTTGCTGCTGTGCATGATGGCGCTGTTGTGGGCACTACGGAATACCGCTACTACACCGACTGGAATGTGGCGATGACCGATTTCACTATCATTGGCCGGGAGGGCCTGGGGATAGGGCGCTTTCTGGCTCAGAGCCGCCTGAAAGACTTGAAGAAGCTGGCAGCAGGCAATGGTAAAGAGCTATTTGGCATGTTTGCCGAGATTTACGATCCTTACCGGGTGGAGTATGCCTTTGGGGGCATCAAGCCTATGGACCCGTTTGTCCGCAGGGAGGTGCTGTCGCATCTGGGATACAAGCGGATGGATTTCCCATACGTTCATCCCTCCTGGCAGGGTGACGGGGAGGCGGTGTCGGGTCTTGACCTGTGCTTTATGCCCGGGAATGAGGATTTGGGGCAGGTCAAGGCTTCTTTGGTTGCGGACTTTCTGACCCGTTATTATGCAGTACTTGCCGATAAGCCGGAAGCCTGGACGTCTATGGTAGAGGGGCTGAAGAGCAGGGATACGTTGTCGCTGCTGCCTTTGTGACCCTGGACTTCATCTGCTAAAAGCGGCATGGATCAAGAAATCCGGAGACAACAGCTCCCGGAAGTCCAAATTAGCGATTGAATTGCCCTCCCGATCTGGATATAGTGTACAATGGGAAAGCGAATATGCCTTAGATTATATAAGTGTGAATAAGCGAGGAACGTGTGATGACTGAAGTGCAGCAAGGCAAATACGGCGTTTCCGTAACGCTTACGAGTGCGCAGGGCGGGGAACGGAATGTGGTGCACGCCTCCGGTGAAGCTATTGCCAGAGGAAATCAGCTGTATATCCGTTATGAAGAAACGCAGACAGGCCCCAAGGGCGAGCCAGTTTCTGTCCGAACCACTTTGAAGATTTCAGACAGTGAACTGAAGCTGATTCGACACGGCGGTGTCCAGTCGGAGCAGTCCTTTGTTCCGGGACAACGCCGGCCAGGATTCTACCGCTCGCCATATACACAGTTTAATCTCTCCACAGCCACCCGGAAACTGGATATGAAGCGTGAGGGAAGATCGCTTGCGGTTTCGTGGGAATATGATCTTTACGTATACGGGGAATTATCGGGACAGTTCGCTATAAGTTTGCATATACAGGAGGAACTACAATCATGACACATAGTCAAAATCCGCTTCAGTTAGCCAATGAACGGGTGAAGGAAGCGATCGCTGGCGCCATTGTCGCCGCTGGCCTGGTCACCAGAGAGGAAATTCCAGCCATCGTACTGGAAGTACCCAAGGACAAAGCCCACGGGGACCTGGCCACCAATGCTGCGATGCAGCTAACCAAGATTGCCAAGCGCAATCCACGGCAGATTGCTGAAGCGATCATTGAGCACCTGGATAAGGGCAATGCTTCTATTGAAAAAGCAGAAATTGCCGGACCGGGCTTCATCAATTTTACGTTGTCAAAAAGCTACCTCTACCCGGTAATCGCCCTCGTGGCGGAACAGGGTGAGGACTATGGCCGCATTAATGCAGGCCAGGGTCAGAAGGTCGAGATGGAATTTGTCAGCGCGAATCCTACCGGCAGTCTGCATCTGGGACATGCCCGCGGGGCTGCTGTTGGTGATGCGCTGTGCAACGTGCTGGATTTTGCCGGCTACCAGGTAACCCGCGAGTATTACATTAATGATGCCGGGAACCAGGTTCAGAACCTGTGCAAATCCATCGAAACCCGTTATCTTCAGGAGCTGGGCCAGCCGGCGGAAATGCCGGAAGACGGCTACCATGGCGAGGACATCAAGGGTTTTGCCAAAGAGCTGGTGGCTGAAAAAGGCGACGAGCTGCTGTCCATGACACCAGGCGACCGCGCAGCCTTCTTTCGTACCTATGGTCTTGCCAAGGAGCTGGATAAAATCAAACGCGACCTTAACCGGTTCCGCGTGGGCTTCGATATCTGGTTCAGTGAGACCTCTCTGTACGAGAACGGTGAAGTGCTACGTTCCCTGGACGAGCTGCGCGAGCGCGGTGAAGTCTACGAACAGGACGGGGCGACCTGGCTGCAAACGACGAAATATGGTGATGACAAGGACCGCGTATTGATCAAGAACGACGGAACCTATACCTATCTGACCCCGGATATCGCTTATCACAGCGACAAATATGGCCGGGGCTATGACAAAATGATCAACATTTGGGGCGCCGATCACCACGGCTATATTCCCCGGATGAAGGCAGCCATGTCCGCGCTTGGCAATGATCCGGATAAGCTAGTCGTGTTGATTGCCCAAATGGTCAGTCTCTTCCAGAACGGTGAAAAGGTCAAAATGTCCAAGCGTACCGGCAAAGCGGTGACGATGGAAGACCTGATGGACGAAGTCGGAATCGATGCCATCCGTTATTTCTTCACCATGCGCAGCATGGATTCACATCTGGACTTCGATATGGATCTGGCGATTTCCACTTCCAATGAGAACCCTGTATTCTATGTGCAGTATGCACATGCGCGGATCTGCAGTATTTTCCGCCAGGCTGAGGAGCAAGGAATTGTATTGCCTGATTTTTCCGAAATCGACTACGCCAAGCTGACCGCTGCACATGAATATGATCTTCTTCGCAAAATCGGCGAATTACCGGCGGAGATCGAGATAGCTGCCAGCAGCTATGCGCCGCATCGCCTGATCCGTTACGTATACGATCTGGCTTCGCTGTTCCACAGCTACTACAAAGCGGAGCGCGTCATCACCGAGGATGCCGCCCAGACCGTAGCCCGCCTTGCTCTGCTGGGCGCGGCACGGACCACAATCGCCAACGTGCTTCGTCTCGTTGGTGTAACCGCACCGGACCGGATGTAACGGTCCAGCTCAAGCAAAAGCTCCGCCCCCGTACAATTTGGAGGCGGAGCTTTTGCTATGCTTACTGACTAAGGGAATGTGATTGATCTACGCAACTCATTCCTACTGCTCAAGCGGGCCTAAGTCAGCTGGGAGTGCCAGGGCAACTCCCGGCAAGCGGTGCGCCCGTGGCCCGCCCAAGGCCTACCGCGGCCCTAGCGGGCCACGGGGCCGCCGCCCCTACGCCTTCGCGGCGGTAGCCCGCTTCGCCCGTGCGCCTGCCCGCAGCAGGCGCAGGGCATCGGCCGCCCCGCCGCCTAAGGCCGCGCGGCGCTGGCCTTTGCGCAGCCGCACCGGAGAAGCCGTGCGGCGCAGGAGCAGCTTCAGCTCCCGTGGCGAGAGGCCCGGGCGCAGTGCGAGCAGCAAAGCGGCGGCTCCCGTGACATGCGAGGTCGCCATGGAGGTGCCGCTCATCTCTTTATAGCCCTCCTTCAGCCAGCAGGAGGGCACGCCCTCGCCGGGTCCGTATACATCGATATACGGACCCCGGTTGCTGAAGGACGCGACGCGGTGCCTCCGGTCAAGGGCGCCGACGGCGATCGTCTCGGGGTAGCGGGCGGGATAGTCCCCGCCGCGTTTGCCGTCGTTGCCGGAGGAAGCAATGATGGCGATCCCGGCCCGGTAGGCCTTGATCACCACATCGTGAAGGGCTTTACTTCTCGTTTTCATGCCGAAGCTCATATTAATGATATCGATCTTGTTCTGCACGCACCAGTCGATGCCGAGTACAATGTCCGACACATAGGCCGAGCCGCTGTGGTCAAAAGCCTTGACCGGGTACAGCTGTGCCCTCGGCGCTACGCCCATCATGCCGCGGGTGCCGCCGGCCGCCGCCAGCGTACCGGCGATATGGGTGCCATGACCGTTATCGTCGAGCGGCAGCATGCCGCGGTGCAGCAGATTCACGCCGGAAGCCAGCGAATGCCTAAGATCCGGGTGCCGGTAATCGGCACCTGTATCAATCACTCCGATCTTTACATGAACTCCGGTCGAACGGGACCACGCCTGCGGAGCATGAATGGCTTTGACGCCCCAAGGCATCATGGCGGTCCCTGATTTTTCAGGGGCCACCGCGTGAACCTGTATCCGGGAATCCTCTTCGATGCTTAGAGAATCTTCATATTTATAGAGCAGCTTCCCCGCTCCTGCGGCGGGCACAACAAATGCCCGGATTAATGGGGATATTTGTACTTGCCGCAATTCCGGTTTCTTTGCTTTCAGTGCTTTCCACTCTGACAGCGCTCCGGCATACTGGCGGGCATCATTGAAGGTGACAATGCGCCGCTCGGCATTTTTGGGGGCAGCCGATATCTCACCAAGCAGCATCTGCCAAAATCCGTAGTAATCCATAAGTTACGCCGTCCCCTCCTCGGTGCCGTGCTGCCATATTGTATGAGGGGAGGCAGACGTCCGAATGGGAACTTGCCCTTTTTTAGCGAAATAGGCTGCCCATCGTGTCAAAAAGCGGAGCTTTACATAAAATAAACAGAAGAGAGCGCGAGTTCTCTTTGCAACATCCCGTAAGGAGCCGATCCTTGGCGTGGATACAGTCATGCGCGGAGGAACTTCCTCCGCCTTTTTTGCGTTAGTGGATGAACAGGTTTCAGAGCAGGTCCGGGAATACATCATTCAGCCGGATGGTTTTGACTTGCAATTTGCTGCCAAATAGGTTTTACTTAGTTTTGTTAATGGATATTATGAAATAGAAATTAACGGTAATGTGAACAATGCGTGAGAGGAAGTGTCCTTTAGTGAGTACGCCACTCAATTTAAAGCTGGACCCTGAGAAAATAAAAGAAATGCCGATGGTAGACCTGGCTTTCCTGGTACTCAAAGCAGCCAATACGCCTTACTACTACCGTGATCTGATGGTTGAGGTTGCCAGTTTGCGCGGTATGACCGATCAAGAAAGCCAAGATACTATTGCCCAGTTATATACCGAGATTAATATTGACGGGCGTTTTGCCTGTGTTGGAACCAACCTGTGGGGGCTGAAACGCTGGTACCCTCTGGAACGCTCTGACGATCCAGTCGGCAATACCAAACGCGTGCGTATCATCAACGATGAGGATGACGATCTGGAAGACGATGATTTCGCCGAAGAAGAAGAGAACTACGCTGCGGAGGAAGAGGATTTCGATGCTATCGACGAAGATCGCGACGACCTCTATTCCGACGACGACAGCGAAGAAGAAGTCGACGAAGATGTTGTTATCGATGAAGACGACATTGACGAAGATGAGGTTGACGATGAAGATTCCGAAGACGGCGAAGCAGAAGATGCCGATGATGAGGATGAGGACGAGAATTATTAAAGTAGTATACGTGTGCGCGTAATTCCTCCCTTGACATGGGTGGGACCGTCAGAGTAAACTATTGCATGGGCTTATAATGGAAGTTAATAATGTTTTCTAAAATAAAAAGTGCCCCGGGTCTACGGGTGTCACTTTTTTGTTTTTTTAAAAGATAGAACTCATATGTTTCACGTTATTAATTATCCTATTCTTTCTATAGAAACGGATGGTTTTTTCCGGGATTCATTGGAGAAGTAACTTTTTGGGTTCCCCGTTTTGATAATGGAAAAAAGGGTTACGATAAACACCAAGCGTGCCTGAATTCCTGGACTTTATTTAGGAGGGTTATACAGTGACAAAGTATATTTTTGTAACGGGGGGCGTTGTGTCTTCCCTGGGCAAAGGCATTACCGCCGCTTCTTTGGGCAGGCTGCTCAAGAACAGAGGATTGAAGGTGACTATTCAGAAGTTCGATCCCTACATTAACGTAGACCCTGGAACCATGAGCCCTTATCAGCATGGCGAAGTGTTTGTAACTGATGATGGAGCGGAAACGGACCTGGACCTTGGACACTATGAACGGTTTATTGACATCAATCTCTCGAAGAACAGCAATGTTACAACCGGTAAGATTTATTCTTCGGTCATCAGCAAAGAGCGGCGCGGGGAATACTTGGGCGGAACCGTTCAAGTCATCCCGCATATCACGAACGAAATTAAAGAGCGCGTATTCCGCGCAGGCCGTGAGACAGGATCAGATGTGGTCATTACTGAAATCGGCGGTACCGTGGGCGATATAGAGAGCCTGCCGTTTCTGGAAGCAATCCGTCAGATCAAAAGTGATATCGGCCGTGAAAATGTGATGTACATCCACGTAACCCTGATTCCTTATATCAAGGCTGCGGGTGAAGTGAAAACGAAACCGACCCAGCATAGCGTAAAAGAACTGCGCAGCATCGGAATTCAGCCAAATGTCATTGTATGCCGTACGGAATATGCGCTTTCCGATGACATGAAGGCCAAGATCGCCCTGTTCTGTGATATCGACGCCAATGCCGTAGTAGAATGCCGCGATGCCTCGACACTGTATGAGGTTCCGCTGAACCTGCGCGATGAAGGCTTGGACGAGATTGTTGTTAATCACCTGAAGCTGACCACTCCTGCGCCGGATATGCGTGAGTGGGAGAGCATGCTTAGCCGGATTCAGCAGCTTGAGCGCACGGTTGAAATTGCCATTGTCGGCAAGTATGTAGCACTGCATGATGCTTATTTAAGTGTAGTGGAGTCGCTGTCCCATGCCGGCTTTGCTGCGAATGCCGAAGTGAAGATCCGCTGGGTCGATGCTGAACAGGTTACTGACGAGAATGTAGATGAACTGCTGGGAGGCATTGGCGGAATACTCGTTCCAGGTGGTTTTGGCGACCGGGGAATCGAAGGTAAGATTTCCGCCATTCGTTATGCCCGTGAACAATCCATTCCTTTCTTCGGCATCTGCCTGGGAATGCAGGTTTCCGTGATCGAATATGGCCGTTCCATTCTGGGACTGGCTGGCGCAAATAGCTCGGAGATCGATCCGTCTACACAGCATCCGCTCATTGACCTGCTGCCGGAGCAGAAGGATATCGAAGATATGGGCGGGACCATGCGTCTTGGCCTTTACCCATGTAAGCTTCTTCCTGAATCACTGGCAATGTCCTGCTACGATGATGAATTGGTATATGAGCGTCACCGTCACCGGTATGAATTCAACAATGCTTACCGTGATGAAATCGAAAAAGCCGGCCTCGTGATCTCCGGTACCTCTCCGGACGGACGTCTGGTAGAGATCGTCGAGCTCCCGGGCCATCCATGGTTCCTGTCGGTGCAGTTCCATCCGGAGTTCACCTCCCGTCCGAACCGTCCGCAGCCGCTTTTCCGCGAATTTGTCAAAGCATCACTGACTCACTCTGAACAACTTTAATTTCTTATAAGAAGGCCTTTATAGGGCCCAGATGAGCCTCCGTATGGAGGCTTTCTTTGATTGATACCGCCTAATTTGAAAAGCATAAATTGTCTTCACAGCGCAGTCTGGTTATAGGCCATAAAATGACATAGATTTACGCATTTTAACCAATTAGCAGGATTTTGGCTGTTGGGAACGAATAATAGGTTTCGTATAGACTTTTTAGGTTAAGGGGCCATTAGCTGTATGAGTGCGGGGTATGGACAATCTGCTTCAAATTCTGGGAGGGTATGGTATGGAAAAGAAAAAAGTGTTAATTGTTGATGATCAGAACGGAATCCGGATTCTCCTCATGGAAGTATTTAATAGCGAAGGGTATACCACATTTCAAGCAGCTAACGGAAAGTTGGCATTGGACATTGTCAGCAGCGAATCCCCCGATTTAGTCTTGCTGGATATGAAAATTCCAGGAATGGACGGACTTGAGATCCTGAAGCATCTGAAGGAGATCAATCCTGCGATCAAGGTTATTATGATGACAGCCTACGGTGAACTGGATATGATTAAAGAAGCAACCAAACTGGGGGCCCTGATGCATTTTACGAAGCCGTTTGACATCGATGAGATGCGGGTAGCCGTAAATATGCATCTTAACAATAAGTCGATAGACCAGTACAGCTAACCTGGGAATCTGCAGTTTGGGAATGTGGGGTTATGGATACGCTAGAAAGGAACAGTCTGCCCGGGCTTTGGGTTGGCCTGATATCGTCCCACCGGGACATTTTTTTGTGTATCCTATTTAGTATTTAACACAGGATGTGCTATAATAGGCCTGTATGTGATGTCGGCTTATATAAGCAACCAAACATTCTTAGGAGGATTGAAACCATGCCATTAGTATCTATGACAGACATGTTAACCAAAGCACTTGAAGGAAAATATGCAGTCGGCCAGTTCAACATCAATAACTTGGAGTGGACACAAGCGATTCTTGGTGCAGCAGAAGAAGAAAAGGCACCAGTAATCCTTGGCGTATCTGAAGGCGCAGCTCGTCACATGGGCGGCTTTTACACAGTAGTTAAGATGGTTGAAGGTCTTGTTCATGACATGAAAATCACCGTTCCTGTTGCTATTCACCTGGATCACGGTTCAAGCTTTGACAAATGTAAAGACGCAATCGACGCCGGATTTACATCCGTAATGATCGATGGTTCCCACCACCCAATCAGCGAGAACATTGAAATGACCAAGAAAGTCGTTGAATATGCTCATGCTAAAGGTGTTTCTGTAGAAGCAGAAGTAGGAACTGTAGGCGGACAGGAAGACGACGTAATCGGCGGCATTCAATATGCAGACCTTAACGAATGTGTAAGCCTTGTTAAAGAAACTGGCGTTGACACTTTGGCTCCTGCGCTTGGTTCCGTACACGGTCCTTACCATGGTGAGCCTAACCTCGGATTCAAAGAAATGGAAGAAATCCGCGATGCAGTTAAGCTTCCGCTCGTTCTTCACGGCGGTACTGGTATTCCTGAGCATGACATCAAGAAATCCATATCTCTGGGTACTTCCAAAATCAACGTGAACACTGAGAACCAAATCGCATTTGCTAAGGTTGTTCGCGAAGTACTGGCTGCTAAACCGGATGCTTATGATCCTCGTGTATTCATCGCACCAGGCCGCGAAGCTATCAAACAAACCGTTATCGGCAAAATCCGTGAGTTCGGTTCCAGCAACAAAGCCTAATATATTTATGACGCAAATGGACAGGCTCTGTAGAGCTGTCTTTAAGCTGAATAGTCGTGATATGGAAAGCACCGCCTAGCCGGTGTCTTTCCGTTTAATATAAGGAGTTATTTACCTATGGTGGTAACCAGTCCTTGTATTTACTGTTGAAACGGGTGCCGTCCTTGTTGTAAGGGCGGCGCATCCGTTTCTAATCGTTATAATTAAGCTTAGCCACAGCAGGTATTGCCAGGGCAAGCTGCAATACACGTAGGGGGAACCGGATAAATTTATGGAAAAATTAATGATTGGCGGTGGACGTCCTTTAGAAGGCGTCGTGACCATCAGTGGAGCGAAGAATAGCGCAATTGCGCTTATCCCTGCGGCGATCTTGGCCGAGTCTGAAGTTGTTCTGGATAACTTGCCGTCCCTTAGTGATGTAGCTGTATATTCCGAAATTCTGGAAGAGCTTGGAGCCACAGTCTCCTGGACAGGCAGCCAGATGAGAATTAATCCCTCCCGTATCGTATCCATCCCAATGCCTAACGGACCAGTCAAGAAACTCCGGGCTTCATACTACATGATGGGAGCACTCCTTGGAAGGTTCAAGGAAGCGACAATTGGTCTTCCTGGCGGCTGCAATTTTGAGCCTCGTCCAATTGACCAGCACATTAAGGGCTTTGAAGCGCTAGGTGCGACTGTGACCAACGATCATGGCTCTATTCATCTGTATGCCAAAGAACTGCGCGGTGCCAAAATTTATTTAGACGTATCTAGCGTAGGTGCCACTATTAACATCATGCTTGCGGCTTCACGTGCCAAGGGCTCAACAACCATCGAAAATGCGGCTAAAGAGCCTGAGATTATAGATGTAGCTACTCTCCTGAACTCCATGGGCGCTGTTATAAAAGGCGCTGGTACCGAAACGATCCGGATCGAAGGTGTTACGGAAATGCATGGTTGCCGTCACTCCATCATACCCGATCGTATTCAAGCTGGAACATATATGATTGCTGCTGCGGCTACGCGCGGCAATGTATTGATAGATAATGTAATTCCCAAGCATTTGGAGGCACTCACGGCCAAGTTGCTTGAGATGGGCGTAGATATCGAAGAACTGGATGAGAGTATCCGCGTCATCGGCAAAGCTAAATACGAGCATGCTGATGTCAAAGCACTGATATACCCCGGTTTTGCCACCGATTTGCAATCTCCAATGACGAGTATGCTTACCCAGGCAGAAGGCGTTAGTGTACTCAGCGATTTTGTATACAGCAACCGATTTAAGCATGTGCCTGAACTGGTGCGAATGGGCGCCAAAATCCGTGTGGAAGGCCGTTCTGCCATCATTGAAGGAAGTAAGCTGAATGCTGCGAAGGTTAAGGCTGCCGATCTGCGTGCAGGTGCAGCACTTGTGATTGCCGGCTTGACGGTAGAGGAAGGAATTACTGAGGTCACGGGTGTGGAGTATATAGACCGTGGTTACGACAATTTAGTTAGCAATTTGCGTAATTTGGGAGCCAAAGTATGGCGTGAAAACGAATAAATCAGGTTTAACCGATGTCCTGGAAGAGGTGTTTTTTGCTCTCGAACTGCATATCCTCTTCCAGAATGGGTAATGCTATCCTAATAAGCAATTTAATAGACTCCTATTTTTTGCTGGTTAACCTGCTAGAAGAACTTATCATAAAAATTGAATAGGTGGTTATTACATGGATCTTCAAATTTCCGATTTGGAAGAAATGAAGCTGACCGATTTGTATAAACTGGCGAAAAAGTACCAGATTCCATACTACGGGACGCTTAAAAAGCGGGAACTGATTTTTGCCATCCTCCGGGCGCAGGCAGAACAGAGCGGGCTCATGTTTATGGAAGGCGTTCTCGAGATTTTACCGGAAGGCTATGGTTTCCTTAGGCCGATCAATTATTTGCCCAGCGCGGAAGACATTTATATTTCAGCTTCGCAGATCCGCAAGTTTGACCTCAGAAGCGGCGACCTTGTATCGGGCAAATGCCGAACACCCAAAGAGAATGAACGCTACTTCGGATTGCTTCAAGTCAATGCCGTCAACGGCGAGAATCCTGCCAGTGCAGCAGAGCGTTTGCATTTCCCGGCGCTAACACCTCTTTATCCGCAAGATAAGCTGCCACTTGAAACATCCCCTACACACTTGTCCACACGAATAATGGATTTGCTTGCTCCTGTTGGCCTGGGGCAGCGCGGTTTGATTGTAGCACCTCCCAAAGCAGGGAAAACGCTCCTCTTAAAAGAAATTGCCAACAGCATTTCCACTAACAATCCTGAAATTGCCCTGTTCGTACTGCTCATTGATGAACGTCCCGAGGAAGTAACGGATATGCAGCGTTCCGTGAAGGGCGAAGTTGTGGCGTCTACGTTTGATGAACTTCCAGAGAATCATATCAAAGTAGCTGAACTTGTATTGCAGCGGGCTTTGCGGTTAGTAGAGCATAAGAAGGATGTTGTTATTTTGCTGGACAGTATTACCCGGCTAGCGCGTGCCTACAATCTGGTTGTCCCCCCGTCCGGACGTACACTGAGTGGCGGGATTGATCCGGCCGCGTTCCATCGTCCCAAGCGTTTTTTCGGGTCAGCGCGGAATGTGGAGGAAGGCGGAAGCTTGACTATACTTGCCACAGCGCTTATTGATACAGGATCGCGTATGGATGATATCATTTATGAAGAATTTAAAGGTACAGGGAACATGGAGCTTCACTTGGACCGTAAGCTGGCAGAGCGCCGTATTTTCCCGGCCATCGATATACGCCGTTCCGGCACACGCCGCGAAGAGGTGCTGCTGAGCAAGGAAGAGCTGGATACCATTTGGGCAATTCGTAAGAATATGAACGAATCGTATGACTTTGTTGAAGGCTTCCTAAAAAAGCTGCGTGACAGCAAGACAAATGCTGAATTCCTGGCGTCCTTTGACGTTGCCGGAAACAAAGAGTCCTCATCACCAAGCGGAACAGCCAGCAATGGAGGTACCTCGAACAGCGGCTCATCCGCACGCCGTACCACCCGGCCGAAGACGCCGTCTGTTCCTACCACCTAAGAAACGATAATAAGGAGACTAACATGTATTTGGTATATGCCGACGGGCAAGGAAACGTATATGATCATCCCGAGCTGTATGGGCTGGCCCGCAGCGGGGATATGATTGTTGAGATGCTAGAGGAAGAATTAATACCGCTGCCGGAGGGTGCTACCCTGGTAGGTCTGCCTAACACGCGGGCGGTAGGTATGAACCCTGAGACGGGTGAGATGCTGCCGCTTCCGGAAGGCTCACAAGCTGTCGGGGCCTTGCTTCCGCAAGGCTTTACCCGTTTGTGTCTTCCTGGGTATGTCAAGACAGACAAGTCGTATAAGCTTCCACTCTTCGGTTATTCAGCAGTAGTGTGGAAAGATGGCGGCTTCTATGTGGCCGCCGATCTTACGGATGACCCGGAGCAGTGGAATCCGCTTAATTGTGATCGGGAAGATGTAGAGGTGGGAGTAAGCAGTTTAACCGCCAAGTACCCGGAGAACCGTCTATACGATCATCTCTCCAATTGTGCGCTGGGCTACGAATGTCTGACCTCTTCTAACACCTTTCTGGGACGTTGGGAGGGGGCGGTTCCTGTCTCCTATTCGTGCAATGCCGGATGCTTCGGCTGTATCTCCGAACAGCCCGACGACAGTGGCTTTGTATCCCCTCAGACACGAATGAATTTCCGTCCCACGGTGAATGAGATTTCAGAGGTTATGCTGGAGCATCTAAAAACACCCCAGTCCATTATCAGCTTCGGTCAGGGCTGTGAAGGGGAACCATCCACACAGGCGAAGCTCATTATTGAGTCTATTCGTGAGGTGCGTTCCATTACAGATATGGGTTATATCAACATCAATACTAACGCCGGCTTAAGCGATCATATCCGCGGTATAGTTGATGCTGGACTGGATTTAATGCGTGTCAGCACAATAAGTGCACTGGATGACCATTATAATGCCTATTACAAGCCGCGCGGCTATACGCTGGCAAATGTGGAGAAATCTTTGAAATACGCAGCTTCACAAGGTGTGTATACATCGATCAATTATCTGATCTTCCCGGGGGTTACCGACCGTGAGGAGGAGATTGAAGCGATGGTGGAATTCGTTAGACGTACAGATCTGAAGCTGATCCAAATGCGCAACCTTAATATTGATCCTGAGAGCTATTTGGAATTAATTCCACCGGCTCAAGGTGAGGTACTGGGAATGAAGACGATGCTGGAGATCTTCCGCGAGGAACTTCCTGGTGTTGTTATAGGTTCATATACACATGTACCGCCGGCGGATTTGGCCCGGGCCAAGCAGCGGCGTGTGCAAATATAACCGCAAACAACCAGGAACTAGACATATTGCAGAGCCAGGCCTTTCGTGCTAAAATACCGCTTAGATATTTTATTAACTCTAGGTCCGCATGAGGCCTAGGGCACGAGAGGTGAGGTTTATATGCAATCCGTTATTCAACCTAAGTACAATGTAACCAAGGTAACCTGTGCATGTGGCAATACATTCGAAGCTGGTTCTGTGAAATCAGAGCTGCGCGTCGAAATTTGCTCCAGCTGCCACCCGTTCTATACAGGTAAGCAGAAGTTCATGGATGCCGGTGGCCGTGTTGATAAATTCAAGAAAAAGTATGGCATCTAATGGAGTAACCACATAGGCGGTTATGGATTAGTCCAGCCCCCGGACATGGCGTCCGGGGGCTTCTCCTTTATTTGGGGTTTCATCTGGAGTTGATTTTTGTCCGGGTGTAAGCTATACTTATCTTCGCCGTGCTAGACGGGGAGGTAGCGGTGCCCTGTAACTCGCAATCCGCTGTAGCGAGGTTGAATTCCTGTTAGAGGTGCTGTCGATGTGAGGCCTTGGTTCCTACGGGCTGTGTTGACGGTTGGGTCCTCCGCAATGAGTGCTTATGAACCTGGTCAGGTCCGGAAGGAAGCAGCCATAAGTAAGTTTACTCTTGTGCCGGAGGGTGGCCTAGCCCGAGCAGTGTTGTAGGGTTGCCGCTTGGATCGCAGCCATCAATAACAGGTGCACGGTTTAACATATTGTCCATTACAGTATCTTTGCCACAAGCAAAGATGCTTTTTTGTTTTTGGTCAAAGTCTAGTGGATATAGTATAATAAATTAGCGACAAATGCCGAAAGCGGCAGCCTAAGAGAGGGTAATGCATAGTGGAACATATCGCGCTGTATCGTGCCTGGCGGCCGCAGTCGTTTCATGACATGGTAGGGCAACAGCACATAATTCAGACGCTGCAGAATGCAATTCGCGAACAGCGGGTTTCGCATGCCTACCTGTTCAGCGGACCGCGCGGGACCGGCAAGACAAGTGCCGCCAAGGTTCTCGCCAAAGCGGTCAATTGCGAACGCATCGAGGGTCCGGAACCCTGCAACGAGTGTCCCTCATGCCTGCGGATCACTGCGGGTAACGTCATGGATGTGCAGGAGATTGACGCAGCGTCAAATCGGGGCGTTGAGGAAATACGTGATCTCCGGGATAAGGTGAAATATGCACCTACCGAAGTTCGCCGCAAAGTGTATATCATTGATGAAGTGCATATGCTGACTACAGAGGCTTTTAATGCGCTGCTGAAGACACTGGAAGAACCGCCTCCCCATGTAATGTTTATTCTGGCGACGACAGAGCCTCATAAATTACCGGCAACGATTATTTCTCGCTGCCAGCGCTTTGATTTTCGCCGGGTGTCACTGGAGGAGCAGACAGCACACTTAGCAGTGATCTGCCAGAAGGAAGGTATTTCCGCAGACACAGATGCTCTGCAGTATATTGCCCGACTTTCCGATGGTGGAATGCGTGATGCGCTTAGTATACTGGACCAAATTTCATCCTTTACAGATGGCCAGGTTACCTATCAGCAGGTGTTAGGCATGACCGGGGGGATTCCTTCCGAACAGTTCGCTCGCCTGGCAACGGCCATTCTGGATGGGGATATGGGACTTCTTTTGGAGCTTGTTGAGCAGCTTATGCATGAGGGTAAGAGTGCTGATAAATGTCTGGAGAACCTGCTGTACTATTTCCGTGATTTGCTTATGATCAAGATGGTCCCAGGGGCCGATCAACTAACGGACCGGGTGCTGAATCCAGCAGAGTTCCGTGATATGGCGGCAGTATTTTCTAGGGACCGGCTCTTTCTGATCGTAGAGACACTAACCCGTTATCTGGGTGAAATGAAATATGCGACCCATCCGCAGACCTTGTTTGAAGTAGCGCTGATGAAGCTGTGCAGCCTGCAACAGCAGGAAGCTGATCCGCAAGAGGTCTCTCCGCATTCCTTTACTTCCGTTTCCAATCAAGCCGGCGGTAACGCTGCAGCCGTGGACTCTGGTGAATTGGAGCTACTCAAACGGCAGATTGCTGCCCTGGAGAAAAAGCTGGAGCTGGCTATGCAGTCTGGTGCCATTTCTGCTGGAGGGCGTGGTGAACAGGGGAATACGGGCAGACCGTCGGCCGCACAAGCGCCTGCACCACGAATATCTTCTCCTTCGAAGCTTCCACCCCAGTTAGATAAGTTTATTGCTGGGAAGGACAGTGCCGATTTTGCAGAAGTATATAAGAAATGGAGCGCTGTCTTGCAAGGGGTTAAGGAAGAGAAGGTGACGGTTCATGCATGGTTTGTCGACGGTGAGCCTGTGGCTGTTATGGAAGATGCAGTACTGGTAGCCTTTAAAAATACAATTCACCGCGACACCACTGAGAAGCCGGCTAACAGACAGGTGATTGAGAACGTATTTGCTGCCCGTTTGGGCAGACCTTACCGCCTCGTGACCATGCTGCTCCGGGACTGGAATGAAGCTGCGATGAAATCTGCTGCTCAGACCGGTACAGAGGAACTCCGGCTGGAGCATGAACACGAAACTCCGGACACCCGGACCGAACCATGGATTGACGAGGCGATCCAGCTCTTTGGGGAAGACCTTGTTGTCATAAAAGAGTAATTAACCTATTAGCGCTAAATGCGCATTCCAAAGGAGAGACGATGAATGAATAATATGAACCAAATGATGAAACAGGTCAAAAAAATGCAGGAGCAAATGCTCAAGGCACAAGAAGAGCTGGGCAGCAAAACTATTGAAGGATCTTCCGGTGGCGGTGTAGTAACCGTGCAGGTGAATGGACATAAGAAACTGTTGTCGATCCAGATCAAACCAGAAGCTGTTGATCCTGAAGATATCGAGATGCTGCAGGACCTTGTAATTACTGCTGTAAATGATGCTCTTACGCAAGTGGAAGAATTGGCTAATAACGACATGGGTAAATTCACTGGCGGGATGAAGATTCCTGGCCTGTTCTAAACCTTACTCCATCTGTCCAAAGGAGAACCGATATTTTGTATTATCCAGAACCGCTAGCCAAGCTGATCGAAGCTTTTACGCGTCTGCCCGGAATTGGCCCGAAGTCAGCCGCACGGCTGGCCTTTCATGTGCTCAATATGAAAGAAGACGAAGTTATTGATTTTGCCAAGGCGTTGGTCAGCGTCAAACGCAATCTTCATTATTGCTCGGTCTGCTGCAATATTACGGATACCGACCCTTGCCGGATCTGTCAGGACAAAACCAGGGATGCCTCGGTCATCTGTGTAGTCCAGGATTCCAAGGATCTTGTGGCTATTGAACGAACCAAGGAATTCGACGGTTATTACCACGTGCTGCAGGGTGCGATCTCTCCTATGGAGGGTCTGGGTCCGGATGATATACGTCTGAAGGAGCTGTTGACCCGATTAAGCGATGAGAGGGTAAAGGAGCTCATCATGGCGACCAACCCTAACATTGAGGGTGAAGCTACAGCAATGTATATCTCCCGCTTAGTTCGTCCGTTCGAGATCAAAATCACCAGAATAGCCCATGGGCTGCCTGTAGGCGGCGACTTGGAGTATGCAGACGAGGTAACCTTGTCCAAAGCACTCGAAGGCCGGCGTGAGCTGTTCTGAGCAGCCTGGCGTCATGTTATTTCAATAAAGGAGCCCAATGGGGCTTCTTTTTTTGCTGTTTTTACGGCAAAGAATATTTCTGAAGAGAAATTTCGCGGATCGTTTACTGCCATTCTGGTTCTAAGTTTGTCCCGGTTTCGATATGAATGAGAATAAAAGAGGGCGCGATTTTAGAGCGGGCCCAAATTTATTCTTATGAGGAGGTATAGGGAATGGGATGGTGGGGCAATGGGCGGCAGAGCAGTAGAGAGAAAGGACAGCAGGACGACCACTGGAACGTGTTTCTCGAGGTTCAGCAGGCGCAATCCGAGTGGGAGAGAGCACATCTGATGTTTGACGAGGCGCGGGGTCAGGATCAAATTGATTACGCCATATATATTTTGGAAGCGGCAGAGCGTAAATATCAGATTCATTTGAAGCATGCAAAAAATCTGGGTCTTAACAGAGCCCGTCTCTAGGGTGACCAAAGAACACTAAAGGAGGATTATCATGCTGAGAATGGCCGCGATAGCTGTGCTGGTGTTATCAGGACTTTTATTACTTCTTATTGTTTTCCGGAAAAAATTGGGCTGGGCGTGGCTCAGCCTGTTCGGCACACATCTTCTCTTGGCTGCGCTTGGTATTTATGTGGTGAATTTCTCAGGCTTAGTGACAGATATATACATCCCCCTGAACCCTACAACTATAGGCGCAGTAACGGTCCTTGGTCTTCCTGGAGTGCTGATGCTTCTGGGATTAAAAATAACTTTGTTCTAGAGGTTGACGTGGATTGTGGATATATGATACATTAAGTCTCGGCCCTTTGGACAAGGTATCCTATGATAACTTGCTGAGAAGCCAAGCGAAAAATTAAAATTAAAAAACGCTTGACTAAAATAAAGGTGCTGTGATATATTATAAAGGTCGCTGCTGACAAGCAACGATGAAGAAAAACGAGACATTGATCTTTGAAAACTGAACAACGAGTGAGTGGGATTTCACGCAAGTGAGATCCAAAAATAGAGAATATTTTATTCTCGTCAGATGTTTCAAAATGAGCAATCGCTCTTTCTAAATACCAATTTGGAGAGTTTGATCCTGGCTCAGGACGAACGCTGGCGGCGTGCCTAATACATGCAAGTCGAGCGGAGCTTATCCTTCGGGATAAGCTTAGCGGCGGACGGGTGAGTAACACGTAGGCAACCTACCCTCTAGACTGGGATAACTACCGGAAACGGTAGCTAATACC
>NZ_LVWI01000062.1 GCF_001909055.1 Paenibacillus helianthi
ATTTAGTACACTATGGTCAAGATCAAGATATTTATGTGGCTTTAACATTCCCCACCCTCTCCTAAATCACACTTCCAGTACATGTAATGCAACATAATCCAAATCAATCTTCTATCTGCCCTAAGTTCGATTGTATTATTCTCTAATATAAAGTTATATAGACATTCAAAAATCAAATCAAACTTTTCAAATTCATCTCGATGGATATTTATTTTTTGATTTAACTCATAAACTGTATTTTCATACATTTTTAATTCCGATAAATTAATTGGTGATTTTAAAAAATCTTCAATTTGTTGAAAATAACTCATACTCTCATCAAGAATTATATTAAAATATCTTACCGAGAGATTGTTAATCTGATTCTTTCTTTCAGCGTTAATTCGATTAACTTCATCTGTTACTTCTATCTCATGTCTTACGACCTGAGAAAAACTGAGAATAACCTCTTTAATATCTTGATCAAAGAATCTTAAGGGACTACCAACCTCATGAAAATGAATATTTAAATCGCGCCCAGCAGTTAAATTTCTATCTCCATTAATTTTAAACTTGTTACTTAACATTTATATTTCCACCTGCTGAAATATTACTATTACCTTTCACTTTAATATTTGTTTTTATTTTTTTCACTTCTTTTATACTATAAAAACTTATAGCTAAAGAGCTTATCGAAATAGCTGTCAAAATTAGTTCAAAAGTAATATCCATAGTAATCCCCCACTAAAATTTTATAGTGTCAAGATACCACATATTGGGTGATTTGTCATGATAGTCACGATAAAGTCATATAAGGCATCTGGGAAACTCAGATTCATGCTAATAATAACTTCAAAAAGTTACTCTTTTTTAATCCCTCACAATTCTCTAATCATTCATCAATAATGAACAATAGAATCTCTAACATTCTTTTTTCATTGTTTTTTGACACTCAATGTAGGACACTTTTAGTTCTTCGCTCTACTCATGATATAGTTCATCGTATTATAATAAATCGAAATCGAAGGCACCTGATTAGGTGCCTTCGATAGTTGGAACGGAGATTGGTAACTATATAACTCTCTATTCGCCGTTGCGTAAAGTACCTATTTGATGTAATTTTCCAAATAGAACGACTTGGGGAGATCAGCGAACGGAATAAAGAAGGAGCTATTTTAGGCTACTTAAAGTATGGATTAATGGCTTTTTCAATGATAGCTGATACGTGAACCATGTTCTGTCAGAGATACGATTGACGTAGGTACACTTCAACTCCTAGTATGAGTTTCTACCAACTTTTTATTCTTACTCCTCTTTGCCTTAATAATATACATCGCCAGTTTTATCACAGCCCCGCTTGCCTTCACAAGATCAATTGGTACTGCGTTACCAATTTGCAAAGCCGCCGCCGTAAGCGAGTCGCTAAAAATAAAATTGTCTGGAAAGGTTTGTAGCCGGGCCGCCTCCCGAATGGAAATACCTCTATCCTGTTCGTAGTGTCCGTATCGTCCCTTTGAATAGCGGAGGCATCCTCCTGTCATGGTCGGTGAAGGTTTATCTGCGTCCATGATCCCATAAACGTCCTTATGCCCTGAAAACACATTACCATTCTCATCTTTCTTTTTGTGGCACTCCAAAACTAAATCATCTGGTAATCCAGTCCGCGACCCTCCGTTTTGACGAATAATCTGCATGCGCAGGATATTTTTAGGAGATAATTTCTCACACTTATGGTTGTGTATTTCCCCGTCATCGGGGTATGCCTCACCAGCTTTGATTGTAGGTAAATCGCCGATGGCTTCCCTTACCGTCTTCCATCGCTTCAGCCCGTGCTTTTCAGCTTTGTCATGCGTCGGTTTCGGTAGTTGGAAAGAATAGCTATCAGCCATCAATTCATCATAGATGTCCTTTCGAACGGCGTGCAGCACAAACCTTTTTCGTATCTGCGGAACGCCGTAATCAGCAGAGTTGAGGATGCCTTCAACGACTACATATTGCTTTTTCAGGCGGTCAAGAAATTCGTCGAGGATTACCTTGTTGTACTCGGTTTTTATACCCGGCACATTCTCCATAAGGATGAACGGAGGAAGTATCTCTTCGATGACCCGCAAAAACTCGAACAACAGCAACTTACGCTCTGCAAGAGACTTGTTTTTGTTTTCGGGATTCTGTCTCGAAAAATTCTGGCAGGGTGGGCATCCCGCGAATAGGTAAATATCATCCTTCTTAATTCCGGCGGCCTTCAGAATAGCTTCACCACTCAAATTGCAGATATCGCCTTTCGGAACGCCGCGCAAAACGTTAACTTTTGAGAGCGACGGATAACCAAGGTATGTATCTACAGCACTATCCTCAATCTCCACGGCAGCTTTAACTTTAAACCCCGCCAAGGTCAGACCGCATGAAACCCCGCCGCAACCTGAAAATATGTCAATTGCTTCAAATTTAAATCTCATTCGTGACGCCTCCATCGTCTTCAAAAGCGATTAAGTTTTTTAAACCTGCAGGTGTATTAATTTGAGGCGGTAAGGCTTCGTTTTTGAAGGATTGTCTTTTTTGTGCACACATGGCTCTGAAATCACAGACCCCGCAGCTTTTCGGGCAAGCGCGCATGGGGAAGTCACTGTCGAGAATGCCTCTTACAGCCCACTCGACAACACCAATGGCATTGTTTACCGATTGCTTATCGACCGGTATCGCCGTTCTGCGATTATCCTTAAGTGTGTGGATATAGCCTGTCTCCACATTCTCACCAATAACTTCTTTGGCAGCTTGCGAATACAACTGAACCTGAACCGACATATCTCGCCAGTCATAAGCGGCAACATCTTCTGGCGTTTCCATTGATTTGAAATCGATAACGTCAGCTGTAGTGATTCCTCGTTGCAAGTCTTCGAGTAGAAGCAGGTCGATAGCGCCAGTTATCAAAGCATCCTTAACTGATATTTCAAACCGGGCTTCGTCTTGCCGCAGACGACCAAAGTCGGCAGCATACTGTTGAGAATATTCCATCAAGATCCTCTGTATAAGCCATTTTGCACGTTCATATGAACCGGGGCGATTAATCGGATCATTACTCGGAAAGACATGTTTCAGCATAAAGGTGGACTCGACAATCTCAGCCACTTCCTCCGCCGATGGAGCCCTATCTTTAAACTGCTGATGCATACGCTCAAGTATTGTATGGCTTGTTTTCCCAAAACCAAAGAGTTCTGGAACTGCCGCATTGTAACCATATATCGTGGACAACTTATATGAGTATGGGCATGTCAAATAACTTTTCACTGACGAAAAATCCGTTGGAAATTCGCTCTCGTCAAAGCGGGGTTGCGGCTCAATTTTCTCCGCCAAATCATCAAATGCTTTGTCCTCGCGCATCTTGGAGCTTGTATAGTCGGCTATGAATGTAGAACGTTTGCAAGCACGCTTCAAGTCCTGGTGATGCGTACTTCCGGTAAGGTAAAGAACCCTCTCGGCGCGAGTAATAGCAGTGTAAAAAAGACGCGCTTCGTCCTCAAGTCGCGTTCCATATGCTCCTCGGTTTATTGCATCAACCATCAGTTCATGCGGCAATTTTCCATTATATGTCGCCTTTTTGTGCGGAAACCTACTCGCAATTAAGTCGACCACAAAAACAACTGGGTACTCAAGCCCTTTGACCTTGTGTATCGTTGAAATATCCACCGAGTTTCCTTTGACAAGGTAATCTATTGACTCCAATTCATAACTGTTTATAGCGATATTACCAATAAAGTTAAGCATCTCAGCGTACCGGAAGGAAGAATCAATACTCGTATAGGTCTTTTCGACATCAAGGATAATCTTGCTAAATAATCCGAGGTCACGAAGCGCGGTCTCATCCTTAAAATCTCTTACGTTGAAAACATCGATTAAATCGTGCAAAAACTCCTGAGGATACACTTTTCGCCGTGCAGCGGAAGTCGATGCATGTATGTTTTGATGCCACTTATTTAGAATAGTAATAAACTTTGCCTCATTGGCATAAGGAAATACCGGAAGCACGTTCGACGCGAAGAATTCTAACGCTTCCTCGCGTGGCAAACCAGCTTCGCGTAATAACTCCATTGAATGCTGAACACAGATGGCATAAGGGCGGTCAAAGATGCCACCCTCCCCAGAGCTCTTGAACGGTATCCCGCGTTTTGACAATGCATCGGTAAATTGCTTATCCCTGTTATCTCCATTACTATTACGTATGCTTCGCAACAAAATGGCGAAATCACCATAGGTAAGACCTCGATATTTTTCCGTACCGTCCGGGTTAATTCCCTCCAAATATTTTGTCCCAATAAGGCTTTCGATCCGCTGAGCCACCCATTCAGCTTCTTCAATTCGGTTGTCAAACCACAGCTTGCGCAAATCCTGAATATTGCCGTCGGAATGCGATTTGATTTCTTTACTCAACCGAACAAGACTTATCGTACGTTGCACGAAGTTGTTTCCTCCACTAACTATCGCGTCAGTACTTCTAAAATTGACCAGAAGCCTATGAACGGCAACATCGGAATACCGTCTATTAAAAGTCAAAATGTTTTGCACATTTGCACCACGCCATCCATAGATAGACTGGTCGTCATCGCCCACCACTAGAAGCATATCAAGATGGCTTGCCAGCGTCCTGATGAAGTCTTCTTGAATGGGATTAATATCTTGGTATTCGTCTACTAGTAGGTGCTTGAATTTCGCAATGCATGAGTTTGCCTTATCCGTTATCCTCTTTAACTCCTGCACACCTAATCGGATAGCAAAAGAAAAGTCCATATAACCGTCGCGATCAAGTATTTCACCTAGTTTTGTCAAGCGGTTGAACAGCGTTGCATCGTATTGCTCAATGTTAGCCAAATCGATATTCTCATTGTTCATGGTTTGCCATGCGTCGACAAGTGGAAGAATATTCTCTTTGAAGTAACGTCCTTCTCCGTGACGCAGTCCAATCTGACGAAATCTTGACATCAAAAACAGTATTAATCCATTCTTATCAAGGATATCGTATTGCCGGTACTTGGCATTAATGTCACCGAGTAGCTTTTGGCAGAAAGAATCCAGAGTTCCGATGAACATTGCTCCAATATAGTTTTCAGGATATCCAAATTTCCGCAAAGCTTCGGCAACTCTGCGCTTAATAGATTCCGCAGCTTTTTCCGTAAAGGTGAAGGCTATAATACCTTCCGGTGCTTCACCTTTAGATACCAAGTAAGCGATTTTGTAAGCCAGCGTCCGAGACTTGCCCGAACCAGCACAAGCCAAACATAAAATATGCCGTGACTCATCAACTACAGCCTCGTACTGCTCATTATTTAAATTGGCACGAAGAATTTCTTCTGTGTTCATAGTGACCTCCTATTGTTAATGTAAGCAGCGAATCATCCATAAGATTATTGTTAATTCTCCATCAAGCTTTTTTTCTTGCTCAACATAAATAATGTCGGTTTTAACAAAGTTACGCAGTTTCTCACATTCGGAATGTTAAACTCAAAATGAAGTGCATATGCTATTTCATTTATTTAAAGAAATCAAAATCTTACTCGTTAAAGATTCTAAGAATTAAACCACATTTAACCAAGATTCACTCTAGTTGTACTCTATCCATTTTACTATGTTTAGGTATATTTTCCCACTCGCAATTATTTCTGCAAAACTAATAGGATAATCATAAGGAGAATCGCTATGTCTCCACTTTCAAACCGTTATAGTACCACACTCATGAATAGATTTGAAATAATAACCCTCGAGGTGCCTACCAGCATAGTGTACGGATAATGGCGTTAGCAATCATGCCTTACGTTGTATGTCATGCGTATTACCTAAAGACGAGGAACCACCAATCCTCAACTTTTGCCTCGTCCTTCGTACAACTGATGAAGCCGGAACAACAAACGCCTTGAAGGAACTGACATTTATGTAAGGATAGACAGCGACATCAGCAATCCAGAATTCTTATGGGAGGACCAAAGGTCATTGTTAAAGTTAAATAGTTTAATGACCTTATCTATTTCATCTGATAGTGTTTGCTCAAATATCTAGATATAAAAAACAGAGGAAAGGCTGGCACCGGGCCTCCCCCGAGCCATTCATCCTATCCTCCATCTTTTCAAATCAATGATATAACTCTCGTCTTATCCCGAAATTACCACTGAGCTTTGGATAGCCAATCTCCTTTGCAAGTACGCCTTTAAATGAGGATCTACACAGTAGATATAGCATCCCTTCGTTCCTCGGGTCATTAACGTCCTGTAGGTGTTTCGTATAATTTGATCGGCCATTCGGAGCGCCTCGTCCTTATCTTTCTTATACAAGGTCTTGAAGCCTGAAAGAGACTTATCTGTCTTCGCACGTTTGAACGGGTCGGTGACGATACGGTTATTCTCGTAACGCATATCTTCGCCAATGATAACTCCGACATAGTCAAATTCAAGTCCCTGTGAGGTATGTATGCAGCCCACTTGTTCGATGGATTCAGGGTCGATCGCCCAAGTCGTCGTATTGTTAAGGTTCCAGCTCATGAAGAATTGATAGCGATCTAATTGAATGTCATGGACGCCAGGATTGTTCTTGCCATCCGTCTTCCAATCCCAGCAGTATCCGGCAAGCATTCTTGCCTTATTGTTGATTTGATTCTTGCTGAAGATTTCGTCCCGTAATTCATTTGGGTCATCATAGAGTCGGATGTCATAGTCGAAATCGAAACCATCTGCGTTTGCCGTTTCACGGATATCGAGTACATCATCGAGCCATGCCAGATATCCATCGGAGCCATTGCACCGGAATTGAGAAGCCAATGTCAGCTCCGTAATATCTGCATCCATTTGTTCGGCATACCGTCTAATCTGCTCTTTGCTGCCAACATCGTGCATGGCGATCTTCTGATATTCATCGATGAAAAATACAGAAAACCGGGCAGCGCGGATAATCTCCATCGTTTGATTAATCCCTTTATTCTTGAACAGACCCGACTTTTCATTTAAGCGATGCGCCTCGTCAACAATCAAGCAACCGAATTCATCGGGCAATGCTTCATAGTATACGCCTGATCCCTTAAACAAGTTATCAATGAACGATTTCTTCAAGTTTTGCTGCAGCTTTTTCATGTATACGGCACGAGGCGCGCTATTCTTGGTTACATATTGGCAGACTAGTTCTCGTGCCGTAAGTTCTACCAAAAGATTAATTCCGAGAACCGACTTACCTGTCCCCGGTCCGCCTTCGACAATCAAGACTTGTTTCTTTCCCGACTGGGCTTGCTGTGCCAATCTTAACGCTTCCTCATAGACTACCTTCTGATCGTCAATCATGATGAATTCCTGATTCCCCTGCAACATGCTGACGAGTGAATCCTGCAACGATTTTGAGGGTTTAATTTTGCCATGTTCAATGAGGTACAGCGATTTGCTTCTATCGGTTTTTTTGATGTAGGTTGAGATAAACCCTCTTAACTTTAGAACATCCCCCTTTGAGAAGATAGGAGCTTCCTCAATGTATTGATTGTAGACAGGATGTAATAGAGGGTCGTTATCGGTCTGTACATAGTTATGTAAATAAGCACAAGGATAGAGTTGGACCGCTTCGTTCTGCACGGTCTCGTTATAATCCCTAATCAGCCTGGCATAAGACCATGCCTGAAAAGAAGGATGCGACGTTTTAGTCTTTGTTCCGTTATAGCGGGTTCTAACAAGGCCATCTGCATCCTCAACCGTTTCAACTTCTGACCATTGCTTAAGCTCGATGATGACGACAGAATATTGATCCTTCTCATTCAAGCCTGTAATCATGAAGTCGACTCTTCTCGAGGTCGCTGGAATTTTATATTCAATCGCGATTCCCACGTTATCTGGAATGGTTGATGTGTTTAATACTTTATATAGGTAGTTCATGGAATTGTTCCATGCGTTAATTTCGCCCATGGAAACCCTGCCGACTTTTTGGACGTACTGATTATGAATCTTTACCGCAATGCTGTCTTCGGTCACATCATTCATAAATTGCTGCTTGGTCGATTCATAAATAATCATGGTGTTCTCCCCTATCCGTTCACTGCCGCGTACCTTTTTTCGAACTTCCCTTGAAGCTGGATACCGGATACTTCTCCGCGTTTTTGTTTATTTTCTGAAGAATGGCATCCTTTACATCAATATTTAAATCATGAACGAGCGTTAGGGTATAGATGAGAATATCAGCGATTTCGTCCTGCATGTCAGAATAATGTTGCTCTATGGCTTGCTGGCTGTTCTTCCATTGGAAGAGTTCCAGCAGTTCGCTAGACTCGAGCGAGATGGAAAGAGCCAGATCTTTAGGATCATGAAATTGCTTCCAGTCCCTTTCGTCGCGGAATTGGATAATTTTCTCGATTAGTTCGTCCATTTGTAGCACCTCATCCTGTTGTTCTAATTCAATCTACTTGCTCTGTACAAAATAATGATAGCCCAATCCTCAATGTAAATCCACGAAATTCCTACAAATTAAACAGAAAAAGACTTCTGTTATCAGAAGCCCTTATTAAATCATATATCTAATCATGGCTCTGAACCTCATAATGTACCACGCCGCAACTCATAAAAATACCGCACAACCGGATGCTTCAACTCCATCTTTTCCACCATACCCACAATCCGCTTTTTCCCAACTCTCCGGTCCACCAAAGCCAGAATATTCAATACCATATCATTGCTCTCCAAGCTCTCCTCTATAGGCGTCGTTAAGAACTGATTAGCCGCCACGATAAAATTCGATTTAACGAGTGTAGCCTGTGCTGACATTAGCTCCTTGGCATGTTCTGTACTTTTTCTGCTTCTGGCCATTACGATTAGGCGATCCTCCGGTACTGGTCCCTTGGTGGCCTGTCTGACCGCTTCAATATCGTCGTCGCTGATAGGAATTTGGATATCCGGATCATTCTTAATTTCCAGCTCTGATTGATACCATCTAATCGGGTTCGTTTTATCACTCATATTGAGTACGTTCTTTTTATCTAACGAGATATAGCAAATCCCTGATCAGGCAGATAACGGTAACCGGGTGCGCGGTATTCTACCTTTCCATGTAGCGCCGGGCTGAGAAAGCCCTCCAGTTGTTGCTTCAATTTGCTCCAGGACATGTGATCCCCCTCCCATATCAAATACCCTCACAAAGTGGGGCTTTAGCTTCGAAGATGACTCAGGTACTTGGGGACCCCAAAACATATTTTTAGAAACAGAGGAAAGGCTTGTTGGCTCCGGGTTGGTCCCCTTCCCCATTCTGCCGATCCTCGATTTTTTTGCGTCATTTTCTATTTTCACACGGATTTCTCCAATCTGGGCAGCCTAATCTCCAAGTGCCTCTGCCACTGTATATACAGAATAATGTCATCATAAATTACCAAGCAATCGATAACCTTAGGTTTATTTTCTCTATTCATCCAAAAGTGTTCCACATCAATTGTAGTCGGGGTGAGATAAAATTCATGTTCTAATGTCATGTAATCCTCCTGAAATTCCGTACTACATAACCCCCTCCTCAGGTTCACCAACATTAAACCCTAATACTTTTGTTGCTTCTGATTTAAACCGTTCTATCCAAGAATCCCATTCACTCTTATTCATCTGTGAAACGAAACTGAGCTATTATTCGCAGCAGCTTGCGCGGGGTATCCTCAAGCACTCTGCCGTCCTAATGATGGCTGATATGTCACCCGGATAAGGCCGTTCCGGATTGCATCTAGCATCTAGGAGAGCTCCGATGCTTAGGCGTTCGACTGCCCAGAGTACTTATTATTTATGAAAAAAACAAAAATAGAGTGTTGTTAAACTCGACGAAAGACTTCCCTATATAGTGAGACAGCAAAGCGCGCTGGTGGCTCAAACAAAAATATCATTTTGGAGGTAGATTAATTATGGCAAGAAGTCGTGAATATGCAGCTTCTATTACGGTTAGTATTGCTCAACTGGAACAAATGCGTGACGCACAGAACTACTCTTATATTTATGGGCATTGGGGTGACGGTTCGGCTGATAAAGTGGGTTTGACTGGTGCACTGGCAGGATACTCTGCTACAATCCTTGGTCTTATTTTTGTGGCTAGCACGCCTGCTGGGATTGCTGTGGGTATTACAAGTCTTGTAGCAAGTTTATTTGCTACAACAGGTAATGATACAGGACATGTTATTCAAAACGGGGTTACATCCATGACTGAAATGATTCGTGGCTTGAAACCTTTAACTCGGTACGATCTGTTTCAAATCCGGTTCCCTTTCCTTGAATTCAGTTTGCAAGATGGCACAGTTATTCGTTTTATTTCTGGTAATGGGGTTATTGAGAGAGCCCATTCCGGTAGTGGTTGGGAGATCGTTTAAGTCTAAGTATCATAAAAGCCTGATACATCCAGTATCAGGCTTTTTCCTTGTACAAAACCACGAGCGTTATCTCTGTAATTATTGAATAAAGACTCGTAAGTGTTTTTTATTGGCAAACCTGCTTGGAAAAGTACCAAGCCCATTACTCACAAATAGATCGATGAAGCATTGAGTAAGGTCGAGTCTGCATGAAGGAGAAATAGTTCCTGAAATAGGTACGAGAAACAGGAAAACACCCATTCCACCGCAAAATGGTATATAATTGGAAATGAATAGGTGAAGGATATGCAACACATGGCAACATGTAAATTACGAAAGCGAATTATCCTGCCATTCTTGTGTCTCTGGTGGGCAGAAGGGAGTGACAACAAAGAGAAGACAGAGGATTAATGAATAAGGAGAAAAGGACGTGATGTGAATGAAACTGCTGAAAAAAAACGTAATAATAGCAATAATTGCGATTGCTGGTATTATTGTTTACGGAATTTATTATTTTATGAGCTTAACTACAACTATGGATAAAGCAGTACTTAATAAGCTCAATCAAACTGGTGTTACTCTTCAAATTATCCGCTTACCTCTTACTACCGATTCAGCTCCAAGTAAAGAAGTAAACATCACTGATCAAAATCAGATTAGTAATGTGTTTAAATACATGTCCAATCTTAAATTAAAGAAAATATCTAATTTTAAAAAACTAGATGCCACCTCAGAGTATGACGTGTTTATTTATTCAAAAGATAATCATAAAATCCTTTTCCGTGTCGCATTCCTAAGTGATAAATACGTTTACGTATATGATAAAAACAACAAAGAAACTATACAAAATTATTCCATTACAAGTGATTTTGACTTTAAATCATTTTCGGATATGCTCGAACAATCACTTAATTCGCAATAAATGAGGGGGCGATACCATTGACCTCTCCAACACCGTATATGATAGGAATCGATAAAAATACGATTCGTTTAAAGGGAGCTGCGGCTATCGCAGCTCCCTTCGTCTGTTGAATCCATACAGTAGGTCTGTCTTATTTTCGTTCCATAATTTTAAAATTGTTTTGTTTCTCCTCCAGCATCTGAATGGCCTGTGTGAGCAATTTCAATGAAGCATCCAGTTTATCTAATTTCTCCCCTACGGTGTCCAGCACATAACGAATCAGAATAAAGCAGAGTGTGACCGGAAAACCTACATTAGTTATTAAGGTGACAACATCTTCGATCTTCAAAGTTTCCCTCCTTCCTGAATCCACGCTTTTAAGGTAGGGAAACGGCATGCTCGTTTCACAACCATTACTTTTCATTCAAAAAAATGGTATAATTTATAGAAACATATGTTCCCATTCGGTTGTTATCTCCCTCTTTAAATTTACCTACTTATATAAGCTATATTAGAAAGGAGAGCACCATAATTGGAACAGAGCGAATATAACCGTTACAAGACTGAAATTTATCGTATTGGCTGGAGATTGCAGTATAGGGCTAAAAAGATAAGAAGACGAGAGCATGGTTTTGACCGTGAATTCCCTGCACCTTCTTTCACAGAGTTATCAGATAACAAGGTGGCGGTGGAGCAGATACTTCGTACGCTCTCCTCCTATGAAAGAACAATTTTGCAAAAAATATATTTGGAAGGCTTGTCGGAAGCTGAAGTTGCCCATCAATTCAACATAACTCAACAGGGGGTGAATAAATGCAAAAGGAAGTTGCTTCAGAACCTATCACAAACAGCGAATTTTTAAATCTCTTAAATGCAGCCAGGAACAAAGACTCGGATGCAACCCTACAACTCCTTGAGCTGTACAAGCCGGATATTCTCCGCTTAGGTCGGTTTATACATTTACCAAAGGAAGACGTAAGTTCTGAAATTATTGTGGAGTTTCTGGAATTAATTTATCGAGAAAAGAAATAAACCGTAAAAAAAATATAAAACCCTCTCAGTGAAAAGAGGGTTTTCACATCTTTTTCAATGATCGCGAAATTCGCATTCCGCCAATGATATATACGAAGGATATGATTTTAATAACCCTGTATGTCAGCGAGAAACCTGATTTCTTTATGACTATACCTATATTTCCTGGAAAAATGTGTTTATATTAATATAAAACCCTGACGAGAAATAAGCGAAGGATTACGGGAGGAGAAGTTCATATGAGCCAAGAGGTTACCGAGTTTATCGAGAAGGTCAAAGAACCGTGGCAAGCCAGTCTATGCCATGAATTACGCCAAGTAGTCCACAATGCAATTCCCGACGTTCAGGAGCGTATTCAATACAATAAGCCTCATTTTCTGAAGAACAAAAAATATGCAGCCGTGATCTCTATGTCTAAGGATGCTGTCAGCTTCACGATCTTCAATGCGACTGGGCTGGAGCTTCCCGAAGGATTGTTCGACGGCCCTCCCGAACGGAAGACGATCAAGTTCCGAAATGGTGAGCAGATCGATGCCGGAATGCTGACCAATTGGGTGAAACAAGCCTCCCAGAAGCTCTAGCACAATAAGAAAAGGGCTCCTGTTAATCAGAAGCCCTTATTAAATCATACAGCACATTATGGCTTTGCACTCTACAACGTCCCACGCCGCAGCTCATGTAAATACTGCAAAGCCATAATTTCAATACCCTATCACTTCTCTCCAGGCTCTTCTCTATAGGGCTACCCTACCCCGACAATCGACCAATTATTATCGACTTCCGGCGATAACGTCCCCTGTTCCTTGATGTAGCTGACCAGCATATCGCGGACGCTGCAGGACGACTCCCAATGTTTAGCCCTGCTAACCAATTTGGACGCCTTCAATAAGCTGCTGTAGCGGTAATTGTTGACGGCAAGCTGCAGCTGCTGCGTATCGGCAAGCGGTTGGCCTTGGTAGAGCACATTGATGATCCGGTGACCGGCTGGCTGTGACAGATCGATCTGATAATCGATCCCGGCGAACATGTCATAGAGGTAACTGGGCACCTCAGGATTGGCAGTGATCTCACGATCACCCGGCTGCCACTGGTTGAAATGCGTGGCCGAGACTTCCATATAGGCTCTAAGCTCTTGGCCGGTTACCGTCACAACGTACAGCACATTGTCGAATGGATAGATTCGGTACACATCAGCGTAAGTTAACGGCCCCTGCTTCAAATCCGCCGTATCTGCGAACAGGCTTGTGGCGGCAACATCCGCCCCGCTGGCCTGCAGCATCGCCTTCTGAATCAGCGTAATAACTGCTGTATCCCGCAATCTTCCCGCCGGTACTCCGCCCGTCTCGGCCTGCGGCTGGAAGTCGGCGACCGCATAACCCAAGAGGCTGCCGGCTGCTTCTGAAGAGGAGTCTCCGCCTCCCTGGCCGCTGAAGGTCATCGTCTCTTCATGCGCTTCTGCAACCAGCTTCCGGAATTCAGGGTCCGGCTCCCAGCCAGCCATATCCACAATCGAGACTTCCTTGTTCACCACCCGGGGCTTTGCACCCTCCAGCTGAACGGTCAGGTCGAAGCGGACCACCTCCCGTCCCCGGTCGCGCGGCCCTCCAATGACGGTATCCCCGATCCGTTCCTTAACGGTAATATGCATATGCCCGACGAGCAGCACATCTGCTTCAGGAACCAGCTTCGTAATGCGTTCAGCGGAATCCGAGCCGCCTTCTTCATCGAACTCGGCCACCATTCCCGCATGAGCGCTGATGACAATAATGTCGGCCTTGCCTTCAGCCCTCAGGGAGGCAGTAATCTGCTGCGCCGTTTCAGCCATGGGGCCAAAGTGCAGCGCATCCACCTTCCCGGCGTCCCAGCGCGGAATATTAGGATTAGTCAGTCCGATCACTGCGATTCTGACACCTTGGATCTCAATTAGCGTATACGGCTCTGCGAACCGTTCTCCGCTGTGATACGCGGCATTCGCAGCGAGCACAGGGAACTCCAGCTCCTGCCTGAACTTCCCGATCAGGCCAAGCCCGAAATTAAATTCATGGTTGCCGAGGGTCATGGCCGCATAACCCATTGCATTCAGCGCAGCCGAGACCGGATGTATGCCATCCGGCCGCTTATTGTAGATATCATCAGTCAGCATATTCCCCTGGAACACGTCACCGTTATCGATGAGGATGACTTCCGCTCCACTGTCTCTGACTTCCCTGACATAGGCGGCGACTCTGGCCATCCCGTCATTCGTTGTCTCGTGGCCGTCTTCATACCGGTAACCCCACAGATTTCCGTGAAGATCCGAGGTGGCGATTATTACGATATTCAATAGTGTGCTGTTACCAGCCAGTATAGTCATCTCTTCATCCTTCTTCCGTCTTCCGCCCTAATTACTTCAGAATCGCCCCTGCGGTAAAACTCTTCTCCATCTGGTCACTGAACAGCACGTAAGCCAGCAGAATGGGCAGTGTGGATATGACCATAGCTGCTGCCAGCGGCCCCCAGCTGATGCTGTATTGACCGCTGAAATTCATCAGGCCCAGCGGCAACGTCCTCAGCTCTTGCTTTTGAATAAAGGTAGCCGCCATCAACAGCTCATTCCACACCGCCAGGAAGACGAAGATCGCTACCGAAGCAAGCGGCGGCTTGAGTAGCGGCAGCACTACCTTGAAGAAGGACTTCACCACCCCGCAGCCGTCCATAAATGCGGCTTCTTCCAGCTCCTTCGGCATGGTCCGCAGAAAAGCTGACAGCATGTATACGCCAATAGGCAAATTCACCGCGATGTACGGCAGAATAATGGACAATCTTGAGCTAAGAATTCCCAGATTCTTGAGTATCATGAAGAGCGGAATTAGCGTAGCATGAATCGGAACCATCACACCCATCAGAAGCATGAACAATATGAGACTGTTATATTTGAATTTCATCCGTGTTAACGCATACGCCATCATCGAAGCAAACAGCAGCACAAACAAGAGTGTAACCAGCGTGACAATCACACTGTTCCCAAAGTATTGATTCACCTTGGCACTGACCCACGCCTCTGTAAAATTGCTTAAGCGCCACTCTGTAGGAAGCGCCCAGACGGTCCCGCCAATAATCTCCGAATTATCCTTAAAGGCACTGATCACAAGCCAGTAGAGCGGAAACAGCTGGAGGACGGCGATAATCATCATCAGGATATAGATGCTTGAATTCTTCGTTTTTCTGAGCATGACCGTTCCTCCTTAATATTCAATTTTCTCTTGGGTCAATATTTTATTTAGCACCCAGGAAATCACGAGGCATTCCAGCACCATAAATACCGCAAGCGCACTGCCATAACCGAAATTCTGCCTCAGGAAGGCTTCCTGGAACATTTTCAGCGCAATCACTGTTGTTGAATTCAGGGGTCCCCCGTTAGTCATTACGTACACACTTTCGAACGTCTTCAGGGCATAGATCACATTCAGGACGATACAGATCCGCAGCACATCGGACAATAGCGGAAAGGTAATATGACGCACAGCTTTCCAGCCTGTCGCTCCGTCCAGCTTCGCCGCTTCATAATACTGCTCCGGTATCCCTTGCATCCCGGCGAACAGGATCAGCATATTGTAACCGACATAATGCCAGGTAGTTACGATCAGGACGGACAACAATGCCGTCTTCGTATCTCCAAGCCAGGCCCCCGTCCAGGCACCCAGTCCAAGGGTATCCATCAATGTGTTCAGCATGCCGATGTTCGGATCATAGATTTTGACCCACAGCAGGCTGACCATTGTCGTTGACATCACTACCGGAAAAAAATATATATTGCGGAACCATTTACGTCCCTTCATCTTCCGGGAGACCAGCAGCGCCAATGTAAACGAGACCGGCAGCTGGATAAACACGCCTACCAGCAAGAAAGCAAGGCTATTCCATACCGCCTGCCAGAAGCTTTTATCCACCGTAAACATCTTGGTGTAGTTGTCCAGTCCAATGAAGGTCATCGGGTTAATGCCATCCCAATCCTGGAGACTGTAGTAGGCGGTCATCACAATAGGCACAAAATAAAAAATCAGAAAAACGAATAATCCGGGCAATAAAAACAAAGCAATTATTTTTTTATTAGAGAGTGCTTTTTCCATCACTTACCCACCTGTCCAATTACAGAAAGTCGATGCGGTCCTAGTGACTGCATCGACTTTCCTGGAATATTGTATTAAACGCTGCCGCCCTGAGCGGAACAGTGTAAGGAATCCTTCTTACTTGGCTGCATGCAGCAACGTCTCCAGCTGAGCAGTGAACTCATCGGCTGTGAGCTGCCCGCCATATAATGCTTGTGTCAGATCACGGTATTCCTGGCCTACATCTGCTGACAACAGACCGAACCACATCGCCTGTGTTTTGGCAGTCTGTTTAATATCCGCAGCATACGCTGAGAGCTCCTTATTCTGTGATTCGGACTTCACCTCGCTCTTGGCGTACCCAGGGAGACCTTTTCTGACAAATTCATCATTAAGCTTCAAAGATAAACGGATGGCAAATTCCTTCGCTTCCTCCACATTTGCGGAGCTATTGTTCACGAACAAGGAGTATGGCGCTTCAGCGTTCTGGAAGCCGATAGTTGCACTGAGGACATCCTCTGCCCCCGTTTTTGGAAACGCAATATAGCCCAGATTGTCGCCCATTGCCTTAGACAGGGAGGAGAAGTTAAAGCTTCCGTCGATCCACATCGCAGCCTTATCATTCTTGAACAGCTCTTGTGCATCCAGGTAAGCAGAGCCGAGGAAGCCTTTCTGGAAGGCATTCGAATTCACCAGGGTGGTCACCTTATTCGCCGCCTCAACGAATGGCGCATCTGTGAACTTCGCCTGTCCGTTAATCGCCTCATCGAAGGCGTTCACATCCTCACGGGCTACGAGCATATTGTAGAGCAGGTCCGCTTGCCATCTTTCTTTTCCGCCCAGTGCAATGGGAATCACACCTTTATCGTTTGCAGCTTTAATCAGCGCCTGAAGATCATCCCATGTTGCTGGAGCAGCAGCGCCAAGTTCGCTTATCAGCTTTTTATTATAGTAAAGAACAAGGGTTGTACTAATGTTAGAAGGAACCGAATAGATGTTGCCATCCTTTTCCGTCACCAGCTGGTTGTCCAGGAATTGTGCGCCCAGGCCCGTGGAATCGAGGGTATCATTAAGCGGAGCCACTGTCTTCGACTGCAGAACAGGGGTGCGGTAGGACTTGCCGGCATGCTGCTGGAATACATCCGGAAGCTCATTTGCGGCAAGCGCAACACTCAGTTTGGTTTTGTAGGTCTCATCTTGAATGTATTCATACTTCAGTTCAACGCCCATTTCCGCTGCGGTAGCCTCAGCTGCTGACTGGTACATCGGATCTGCATCGAAAATCCACAGCGTGACAGATTTCTTACTATCCGCTGCCGCCGCTTCCTGACCCTGGGTTCCCCCATTATTGGCTTCCGCACCTCCACACGAAGTAAGCACTACACTGACGAGCGCAGCGGACGCTGCAACAACCCCAAACTTTTTACCAAACATCTGATTTGGACCACCTTTCACAATTTACGGATACGAACCACAGGTACAATCTTAACAAGTACGAAGCCAGGTTCGAATGGAGATATATTGGCTTTGACAGTAAAATTTTTAGGTATGTTACGTTACTTTACATGCACTTTACATTTCTCCTTATCAATAACATTAGGTTTACACAATAACCGTTTTGCATCAACAAAAAAGCCCGGTTGAATAACCGGACTCCTGCTGGCGATGGCTCAATATTTCCCGGAATAGGTTCCTCCGTATACTTTATTCGGGGTAATTCCGTACTTCTTCTTGAAGCATTTGCTGAAGTAGAACGGATCTCTGTAGCCGACCTGATGGGCGATCGTTGCTACCTTGGGAACTGAAGCATCCTCGGTGGCCGCCCCCTGGCGCAACAGCTCCATGGCTTTGCCCAGGCGGATATTTGTCATATACTCCACGAAAGACTCGTTGGTCTCCTTCTTGAAGACATGACTTAAGTAGCTCGGATTCACGAAGAGGGCACTCGCTGTGCTCTGAAGCGATAAGGTATCCTCGGCATAATGTGCAGTCACATACGCAGCCGCTTTATGGATCAGCCGTTTCCCGCTGCCCTGGCGTCCTCCATCCTCGGAAGTCTGGTCCGCGGCCGGCTGCCCCTCGTAACCCGCCTCTATTTTCAACCGGTTAATGTAACGTTCCTCTTCCCATTTCTCCTGCAACTGCGCACGGATGGTATTAAGCGCCTGTTCAACCGCCTCCTCATCAACGGGCTTCAGCAAATAATGATCCGCTCCGAGCGAGATTGCCTGCTGGGCATAGGTGAAGTTATCGTAGCTTGTGATGAAAATCAGCTTAGCCGCTGAGTCTAAGGCACGGACGGCCTTCACAAAATCGAGCCCGTTCATATTCGGCATTTCAATATCTGTAATAATCAGATCAATCGGCTGTTCCTCCATGATCCTCAAGGCTTCCGAACCGTCCTCCGCCTCTGCAACCACTTCGAAACCGGCAGAAGTCCAGTCTATCAAATGGATCAGCAGCTGCCTGAAATAATATTCGTCATCTACGATCAGGACGCGTGCTGCCGGTGCTGTAGTTCTCATTCAGCTATCCCCTCCCCTGCTCGTCCGCTTGCATAATCAGCGGCAACCGTACCTTCACTTCTACTCCATGTCCCGGTTCAGACGACAGGACGATACCATAAGCTTCGCCGAATCTCAGCTGAATCCGGTCCTGGATATTCTTAAGTCCGAAGCTGTACTCCCCTTCTTCACTGGAACTTAACCAGATCTGCCGCTGTTCCTCTTCACTCATGCCTTTGCCGTTGTCACGGACTATAAAGCACAGAATACGCTCCTCTCCCGAACTTTCCATAGAGCCGGTAATCTCACATAAACCTCCGTCCGGCATCCCTCTGATTCCATGGTGAATCGCATTCTCGACCAGAGGCTGGAGCAGCATCGTGGGTACTTGGCAGGACTCGATTCCCGGTTCAAACGAAATCCGGTAATTCAGCTTTTTGAAGCGGATCTGCTGAATGTAGAGATAGCTCTCCAGATGCTTCTTCTCCTGTGCAGCCGCAATCAATTCCTGTCCGTTGCTAAGTGAAATCCGGTAGAACTCCCCAAGCGCCTTCAAGATACTGCTAATCTCCTTAGCATTCGTCATCACAGCCATCGCACGAATCGTGTCCAGTGTATTATATAGAAAATGCGGTTTGATCTGCGAATACAGCAGCCTCAGCTCCAACAGCCGCTTGGTCTTCTCTTCCGTTTCAATGGTTAGCATCAAGTCCTGAATATGCTCGACCATCTCATTAAATGTCGCACCCAGCCTGCCTATTTCATCCTGGCTGCCGGCAGATGCGCGTCTCTCGAAATTCCCGGCTCCCACCTCAACAATCACCTCACTGAGCTCGCTAAGGGGCCGGGTCAGCCGGCGCGCGAATACAACCGACAGGACCATGGCGGACAGCATGCTGATCAGCCCGAAAACGGCTATTGACAAGGCGATCTTCCAATACCCGCTCGTCAATTCCGAAGTGGGGACAAGGTGGATTACCTTCCAGCCATAGGGATCAAGCCTTTGTAAGGATACCAGATAACGCTTGTCTCCCACCCGCTCGGTCCGGCTTCCTCCCGATGCCGACTTCACCCACCGGGCAAGCGACTGATCCTCAACGGTGCGGCTGACGAGTGCAGCTTCATATGCGGAGATCACCACTCCCTCTTGGTTGATGACCAGGGTAGGATTCTGATTATCCTGTTCATCATGGTACAGCCGGGCGAGCGTCCGTTCGTCAATATTGACATAAATATAACCGATCGGCGTCCCCTTCTCCATGCTCATAATGACTCTGCACACACTAATCATATGCTTAGCAGTCATCCCCGACAGAAATGAAGGCTTCAGCGTATCTACCCAGACCGCACCGCCTTTTGCCGCATCAATCTTATCTTTGGGATAGATGGCGAGACTCTGCGAAGTCACACCGGTCAGGTTGGAGGTATAGTAGAGATCGCCCCCGATCGATTCGATAATGACCGAGTCGATGTTAGGCTCTGTCTCCAGCATTGCAGCCAGCGTGTTATGTATGGACTTCAGCGCCGAGACATCCCCGTCTGCTCCGGTATCCCGGCTAAGCACATTCTGTGTATCCTGGTTAATCAGAGCAAATTTCGAGAAGTTCTGAACCGATTGGAATACGGTCTTCATAGACTGGCTTACCAGCTTCACTTCCTGCTGCGAACTGGCCGAAGTTCTATCGAGCGTCTGATTAAAGACAATTCTATGAATACTTAGAACGAATATCACCAGAGCCAGTAGAACAATAAGGATGTTACTGATTAGAATCTTCCTCCGAAGCGGCATATTCTGTCTGAACGCCAAAGATTGAACCGCCTGGAATTTCTTCAAGAGGGATTGGTGAGACAGTAGCTTCTTCATATTCCCCTCCGATGGTTGTTGAATCGTTCAGTATAATCTGCCTGCTTGTTATCCCTCACTATTATACACACCCATTCAACTCTATCGGAAGACTGCAATTTATCTCCATAAATTTCTTTTAAATTTCAACCACCTGCTCCAGGACATAGTAATCCCCTCTCATATCAAAAAAAAGGAAAGGCTTGTTGGCTCCGGGCTGGTGCCCTTCCCCATTCAGCCGATCCTCGATCTTTTTGCGTCTTTTTCTATTTTCACACGGATTTCTCCAATCCCGGCCGCTTAATCTCCAAGTGCCTCTGTATACTCATCTATTACCTAATGAAACCCATCCTCAGGTTCACCAATATTAAACCCTAATGCTTTTGTTGCTTCTGATTTAAACCGTTCTATCCAAGAATCCCATTCACTCTTATTCATCTGTGCATAAAATGATAATCCACTCGGCTCAACGGATGCCTGAATAAAAACATCATCATCTTCCTGCCCAAACCAGTGTGGAATTCCATCTGTGTACCCTTTCCAACCAGGCATAAGCTCATATATATTAGCAACTTTATTCCATACTTCATCAGGTAGATGAGCCCATATATTCAGATTACAATGATGAGAGTGTATTCTATCCATTTGCCTCTACCTCCATCGTGAAATGCCTGATGCCTTTATTTTTGATAAAATCAATCATTGTATAGTCACAACCTCCAATTAAACTTCGTTCCCATCGTACCATATGTTGGAATTTCCGTCCTAACGCAAAGTATTCACTTATAGTTGCCGAAAAGATGTGCCAGCCATTCCTAGCCTAGACAAACAGAAAAACCCTCTCAGTGAAGAGAGGGCGATCATTCCCAGGCATCATCTCTCACAACGCCCCCCGCCTTAGCTCATAAAAATACCGCACAATCGGATGCTTTAACTCCATCTTCTCAGCCATACTCAAAATCCACTTTTTCCCAACTCTCCTGTCCACCAAAGCCAGAACATTCAACAGGATTTCACTGCTCTCCAAGCTTTCCTCTATAGGCGTCGTCATTTGGCAAGAACATTGGGTCTCCAGCAGGTCAACAGACCGTATTTGGACAGACAGATGTTAGAAAGTCGTTAAGAGAGACTGCTAACTTGTTGGGGATACGAAAGAACAGGAAACTTTGGTAGATCTTTTCGAGTCTCTCCTATTACACAAGTTGGCAATGAAATTCAAATAAATGTCTACTTTGATCGTGATGCTGCTACACATCCATCAATCTTTGGTGGAGAACCGGGATATGTTGCCAAGGTGCACAAAATCTCTTTGTGATTATACAAAAAAAGTCGGCTGCACCTACACAGCCGACTAAGAAATCACTCATTCTTATTTTTTAAATATTCATCTAAATACTCTTGGTGGAATTCATCTCTAGGTAATAATCCAAGAACCTCATATTTCCAGATAGTAAGTTGTTTAGAGGGATTGTTAATTACTTCATCATAACTATAATCAATATTAAATTTACCTGATTGCTCAAGATACATCGTCAGATTTGTCCAAGGTTGATCAAGAGTATTTCTGAAAACCTTATTCAGTTCAACAAAATATTCTTGCAACTCCCCGTGCAACCGGTTATATATGCGTTCATCTACTCCATAAATCTCAGGGATCTCATGACTATATATTAGTTCTTTTTTTGTAGCAGATTCGAAGTAAAAATAGATAATACTCGAACCTGGCAATACTTCTGCATAGAGATAAATTTTATCCCACTGATCAGGAATTATTCCTACTAATTTCTTACCTATAAGTTGATACAATTCTTCCATTTTTTTCATATATGTGTCAACCTCCGACTTTATTATATATTGTTACCAAAACAGGTTTGCGATTGTCAATGGTATATTTCACATTAAATTATGCCGGGCGCCCCCTTGCCCATCTATGATCATTTGCGGGTAAAAATTGTTTGCTTCACAATGTATCACGCCGTAGCTCATAAAAATACCGCACAACCGGATGCTTCAACTCCATCTTCTCTACCATACTCAAAATCCGCTTTTTTCCAACTCTCCGGTCCACCAAAGCCAGAATATTCAATACCATATCGTTGCTCTCTAAGCTCTCCTCTATAGGCGTCGTTAAGAACTGATTAGCCACCACGATAAAATTCGATTTAACGAGTGCAGCCTGTGCTGACATTAGCTCTTTGGCATGTTCTGTACTTTTTCTGCTTCTGGCCATTACGATTAGGCGATCCTCCGGCACTGGCCCCTTGGTGGCTTGTCTAACCGCTTCAATGTCGCTATTTGCGATAGGAATTTGGATATCCGGGTCATTTTTAATCTCCAGTTCTGTTTGATACCATCTGATAGTGTTCGTCTTATCACTCATGTTGAGTACGTTCTTTTTATCTACCGAGATATAGCAAATCCCTGATTTATCAGGCAGATAACGGTAACCGGGCGCGCGGTATTCTACCCTTCTATGTAGCGCCGGGCTAAGAAAGCCCTCCAGTTGTTGCTTCAATTTGCTCCAGGACATGTGATCCCCCTCCCATATAAAAAATGAGGAACGGCTTGCTGGCTCCGGGCTTGTCCCTTCCCCATCATCCGATCCTCACACTTTTTTACGTCTATTCTATTTCCCGCTCGAAATTCAATAATTCTGGCGGCCTAATCCCCAAGCTCCCCCGCCCCGTCCTGCTCCTTGCTCCCAAACTCATCCAGCAGCGCACGCACTTCACTTGTGGACTTGGTGTTCATTAAGCTATTTCTTAACTCACTTGCCCCGCGAAATCCGCGGACATAGATTTTGAAGAATCGTTGAAGCGGGCTGAACGAACGTGGTGCTTGTCCTGCGTATTGATCATAGAGATCCAGATGCAGCCGCAGCAGATCAAGCAATTCCTCACTACTGTGCTCCTTCGGCTCGTGTTCGAACGCAAACGGATTATGAAAAATACCGCGCCCAATCATAATCCCATCCACACCGTACTCTTCAGCGAGCCTCAGGCCGGTCTGACGGTCAGGGATATCCCCGTTAATGGTCAGCAGTGTATGGGGTGCCACCTCATCACGAAGTTTCTTAATCTCCGGAATCAGCTCCCAGTGGGCATCTACTTTGCTCATTTCCTCTCTGGTGCGCAGATGAATGGACAGATTCACAATATCTTGCTGCAAAATATGGGTTAACCAGCCGCGCCATTCGTCGATGTCACTAAATCCGAGCCTTGTTTTGACACTGACGGGCAGTCCCCCGGCCTTTGCGGCCTGGATGATCTCTGCTGCGAGTTCGGGACGGCAGATCAGGCCGCTTCCCTTCCCGTTCTCTGCTACATTCGCTACAGGACAGCCCATATTAAGATCAATGCCTTTGAAACCTTCCTCGGCCATCCCGATGCTCATCTGCCGGAAGTATTCCGGCTTATCTCCCCAGATATGCGCTACAATGGGCTGTTCATCCTCTGTAAATGTCAGACGCCCGCGCACAGCATGGTGCCCCTCCGGGTGACAATAGCTCTCTGAATTCGCAAACTCCGTAAAAAACACATCCGGTCTAGCAGCAATACTTACGACATGGCGAAACACAACATCCGTCACATCTTCCATGGGCGCCAGTATGAAAAAAGGCCGTGGTAAATCACGCCAAAAATTATTCGTCATATCATTAACCTCTCTATACGTACCAGGACACTCTTGATCCCGAAATAGTAAACGAACCTGTTCATGACAAAGTATATCATAACCCCGGTAGAAGCATACTCACCCAATAAGTGTGCATCTTTTGAATTTGCAATTGTATAGTTATTTTCCGGGTTCACACATGGTAAAATAAAGAAGAATTTACTGTTGGGTGAATTCAACCTCGAGCGATAAAGAAGGAGAAAACACATGAAAATATGCAGTGGCACCGCTCCGTGCAAGGTCTGAACCGGACGAAACTGCACGGAGCGGATAGAGTTCGTCCGTTCGGCTTTGCACTTTCATTGATTCGTTAAGAATTCATTGAAAGAGGAGCAGAGTCATGATAAAAAAATTAAAAACGAACGTCAGGGAGCTTCGAACGTTCCTGATTTTATGGATTACACAGTCCTTTTCAGCACTGGGCAGTGCAATGACCTCCTTTGCCTTAGTGATCTGGTCTTATCAACAGCAAGGGTCGGCTCTTACCAGCTCGCTATTGGTTATCTGTTCCTACGCCCCCTATGTCCTGCTGAGTATCTTCGCAGGTGCACTGAGCGACCGGTGGAACAAGAAGGCCACCATGCTGATCAGCGACAGCTTTGCGGCACTTTGTACCGTTTCGATCCTTATTCTGATGACGACGGGTACACTCCAGATTTGGCATCTGTATTTGATCAATACCTTGAATGGTGTGATGAACACTGTACAGCAACCGGCGTCGGATGTAGCGATTAGCCTGTTAGCTCCGCAAAAACACTACCAGAAGGTAAGCGGGATGCGTTCCTTATCCAATTCATTGGTTACCATACTGACGCCTATACTCGCCACTTCAATGCTTTCCTTTACCAGTATCCGGGTTGTTATTGTGTTTGATTTGATTACATTTGCTACAGCGTTCATGGCGTTGCTCTGCTGGGTCCATATCCCGCAAGTTCCAAAACAGAGCGGCACGGGGAGCGAGACGGTATTACAATCTGCCAAAAGCGGCTTACGGTATCTCAGGGACAACCGGGGCATTCTGGATTTGATCCTTTTTTTGGCCGTGATCAATTTTACCGCCTCGATCTTCAATGCTGCCCTGCCCGCAATGATGCTCTCACGTGTTGGCGGCGGAGAATTAGCGCTAGGTATGGTCAACGCAGTTACAGGGATAGCCATGATGGTTGGAAGCCTTGCGGTTGCTATTCTGCCGCCGCCAAAAAGCCGGGTTCGGGTCATTTTGAATTGCCTGCTGTTCTCCATGAGCTCCGAGAATTTCATCCTTGCCTTCGGCAGAAGTACACCGGTATGGTGTTTGGGCGCTATCCTCGGATGGGTATTCATTCCGGTTATGAACGCTAATATGGATGTGCTTTTCCGCTCCACCATCCCGATTGAGATGCAGGGGCGTGTCTATTCGGCAAGGAATACGTTACAGTTTTTCACCATTCCTGTAGGATATCTGTGCGGTGGCGTGTTGGTTGACAGGGTGTTTGAACCCTTTATGGCCGTGCAGCCGATGAACAGCCTGTGGGTCGCACTGGTCGGAACAGGCAAAGGCTCCGGAGCAGCCTTGCTATTTCTTGCCATCGGAATTTTCGGTGCCTGTTCTTGCCTGCCGTTCCGGGCGGACAAACATATCTGGAGATTGGAAGAATAGTTGCCCCGGGTAGATAAATGTCTGAATTGACCATAGCTGGTAAGCTGTCCAATGGGTACGCTTAAGGTGCAGGAGCACTTTAAGAGAGGATGAAAGAGATGTATGAGCACCATAGACAGACGCTGGAGAAGCTGGTGGGGAAGCATGAGAAGAACCCTTCCTGTCTGGCAGTAATCACCAGTGGTTCGGTAGCGCAAGGAACGGCCAAGGAAACCTCGGATGTGGATGTTCACCTCGTATTCACCGATGAAGCGTATGAAGAATATGACCGGAACAATACGCTGTCCTATGTGGACCATGAAGTCAGTACCTATGAAGGCGGATACGCCGATATCAAGGTGATCAACCTCCGGTTCTTGGAGCTTGCAGCCAAGCGGGGCAATGAGCCGACGAGGTATGCTTTTACCGGTTCAGACGTTGTGTTCTCTAGAATCCCGCAGCTGAACGATCTGGTAGCCCGAATCCCCGTCTATCCTGAAGAGAACCGGGACCGCAATCTGCGGGACTTTTGCGCCCAGATCTTCCTGTACGCTTTTTATTTCGCCAAAGAGGCGGCCCGGAAGAACGATGCCTACCTGCTCGCTCACACAGCCAGCAATCTGGTATTCTTCAGCGGGAGAATGATCCTGGCTTATAACCGGAGGCTCTTTCCAAGCCACAAGGGGCTTCTGGATGCCGTAGATGCTGCAGAACATAAGCCGAAGGATTTCCGTAAGCTCGCTGCAGAGCTGCTGCAGTCGCCCGGTGCAGATAAGAGTATGCGCTTCGCCGCGAAGATGCTGGCTTTTTATAATCACGGCCTTACCTTCGAGCAGGCGCTGGGCATCTATGTGATGAACAACGAGCGCTCCTGGATAGAGCAGCCTCCTTCCCTGCAGGACCGTTAATACAAACAGCGACTCTCCGGTGATCGGAGGTCGCTGTTTTGACGTTTGGACTATAGATGGCTGGCCGCATTATAGACCCGGCGCTGCTGCGCCTCGGCCATGATTATGGATTGAAGGTGTACCCGTTCCCATGTAGCTTCCAGCTTTTCTGCCCTTTGCCCGCTCATCATTTCTGCAAAAGCCTCCAGCTGGTTAACATAGTAGTTCATCGGCTCAAATTCGCAAAGGGTACTGCGGTTGTCCGGAAGATCATGCCGTATTTTGATTTTGTAGAATCCTTTGACCGGCCGGAAGAAATCCGGGACCGTCAGCACCGTATGCTCGAAATACAAGGTATGCGAAGCCCGGAAAGGAAGCTCAAAGGAAGTGAGACACTCCGCTTCCAGACCGTTCTCATATTGCAGCGCCGCCTGAAAGGTCCAATCGCAGCCATCCGGTCCGTCAAAAGCCGACTGGGCCCTAATCTCTCGGGGCTGAAGACCGACCAGGGTCTGCAGGAACTGCAGCCAATAACAACCCAGGTCGGTAAAAGCGCCTCCGCCTTTAGCCTTGACACTGCGGTAATTCCCGGCATATCTGTCCTTGGCAGGGACGGATATTCTTGTACTGATCCTGTGGAGCGGACCGAATTGCCCGGAGCCGACAATAGATTGGAGTGCCTGCTGCCAGGGATGGAAGGCAATCATCAGACCTTCGGCAAGCTTCGGAGTGGCGGATTGTTCTTTTACCAGCCGTAACCGTTCTGCTTCTTCGGGATTCAGGCATATCGGCTTTTCTACCAATACATGCTTACCCGCCTTCAAAGCCCGAACTGCCCATTCTGTATGAAGTTCATTACTGAGTGCAATATATACTCCATCCAGCTCGCCAAGCTCCAGCAGTTCCTCCAGACTGCCCGCCACATAAGGAATCCGGTAGGTGTCCGCCAGTTTCGCCGCTTTTTCAAAGGTCCGGTTGGCGATTGCCGTTATCCGAACCTTCTCCACAACCCGCGAAGGCTCCAGTATGGCCGGTACAGCAATGTTCGACGAACCCAGGATTCCGAGCTTGTAGGCAGGTTGTTCCTCTCCGTTCTTCATACATGCGTTAATGCAGCATAAGTATTCAAGTACAGCACATTGCATTTGGAACAAGCCGGGGACAAGCCTTCATCCAGAATCCGCCGCAGCCTGTCGTAGCGGGCTGAATTCCATATTTCCGTCAGCGTCTGCTCCTTCACATTGCCAATAGCCAGCTCGCCAAAAAATTTGCATGCACTCACCATGCCGTTCGGAGCAATATCCACCCGGGTACTGAGCGCCAGACATTTCGACGTACTGCGGGACGCCATCGGCTTGCCAGCCACAAAGTCTTCGATTTCATCAAAGTCCAGCCCCGGCTGATAACGGATTCGGGTATTGTGCCAAGTGTTGCTGTTGATCCGTTTCAGGTCTTCGGTTAGCCTTGTGACATTCTCAGGCTTGATATGGTATTTGAAGGCATGCCAGCTGCTCCGGTGATCCGGCGGAAGCTCAGCCAGCCACTGAAAGTGTTCATCGTAGAAGCGGTCCATTTCCAGACTGGTTTCCGCAGAGATATACCACGGGAAGCAGAGCAATACCAGATCGACGCCCTTTTGCTCAAAAAACTCCACCAGCTCGTACAATCGGCCGATCATATTGTCATTAATCACATTGTGCACAGAGATCCGGCCGCGGAAGCGGCCTTGCTTGCGCAGTTCAAGCAGCCGTTCGACGCTCTCGATCACTTTGTGAAATGAACCTTTGCCGCGCAGCAAATCATGCTCCTCCTCGAACCCTTCTATCGGAATCAGCAGTTCCAGGTTGTCAGAGATCGCACACAGCTCCTCTTCGTACTTAGGAATCAGATAGGCGTTGGTACAGATCGTTGTATCCCGGGGATGCTCCTTCAGAAGCTCCAGAATCTGCCGGGTATTCCGGTGAAAAAGCGGCTCGCCCCCCCATAAATACAAACGGGACTGTGCCTCATCCGTCTCCTCCAGAAGCCTCTGGATCATCTCCAGATCCATATCCAGATTCTGCTCGGCGGTGTCCATATCATGATGATAGCCGGATTCATTCCATTGGTAGCAATGCTTGCAGCGGAGATTACAGCGGTTGGTCAGCTTCAGGGACATAATTTCCGGCATAACGGTTCTGAACCCGGGATCATGTTTGCGTTCTCTGTGTGGAACCACGACATTCTTGATCGTGCGTTTCAGAGCCTCAAAGGACTTGGCATCAAGGTTAACTCTACTGGTAGGCTGCATTAGCTTCTCCCTTCTGCTGCGGATCGTTGTTCCGCATAGCTTGCCGCATAGTCTGGATACTGGCCCCTGGCTGACCTGAGGTTATTCGCCAGCTTACGCAATTTCTCACGGTCAAAGCCCGATTCGGCCCACTCCCCGTAACGGATGCCATAACCAAGCTCTACCCACAGATCACTGTTAATCTTCTCGTGCGGGCCAAAGGGGTCCAGCAGCACCAGCGGAGTGCCCGAAGTAAGTGAATCAATCAAGGCGCCTCCTCCCGGCTTGCTGATTACTGCGGATGTCTGCCGGATGACACCATACATCCCATCCTGATAGTTACGGCAGGGCGGAAAGCGGTCTGCCTGGTTACCGGTTACCTCTGCAAAAGGCGGGAAGGTATACTGCCCGCTGCTGTCACGCTTCCAGGTCCGCCACTCCGGGTCGTTCATATAATAACGTCTTCCATGGATGGCCGCTCCAATCTCCTGAGAGCTGTACGCGGCAATATCCAGTTCATACCCTGCCGACTCCAGGGCATCAAACTTCTCGCGGAAGGTTCCAATCCCCCAGCCGCCGCCATGAACAACCAGTCTACCGTTCCTAGCCGAAGGGGACAGCGCTTCCGGGGGGCCGGCATCTATACTGTATAGAATCTCCCGTTTCACGGGGTCATACATGCTTACTTCACGGTAGCCTTCCGCGTAACCGGGGTTCAGCCTGCGGAGATTCTTCCATGATGGCGAAAGATCGGCATCAATATAGAGCAAATCGGCATCCACAGAAAAGCCGGCCAGTTCACGGTACCTGTCCATAACATGCACCCAGTGCCCGGATAATACAATGAAGCGCTGTCTTTCTTCCTGCTTCCATTGTTGAAGCAAACGTTCCACGGCTGCAGCATCAAGGCTGCTCCGGATATCCGCCGGTATTTTCTGTGAGGTCAAAGCTACGGCGAAGTTCTGCTGGTACGCTTTGCGGCTGTTGTCCGTCTGCTTCTTTTTGCTGTCCGGCATGAGTGTTTCAAAAACTTCAATCTCCGCCTGGATACCAAGTGCTATGAGTCTCCGTTCAATCAGCAGGCCGGGGACATAGAAGCCCAGACCAAAACCAGAACATAGAATAGTTACGGTGTTATTCATTGGAGGATCCCTTTCTTTATCGCAGTATAGTATAGCCAGTGCGCAGAAGCGATTCGTCCAGCTTACGGATGAGTCTATTCTTGCTGTCTTCATTTCGGTAAGCGAGTGCTGCATACAGCTTGCCTTTGCCGGAGCCGGTGGATCGGGAAGAGGCTGGAGGCTGGAGTGTACCCGAAGCCAAAGGAATTACTCCTTCCCCCTCTCCCAGCGAAAATAAAACGTCTTCTTGCGCAAGCCGCCCCAGCAGATCTTCATAATGAACCTCGCCTAGGGTTGCCAGCGGTACCTGTAATAGACAGGTGTGCATCCCCTCCTGCTTGAGATGGCGGTCTACATTATGCTTGATCAGACTCATCGACTTCCGGGCATTGATCTCCACCAGAGGGGCGAGGCTCCCGTCACGCAGCAGCATTGAATCCACGCATACATCACCGAAATAACCATCTGCATACAGCTCCCGCCCAATGCTGTGCATGGTTTCCCAATATCCTTCCCGGTCCAGCCTTTCGAGCAGAGACGGCTCCGGGGAATGTGACTCTCCGAAGGCAAAACCGTGGTTGACCAGTTGCTGAACGGACAATATCGAGATCCGGCCTTCCGGATCAATGTGAAATTGACAGGAGAAGTCTGTCTCCCGGTCCAGCAGAGGTTCGAGCACAAACTTTATTCTTTTGTCCTGGTTTCGGCTGGACTCCAGATACCCGGCAATTCTGCGCAACACCCGCTCAGAGTCCACGAGCTGATTTCCTTTGCCGGATACACCATACTCATCCTTGATCAGAAAAGCCCCCTTCTCCAGCAACGCTTGTCCTGATTGCAGCAACTCTTCCGTGTTATGGACGACAAGAGCGATATTCGGCAGCAGCAGCCTGTCCCGCATAGCAGCAGAGTAGGTTTTGGTGTTCACTTTGCGTACAATCTGTTCATCCGGGATAACGGGCAGAAGCTTATATCGCCTAACCGCCTCATGCGTCCCGGGAAGCACGGCAAAAGGTTCAAGGAACCATCCTTCCGGTATTAAGCTGCCCAGTTCCTGCCCGGGGTCCAGCCTGCCCAGCAGTTCAAATACATTCAGTGCGTCCTGTGCTGTGCCTGGTTCCTCCACTCCCAAGGTTAATGGATTCATATTGGTCCTAAATGAATAATCGAGCGATTGCAGATAGTCATATTGAGCCTTATCCATACCCTGACGGGTTAATAGAATATCTCCGCTCCTGCAGAAGACAAACAGCATCTCATCCATGGCCTGCACAATAGCCAGAGCCTTCGCATCAGGAACGGATGGTAGAGCAGCCAGATCTTCCTCCCGCCAGTACCGTTCCGACTCCAGGCTGCCGCAGTGCACAGCGTTCTTCATCGTACGGCAAGCCCCGCGACATAATCGGAGAAGCGGTCTACCGATTTCAAATGTTCAAGATCAAAGGTATCGAAATCTACTTCGACATCGAATTCGTCTTCGATTCTCAGAATAAAGTTGATGATTTGCAGGGAATCAAGTGCGGCGTCCAGCGTCAGATCTGAAGCTCCGTTCAGCGTCTGAAGCAGGCCCGGTTCCTCTTTGATTTCGGCGATAATTTCAATGACCTTCTGCTGCATGTGTATACCCCTTTCAGTATGCGTATTAGGAATGAATAGAAAGAATATACCAAAAATCGGACTGTTAATATATGGTTGAATGCGCCAAAATATTCAGCTATACTAGGGTAGATTCCAGGTTGTCCATCCTAAGGAAGCAGGAAACGGAGGTTTGTTTATGGAAGGTTTTCCGGTATTTACTGGGGAATATCTATTTGACTCCTGTTCATCGGTACAAATGCTCCTCACTCAGGAAACGGTCACTTCCGTATGTCATCAGCACGATTTTTTGGAGCTCGCTTATGTGGTTCAAGGGAAAGGAATCCATCTGGCGGGTGAGGATAAAATGCAGGTTATGCAGGGGGATTTGTTAGTTATACCTCCCGGGGTTTCCCATGTCTTTCACCCTCAGGATCTGACCGGTGCAGAGCCGCTCCTCATCTTCAATTGTATGCTCAGGCCTGAGCTTTGCAGGATTCTCAGAGAGCTGCCGAGACCCTTCTCCGAAGTGGATATGTTACCACTGCTGAGGCTTCTGGAGGTGAAGCAATGGTTCTGGTATAGAGGGAAAAGCGTAGAGCTGACCTTATTGCTCCGCCGTATGCAGGGGATGCAAAACTATGGCTCACTTAGGGGTCAACAGCAGCTATACCCGTTGCTGTTCGAAGTGGCGAACCTCATTATGCCTGCAGCTGCCGTCCCTTTCACTCAGCAGCCCGGGAAGGACTATGATCCGCTGCATGACGTCATCCTGTATATGATTAGTAATTTCAGGAAAAAAATCACGCTGAAGGAGATGAGCCGGCAGATTTCGGTGAGCTCCCGCCAGTTTCAGAGATTATTCAAAATTAAAACCGGCAGGTCCTACATCCAGATGCTACAGGAAATCCGCATGAAATACAGCTGCATCCTGCTGATGTTCACGAAGCTTGGGATACAGTCCGTTGCACTGGAGGTCGGAATTTACGATATGAAATATTTCTACCGGCTATTCCGTGAATATAGCGGGATGACCCCTGCCTCTTACCGAAACCGGTTGCAGAGTCATTTTTTGTCGGCGAAGGAGATGATGAGCAGTGCTGAACATTGCTCCCATTAAGAGTACCCCCTACCCTACCCTGCGCAGTTGTATTGATGACTGCATCCAGTCTGTTGCGAAGTGGCAGGGAACGGACAGCAAGTGCATGTACGGCAATGCCTGGCAGATGTCTTTTGAAGAACAGCAGTCCCCGGATCAGCCGTTGATTGAGCGGTTAATGCTGCCACGGATCAGTACAGAATCCCTGTCTGCGTACCATGGCCTTAGGTTCAGTTATATCGAACGGAAGGGGCCGGCTATGGATAAGAACTTTATGCTGGACATCCTGGAGAGCCGGCTGTCCTCAGGAATGCCGGTCCTGGTCGGATTCGATTCTTATGACTGCCCCTGGTGTGTGGCCTTCCGCAGGCTGCATACCAGCCATGCCTGTCTCGCCGTTGGACTGGACCGTTCGAGCAACATCATTTATCTGACGGATGCCTACTATGGCAAAGAGCTTGAAGCAGTGGATTTTGATCTCCTGGAGCAAGCCTGCCATTTCTATGCCTTATTTGATCTTTGTGATACTTCGCGTTCATACACAGATTGGCAGACTACGCTTCAAGGAATGCTGACCCATCCAACCCACCAGATTCAGCCGGGCCAGGTTGCCGCGCAGCTATCCGCCTATGCGGACGCCTATCTGGAGGAGGGAGTTACCGGCGACGGGACTGCCGAAGCCAGTTCTAACTTCAAGATCTACGCCAACGCCCTGCCGATCAGCAGAATCCGGTTCAGCCTATTCCTGCAGCTGCTTGACGATGGTGCCCATGTGCCCGCACTCTCCCGGGCCGCCGAGGGCTACCGGCATGCAGGAGAGCAGTGGGATCTGATTAATCAATTTATAATCAAGGTGATGTGTTCCGGCAATAAGCAGGCTGCGCGGGTGAAGATTCATAAGAAGATGTGTGAGATCATCAGCTTGGAAGAGCAGCTTCTGGATGAATTGGTAGAGTTAACAATGATCATCAACAACCATTATTAATTCCCCATTATTCTGCACAAGCACAAAAAAAGAAGACGCACAGGAATTAGGAGTTTCCTGCGTCTTCTTTTCATTGGTGATGCCACAGGGTGGAATTACGTAATCTAATTCTCTCTCCGAAGGCCATCTACAATATTTACTTTATTTAACCTATACATCGGCCAAATCGCGGCGGCGAGCGACGTAATCATCGCACCCGCGAAGGCAATGCCGATACTGGCCCACGGGAATACCCAGGCTGTATCCAAAATGCCTGCGAAGAGAACATGTAGTCCATAATTCAGAGCCGTCCCTAGCAGAATACCGATCAAGGAGGCCAATAAACCATAGAATATCCCTTCTAAAATAATCATTTTCCTCACTTCATTCTGCGTCATGCCGATGGCCTTCAGCACTGCAAACTCTTTCGTACGAAGGATCAGATTCGTACTTACGGTATTCATAATGTTCAAGAAACCAATGAGCACAATGACACCGATGAAGCCATACAGCAAGATACTGAACGTCATGGCGTCATTTTTGGCCTGAGCGATTTCCGTCACCCGATCCGTATAATTAAATCCGGCATCCTTTTCATTTAATGATTTGAGATAGTCTGTTATAGGCAGGCTCGATAGCTCCGGATTAGCCAGGATGAAGATTCTGGAATAAGTATCGGTTCCCATGATCCTGGAATAGACTTCCGGGGACGTAAAGAATGAAAGAACTTGACTGCTATTATATTCGTTCGACAGCAAATCCTGATCGACAATCCCCGCTACTGTCACGGTTAGATATCCTTTATGCTTCCCGTCCATGGCTCGAATGGTGATGTGGTCTCCAAGGCCCGAAATAAAAAAGATTCGGGCAGTGAGGTGATGCTCTTTATTTTATTTGAACAACGGCATTGAGCGGAGATCAGATAGATCAAAACCATTTGCCATCTGTACCCATCAAAAAAAAGCTGCTCTGCCAATACGCCAATAGTTGCAGATCCGGCTGCCGCCGCAAGCCTTCTCGGCATTTTAATAATATCTCGAAAGTCGAAGTTGTCATGATTCCTCCCTTATATAAGCTGTTCGTGGTCTTGTACATAAGGACTAGCTCCAATCGAATACTCTTTTTCATTTCAATAAATGCCTCAGCTTATCTGGGTTCCTAATAAAGTACAGGTTGCAAATCGCATTTCTCTCAACGTGTATCAGCACAACAACTTCGATGCCCTCGCCTGAACGGACAACAAGCCCTGTTTGACCATTTATATCCGTCATCTCTACATGCACGCCTCCTTCGTAATGAGGAGCCTTACGAATTAGACCGAGAAGGAACCGGGCGACGGGATCGCGCGATTCAATAGGACGGACGGCGGCGAACGCTTTGCCCCCTCCATCAGAGACCAACACGACATCTTCGGTGAGTATGGATACAACCGTGTCCACGTTTCCCAGTTCGAGAGCCTTCAGGAATCGACGGACCCACTCTTCGCTCGCCGCTTCTGAGTGGACCTGCTCATCACGGGTAATCCCCATCTTCCCTCTCGCACGGCTGAACAGTTTGCGGCAATTTGCTTCACTTTTGTCAACAAGTTCAGCAATATCTGAATATTCAAAGCCGAGCGCTTCACGAAGCACGAATACCGCCCGTTCCGTATGGGATAGTCTTTCAAGCAACACGAGCATAGCGTAAGACAACAGCTCATCACGAACAACCGCTTCAAACGATTCATCATTGGGCGTAAAAATGGGCTCGGGAAGCCATTGTCCGAAATACAGTTCCCGCCGTTTACGCGCCGATTTGAATAAATCCCGACAGCGATTAGTCACCATTTTGCACAGATATGCTCTGGGTTTAACCAAACGCGCCAGATCTACGTCATTGATCTTCAGGAATACGTCCTGCACAGCATCCTCCGCATCGGAAGCCGACCCGGTCAGTTGGTAGGCAAGCGTAAACAGCAGCGCTTTATACTGCTCATATAACTCTTGCATCTTCCCACTTCCAATCTTAGCCTCGAATCCTCTACTTAGTTACATTATTTTAACAGACTTGGCGCATCCCATGTAAATTTCCTCAGTCGCCAACCCAGCTTTCCCGTAAAAACAATATCTACCCCCAATATACGTGTCCATGCCATTCCATGCCCCGGACCTAAGCCAAAGCAGAAAAAGTCTATAAACCCCTTATGCGAAGGTGCAGGGCGCCCTTCAAGATCCGCCGACAAAATCTTCCCAAGCCTTGCCGCTTGAGCGGTCGCTTCCTTACACGTCTTCCCGTCCGCCCGTCCGCTAGCAGGGTCTACGATTCGGGCGCAGTCGCCAATGCTGTATACACCCTGAGTACCCTGAACCCGGTAACTTGCATCTACGATCACGTATCCTTCCGGAGTGACCGGTAACCCGATGTTTCGCAGCGTTGGATTGGGTAGAAGCCCCAGCGTCCAAACACATAGACCGACAGACATCGTTTCTCCGCTAGATAAGGTAAGCGTTCCCTCTTTCTCCTGTAAAACTCTGCTCCCTTGTAAGACGGTTACTCCGCAAGCTTCAAGTGAACGTTCCAGTTTAAGCCCTACCTTGGCCGGGCCATCCGGGAATAGCCTCTTGTTCGTGTTAAATAGTTTTATCCTCACAGCGCCCGGATCAAGTCCCCATTGCTGCGCATCTTCTCGAACGAAATGAGCCAGTTCGGCAGATGTCTCGATGCCGCTTATACCTGCTCCCGCAACGGCAATGGTCATTAATCTCTGACGCTCTTTCGCGTTTGTTTCCTTAACGGCTTTTTGCATATTCGTGCGCCACGCTTCTCTGATCTTCCACGCGGCATCCAAGCTCGCCAATGCCATCCCCCCCTGATCAAGGTCGGGTTGCCGTACGATGCTGCCTACCGTCAAAACGAGAATGTCATATTCCATCGAATTCTCAATTCCTTCGGCATCCTGATAAAGCAGCCTTCTCTTCTCTGATTCGATTTTGGTTACGGTAGCCTGAACGAATTCGACCCCCACGGGAAACAACCTTGTCAGTGGGACAATTATATCTTCGTTTCCAGCCGCAGGCTTAAAAAGCAAAACTTTACGAAGGTGATAGGGATTCTTATCGATTAGAATGAGTCGAAGCGGACGCTGGCTTGACTCACCCTTTAACGTTTTTCGAATCGCATTAACCGCATTGATGCCCGCATATCCTCCGCCAACGATGATGCATATCAATTCTTTCATTGCAACCACTCCTTATTTTGTTTTGCTTATAAAACGAGATAAGGGGTCGTGTTGTGACAACAGCGATATGTTGACGACTGCCGATTATTCGTACTCACGGATATTAAACGGTGTAAAACATGCCTTACCTTTGTCGGTAATTATTTTCGATTGAGAATTGAATCTTTATCATATTTTCCCCTTTGTTTGCTGGATTTACAGGCGTAAAGACTTGAAGCATCTCAAAATGATTAGGTTTCAATCCAAAATCTTTTTACGATATTGCCATCTTCTTCTGTAAAGCTTGTGTCCGGTATTCCGCCGTTGTTTAGTATCGTTTTCTCGGAAGCTATATTATCTTCATCACATACAACAAGAACTTTTCTGATACCGAGTTCTTTTGTTTTTCCCAATGCCATAGCAAGTAATTTTGTAGCATAACCTTTTTGTCTCTCGGTAGGACGAATTCCGTATCCAATATGACCGCCACAATTTAATAACTTTTCAGTTAAGTCATGTCTGATATTTACTGCCCCTATGACCCTCTTGTCATTGGATACTAACCAGTATGTAGAACTTGGAACCCAATTTTCAGGGATATGCTCTCGATTTTCATTTTCAAGCAGAAATTGAATCATACCCTCAAAGTCAGACGGGTCTCTGCTTACAACCCACGGTACAATAGATTCTCCACTAGACCTCCATTCCTCGTAGAAAGCTATGTATTCGTCTTGATATTCAATACTCGGCTTTGCTAAAAATACAGTTCTCAAGAACAATCCCCCCTATCAACTATTTGCCAGTAGTCAAAAACAAATATAATCAACCATTACATTTTTCCCTAAAAATTGATGTGTTACTGTAATATTATACAATGATAACGAGGAGAGATTGAGGATTGGATAAAAATTTGAGTATAGCAAAGGAAGCGTTAAGTAACTACTCCATAACATGTAAATCGATTGATTTCATTGCACAAAGCGGAAATACGATCTACAAAATCACTGACCTGGATAACAACAGCTATAGCCTCCGATTGCATATATCCAAGGGTGACGCTCTTGAGAGTTTTTGGAGTAAGCCGGAAGTGATCCATTCCGAAATGATCTGGCTTCACGCCTTAGCATTAGATACAGATTTAACCCTGCCTTCACCTTACAAGAATACCTGCGGAGAATTCATTACGAACGTAAACAATACAAGCTGCACTTTGCTACAATGGGTGGAAGGTGAGCAGAAACCTTTTATCCTTACAATAGATGACGCTAAATATATAGGTGAAATGACCGGTAAATTACATAGGCAAGCCTCTAACTGGCAAATCCCAAGTTTATTTGAACGTCCTGTCTTTGATAGTTCCCGTATATTACAATCACTGGGCAAGCTTAGGGAGCGGGCTAATGCAGGTCTGCTTCATACAAGTGATACCGAACTTCTTCAGATTGCAGGTGAGCAGGTAATTACAATGATGAACTCTATGGAGAGAACGTCCGGTAATTGGGGAATGATTCATGCCGATTTGATTCCAAGTAATATTGTGTTTCATGAAAACGAGGCGCGGCCCATCGATTTTGGCGCTTGCGGGTTTGGTTACTATTTGGTTGATCTGGGCTGGACGTTCTCCTATATACACCCTTCATTCAGAGAACAGTTACTGAAATCATATTCTAAGTATCATTCATTACCGGATAACTATATTGAGCTATTGGAAGGTTTTTTCGTTGCAGCACAGCTTGAAACCATGAATTTCTGGCTGGGTCTGCCCGATTCGCAGGATTGGTTGCCAAACCATATCAGTAAATTAGCCAGTAGAGAAATTAATGCCTATGTAAACAATGAATCGTTTCTCTTCACAGGTGTTCCGTATTGGGAATAACAATTCCTATACTCTTGAACGCTCGCAATCTAAGTTTAAAAATACACAAAAGAGCCATGTAGACCTCTCTACATGGCTCTTACTCCAGAAGGGATATGGAATCTTATATAGATTCCTGCCGCTTCTGTTTATTTTTTACTCCCTAACCAACACAGCTACCGATTCCACATGCACCGTATGCGGGCAACCATCCCGTTATTAGGGCTTCTGTTATAGTGATAAGAAACCGCGTAAAATAAGGGCTTTTATGAACAGCGTATGCTGTGTTGTCGGCTTTTAGGGCGGTTTAACATCAAGTTTCACATCAGATTCACATCAAACAAGCTGTACTGTTTTTTTTTGCACTCCCAAAAGTCACGAAAAAGGGCGCAATTAGGTACGCCCTTTTATTTATCCATAGGAATTTTATCTGAATCGCTTTCCTCACGATTGACCTTCAAGCTTCGCATCGATTAAATTTAATAAGTCTTGAGTAGCTTCATCTCTCAGTTCATTCTTAACCCATGAACGAGCCATGGCTCTCCACAATTCATTCCCGCCAACAACTAGTTTGTCTGCGGTATGTTTTATCCAATCATGATGATTTGGTAATGTTGCAGCTTGCTCAGTGAAATTAACTAATTGAGAATGGGATCGATTAACATTCTGTGCAACATCCGGCCAACCACTAATACTTAAATCATCGTATATCTGACGTTCTGGAGCATCATCTCCCGGTAGCAACAGGCACCCTGGTGAACTATCTTGATCAGCATCAAGAATGATAATTGAGGGCCGCGGAAATCTCCCTTGGGATTCCATCATCCCTAAGGATTTGCCAACAGATGCTGATCCATATGAAATAATAGAGCATCGCGACAAGTGATCCAAATTATTCTTTGCAAGAATTTCTTCTATTAAGATTTTTGCCACATCATCCTCAACATAAATATCTAGCTCAGGGTAGTTAATTTCATCCATTCTTGTGAGGGCAAATTCCGAACTTATTCCGTTTACTACATTTTTAATACCATTATCATTAAACACATAGACTCTTGCAATTGCCGGCAATTCATCAAGTATATACGGAGAGTGTGTAGTTATAATAAACTGCACTTTCTTTTCTCTTGATATAACAGCCAAATCTCTTAATAATCTTCTTTGTGCTCTTGGATGCAATGATGTTTCTATCTCATCGATTAATACTAAACTGTATTGAGGTATATCTTGAGCTAATAATCCTGCAATAGTAGCCTCACCAGCCCCTTGATGAAAACCTGAGTAGCTATGACCATTTAGAGAAATTACATTCACTGAACGATTCGCATCTATATCAGTTATTGACTGTTTTACACTATTGTAAGACTTACCAATAATACTTGAAAACCTGTTTTTTTGATCATCAGTGAATAATTGTGAAGATGCTTCTTTAACCGATCTTTTGGCTAGTCTTGAGTAACCCATTCTCGCATTTATAGGCTGTATTCTTCTCAGGTCAAGAAATTCCACCTTTCTTTCTCTACGTGTTTCAATCCCCCTCCATCTGGTTGTAGGCTTTCTTACCGAGATAACATGTGAATTTGTACCCTCCCTAATAGAGGCTTTTATATCAATATCAGTTAGTTCTTCCCAAGCGGTGTCAGGAAAGAACAATGACGGGAATAGTTGTGCGTTTTTAGACCTTCTTGAATCTCTATATAGTGAAGCTGCGCATTGAAGTATTGTGCTTTTACCTGAGCCGTTCTCTCCTACAATTGCTACAATAGGAAATTTAAAATCAACTCTTTCACCCGCCCATCCTCTAACGTTATTTATTTCTAACCATTCAAGATGTTTTGGATAATCGCCTCTCTCCCATGTATTATCAAGTCTTCTTACCTCACGACTTAGGCTCATTCTTTAACCACCTTTATACATTAAATAACTTCTGAGGAATATAATTCGTCACCTCTCAAGTATCCCCTGCAATAACACTCTAAAATTTTGGATTCGTAGCGATTGTCGAAAATTGCAACACAATATAGTTACGGCTTCGAACTAGCTATGAAGAGTGATATCAGCCGTCCGGCGCGTCATAATTTAACCGCTCCTGATCATCCATCCAGCGGTCAAGTGAAGACAACCTAAACCGCATTTGAGGCTTTTGAGATCCTGCGGCTCCAATAGGAAACCACGGAATTCTTTTTTCCTTAGCCATGGTATAGAGCAAAGTCTTTGAAATGCCGATATACTCTGCTGCCTCGTCTGCAGAGAGAGTCGCCCGCTTCAGCCGATCCGCGTACTTCTGATCTGCTATTTCCTGTGTGACCGGCAGCAGCTGAGCCAGGATACGATTCTTGATTTCGTCGATAAACTCATTAGTCGTCATAATATCAGGTCCCCCTGTGGCTAAAATAATGAAAAGAGCCCTCCGAAGAGAGAGCTCATAATACAGTAAAACTATTATATTTCAGGTGCTATCCCTATCCTTCCAATTCGGCCAGTTGCTTATTCAATTCCACAAGCTGTGCCTCCAGGTCAGCCAGTTCGACTTTCTTTGCCTCCAAATTAGCCAGCAAATTATCAAGGAAATTCTTTCGTCCAGTTTCTTCAATGGTACCAATGGAGTTGTCATAGGCTGCCTGTGCCCTTGGAATTGCATCCGTTTCGTACAGACTCACGCCGCCCCTGGCAGATTCGATTTTAGTCTGAACGGCTTGAATTTCAATCTTTTTTCTACTAATGGAAACCGCTGCTGGCAAATCACTCGTTGCTATATTCGCGGTATTGTCGCTCATAATGATCTTCTTCCCCTCTACAGTCAGCGTTGCCCCGGAGATTTGCGCGACAGCGCGTACCGGAGCATACGCTGAACCATTTATGATGGCCGCTTCTGCAACATTTTTTCCGTCCTTCTCAATCGAGAAGACCCCTGTTACCTTTTTCCCGACCAGACTCGTAGAATCGGCGAAAGCCGAAGCCCCGGCAAACAATAACGCACCGACAATAATTCCAGACACAAATTTCTTCAAGATGAACACTCCCTTGGTAAAAATTTCTACCCTTATTATCGTCGGTAGGTTACAGTTCTGACAAGACTACTATGCTGGAATGTTCACCTGTGCCAACAGATTGCCATCTTTACTCCACAGTTTCAAATTACGGGATGTCGGGTCAAATGTCATATTATAGCCTGCCTCCGAAACGTCAGCTTTGTTATGCAATTCATTCGCCATCGAAACCCCGGTCTGCTCGTTCTTGAGTTGCGCCCAATCTATCACTTGAATCGAATTATATCCCCGAAGATAGATGTTCATGAACTCCAGCGTCAGGTTACTGTTGCCGTTCATATACAAGCCCGTGGAGCTACTGGGAAGACTCATTGATGCATAATCACTCCCGTTTACAAAACTGAAATCAGCGAGTTCATTCGTTCCGACAGAACGAATTTCAACCCCCTTCCCTTCTGCTGTGTAAGCTCCAAATAGATCGCCCTCCGGGTCCATTTTGATCAAAGGGTAGTCAGTCTTACTCCGGACCAGCGCTCCTGTCATAACTACTTTCCCGTCAATTCCCGCTGTGAATGTCAAATTCACGCCATCGTTAATGGTGATGCCCTCATTATCCAGGATGATTGATGCGCCGTTATCCAAGGGGATGTGTAACTCGTTAATGTTCTTCCAATCAAGGTTATTTAGAAGCCACGATAGCTCCTTCGTCATCTTGCCTACGGCGTTTTTAAGTTCTTCTACACTGTTCATACCATTTACATTGGGAAACGAAAATCCTGCCATTATATCAAACCTCTCTTTCTTTTCTCTTTTTCTCACTTAGCTGCTTGAAGTCGATTACATCAAATCTTCTAATTTTTTGATAGTCAGCTCGCCCTTCAGCCTGAGTTCATCCTTGTACATGCCAAGGTGCCGGGCGATCCGGTCCCACGCCTGCTCCTGGTCATTCAGCTTGACCTCCAGTCCGTTTGCCGTGTATTTGGCTCCGGCGTACAACTTCTTTGCCTTCGGGCTCAGATCCCTTGTATCCGCAGCGTGGAGCTGTCCATGACCCTCCCCGTGGCATTCAGGGCATTTCGGATGTGGTCTAATAGTTGGGTCGAAGCCGTAGCCCCCGGAATCGGAAGGAAGCACAGGCGTCTTGCCCTTCTTGGTGCTGAGCTTGGCAGCGTTCACCGCTCGCTCATACTCCTCGTTGTCAATCCACTGATACTCATGATCATGACCAAAGCAGTGCCGGCAGCAGACGCGCCGATGATGGATGACTTCATTGGGGTCAGCAGTAGCCAAATCCAGCCAGTGCTGAAGCACCATCTCGGCGGTAACCTCAACCTTGGCAGCTCGCTTGTCCATGGCTTCCTGTATGGCGATTTTTATATCAGGTTTTGTCAGGTTCTCCTGCCCGACAGATCTGGCGGTCTTGGCACTATACCCGGCACGAATCGCAGCCTGAGTAGCGTTAAGATCAACCAGATATTCGGTTACGAAAAGCTTCTGTTTAGCCGTCAGTGCCATCTATATCAACTCCCTTCAAATAGGTTCCTTACTTATCTCAGAGTGGATCTGTCCTGCTACATCAGCCCCAGCCGCTCCGCGACATCCCGCCAGTCACGTTCCGCTTCATAATGCGGCCATCGGTCATCAATGAGGTTCTCGATCTCACGGCTCAGCAGGGAGGCATCCATACCCCGCTCCCAAAGCTCATCAATCGTCTGTTCCACTTCCCGATTCAGTCGTTTGCTCATAATTTGCTTATCACCTCCCTCCCAGCATTGACCTTGCTTGCAGCAACTCCGCCGCGTTTAATCAAATTGTTCCCAGCGGTTCCAGCCTTGTTCCAAGAGCTAAACCCTTGTGCCGCAAGGGTTTGAGGGACTTGGTTCTCTGTTCTCAGTCTCCGCAACATATACGACGTCTATATGAAAAAATAGGGGTATATAGCAGAGAGATTTCCCTTATGTGTACATATTGTATTTATATTGAGAACATAAGGAACACTGAGAACAAGAATACAGATTCCCTTTTGCATCAAGGGATTTCCCGTTCTCAGTGCCGTGCCAATGATTGAGAACACCGAGAATTAATCCTGTCCGAATTCTGAAAATCGTTCCCTTGTATCAAAGGACCATTCGAGCTTGGTCATATCAAAACAGTAGGTCCAGGGATTTCCTCCGCCCAATCTACGTCTCCATTTGGTACGCTGTGGGGCTGCCTTGGTCCACCCCTTCTCTTTCCATGCCTTTGATATAGAAAGAGGCTCATACCCACGTGATCTGAGATGCTCATCCAGCAAATCATCAATTACAAAAAGTTCATCTTCCTTAATCTCACCGAACAGCCTTCCTTGGTACGGCTGCCCGCCCCCATTAATGATGAACTGCCTATTATTTGTGGTCACCCAGCTCATTACAGACTCGAGTGCTTCCTCTGCTCGGTCAAGCTCCGGAGACCCCCCGGTAACCTCCATCCATGATTTCTCCAGATCAGCAGCAGCATATAACCCTTGGCCAAAACAGGCATCGAACATCTGGCCAGTCACATCGATCAGCGCCATGATTCTCGACAACCGCATGGCCACTTCTCCCGCAGTTCGGCTGATCTGCAGATACCATTCGCAAGCGGCGCTGAACTGCTTCTTCCAGTGGGTCATATCGGCAGTCTGCAAGAAGCGAATCCACGGCTCCGCCATATGGCCGTAGTTTTCACCTACCAGCTTATTCAGCTCCTGGACCAGCCGGGCGGCTTCAATATCTGCTGTAATAAATGGGGAGCCCTCCAGTGACAGCACACGGCCCACGCTGCCGCCGTCTTTGGCGAAGCTCGTAACTCTCTGCTCACCGGTTGAGAGCATCACCGTTTGCCAGCCAGCGCTGACTTGAGTGCCTTTCAGTGATCCTCTGCCCTTCCCCTGCCCGCTGCTGAACTGGTACACTATTGGCCGCGCTGTCCGCTCGTCCGTCTTCTTTGTGTCATCCAAGAAGAGCGGTAAATGATTCATAGTGGACGCATATCGCTCAATGGCTACCTTCGTCATATTCCACTGCCGGAAGATTCCTGGCTTGGTTTCATCCGGACTTCCGAAGAGGCTAGCTGCGATTCTCAGCGCCGTTGTCTTCCCTCTCGATGTACTGCCAGCCAGCTCGAATATATAAGGGCTCTCACCCCAAAGACTCAGCAGCGGCGCCGACAGCGCGGCATAGACTGCCATTTTAACCGCAGGAAAAGGCTTGATTCGCTCCAATACCAGCATCGTTCCCTGCAGTTCCCCCTTGATGTGAAAGCCTCGTGCTGTTTGACCATCCCCCGCATCTTTCGGCATGAACTGAATGTCCCCTTCGCCAATGAAGCGTTCGCCAAGCAGGAACCCACCACCGATCCACCCGAGTTGATTGCTGACTATTCTTGTGACCATCCGGTCTGCGTTCTCCGACTCGAAGCGGCTGATATAAGCGGCCAACTTCCGGGCGTTCTCCGAATGGACCGGCAGCCCATAGTCCGATAGATTAATAAGCTTCTTCGAATCGGCAAAAGTACTGCGGGTATCGGAAACAGACTTCGTACCCCTGTTGCTTACCCATGAGACCTCCAGCCCCTGTGTATGATCGGTGAGGTTCGTATAGCGCCCTGTGACGGCAACCAGGCATTCACATACACCAACTTTCCTTACCTCACCGTTTTTCAGGGTCTTGACTTCGAATAGCTTGCCGCCAATGACCTCAAAGCCTAACGGAATCTTTATACCGGTTAGGTTTATTGCCGTCTCCGCACCCGAGACTGCATCGATCCCATACTCAAAATCAGGATCATCACCGAAGGCTTCCTGAATCTCAGCTGTAGCTTCTTCCTGAATTAAACGCTGAACATCATCCAGGCCGTGGGTAAACTTAACCATCTCTAAATGACTGGGCTTCTGATCTACCTCCTGCCCTTCGGGGGCATCCTCGTCCAAGTGGCCGAAGAGATGGATCCGAACCAGATCAAAAGCATTATGGCTGTGGCCATCGGCTACCGGATCGCTATCTTGATGCGAATAAGCCAGTTCTTGCTCTGGAAAGAGCTCTAGCCCATTTCCGCTGCTGCCTTGCGTGTAGGTGTAGCGATTTGTCATGCTACCCGGCACATAGATTTCAGACAGGAACTCGTTAATGGCATCTTCGATAGAATAGACCCGGCAGAACTGTCCTACGATGCCCCGCTTGGCTCTGGGGTCCTGCGGCTTCCTACCTGTGAAGCGGGAACCCGCCTCACTGGGATGTTTTGGCCAGTTCGCAGGATCTGTCCAGTTCGCTTCGTACATCCCCAGCGCGTGATCTACTCCAAACGGATTTCCTTCAGATTCAATAAACACAGGCTCTGCGTCCTTCGAGCAAGAAGGCAAATACATTAACCGATTTACATCAAATGTGGTTTTATCAAAGCATTCCATTCCGAGCGAGAACGCGATCATGCGTGAAGCTGCCGAACATTCATCCGGCGTCATTTCCCGATCCATCAGAATGATTAGGCGGTACTTGGGTTTGCCATGACGATGACTGTGCGTGGAGTAAATTACATAAGCGTGATCACCGATCACCAAATCCACCATCATGAGAAAAGGTTCATCTGGCGTATCCACATCCAATGTAATCAGACTGCGAACGTCCACGCTTTCCTTTCGGCGCCGACCGCCCCGGACAAGGCCGCCCACGAAGGCAGGTCCGCTCTTTATGACCCCTTTCTCCTCGCGGCTCATCTTGTCATATTGTTGCATCGTTTCGGTTGTACGACGAGCGATCCGAAGCCGATCTACAAAATCCGGCCATTTCAAATAATCGACCTTCCAGTTAGTATCTGTTGCATTTCTACCGAAACTAATCGGTAGCTCCGCCTCATGAACAAATTTAGATCTGTCCGGCTGCTGCATTCACTGTCACCCCCTCATCCTCTTTACATGAGGTGTGCAGCTGTAACTCCCTCATCTCACAAGGCATTGTCTTAAATTCATCCATAGTGTCAGCTCCTAAAGTATTGCAGGTTGCCGCAGTATATTGGCCGGATTACCTGACCAATCGATTGTGTTTTGTTTCAATGGCATAAATGATCCTCTTTGAACCAGTTTTCGGTACTTGAATCAGTATGCCAGGAGATCCGTTCAGCGCATGAAATGTAATAGAGGCTTCAACACGCTGCCCTTTATACCTCCAGTGCTTTTCGATGGACCTAAGAATCGGATCGATTATGATATCAATAAGTTCCTGTCTATATAAGTTGAACTAAAGGAATTCATTTGCACACTGTCGAATAAAAAAGTACAACCTAAAAGCGACGGTGAAACCATGCAAACGACACAAACCTTTATTGAAATTGAAAGCTTAATGAAAAAAGAAAAAGAGCGACGTATGTTTGAGCGTTACCAAGCCATTTTTCTGCATTTGAAAGGGAAGAATGCACAAGAAATCGCAGAGATCATTGGCAGAACGGAACGAACAGTCTATAAATATTTACGTGCTTATCGCGAAGCGGGCGTAGCTGGATTGCAAATCAACTATTCAACGGGAACAACAGGAACAACTGAAAGCGACGATCGTATCCTCAGTTCCCCACGAAATAGGGTTTGAAAGTAAATACAGCTGGACCCTCTATCTCATTGGTGAGTATATTAAGCGGGAGTTCGGTCCGTCCTACTCGCTTCGTGGCATTTCTAAAATGGTGCACCGTCTTGGACTCAGCTACACGAAACCCACATATACGCTAGCTGCTGCGGATGAAGCCAAGCAACAAGTCTTTACAGAGGTGACGTTTCCTACTTTGAAAAAAGACTAATGGACGAAGAGATTACTCATTTGCTCTTCGAAGATGAGTCCATGATCCGGGACTACCAAGCGCTTCAGCATACATGGTTTCTCAAAGGCAAACAACGCATCATCCAGACCACAGGCAAACATCGCGGCGTCAAGTTGTTAGCCGTACTGAATTATATGACGGGTCAAATTCTCTGGAAAGAAGACGAGCAGTATAACGCAGAGACGTTTCTGTCCTTCCTACAAATGGTGGTTGAGGCGTACTCTGAAGGAAAGATTGTCATAGTACTGGATAATGCTCGTATTCATCATGCGAAATTACTTCAACCCTTTTTGGAAGATTACAAAGCACGTCTTGAATTGGTTTTCTTACCTCCCTATAGTCCGCAACTAAACTTGGTTGAGGGACTT
>NZ_LVWI01000063.1 GCF_001909055.1 Paenibacillus helianthi
ACTGTACCAGTTGCTCCAGACCTGTTCGTGTATTGGAGAATACACAATCTTTCCCCAGTTCAATTCCCCGAAAGTCAATGGCTCGGGCCACATGGGTTTCCTTAGCGATGTCTGCCCCTACGACAAGGGTCTTGTCGGAAATTCTCATAATCCGTTGATTCTGTTTCTTCGATTGTTTATACTTCATGTTGAGTGCCTCCTGCGCTGGAATTTGTTCTCTGGACGGAACGTTTCCCAGTATACAGCTGGCGCTTTTTTCATTCAAACCTCAAATTAATTCATTACAGGAATGGCTCCTTACAATGAAATCATGAAGCACAAATGTTAGGAGTGGAATGCTGTGGGATTATTTCTGAAATTTGTTATGACATCAGCGATGGAGAAGAAGGGGAAGTTTATCATGCTTCTATTTGCTATCCTGATGAGTGCTACTTTGTTCATTGCAAGCTTGGGAGTCACAGACGTTATGATGAATAACTACATCGAGTCCTATACTCAGGTGATGGAGAACAAAGAGATTTCAATTAAAAGCAAAGACCCAAGCGTTGGAATTCAATTAGATGAGGTGAATTTGAAAGGGGTACAAGATATCGTTCCCCAATTAGAATTGAAGGGGATTTACCGCCATGACTTGGATAACAGTACAGTGACAGTCCTCGGCAGGAACACACAAGATATCATCACTAAAAACATTAATGAAAAAAGAGCACTGGACCATTTTCATGGTGCAACATGCATTATTTCACAGAAAGTGAGTCAGGATCTTCATTTGAAAGTGAATGATACCTTACAGCTTAATGTGAATCATCAGGACATAACCGTTCAAGTAGCGGGACTGTTCCTGAATGAGGGGATCTTTTTTGGAGATACCAACGAAGCGTTCCAAATGATTGTACCGTACGATTTTCTGGCTGGGCAATCGAATATGCCGGGAATGTACAACAACATTATCGCTACAGGAACAGGACCATCTACTCAAGCGTCAATTGATGAGTTTAATAGTGCCAATGAAAACTATGTTGCAAGAACAAGTTTTACGGATCAACAAGGAATGCTGAATGCAATTAAAGAAGGAAGAATCATCTGTTTTGCCCTGTTAGCCGTCGTAATGTTACTCAGTGCGGTGATTATCTCCAGTTCTTTCAGACTCATTATTGCAGAAAGAATGCCTGTGATTGGCACTTTTTTTAGTCAAGGGGCTACGAAACCTAACATTATTAACGTTCTACTATTGGAAAGCATCCTTTTTGGCGCAATTGGCGGTGTTCTATCATTTTTAGCTGGTAGTGGAATCACCTATGGAGCAGCTTACTTTCTGTCCCCGCATAGAGAGTATGGGATATTCAAATGGCCCACCATCCCCATCTATTACTTTGTATTGGCAGTTCTGTTTGGAATCTTGTTGTCTGTGATTTCATCGATCCTCCCCATTCTGCAAATCAATAAACTATCCATCAAGGATGTCATATTGGGAGCAGCTGTAGAGAACAGAGCAGGCAATAATACAAGAAAGCTATTAGGCAGTGGCTTTCTTGTCATTTCTCTCTTATTGTTTCTTGTGCAAATAGACGGGATCGTAAGCATTCAGTGTATTCTGCTCATTGCGGGGATTTTATTAGTTCTCCCGAATCTGATTCATGTGGTAACAGCTAAGCTATATGGGATACTCAAGGACAAAGTACCTGTATTGGCTCTAGCCCTTAATAATATCCGGACTTCGAAAGAACTGTTAGGCAACATTACCTTAATGCTGATCGCAGCATTATCGGTAATTACGATCACATCCGTTGGTGATAGTATTCGAACAGTTATGACAGATGGTTTTAACAGAAATAACTTTCAGATACAGATTACGGTTCCGTCAGAAGCTGGCAATATTACGGACACTCTAATGAAAAATGAGCTGAACCGCAGTGATATAGAACAAGATACGCTTCAGAAGCTAAAAGTATTTGGGGGCCAGCGTAACGGAACAGCTTTTCAGATTGCGGGAATAGATAAAGATAAGTATTTAAGCTATGACGGGTATATTGACTGGACAAAGCCTAAGAACCTAAACATATATGAGGAATTCAAGAATGCCAAGGTACCTTCGGTCATTGTCTCCAAAAGTATGGCTAAAGCCCTCGGTATACAAGCTGGAGATAAGCTGCCACTAACGGTTAATCAAACTGAAAAGGAATTGTATGTTACAGGACTTGTAGATATGAAGATGCTGTACGGGGGCTATGTTGTATTAGTAGATAATGATGTGTTACAGCAACAATTTAATTATGTTGGTACGAATATGATTAATGCTAAGGCAACGGGAAACGATGTGAAATTAAGAGATGACCTGCGGAAACAATTGAGCAATTATAACGTAAAGGTAGTGACGTATGAGGAACTAGAAAGAGCCAATATTGCTGAAAACGAAAAGACCATTGCGGCATTTAGCCTGTTCTCATTGATGGCCTTGGTCATTGCGTCGTTCGGTGTATTAAACAACACCAAAATCAGTTATTTAAACTCAAAGAAGAACATCGCTCTGTTGCACGCAATCGGGTTAAGCAGACAACAGAAGAATAGGTTATTGCTGTTCCAGTCTATTTTTGTGGTGCTTTGGGTGATGCTCCTGCTTATCCCTTGTTCCTATGCGATGATATTTCTGACAAAAGACTTACTGAGCCTCATCGGAATGCTATATGATATCAGGCTAAATCTAATATATGTTCCGTTAGTATTAGGATTCTTGCTAGTTTTAATTGTCCTTTCCACACTTCCAGTCCTCTTAAATGGCAAGAGATTTTCAATAATTAATGAAATGAAATACGAATAGAAGGATAGGTGAGTGTGATGAACAACAGCATCGAAATCATAAATTTAAATAAATCATTCTATATGGGCAAGGAAGAGGTACAAGTATTAAATGATCTGAGCTTTTCGGTAGAAAAGGGTAGTTTTCTCTCCATCATGGGACCTTCAGGCTGTGGGAAATCTACATTGCTATATTTGCTTGGCGGCCTGGATGACCCAACTTCTGGACAGATTATAATCAATGGAAAAGACATAGGTAAATTAAAGGAAGATGAAAAAGCAAAGATGAAACGCAGGGACGTAGGCTTTGTATTTCAATTTCATAACTTGGTGCCTAATCTGTCGGTTGAGGATAATATCCTCCTGCCCATTATATTAGATGGTAGGAGTGTAAAGGATTATCGTATAGAATTGAAGGGAATTCTTGATTTGATAAAACTGTCTCATAAGAGAACAGCAACGCCCAGAGAATTATCAGGTGGGCAGCAACAAAGAATTGCCGTCGCAAGAGCCTTGCTGTTTCAACCGGAGATTATTCTTGCTGATGAACCTATAGGTAATCTGGATTCCCACAATGGTGCTACTATTATGGAGCTGTTTCAGAGTATTAATAGGGAGTTCGGAAAAACGATTATTCAGGTTACCCATTCAGAAGCATCTACGCTATATGGCGACTCTGTTATTCATTTAAAAGATGGCGTAATTGAGTCGCAGGAATCCCTACGACCCTGCGGGAGAGGAGTGATTACTACTTTATGATGGTGTTAGAAACCAATGGATTGACCAAAAAATATAATGACCAGCTTGTAGTAAATAATCTCAATATGCATGTGCGGCAAGGGGAGATTTATGCTTTACTTGGCCGTAATGGTGCCGGAAAGACGACAACTTTAAAGATGGTGATGGGTTTGGTAAAACAAACCCGTGGGGAGATTACCGTTTTCGGTGAAAAACTGACTACGTCCAATACAGGAGGATATAGAAGGATCGGGGCACTTATTGAAGCCCCGGCCTTTTATGAAAACTTAACGGCTATAGAAAATTTGAACTTGATTGCTTCTTTGCGGGGTATCCATAACAAAAACGCAGTGAACAACACATTGGAATTAGTAGGATTGGAGAAAGATACAAACAAGAAATCAGGAAAATTCTCTTTGGGCATGAAGCAACGCCTTGGAATTGCATTGGCCTTAATGCATGATCCTGAATTTATTATTTTGGACGAACCAACGAATAGCCTTGACCCAGCAGGTATTCAGCAAATGCGTTCACTCATTCTCAGGCTAAGTAAAGAAGCAGGAACGTCCATACTCATTTCTAGTCATATTCTAAGTGAGGTGGAACAGCTTGCCGATACCATAGGAATTATTCATCAAGGCTGCCTAGTTGAAGAAGTCCCCATGAATGAAATAAGACGGCGTAATCGCCATTTTATAAAAATGGTAGTATCCAACACAGCCTTAGCCGTACCCATTTTAGAGAAGCAGTTAGGGATTACCGATTTCGATGTTGAAAGCGACTATATTCTAAAAATTTATGAAATAGAAAGAAACATGGAGGACGTAAACAGGTATTTTCATGATGCCCATATTGGTGTTAGCGAAATCAGCATGAACAAAGGGAATTTGGAAGAATACTTTATGAAAATAACAGGGGGGTGAACTAATATTGTTTAGATTCATTCGAGCTGAGTTTATGAAACTCAAAGGCTCCAGTATAATCTGGGTTTGCCTTGCTGCTTGTTGTCTTCTTCCGTTAATCGGTTTTGTTGTAAATCTAGAGGCATCTACTCAAACCACATGGGTCTCCTACTCCGCTCAAAATTTATGGTTGGCAATATTACTGTTGTGGCCATGCGTATTTGGACTTATTGGTACTTATATCTTCACAAGGGAATCCATAGAGAATACATACCGGAACCTGTTTATCATCCCTGTTGGTCGTGTACGATTAGCCCTAGCAAAATTAGCTACACTACTTCTAATTATTTTAGCGATGGTCTCTCTATCCTACTTGCTCAACTTTCTTGGCTTGTTTATTGGAATCCCTTTTGAAACGGCTTCGTTTTGGGATGGGTTGATAACTTATTTGAAGTCTGGCTTACTTATGTTCTTTAGCCTTTTACCCGTTCTATCGGTCGCGGTAATTTGCCGTAAAGGTTATCTTATCGCTATTTGTGCAACGATGATGTACACAGTGTTATCTTTTGTTGGAGTCTGGTCATCTATGCTATCCTCTATCTTACCTATCGTTACAATTCTGAGGGTCCTCCAGGTTACATCCATTAAGATTGAATATGCATTTCCCATGAGTGTTTCATATTCTTGTATGGCGGCTATTGGCGTTGTTTCCGTGGTCAGTATTTTATGGGTACTAAAAAAACAGGATTTATAGGTTGTTATCTTTATCAGGCGAATGCGCAGCAGGCATGTGTTCGACGATGATACAAACGGCAACTTCGGGGTTTTGGGCGATCTGCTGCATCTTGCCTGAGGTCGTGTAATTTATTGCAGAACGATTATTTCAAATTCTCCCCTTTTTCAAGAAAAATGCTGAGCGATATTAGTTAAATACTCTGTTTCATCCGTATTTTCTTTCATATGAATGAGCATCTTGGCATCTTCTCCAACTACATATCGGAATTGACTTGTACCGTCTGTGGCCGCTTGGTATATGGTTTCGGCAACAATTTCTGGAGGCGAAGCGTATGCCGGGTATTTTTCCATCTCAGCCAATTTACCCCGAAACGCAGTAGTAAATGGCAGATAGTCTGTTAAAGCATCATCAAAAAAGAATTCCATTGATCTTCCACCAAAGTCCGTATTAATAGCACCTGGTTCAATCAATTTTACTTTGATGTTTTGTGATGCTAATTCATAAGATACGGACTCAGAAAAACCCTCCACTGCAAATTTGGATGAATGATACAGAGACATCGTGGGAAAGGTCACTTTCCCTCCCATAGAAGAGACATTGATCAGCAAACCTTCTTGATTCGATCTAAAATGTGGTAGCATGGCTGTAGTCATACTGATTAGACCAAAAACGTTCACTTCAAACTGTCTTCTAATCTGCTCATCCGTAGCTGCTTCTATAAGACCCATTGTTCCATATCCAGCATTATTGAGAAGAACATCAATTTTACCAAACCGCTGAGTCGCTTCCGCTAACGCAGATTGAATCGTATCTTTTTTCTCGACATCAAGCCTTAGCACTAACACATTATCTAGTGAAATGAACTCAGTTTCTTGTTCAGGTGAGCGCATCGTGGCTACAACGTTCCATCCTCTTTCGGCAAAATGTTTTACTGTAGCTCTCCCAATGCCCGATGAAGCACCCGTGATAAAAATTGTTTTCATAAAAATTCCTCCTAAAAGTTTTGGATTCACTACATTCAGTTCTACTCTTGCACTAACTTCTCGAGGCTTACCAATCCCTCGGCAATGGTCGTAAGTTTAGCCTTATATTCTTCTATCCCAATTTGAATGCAGATGATCTGCGCTGGATGCATTTCATCTTTATGAAGCGAATATTGCTCTAATAATTGATCTAATTTTGTGTGTGATTCCTCTTGGGCTTGCTTCAACCAAATAATCAACTTGTCATACCCGACGAATTCACCAAAATATAGCCTCATCATAAAATCAGATTTCCTGATGCTGTCTGCTACCAGCGGCGCCAGTAAATAGGCTTTAAAACGTTCTCTGCCTTTAGGCGTTATATATATAAGATTTTTGTTAGGCTTACCATCCTGGAGCACATTTTCCTTAGTGATCAACCCCTCCTTTTCCATTCGGGCAAGCGTGGGATAGATCGTTCCATAACTAGAACTATAGAAATTAGAGAATACATTTTCTAATAACTGTTTTATTTGGTATCCAGTCAACGCTCCTTTCATAAGCGTGCCTAAAATAACATCCTGACTGTTCAAAATTGGACCTCCTTGTAGTTTGGGGGGATTTGTATACCGCGATCAAAATATATCACAGTGTTATATATCGAGTCAATACATACTGGTTCAATATATAAAACACTTTTTCCCACTGAATAATACAATCGTTGAAGGATTTTCCTGTGATTTCTTGAAAGATAGGAGTACCTGAAATCGATGTACGGCGCCATTGGAAATGGGAGTAGCGGGCACGCAGATGTAGTGTTCTAGGCTTCGGGGGCGATCATCCGTTTGGGAATCATTTGCGAGAAGGGGAAAATGAACTGATGTCAAAGATTCAGTTAGGCAGTACCCGATTAACAGGAGCGGATGGCATTCGTGCGATCGCTTGCCTGTCCGTCATCCTGCATCATTTGTCACAACGGCTGATGATGCCCGCACAAAAGCCCTGGTTTCAGGATGTGCAATCGGTTTTCTTGCTAGGGAACAGCGGGGTTAGCTTGTTTTTCTTGTTAAGCGGATTTTTGCTGTCATCCCCCTTTTGGAGCGCTTACTTAGAGAATGAGCCGTATCCGAGTATCCGGACGTATGCATTGCGCCGTGCTGCAAGAATTATGCCCGGCTTCTATGTATCATTCCTGGTTTGTCTGTTGCTTGTATGGAGGCTGGACATTCCTACGGAGTTCATGTGGCGGCGAGTCCTAACGGGGTTCACGTTCACGACGGGTTTCCACTATACAACGTTTTTCCCGTCCGACTTGAATGGGCCACTCTGGTCGATCAGCTTCGAGGTGTTTTGCTACGTGCTTATGCCTTTGTTAATGGCGGTATTGTTTGTGCTCAGCAAGCGGCGTTCGTTTGGAAAAGCGATCTTATTCTGGGTCATCGCGTTTGGATTGGTGCTTGCCGTAAACGCTCTCATCCATCAGTGGTTTACGCCAAGCGAGCAGGACCGGGGCTGGGATTATGGCCTAATTGGTGGTGCGAAATTCTGGATGCCGAATTACAATCCCGTCGGATTCTTCGGCCACTTCTCGATCGGCATCCTGGCCGCAGGCGTAACGACCGCGATCATGCAGCGCGGCACTGCAGTAGAACGGCTCCGCAAGCTCGGGGTGTTCGACGCCGTTGGAGCAGCCGCTGTGGGGCTTGCCGGTTTGCTGATCTGGCGTATGCGCCACCAGGGCGAATTTGACTTCAGCCTCCAGCAGCAGCCATACTACTTCCCGGCTTATGCCATTTTGTTCGGATTCGTGCTGCTGTCGGCACCGTTCAGCGTGATCGTAGGCCGCTTGCTTGATAACCGCTTTTTCCGGTTTACCGCAAAAATTTCGTTCGGTCTGTATATTTGGCACTATTTGTTCATTACGTTAATCGAAAAGTACGGCATCCAGGATTACCACTATTCCGGGATTAGGGACGTCTGGCGATGGCTCGGCATCAGTATATCCGTCGTCGCAATCTCGTATGCGGCGGCCACGATATCATATTATGTCATAGAGCAGCCGTTCATCAATTGGTCAAAGGGCAAGCCGTTCTTTCGGCACAAGCGGGCGGATACACACTCTTTTTATTTATGAAAAAGCCGAATGAGGGATGAGATTTCTTCTAAGGTTTCCTTTTGACCATTTTTGATCCACATCACCCAAATTTCAAACACACCGGCACTCATGAAGTCAATCCAATAGCTCCGTTTCGCACCTGTCCAGTCCGGGAAGGGAATGATCTCATCATAGAACTGGGCAATATGGTGCTTAAAGATTTGATACAGCAGCTCTTTGTAATCATTATCAATGGCTGTGTGGAAATCATTGGATAGGGCATGGAAAAAATTCGTCAAATCTGTTACTTTCTGCTCATGGCTGGTCTGAAAGGCAATTTTATTAAAGATATCTGCATATTTAGGTTCATAGTACTCTTCTAATACTTGTTCAAGACTTTCGTAATTCCTATAAAATGCCATTCGGCTGACGCCGGCTTTCTTGACGACTTCTGAAATGGTTAGTTTGGATAATGGCTTTGTCTGTAAAAGCTCCAGTAATGCAATAGTAATCCATTCTTTTGTGTCCCTTTTTATATTTTGGGCGTGCTCCGTTGCTGCCATAACACTTCCTCCATTCTGTCACAGATGTTTGTTGTCCACTTGTTTTAGATCCTGTTCGGTCCTAAAATAGTGTACATCCGTTACAGTTGTAACGTCAATGGAGAGGAGCGCTCGAGATGCCACAAAATAACAATCCCTTGGTGCTTGTGACCGGAGGTTCGGGATTCATAGCTGTTCATATCATTTTGAAATTACTAATGCAAGAATATCGTGTGCGGACAACACTTCGTACCATGGGCAGACAAGATGAAGTAAAAGCCATGCTAAGGTCAGGCGGGGTGACTAATTTTGCAGGTTTGTCATTCATTCAAGCGGATTTATCCTCCGATATGAACTGGGCTGAGGCAGTGAAAGGCGCGGAATATGTCATCCACGTGGCTTCTCCGACACCCAATAAAGTTTATAAAAATGAAAATGAAATGATTGGGCCCGCACGTGAAGGTGTTCTGCGAGTGTTGCGGGCGTCACGTGATGCAGGGGTTAAACGTGTAGTGCTAACTTCTGCCTTCGGGGCGATTGGTGTGGGACATAAGCATCATAAAGGGCCTTATACCGAAAAAGATTGGTCCAATACAGACGCAAACATTCATCCCTATCAAAAATCGAAGACACTTGCAGAAAGGGCGGCTTGGGATTTTATCCGTCAAGAAGGAAATGGATTAGAACTGGCAACGGTAAATCCCGTTGGTGTAATGGGGCCCATTCTAGGCAATGATTATTCTCATTCCAATGAGACCGTTCGCCAAATGATAGAAGGCAAGCTAAAGTCTGTCCCTAAAATTTATTCGGATTATGTAGATGTCCGGGATGTTGCGGAGTTGCATATATTGGCTATGGTTCGCCCCGAAGCAAGCGGGGAGCGTTTTATAGCTTCCAGTGCGGAGAATCTGTCGATGCTCGATATTGCAAAGATCCTGAAGAAGCATTTAGGGGAAGATGCGAGAAACATACCCAACAGCGAGCTTCCAAATATCGCGGTACGTATTGTGGCGGTGTTTAACCCTAAATTGAGAATGATTGCAAAACTCTTGGGAGAGGATATGTCCACTAGTAATCAAAAAGCCAAACAATTACTTGGCTGGACCCCGCGTCCGGCTGAAGAAGCCATTATAGCAACGGGTAGGAGCATGGTGAAAATCATCAAAGGGCAGATGAAGTAATCGAGAGCACAAAAAGAAGCTTGGCTTTAGGTCAATTTAATTATACTGAAAGTTTACCTAGAATTCGCATGGTGCGGCAGGTAAAATATGTTAAAGAGTTTTTTTACTGGAGGAGATATTATAAATTATAACGAGGTTGTTGAAATCAGTGATGCATATTTACTTCCATTTGTATCAGAGTTGTACCGATTGGAAGGCTACGAAATGAAGCCGGTTAAGGAACATAAGAGAGGGCGTAATGTCGTTTATACCTGTGTGAAGGAAGGCACTGATGCAAAAATACTCAGAATCTCCTTCATAAATGACAGAAGCCGGGAAGATTTGCTAGGGGAACTTGAGTATGTCAGGTATTTATTCGAGCATGGCGGCAGTGTCTCGAATGTAGTCAGTTCCCAGGATGGGAATCTGCTGGAAGAGATAACTCATAATCATCACACCTTTTTTGTCTGCCTGTTTGAAAAGGCTAAAGGAAAAATGCTTGTGGAAAACCATTATCGGTATCGGGAAGGCGTTCCTCTTTCTGAATACTATTATAACTGCGGTAAAGTTCTGGGGAAGCTGCACGAATTGTCAAAAGGGTATGCTCCAGTCCATCCCCGGTACAGTTTTTTTGATAAATACAATGCCGAATATATCGATAAACTGATCCCCAACTCGTTATCTTTGCTTAAGGAGAAGTTGTTAGGGCTCCTTAAAACCTTGGAAGGGTTGGACAGGAACCATGAGTCGTTCGGTATGATTCATTTTGATTATAACGATGGGAATTATTTTATTGATTTTGATACCGGGCAAATAACCGTTTATGATTTCGATAATTCTTGTTTCGGTTGGTATATGTTTGACTTGGCCAGTATCTGGGGTAACGGAATGGGCTGGATACAATCTGAACCAGACACCGGTAAACGCAAAAAATTTATGGAGGATTATTTTGAAAGAGTCCTCGCGGGGTACAGATCCGAAACCAGGCTTGATCATTCATTGTTGAATAGTTTGCCCTTGCTTATTCAAGCAAACCTCATGGAGGGTATTATAGATGCATTCGAGGTCATGCGAAACAACGGCGAAGAGCCGGAATGTGATGAGGAGCTGTCCTATTATATAAAATGCCTGGAAGACGATATCCTGTATTTCGGTTTTTTCCATGAGGTTTATTCGTGTGAAGAACCCTTTAAGTATGAGAAACGAAATATGTAGTCTTTTTGTAGCATCCTTCGTATTACAAGTAGAGGCAAGTTTTTTGTAGAAAAGCTCACGGGAGCCTGTATTTACATCATACCGATCATAGGAGCAGGGTAGGTTACTCGTCGGGATGATATGTAGATATTTTTCCTGTGGGCTTGTTTATGTTACAAATGACACTTGAAGGGACTTTTACCATCCTTGGTGGGTCTTTGGTATGGTTGAAACAAGCGGCAGACTGGGACTATGCGACGATTATTTTTCGATATGGGGATGAAATGTTGTCATGGCGGGGCCGGCTGGGTAATAGAGATAATTAGAACTTTCGAATTGGCTTAATTTGGATGGGGAGCCACGGAAATGGGGGGAAGATCATGGCGGCACAGACAGTGTCAGGCATCAGCCCGGTACAGGCTATTGCAGCTTACGGTGACACACAAAGCGATGTCAGTTCCATGGAGAAACAGCGCAACCGGTTGCTGATGGAACTGGACAAGGTGAATGAAGCGCAGGGCGGAGAGATGCAGACGCCTTATCGCCGGGAGCAGCTGCAGCGGCAAATTCGACTGCTGGAGGCCCAGCTAGTGCAGAAAAGCGGAAGCAGCACCTCGGTCCATTTTGTACCGGCTCCTCCGCTTCAAGACCATCTCCCGGTCTGGCAAACGGAACGAATGGGAGGACTTAAGGGCATCGTACTGACCGATCCACGGACGGCGACGGTCAACTCAGAGGGCCATTTCAATGCGTTGATTTAGACAAGAAGGCGAAGGTGCAAAAAGTATCCGGTGATGCACCGGCTTTTTGCACCTTCTTTTTTTAAAGAGAGAACTCCGGAATTGGCTGATTTGGGTGAATATAATTTCTACTGTACCAAATAGTCTAATTCCGGCTGTAATTTGTTCCGCAGAACATACAGCATGAAGGCACCGACAAGGAATGCGGCGGCATCCGCAATGACAAGCGACCAGACCACCCCGTGGAAGCCGTTCATTTCATTGGCGATATAAAGCACAGGAATCAGTGTAACGCCTTGAATGATCGACATAATAAATGCGGCCGTTCCTTGCGCTGTTGCCTGGAAGACTCCGGTGAACAGAGTGGTCATTCCTGTAATGAACAAGGATAAGAACGTCACATGCAGAATGTAGCTGCCCATTTCAATTAAATGCGGGTCATTTGTAAATAGCCCAATTAAATGGTCGGCAACGAAGTAGACGATGATACCGAATACGGCTGCTAACCCCACAATCGCTTTGATCGTAAATCCAATGGTATTTTTCATGCGCAATTTATCCGCTGTAAAAGAGAAGGCAATGAGCGGCACGACCCCCTCGCATAAGCCCATCAGAATAAACTCAGGAAATTGCAATAAACGTGATGAAATTCCGTAAGCCGCGATGGCTGCATCCCCGTATTCGACAAGAAAATGGTTGAAGATCAGCGACATGGCCCCCAAAAAGATGCTCATAATAAAGACGGGAACCCCGATTTTGAATACATTGCCCAGAATGTCTTTGGTAGCCTTAAACCATTTTACGGAGATCGTTAAAAATTGGCTTTTATTTCTCATATAGAGGGCAAAGTATACACTCGCAACTATGTTGGAAACGACCGTAGCTGACGCAACGCCGATCACGTCCCAATGGAACACGAAGATGACGAGCGCATCGAGAATGATATTTACAACAACACTTAGAATCATCCCGGTCATCGATGTGATGGCTGCACCCTCCGAACGCACGATATTCTCCAGCGTGAAGAATAATACAACGAATGGTGAACCTATAAGCATAATAGTGACATAGTCTTTCGTAAATCCGAAGGAGTCAGGTGTTGCCCCCAGGCCATGAACGATGAGATTGATGAGCGGGAGGCCCACGGCCATCGCGATAAGACCGAGAACTAAGCTGCTGTAAAAAGCGAATGAAGACACATGCTTTACGTCATCGTACTTTTTCTCACCTAGCATCCGGGAGATGTAGGTACCGCTGCCCATGCCAATCAAGTTGCCCAGCGCCATAATGATTGCGAATAACGGCAAGGTTAGCGCGAGAGCGGTTAACATAGCAGTATTATGCAGTGTGCCAAGGAAATAGGCATTCAAGAGGGAGTATATAACATTCATTGATGTGCCTAGCATCATCGGTACAGCGAAGTGAGCTACGGCCTTTGCGACCGGTGCTTTCTCAAAGTAATAGAGGTTTTCTGAATCCATGTTGGATCACCACTTTCTTTTATTTTTTACAGTCTAACGGTGTTAGATTGAACCTTACAGTGTTAGATGATATCATGAAGCTATAGACCTGTAAAGCATAAACTTACACTGTTAGATAAAAGGGCGGATATTGATGAAAAAGAAGCAGCCTCAAATTTCGGAGGACAGGATTCTGGAAGTCTCGTGGGAGCTTCTTGGGGAGGAGGACATCGAGAAATTCAGCATGAGACGACTGGCCGACAGGCTGGGAATTCAGGCTCCTTCCCTTTACTGGTACTTCAAGAGCAAACAGAATCTTTACCAGCGCCTGGCCAATCAGGTATCGAAGGTGATCCTGGAGGAATTCGATTCCGAGGGGGATTGGAAGGAGCAATTGACAGGGCTTGCAGTAACCGTAAGGAACGTGCTTAGCCGATATCCCTGCTCTACGCAGCTCATGATGATCACGCTGCCCCATGAACCGGACATCATCCGGTTCACCAACCGTATGCTGCTCTGCGTGGAATCGACAACGCTTGACCAAGCGCAGAAAATGCAGGTGGTTACTACGCTTGTGAACTATGTCTTCTACTTCGTTCTAGACAATTATCAGCATGAGCGCAATGTCACCGCGATTCTTAAAGACCAGGGGGCGCCTCCGGGTGAGGAGCTGATCCGGCTCATGGATTCCATGGGGGAGGTGGATGCAGGACTGTTCCGGAGGATGTTTACGAACGGGCTGTTCGAGATAATGGGGACCGACGAGGCGTTTGAGTTCGGCCTGAAGCTGATTCTGCTCGGGATTGAGCAGGTGATCAAGGAGCAGGAGAAGTAGAAATGCTCCAGGAGTGAACCTCTGCAAGTTATTACGATTGACAGCAACAATCAATGCGCTATAATTCTAGTATAATAAAGGCAATGAAACCTTCGGGTTCAACCTCGCTGAGAAGTGGGTTGGACCCTTTTTGTATTTAAAACCAGGGGAGGATACGTATGCTGAGAACAGAATTGCTGTTACAGCGGCTTAACGAGATCGGCAGGTCGCTCGAACGTATGGGAGGAGCTCTTTTATTATTAGGTGTTGGTTCTGTTGGGGTCGAGACAGAACGGTTAGATGAATATTCGGATTTGGATTTCTTTGTTATAGTGAGACCGGGGCATAAAAACAGATATATCGACCGACTGGATTGGCTCGAAGAAGTACATCCTCTAGCCTATTCATTTAAGAATTCGGATGTTGGATACAAGGTATTGTTCGAGGACGGAATTTTTGGGGAATACGCTGTATTCGAGGAATGGGAGCTGGCGAACGCCTCCTATACGGAGGGCCGGGTTATATGGAAGGATCAGATGTGCGACAATACGGAATTAGCCAAGCCTTCCAATCCGATCCCAACCCTAAAAAACGATTCTTTGGACTTTCCTTTGAACGAAGCCTTAACTAATCTATACGTAGGGCTCGGTCGCTATGCAAGGGGAGAGCGCCTATCGGCTTCGCGGTTTGTTCAAGGTTACGCTATAGACAGAATTCTATCAGTACTCCATTTATTGGAGAAGGAGGTGGATTACTTTCCTGACCCATTCGGGAATGAGAGGAGGTTAGAGAAGAGATACCCCCGTTTTGCGGAAATCATCGGTGACATGATACAGGGATACAATCATGTTCCGGAATCGGCACTTCGTATTTTAGATTTCATAGAAGGAGTGTATCCAGTCAACCGAAGGTTAAGTGATGAGATACGGCGATTGGCTAATCTAACTTGCCGATAAAAACAGCAGGGTAAACCGTATCATAAGTTGGGCTAAAAGCCAACTATGGCGTACTCATCGTTGAACTAGTTAACCGACAAAAAAGGAGCACCATAATAATCTGGTGCTCCTCAATAATCTGGATAAATTCTTTTATTGTATCCCTTTCATATACCCCTGAATTTTCGAGGAGAATGAGTAGAGCAGAATACTGAGGAGGATTGCCGCTCCTCCAATGACACCAAAGTATACCATCTCAGTCTCTGGCGAATAAAATCTGACAATCTGCGCATTAATCGCTTGGGCAGCCGCATTGGATAAGAACCATAAGCTCATGGTCTGAGCGGAGAAGGCGGAGGGCGCTAGTTTGGTCGTAGCTGATAGGCCGACAGGAGACAAGCATAATTCCCCCACCACAACGATGAAATAGCTAAGCACGAGCCATAAAGGATTCACCAGGGAGTTCTCACCGCCAAAGTAAGCCGGCAAGAGGATCACCAGGAAGGACAATCCGGCAAACAATAGACCCAAGGCGAATTTCTTCGGTATCGTGGGCTGCCGTTTCCCAAGCTTCACCCATAACCAGGCGAACAGAGGGGCTAACGTGATAACAAACAAAGGATTTAAAGACTGAAACCAGGCTGGCGAAATATGCAGTCCGGCAAAATGGAGTTCTGTACGTTTATCTGCATAACTGGCAAGAATAGTTGATCCTTGCTCTTGAATGGCCCAGAACATAATCGCTGCAATAAACAGCGGAATATAAGCAACGAGTCTTGAGCGTTCCACGCTGGTTGTTCTTGAACTACGGAACATGACAATGAAGTATAGGGTTGGAATCAGAATCCCCAGAATCCCTACGATCACGATAAAGGATTTAAACGTTAACAGGCCTAATGGAATCGTAACCGCAACGATAACAGCGAGAAGTACTGCACTGGTACCGAATAAAAGAGACACTTTTTTACGTTCTGCGCTTGATAACGGACTTGCCACTAAAGTGCCTGCAAGACCGAGGTTTTTTTTCTTGGTAGAGGCAAACATGATTAATCCCAGAAACATCCCGACGGCTGCAATACTGAAGCCCAGGTGGAAATTGTAATCCATGCCGATGGTTCCTACTATTAGCGGAGCGATGAATGCCCCCAGATTGATGCCCATGTAGAAAATACTGAAGCCTGCATCGCGGCGCCCATCATCCTCGCTGTACAGTTGACCTACAATACTGGATACGTTAGGCTTCAGTAAGCCTGTACCCAGTACGATTAAAACCATGGAAACAAAAAACAATGAAATACTTCCCGGGATAGCCAAGGTGATATGCCCTAGCATGATTAAGATACCGCCGTAGAATACAGCCTTCGACGCTCCGAATACCCGATCCGCTAACCAGCCGCCAATAATCCCGGACATATAGACAAGTGAACCATAAATAGACATAATGGCGAGAGCGGTGCTCTCCTCCATGCCGAGTCCGCCTTGACTCAGTTCGTAATACATATAATAAACAAGGATAGCTTTCATTCCATAATAGGAAAAGCGCTCCCAAAACTCTGTGAAGAACAGAGTAAACAGCCCTTTGGGATGTCCGAAAAACCCCCGTTGCGGAACACTCTCCACGATTCTTTGTTTGTTAAAATCGGCCATGCTGATACTTCCTCCCTTGGTGGTAACAAAATTGTGTGTTCAAAGTATCATCCCTTAGTAAGAATACCCATTATGAGACATTTTCAACTTTCAGAGGCCCATATTAGATCCCACAGCGGATGCAAAAAAATTAGTATACAACATTGGGTGTAAGGTTGGATGTGACATAACTCCAAGAATGGAATCGTAGTAGAATTACACCATAACAAATCAGTTTCATGTACTCGAGGAAAGGGGGGCTCCCGGTGGCGAAGTGGGATAACATGCTGTCCATGCTGTGGATGCTGCGATCTGGAAGGAAGCTTACCGCTGCGCAGATCGCGGACAATTTGGAGATCAGCGTCCGCACCGTGTACCGGTATATAGACGCATTATGCGCCAGCGGTGTGCCGGTTGTTGCGGAGTCAGGTCATGAAGGCGGTATTCGCATTTTGGGGAATTTCAAGGAGACGCCATTGTTCTTCAACTCTGTAGAGCTGAAGGCACTCATGGATGCATTTAAATTTGCGCAAGGCGCGGGCTATCCCTATACAGAGGAGCTGGAAAGCGCATTGAAGAAGGTGGAGAACGGACTACACGAGGAGCAGCGCCACGATCTGTCCCTTCAGATGAGCGGCTTGGATGTAATCTCTCCGGTGCGTCCGCCTTCCGCTGTTCTGTTGCTCAAGGAACTGGAGCAGGCGGCCAAGGACGGGCGAACGCTCCACATCGCCTATCGTAAAGTGAATGCGGAGCTGGCGAGCGAACGTGACATCGATCCGTACGGGTTGGTGTACGACCGAAACGAATGGTACGCTGTCGCGTTCTGCCGGCGGTCGCAGGCAGTGCGGACATTCCGCGTGGACCGCATTGCACGGCTGGAGCTGACTGAAGCGCGGTTCGAAAAGCCAGAGCGTTTCTCTGCGTCCGTCTATTTCCGTGATCAATCCGAGCGGAGACGGGAGGCGGATGGACCGCTGACCGTTATCCGCATTGAGGGAGAGCCTGGCACGCTGAACGCGGTTTGTGGCCACTGGCATCTGCGTCACTATTTAACGGAACGGACCGATCGGGAGGCACGGTTTCTACTCGACGTCCCGACGATGAACAAGTACCTTCCGATGTACCTGATGACGTTCGGCACAGCCATTCGCATTCGGGAACCGCTGGAGCTGAAGCGCCAGATCCGGGAAATGGCATATGGAGTCGCAAAACATTATGAAGACGGTCCGGATTAAACTTCGCTGACAATGATTGTCAGTGAATCCGGTATACGATAGAGTCAAGGCTGCGGTAGTGGCAGCCAAAACAACGAAAAAAAAGGAAAGGTGGATTCATCCATGGTTCAGCACGCGCATCCATTGTACGAATACTTGCCGTCACAGCCAGTGCAGACCAAGTATAACTAGGGATGAATGTTGTCTGAGGCTCTGAGGCTTAACATGTTCACCCGGCTATTTTAAGCGGCCTTGGTTCTGATTTCATGGGACTGAGGCCGTTTTGTTCTGCGTTAAAGAGGGATTTTACTTGAATATTGCCGGATTCTCTGTTATGTTGATAGTAACAAATAGTAAATATCAATGTATTACTAAGTTATTGGGCTAAGTGACTTTCAGCAAGCATAAACGGGGAAATGGAGGGATAGAACATGAAAAGGGCTGTGGGCGGTTGGAAGTTGTTCGAAGTGGTCTGGCTGGTGTTGTTTACTTTAATTGCTGTCAGTTTTACGTTTCTTTCCAAGGATTCTTTTTTCGGATTCACAGTCTTTATCACCGGAGTGCTATGTGTAGTGCTTTCGGCGAAGGGGAAGCTGATGAGTTATGTTTTTGGCATGTATAATACCTTTGGCTACGCCTATTTGGCTTATGTCAACGGATTATTTGGCGAGGTGACGCTGAATTTGATGTTCTTTGTTCCGATGAATGTCGCCGGCTTCTACATGTGGAAGAAGAATTTTCAGAGTGGTAAGCTGTCTATGCGCCAGATGGAGCTTAAAGGTATGTTCCTCGCTTTGGCGGTCTGTATTGTAGGTTCCCTGCTGCTGGGGTTCAGTCTATCGTTCATTTCGGGGCAGAACTCGCCTTACATCGATGCCATAACGACAGTGTTATCCATAGTGGCCACGATTTTGATGGTGAGAAGATTCAAGGAACAATGGCTGGTCTATATTGTGCTGAATATGTTCACGGTGCTGCTATGGGTGATCCGGACGCTGGAAGGCAGCGGTGAGGGCCTGTTGATGATTGTCATGTGGAGCGCCTACCTGATTAACGCGGCCTACGGCTATTATAACTGGAACAAAGGGGCTAAGGAGGCGCTCGCATGAAGACTCTTGGATTAACGCTCGGGAAGTTCGCTCCGCTGCATAAAGGACACCAGTACATGATCGAGATGGCGCTGCAGGAGGTAGACGAATTGATCGTGGTCATTTATGAGACGAAGGTTACCCCGATTCCGCTGCATATCCGGGCGGGCTGGATCCGTAAGCTCTATCCGCTGGTTCGGGTAATCGAAGCCTGGGATGGCCCGGATGGGTACTCGGACGACAGGGAGCATGAGATCCGGGAAGAACTGTATATTCTGGGGCTGCTTCAGGGCGAGCGAGTGACCCACTTTTATTCGAGCGAGTTCTATGGCGGGCATATGAGCATTGCATTAGGTGCAACAGACCGGCGGGTGGATGAAGCTCGCCAGCATGTACCGGTATCAGCTACAATGATCCGTTCCGATCCTCATAAATACCGGGATTATGTAAGTGATATCGTGTACCGGGATTTAATCACGAAAGTGGTTTTTGTGGGAGCGATGTCAACCGGTAAGTCAACCATCACCGCAGCATTAGCCCGGCGGTACGGGACAACCTTTGCCAGTGAGTACGGGCGGGATTATTGGACTGAGCATCAGGTGGACCGCCGGATCGGCCTCAGTGCCTTTGATGAAATTGCCGTGGGCCATATGAAGCGGGAAGAGCAGGCGCTGCTGGAAGCAGACCGGTATCTCTTTGTCGACACGAATGCAATTACCACGTATATGTATGCCTTGGATTACCACGGACGGGCTCCGGAGCTTCTGACCCGGATCGCTCTGGAGAACGCGCAGCGGTATGACTTATTTTTCCTGTGCGACGACGATATTCCTTACGACGATACGTGGGATCGCAGCGGCGATCAGAAGCGCCATGTTTTTCATAAGCAAATCCTAGCGGATTTGAAGGAGCGGCGGATTCCCTTTATTACGTTAAGAGGAACGCTGGAGGAACGTATGCGTAAGGTAGACGGTGTGTTAGCGAACTTTGAGCCTTATTGCAATTATTTCGGAGAACTGCAAAACTAAAAGAAAAGAATCAGGGAGGCGGAGACATTGGAATTGGTGGATCGTGACGGACTTACAGAGCGTGAATTTTTGGAGCAATATCGGGCAGGGGATTACGAGCGGCCTTCGATGGCGGCGGATATGGTCATTTTTACTGTGACGAATACGGAGGCGGACAACTACCGCAAGCTTCCGGAAAAAGAGCTGCGTATCCTGCTCATTCGCCGGGGAGGGCATCCCTTCTTGGGAAAATGGGCACTGCCCGGCGGATTCATCCGGCCGGACGAGAACGCTGATCAGGCTGCCGCGCGGGAACTGAGCGAGGAAACCGGCGTTGATGACGTATACTTGGAACAACTCCACACCTTTACCGATGTCGGGCGTGATCCCCGCACTTGGGTGATGAGCTGCAGCTATATGGCTTTAATCGACAGCAGCCGGTTTCAGCTAAAGGCGGGTGACGATGCCGAAGATGCTGCCTGGTTCAAGGTAAGCTACCGGCATCTGCGGGAGCAAAAGGAATTGCTGGACGAAGGATACGTCAAAACCTTGACCTACGAGCTTAAGCTTAGTGCCGAAGGAGAAGAATTGACGGCGGTTATCAACCGGACTGTAACGGCAAAGCCGACCTCTAAGTCAGTCGTTTACGCTATCATGTCGAATGACGGATTGGCTTTTGATCATGGAAAAATCATTGCTAGCGCAATCGAACGACTGCGATATCAAACCAATGAAACCGATATTGCCCTGCACCTGATGCCGAAGCTGTTTACCCTGACGGAATTGCAGCAGGTGTATGAGGTGATTCTGGACAAGGAACTGCTAAAGGCTGCCTTCCGGCGTAAGGTGGCTAATCTCGTGTCCGAAACCGATCACTACACAGAAAATGGGGGACACCGTCCTCCCCGCTTGTATCGGAGGAATTGGGAGCAAGCCTGAGGATAATTGTATGGAGACAGACCGCCGTAAGAGATCCCTTTCTTCGAGAGAGAGGGTCTTTTTTTATTTTTACGAATAGGGATTGTCAGATGAACACTTAAACTTAGATATCAATTAATTATAAAATTGACAGTTAGTATTCTAAGTGTTATGTTTCTAACATGAATAAATCACATTTCATAATAGGAGGGTAACACGATGATTACTGCAATCACCAACGCGCGTATATTTGACGGCGAAAAAGTGATCCGAGCCACGACGGTTCTGATCGAAGGCGGACAGATTCTATCGGTTGGCGGGGATATACCGGAGCATGCCGTCATTATTGATGCAGAAGGAGGGACTTTGCTGCCGGGTCTGATTGATGCGCACGTTCACACTTCCGTAGAGGGCTTGCGCGACGCATTGAAATTCGGAGTTACAACTGAATTGGAGATGATGGGCGGGTTCACCAAAAGCGGCCGCGAGACACAATTGAAAGGGCTCGATGACATTGCAGACGTACGATCTGCCGGGATGGCGGTCACACCTCCTGGGGGACATCCCGATGAGCTCATGCCGGGGGATGGAGAAATTCCGGATTTTGTACTGAAGGAATTGGAGAAGATGAGCGAAGAAGACCGTAACGCCATGCTGGCTGCCCACTCGCATGATCATGGGGAGGCGCCTACGGTAACCAGCCGGGACGAAGCGCTGGCCTTCGTGGGCGAACAAGTTAGTGCGGGAGCCGACTATATCAAGATTATGATTGAGGAAGGCACGGTATTGGCTGCGCCCGGACTGCCTGTCTTAAGCCAGGATATTCTAAGAACGGCTGTAGAGGAAGCGCATCGTCATCACAAGATTGCGATTGCCCATGTATTGACTGCTGAATCCGCCCGGCAAGCTATAGAGGTTGGGGTTGAGGGACTGGCTCATTTATTCATTGACCGCCCTGAAACTACTCCAGATCTGGTGAAATGGATTGCTGAGGCTGGTGCGTTCGTTACGCCGTGCCTGGTCTTGAACTCCTCGATTATCGGTCACCCCGCATCGGAATTGGCGAAGGATCCGCGTGTGAGCTCCAAGCTCAGTCCGGAATGGATCGATACTCTGAATGCCAGCTTCAATACGTACCCGCAAGGCAGCATGGATGACAACTACCGGAATGTAATGGATCTTCATCGTGCAGGTGTAGACATCCTGGTGGGTACGGATGTCTCCGTACCGGTTCCATCGCTGGGCGGACTTGCCCATGGTGTCAGCGTACACCACGAGATGCAGTTACTAGTAGAAGCGGGATTCACACCCATAGAGGCCTTACAGTCAGCTACCTCAAAAACAGCCCGCCGTTTCGGCTTGAATGATCGCGGGCATATCGTTGCGGGGGCAAGGGCGGACCTGGTCTTGGTTGACGGAGACCCGACAGTAACGATCTCGGATACATTATCGATTCGCGAAGTATGGCAGCGCGGTATCCGGAAATAGGAACTTAAGAATCTAATTTGCTCCATAGGCGAAATCCTTGATCCACAAGGGTTTCGCCTATCTCTTCCTTACCGTCTCCCCTTCAATTAACACAGGCTGATAATAGGTGCTGTTTCTTAAATCCTTCTTCCCTTGCAGTTTCTTAATCACCCAATCGGCGGCATCACGTCCCATTTGTTCCTGCGGGTGTGTCAATGTCGTCAGTTTGATGTTCGCATTTTTGGCAATATAGGAATTATCCTGACCGATAATAGATAAGTCTTCGGGAACAGATATATCAAGTTGTCTGCACACATGTACGACTTCCAGGCCTACCTCGTCGTTATAGCAGACAATCGCTGTTAATCCGCCTCTATTTTCGGTTAGGAATGTCTTCAAGTTGATGGACAGGTCCTGCTTGGTTTCTGTATAGAATGAAAGTACCTGCTCGGGGTGAAAGCGTAATTTGGCTTCTCCGAGAGCTTTGATATACCCCTTCATCCGATATTTTCCTTGTAAATCATCCATTTTGGCAATGATTCCAATCTGTGTATGTCCGTTAGAGATCAGCTCTTTGGTGGCCAGATAGCTGGACTGTACGTCATCGAGACAAAAGAACGGGACCTCGAGTTCTTCATAATAAGCATTAATCATGATGAATGGAACATCCTGCTCCTTGAACGACAGATAGTAAGCGATATTGGGATTGTATAAATTGCTCTTCGTAGGTTCAATAATAAGACCATCCACACCAAAGGACAGCATCATCTCCAGAGCTTTCTTTTCCTGTTCGACATCATTATTGGTACTGGCTAATAGTAATGAATAATTATCTTCATTCAATCTGGATTCAATCCCGCGAATAATAGAAGGGAAGATGTAATCAGAAATGTAGGTCGTGATGACTCCGATTGTTTTATTATTTGAATTTCCGCCGGTTTTTGACCGGAATTGGTTGCTGACATAAGTCCCCGAGCCTTTTTCACTTCTTAAAAAACCCTCATTGGATAGTTCCAGAATAGCCTTTCGAACGGTCTGCCGACTAACTTTATACATATCCTGCAAGGCAGATTCCGTTGGAATCTGGTTTCCTATGCCGTATGTTCCTGAAAGAATATTGCTTTTGATATCCTCAAGAATGACCTGATACTTTGGTTTCACTGTACTCCTTCTTTCCTGGTTGTTCTAATACCAATTTATCCACCCGTAATATTTGTATGTACATATTTTAGCATAATTATAAGCTGATTAGATACTATCGTCTTACATGTACTAATACTTCAGCTGAAATATGATGAAAAGCCCTTGGTATTCACGATATTTGTAGGTATAACTATGAATGTATGTTGACAAATGTACGAACAAAAAATATACTGAAACTGTAAATAAGGGAAAGCGCCTTCTTTCTAATATGGCGGTTAAAACAGTTGTTCAGAGAGGAGTAACGTGTGCATGGATCAAGACATCAAACAAGCGATACTCAAGGGAGAAACCTCACTTGGGATCGAATTTGGATCCACACGTATCAAGGCAGTGCTGATTGATCATCGTTTTGAAACAATCGCATCTGGAAGTTATGAGTGGGAGAACCTCCTGGTAGACGGGTATTGGACGTACAACTTAGAGAGTATTATCGCGGGTCTGCAAGAGGCTTATAGTGGAATGAAGCAAGAGGTTGAACGGAAATATGGAATCACCATTCGAACAGTGGGTTCTATAGGCTTCTCTGCAATGATGCACGGGTATATGGCTTTTGACAGCGCGGGTAAGCTGCTTGTTCCGTTCCGGACTTGGCGGAATGCGACAACCGGTGCTGCAGCAAAAGAGTTAACTGATAAATTTCAATTCAACATTCCTGAGCGCTGGAGTATTGCTCACCTGTATCAAGCGATATTGAACGAAGAAGAACATGTTCCTCGTATCGATTTTATTACGACGCTCTCTGGATACATTCACTGGCTGCTGACTGGAAATAAGGCTATTGGTGTCGGAGACGCTTCGGGTATGTTCCCGATCGATGAAACTACACATGATTACAACGAATCCATGGTTAAGCAGTTTGATGAGCTCATTGCGGCCAAAGGCTACTCCTGGAAGCTGAAAGATATTCTCCCGGAGGTCCATATTTCAGGTCAGCAGGCAGGTGCATTAACGGCAGCGGGAGCCAGAATTTTAGATAAATCCGAAAATCTGCAGCCACGGATTTCGCTCTGTCCTCCGGAAGGTGATGCGGGAACAGGCATGGTTGCTACGAATAGTGTGAGAAAACGGACGGGCAACGTCTCCGTGGGAACTTCGGTTTTTGCTATGCTTGTATTAGAGAAGGAGCTTACGGCGGTATACCCGGAAATTGATCTGGTGACAACACCGGGCGGCAATCCGGTCGGAATGGTTCATGCCAACAACTGTTCAAGTGATATCAACGCCTGGCTGGGCTTGTTCCGTGAATTCTATGAGGCTATGGGGCAGAAGGCGGACACGAATCATTTATTCGGTGTGATGTTCAATAAGGCGCTGGAAGCAGACCCGGATGGCGGCGGATTGCTTAGCTATGGTTACTTCTCAGGCGAGAATATCACCGGAATGGAAAAAGGCCGGCCATTGTTTGTACGCTCCCCTGAGAGCCGTTTCAATCTGGCCAATTTCATGCGCACTCATCTGTTCACTGCTTTTGGTGCATTGAAAATCGGGATGGATATTCTGACAAAGAAGGAAAATGTCGAAATTGACAGCATTCTGGCACACGGCGGTTTATTTAAAACCCCTATCGTCGGACAAAAAATTGTTGCAGCTGCCTTAAATGTCCCGGTATCCGTGATGGCTACAGCCGGTGAAGGCGGAGCATGGGGGATGGCTATTCTGGCTTCTTACATGAGTAACAAGGATCAGCAAGAAAGCCTGGAAGACTTCCTCGACCAGAAAGTATTTAAGGATACCGAAGGACAGGAGATTTATCCTGACGGCTCCGACGTGAAGGGATTCGAAGCATTTATGGAGCGCTACACTCAAGGTCTGGCGATTGAGCAGGCTGCTGTAGATAATCTAGTGGAAAACTGGAGGGGTTGACGTGTTAGAGCAACTGAAAGAAGAAGTATTTCAAGCGAATCTGGATTTGCCTAAACATGGGCTTGTAAAATACACCTGGGGGAACGTAAGCGCTGTTGACCGCGAGAGCCGCTTATTCGTTATTAAGCCTAGTGGTGTCAGTTATGAAACGATGAAAGCCAGTGATATGGTAGTTGTTGACTTTGACGGCAATGTGGTTGAAGGAGCGATGAGACCCTCTTCAGATACACCAACTCATGCCGTACTGTATAAGCATTACGCAGAGATCGGCGGTATTGTGCATACCCATTCGACTTGGGCGACCATTTGGGCTCAAGCGGGTCTGGATGTACCTGTTATGGGGACTACTCATGCAGACACCTTCTATGGTTCGGTTCCCTGCGCCCGTTTCTTAACCCAAGAGGAGATTGACCGTGGTTATGAAGCGGAAACCGGCCGAGTCATCATCGAGACGTTTGAGCAGCGCGGGCTTGATATTTTAGCAGTGCCCGGTGTCCTGCTTAAGGGTCATGCTCCGTTCACTTGGGGCAAAGATGCCAAATCCGCAGTCATGAACAGTGTCGTGCTTGAAGAGGTTTCGAAAATGAATTTATTCGCACGGCAATTGAATAGTTTTGCTGAAGAATTGCCGCAGCGCATTCTAGATAAGCATTACTTACGCAAACACGGGAAAGATGCCTACTACGGGCAGAAGTAATACCAACTACTAATTTATGAAAAGAGGATGAATGATGTCAACAGTAGGTGCAAAAGAATTCTGGTTTGTCGTAGGTTCACAACATCTGTATGGGGAAGAAGCGTTAGCAGAAGTGAAAGCAAATGCACAAGTAATGACCGATGCCTTGAATAAGAGCGGCGTTCTGCCTTACCCGCTTGTATTGCAGGATCTGGCAGTCACTGCAGACAAAATCACTGCCCTCATGAAAGAAGTCAACTATCGTGACGAAGTTGCCGGTGTCATTACCTGGATGCATACCTTCTCACCTGCAAAAATGTGGATCCGCGGTACTAAAATGCTGCAGAAGCCGCTGCTTCATCTGGCTACACAGTACAATGAAAGTATTCCTTGGGCAACCATTGACATGGACTTCATGAACCTCAACCAGGCAGCACATGGTGACCGTGAATATGGATTTATCAACGCCCGTCTGAAAAAACAGAATAAAGTAGTAGTAGGATATTGGGGACGCGCGGAAGTTCAGAAGCAAATTGCAGAGTGGATGGATGTAGCGGTTGCTTACAATGAAAGCTTCAATATCAAAGTGGCCCGCTTTGGCGACAACATGCGTAACGTTGGCGTTACCGAAGGCGATAAGGTCGAAGCTCAAATTCAATTTGGCTGGACCGTGGACTACTTCGGAATTGGCGACCTTGTTGGGTACGTGAATGCTGTGAAGGAAGAAGAAATCGATGCTTTGTTCGCGGAGTATTCCAAAGCTTATGAATTTGACTATGGTACTTACAGCAAGGAAGCTTGGGAAGCCAGTGTAAAAGTGCAGGCAAGCTATGAAATTGCCCTCAAGCGCTTCCTGGATCATGGCGGCTACACGGCCTTCACTACGAACTTCGAAGACCTCTACGGGATGAAACAGCTTCCGGGTCTGGCCGTTCAGCGTCTGATGGCACAAGGATACGGATTTGCCGGTGAAGGGGACTGGAAGACCGCTGCCCTTGATCGTCTGCTGAAAGTAATGAGCCACAACCAAAACACCGGTTTCATGGAAGATTACACCTATGAAATGGCAGCAGGTCAGGAATCCATCCTTCAATCCCATATGCTTGAAGTTGACCCGACGCTGGCAAGCAATAAGCCCAAAGTCCTCGTGTCTCCGCTCGGTATTGGCGATCGTGAAGATCCGGCCCGTCTGGTGTTTGACGGCAAGGCAGGAGACGGCGTAGTTGTGTCCATGGCTGACTTCGGCACTCATTACAAACTGCTGATCAATGAGGTTACTGCATTTGAACCAACAGTTCCTGCTCCCAATCTTCCAGTAGCCCGTGTACTATGGAACGTGAAGCCGAACTTCCAGGACGGGGTTAAGGCATGGATTGAGAACGGCGGCGGCCACCATACCGTGGTTTCCTTGAATCTAACTACAGACCAGATTGTTACTTATGCAAAACTGGTTAACCTGGAATACGTAATTATTAAGTAATCAGAAGATGGTTATCTATAAAAGCATTGGGTCCGTTCAAAGGACCCAATGCTTTTTTGATTGATGAATGAGGTTGTCTTGGCAAGCTGACCTAGAGGGAGAAACGAGGTAATGAAATAGAAAAAGCCTGGCAGACGCGCCAGGCTAAGACCTATAAAATCATTGCATACAAAGAAGCAATATGTTAAAGTTGAAGGACTGTCGATATTCATAACATAAAGACAGACTTGTTGATTATCTTTATACTTTGATTATAGCAAAAGAATTTGCGTTTTGTCAACCGTCCTTTTTTCTTTTCTAACTTAGTTTGAGAAGGAGTGTATTCAGGAATGATGGACTCAAATGAATGGCGGCAGGAGCAGCAGCGGCTGGATCTGGTGGTAGGAAAGCTGGAGGCAAGAATTGTTGAACTGGAGCCCAAGATAAGTCAATTAAGGGAGCAGGCGGCGGATATCCGCAAAAGGTTCTGGGATGAGGTTACGGTCAACACGAGCACGGATGAGGATTTTGAAGAGACGTTCTTCACGATTAATCAGCAAACTGCAGTGTTATCTGAACGGGAACGGAGCCACGGACGGTTGTTGCAGCAATGGAAAAATATGAACCGGCTACTGCCATCTCCATATTTTGGACGTGTTGATTTTCAGGAAGAAGGCCAGGGAATCACTGAGCAGGTGTATATCGGGGTGTCTTCCTTCGTCGATGCAGATGGCCTGAGCTTTCTGGTGTACGACTGGCGTACCCCTATGGCGAGTCTATACTATGACTATCCTCCAGGAGAAGCAGCCTTTGAAACGCCGGGAGGGCGCATCACCGGGACCATGAAGCTGAAGCGGCAGTACCAGATTCGTGACGGCCATCTCCATAATGTATTCGATTCGAGTATAACTATCGGTGACCAGTTACTGCAGCAGGTGCTCGGTCAGGGGGCAGATGCACAAATGAAGAGCATCGTGGGGACGATTCAAAAAGAACAGAATGCTATCATCCGCAACGATAACAGCCAAATGCTCATTGTGCAGGGAGCAGCCGGCAGCGGGAAAACTTCTGCGGCGCTGCAGCGTGTGGCTTACCTGCTGTATAAACATCGTGAAAGACTCACCGCTGATCAGATCGTTCTTTTTTCACCTAACCCCATGTTCAACAGTTACGTATCCACTGTTCTTCCTGAACTCGGAGAGGAAAACATGCAGCAGACCACCTTCCAGGAGTATCTGGACAATTGGCTTGCCTCAACGTTTCGTTTGGAAGACCCGTTTGATCAGATCGAATATGTGCTGACCGAGCAGCAGACTCTGGGTTATGAGGCTCGTATGAATGGAATTCAGTATAAGGCATCTAAAGCCTACCTTCAGGCACTCCGCGGCTATTCGTTGTGGCTGGTGAAGGAAGGAATGAGGTTTGACGATATCCGTTTCCGGGATCGCGTGTTAATTCCGGGCGAGCAAATCAAAGAAAAGTTTTACAGCTATGACTCCTCCATTCGCCTCACGAACCGCATCGCACTGGTACAAAAATGGCTGCTGCAGGAGCTGACCCGGCTGGAGAAGGAGGAGCAGGAAGCGTCTTGGGTACAGGAGGAGCTGAACTACCTCGATAGTGAGCAGTACGCTGAGGTGTTCAATATGCTGCATAAAGAGCAGGGGGTCTTTGACTTTGCCGAAAAGTACGCCCGAATATACGAAATCCTGCACAACCAACGCCGTCCGGATGAGAGTGATTTCGATTTTGCCGAGCGGGAGGAAGAGCTGCTCAGCCGAATGATTGTGAAGGAGGAATTCAAACCACTCAGACGGAGCGTAAAACAGTTCTCGTTCATAGACATGGTTGGACTGTACAGCCAGTTGTTCAGAGACGAGGCGGCATACAGGGAGATGACGAATGAAGCTGAGGTACCGGAGCTTTGGGCGGAAATCTGCAGGCAGACCCAAGAAAAGCTGGGCCGAAAAGAACTCTATTATGAAGATGCTACACCGTATCTATATCTGAAAGAACTTGTGGAAGGTGCCCGGACCAACACGCAGGTGCGGCATATCTTCATCGATGAAGGCCAGGATTATTCGATGTTTCAGTATGAGTTCCTCAAAAGACTCTTTCCCCGTGCCCGTATGACGGTACTCGGTGATTTCGGCCAGGCCATCTTTACGCAGGCAACGAATTTGCACGGGATGGACTCTCCCTTGATTCAGCTGTATGGCGAAGCGGCAACCAGTCAGTTTCTTCTTATCCGCAGTTATCGCTCCACCCGTCCAATTGTGGAGTTTACGAAGTCGCTTTTGCCGGGCGGAGATGCAATTGTGCCGTTTGACAGAAGCGGCAGGAAGCCGTCCCTCCTGAAAATGGAGTGCAGCGAGAAACGGGCGGAACGAATAGCGGCAGATCTGGCGGCGCTTCAGGCTGAAGGTTGTACATCCATCGCTGTTATAACGAAGACTGCCGCCGAGAGCAGAGAGGCTTACGAGACTTTGACAGCCGGGGGTTCCAAAGAGCTGTGGCTGATCACAAAGAACACACCCACTTTTGAAAAGGGTACGCTAGTTATTCCTGCCTATCTCGCTAAAGGTGTTGAATTTGATGCAGTGCTGATCTACGATGCTTCCCCGCAGTCCTTTGACCGGGAGAGCGAGCGCAAGCTCTTTTATACAGCATGCACACGGGCAATGCACCGGCTTTTACTGTATACGACAGGGGAATGGACGCCTTTTGTTCAGGCGGTAGATCCATCGTTGTATGAGCTAGTGTAAGCACCGGTACGGCTTCAAGCTGAGCTCCAGCAGCTGGATAACGGTCTCCTGCAGCTGGGGCGGCTCTGCGACCTTCACTTCAGGTCCGAACTTCAGCAGCCCCCGCGCCGTATAAGGGAACTCTTCCACGGGGACGCTGCTCTTCCAAAGATAGGCATACTCAGAAGGGAGCTCTGCCTGCTGCAGAGAGTGAAACATTGGGTCGGATTCCGCGAGCCGGGCGCCAAAGGCGGTAAACCATAGCGTAACCTCCAATCGGGGCCGCTCATCGGCAGCTTCCAGCCACTCCTGCAGATTTGGAGCGGAGAGGTCCTCTTGTTCCAGCACCTCCAACTGCAGAATGCGATCGGCGCGGTACAGAATCACACGGTCGCCTTTCTTGGCGGGCATATACCAGTAGCCGTTCTCCAGGTAGATGCCGACAGGGGTTGCTTGTGCGTCCTTCGTTCCGCTCCGCGAGCGGTAGGTGAACGCAATCTGCTTCTTGGCAATTGCCGCTTGCAGAATAGCTGTCGTAAACGGCGCAGGCTGTGCAGGCTGCTGCTGGAGGACGGCGATGTGGCTGCGCATCCGGTCGATCGAGTCCTTCACGTCAGGCGGCAGACTGGCATAGTACTGCTCGGCCAGGTGCGTCCGGAACGACTCATAGGGGAAGCTCTGGATTTGCTCCATGACCTGAATCATCAGGAAAAGACCCAGAGCTTCGTTAGGTGTAAGCCGCAGCGGTGGCAGAATCCGGTTAGGCAGCGCCCGGTAACCGCCATGGGCACCTACTTCGGCATATAACGGGAAGCCGATCTGCTGCAGGTAGTCGAGATCGCGCTGAATCGTACGCAAGGACACCCCGAAGCGTTCGGCCAACTCACGGGCAGTGAATTTTCTGCGGGAGTCGATGATTTGCATCATGGCTAGCCGTCGGTCATTCATTTTTTGCACCTCGTTTAATTACGACGTATATTGTCATAGTTCCAGTTTATCATGAAAGCATGAGAGGAGCGATGAACAATGAAGCAGAGTAAAGTTGTGCTGTATGTTGCCATGAGTCTGGACGGGTATATTGCCAAGCCAGATGGTTCAGTGGATTGGCTCTATGATGTCCAAGGGGATGGGGGCGACAACGGCTACGGTGATTTTTACAAGGGCATTGGCGTGGTGGTTATGGGAAGGCTTACCTATGATGAGGTGCTGAAGATTTCGGATGAATTTCCTTATGCCGGCAAGCCTTGTTACGTTCTGACCAGAAGAGAGCAAGCTCCAGACAAGTATGTTCATTTTACCGACGAGGCACTGGACAGCTTGATCCCGCGGCTGCAGGCCATGAGCGATGGGGATGTCTGGCTGGTGGGGGGCGGCCAGCTGGTGCAGGCGTTCCTGGAGCATGAACTGATTGATGAAGTGCAGCTAACCCTGATTCCGAAGCTGCTTGGCGAGGGGATTCCGTTATTTCCTGCAGGAACAGTTCCTGGCAATCTGAAGCTGACAGGGCTGGAGCGTATGGGTCAGATGGCATCGATCTGTTATGAAGTCATCAAGTAAGAAGCCTGGCGGCGGGAGGGTCTTTGCGGAACCGGGTTCGTGACGAAGCTGAAAAATAATTAAAATGCTACTGACATAACGTTGTCAGTAGCGTTTTTGTATAATCAGATTAGATCAAGATAAAGGAGCTGTTCGAAAAGTATGAATACCACCGAAGCGTTGCAGCGGTTTGAAGAAACGGCAAATTACTATCTCCATCAACTGGATGATTTCAGTATGGAGCAGTTGAAGCGTCAGCCAAGTGAGGACGAGTGGTCGCTTGGGCAAATGTATCTGCATCTGATTCACTCGGCTCTGTATATGCAGCTTCGCAATGTTGAACAATGCCTGGCTCCAGGCGAGGATTCTGTTGCCTCTATCGCGGAAAAAACAAGAGAGGGTACAGAGATTTTTGATCAAGGAAGCTTCCCGCCTATTCGTGTCCATGTCCCGCCTTCTCCACAATATACCCCGGTGCAGCCAGAGAGCAAAGAACAGTTAATTCAGGGATTGAATACCGTGATCGGCCGAATGAAAGAAACCTTGCCGAAGCTTGAACAGGTACCTCTACAGAATACGGTACCCCATCCGCGATTCGGTCCACTCAACTCCAAAGAATGGTTTTTGCTTATTGAAATGCACTATCGTCATCATCTTCTGCAGATGGACCGGTTGAGGGCATTTCTAGAATGCAACGTATAAGCGAGCAAAGCCGCTGCTGGATTGGGGTTGTCTCCGCTTCTCATGTGAAGCGGGGGGTGCTCGGTGGATTCGCCCAGCTCAACCATGGCAAGTCAGGACCTTTGCGGCGGATGAGCCGTGGCGATTGGCTAATATACTATTCTCCACGGACGGATATGGCGAAGGGGGAGGTCCTCCAGGCGTTCACTGCCATTGGTCAGATTGAAGATGACAGCATCTACCCCTATCCGATGTCCGAAACCTTTGTGCCCTACCGCCGGAATATCCGCTATTTTCCGTGCCGGGAAGTGAAGATTGCGGATCTATTGAACCAGCTTAGCTTCACACGCGGGAATCGAAACTGGGGGTATAGCTTCCGTTATGGTCATGTCGAGATCAGCCGGGAGGATGGTCAGACGATTGCGGCCGCCATGCTGGACCCCATAAGAGAATAAGCGGATGCGGTTCCGTCTTATGAACATCTGGTAATAAATAATAATTCAAGAAACGGCTGGAACAGGGGGACCTGAACCAGCCGTTTTTTATATTTTAGCGGAGTTATGGGGAGGGATTCACTATGTTATATAAAAAACTAGATAAATATTAAAATTTATATGTAATAGTGATACACTAAGATCAGGTCATCATTGATCAATAAAAGGTGTGTGACGAAGTCGCGCCCTGGCTTGTTATAGCGCCTAAGCAGGAGCGCCTGAATCTTCCTGCAAATCGTAGGGTAGAAGGACGGGTAAACATGAGCAACCAACAAACAAAAACAGACGTTATTTTAATTGGTGCCGGAATCATGAGTGCGACGTTAGGTTCTATGCTGAAAGAATTAGTCCCGGACTGGACCATCACCGTGTTTGAGCGGCGGGCGGGCGCAGGCGAGGAGAGCTCTAACGAATGGAATAATGCGGGAACAGGGCATTCCTCACTGTGCGAGCTGAATTACACCGTAGAGGGGCCGGATGGATCCATCGATATTAGCAAGGCTGTAAAAGTAAATGAGGAATATCAGTTCTCCAAGCAATTCTGGTCTTATCTGGTAAATAGCAAACGGATACAAAACCCGCGGGACTTTATTGTGGCCGTACCCCATATGAGCTTTGTCCAAGGGGAAACAGATGTTGCTTTTCTAAAAAAAAGATATGAAGCGCTTTCGGAAAATCCGTTGTTCCAAGGGATGGAGTTTTCCGATGACCCGGAACAGCTGATGAAATGGATTCCGCTAATGATGAAGGAAAGAAGAATAGAACAGCCTATAGCGGCAACCCGAATTGAATCAGGTACAGATGTGAACTTCGGTGCTTTAACACGCATGTTGTTTGACCACCTAGAGAGTAATCAGACCGATATCCGATTCAAACATCAAGTGGAGGATATTACCCGTGCCCGTGACGGCTCTTGGGACTTGAAGGTGCAGAATCTCGATAAGGGTACCACTTCGCATCATTCTGCAAAATTCGTCTTTATCGGCGGCGGGGGAGGAAGCCTGCATTTGCTGCAGAAATCCGGTATTCCTGAAGGGAAAGGGATTGGGGGATTTCCGGTAAGCGGACTGTTCATGGTGTGCCAGAAGCCGGATATTGTAGCAAAGCATCATGCCAAAGTATACGGAAAAGCTGCGGTCGGAGCTCCTCCAATGTCTGTTCCGCATCTGGACACGAGAGTGATCGACCAGAAGGAATCGCTGTTCTTTGGACCGTTTGCCGGCTTCTCGCCAAAGTTCCTCAAATTCGGCTCGATGTTTGATTTGATTACTTCTGTAAAGCCGGGCAATCTGACAACGATGCTGGCAGCGGGGGCAAAAAACCTTCAGTTGACCAAATACCTGATTGGACAGGTGATGTTATCCAAAGAACAGCGTATAGAAGCTTTACGGGAGTTTGTCCCGGACGCCAAGAGTGAGGATTGGGATTTGGTGGTGGCAGGCCAGCGTGTGCAGATTATCAAAGATACCGCAGCCGGCAAAGGAACGCTGCAATTTGGCACAGAAGTGATCAGCAGTGCCGACGGGTCGATAGCGGCTCTATTGGGGGCCTCTCCCGGTGCTTCTACCGCTGTTTCTGTCATGCTGGAAGTCATCATCAAATGCTTTCCGCAGCAGATCAAAGCATGGGAATCGAAAATCAAAGAGATGATCCCTTCCTATGGTGCCACCTTATTGGATAACCCCAAACTAATACAGGACATTCACACCTTAACGGATCGCTCCCTTGGTCTAACGAATGAAGCGGGAGAGTATGAGACACAGAAACATGCATTTACTTCATAAATGTTTTTCTGGAAATATTCGAAATTCTTGAATGGGTCAGTAAACACCCGGTTCCCGATTGACGCGGAATCGGGTGTTTGACATGGGGATTTATGGGGGCGGCTTGTCCCTTCTTCGACCGGCTATTCATCCAGTAAGTTCTATCATAGTAATCTCCCTCAATACGGGCGTATATCTGCAATCATAGTTTAATAGGTCATTGATGCTTAATATATACCCAAGCTCCTTTATAGCTTGTGCATAAAATATAAAGAGCTCATCTGCACCGAGCCGAAATATTTATTTTATCAGTAGGGGGGATATTTATGAAAGGATTAATCCTGTGTGCCGGCCGAGGGACGAGACTGCAGCCTTCAACATATACCAAACCAAAGTGCATGTTACCTGTTAACGGGGAGTATATTCTTGTCTCAATCATTAATAAACTTGTTGCGGCCGGAATCACCGAGATTGGAATCGTAGTGAACCATTCGCAAGGAGAGATCCAGCAAACGATTGGAGATGGGGAGCGATGGAACGCCTCGTTAACCTTTCTTCTGCAAAAAGAAGCAAAGGGACTGGCGGATGCGGTCAAAAGCGCGCGGTCCTTTGTGGCGGATTCCCCTTTTTTAGTGATGCTTGGCGATAATTTGTATGAGGGTGATCTGATGCCATTCATCCGATCATTGGAAGCGGGTAAGGCTGCGGCCTCGATCCTGCTTCAACAGGTTAAGGACCCTAGTCAATTTGGCGTTGCCGTCATCCATGATGGACAAATTGTCAGTCTGGAAGAGAAACCCCGCATCCCTAAATCCAATCTGGCGATCGTCGGTGCATATGCTATTACTGCAGCTATCTGGCCGGTATTGGACAGACTGACACCCTCCCCACGTGGAGAATACGAGATGACGGATGCCATCCAAATGTTAATCTCAGAGGGCAAGCATGTTGCGTACAGCATAACGACCGCACCGTTTTTTGATATCGGGACCCATGAACGATGGCTTGAAGCGAACCGATACAAGATGGATCAAGATCCGCAGAACTTCATGAACTCATCTGACATCCACATATCTGCTCAATTCATTCCTCCGGTTAGGATTGATCCGACTGCAAGTGTAACGAACAGTGTTGTTGGACCTTATGTGTATATTGGTCCGAATAGCGTGGTGCAAGATTGCATTCTAACCAATAGTATTTTAACTGATCAGGTGGAATTGTCCCATGTTCATGCGGAAGGAAGTGTTTTTGGATCGTATGTTCATCTGGCTGAACAAGAAACTCAGGAGCGGCCGGCTCGTTATATCCTGGGCGATCGTGCATCAGTCACAAGAGTCCAAGGGGATTCGTAAAATGGATTCAAAATAAATTGCATATGTACTGGGGAATAGTCCAATCCGGTCACTGGGGCAAACATACACTTAAAGTAGTCGAATGCATCAGGCAACTATGCAAAAGATACTTTAAAGGTAGGTGATCGTTGATAATGGTTGATTTAGTTTTAACGATTAACGATAAAGACGGGAGCTATACGGAGCATGCGGGTGTTGTTCTTGCATCAGTTTTTGCTAACACCCAGCAAATGATCAATGTGCACATTGTGCATGATGATTCCCTAAGCGAAGAAAACAAGTTAAAGCTCACTCAATTAGTGGATGTATTTCATCACAACATCTTTTTTTATCATGTTTCAATTCCTTGGGATATGCAAGAGGTTGCAGCCGGCGTGCATAAAATCGACTACTGGACAATGGCCAGTATGTACCGTTTGTTGCTTCCGATCATTATTCAGGCTGACAGGGTTATTTATCTCGACTGCGACATTTTGGTTAATATGGATATCAATGAACTATGGAGCATCGACCTGGGAGAACATTATTTGGGCGCAGTACTGGATCAGGGCGAAAATTTGCTGGAGTACTTCATCTCACTCGGGCTAAGTGCAGAGCTGTATTTTAACTCAGGGGTCATTCTGTTTCAACTGAACAATATCCGTGGTAAAGAGAACTGGTATGGCGAAATGCTTGATTTCTTGCGTAATTACCCCACGATGACCATGCCTGATCAGGATATTCTGAATGCTGTTTATAGCTCTAACTATTTGCAAATGGATCAGCGGTTTAATACGTTTGCTCATAGCGATCTCGATTTAGAGAATAAAATTGTGCATTTCGCCGGAGACAATAAGTGGTGGGATATCAATTCACCCAATGCACCGATATACAATAATTACCTTGCCATGACTCCGTGGGCCAGAGAGCTTACACCAGTGCCGGTTTCCGAGCCGGCGCCGGCTGATATCCCGGCCGATATCCCGGCTGAACCGCCAGCTGATATCCCGGCTGAACCGCCCGCTCCGGAAATCCAGCTCCCGGAAACTTCAGTTCTGGAAAACCCGGCTCCTGAAGTGCCTGCACCGTCCCCGGATATTCCTGTGAAGCGGCACAGACGAAAACGCCGCAGAACGTTGCGGCTGATACGCAGACTGAGAAGAAGAAGAATGATCCGCGCCAAATACCGTTCAATCAAGCGGGCAAGGCTGATCAAGCATCGATATGTAAAGAGAAAGGCACTGCAACTGAGAATGAGAAAACTACGGGCGGTAAGAAGAAAGCGCAGATATGTGATCAATCAGCTCTCTCTGAAAAAAAGCAAATACACCCGGAAGCGTAAGCGTGTCTCATAAAGTAGGTTAATGAATATAATCCCGCAAAAGAAGCAGATGTGTCGGATACCCCGGCAGACCTGCTTCTTTATTTTTTTGTATTTCTACTGGCCAATGCAATCAGGCAAATAAAGAGGAAAGAAAGTTCAGGTCTGCTCCTCCCCCATTGGCAGGAATACTCCCTCGGATCGTGGAATATAAACCGGGAGCAAAGGATTCGAAATACAGGCGTATCCTGGATATGTCCTAACCGCAGGAGGAGAACAACAATGAAGTCTATCACTGTTCAAGGTCTTACGGAGAAGTTCCACTTGGAAGTGCTGGCGGGCTCCAGCCGTATGGACCGTGAAATCACCCGTCCACGGACGCATAGACCGGGGCTGGAGTTTGTCGGCTATTTTGATTTTTTTCCCATGGAGCGGGTGCAGGTGCTCGGCCGTAAGGAAATTACCTATTTATTGACGCTAAGCGTAGAAGAGCGCATGCTGCATATTGGAAATATCGTTAAATATCATCCACCGTGTTTTATTGTGACCTCAGGACAGCAGGAGATCCCCTACCTGACTCTATTCTGCGACCAGGAGGGGATTCCGCTGCTGCGGACAGGTGATACCACAACAGAGTTCATTGCCAAGCTGGACAGCTATCTGGTGAAGACGCTGGCGCCGGAGCTATCGATCCATGGAGTATGTGTGAATGTGTCAGGCATCGGTGTTCTGCTCAGGGGCAAGTCCGGGATTGGCAAAAGCGAGACCGCACACACGCTAATCGGCAGAGGCCACCGGTTCGTGGCAGACGATATTGTGGTGCTCAAGAAGCTGGGTCCGTCCACGCTTCTCGGGACACATAATGAGACCACACGTGAATTTCTCGCGCTGCGCAGTATTGGCCTGATCAATGTGGTGCGCCAATACGGACGCAAGGCCTTTCAGGACGAGACGCGCATTGTGCTCGATATTGAGCTATCCCCATGGCGGGAGAATTCACTGAACAACGACCTGGAGCTGGTGCCCCAGTTCACGGATTATCTCGGTGTCCAGATTCCGCATATCGAGGTCCAGCTTCAGCCGGGGCGCGATGTAGCGGGGTTGATCGAAGCGGCAGCCAACAATTGGTACCTGAAGCAGCTTGGCTACAGCGCTGCTGAAGAGTTCATGCAGCGGATTGAGAATGGAATGGAGTCTTAGAACGATAGAACAGCCGTTTTCCGTCATAACCGGGGAACGGCTTTTTGCCGTGTGCGCCTGGGATGATACCTGATGCAAAAGTGTGCCAACGTACAAAATGCTTGCTTAAGCATACAAAATGTTTTCTTTTCATACGTTACCTAATATTTTAACGATTGATATATTTATATGTAAGTGCTTACGTGCAACAGGAGTACTCATTGGCATCGAAAGACGGGCATAGAAAGGTGATCAGAACATGAGAAATAGAGTAAAGGGCATATCCGTGGTATTAGCAGTATTGTTGATGTTCAGTTCATTTTCATTCCAAATGGGGACGGCGAAGGCTACAGCTTCGAATGGTCCGCAGATTGTGAACGGCGGTTTTGAGACGGATTTCTGGGCCGACCATTCATGGAGTGTAGAAACGGCAGACTGGAATCAGGTAGAGATTAGCCGTTTTGCATATGCCACTGATAAATGGCTCACACCGGATCAAGGGACTTATGCATTTAAATATTGGATGAAAGATGCGGCGACTGGAAATCAGGCCATCACGGTGAAGCAGACCCTGAATTCTCTTCCGGCAGGGAGCTATGAATTGTCGGTCAAGTCGATGGGCGGCGCTGGAACAGCAGCGGGTAAGGTTGAGTTGTTTGCGGGAGACGGCAAATCATCCGTTACTGCCACCACCGGTTATAATGCCTGGGGAACGGTCAGTCTGAAATTTGTATTGGCACAGAATACCTCCAGTCTTGTCATCGGGGCGAATATCAGCGGTGCTCCGGCAGCGTGGGGATATTTGGACAGCTTCGAGCTGAAGCAGACAGGCGTAGAAGCTGCTCCGCCGGTAGCGGCAGATATTTTTGTGAAGAAGGTTGAAGGACTCTCGCCTGACTTTATTAAGGGTGTGGATATTTCCAGCATCATCGCTTTGGAGAATAGCGGAGTCAAGTTTTATAATGAGGCCGGAGCAGTGCAGGATATTTTTACAACGGTACATGAAGCCGGAGTGAACTATGTTCGGGTGCGGATCTGGAATGATCCTTTTGATACAGCGGGCAGGGGGTATGGAGGCGGCAATAATGATCTGGCAACCGCCATTGAAATCGGCAAAAGAGCCACCGCCAATGGAATGAAGCTGCTGGTGGACTTTCACTATTCCGACTTTTGGGCCGATCCGGGCAAGCAGCATACGCCCAAGGCATGGGCAAATCTAAGTTTCGAAGACAAGAAGAACGCGCTGTATACGTATACCAAAGAAAGCCTGCAAGCCCTGCTCGATGAGGGTATTAATGTAGGCATGGTACAGGTAGGTAATGAAACCAACGGGCAGTTCGTCGGGGAATCCGATTGGACGAAGATGAGCGCATTGTTTAGTGAGGGAAGCAGAGCGATCCGGGAAGTCAACTCTAATATCCTGATCGCACTACATTTTACGAATCCGGAGTCATCGGGCAGATATGTTTCCTATGCACAGAAGCTGAAGGATAACCAAGTAGACTATGATGTGTTCGCGAGTTCCTATTATCCGTTCTGGCATGGCACATTAAGCAATTTGACATCTGTTTTGAAGCAGGTAGCCGATACTTTTGGCAAAAAGGTAATGGTAGCCGAAACCTCTTACGCGTATACCGCTGAAGATGGGGACGGACACGGAAATACAGCGCCGCAAAGCTCTGGCCAAACCTTGGATTATCCCATCAGCGTTCAAGGCCAGGCCAATTCAGTCAGAAATGTGATTGAGGCGGTTGCCAATGTTGGTGAAGCGGGAATTGGCGTGTTTTATTGGGAGCCGGCATGGCTTCCGGTAGGTCCGAAAGAAAACCTGGAGCAGAATAAACTCCTGTGGGAAAAATACGGTTCAGGTTGGGCCGCGAGCTATGCGAAGGAATATGACCCTAAAGATGCAGGGGTATGGTATGGCGGAAGTGCGGTCGACAACCAGGCATTGTTTGACTTTGGCGGGCATCCGCTTCCTTCACTGAATGTATTCAAATATGTGGATACTGGGGCGGTTGCTTTGCTTGCCATTGATGAAATCGGGGCGGTCTCGGTGACTGCGATGGCCGGGGAGCCGGTTGAATTACCGACGGTTGTAAGTGTTACTTACAATGATGGAAGTACCGGAAAGATACCGGTGGTATGGGATCAAGCCGCACTTGATCAGGCGACCAGCCAAGGGGCGGGCAGCTATATAATTAGCGGAACCGTAGAAGGCGGTCATGCGGTGAAGGCTTCTCTTGTCATTAAAAAAGAGAACTTCATCGTTAACGCGGGTTTTGAGAATAGCGACAGAAGCATGTGGAAGATTACGTACGGAGAGGGAAGTTCACCTCATACGGATTATCAGAATAAGGTTTCCGATGCCAAGACAGGTAATTATTCGCTTCATTTCTACTCCGCAAACCAAGTCAACTTTAGTGTAGTACAGACCGTTTACGGGCTGAAGCCGGGATACTACAACCTCTCCATGTCCATTCAGGGGGGAGATGCTGTTCATCCCGAGATGAACCTCTTCGCCGTGACGGGCGGACAAGAAGTGAAAGTGGACACCGGGGTTAACGGGTGGGGGCAATGGAATAACCCTGAAATCGGGAATATCCCCGTTACCGATGGGAAGCTGACGATCGGAGCCAATATTAAGGCCGATGGCGGCGCATGGGGAACGATGGATGATTTCTACCTAAGCTTTGCCAAAGATATGGAGCAGGAGCCTGATCCAGGAACGGGGACCCCAGGAAATCCTGGCGGAGAAGTACCTCAGCCGGGAAATCCTGGTGGAGAGGTGCCTCAGCCGGGGAATCCTGGAGGGGAGCAGCCTCAACCTCAACCGGAGACTCCGGCTACTCCGCAGCCTCAGCCAGAGACGCCAGTTAGCCCGCAGCCATCTGCCGGAGGGACACAACCTGTGACCGAGACGATCACAGTTAACGTGGATGGCGGGAATGCAGGGGGGCAACCGGTATCCAATGTGGTTATTAACCGGACAACCCAACCGGATGGAACCCAAAAAGACAAGGCTGATTATACAACGGCCAAGGCACTTGAAGCCGTAGGTAAAGTTACTGCAGCGGGTCTTGATACAGTCCGGCTAGTCCTTCCGGATAAGGAAGACAAGGTCTCCGAGCTGGATCTTGGATTGTCCCAGGATACCTTGAAGACACTTGCTTCCGGCAAGGTCAATCTGGAAATGTACACGAATAATGCCAGATTGATCCTGCCACAGCAGACTCTAACTCTGCTAAACGGAGATTATCGGTTCAAGTTCATCCCTGTGAAGAATACGGCTGCGGTCAAGTCTGTAGAGGAACGGGCCAAGAAGGAGGCTGTCGTCCAAACGGCTGCAGGTACCGGAAGTGTAGAAGTTGTAGGACGTCCGGTGACCATTGAGACGAGTCTGAAGGATCAGCCGGTCGACTTGATTCTCCCGATTCCAAGCCACGCTGTTCCCACCGGTGCGGCTGATCGGGCGGCATTCTTAGCGAAGCTGGTGATCTACATTGAGCACAGCGACGGCGAGAAAGTGCTGGTACAGCCAGAAGTGGTGCAGTATTCAACCGAGCAGCTTGGACTGAAGTTCCGCGTGACCAAATTCAGCACATTTACTGTACTGAGTATGGATAACTGGGCAGCATCCCAGCAGAGTCCATCCACGCACCAACCCTATATGAAGGGGTATCCGGATGGCGCCTTCAGACCGGGTCAAGCGATGACCCGAGCTGAAATGGCAGCGGTTCTGTCCCGGATTGGAGCAAGTCAGAATACAAAGGCCCAGCCTATAAGCTATAAGGATATGAGTGATTTTGGGTGGGCGGCAAACGATATTGGTACAGTAACATCGACAGGATTAATGACAGGATACAAGGATGGAACCTTCGGAGCGAATGTGTTCATCACCCGGGCTGAAATGGCAGCCATTGTGGTGCGCTGGATGAATCTGAGCGGAGAGCCCGCATCCTCATTCACGGATACTCAGGGTCACTGGTCAGAACACAATATTGCCTTGGTTCAGCAGGCAGGGTATATGAAGGGGATGCCGGACGGAAGCTTCGGACCGGATAAGCTGCTCAGCCGGGTAGAAGCGGTGACTTTAATCAATAGAGTACTTAAGAGAGGACCTTTATACGGTTCCCTGACTCCGGCATGGTCAGATGTGCCCCTGGGCTATTGGGCCTTTCAAGACATTGAGGAAGCCTCCGTCAGTCATAGCTACACCCTTCGGGAAGCTGGCGGGGAAGAGAACAAGGGGGAGTAAGAGGAGGACAAGAGGGAGAACAGGGTCAAGTAGCAAAATCCTTCCGCATCCTCAAAAATTGCATTACGATGGCCTTCTGTTGTGGATAAGATGTGTATAGTTGCCGAAGTGGAATTAGTCCACTTAAATAGACGAAAAAGCTTTTTGCGGAGGCAATAGTGGGAAAGAGTAGACTTAATTTAAGCGAATTTACCCGAAAGGGTGGGAATCGGCCGGATTAGATTTACTTTTTCCAACATGCGCTTGCGGAGAAGTGGGTGAATAAGATTTAAGTTCACTTTGTCCAACTTGCTTGCCGCCGAGTCTAATGAGGCCATCCAAGCAAGTCTAAACCAGAAATCCACAACGGCTATACTGTCCAGCGAAGGACGGTGTAGCCGTTGTGTCTTGGGAGTAGTCCGAGCATCCTCCCCGTGGGCCAGCCAAACAGCTGGTGCAGATTCTGATACTTAGTCTTCTAATACGCAGGAGTCGGAGTGTTGACCTTGTCGATGACCATCAGGCCGTCGAACTGCTCCTTCGGAACAAACTTCATCGACATCGGAGCAATGACCTCGCTTGTCATCCCGTCTTCAGCGGCATAGATTGGCTTAAACATCCAGCTGTTGGCGGCCTTTGCCTTGGTGTGGCCGGACAGGTCGACAAAAGTATTGGCGTAGCCAGACTTCATAATGGTTTGCTCCAGGCTGCCCTTTGGCATAGGGGTGATTGAAAATGGCTTCATAGTTGTAATTGAAACGGTCTTGCCTCTGTTCATAAAGAAACCGACTACGTACATTTTATCCTTGAGCTTTTGGTGCAGGAGTTCTCCCATGCTCTTGAAGCTGCCCACCCATTTGCCGCCCTCGAGCACCCGGATGTCCGAGGTGTTTTTGGCAAGGTGGTCATTATGTGCCCACAAAATGATTTTTTTACCCGGATATCGGACTTTCATCAACCATTCCACATGCTCGGCCATAGCCCGGTCGCGTGCCTCGTAGGATTCCTGCACATTTGTAATCAAGCCACTTTGCAAAAATTGCACACGATCCTCCAGCGATTTCAGGACAACATCAACGATAAAAGGATTTTTTGGATAGGCCGCCGCAAACTGCTCCCGCCGGTCTTTGATGAACTGGATATACTTTTCATATTCCGGTACATTGCGCTGGTTGACTTGTTCCATCCCTTGCTTATACTCTTTACGCTCAGGATGCAAACCATATTCATTCGCTACATCATAGAATTCGGTGATCGCTTGCAGATCAAAATGTTCAAAGGCCTTCCCGTACTCCTTGTCTTGAGTGGAGATGAAGTCTCTCACGCCGTAGGTCAGCAGAGGGTTAGTGAACTGGTTATCAAAACCGGCCAATTCCAGTGGCTTGTCTGTCTTACGCGACTTCTTAATATAGTTGAACAGCTCAAGCGTCTCTTTGGAATGCCAGACCGGCAGGACGGAATACATCATCATCTGGGTGGCAGTCAACTGATCGGCCTGTTTGTTGATAAACTCGGCATCGCCCAGGCCAGATTCAAAGGCAATGACATCAAAACCAAGCTCTTCGTGCAAATATTTAATCATTTTCGTCTTCATACTTGCGTATTCGGCTACCCGGTGAAAGTTCTCACCCAGACTGACTACCGTTTTACCTGCAAGCAGCGGCTTTAGAAAAGCCAGATCGCTGTAATCCTCTCCGCGGAGTGACTTGATCTCGTGCGCATAGGCCAGCGGCTTCGAAGCAGACTGTGGTACAGCCCCCGCTAGAGCGCTCTGACCGGGCAACAGCACCAGCAGTGCAGACAATAGAGTGATTACCCTCCGGTTCCATTTTAATTTCATAGACATTGGTGTTCCTCCCACTATAAATTAATAAATACTCTTGTTTACTCACTCGTTCTAAGATTTTCAGCCATAGACAGATTGAGAGCTGGAGAAGTCATGTAAGGATGACATTATTTTCTGGTGAAGCCGGTGGCGGGAATAGAGAGCGGGGGATTCATCCCCAACCCAAGGATACGTTCTGTGATCGCACTTTGGATATCCACACCTGTCTCCTGACGGCTTACCCTCCCATGTCACGCGGGGTCTTTGCCCTTACATTCCTTCGTTCGGCCTCTCAGGAGGTGGACGCCGTTTCTTGCTCCTTTAC
>NZ_LVWI01000064.1 GCF_001909055.1 Paenibacillus helianthi
AACAACGCATCATCCAGACCACAGGCAAACATCGCGGCGTCAAGTTGTTAGCCGTACTGAATTATATGACGGGTCAAATTCTCTGGAAAGAAGACGAGCAGTATAACGCAGAGACGTTTCTGTCCTTCCTACAAATGGTGGTTGAGGCGTACTCTGAAGGAAAGATTGTCATAGTACTGGATAATGCTCGTATTCATCATGCGAAATTACTTCAACCCTTTTTGGAAGATTACAAAGCACGTCTTGAATTGGTTTTCTTACCTCCCTATAGTCCGCAACTAAACTTGGTTGAGGGACTTGGGAAATGGCTGAAATCAGATGTCATTAACAACGTGTTTTTCCATACCGTCTCAGAAATCCGCAAAAAAGTGGCTGCGTTTATGCAAAACATTGCTCTCGATACTCAGACAATTATTGATCGTCTTTCCCTTCGTTTGGAAAACGACCGACTTACTGAATAATTCTAGTTCAACTTATATAGCTATTTCTTCAGCTGCCAGGTCCCGTACAGCTCGAACCATATCTGCATGTTCTTCATGGAATTCCCGCTTCGCTTCTTTCAGTGCATCCGAAAACAGACCAAGTACCTCGCAAACATAACGTTCACCTCTTTTGACAATAGCAGCAGCGGAACTCTCCTGTGCTTTCAATTGTTTCACCTCATCACAGCTATTCATGTCCAGATTCAATCACAACGGATAAGCAGGCCTGCTCGCTTTCTCCAATATCAGCTACGACTTCCAGCAGCTTCTGAGCTGCTCTTTCGCGCGTATAGCACTGATCATTCAAAAGAGACAGCGCCTCACTTAAGATTTGATGCTTCCAGCCAGACAATAGCGCCACCTCGCTCAAGATCTTGCTCTGTTGCTCGTTCATGCTGTCACCCCACCGCTCCGCAGCCATTCCTCAAGCACCGTTCTATGAAACAAAATCCGAGCACGTACCCGAATATGAGGGATTTTCTGTTCGCGGCAGAGTTGATAAATTGATGTTGTTGATACGCCGATCAGTGCCGCTGCTTGCTTCACATCCAATGTCTGCCGCTGTATCGTCGCTTGCTGAGTTTCATGCATTGTAATACCTCCTGAGGTCGGGCTCCTCTCTTGACCTTTAATTACATATAAAGGTATACTTACGCCAAGAGAACCCATAGTTTTGTTATAAGATCGTCTTAACGCGACCCCGCCAAGGATACTGCGTTAGGGCGATTTGTCTTTTCTACTGCTGATTCCTCATAATCCATACTGGCCGCTAGCAGCAAAAGGGCAATTATATTCCCCCGCTTGGTACGGACATAAAGACGGCCGTCTACAAGAATGCCGTAAAGCCGCATATCCTTAGGCTCCCTGTTCTGAGCGACTTACTGGCGTAAGTTCAAAAATATCTTCAAACTCGACACCCAGAGCATCAACGATTTTCTTGGCTACAGGTGGGCTTGGGTTACGCTGCCCATTGCAAACCTGCTGCGCGGTCACTTCACCAATCCCCGCGGATTTAGCAAGTTGACGACGCGTCCAACCTTTACGGAACATGAGCTCCGTTAACTTCTCCGCTTTTATAACCGCCTTCACAAAATATCACATCCTTAATATTGGATTTGTAATAATAATATCATAAAATATTACCATGTCAATATTGCGATTGTATATTTAATATTGAAAAAGTAATAATAATCGTATACATTAATGTTAATAATCAGGAAAAGGAAGGTAACTAGATGAACAGGGAATCTAATCCAGAGGTTACACCAGAATTATTCGGAAAAGCGCTACGCGAGGCACGCCAAGAGAATGGACTAACTCTAGTTGAAATGAGCAAAGGGTCTAAAGTGTCGCAACCTTATCTCTCGCAACTTGAGAATGGAAAAACCGGAATACCTTCACCAGAAATACTTAAAAAGATTGCTAATGCCTTTGAACCGCACATCATGACATATTCAGGTTTATTAGAGATAGCGGGCCATTTCGAATTAGCAGATGCTGTAAAGCACCAAGAGGCAATAGAAGCTTTCCCTCCATTCAGTGAGGGCGAATTAAGAGAAATGAGGGAGCACGAAGCTTTTTTAGCAGGGATTATTGACATAAAAAAATTTCTTGAACGTAAAGTAACACCTCACGCGCTATACAATGGTCATCGTCTATCCAATCAAGATCGGCAGAGAGTCCTCGATGTGCTTAAAGCCCTCTTTCCGGAGTATCAAAAGCCTCCAGTGCAAAATTCTGAAGTTAATTCTAAGCCAGAATAAACCTCTCATTTACTAGAAAGGAGCACATCAACAATGGCGAACATTCAAAAACGCGGCGACAATTCCTGGTGCTTCACCGTCTATACCGGTGTTCAGGTCAACGGCAAATACGGACGCCGCACCAAGACAGTGACCATAACCGATGAAGCATTGCTCAAGACGAAGAAGCGGCTACAGGATCACCTGGACATGGAGTATTCAAAATTCCGTGAAGAGGTTCAGGCTGGGGAGTACATTAAACCGCAGAAGATGACCATATCGGCCTTTGTAGAGGAGTGGCGGACGAAGTACGCTGCGAAGCAGCTGGAGCATAAGACCCGCACCGCATATGAATCGCACCTGAAGATACGGATCTTGCCGACCTTTGGACACATGAAGCTGGAGGATGTGAAGCCGCTCCATATTGTGAACTTCCTTGAATCGCTCAGCCAGGACGGCGGCCGGGGCGACAAGAAAAGCGGCGGGCTATCATCAGGGACGGTCCAGATTAACCACCGTGTTCTGAAGAACATCTTCTCCCGTGCCGTTGAATGGAAGATCATCAAGAGCAACCCTGTGGCTGCCGTCCAGAAGCCTAAGGTCACCAGCAAGGAAATCGTCCCCTATGATGAGCAAGAGGTGAGGCTGCTGCTTCAAGCGATTGAGAAGGAACCGATCCACTGGCGTATGCTGATTACGCTGGCCCTGACTACCGGCATGCGGCGCGGGGAGCTGCTAGGGCTGGAATGGCGGCACGTGGACTGGAAGGCGGGGGTAATTGATGTTTCCCAAACGCTTGTTCAAGCCCTCAAGGGTGAGATCATCGTCAAGGAACCGAAGACCAAGAACTCCAAACGTAAGGTTACGCTGCCGGCCTCTGTGCTGGAGGAGCTGCGGGATTATTACGCCTATAGGGTGAAGGAGCGGGACAAGCTGGGCGATGCCTGGAACGGACGGGATCGGGAAGGCCGGGAGTGGCATTTCATGTTCTGCCATCCGGACGGATCCCCATTCCACCATGAGCGCCCCTACCTTTGGTTCCGGCAATTTATTCAGAAAAACGGCCTGCGCTATATCCGCTTCCATGATCTGCGCCATACCTCTGCTACACTGCTCATTAACCAGGGCGTTCACGCCAAGATCATTTCAGAGCGGCTGGGCCACGGAAACATTACCACAACCATGAACATTTACGGTCACGCTCTCCAATCTGCTGACCAGGCTGCTGCTGACAAGCTGGATTCCCTGTTTTCCAAAAAGGCAGAAACGCAAAAATAAAGACGCTGCGGGGAGCGATTCCCGAGCGTCTTCTTGCTTTCTTTTATGTCGAATTATATTTATTTACTGGCGCTTATTTAGCTTTTTCACATCAAATTCACATCAACTGGTGATTACGTCCTCTGTATCATTAACTTTCATCGTCTTGTATTATCGTATAAACCCCTTGATATACAAGGTTTCCCTCCACTGTACTACTTGAGCTCCAGTAATGCGACTGATTCAATATGTGTCGTATGCGGGAACATATCCACCGGAGTTACCTCCACTGTCTTGTACCCGCCATCCTCCAGCACCCGCAAATCCCTCGCCAGTGTCGACGGATTACACGACACATACACCACCCGCTCCGGCTTCATTGCCAGAATCGTATCGAGCAACCTAGGATCGCAGCCCTTACGCGGCGGATCAACAACGATTACGTCCGGTGTGACGCCCTGCTCTTTCCAGTTCGGGATCACGTCTTCGGACGCGCCTACCTCGAACACTACATTCTTCATCCCATTCAACTTAGCATTAGAACGCGCGTCTTCAATCGCTTCAGGCACAATCTCAACACCGTACACCTTAGCCGCGTGCTGTGCCAGGAACAGCGAAATCGTTCCGATACCGCAGTAGGCATCAATAACCGTTTCATTTCCTGTCAATCCGGCGTATTCTACGGTTTTGCCGTACAGCACCTCAGTCTGTACCGGGTTCACCTGATAGAAGGAACGGGCAGAAATGGCGAACTGTACATCTCCGATGTAGTCGTAGATGACGTCTCTGCCCCACAGGACACGGGTTTCGCTGCCGAAGATCACATTCGTCCGCTGGGTGTTCACGTTCTGGCAGATGCTCTCCACTTGCGGCAGAGCCTCACGGATGCTGCCAATCCAGGCGTCCAGATGCGGGATGTCGCGGCCGTTGGTTACGAGGACGAGCATCATTTCGCCGGTGCGGAAGGCCTTCTTCACCACGACGTGACGCAGTAGCCCGCGTCCGGTTTCTTCATCGTAAGCAGAGATGCCAAGCTCTCTGCCGATTCGCTTCACTGCAGCTACGACGTCGTCGTTATGTTCATGCTGGATCAGACAGGTCTCCATGTCGACAATCCGGTGGCTGCCACGGGCGTAGAATCCGCCCACAAGTCCGCCGTCGGTGACGCCGATAGGCACCTGGGCCTTGTTACGGTATCGCCAAGGCTCGTCCATGCCGAGGGTGGGCCGGACGATGATGCCGTCAGCCTGTGCCCCCGCAGCACTTGCGCTTACACCCGCCAAGTTATCCCCATCAGACGCCCCAATTTCCGCTCCGGCAGTGAGATTCGCCGCTTCAGCGGCTCCTTCTGCACCCCCGCTTCCAGCTATAGCACCTCTCCCCGGTGCCCCCATAATCTGCAGCTTCCCTATCCGCTGCAGGTTGTCCACCACCAGCTGGCGTTTCCACGCCAGCTGGGCCGTGTAGTCCATATGCTGCAGCTGGCAGCCGCCGCATTGGTCATAGATCGGGCAAGGCGGCTGGATCCGGTCGCCGCTGGCCTGCACAAGCTCAAGCAGCTTGGCATAGCCATACTGCTTCTTGGTCTTAAGCACCTTGGCCCGGACCTTCTCACCAGGTAGCGCGCCCTGCACAAAAAGGGTAAAGCCCTCTACCCGGCCTACCCCCTCGCCTTCATGGGTCATGCCGATAATATCGAGCATCACCTCGTCATTCTTATTCACTGGCAGTCCGGCGGCAGGTGCCGAGCCGTCACGGCGGCTTGCGCTGCGTCCACTGCGTTGTTTACTCATCTATGGGTTCACTTCTTTCATTAGCTTCACTATTAAGCTTCCTAACTATGGTCCTCTGAAGCACCTATATCATACATTTAGTTGGAATTCCTCCAGCTAATTATATCTCATTGTCATTATTGAAGCACTTAAATGGAAAAACTCCAGCTAATTCGCCGGCTCAACATTCAAAGAAAGAGGAGCTTGTTACACGAATTAAATGGAGCAATTCCAACTATTTCAGCGCACAGAGACTTTCCAGCCCATTTAGTTGGAGTTTTTCCCGTTATTGAAGGATTCCCGCTCAATTATTCTGTGCAAAAATCCGCAGATGCTGCGGCAGTATACTGAAATTGCCCGGCAGTGTGCCGCCAAGCTCGCCGTCCAGATTTAGCTGAACATAGCCTGGGGAGGTAACCTCCATGGCATCGGTGCGGAAATAGACAACCTTCTTATCCTGCAAGTGCTCACCGCGGATCGTCAGGCTGACCAGACGGATAAATTCGGCCAGGTTACATTTCTTGACAGCGATTACGTCGAATAGTCCATCGTCAATCCGCGCATCCGGAGCAAGCTTCTCAAAGCCGCCTACGGAATTAGTATTGGCGATCAGGAAGAGCATGAACTCGTCATGGATCAGTTCTTGGCCGTTCGCGCGGATGTACAGCTCCTGCGGAGAGAGACTGGCCATTTTTTCAATCCCCTTCAGGTAGTACGCAAGCTGGCCCATCATAGTCTTCAGTCGGCTGGGAACCTCGTATGTCAGCTCAGTCAGTTGTCCGCCGCCGGCTATATTAATGAAATAACGGTCATTGGCTTTGCCAAGATCAATTAGGCGCGACTCCTGACGCAGAATCAGATCACATGAATCCTCCCAGTTCTTAGGGATACCCATCGCCCGGGCAAAATCATTGGTAGTCCCCACCGGAAATACACCGAGAGGAGGAAGATTCGGCTTCTCGGCCATACCATTGATAACCTCATTCAACGTACCGTCGCCACCCGCCGCTATGATCAGATCATAACACCCGCGTTCGACGGCTTCCGCTGCGGCTGCTGTGGCATCGCCCTCTCCGGTTGTTGCATGGCACGAGGCTTCAATACCGCCAATATCCAGCCGGTCCAAAATATCGGCAAGCCGCTTCTTCATTTCTTCCCGACCAGAAGTGGGATTATAGATCAATCTCGCAGTTTTCATTACCGGACGCCACCTGTTTATATAATTGATAACTTTACTGATTATACCCAATTCGGGACCACACAAGCAATGACGGCAAGCAGAATGCATAGATCAATGTATGCAGCAGGAGATGAAATCAATACCGGAAACACTATTTTTTGCTGCAAAATATTCTTAACAGCCTTCCCGAATCCGTTCCAGCATAACCTTCACCTGCTGCTCAATCCAGTGCGGCAATAAGGGATGCGGCAGCAGCGTCTGTCCTGAATAGGCATACTTCAGGCCGCTGAGCCGCCCGGGAATAACATGCTTGGTGAAATAGCCTTCACTTAAAAAAAGCGGAGCCACCAGTACATCATGGCCCTGCTCCTGCCAATACTCCACCTTGCTCCGCACACTGTCCGGGTTCAGCAGACCGTAGTCCGCAGCTGCTGCACCGCTAATCCGGCGCACACGTTCAGCCAGCGAGGATATCCCCTGCTGCCAGCGCTGCCGGAACCCGTCATGTACGCTGCCATGGCCCACCAGCAGAATCGTCTCCCGCTCCGGATGCTTGGACAGCCCTCGCAGCTTGTCCCAGATCATAACAGCTATATCCGGATCGTCGTCGACCGGGTAGCCGTAATGCACCCTGGCCTTGACGGCAAAAGGTTCAAGGTCGGTCTCCTTCTCCGACGCAGGCTTGGCGCCCAGCGCATACTCTATCTCATCGACATGTGTACTGCCGGAAGAAACAAACAAGGGGATCACAATAATATCTGTGACCCCTGCATGTTCCAAACTATCTATACCATCCTGAATCAAACGGCCTTCTACCAGCTCCAGAAAAGAAACCGCAACGGGCATCTCTTCCTCCAGCGCCACATGGCTTACAGCTTCCTCGACAATTGAAACCCAGGCCTGATCGCGGGAGCCGTGACTGATAATCAGTACGCCCGTCTTCATCAATTATCGTCCCAAACGTTCCAGCGTTAACTTGTATCCGTCATTCCCGTAGTTCAGGCAGCGCTTCACACGCGAAATCGTCGCAGTGCTGGCTCCGGTCTCCGCTTCAATCTGATTGTATGTAGACCCTTTGCCCAGCATACGCGCCACTTCCAGACGCTGCGAGAGGGATTGAATCTCATTCACCGTGCACAGGTCATCAAAAAACACATAGCATTCTTCCATATCTTTTAAAGTCAAAATGGCTTCGAATAATTGGTCTATACTTTTATCGTTTAGCTTCTTAAGCTGCATCGATTATCATCCCCTAAAAGTTTGGTCAGTGCTGACATCACTGATAAGATATCCTTCAAAAAAAAGAGTTCAAAAGCCTAAATGTAGTGACTATCTTGCCTCTACTATATTGTACTGGAGCACATTTTTCAAGCATTAACGGTTTCACGCTGTAAAGAACGAAATCGACGGACAAACGTCCACCCCACGCGCACAAAATTAATCCTGCATTCAGACTCCTACTCTGAATCCGCAAGATTTACCGCCTTAACTATAGTACTACATAAGCGCCGAAAATCAAGCATGGTCACGGTTTCTTCACTTCCGGCACGGGCGGGTGGGCATCCGCCCTTTTCCGCTGCTATCCCGGTAAACCGGGCGTTCGTCTATACCTTATGTTCGCCTATGACATACAGTATATCAAACCACTAACGAAGGAATGTGATGTTATGCCTGATCATTACTATAATCACTCCCGCCGGGGCGGGCGTTCGCTGGCCGAGCCGTATCCTTCATCGCCGTATCCCGGGATCAGTTCATATGCCCAGCCCCCCTTCTATGGGGAATCTGGAATGCTTCCTGCCCTAGGCACAGAAGCAGCCGCAGAGACGGCTCTGGCCGTCCCCGTTGCCGAAGCCGCTGCCGCCAAACCCGGCGGACTGCTCGGAGGACTTGGCAATCTTGGCAATCTTGGAAATCTCGCGAACATGGAGCAGATCAAGGGCATCGTTGACCGGCTGGGCGGCGTCGACGGCATTGTCAATTCCATGGGCAAGGTGCAGAAGGTCATGCAGGGATTTCAGCAGATGGCCCCGATGGTGAAGCTGGTCATGGGCAGCTTTGGCAAGAAGAAGGGCTCGGGAGCAGGCGAGCTGGCAGCTGAAGAAGACGCAGCACTCTACGGCCCCAAACGGCGCAAGAAGAGACGCTCAGGGTCACAGCCACGCAAAAAAACGGCTCCGAAGAGCCGGCGCAAATCCTCCCCCGCCTCCGTTAAACGCCGCCGCAAGTAGGCGGCGTTTAACGCTTTTGGCGAATAGCCGTTAACGGTTCTGCCGTACATCGATTCGCGGCATAGCTGCAAGCTCCAGCCTAAAAAGCGTACCTCTCAAGGTACGCTTCAGTCAAACCTGGCGCTCGATTAATGCTAATGTCCCCTTTACTTAAACCAGCCGCTGCGCCGGAACCAGCGGAACATACCCACGCCGAGCACCAGCATCAGCAGCAGCACTCCAAAGTAGCCGTATTTCCAGTCCAGCTCCGGCATTACCCGAAAATTCATGCCGTATATTCCGGCAATCAGGGTCAGCGGCATGAAGACGGTTGTGATAACCGTCAGGGTCTTCATGATCGAGTTCATCCGGTTGGAGTTGAGCGAGATGTAGCTGTCGCGCAGATCGGCTGTCATTTCCCGGTCCACTTCGATCATATCGGTCAGCTTCAGCAGATGATCATAAATATCGCCAAAGTAGATCCGCTCCTCGCCGTTGCTCTGCACATGCTGCGAATTGACGATCCGGTACATCAGGTCACGCATCGGCACGATCGTCCGGCGCAGCTTAAGCAGACGACCGCGCACATTGAATACCTGGCTCATGAGCTCTTCCACAGACTCGTTGCCGCCCTGGCTCTCCAGATCGGCAAGCTCATCCTCCAAACCGTACAAGCTTGGAAAATACCGGTCCACCAGCTTATCCATCACGGTATACGCAGCAGCCATCGGACCGCCTGACCAGCCTTTGCGGCTATGAATTTCCGCCTTTACCATCTGCCAGGCTTCATCCATCTCCGGTTTCTCCTGATGATGATAGGATACGAGGAAGCCTTTGCTGAGGAACAGGTCGATCTCTTCTGCTTCCAGCGTCCGCTCATTAAGCGCATGCAGCACAAAAAACTGCATATTCTCATAATAATCCAGCTTCGGGCGCTGCAGGATATGCATGCAGTCTTCAATCGCCAAGGGATGAAAATGAAAATAAGTATCCAGCAGCAGGGTCTCCTCCGCTGTAGGGGTGGAAAAATCGGCCCAAATCCAGGCATAATCCTCCAGGGTAATGTCCTGAAGCGGCAGATCCGTCAACACCTCACCCTTACGTGTAACTGCAAGCGTTCGTATCATATAAGTCCCCCGTCTATTGCATCTTCCACTGCTCAATCTTGCACCTAACCATTGTACAGCAAGAAGCGCCTTCCCCCCAAATGGTATACAGCTGTTCCCAGCCAACAAAAAAAGATGTCCGCAGCCATTCTTGGCTTCCGTGACATCTTGATATGCAGCCATGCTGCTGCTTAGAATATGATCTTAAAAATAATCCCTGCCAATACCGCGCTGATCGGAATGGTAATAAACCAGGTGATCACAATGCGTCCGGCGATTCCCCATTTTACAGCAGAGAAGCGTTTGGCTGAACCTACACCGAGAATAGATGATGTGATGGCATGTGTTGTACTTACCGGCAGATGCAGCAGTGTAGCCGAGAAAATAACGGAAGCGGCGGAAATATCGGCAGCGAAGCCGTTAATAGGCTCAATTTTGAAAATCTTCGTTCCCATGGTCTTGATAATCTTCCAGCCGCCAATGGACGTCCCTAGTGCCATGGATGTTGCCGCAGCGATTTTAACCCATAAAGGAACTTCCATGGTGTCCAGACGGCCTGAGGTCACGAGTGCAAAGGTGATAATCCCCATCGCTTTCTGGGCGTCATTGGTACCATGTGTGAAGGATTGAAGCGCCGCAGTAATGACCTGCATGGAGCGGAAGCCCTTGTTCACGGTATGCGGACTGCGTTTGGCGAAGATCCATTTCAGGATCGTCATGACAATATAACCAATGACAAAAGCAATCAGCGGGGAGAATACGAGCCCCTCGACGATTTCGATAAAGCCATGCCACTTGATATGCTCTGTGCCGGCACCTACGTAGACCGCTCCAGCCAACGCACCGATAAGCGCATGGGAAGAGGAGGAAGGAATCCCCAGCCACCAGGTCACCAGATTCCAGATAATCGCGGCGATCAGTGTAGCTATGACAATATCTACCCCGTTGTCCAGCAGGGCCGGATCGGTGATGCTGCCCCCGATTTTTTTGGCTACCCCCGTAAACATCAGCGCCCCGATAAAGTTCATGGAAGCCGCCATAAGAATAGCCGTCCGTGGACGAAGCGCCCGGGTGGAGACCGAGGTGGCAATCGCATTAGCCGTATCGTGGAACCCGTTGATGAAGTCGAATGCAAGCGCTAGAACAATCACAAAACCTAGTACAAATATTGATGTTTCCATATTCCAGGCCCCTTATGAGTTGCGCATGATGATCGATTCCAGCATGTTCGCTACATCTTCGCATTTGTCGGTTGTAGTTTCAAGCCGCTCGTACAGCTCTTTGCGCTTAATCAGCTCAATCGGGTCTTTTACCGTTTCGAACAGGGCTTTGGTGCAGATGCGGAGTACTTCGTCGCCCTGGTTCTCCAGATCATTCAGACGGATGGTGTACTCGCGGATGGCCAGCAGCTTCTTCTGGGAGAGCAAGTGAACCGCTTTTTGAATTTCATAGGCGGACTGGCGGAGAATCTCTGCGAACTGCACGATATATTCGTCCGGGTCCAACAGGTTGTACATATAGAAACGTGAGGCTGAAGCTTCCAGACCATCAATAACATCATCCATACTTGTGATGAGGTCCATAATATCGTCGCGTTCCAGCGGTGTGATAAACGTCTTGTTCAATTCCTTGATGACGGTGTGCGTGTACGTGTCGCATTGGGATTCATATTTCTTCATCACCGCTGCGAAATTCTCGACATTATCCCGCAGAGTCGTAATATTCTGAGCGAAATAATCTGCCGCCTGGACAATGGTATCGGCCATATTTTCCAGTGTCTCAAAGAATATGTCCTTTTTTCTCAACTTCATTAGTTTAAACCCCTTTACATAAAATGCAGCCATTCATATGTAAACAGCATGAAAATGAATGACAACCCTTGTTATCTTATCATATCAATTGAAGGTATAGAAGTAAAAGAAACGAACTTTTTTACACTATAATAACAATTCCCTGTAATCGTGAAAATAATCATCCTTACGGCTTCTTTTGGCGTCCGTATCAGGTAGAACCTGGGATCGGTGCATATTCGATATGACTGCTGAAGGAAGGGCTGTTCGGCACAATCAGAATATGGGTGATTCCGGGATACATCAGCGCCTCTGTGCCATCCTTCTTCACGAAGCGGATTACATCTCCAGGCTTGCGGGACCATCTTCCCTTCTGCACTTGTCCACGTTGAAACAGCACGGCCTCCCCTCCCAGCTCGATGTCGATCTGCAGTCTACCCACATCGTCGAGCACTTTATGGTCAGCCCCCATCACCATTACATTGGCCGCCTCGACCGGATTTCCGTCATTCAGATCCAGATGCGGCTTGCCGTTCACCCAGCGCAGATAGGTCCTCCGCTCCGTGCTGTATTTATACCCCACAGTATAGCTTTTTAGCAGAAAATTGACATTGAACTCTGCCGATGCATCTCCCCCGGCCGGTAAATCATCAGGATCTGTGAAAAGATACCCGGGAACCTCTATAGTTCCGGCGTATCCCAGCTTGTCCGCACCCTCACGCAGCTTGGCGGCATTGCTGTACAGATTATGCGGGGCTTTACGCTCCTTGTCGCGCCAGAAATAGGCTCCGGCTCTGCCGATCTCGTCCATGTCGTCCTTTTTCCCCTTCTGGAGAATGGCATACGCCGCCTGACTCCCTCCCGCATGTACCGTCACGCCGCCATAGCTTTCACCGATGTCGATAAGATACGGGCGGATGCTGCGGATCGGCCCGATTTTGACCACGCCGGTATGGCTCTGGAAAATCCCGATCAGCCGCGTAATTCCGCCTTCAGCCAGCACCTCATACAGAATATCCGCCTCGCTGATTCCTGACTGCGGCCGTGCAGCCGGCGCATTGTTGATCATCACTGCCAAGGGACGGGGCAAAATGCTCTCTTCCAGCGGAAGCCCGGTCAGCCCGGAGGTGATCCCCCCGATCACAGGCTTGGCTTCTGGTGACGGCTCAGCAGATACGGCAGGGGATGGCGCAAGGGTAGGCACTGCTGCAGGTGAAGGCGCAGGAACATTCTCCGCATCCTGATTTCCACAGGCAGAGAGCAGCAGGGCCGCAAGCACACAGCCGGTGATTAGACGGGAAGAATAACGGCTTAGGGTCATATGTATTTTTTCCTCCTAAAAGTTTTATGGAGCCTTGCTTCCTGATCTTTCTACGCAATAAAACTGGCTTCGTAAGCATGCGCTTAGTTTTATGGAGCCTTTCATCCTGATCCTTCTACGTAATAAAACTGGCTTCGTTCTTCCATTTAATCATAGCGGAGTCCATTTGTCTTGATTCCCGCATCAAGTGGAAACGGCTTCGCCGTCCTTTTAAGAAGGTATCCGTTTCAGGACATATACATTCATAAATTTTAAAAAGGACACAGCCCCTCTTCAGGCTGCATCCCTCATGTATCGTATGTGTAATTTAGTCAATCATCCAGCAGTTCAGGCTAAGCGTCCCGTATTGGTAGGCTTGAATCATGAGCTGTGCGCGTCTGCCTTCATCGGCTGTTCCCATTACATAGAAGATCGGCACAAAATGCTCTCGTCCATAGCTGGGAACCGCATCGCGTACATGCGGCGCTTTTTTCTCATAAGCGAACAGTGCAGGCAGGTTCCATGCTTCAAGGCCGGCGGCTATCCAGGCATCGAAGTCAAGCGCCCATTGCTCAGGCTGGTCGTCCTGCTTCAGCAGCCGCAGATTATGAACCAGCCCCCCGCTTCCGATCAGCAGAACACCCTCATCACGCAGTGGGGCCAGCATCCTGCCGATATTATACTGCTCCTCCGGGGAACGCAAGGAATCGACAGACAAGGCCACTACAGGGATATCGGCAGCCGGGAACATCTTTTTCAGAATGACCCAGATTCCATGATCAAGCCCCCGTCCCAGCACCGGCTGGTGAGGAAGATTGTTCGCGGTAAAGAGTTCGGAGATTCGGCGGCTGAGTGCGGAATCCCCAGGTGCTGGATAGGTCAGCGAATACATCTCGTCCGGGAATCCATAGAAATCATGCAAGGTTTCGTGCTGTCCATCTACTGTAATCAACTGCTCAGGGCTGTCCCAATGCGCAGAAAAGACTACAATGCCGCGCGGTGTCCCCAGATCAGCCCCCAGCCGTTCCAGGAAACGGGTATATTCGTTATTCTCAAGGGCAAGCAGCGGAGAGCCATGTGCAATAAAAAATGCCGGTAATTTCATAGGGTGCCCACCTCCATAACCCAGTATATGGTCTGCACTTTTATTTTACCGCTTATTCTGAGTTAATGCGAGCGGAGGACAAACCCTAAATCATCCAGTTCTGCCATTCTTCCTGCACATGCTCCTGTTGATTCATCCAATCCTTGGTCCGTTTCAGCAACTGGGCCTGCGCCGGACCTGATGAGAAGGTATGATCCCCCTGAAAAATCACTTCTTTGTCGCAGCGGCCCTCCGGGCGTGTCCAGAACAGTTTCTGGTAAAGAAAGGCATAGTCCACAGGGATCACATCATCAGAAGTTCCGTGGATCACCAGCACATCGCCGCTGAATTTGCCAGCTTCCTGAAATGGCTGAAAAGCGGCAAGTGAGTTGAAATAGACCGGTGTAAACGAATAGCCGGAAAAATCCGATGAACCGCTCTTCACCGAACGGTCATAAGCTTCCCTGCCCACGATCTTTACGATATCATTGAACGGGTAGCCTACCGCCGCCCACAGGACCAGATTCTTGACCCGGCGGTCCCGCACTCCGGTGAGCAGGGCTACCGCACCGCCAAGACTGTGCCCGATCAGCGTCACACGCTGAGGATCTACATCGGCGGAGGTGATGCCATAGTCGAGAACGGCCCGGGTCTGGGCAATCATCGATTCCATGTCTTCACTGCCATAGTTCCCGCTGCTCTCCCCGCAGCCCACATAATCAAAACGGATTACCATATATCCGTCAGAAGCCAGCTCGCGGGCAGCCTTGACAAAAATCCGGTCGACTCCGATCCGGTTGCCGACGAATCCATGGCAGATCACCGCAAGCGGCACCCTTTCCTTGCAGCGTCCGGAGCTTCCCTTTTCCCTCGATGGATAATGGATGCTGGCTGTTAATTCTTCCCCGTGATGACGAATGATAATATTCCGTTCCATTGCTGAAGCCCTCCTCTAAAAAGGCACATTATTTTAAATTATAATTATCCCGATTAAATTAGTCAGATTAATATCTTCATTATACGTTTTGCTTTCCTATTGTCAACAAGCAGCAGGAATAAACAGCCGTGCAGGCTTAGCAAAAAGCCCCTTCTGCTCGGCATGGAGCAAAAGAGGCCCAGCACTGGAGGAACTGCACTTCATTTACTATTTATTCATAGCTTTCGTGAAACATATCATGCGTTTTCCGTCTGCCCTGCCAGCCTTCCAGGCCATTCTCAGGCGTATCCAGCTCAGAATCCCATAAGCTGAATCCGTCGGAATTGCCCCAATCCCCCACTTCACCTGCAAGCGGAGGCGCGAAGCCGTCACCCACGAATTTGCCTGTCTCTTCTCTGTTATCAGTATCCATAACGCTCCCTACCTTCCTTGAAGCCATAGTGGTGAAGCCGAACCATTAACAGTGTTCACTCTTCCAAACGGATTATTCATCCCGGGCAGAGAAATGCTTGTCCTTGCACACAACCGCCACCCAAACGTATACTCTAGGTTAAAGACCTATTTAGGCCCACCACTGGAGGTTTATATTTTTACTATGAAAGTCAAAGCAATGATTAAGCAAAATAATGTACTGCGTGAGCAGATGACACCCTTCAACCGCTCTTATTATGAAGATATGCTGCTGGCGCTCCGTGCCAGCAAAGTAGACCCGGTCCGAACCGAGCAGCTGCTGCTGGAGGCGGCAGCACTTCTGCTGGAGGGGCAGGGTAAAGGTAAAAATGCCAAACAGATTTTTGGCGAGCATCCTGAGGACTATTTCAAAGAGATTACCGGCAGCGTCTCTACCCCCAAGGTGCGCAGCAAGCTGAACCACTACCTGATGATTTCCTGTGCCGCACTGACAGGGCTGTTCAGTGTGTATGCCATCGCTGGCCTGCTCCTGTTATGGAGTACAGGGGAAGCGGGCCTGTTCGGCCGGATCAGTATATTTACAATTCTTGTCGTAGGTGCGGGGGCTATTGTCCTTATGGAGATGATCATGAGATGGATGTCCTCCTTATCCGAGGATGATGCGCCAAAGCCCAAGGCATTCGATATCAAGGCACTCGGAATTTATGTAGGCATTGCTATTCTGGTAGTATTCCTCGGTGTGTTTCTTGACAACTTGTTTCCGGTCATTTCTATCTCCCCTTGGGTAAGTCTGGTTCTCGCTGTGGCCGGGGGGCTTGGGTTAAAGTTAGTATTTTTCAGATCATAGATGTCAGGGTTCCAAGTTCAACTCAAACAGGGGGAAACGTCCATGAAAATGAAAAAAATTCTTCTATCCGCCGCTATAACTGCTGTTCTGGGACTGCCTGCAGGGATTAACGGACATGTTCTGGCAGAGGGTGCAGCTACCGGAACCGCCGGAGCTTCCGCCCCTGCCCCTGGAAGCAAGGTGACCGCTGAAGCGGGCAGCAGTCATGCTGAAGCGGTATACAAGGCGGCTCTCCCGATGCTGGCCTCTTCCGCCAGACTTCCGGAGGCAGTCCGGTTCCTGAACAGCAATATCTATGCGGTCAGCCCTTATCAGGCAACCGTATTGACCCTGAAGCTGGAGAATCTTCATAAGGCTGCCATGAATACCTGGGAGAGCAAATTCAGCAGCAGCAGTGTTCAGCGGAAGCTGACCTCAGTCTACAAAGCAGGCATCAGCATGACCAAGCTGGCCGAGACCACCCAGGATGCTTCGTTGCGGGACCTGCTGAAGAGTGCAGGGGAAAGCGGCTATAAGCTGGAGACGGCTGAAGGCTCCTTTTTTCCGGTGATTGATTATGCGGCTTACCGCAAATATAAAGTTTACGTTACGAATGACATCCGTGATTATATTTCCATTATGGCTACGGAAGCAGACCTGCCCTCCTCCAAAGATAACGGACTGGTTATTTCCTGGGGGGATGTTGCCGCCCGGGCGCTGGCTCAGGAGGAGTTCATCCAGAGCCACCCCAAATCGAACCGTATTTCGGCGGTGAAGGCCTTATATTCCCAATATGTAATCAATACCTTTTATGGACAAAACAATACCCCTCTTTTCCATTATGACAATCTGGAGATGGACCTGGAGGCACAGAAGGCATACAGCAGCATTCTCTCCAAGAGCAATGGCAGCAGCCCTTTTCTCCTGAAACTGGAGGGCTTCATGAAGCTGCTGAAGGAGAATGGCTATAAGCTGGATGATGGTGTTACTGATTATCTGAAGACTGAGGTACCTCAGTCTTAAATCCCCATAATATAGAAGGCCCGCCCCATAACTTCCTGGGACGGGCCTTTTTCGTCTGTATGCAATGGATAGAGGATTAGATCAGCATATTAAACAAGTTGGGATCCTTATTGATTTCCAGATAATCCACACCTTTTTGCTTCATCCGTTCAATGAGCGGGGTGTAATCCTCTTTATGCTGAAGCTCAATTCCGACCAGCGCCGGACCGTTCTCCTTTTCATTCTTCTTCGTATATTCGAAACGTGTGATATCATCTCCGGGTCCAAGCACCTCAGCGAGGAACTCGCGCAGGGCACCGGCGCGCTGCGGAAAGTTAACCATGAAATAATGCTTAAGACCTTCATAGATCAGCGACCGTTCCTTGATCTCCTGCATCCGGTCAATATCATTGTTCCCGCCGCTGATGATACAGACCACCGTTTTGCCGCGGATTTGGTCGCGGTACAGATCAAGCGCCGCGATGGGCAGCGAGCCTGCAGGCTCCACAACAATCGCATTCTCGTTGTACAGCTCCAGAATGGTCGTACAAGCCTTGCCCTCCGGCACCTTAACCACATCGTCAAGGCGGCGGGAGCAGATATCATAAGTCAATCCGCCCACTCGTTTCACGGCAGCTCCATCGACAAATTTATTAATCTCTTCCAGGGTGATCACTTCTCCGCGCTTCAGCGCTTCGCTCATCGAGGCCGCGCCGGAAGGCTCAACGCCAATAACCTTTGTAGAAGGGCTCACCGTCTTCACATAGGTGGCAACACCCGCTGCCAGGCCGCCTCCGCCAATGGTAACAAACACAAAGTCAGCGGGCTTGTCCAGGCTCTCCATAACCTCCATCGCAATCGTACCGTTTCCGGCGATAATCCGCGGTTCATCGAACGGATGAATCAGTGTCATACTATGATCAATGCATGCCTGCAGCGCCTCATCATAAGCATCATCGAAGGTGTCGCCCTTTAGAATGACCTCAACATACTCGCCGCCGAACTTCCGGACCTGCTTAATCTTTTGATTAGGAGTGGTGGTTGGCATATATATCTTCCCTTTAATGCCCAGAGCCTTGCAGGAGTAGGCTACACCCTGCGCATGGTTCCCCGCGCTTGCACAGACAATGCCCTTGGCTCTATCCTCTGCAGACAAGCTGCGGATCATATTATAGGCACCCCGGATCTTGAAGGAGCGGACAATCTGCAGATCCTCACGTTTCAAATACACATTACAGCCGTATCTGGCCGACAGCACCGTATCCAACTGCAAAGGGGTGCGGACGATAACCTCCCGCAGCACATGATGCGCACGCACAATATCTTCCATTCCTACGATCCGGTCTTCGCCTTCTCTCATTTTCCCTCGCCTCACTGTCTCTAACTTATCAATTTGCTTCTTGTAACATACTCTTCCGGGGACATTTTTTCAAGCATTGTCCTCTCCAGGTTAGTACACTTTGAATCTGGATACCGTGTGCAGCAGGTTCGCCGGGCTGTGCTTGATCTCTTCCATCTCGGCAACGCCTACGTAATCTGCTCTACACTCTCAGCGGGCTGAAGCCGTTGGCGGATCTTGACGCTGATTATCCCCTTACCGTTTCACTCCAAAAGAACATAACTTAACAAGCGTTTACCTTTGTAAACGCCCAAATCGAAGCCGGTTTATTGGATTACACAAGAATATAAGCCCATTTATGTTAGGTTTTATATTAGGAAGGCTGACACAATTAATTAAGAGGGAGGTTGTGGAGAAAAAATTAAGGTGGGGTTATAACAGAGGCGTTGTACCACCGCAGGCATTGTATTGCTTTTTCTCCAAATAATAGCCTGCGGCGTAAACGACCTGCTGTTCCATTCGAGCATGTCCAAGTATGCTGGTGCATCTGATAGAGAGAATAACTGCGAAGGCGGTATAATGCGTAGAGTGCTTCCACGCTCCCTTTTAGGATGCGGAGTTTGCGGTCCGATACAGCTGTGCACGCGTTGGCCATAGCTCTTCGGCTGCCAGCCTGCTGCCGGCTGCACCTGATCTTTTTTTCACTTGGGCGACGTTGCTTCGGGTGTATTGATTAATCAGTTCGTCGAGTACCATCGATTGATGAAGCACAGCCGGATGATCCAGATCGTACTTGTATTGCAGATTGTTCAAATCTCGCCGGGCTTGTTCCAAAGTTTGTTTCAAACAGTCCTGTTCTCTCACTTCTATCCCTCCTCTTTTAGTATTTTAGAGGGCTATGTCTTTTTCGGGGTGAAAATTTTTTCAGATAATTTTTGGAAGAATTGAAAAAAGACCAGCCAAGGACTTGCCAAGGAATGGTCTTTTTTCGAGCAATATCGTCTACTCCAGAACTATAGTAATAGATTAACCCCCATGATTATCGGACATAATGACGAAGGAATGTGAGGTACCCGAATGAATTGGAACAACAAGCACCAGGGCAAAACTAGCTACGACCAATAGAGATGCCAATTTTCTTTTCATGTTCTTCTTCCTCCTCTTTTAATAGGTTCTGATATCTATGTTGTATTTCATGGGGTGCAAATGCTCTATATCTCTCAAATAACCTCACACAGGCGAGAATACGGGTTTCGTTGTTGATGAGAGATGACGTGAACAGACTAGACAATAAGTATTCAAAACCTATCTGGTATAGGCTTTGTTTCAGATAGTACAGGGCCACTCCGTATAGAAAACGGGCGTGCTGCTCAGAGACCACTTGCTTCGTATATACACCCACAGCCTCTTGATATTTTATCTGCATGTAGCCGTTGATTTCAGAATTAAAATACTGCAGGATGTGATCCACATTGAGATCAAACAGATTGGCCGCCTCTGTAATATTTAATAAGCCGACCAGAAGCTCATCCTTGTTCTGTTCAATATAGAAAACATAATCAGCTAGTACACTTTCATCCCCGCGCATCAGCTTGGATACGTAGATGTTGGCCTGTGCCCATCCTTTATACAGTTTCAGCCAATGCAGGGTGTCCTCATCGGTTTCTTTGACCCAGCTCAAGTCTTCATAGGCGTATGTGTATTGGATTCCCTGCTCATAATCGTTCCTGGAATCGCAGACGCTCCCGCGAAGCAGATAAGAGAAGGCCAGATATACAAACATCGGTTTCTTAGGTTTCTTAGGCTGCTCCCGTTTCGCCCTCGCCGGCTGTGGTATCGTAAAAAGCTGGATTCTTGCCAGCCGTTCCATCTCCTCGGCTATCGGTTCCACTTTGTCCCAACGCCTAAGCGAACGGTAGGTATTCGCCAGATCCCGTAGCGCATCAAGCTGATCGATTTCGTCAAGCCGGTCTACAAAAGGCTCAAACTGGAGCGCACACTGGAGGTTATCCTCCTGATTATCGCTTAGCCGAAGTGTAAACAGGCGATACTGGCAAAAGGCCAGGCGTTCGGAATGCTGCCTCCTCTCACTGAGGGCAACGCTCTCATAGATCAAGACTGCTGCGGCGCGCCTGCCTTCCACGAAGAATTCCTCAGCGGTCTCAAACAGCAAAGGGGAGTAGGTCAGATTGTCCAGGAGCAGCGGCAGAATCCGCTTGATGCAATCAAGCTTGTCCAACTCTGCACAACGATAGAGAAAGGGTCTGACTCTTCGCCAGTTCGGTACGGCTTCAACCATACACTCCTGAATATACTGCTCGTAAAAATGTCCTTTGGGCAAGCCGAGGACAGCAGTCATACGGTCCAGCTGATCCACGCCCATAATCCGGTTACCCTTTAGAATAGAACTCACGGTACCTGCATTAAGCCCCGCAAGCCTTCCCAATTGGCTGAAGCTCAGAGCCTCACGTTCGATAAAACGCTCCAGCTCGGTGCGAATCGTGGTTGCATGGTTCAAAAAAAACACCCCTTAGACCCGCTTCACAATGGCGAAATTTCCCGATGTAACTTCGCTAACATTTGATAATATTTACTAATATATTGCAAATATAACCACATTTCTCCGTCAGGTCAATTCTTTTTTTTGCATTCTTCTTTTTTCTGCATCATGTTATATAATACGCCATTTTTCGCGTGGAATTTTGACATAAAAGCACAAAAAATCACAGCCGGATCCGGCTGTGATTTGTATTTCAGTGTTCATCCCTACTGCTTCAGCATCCACTTCAGCAGATCAGGTACGCTCGCCCATAGACGGGAGTGCATAATGACATATTCGATCGCTTCATTGGAATCACCCATTCCGACAAAATCAGGAAGGTTATGCGGCAGCCGCTTCACACCCAGCAGATAATCGGGCACATGCTTGTTCACACCCCGTGCCACGCGGTAGAGCATTTTGAGCTGGGAGGTGATTCCGTTCTTCTTGTATTCCAGAATGATGCGGTCATAGGCATAAGCGGCAGCAGCATCATCCTTGCCGTACTTCTCCAGCACCTGCTCAGCCTGCTTCAACTGGTTGCTGTACAGGTATACGGCAGCAAGCAGATAGCGCGCACCGGTATTATCTTCCGTATTCAGCTCCAGAATATGCTCCAGAATTTGCGCTGCTTCTTTGGCATTTCCGCCAAACCAGCAGGATTCAGCGTAGCTTTTACAAATCCGGATGTACGGGCGGGTCTCATGAAGACCCCAGAAGTGCCCCTTATTCTTCTCAAAAAAGAGTTCACCCAGCTCTCGTTCACCTGCAGCGATCCCCGCTTTGAGATGAGCCCGTGCATCTTGTTCATTCTCCGATTCTTCAGCCAGGATCAGATAGGCGTCTGAGCTGTCTGGATACAGGTCCAGCGCAGCCTGCGCCAGCTGTATTCTCCGTTTGGAGGACGTTGCTTCCATGGCTTTGTACAGCAGAGCCTGGGCTTTATCCTTGGGTGTGCCCGGACCGTTCATTGCCAAAAGCTCATCTGCCTCGCCGCCCATGCCATACTCCTCGATATAGTTAAGCATTTCTTTGACCTTGCGAGAAATTGTAGCCGTTGTGACCTCATATTTATCGGCGAGTTCCGCCTGCGTAATATTGAAGCCGTACTCCTCAGACAGCAGATACTCAATTGCCGCACAGAAAGAGCCTGTCTTCTTTACAGCAGGTTTGGTCTGGCGGGAATACCCGTTCCATAGCACCAGAGCTTCAAAAATCAGCTCCCGCTCGTATTGATTTCTCATACTCTCGATAAGCTGCAAAGCCAGCTGTTCGTGAGCCGGGTGCTCCCATTTCAGTTCACGAGCCACCATCTTCTTCAGCTTGGTCAGGGTAAGCTTGTTCTCAGGCCGAATTGCGGTTTCCTGGACTGCCTCTTCCATTTCCGGCAGCGAGGCTGCAGCCTCTTGCGCGGCCGCTTCCCCCGTTGTTACCAGCCGCAATATGGATTCTACTGCAGAGGATTCCTTGTCCAGGCAGCATCTCTTATATTTTTTCCCGCTTCCGCATGGGCACAAGTCATTTCTTCCAACCTTACTCAAAAGTAATTCCCCCTTAAATCTGTAACTAACCATTCGCATGAGCGTATTGCTGCTTTAGCACTACAGGTATCATTTCCGGGCACGAGGCATTCTATATGACTTGCATTTCTAATGATTTAAAAAAGGCCTTTCCTGAAAGGAAAGACCCTTTATCTGTATATATCCGCACATTTTTCCCCCGTACGAGTTGTATTATAGCACTTCTTCTATCACTTGTCAGTCCTTTTTTAGGACTAATAGCGTAAAAGGGTTCTCTAATACAGTTCTTTGTCCTCAGACCAATGCCTTCATAGCGATGTCGGTGCGGCTGTGCATTCCGGGAAATGAAATCTTTGCCGCACTGGCATATGCTGCTGAACGCGCTTCGGCAATGCTGGCTCCCATGCCAACGACGCCCAGCACCCGTCCGCCATTGGTCACCCATGTCCCATCTTCCGTACGCGCAGTTCCGGCATGAAAAACCAGCTCATTGGCGCGGTCCCCGAGTCCTGAAATCGGCACTCCTTTTGGATAAGGGCCCGGGTATCCTTCGGAAGCCAAGACTACACATACAGCGGCTTCCTCGCTCCATTCAATCTCGATATCTGCGAGTCTTCCCTCGGTTACAGCAAGAAAGATCTCCAGCAGATCACTCTTTAATCTTGGAAGCACGACCTGTGTCTCGGGATCGCCAAAGCGTGCGTTAAATTCAATGGTCTTCGGTTTGCCCTCCGGAGAGATCATCAGACCGGCGAACAAGACGCCGCTGAATGGGCGGCCTTCCGCTACCATTGCCCGCGCAGTCGGCTTGATAATCGTTTCCAAGGCTTCCTGAATAATGGCCTCGTCAATATGCGGCAGAGGTGAATAGGTACCCATTCCGCCTGTATTGGGACCTTTGTCATCGTCAAATGCAGGCTTGTGGTCCTGTGCAGCAGCCATCGGACGCACAGTTTCTCCATCAACAAAGGCAAGAATCGACATTTCCTGCCCGGCCAGAAACTCCTCAATGACCACCTGTGCACCGGCTTCCCCAAACACCTTGGTCACCATAATATCCTGCAGGGCAAGCTCCGCTTCTTCACGGGAATAGGCCACGGTTACGCCCTTTCCAGCCGCCAGCCCGTCTGCTTTAATGACAATCGGCAGGCCCTGGCTGCGTAAATAGGCGAGTGCGGCCTCATAATCGCTGAACTTCTCATAGGCTGCGGTAGGAATACTGTATTTATGCAGGAGGTCCTTCATAAAGGTCTTGCTGCCTTCAATTTCTGCCGCATTCTTGCGTGGTCCGAATACAGGAATATCTTCCGCTTCAAATGCATCGACTATGCCAGCAGCAAGCGGATCATCCGGTCCGATAACCACATAGTCAATGTTCTTGTCCTTGGCAAAAGCGGTCAACTTATCGAACTCGAACACGTCGATCGGTACACATTCCGCAAGCTGTGCAATCCCGGCGTTGCCGGGTGCACAGTAGATTTTGCCGGCTTTGGGACTGCGGGACAGGCTCCAGATGATAGCATGCTCCCGGCCGCCCCCGCCCACTACTAAAATATCCATTGAAATGAGCCCTCCCAGCGTTCTAGTGTTTGAAATGGCGAACGCCGGTGAAGACCATGGCAATACCATATTCGTTAGCAACCTTGATGGACTCCTCGTCCTTGATGGAACCGCCTGGTTGAATGACTGCGGTTATCCCTGCTTTTGCTGCCATTTCCAGCGTATCGCCCATCGGGAAAAAGGCATCGGATGCTAATATGGAGCCTTTGGCTTTCTCCCCGGCCTGCTCGATGGCAATCTTCGCTGCACCGACACGGTTCATTTGGCCTGCGCCTACGCCGACTGTCATATCATCTGCCGCCAGCACAATCGCGTTAGATTTCACATGCTTAACGACCTTCCAGCCGAACAGCAGCTGCTTCAATTCTTCCTCTGTTGGCTTGCGGGTAGTCACTACCTGCAGCTCCTCAGGATTGACGGAATGCACATCGCTCTCCTGAACGACCATGCCACCTTCAATTGAGGTCACCACAAAGCTCGATTTGCGCGCTGTAGCCGTGCTGAGATTTCCGAGTTTGAGCAGCCGGATGTTCTTTTTCTTCGTGAGAATTTCCAGCGCTTCGTCGGTAAAGCCCGGGGCCAGCACGATTTCCAGAAAAATATCCTTCAGCATATTGGCCGTATCGGCATCAATAATCCGGTTCGCGGCTACAATTCCGCCAAAGATGGAGGTTGGATCGGCATTATAAGCTTTTTGATAAGCTTCATATACACTTGCCCCAACGCCTACGCCGCAAGGATTCATATGCTTAACTGCTACAACAGCCGGCTCTTCGAACTCCTTCACAATCTGTAAAGCCGCGTTGGCATCATTGATATTGTTGTAGGAGAGCTCTTTGCCGTGAAGCTGCTCGGCAGCCGTGAGTGTATCCTGGGCAGCCAGAGGTTTGCGGTAGAAGGCAGCCTTCTGATGCGGATTCTCCCCGTAACGCAGATCCTGAATCTTCTCGTAGGTTACCGTATAGCGCTCCGGCAGCGGTTCACCGGTCACATTCGCCAGATAATCGGAAATCAGGGCATCGTAAGCCGCCGTGTGGCGGAACACTTTTGCCGCAAGACGTTTGCGGGTCTCTAGAGTCGTATCTCCGCCTGCGCGTACTTCCTCAAGCACGGTAGCATAATCAGCTGAATCCACTACCACACTGACAAAGGCATGGTTCTTCGCCGCCGAACGCAGCATCGTCGGTCCGCCGATATCGATGTTCTCGATGGCTTCCTCATACGATACATCCGGTTTGGCAATCGTCTCCGCGAACGGATAGAGATTTACCACGACCAGATCGATGTAGTCCAGACCCAGCTCCTGCATCTGACGCGTATGCTCCTCGTTGTCACGAACCGCCAGAAGGCCGCTGTGTACAGCCGGATGCAGTGTTTTAACACGTCCATCCATAATTTCCGGAAAGCCCGTCACATCAGAAATGCCGATGACCGGTACGCCTTCTTTGGCCAAAAGGGTGCTAGTGCCGCCTGTGGAGATGATTTCTACGCCCAATGCAGACAACTCGCGGCAAAAATCCACGATGCCCTGTTTGTCCGATACGCTGACCAGCGCTCTTTTGATACTCACTTTGAATAGTCCCCTTCCGGATGATGCTGAATTTAGTTACAGGTGAATCGGTACTGAAGCACTGCTATGTGAAAATTGGCCTTAGCTTTATTAGTTGAACTTTAGATAATCCCAATGGGTTCTGGTCGTAACTGCAGGGAATGTATGGATTTCTATCCGCACAACAATATTCGCACATAACCCTCCTGCTGCTCGACATCTGCTCCCCGCTTGTGCAATATTTCCCGAGAAATATCAGAACAGGTCAGGCTCGTCTGAGAAAGTCGATTCATGCGCTTATGAAGCTGCCTCTAGGACACATCCCGGACCAATATGCTATCTGCGGATAATGGTCTGTCTGCCCTCCAGCGTAACCTTCCCCTCAGCCAATGCACGCACAACCTCGGGATACAGCTCATATTCGATTTTATGGATGCGTTCTGCCAGCGATTCCGGCGTGTCGCCAGCATTGACGACCACACTGCGCTGGGCAATAACCGGACCGGTGTCCATCCCTCCATCGACAAAATGCACGGTGACTCCGGTCAGCTTGACGCCATACTCCAGAGCCTGGCCAATAGCGTCCTTACCGGCAAACGCAGGCAAAAGCGAAGGATGAATGTTAATAATCCGTCCTCCATAAGGTTCAAGCAAAACCGGGGTAATCAGCCGCATGTATCCGGCCAGCACAATCAGACCGATATCCCGGCGCTTCAGTTCAGCTACAATCTCGGCCTCATATAGCTCACGGCTTGCAAAATCCTTCGGCCGCAGCAGGAGGGAGGGAATACCCGCCTCCTCTGCCCGCTTCGCCACAGGTGCTTCCGGCTTGTCGGACACAAGCAGCTCAATACGGCCTCCTCCAAGCAGTCCTGCCCGCTCCGCCTCTGCCAGTGCGGCAAAATTGCTGCCCTGCCCAGAGGCAAAGACAGCGATCCGGCTCCACTGCATCAGACTTCAGCTCCCGTAAAGGTAACGATGCGATCCCCTTGCGTTACTGTACCAATCCGGTAAGCTTCTTCCCCGGCAGCCTTCAGCAGCTCCAGTGCACGCTCCCCATCAGCTTCAGCTACAACCATCACCAGACCTACACCCATATTAAAGGTGGTGAACATATCGCGGTTGCTCACATTGCCCTTCTTCTGCATCAACCCGAAAATCGGCAATATCGGCCAGGAGCCGTAGTTGATGTCTACATTCACATGGTCCGGCAGTACGCGCGGAATATTCTCAATGAACCCGCCTCCGGTAATATGCGCCATACCTTTGACCGGAAGCTGCTCCAGCAGTGCCAGCAACGGCTTCACATAGATCTTGGTAGGTGCAAGCAGCACATCTACCAGCGGAGCGCCCAGCTCTGGAACCACAGCGCTCAGTTCATAGCCGTCTTCCTCCAGCAAAAGCTTACGCACCAGCGAGAACCCGTTGCTGTGCACCCCACTGGAAGCCAGACCAATGACTGTATCTCCAGGCGCAATGTCCGCACCTGTTACCAGCTTGGCCTTGTCCGCCACACCCACCGTGAATCCGGCGATATCATATTCGCCTGCTGAATACATACCCGGCATCTCCGCAGTCTCGCCGCCGATCAGCGCGCAGCCTGCCTGATGGCAGCCTTCAGCGATCCCGGCAACAATGGCCTCAATCTTCTCCGGCACCACCTTGTCGCAGGCCAGGTAATCGAGGAAGAACAACGGCTCTGCACCCTGTACTACAATATCATTCACACACATGGCTACGGCATCAATACCAATCTTGTCGTGGCGGTCGGCCGCGAAAGCAATTTTGAGCTTCGTGCCCACCCCATCGGTTCCCGATACGAGCACCGGCTCTTCATACTTGTCTTTATTGAGACCAAAGAGCGCTCCGAAGCCGCCCAGCTCCGTCATAACTTCCGGACGGTACGTGCGCTTCACATGCTTTTTCATGCGTTCAACCGCTTCATTGCCAGCCGCAATATCCACTCCGGCGTTTTTGTAAGCTTCTGACACTTGGGACACCTCATTTGAATTAGTTTAGAGCGCGTGTGGTCGGGGCGGCAGGGATTTGAAGCTGGGGTGGTTATTATCGTGATTACAAGGAATGTTTGGACTTCCGATTGCTGTTATGGTTGGATTTCTTTGATTTGAACCGCTCTTCGCGGTAGAAATCCACCCATAAAGGCAAGCGCTACGCTTCTCCAGTTCCAAACTTCCTCTCCATCACTCCAACCACCGGGTTCAAACCCGGCCGCAAGCCGGACTTACGCGCCTTGCACAGGGCAGTCAGTCGGCGCTCTTGGCGAAGCCAAGCGCCTCCTTTAGCGAGAGCACCCCCGCTTTTGCGAAGCAAACAGGACGGGGGCTTGAGCCTTTGGTGTTGCCGCACGAGGCGAAGCCGTGCGCTCCTCGGGCGAGAGCACCCCCGCTTTTGCGAAGCAAACAGGACGGGGGCTTGAGCTCCTAGGCCCGGCGAGGCAGCATGCCGCCAGGGCGCGGTGCGCTGTTGAGCGTGTCCGCAGGACAAAGCGGGCACCCGCACCCACGCCCTCTTAGAAAGCTAAAAACAATCTCCTACCGCCAAACTTTCGGGTGGCCGGAGGGCAGCGCCCTTCGGAATCCCCCTTTGCAAGGGGGACTTAGGGGGATGAACCCATATTAACAAGAGCATCCGTCCTTCTCTTCCCCGCCGAAATCCACCTGCGTCGGGTAATCATTATCGAAACAGGACAGGCACAAACCGCCTTTGTAATCCCCGCTGTTATACCCGCCGATGGACTGAATCAGGCCCTCCGGGGAGAGGAACGCCAGCGAATCGGCATTGATCTCTTCACACATTTCGGCAATCGTCTTGTAAGAGGCGATCAGCTCGCGGCGGTCCGGTGTATCGATGCCGTAGAAGCAAGGATTCTTGAATGGCGGTGAAGTAATCCGCACATGGACTTCGGTTGCTCCGGCTTCACGTAGCAGGTTGACGATCCGGCGCGAGGTAGTGCCGCGTACGATGGAATCGTCGATCATGACTACGCGCTGGCCTTCAACGACGCGGCGGACTGCGCTCAGCTTCATCTTTACGCCCTGCTCACGAAGTTCCTGGCTGGGCTGGATGAAGGTCCGGCCCGTGTATTTGTTCTTGATGAGGCCAAGCTCATAAGGAATACCCGTCTGTTCTGCAAAGCCGATGGCTGCTGAGATACTGGAGTCCGGTACCCCCGTTACGATGTCTGCATCCACGAACGCTTCCAGGGCCATACGGCTGCCCATCCGCTTACGGGCGGAGTGCAGGTTGGATCCGTTCAGATCGCTGTCGGGACGGGCGAAATAAATATATTCCATGGCACACAGTGCTTTGCGCTGCGGCTCAGCGAACCGGTCTTCCTTGAAGCCGTTCTGATCAAGTACCAGCAATTCGCCGGGCTCAATGTCACGGACGAACTGAGCACCAATGACTTCCAGTGCGCAGGATTCCGAAGCGAAAACATAGGCTTCCCCTACACGTCCCATCACTAGCGGGCGGAGGCCATGCGTATCGGATGCTACGATCAGCTTGTCGTTCGTCATCAGCAGGAAGGCAAAGCCTCCCACGAGCTGCTTAAGCGCATCTTTGGTCGCTTCGACAAAATCCTTCTGCGACCTCGCAATCAGATGCGCCAGGACTTCCGTGTCACTTGTGGTCTGGAAAATCGAGCCGCCCTGCTCCAGCTGTTTGCGGATCAGCGGCTCATTGACGATGTTCCCGTTGGTGGCGATCGCCAGATCCCCGTCACGGTATTTAAAGACCAGCGGCTGCGCATTAGTCAGCCGGCTGTCGCCACTGGTGGAATAGCGCACATGGCCAATGGACATATTGCCGATCAGAGAGGCGATTTTGTCCTTGTCGAACACTTCTTTGACCAGTCCCATACCCCGGTGATAGTTGAAGTCACGTCCATCCGCCACGCAGATGCCCGCACTCTCTTCTCCCCGGTGCTGCAGAGCGTGCAGGCCGTAGTACGACATGGAGGCGGCCTCCGGGTGTCCAAAGACCCCGAAGACGCCGCATTCTTCTTTTAGCGTGTCAAAAATATCTCCCGAGCCCGTTCCTTCGTTGTAAAAGTCGCCGGTCCACAGGATAGGGGTCTCCTGCTTGTTCCCGGTCTTTATTTCATAAGACATGGAATAGCATCCTCCCAAGTGATTTTTAATGCCTCTACAGCCTCATCCAGTGCGGATGCGCCGTCCAGGGACACACGAAGTCTATCGCCACCGACGGTTCCGATGATTTCTACCGGTACACCGTAAGCAGCTACCGCTGCTTTCAGCTCTTCCGCACGGTCAGGTGCCGATGTCAGCACAATGCGGGACTGGCTCTCGCTGAACAGCGCCACATCCGGGCGCAGTCCGCCAGCGGACAGCTTCACATTTGCGCCAATCGAACCGCTGATGCAGCTCTCCGCCAGTGCTACAGCTAAACCGCCTTCCGAAAGGTCATGCGCCGAGCGGACCAGACCGCTACGGATGGTGCCGAGCACAGCATCCAGCAGCTTTTGCTCTGTAGCCAGATCCAGTTCTGGCGGACGTCCTTCAGTCAAGCCATGTACGGCATACTGGAACTCACTTCCGCCAAGCTCTGCTTTGGTTACACCCAGCAGCAGAATAGCATCACCTTCTTGCTTGAAGGCTTGTGTAGTAATGTGATCGGTATCTTCAACCAGTCCCACCATACCGACAACCGGGGTAGGATAGATGGCGCCGGCAGCATTTTCGTTGTACAAGCTGACATTTCCGCCGATAACCGGCGTATCCAGCACACGACAGGCTTCAGCCATACCGTCTACCGCCCGTTCCATCTGCCAGAAAATCTCCGGCTTCTCCGGGCTGCCAAAGTTTAGGTTATCCGTAATCGCCAGCGGCTTCGCCCCGGAACAAACGATGTTACGCGCTGCTTCACTTACCGCGATACGTCCGCCCACTTCAGGGTCCAGATAGACATAACGTCCGTTGCAGTCTGTAGTCATTGCCAGGCCTTTGCGTGTGCCGTGAATCGTTACCACTGCCGCATCCGAGCCTGGGCGCACCGCTGTGCTGGTCCGTACCATATAATCATATTGGTTATACACCCATGCTTTGCTTGCCACTGTCGGTGAAGCCAGTATAGTGTGCAGTGCACCGCCAAGATCAGTTACCTCGACATAGCGCAGCGTGTCAACACTGGCGTTCTCCTCATAGTAGGCAGGAACTGCAGATGGTTTTTTATAGATCGGGCATTCATCCACAAGAGCCGTTACGGGCATATCGCCAACAACCTCGCCGTGATGGAACAGCTTCAGACGTCCGTCATCCGTTACCTTGCCCACCTTGCGGCAAATGACACCCCAGCGGTCAAAAATCTCTTGTGCCTGTGCCTCATCCTTAGGCTCTACCACAAACAGCATCCGCTCTTGTGATTCAGAGAGCATCATTTCGTAAGGCGTCATACCGTCTTCACGCTGTGGCACCTGGTCCAGATAGAGTTCAAGACCATTGCCCGCTTTACTTGCCATTTCAGCACTGGAACAGGTCAGTCCGGCTGCGCCCATATCCTGAATGCCAAGCACGATGCCGCTGTCGATCAGCTCCAGGCAGGATTCCATGACCAGCTTTTCCATAAACGGATCGCCGACCTGCACTGCAGTCTTCTTGGCTTCCGATTCTTCGCTCAGCTCCACGGAGGCAAAGGTTGCCCCGTGAATTCCGTCGCGTCCGGTAGGCGGACCAACGTAAAACACTGGATTGCCCACACCTTTAGCGACACCGCGCTGGATTTTATCATGATCAATGAGTCCGACACACATCGCATTGACCAGCGGATTGCCGTCATAGCTGTTGTCGAACATAATTTCGCCGCCCACTGTAGGAATTCCGATACAGTTACCGTAGCCTGCGATACCGGATACCACATGCTCGAACAAATATTTAACCCGGTCACTTTCGAGCTTACCGAAACGCAGGGAGTTCAACAGAGCTACCGGTCTTGCTCCCATCGAGAAAATATCGCGGATAATCCCGCCCACCCCTGTCGCCGCGCCCTGATAAGGCTCGACCGCCGACGGATGGTTGTGACTTTCGATTTTGAATACAACCGCCTGGTTGTCACCGATGTCTACGATACCCGCACCTTCACCAGGTCCCATCAGTACACGCGGCCCGCTTGTAGGGAAACGTCCCAGCAGCGGTTTGGAGTTCTTATAGGCGCAGTGCTCGGACCACATTACGCTGAAGACCCCGATTTCTGTATAGTTTGGCTTGCGGCCCATGAAAGAAGTGATGAGCTCATATTCGCTGTCCGACACACCGAATTGACTGTAGATTTTCTGCTCCGCGATTTGCTCTGCGGTCGGCTCCTTAGCGGATACTTGCTGCGTCATAACGATCCCTCCATGTCTTGAGAATGGATGTGAACATCCGTTTGCCGTCTTCCGAACCCAGCAGGCTGTTCGCCGCGCGTTCCGGGTGAGGCATCATGCCAACCACATTGCCCTGCACATTGCAAATTCCCGCAATATGTTCCACAGAACCGTTAGGGTTATCGCTGTAAGTGAAGACGATCTGATTGTTAGCTTTTAGTCCGGCCAGAGTCTCTTCATCGCAGTAGTAGTTGCCTTCACCGTGTGCGATTGGAATGACGATCTCTTCATCCTTCGCATAATCAATAGTAAACGGGGTAGTGTTATTAACCACCTTAAGCACCGAATCATGACAGCGGAACTTCATCGACATGTTGCGGCGAAGTGCTCCCGGCAGTAAGCCGGCTTCGGTCAAAATTTGGAACCCGTTGCAGATGCCCAGCACATATTTGCCCTGTTCTACCGCTTTGGCCACTTCGGCCATGACCGGAGCAAACCGGGAAATCGCGCCGCAGCGCAGATAATCACCATAAGAGAAACCGCCTGGTACAATAATGCAGTCATAGTCGGACAGATCCGTCGCCGTATGCCACACGTAATCTACAGGCTCACCCAGGCTGTCTTCTACAGCTTTGTAGCAGTCAATGTCACAATTGGAGCCCGGAAAGACAAGTACAGCAAATTTCATGACTTTTAGTCCTCCAATTCGTAGCGGTAATCCTCGATCACCGTGTTGGCCAGCAGCTTTTCGCACATTTCTTTAAGGCGTCCTTCCGCTTCAGCGCGGTTATCAGTATCCAGGGTCAGTTCCATATACTTGCCGATCCGCAGGCTCTCCACTTCCTGAAAACCTACGGAATGCAGCGCTCCTTGCACGGCTACACCTTGGGGATCGAGCACACTTTTCTTGATGGTGACATAGACTGTCGCTTTTAACATACGCTTGTAGTTCCTCCTAAAATTTAATGAGCTTGACTTGGCGCAACTATGACCACTTACAATCTATAAAGACTTGCCGGTGAGACGATGATAAATGTCCAGATAACGGCGTGTTGTTTCTTCCACTACTTCAATAGGCAGCGGGTCGGGTGTGCTGTTCTTATCCCAAGAGGATGCGGACAAATAGGTCCGGACCGGTTCCTTATCCATGCTGTCGATCTCAATATCCAGTGCGTAGTTATGCTTGGCCCAGAAGCGTGAAGCATCCGGTGTAAAAATCTCATCGATCAGGATCACTTTGCCGTCCAGCAGACCGAACTCGAATTTGCAATCCGCCAGGATGATACCGCGCTCTTCACAATATTCTCTGGCAAAAGCGAACAGCTTCAGGCTCTTCTCCTTCAACTCCAGTGCCAGCTCGGCACCAATCAGCTCCTGCATGTTCTCAAAAGGGATATCCTCATCATGACCGACATCATTTTTGGCAGCAGGGGTGAAAATCGGCTGGGCCAGTACTGCATTTTTGCGCAAGCCTAGGGGAAGCTCGATTCCGTTGACTTTCCCAGTCTCCTGATATTGCCGCCAGCCTCCGCCAGTGATACAGCCGCGCACAACGCATTCAATATCAATACGCTCCGCCTTGCGGACGACCATGACACGGTTTTTGAGCGCCTCCCGGTCCTTCACGATCTCTCCAAGCTGGTCTACATCGATATGCACGACATGGTTCTCCATCAGCTCCTTGGTTAATCCGAACCAAAAGGCGCTGAGCCGGTTAAGCACATTGCCTTTCTCCGGCACCGCCGGGTCAAGTACATAGTCAAATGCGGATATCCGGTCCGTGACGACGACCAGCATTTCTTCCCCCAGATCGTATAATTCGCGGACCTTACCTTTGTAGAGCAGCGGTGCATTTACCAGATCCACAGCCGTGGATACGGCAGGGTATGCCATGACCTTTCCTCCCTTGAACTAATGATCTTGCGTATATACTTGAGCTAAAAGAGCTAGGACGTCTTCTTTTCTTCGATTCGAATCCACAAAATTGAATACTCCTTGGGGTTAATAGGTTCACTGCAAGAAATGTTTGGACTTCCGATCGCTGTTATGGTCATATTTCTCTGATTTAACCGCAAGCTGCGGTAGAAATCTGACCATAAAGGCGAACGCTAACGCTTCTCCAGTTCCAAAATTTCTCTCCGTTCATCTTTAACCCAAATGTCTATTCCTATCTCCTGTTGCTCCGCTTCTCAGAAACAAAATAACTTCTCAGCATTTCCGCTCGTATTATTCTCGAGCTCCTCAGTTCACCACTAACTTACCTTTATTAAATAAGCTCCAGCTTGCGGAAGATGGTGTCCACATGCTTAAGGTGCCAAGAAGGATTAAAAGCATCCTCGATCTCTTCCGGGCTAAGCACGGCAGTGATTTCCGGGGTAGCTTCAACGATATCGCGGAACTGGGTTTGTTCCTCCCAGGCCTGCATCGCACGCGGCTGCACGGTATCATAAGCCTGCTCACGGCTGAAGCCTTTGTCGATCAGCTTGGTCAGAATACGGCCGGAGAACGGTACGCCGAAGGTCCGGTTCATGTTGCGTTTCATGTTTTCCGGGAATACGGTCAGGTTCTTCACAATGTTGCCGAAGCGATTCAGCATATAGTTCAGCAGCATCGTTGCATCCGGCAGGATAATCCGCTCCACGGAGGAGTGCGAGATATCGCGTTCATGCCACAGCGGCACGTTCTCGTAAGCAGTAACCATGTGCCCGCGAATGACGCGCGACAAGCCGGAGATGTTCTCACAACCGATGGGATTGCGTTTGTGCGGCATTGCCGAGGAACCCTTTTGGCCTTTGGCAAAAGCTTCCTCCACCTCGCGGATTTCGCTCTTTTGCAGTGCACGGATCTCGGTGGCGAACTTGTCCAGGGACGTGGCGACGAGCGCCAGGGTTGCCATATATTCAGCGTGACGGTCACGCTGCAGTGTTTGTGTAGAAATGGGCGCCGGGCTGGTGCCGAGTTTACGGCAGACGAATTCTTCAACAGACGGATCAATGTTGGCGTAGGTGCCGACCGCGCCGGAGATTTTGCCGAACTGCACACCGTTCGCAGCATGGCGGAAACGTTCCAGGTTGCGCTTCATTTCCTCGTACCAGAGCGCCATTTTGAGACCAAAGGTAGTTGGCTCTGCATGCACGCCATGGGTGCGTCCCATCATCGGAGTGTCTTTGTATGCCAGCGCCTTGTCTTTGAGAATTTCGATAAAGTTCATGATGTCCTTCTCCAGGATTTCATTGGCCTGGCGCAGCAGGTATCCGAGCGCCGTGTCGACAACGTCCGTGGAAGTGAGTCCGTAATGCACCCATTTGCGCTCCGCACCCAGGCTCTCGGATACCGCACGGGTAAAAGCAATCACATCATGGCGCGTTTCCAGCTCAATCTCATTAATGCGGTCGATGTCGAATTTGGCATCCTTCCGCAGCTTCGCGGCATCCTCATGCGGGATTACTCCCAGCTCGGCCCAAGCCTCGCAGGCGCAAATCTCCACTTCCAGCCACGCGTTGAATTTATTTTCTTCGGTCCAAATGGCCCGCATCTCAGGTCTGCTGTAACGTTCGATCATATCTGGTCAGTTCCTCCAAAGGTTAGTTTGCTCTACCCAGGACAGCCCGTCGCCGGTATCCTTGCAGAGCAGGTTGATATGGCCCATTTTACGGCCGGTCTTGCTCTCTGCCTTGCCATATATATGAAGCTTGGGTGCGACACCAAGCCGGTTTGCTTCTTCATTCACCGTGCTGACTGCCTGAACAGCCCCGTCCAGATGCTGGCCGAGTACGTTCACCATGACCACAGGGGTCAGCAGTGAGGTGTCGCCAAGCGGCAGATTGCAGATGGCACGCACATGCTGCTCGAACTGTGAGGTTACGCAGGCGTCCATTGTATAATGCCCGGAATTATGCGGACGCGGCGCCAGCTCATTTACGAACAGCTCGCCCTCTTCGGTCACGAACATTTCCACGGCCAGCAGTCCGACCGCATTCATCCCGGTAACAATCTGTTCGGCCAGCTCGCAGGCCCGCCGCTGAATCTCCTCAGGCACTCTTGCTGGTATGATGGACAGGTGCAGGATGTTGTTCACGTGAATGTTCTCCGCAGGCGGGAAGCTCTTGACCTCGCCGGAGGCGCTGCGGGCGGCAACTACAGAAATTTCGCACTGGAAAGCGACAAATTTCTCCAGCACCAGCTCAGGTAGCGCCTCCCCGGCAGACGTTCCGGGAGCTACCTGCCGGAAGGCGGTTTCCAGCTCTTCAGAGTGCCGGATGACGGCTTGTCCCTTGCCGTCATACCCCCCTGTGGCTGTCTTCAGCACACAGGGCAGGCCCAGCTCGGCAGCAGCGGCCTTAAGCTCCGCCAGGCTGCCGACCTTGCGGTACGGGGCAACGGATACGCCTGCTGCCTCGATGGCGGCTTTTTCGCGCAGCCGGTGCTGCGTTGTATACAGCAGCGCACTGCCCTGCGGCACGTACGACTCTGACGTCAACAGCGCGGCCACGCCCGCGTCAACGTTCTCGAACTCGTACGTGATAACGTCCGCGCGCCGCGCCAGCTCACGCGCTGCGTCCCGGTCGTTGTACGCCGCCGTAATTTGCGGCGTCACCTGCCCGCAGGGCGCATCCGGCGCAGGGTCCAGCGCCACGAAGCGATAGCCCATGGCGCTGCCGGCCAGCGCCATCATACGACCGAGCTGCCCGCCGCCGAGCACGCCGATGGTTGCTCCTGGCAGGAGCATCCGGGGTGTGCCAGCACCTGTCACGCCCGTATCTCCAGAAGCCGCAGCTGCCAGATCAGCAAGCCCCTTACCCTCTGCCTGTAGCATTTCCCTGCTCCCTTCCCTCGTTATGCCGGAGCCTTCTGCCTTCAGCTCCTCCGGCCTCATAGGCTCTCGCTGCTTTCCAGCACTTCTCGTTGAATGGCATCGCGCCGCTGCTGCGCCCGGCTCTGCACCTCAGGATCGAACGCGCCGATGATCTGCGCGGCAAGCAGCCCCGCATTGATGGCTCCGGCACGGCCAATCGCTACCGTGGCTACCGGAATGCCACCCGGCATCTGCACGATAGAGAGCAGCGAATCCAGGCCGTTCAGCGCCTTGGACTGCACAGGGACACCGATCACAGGCAGCATTGTCTTCGCTGCCACCATACCAGGCAAATGCGCAGCTCCACCTGCCCCTGCGATAATCACGCGCAGGCCGCGGCCTGCCGCCTCTTCAGCGTAGCGGAACATCAGATCCGGTGTGCGGTGTGCCGAGATCACCTTTTTCTCATATCCTACGCCCAGCTCCTCAAGCACAAGACACGCTTGCTCCATCGTTTCCCAATCTGATTTGCTGCCCATGATGACACCAACCTGCACTGACATGATTCAACCTACCTTCCGCTTCCCTATTTTAGAGACTCATGTTGCTATAAGTTTGTCCTGTTACATTCAGTTTTCCATAAATCCGAAAAAAAAAGCCCGGATTCCAACGCATTTTGCTGCGGATGGACCCAGACTACTGCAGGAATTAGGAGCGCCGCATCGGATTTATGGCTGCAGCGGCATGTAACAGGAACAAGCGCACAGCTCGCAGCCCCGGGCACGGGGCGGCGCTGACGGCCGTTCTAGTCATCCTATTCCCTCGTAGTCCGGCAATTTACGGTTACCGGGTAGAAACTTCCGGGCCCTATCCCCGGTTTTATACGAGCTCTTCATAGGTTCATCTTAACAATGGCCTACACTTCATGTCAACTTAAACACGAACATTGTCATATAAAGGAGTTGAAACGTTCGCTTTTGGGCACATTTGGATTTTCTTGCGGCCACGGGATCTAACTGCCTAAAAGAAAAAGGGGAACGCATAGCGCTCCTCCAGGAAATTATATTATTTAACGACCAAAACCGGAATGCGTGCGCTCTGAACGACGTTGTGGCTGACACTGCCCAGAACAAATTCGCGAATTCCGCCGAGCCCGCGGCTGCCGATCACGATTACATCCGCACCATGCTCCTTAGCGTAACTCAATATCACTTCAGCAGGCGAGCCTTGCAGCAGTTCAACCGTTGCGTTCAGTCCTTCCGCCTCCAGACGGCTCTTCACTTCATCGGTGGTTTGTACCGCCAAATCATAATAATCCTTGTTCACTGAGGCCGGCAGAGGCGCGAGAGCTTCCCCGATAAAAAACCGCGGGAATTCGAAAGCGTGTACGACGTAAAGGGATGAGCCCGGAGTTACCTTAGCCAGTTCGATTGCGCGCTCCAGCGCCTGATTGGAAGCCTTGGAACCGTCATAGGCCAGCAAAATTTTCGAGAATAACATGTACGCCACCTCTTCTTCTGTTTTATCTATCCCAAAAAGTAACCATAGAGCAAGATATTCAGCAGCAGCAAGAGCGGAATTCCAATCCTGAAGGAAGTATGCCTGGTCTTGTGACGTTTGCGGTACATGGCGATAAGAACACCCAGCGCTCCGCCCATGAATGCCAGCAAAAACAAAGTTTTTTCCGGCACCCGGTCCCGTCTTTTACGGGCCCTGTTCTTGTCCTCGGACATGACCACATACCCGATAATATTAATCAGTGCGAACCACAGCAGTACAACCTGGACCATGCTTTCCAGCTCCTCCTCCACACAGCCTATCTACTGTATATTATATTACCCTTTTGGACAAAAAACCAATGACCCTTACATCAGCTGCCAATTTTCTGCTCTGATCGCCTGACTTGGCCACCGGCTCCGCCCGCTTCCCTAACCCATACCCAGGAGAGCAATGCAGCAAGCGCTGCCGCGATCCCTCCCAGCCAGAAACCACCCTTTAATCCATAAGCTGAACTCATCCATCCCGCCACAAAAGGTCCACCCGACATACCAATAGCATACACTGCCTGATAGAACCCCATTGCCGTCGCCCGTTTGAACGGAGCCACCCCGGAGACTGATTTGCCCAGCAGCAAAGGAAAGATCAGCCCCTGCATAAAACCATTCCCCACCTGGGTCGCGCACAGAGCAATGAGTGTCGGCATTGACGGAATTAGCAGAGTGAACAGTGCACTTCCGGCAAAACCAAGCAGCAGTGTTCCACGGTCTCCGAGCAGCCTGCCGAACCAGCGGGAACCATATAACGTCGCTGCCGCATGGGGCAGCATGAAGGCCAGCGTAAGCCAACCGAGGCTTTCCTTGCTCGCTCCAATGGCAAGCGCCTGATTCGGGGTATAACCGAACATCGTAATGAAGAGCACACAATGCGCCAGCACCGATAAAAGCGACACTTTGACCAGCAGCGGTTCCTTGATCACTTCAGCAAGATCCTTGATCTTTATCGTATTTTCACGTTTGTCCTGCTGCTGTTCCGGCAAGCGGAGTGCTAATAACAGTGCAGCAGCCGCAACCACTCCGCCAATGATAAACGGGGCATTCCACCCCCCATGCTCTGTTATGTATCCACTGATCATCATGCTTGCCAGCTGTGCAATCACCGTTGTGAACTGCAGCATACCCATGGCTCTTCCAGCCTGCTCCTTCGGAAAATATCCCGCAAACATCACCGAATAGACAACCCAAGCCGAGGCTGCAATTCCGGAAACCGCCCGTGCGGCTAGAGCCCAGCCAGGACTTGCACCCGCGAGGAACAGCAGGCTGCTGGAACCGCTTGCGATCAGTCCCAGATAGATAAACGGCCTACGCCGGTTCAGAACATCCGAGCCTATGCCGATTGGCAGCCGGAACAGAATCTGCATCAGCCCATATATCCCAAGGACCGCTCCTACCATTACATAAGAGGCTCCCAAATGCTCCACATACGGTGAGAGCACCGGAACATAGATATATGATGAGAACCAGAACATAAATACAATCATCAAAAAGAAAAAACGGCTCCCGCCCCAGCCTGCCTGAATTCCCGCCGCTTGTTTTGCATCAATCCGCCCCTGATCCGCTACCATACGATCACCCACCACTCATTTCTATTTTCCCGAAAAAGCTATCTTTTCCACTGCAACTTTAAGTAAAACATATCTGGTTTGTATTGGACAGTCCAGAATAATTATCTGCTCAGCGCGCAGCACAAAAAGTATATGTCAAAAAACATAGCACATTTATACGATAAATTTTATGTTACATTGGAATTTAAAAAAATCATTAATAAAATTAAGCCTTATTCTTTTTCCAGCCTCCTTGGTCCCCGTTCGTCGTCCTTTCACGATAGCCTGTTCTGTTAACTCCAAAAAAAAGAAGACTGCTATACCTCAGGCAATCTTCTTTGCATTAATGATTATCCCAAAACCAGCTCACGCCCTACTCACATCAGTCTGGCCGTGGAATTCCTTATTTGCGTACCCGCTTATTTACCCTTCTCCTTGGCTTCCATTGCTGCTTTGAGCAGATCACCCAGGTTAGATCCCACATTTTCAGGCTTGCTGTATTGCTGCACAAGCTTCTGCTGCTCGCGCTTGTTGATATGCTTGTGATCCTTGTCCATGGTCTCCGTTATTCCGCATCCGAGACACTGGACATAGAGACCGGCTTTGCCCTCTTTTAGCTCCATCTTCTTATGGCATTGAGGGCATCGGCGGTTAGACAGCTGCTTCTCTCCAGCCCGGGTATATCCGCAGTCATCTGCCGGGCAGACCAGCAGCTTTCCGCGTTTGGTTTTCTTTTCCAGCATTCTCGTTCCACAGTTCGGACAGTGGCTGCTGGAGACGTTATGTGGCTTGTATTCCGCACCACTGTTCTTCACACCAGACACCAGCTCCTGTGCCATACTACGTATCCCTTGCAGAAAAGGCTCCGGCCGTCCCTGTCCGCGGGCGATCTTCTCCAGTTCCGCCTCCCAGCGCGCTGTAAGCTCCGGTGTACGCAGTTGTCCAGCCACCAGCCCGATCAGCTGTTTGCCCTTACCTGTCGGATGAAGGAGATTGCCCTGGCGTTCAATCGTATCGGAGCTGACCAGCTTCTCGATGATGTCAGCTCGTGTAGCTGGTGTTCCCAGCCCATGCTTCTCCATCTGTGTCAGCAGCGATGCTTCATTGTAGCGCTTCGGCGGCTGCGTCCGGCCTGGCCGGATCATACAGCGCTGGACGGTAACGGTTTCGCCTTCTCGCAGCTCCGGCAGTTTCACACTGCTCGGAGCTGGTTCATCTGCGGTATTTTCTTCTTCGTCATCGCTGCTCATATCTCCGCCATAGACCTCGCGCCAGCCAGGATCTTTTACCGTTGTTCCTTTGATATAGAAGATCTCGCCTTCCACGTTTACGGTTACAGCAACTGCATCATATCGCGCCGCTGGATAGAACAGGCTAATGAAACGCCGTACAATGAGATCATAAAGCTTGCGCTCTTCAGCACTTAGCTGATTTAAAAGTACAGTCTGCTCCGTAGGAATGATAGCGTGGTGATCGCTCACCTTGCTGTCGTCTACAATCCGCTTAGTAATCGGCAGCGGCTTGCGCAGCAATGGTCTTGCCAATGGCGCATAGGGCCCAACAGCTACGCTGTCCAGCCTTTCTTTGAGCGTACCGGTCATATCAGAAGTCAAATAGCGGCTATCCGTACGCGGGTAGGTCACCAGCTTGTGCTGCTCATATAACTTCTGGAGTACACTGGAAGTTTGCTTGGCCGAGAAGCCAAACTTACGGTTCGCATCACGCTGCAGCTCTGTAAGATCATAAGCCAGCGGATGCGGTTCACTTTTCTCGCTTTTTTGCACCTTGGTAATTCGTCCGCTGCGTCCAGTGAGCTTCTCTTTTAGTATTGCCGTTTTATCCCGGTCAAAAATACGCCCATCCCCGCCCTGGGCCCGCCAGCCTGCCTGAAAGCTGCCAAAATCAGCCGTCAGCTGGTCATATTCCTGAGAACGGAAGCCGGTAATTTCATTTTCCCGGTCCATAATCATTCCCAGCGTCGGTGTCTGTACCCGTCCGGCAGACAGTGGTGCGCCGAACTTGCAGGTCAGCGCCCGGGTTACGTTAAGCCCGATCATCCAATCCGCCTCAGCCCGGCAACGGGCCGATTCATACAGACGGTCAAAATCCCGGCCCGGACGTAGCGATGCAAACCCTTCCTTAATCGCCTTATCCGTCTGAGAAGAGATCCAGAGCCGCCGGAATGGCTTCTTCCACCCAGCCATATTCATGATCCAGCGCGCCAGCAGTTCACCTTCACGCGCAGCATCCGTAGCCACAATTAGTTCCTCGATATCCTGACGTTTCATCAGCTGCTGCACAGCCTTATACTGCTGGTTCGTTTCCCGCAGCACCTTCAGCTTTGCCTTATCCGGCAGAATCGGTAAATCCTCCAATGCCCAACTGGCATATTTATTGTTATAGTCCTCCGGCTCCGCCAGGCCCACCAAATGCCCCAAAGCCCAGGTAACTACATATTTAGGTCCTTCAATATAGCTCTTCTGTTTGTTCCCACAGCCCATCACCCGCGCAATTTCACGCGCAACTGACGGCTTCTCAGCAAGTACCAATACCTTCATCGCTCTCTCCCTTCCCTAACAACACCCTATTATACCATGATCCCAAAGCCCAAAAATTTCGTCAGGCTGAATGAGCAGCTCTTATTATAGAATAAATTCTATCCTTTAACTTGAAGAAGCAGTCTAAACCTCCAACGTATGTATTTATACCACCGACTGAGCTGGTATTCTGTAACAATGGCTATGTCTGCAATCGGCACGGTCTTCCCGCTTCTTCAGAATCCCAGGCAAGCTGTAAAAAACACTTTATCTCCTGCTGAACCCTGCATATATATTCCTTCATTCGTTAAGGCGGAACGCTGTATCTGAAGCACATCGCCTAACCTAGCTTCCTGTACATAAGTTATCCGGAAACGCTTTAACTCCTTGGCCCCCCATTCCTCCAAAGAAAGAGCATCACAGCAGATCTCGCCATACCTTGCATTATTCAAATGCAGATTACTATCCAGGCCGCTGAACCTTACCTTGTAGGGATATGCTGCTTGAAGGCTTATATCATCTGGAATCGTCGCTTTATCCGGCATACTGCCTACTGAATCACCACTATAGTGGTTCACAGGGACCGGTATAGCAGTTGGCCGCAAAATCTTCCGCTTTTCAATATCCACTAAAGCCCAGACAGAACGCACTACAGCAACCTCTACATCGTTCTTGTCGTAAATCCGATAATCCCGCTGCCACAATGCTCCTTTGGTTCCTTTACTCCATGTGTGCACTGTTAACTGATCATTTAGCCGTGGCATACGGCGGATCTCAAGGTCCAAGGTAATCAGCATCCAGCCCATTCCATTATCCAGCATTTTTTCCAGACTCAAGCCCAGTGCGTTAACAGCTGCGTCAGCTGTACGCTGCAATATTTCCAAAATGAAAGAGAGCTTTGCCTGAGAACGGCAATCCGTATCGCTTGCCTGAACCACAAATTGCTCTGTCCACAGAAGATTATTTGATTTATCCACTACGCTATCTCCTTTACAACGAAAAAACGTTAGATTTAATAAAAAAGAACCTTTGTATCCACAATTATTCTACACTATCCACACAAACTGGGGAGTACTTTGACTACATTGTATTAATATATTTCCTTATCCACATGTGGATAAGTTTTTCCACTGTTCTTCTTAATACTTATAATATCTACAGATCTTAGTTCCTTAAGAAATCCCTTACTTAGTAAAACAACAAAAAAGCCATTGTCGATTGCTCAACAATGGCTTCATGTGCTTGGCGGCGTCCTACTCTCCCAGGACCCTTCGGTCCAAGTACCATCGGCGCTGGAGGGCTTAACGGTCGTGTTCGGGATGGGTACGCGTGGAACCCCTCCGCTATCGCCACCAAACGGGCATTTACAGCGTAAATGCTTCAGGAACCTTCATTCCTGAAAACTGAATCCGAAACGAATCTGCGTTTTATGATTTGGATAAGCCCTCGACCGATTAGTATTGGTCAGCTCCATGCATTGCTGCACTTCCACCTCCAACCTATCTACCTCGTCGTCTTCA
>NZ_LVWI01000065.1 GCF_001909055.1 Paenibacillus helianthi
CTCCATATTGAGACTATCAAGTGAATTTTTGCAAAAAGTATTGGGTAACCGATTGAAAAATGGAATATCTATTATATTTAGAAAACAGATTACTGAAAAAGCTTATGAAGTGGAATATGTTCATTTCGATGATAAAGAATTTTGTAATAAACTAAAAAGAGCCGAACAAGTTGTTGGAGAAGATTTATTAAACATATTGTTCAATTTCGAATCAGCGCTTGCAATTGGATCATCTTTGTTCAGTATTATATTGTTAACGATAACTGAACGATTTTATGTCGTTTCCGTTATAATCATGTTAATGATTGTTGTTAACTTATGTATAAAGATGAGAACTGAAATTATAGTTAGGAAATTCAATCGAGAAATGACTCTTGAAGGCAGGACAGGGGATTATTTAAGAGATATTCTAAGCAATTCAAAGTTTGTACGAGAGATGAGGATATACAATTCAGCAAGCTATTTTATGGATTTGTGGGAAAAAACAATAAAGTATCAGCATAACAAACGAATGACGAAAAGACGTTCTGAGATCAAAATAGGTATGATTACGACCACTATCCAGTCCATTTCTATTTTCATTGTATTATATCTGCTTATCAAAGACATCTCAATGATTGAAAACATATCAATCGGTTTGATATCTACGATATTTTTAGCCCTTGTTCAATCTGGAAATAAGATTTTAACACTAACATGGCCACTAAGCAAACTTTATATCAACTGCACAAGATTGTATGATTTTCATGAATTCATGACCTATCCTAGCGCTGAAAATCAATCAATAGATCTAGCGATCCCTATTCATTCAGTGAATATGGAGAATGTAAACTTTCGCTACAAAAATTCTGAGAGTGATGTTCTATCAAATATCAATCTTGATATCAAAAAAAATGAAAAGGTTGTGATCGTAGGAAACAATGGAGCTGGTAAATCAACTTTAATAAAGTGCATAATTGGGCTTTATGAACCAAATGAAGGTCAGATTCTTTGGAATCATGAAAGAAAAAGAGTCAATAATTTCTCAATTATATTCCAAAATTACATTAAATTCGAAATGACTTTAAGAGAAAATGTTTCCTTGGGGAATCTTAAACAAATCAATAATGATGAATTAATTATTGAAACATTGAGAAAATGCAATTGTTATGATATTTATGAGAAACTTGGTGATCTCGATGTACCATTAGGCAGAAATATTGAAAATGGGCAAGAACTTTCAGGTGGTCAATGGCAAAAGTTAGCGATTGCTCGAGCGTTATTTAGTGATTCAAATCTATTGATTTTTGATGAGCCTACATCAGCTATAGATCCGAAGACGGAAGTTGAAATCATGAATAATATTTTTTGCTTATGTGAGAATAAAACAGCTATTTTTATTTCACATCGATTGGGCTGGGCTAAAAATGCCAATCGTATAATTGTTATAGATAATGGTAGGGTTATTGAACAAGGTACACATACTGAACTGATCAACAAACTGGGTGCGTATTATAAAATGTACAGTTTGCAAGCATCCTGGTACAGAGAGTGAATAAAGAAAGGGAGCGTATGGAGTATGAATTTTAATTTACATATAGTTGCTTTCATAGCGGTGTTAGGAGGTTTGAGTGAAACTACACTGATCGGAAGCTCCGGCGTGTAGTCCGAAGTAAAATGCAAAATCGCCCACTGGTTCCGGTTAGTGGGCTTTTTTATATTGGTAAGTGTTTATTGCTTTATTTAACGTCATAGATTGCGTATTTGACGTTTGTAAAATCCCAATTTCGAATGATTCAGTGTATTGATCGGCTTCCTCGTCCGCTGAATCCTTTGTGAGCCTACCTGTGGCGAGTTATGTGATGAGTTTTTCCTTCGCCCCCCGATAGTAACGGCTCTAACGGCTCTCTACGGGTCTCATACGATATAGTTTTCCCTGGCCAATACTGCAAACCCACCCGAATTTGCACCGACATGCGTGTGCTCAAGTGCGTAAGCTCCTGTAAATCCGTTAGCCTCCCATAATGCCTCTGATATTAGTAAGTCATTATAAGCAGCAAGTTAGCAGGGCATCCTGCAATGATACGGGAGATTTACATATTATTCTGAATGATATAACGTAAATGCATATAAAAGTGAGGTGTGCAAAATGGAGGAGTCAGTTAATTATCCTTTGAGTTTTGCAAAGCAGTGTTTTATATATTTTCTTGTTTGTTTGGTCGCTTTCAATTTCAGAGATTCTCTATCAAAACGAGAAAACCGATATTGCTGGAGGCATAGAGCCTAATCCATTAAAGAAAATACATGACTTACAACCTCAGCGTGCCAATGGGACGGCACATGTCACGGTGAAGAAGGACGGAGGCATGGATATTGCATTCAATCTTAAGCTGGATTCACGTGCAGAGTCGCTGGCGGGCGGTACCATTGAGGATCTGCTTCGCAGCAGACTACAGGCGGCAGGGATTGAACTGCACAAAACAAAAGTGGGCAAATCCACGGAATATCAATTTCTGAAATCCTATGCCTCCATACAGGATGTGAAGCTGAATGCGGGAAACCTTGATATTGTGGACACACAAGTAGATACCGAAAACAAGTGGCTGTACACTCGGTATGACGTGGTGGCCCAGCCCAAGCTGAACGCTTATTCGGATAAAATTCTAGACACCCTTGGAACGCTGAGTGTACCCAAGTCGCTGGTCCGGCTGTTCATGCAGAGCCAAGAACTGGCGTTCAAACTAACGCTGCCATACAATCTCTATGGTCCTAACAACGCTGACGAGCAGGATGGGAATACACTGACCTGGCACATCACGATGGCTGATTCCGAGCCGATGCGTCTGGTGGTGTATGTGCCGGACATCAGGAATATTGTGCTTGCCGGAGGTACAGTTATTGTGCTGCTGGCGGCTGGAGTCATTTTTTTCATCAGAAGAAGCAAATCGCGCAAGCCGAAAGCCTAAACATCCTCCAACGCCCAAAAAGCCGTGGTCCCAAGGAGCCTTCTCCTTCTGGGCCGCGGCTTTTTGAGAATAGTATGCCGGAATTCATAGGCTTTACGCTATACATTCTTCCGTCAATAATCATCCGGCACCACCCGCTGCCTTGCGCCGGCATTCTCGCGGTACTGGCCGGGGGTCATCCCTTCCTGCTTCCGGAACGAGCGGATGAAATTCTGCGAATTATTGTAGCGTAGCCGGGCGGCAATATCCTTGATCGGCATGTCGGTCTCCTCCAGCCATTTCTTCGCCATCTTGAACCGGTACATGGCGAGATATTCGCTGAAGTAATATTGCGTCTCCTTGCGGAACACACTGCTGATATAGTTGGCATTATAGTGCAGCCGGGAAGCACATTCCTCCAGGGTGAGATCCTTGTCATAATCATGCTGGACGATATCGATCAGCTTCTCCGAGATATTATGGTACTGGGCATTCTGCCTGCTGCCAAAGATGCGGATCATCGGCTGGATGACCACCGTCCAGAACCAGTCCTCAATCTCAGCGACGATATGAATATCCGTCAGCTCCTCGAATAACGAGCCGTTCACCGGATGAAGCTGGCTCAGGCTGATCCCTGATTCCTGCATCATTATCAGGAGATTGTTCAAGAGGCGTGTCAGGGGAATCTGGCATTCCTGCGGGGACAGCCCCGGTGAGAAAATACAGCTGAACACCTTGTGCAGCAGGTCCTTTGCCTTCTCGGTATCCGCCAGCTTAATGGCGTCCATCAGGTCATTTTCTTTATGAGTGGGATAGCTCAGATTGAGATAATGGTTGCCGGAGTTGATATTTTCATATTGAATAATGATGCCCTTACCCAGCGTGATCCGGTGTTTCAGGGCTTCAAGGCCTTCCCTGTACGCAATCGACATTTTATCAAAGGCATGGAAGGGCAGGCTCAGCCCGATGCTGGCCGCAAGCTTCAGATAGTTATTGATCTTCTGCTGCAGCGATTCGGTCAGTGAATAGAGTGTTTTGTGAAAAGACTCTGCATCGCCGTCTGCACTCCCGATCAGCGTCACGACGGTATGGTCCATGATCACCGGCGCCAGCCGGTTGCTTGATGGGACCAGCTCTTCGATCATATTATGTACGGCGAACAGCAGCAGGCTGAGATCTTTTTTCTGATAGCTGTTCTCTTCAGAGAAGTCAATACTGGTCGTAATTACAGCCATGGTCTGCCATTCCTCCAGCTGGGTCTGGTAGCCGAATTGCTCCAGCTCCTCCAGCAGCTCCCGTTTCTTGATATTCCCCTGAAAGGCCTTGATCAGGACAAAGGTGCGCACCTGCTGGATATGCTGGGCAACCTCCTTCTCGAGCTGGGACTTGGACTGGAACAGATGATGGACCTGCTCGCCGATGATCTGAAACTCATTCGTATGCCGTTTTCGGATATCCGGCCTGCGCTGGCCCATCTGGTTCAGCAGACGCTCTATGGGCGTGTACATTTTGCGGGAGCCGAGCCAGGCCAGCAGAACGGAGAGCAGCAGCATGAGAGTACATACATATACGGTGTAGGTTCCGATTTTGTTAGACTCTTTGGTCAGACTTGCGATTGAAGTCACCGAAAGATAGATCCAGCCGTTTTGCTGGGAACGCGTATAGGTGATGGAATAATCCTTTTTGTCCATTACGGTCTTGAATTGCCCCGATGGGCTGGCGGCGCTGGAAATTTGCGCGAAATCCTTGAAGCCGCTGGCTGCAGCCGGCTGGCCGATGAGGCTCCTGTCCGGGTGCAGCAGAATTCGTCCGGAGCTGTCCAGAACGATAATGCTGTCCAGTGGCTGCAGATCGGAATTGATGAAATCCTGCAGGCTGCAGGCCGGAATATTGGCAATCGCCAGCCCGTATTTTTGCAGCTTGGTAGTGGGCAGCTTCTTGATCAGGCTGATGTTGTATTCACACCCCGTGACGTTAATGCTCTCCTCACTGTAGAACAGGGAAGCGGGATTCAGGACCCAGGAAGTTTCGTCAGGCAGATTAATCAGGTTGGTCAGCTGCTCGTAATTCTCGTATTCATTCAGACGGTAGAGCCCGGAATTTTTGATCATCCAGTTCTGCCGCTGGTTCAGCAGGATCACATCCTCCAACTTTGTATCAAAAGATTGCATATTGCGGATTTCTGTACGTATGTCATTATATAAAATGAAATCGGTTACATTTAACGGATTGTTCAGAGCCTTTTTCAATACAGAGGAGTTCACGACCTGATTTAAGGTCTGATTGACAGTAGCCAGCTTATGCTCTACATTTGATGTAATTTGTAAAATAAGTTCCTTTTTGTTACGGTTAACATTTTTTTGAATTTCGCTGGAGGATGTGAAGTAAGAAAAAGAACCAATGAACAGCACAGGCAATGTGCTGAGGACAAAGGCGAAAATGGTTAATTTGTTCAGGAAGCTTAAATGTTTCAATAGATTCAGCACCTTTTGCATGAATTAGAAGCAGTCGCCTGTCTTCAGTGTATGCATCACGAAGGATAATAACAATAATCATCTGGTGCCGCAATAATCATTTTCTCTATTTATCCCTATCAAATGCAATTTGTACATCAATTAGGAGTGAAATGTATAATTTATAGGCCAGGAGGATACATGGATGTTCAGACCGGACTTGGGGCGCAGGGCTGCCCGATATAGCTGTGTGCTTGTTCTGCTTGTGATGATGATTATGTTAAGCGCTTGCAGCGGGGAGGATGCTGCAGGCAGCGGCTCCGGCGGAGAGGTTCCGTCGATTTCCATCCTGGCACCGCTCCATTTCCCTCAAACCCCGGCCAAAGATATTGTTGCGGAGATTGAGAAGCTGACCGGTGTGGGGCTGGAGATCACTTGGGTTCCAGAGGGCGTCTATACCGACAAAATGAATACGGCGATGGCGACCGGCTCCCTGGGTAAAGTCACTTTTGTAAAGGTTACGGATTATAATCTGGTCAAAAATGCAATCCGCTCGGGGGCCTTCTGGGAGATTGGTCCCTATCTTAAGGATTTCCCGAACCTGAAGCAACTGGACCCCTCAATTCTGAATCAGACTGCTGTGGACGGGAAGTTCTACGGCCTGTACACGGAGCGCCCATCCTCCAGACAAGGAATTATCATCCGCAAGGATTGGCTCGATCGTCTCCATTTGAACAAACCGCAGACGCTGGAGGAGCTGTATAACGTCATCAAGGAGTTCACCTATAATGACCCCGACGGCAACGGAAAACCGGATACGCTGGGCCTGGTTGACCGCAATGATCTGGTGTATGGAGTATTCAAGACGCTTAGCTCCTACTTCGGTACGCCGAATAACTGGAAGCTGGTGAACGGCCAGTTCATCCCTGAATTTGAGACGCCTGAATATATGGATACGATGAACTTTATGAAGCAATTGTACAATGGAAAAATGATGAATCAGGATTTCGCCTTAACCAGCAAGGAGGTGCAGCGGGATAAGTTCATACGGGGCAGCGCTGGCATGTTCATCGGGAGTATGACCGATGTGCAGCGTCTCTCGATTGAGGCCCAAGCCAGCAATCCCGCCGCCGAGCTGACCTTGATTAACCGGATCCAAGGGCCGGATGGCTACAAGGTATGGTCCATTCCCAACTACAACGGACTCTATCTCTTTTCCAAAAAGGCCATTGCCACGGAGAAGGAGCTGAAGGAAGTACTCGGATTTTTTGACCGGACGATGGATAAGGATGTCGCCAATCTGATGAAATACGGATTTGAAGGGCGGCACTATAAGCTGGAGGACGGCAAAGTGATTCTCCCGGAGGAAACCTCGCAGCTTCGTGTGAATGAGGTGAGTCCGCTCTACTCCCTGATGATCGCGGATATCGGCAACAAGAACATTATGGAGGTGGCGCAAAAAGAGCAGCTGACCGCCCTCGCTGACCAGCTCAGCGAAGACAATGAGCAGTTCCTGGTCGATGATCCGACCGTCAGCCTCAGCTCACCAACCTTTGACGAAAAGAATACCGAGCTCTCGGCCATTATCGTGGATGCTACCTACAATTATATCCTGGGCAATATCTCCGCCGAAGGCTTCCGCCAGGAGGTAGAGAAGTGGAAGGCAAGCGGCGGCAATCTGATTATTCAGGAGTATGGGGAGGCGGAGAAGGCGGCGGAGAGGGAATAGGATTGAATAGATATTCTTTTACACTCGTTGTCAGCTCGTAATAAGTACCACAATGAGAGCAAGAGCGAATCCACCTTGATTGTGACCCACAGATGGAGTGGTGCGACTCATTGACCTTTTTGGCCGGGAAATCTAGTAAAAACATTTATTACGTCCTTATGGATGTAATAAATGTTTTTACTATTGAATAAAAAATATAGCCAATTATGGCCCCGCTGGTATTAACGATAACATCATCTATATCAGCAACTCCAAGTAGAGTGATAAACTGAAGCAATTCAACTGTTGCAATTAACCCAATGGAAATCCCTATTGCTTTTACGAAGCTCGGTTTAGATAAAAGCATGGGGATTAACAGGCCCATTGGTATAAACACAATTACATTAGCGATTAAATTATGCATAGCTGGCCCGCCAGTGCCTGACATTATCAACTTAATTGAAGGCCAAAGAGTTTCAAAAGGTCTTATTTGTAAATGCCAATAACCGTTTTTTATTAATTCTATTCTATCTTTGATGCGATCAATCAGACTTCCGAAATCACCAAAGAACTTTATAATGACAAAATTGAAGACCAAGATTAAGTAGAAAATAAAAATATATTTTACAGTTTTTTTTGGATTCACCATTATTCCCCCTTTCCAAAGTATAGTTTCTCCCTGAAGAAACCTCGCAGCTGCGTGTGAATGAGGTGAGCCCGCTCTACTCCCTGATGATCGCGGATATCGGCAACAAGAACATTATGGAGGTGGCGCAAAAAGAGCAGCTGACCGCTCTCGCTGACCAGATTAGCGAAGACAATGAGCAGTTCCTGGTCGATGATCCGACCGTCAGCCTCAGCTCGGCAACCTTTGACGAAAAGAATACCGAGCTGAGGCCATTATCGTGGATGCCACCTACAATTATATCCTGGGCAATATCTCCGCCGAAGGCTTCCGCCAGGAGGTAGAGAAGCGGAAGGCAGGCGGCGGCAATCTGATTATTCAGGAGTATGGGGAGGCGGCTGCTGCTGAACTCCATTCGAACTTTTTTCCGTGACATATTTGTAGCGTAGTACGTAGCAGGGAGGCAAAACCCAAAAGGCAAACCCTCTCCGTTATTTTTATGTTTATCGTCAGTTTTCTTTGTGCTTGTATTGCTGATGACCATCATCTACACCCTGTACAGGTGCCATACTATATTGATATATTCGCTCCTTCTCTTTGCGGTAGAAATATCTATTGTCTTTATCATCATTGAAAATAACAGTTGTACTTACCAATGGGGCCTTTCCAACTTGTGTATATATTTTATTTATATCTATTTTTGTGTAACCTCTTTGGTTAAATAAGTAAGATTGAATTTCTTGATTCATTTTATTTTTATACATTTGGAGACTTATTGTGGCTCCTAAAACTAGTAATATAATTATTGAAACGAATGAAGTTTTTGTTTTTTTGTCATAAAACCATCCCTTATTTCAAAAAAACAGATGTTTATTTACATAAAAATGGAATAAACTATATTGTACATATTAACATATTAGTTAACAAAATGGATCAGTTCTGTTTCTGCCAAGAATAAGCTTGCTTCCTGCCCCCGCCGCAGATTCATGCGGCGGGTTTTTTCTGCTCTTCCTCCCTGCATTGAACTTAAAACCACCCGCAAGGGAGGTGGGAGTGGCGGAGGGGAAGTTTGGAACTGTAGGAGCGTCAGCGTCCGCCTTTATGTTTGGATTTCTACCGCTAGCAGCGGTCTATAATTAGAGAAATCCAAACATAACAGCGGCCGAAAGTCCAAACATTCCCCGCAGCCACGCCAGCCACCTCCCACGCCCGCCCAGCTTTCAGTTCAATGCTCCCGTTATCACGATAATCATTTCCCCAGAACGCCGCAGAAAGGCCCCTTTATGAGCAAATGATTGTATTCGTAACCTCCTGGACGCTGTAATGTGAGGCTTGTAACCAATACAAGTTAAACGGAGGTCAAATTGGCATGAACAAAAAATCCTTCACCCTGCTCCTGTCTGCACTGCTCACGTTCAGCATGTTGACAGCGTGTTCAGGAAACAACAACAAGAATAACGAAGCATCCCCGAGCAATGCGGGCCCCAGCGGCGGAACAGACACCGCAACTAAGGCACCGGAGCCGGAGAAACCGACAGAGATCAAGATTATGCTTCCACTGAACACGTCAGAGACTCCACCGGATACGATTAAGACGGAAGTGGAGAAGTTAACGAATACGAAGCTCACCTATCAGTTCTACCCGGCGGATACGTATGAAGAGAAACTGAACTCCTCGTTCGCCACGGGCTCTCTGCCGCAGGTTACGTATTTGAAGAACCAGACCACTTTCCTCCAGATGAAAGAGTCGATCAAGGACGGGCAGTTCTGGGAGATCGGACCACTCTTAAGCGAGTTCCCGAATCTCAATAAGCTGAAGCCGGAAATTCTGAACAATACCAAGGTGGACGGCAAGCTGTATACCCTGTACATTGGACGGCCGCTGGCACGCCAGGGCATCATTTACCGCAAAGACTGGGCCGACAAGCTGGGCCTGAAGCCGCCGGCGAATGTGGATGAGCTGTTTGCCATGGCCAAGGCGTTCACGGAGCAGGACCCGGATGGCAACGGCAACAAAGATACCGTAGGTATCGTGGACCGTAACGAACTGGTCTATGGTGCATTCAAAACCGTATCCTCCTGGTTCGGCACACCGAACAACTGGGGAGAGAAGGATGGACAGCTGGAGCCGGAATTTACGTTCCCGCAGTATTTTGACACGATGGATTTCTTCAAAAAAGCCCGCGATGCTGGGTACATGAACCAGGATTTCGCGGCGACCAGTAAAACGGATGCGGTAAAAATGTTCGTCAGCGGCAAAGCGGGGATGTATATCGGGGGCTCGATGCAGGATATTGATACCCTGAACAAAGACCTGATTAAGAATTTCCCGGATGCCGTGCTGGATACGCACAGTATGGTTGCCGGACCGGACGGAAAGTTCGCGCAATGGATGATTCCGGGCTACAACAATGTGGTGCTGTTCCCGAAATCTGCAGTCAAGGATGAGGCAGAGCTGAAGAAAATTCTGGCGTTCTATGACAAGATGATGACTCCTGAGGTTGCCAACCTGATGTACTGGGGCATTGAAGGGACCCACTACACTGTCGTAGACGGCAGAGCCAAACCTGCTGATGACAAAGAGTTGATTGAGCGTGAGGTTAAGGGCTACAAGGACAGTGTAATCGGTGAAGCGGATACGAATGGCATGTACCAAAGTCTGAATGTGCTTCCAGGCCGAATCCATGCTGAAGAATTGCTGCTGGAGAATGTGAAGGTAGGTGTGGCTGATCCTACGGCTGCGCTGGATTCCCCTACCTATACTTCCAAGGGCGTAGAGCTTCAACAGATCATTACAGATGCCACATACAAATATATGTACGGACAAATCGACAAGGCCGGATTCGAAAAAGAAGTGCAGGCCTGGAAAGACCGCGGCGGCCAGAAGATTATTGAAGAATACAATGCCGTGTATAAGAAGTAGGCAGCAGTTTTGTAGTAACTGAATACAAATGAAGCTGAAAAGGCTGCTAACAACGGTAGTTCAGCAGTCTTTTCGGATTCTCTTGGCGAGCCGGCAGTCAGGCACCAATTATGAAGCAGAAAGGAAGAGTATTATGCAGGAAGTCTCCGCTCAGCCTGGTGTGGTTCCCGAGCTGAAGCCCAAGAGCTATAAGAGCAGCAGTGAGCTCAAAAAACGTCTGTGGAGAAACAAATTGCTCTACGTCATGCTGATTCCGGGTGTGCTGTATTTTGTGGTTTTTAAATATTTGCCGATGTACGGTCTGATCATCTCGTTTCAGGATTACAAGCCTTACCAGGGGATAACAGGAAGTGATTGGGTGGGGCTGAAGCATTTTCACCGTTTATTTGCGGAGCCGGATTTCCTTAATATTCTGGGGAACACCTTGATTTTGTTCGGAATGAACATTTTATTTTATTTTCCGGTTCCGATTATTCTGGCGTTAATGTTGAATGAGCTGAGAGGCAGCTTTTTCAAAAGAACCTTTCAGACGCTCATCTATTTGCCCCATTTCATGTCTTGGGTTATCGTTGTGTCGATTTCATTTGTCATGGTTACGATGGACGGCGGGATTATCAACGAGCTGCTGGCCTATTTCGGTTTTGAAAAGATTAATTTCCTGCTGAGTCCCGGCTGGTTCAGGCCGATGTATATCCTTCAAGTCATTTGGCGGGAAGCGGGCTGGGGGACGATTATTTATCTGGCTTCGATTGCGGCTATTGACCCCGGACTCTATGAAGCTGCACGCATGGACGGAGCCGGACGGCTCAGACAAATCTGGCATATTACCCTCCCGGCGATCCGCGGCGTCATCATTACATTGCTTATTCTGAAAATTGGTTCCGTGCTCGATCTTGGATTTGAACATGTATATCTGCTGCTGAACTCCATGAACCGAGAGGTTGCGGAAATTATTGATACGTATGTGTACACGGCCGGACTCCGGCAAGGTCAATTCAGCTATAGTACGGCTATCGGATTCTTCAAATCCGTGATCGGACTGATTATGGTTATGTCGGTCAACAAATTGTCCAAAAAAATGGGCGAAGAAGGCGTTTATTGAGAACCAGCGGGAGGAATTGAAATGGTAGAAGATCGCACGATCAGCGGCAGAATCTTTTCTGCTGTGAACTTTACACTGCTTGCCCTCATTACCCTGATTACCGTGCTGCCGTTTGTGCACGTGGTTGCCGGATCATTCACCACAAGTGCTGAGATTGCGGCCAACAAGTTTGTGCTGATTCCCAAGGTGTGGAGCCTTGAAGCGTATAAGTTTATTTTCTCGACGGACACGATTTTTAGAGCAATGGGTGTTTCCATAGGGGTTACACTCGTTGGCACGCTGTTCAGTATGTTCATCACTGCCCTTATGGCCTATGGGCTCTCCAGAAGGGATCTGGACGGGCGCAATGTCTTCAACTTTCTCGTGGTGTTCACGATGCTGTTCCATGGCGGAATGATTCCCACCTTTCTGGTGGTGAAGGAGCTGGGTCTGATCGACTCGTATGCAGCCTTGATTCTGCCTTCGGCGATTAGTGCATTCAATATGATTATCCTGAAAAACTTCTTTCAGAATATCCCTGAGGGCCTTGAAGAATCGGCTAAAATCGACGGCTGCAACGACTTCGGCATCCTGTTCCGGATTGTGCTGCCCCTGTCCTTGCCGGCGATTGCAACGATTTCCCTGTTCTATGCTGTTACTTACTGGAACACTTATATGACTGCGATCCTATATCTGGATAATAGTGCGAAATGGCCTATTCAGGTGCTGCTCCGGCAAATCGTGGTGCTCGCGAGCGGGATGGACTACAGTTCCTCCCTGGATGCGACCAATCCGCCGCCGGATCAGACGATTAAGATGGCGGTTATCGTGGTGGCTACGCTGCCGATTCTGATGGTCTATCCGTTCCTGCAGAAGCATTTTGCCAAGGGAGCTATGCTGGGATCGATGAAGGGTTAGTAAGAGGTGTGGAGGGGGGGTTTGGAACTGCAGGAGTGTTACTTATATAGTGGAAGGGGTATGGAGATGATAGGCAGTCTGCCGGCAACACCTATGGAATGGGCACAACAGGTCTGTGATTCTTTAATGGATACTTATAAAGCAAGAGAGCTGCCTCCAGCCCACCGCTGGCATTACCATCAGGGTGTGTTTCTATGCGGTATGGAACTATTGTGGGAAGCTGTCCAGGAGGACCGCTATATTGCATATATTCAGCAATACGTCGATGATCTGGTGGATGAGAACGGCAATTTGTATTTTGCCCGGGACGAGTTGGATGCGGTTCAGGCAGGATTGCTGCTGTTCACGCTGCATGAGCGGACCGGCCAGCCGAAGTACCGGATTGCCGCCGATAAGCTGCGCAACCTGCTGCTGACGCTGAACCAGACCTCGGAAGGCGGATACTGGCATAAAGATAAATATCCGAACCAAATGTGGCTGGATGGACTGTATATGGCCGGAGTATTCTCCCTCAAATATGCCAATGCCTATGGCGAACCCGGCCTGCGTGAAACCGTACTGCATCAGGAGCGGCTGATGCGGAGGCATATGAAGGATGAGGCCACGGGACTCCTGTACCATGCCTGGGATGAGAGCAAACGCATGCCCTGGGCGAACCCGCAAACCGGCTGCTCCCCGGAGTTCTGGAGCCGGTCGCTGGGCTGGTACGGCCTCGCCGTCTCGCAGTTTCTGGATCTGCTACCTGCCGGCGATCCGGGTAGCGCGGAGCTCGCTGCCGAACTGGGCAGCTTCGTCAAAGCTCTCATCCGGTATCAGGATGGGGAGAGCGGACTGTGGTATCAGGTGGTCGACAAAGGCAGCCAGCCGGATAACTGGCTGGAGACCTCGGGCTCCTGCTTGTTCGTCTATACGATTGCCAAGGCTGTGAAGCACGGCATCGCTCCACCCGGGGCATTGGCCGCTGCCCGCAAGGGGTATGAGGGCTTGATCCGGGTACTGCAGCAGGACGCAGAAGGCAGGCTGATTCTGCCCGACATCTGCATCGGAACATCGGCGGGTGATTATGAGAACTACGTCACCCGCCCGAAGGTCAGCAATGATCTGCACGGCGTCGGCGCACTGGTCATGGCGTGTGTGGAGATGCAGTCTTTGTATGGCGGAGCAGCGTCTGAGGGTTGAGAATAGCGCGGAGGGGGCGGCGGGATTATTCGCAGGAGGCTGTCGCCGCGCAAGTTAGGAGCACCGCCACCTGGCCAGAACCGGCCCCATCAGAGGTAGAAATACCTCTGGTTTCGTCCATCTGGCTCGGAACGGACTAATCAGAGGTAGAAATACCTCTGGTTTCGTCCATCTGGCTCGGAACGGCCCCATCAGAGGTAGAAATACCTCTGGTTTCGTCCATCTGGCTCGGAACGGCCCCATCAGAGGTAGAAATACCTCTGGTTTCGTCCATCTGGCTCGGAACGGCCCCATCAGAGGTAGAAATACCTCTGGTTCCGTCCACCTGGCCCGGAACGGGCCCATCAGAGGTGAACCCACGGAGGAAATTCCGTTAATTTCATGGAAGGAGTGTAGCGGGTGTTTAATATTGTCGATTATGGAGCCCTGCGGGACACTGGCGAACCCGCCACAAGCGCGATTGCGGCTGCGGTTGCAGCGGCGGGTGAGGCGGGTGGAGGGACGGTGTATATCCCGGCGGGGACTTTTTTGACCGGGGCAATCCAGCTCCGCAGTAATATTGAATTGCACTTAAGTCCGGGGGCAGTGCTGTCATTCAGCACCCTTCCGCAGGACTTTCCGGCAGTGGAGTCTAGATGGGAGGGTGTGAAGCGGGAGGTGCATTCCCCCTGCATCTTCGGTAAGGATTTGGTCAACATCTCCATTACCGGTAGCGGTACCATTAACGGCAACGGTACTCCGTGGTGGGAGAAGCACAGGAATCATCCGGAGCAGCTTGAGCATCCGCGCCCGACGTTGATCGGTCTCAGCGGTTGCCGGCGGGTTACCATCAAGGATGTGTCGCTGATGAATTCACCGAGCTGGACAGTGAATCCTATCGGCTGCAGCAATGTGACGATTGACAATGTATCCATCCTGAACCCGGCAGACTCGCCGAATACGGATGGAATCAACCCCGAATCCTGCTCGGGTGTTCATATCAGCAACTGTCACATTGATGTGGGCGATGACTGCATCGCGATCAAAGCGGGGACCGAAGACACACTGGAGCGTATTCCCTGCGAGAACATCACCATCACCAACTGCACGATGGTCCATGGACATGGAGCGGTTGTGCTCGGCAGTGAGATGAGCGGCGACATCCGCAATGTGACAATCAGCAACTGTGTGTTCAAGCAGACCGACCGTGGAATCCGCATGAAATCCAGACGCGGCCGAGGCGGGATTATTGAAGATATCCGTATCAGCAATATTGTGATGGAGGACGTTATTTGCCCTTTTACGCTCAATCTGTATTATTTCTGCGGACCACGCGGCAAGGAGAAATACGTCTGGGACAAAAATCCCTATTCCGTTACCGCTGAAACGCCTTGTTTTCGCCGGATTCATTATGCCAATATTACAGCCAAGAATGTCCATGCTGCTGCGGGATTTCTGTATGGACTTGCGGAGCAGCATGTCTCGGAGATTACATTCACGAATGTGGATATCTCAATGGCGAAGAATGCGGTCCCCGGAGCTCCGGATATGATGACAGGGCTTGAGCCGATGAAGGGCCGGGGCTTTTATCTGGGATATGTACGGGATGTGCAATTCCACCAGGTGACGGTTGAGAATCACGAAGGCCCCGCTTTCTACATTGAGAACGGAGAAGAGGTCGAACTTATGAACTGCCGGTCCAAAAACACCGTCAAACCAGAAAAGCTGATCGAGCGGGTTACAGTTGAGCCGGTCAACAGTTAAGTGAAAAGTATTGATAAGGAACCGTGGCCCGTTTGGGGCTGCGGTTTTTTTTTGCTGCTTAAGTTTGAAGGGGAAAGGTAATAGATAATAGAAGGTTTGCTTTTGCCGGGTTTGTTCGGGAAAACGTTTTGCAATATAGAACGCTTGAGGCTATAATTAGTACCAAGTACTAAGATCAGATACTAAACTATGGGGTGATACTTTTGAAAGGTGCCAAAATTACCGCAATCGGAGCTTACGTTCCGGCCCGGAGACTTACGAATAGCGATCTGGAGCAGATCGTGGATACCGATAATGAGTGGATTGTCCAGCGGACCGGAATCCGTGAACGCCGAATTAGCCGTGAGGATGAATACACCAGTGATTTATGTGCAGCCGCTGTGCTGGATCTGATGAAACGTTACGGTAAAAGCGTGCAGGATGTTGATATGATTCTCGTGGCCACAAGCACGCCTGATTTCCCTTTTCCTTCGGTTGCATCCATTCTGCAGAACCGTCTGGGGATTCAGCCTACAGCCGGAGCAATGGACATGAGTGCTGCCTGCGCGGGATTTGTCTATGCGCTGCATACGGCACATGCCTACGTGGCTTCTGGTCTGCACCGCAAGGTGCTGGTTCTTGGGGCGGATGCGTTATCTAAAATTACAGACTATACCGACCGGAGCACCTGTATCCTCTTTGGTGACGGGGCTGGGGCTGTGCTGGTGGAGAGCGATGAACAAATGGATGGCTTCGCCGGATTCCATCTGGGCAGTGACGGCAGCGGGGCGCATCATGTATACCGCACAGGCCTGTCGCACAGGGTGAATGAGATAGATCTTATAGATACTGGCAAGCTGGTGCAAAATGGCCGTGAAGTGTTCCGCTGGGCGGTACGTACCGTGCCTCAGGGTGTGCAGCAGGTGCTGAACCATGCCGGAATCAGCCTGGACCAGGTGGACTGGTTCATTCCGCACAGCGCCAATTTGCGGATGATTGAACCGATCTGTGAGCGGTTGAATTATCCTTTTGAGCAGGCATTATACAGTCTTGAATATTTCGGGAATACTTCAGCCGCCAGCATTCCGCTTGCCCTGGATCTTGGTATCCGCGAGGCTAAGGTCGTGAACGGCCAGCAGATTCTGCTGTATGGCTTTGGTGCGGGGTTAACGCATGCCGGGCAATTGGTGAAGCTGGCACTGGCCCCCGAGGTCTCACCTCCCACCCCTCTCTAACCGAAAAATGACGCCCAAAACCAGAAAAACAGTGCCTTGAACCCTTACAACAAATAAGGGATTATATTATCGAAAGTGTTTTCGAATAGTGTTGTCTGCTTAAAAAAGTAAAAGTTTCGCCGGAGGGAGGACTGCTGAGAGTACTGTAAGGTTGTTACAGATTGCTAAGATCGCCATGGGTAGCTGACGTTGCTGATGATGATAGTGTGAGGGTGCTGCATAAGTACTTTAGCTGCTTGGATACTTAAGGGCCTTCAAAGGAAAGCGAGTATGCTGGTGAGGCTCACCGTTAATAGAAAGCTGACGTCAAGGGTTCACCAGCTCGCGGCAAGCCTGCTTTCGGGTTAACCGGTCAAACGGCTGCCGCAGGATTCGCGGACGATCAGCGCCGGTTCGACGACAAAGGAACCGCCGTCCGACTGATTGTTGATGAGGTCGAAGAGCATATGTGCCGCGAGTACACCGAGGCGTTCTTTGTTCTGGCGGATGGTGGTCAGTGTGGGGCTGGTGTATTTGCACGCTTCGATGTCATCGCAGCCGATGATGGCCACATCCTCGGGGATCCGCAGCCCCTGTTCCTTCAAGGCCCGGACCGCACCCAGGGCGAGCAGATCGGAGGCGGCGAAGACCGCTTTTGGCAAGCTTCCGGTCTTCAGCAGCTGCTGCATCGCCGCGTAGCCGCTGGATTCGAAGAAGTCGTCCCCATGCACGAACCACTTGCGGTTCAGGGTCAGGCCGAAGCTTTCAATCGCTTTTACGTATCCGGCTTCCCGCTGGTTGGAGATCTCCGAGTCCGCCGTACTTCCGATGAACCCAAGCTCTCTGTGCCCGAGCAGATAGAAGTGCTCCACCACCTTGGAGGCGATCTGGAAATTGTCCGACATCACAAATCCGGACTTTGTGCCTGTCAGCTCCAGGTCTACGCCGATGCAGGGGATGCTGCTCCTATCGAGATCGCGGATCGCCGGCTCCATCTTTTGCCCGGAGATAATGACGCAGCCGTCGACATTAAAATGCAGACAACGGGAGTAATAATCTCCGCTGCTAATGAACTTCTCGTTGGAGAAGAAGATCAGATCGTAGCCCAGCACACCCATCTGCTTCTTGAAGGAATTCAGCACCTCCACAAAAAATGGATGCGTAAATTCAACATTAAGCTCACCGGCAAAAATAACCCCGATCAGGCTGGACTTCTTGGTGGCAAGTGTCTTGGCGGAGTTGGAGGGGGAGTATCCGGTCTGCTCGATAATTTCCATGACCCTCTTTTTTGTTTTTTCGGAAACATCGCTATAATTATTCATGATTTTCGAAACGGTAGAGACGGAGACACCCGCCATTTCAGCGATTTTTTTAATATTCATTTGCATGGAAATCCAACCTCCACTTATCCGTGCATTCAGTCCAAAAGACTGCTACGCCGCGCTTATTCATGAATTTAAGTCTATTCAACTTGCCGTAGCAAGTCAAACGGATATTGTATGAGAAGTGCGCGGACGGGCATGGGTTGCACGAATTAGAGGGTGTTGGCGCAGATATTTTCGAAACCGATTTCGATTTTACGCGGGAATGAACAATAGGACTTCGGGAGGGAATGAACAGGATGAAGAAAAAGGTATCCGGTCTGCTTGCTGCCATGGTTCTGGCCTCAGGGCTTTTGTCACCGCTGGGCAGCGGAGGGGGCCGCGCAGAAGCTGCCTCCGGTCAGACGGCAGAGAATGATTCAGCTTTGCAGACAAACAGCGTAACGGCAGCGGAGGGGAATCCATCCGGCTACGCTGTATTGAAAGCGTTTACTGATGTGCCGGCAGATAGCTGGGCAGCCCGTGGGGTTCAGCGCTGGAGCGGGAATGGAGTTGTCAGCGGCTATGGGGACGGCACGTTCCGGCCCAATGCTCCGGTGACGAAAGCGGAATTTGCCGTGATGATCAACCGCATCTTTAACTACACCGTGGAAGCTGCCACCCTCCCTGCTGATGTACCTGCATCTGCATGGTACAGGAGCGATATTGCCAAAGGCATCGCGGCAGGCTATTTAAGCACGGGCAAGGACAATCATCTGACACCCGCAGCTCCGTTAACGCGTGCCGAGGCGGCCGTGGCTTTGCAGAAGATTTTCAAGCTGGAAGCGGGAGGGCAAACGGCTTACACCGATTTGACCGGAGTGGACAGCGAGGTAGGGGAAGCAGCAGCGGCACTTGCGGCCGCGGGATATATTAAGGGCTATCCGGGCAGCTTGTTCAAGCCGGAGGGGAGAATATCCCGTGCGGAGCTCGCAGTCCTTGCAGATCGGATGGTGCCGGGGCTGCTGCGCTCGAAAGGGGAAGCCACACTTGGAAAGGTGCAAGGAAATGTAGTGCTGAACCAAGCCGGGATCACACTGAAAGACACCGTGATTGAGGGGAATCTCTACCTCACGGAGGGAATTGGTGAAGGGAATGCCTTGCTTGAAAGGGTAAAAGTGACGGGCACAACCTTTATCCGCGGCGGCGGTGAGCACAGCGTGGGTCTCCAGAACAGTGAGATAGGCAGAGTGCAGGCTGCCAAGCCTGATGGAAAAATCCGCATTTATGCCAGTGGCACCACCTCGGTTGGAACGGTGCAGCTGAACTCGGGAGCTACGCTTGAGGAGAATGGATTAACAGGAGCGGGATTCACGGATGTGGAAATCTTAAACGGTGTTAAGGCAGCAGCGTTAAAAGGCAGCTTCTCTGCTGTCTCCACAGCAGGATCAGTTAATGGCGGCCTTAGACTGATGCTCTCCGGCAAGGTAAGCAAGCTAACCCTGGGCAGTCCGAGCCAGGTTATGCTGGCAGATGATGCCCGGGTCGCAGAGCTGCTGCTTGCCGCGACTGCCAAGGGCACTTCCCTTCAGGGCAGCGGCACCTTCGGCGCTGTCCTGAACAACGCTGAAGGCGTCACCGCCGGCGGCGTTCCGCTGAAGCAGGGCAGCAGCGGTGCAGTCACCGTAACGCCAGCCGCGACCCAGGTGCCGGCCGGCTCATCCGGCACGGTCACGCCAACCGCAACGGCTACACCGGCCGCAACGGCTAAGCCGACCGCGACAGCCACACCAACGGCTAAGCCAACTCCAACTCCTGCGGCCGATCCTTGGACGCTGGTGTGGAATGACGAGTTCAACGACAATACCATAGACCCGGCGAAGTGGACCTATGACCTCGGGGACGGCACGGCAGTCGGCAATCCGGGCTGGGGCAACAATGAGTTGGAATGGTACACCAATGAAGCGAAAAATGTGAAGGAAGCGGACGGAAAGCTGATCATTACCGCCCGTAAAGAAGCACAGGGAGGCAAGGAATACACCTCCTCCCGGATCAAAACGAAGAATTTGTTCAGCAAGAAATACGGTAAATTCGAAATCCGGGCTAAAGCGCCTGTAGGCAAAGGCTACTGGCCGGCGATCTGGATGCTGCCGGCGAACTATGTCTACGGTTCATGGGCGGCCTCCGGAGAAATCGATATTATGGAAAGCTGGGGCAGCCGTCCAGGCACGGTTGCGGGTACGATCCATTACGGTGCCCAGTGGCCTGACAATGTATATTCAGGCAAGGAATATGTATTGCCGGGCAACTCAACGATAGAGCAGTTCCACACCTATTCCATGGAATGGGAGCCGGGGGAAATCCGCTGGTATGTGGACGGCGTACTGTATTCCACCAAAAATGACTGGTATAGCCTAAGTAACGGCCAGCCGACGAACAACGCTTATCCGGCACCGTTCAACCAGGAGTTTCATCTGCTGATGAACCTGGCGGTGGGTGGGAATTTCGACGGCAACCCTACAGCGGAGACGGTATTTCCGCAGACCATGGAAATCGATTACGTCAGAGTCTACGAGTTGACAGGCCGCCCTTACCGCGAGCCGGTACCCGTTACGATTGCGAAGGAGCCGTATCTTGAAGGTTCACTGCCGCCGCTTGCAGATGGCAACCTGATTCATAACAACGGCTTCACCGAGCAGACGGGGGGCGATGCCGGAATGGGCATCCCGAATACCGCCCATTGGGTGCTGTATAAGGAAGCCGGAGCGGAAGCGGCGGTATCGCTTGATCCGATTGGCGGGCAGAATTACCTTAAGGTGAATATAACCAGCCCTGGGGGCAACTCCTACTCCATTCAGCCACAGGCCATAGTGTCGCTGGCCAAGGGAAGAACCTACAAGCTCAGCTTCGACGCGAAGACGGATACTTCGCGGAATATCAGCGTCCGGCTGACGGGCGGGCAGTCCCGTGGTTATCAGGCCTATTCACCGTCACTTAAGGCCGAGCTGACTTCATCGCTGAAGCATTTCGAAACCATGTTCCAGATGAAGGAGAACTCCGACATTGCCGCCCGGGTAGAATTCAACTTGGGTACAAATGCTTCTCCGGTATGGTTCGGCAACGCGCGTCTCGAAGAGATCGACAGTATTCCATTCGATCATGACCGGGCGAAAACGCCGCTGGGCAGCGGCAACCATCTGTACAACGGCACCTTTGATCTGGGCGAGCCGAACCGGCTCAGCTACTGGCATGCCGAAGCCTCCGGAGGAGCAGCGGTCAGCCCGAAGGTGGACGATGCAGGCCGCTTAAACCTGCAGATCAGCGGTTCTGGCAGTGGGGACTCCGATGTCCGTCTGTTGCAGAAAGGGATATTCCTGGTGCAGGATCAGGATTATAAGCTTACCTTTGACGCGGATGTGCCTTCCCCGCGTACTGCAGTAATTGAGCTGCAGGGCAGAGATGGCACGGTCTACGCTTCTAAGACAATCCCTCTGAAGAAGGGAGCCCAGCAGGTGGAGGCTGTATTCCCTGATCTCGCGGGAGCAACCGATACGCTGGGACAATTTGTACTCCATCTTGGCGGAGCCGCGGGCACCATCCAGCTGGATAACTTCCTGCTGGTGCGGACCAGCTTCTACTATGATCCTTCGCTGGTTTATTACCCGCTGGTGAACGGGGATTTCAGCTTTGGCTTTAACAGCTGGGAGCGGCTGCTGACGGAGCAGGGCGGAGCAAGCACCGCTGCGGTTACGAAAGGGGCAGCCACATTTCAGATTACCAATACCGGAAGCCAGCCCTATTCGGTAATGCTGTTCCAGAATGGGCTGAAGGTTGCCAGCGGTCAGGATTACGTCCTTGAATTCGATGCAAGTTCAAGTGTTGCCCGGCAAATTAGTATCAGAGCGGAGAATGCTTCGATTCAGCCTTCTTTTGCCCAGATCGTGAAGATTACACCGGATACCGCTCATTACAGATTCGAATTCCGCCAAGGGATCAACGACACCCTGTCGCTGAAATTCCTGCTGGGCAAGGTGGATGGTGTGAGTGTTGCACAGGCGCATGAGATTATGATCGACAATGTGAAATTGGAGATCAAGAATGCGCCGGCCAAGCCGCAGGAGCTGCTCGGTGACAGTACGAATAATCGGGTATCCCAGCCGGTAGAACTGACTTTCACTGAGAATGCAGCCTGGCGGAGCAGCATCAAGACGGTGAAGGTGAACGGCACTGCGCTTGCGGTGGGGCAGTACACCGTAGAAGCAGGCAAAATTACGATAGCCGCAGCTGCTTTCCCGGCTGAAGGCAGCTATATCATTTCGGTGGAAGCTGAAGGCTATGTCAGTGCTGCCGTATCCCAGACTATTCTGGCGAATGACAACAATCTGGTCGTTAACGGTTCATTTGCCAGCGGTAAAAGCGGATGGTCTACCTGGTCGGGAGAAGGCGGGGTATCTTCGTTTAACGTCAATGAGGGTGTTGCGGAGATAGGGATTTCTGTTGCCGGAACGGCCGCCTGGCATACGCAGTTTTTCCAGGAGGGCATTCCACTCCAGGCTGGTAAGACCTATGAGCTGAGCTTCAAAGCCAAGTCGACCGTTCCCAGACAGATTATCGTGGAGTACAGCGGCACCTCTGCTGCAGCGTCGCAGGCGAAGTTCGAGGTTACCGCGACCTGGGCGACCTACAGCGCACAATTTACCGTAGATAACAATAGTCCGCTGAAGCTGAATTACCTGATCGGTGCGGCCATGGGCGACAACAAGACGGCGAATAGCACGCCGCATACGCTCTCCTTTGACGACATCAGGGTTACAGAAGTGGAAGGCGGGGGTGGTGCTCCTGTGGAACCGGCCAGCGGTACGCTGGATAATGGAGTCTTCGATGCGGCAAAAGGCCTCACCGGATGGACGCAATACTTCGATGGCACTGGATCTGCTGCTGCGGTGAACGGAGAACTGTCTGTCGCGCTGACGGGTACGGGAACAGCCAATTACAGTGCACAGGTGGATTATGCCAATTTGAAGCTGGTGCAGGGCAAGACGTATACGCTGAGTTTTGAAGCCCGCTCCGATGTGGACCGTTTGATTGAAGTTGCTGTGGAGCATAAGGGCGGGGATTTCACGAAATATTTACCGGCAAAAGCTGTCGCATTGACGGGCAGCATGAGCACTTACAGCTACACTTTCACCATGGCGGGCGGCACGGATGCCGGAGCGCATCTGGTCTTCCTCATGGGTCTGATAGCAGGCAACAGTGACAGCACCAACAGCGCGATACAGGCAGGCCATCATATTTTCATTGATAATGTAAGGTTGGCAGAGGCTCCGTAAGGGGCATAAGTATTCTATTTAAACGTCAAACAGCCGAAGTCCTGTGATTCAGGATCTCGGCTGTTTTGTTGTGTGGAGATGAGGGGAATGATGCAGAATGCCCTAAGATTCTTTAGGAATCAGTTCGAAAATTTTGCCGGTTTCCAGTGCTTCAATCAGCTTCAGCAGCCAGCGGTAGTATTTAATCGCTTCTTCAATTTTGACTAGGCATCTATGGCGGAGCTGAGCAGATCCACACCATGGTCCGCAAAGGCCTGAAGGAGGACATGCCGGCAGTCTATCGGTTCTTGGATCAGTTCCAATGGACAGCTGAGGATATGGCACAGGTAATGGTGGATATCCAGGGAGGCATGTCACCCGAGGACGCGGCGAAGGTCTGGGTTTCGGAGCATGAGAATCAAGTAAACAGCTGGATAGCCGGCATCGAATAACTGTTCTTTTGAATCTTCGGAATTTTGCAGCAGCTAAAAATGTATGCTATGATGTATGGAACATAAGGCTACAAATTTGTAACTTGTACGCTAAAATTCTGTTCCATTCATATTACATGCACTAATCAGATTCATTTATTAGACACCCCGTAAGGGGTGTTTTTCTTGAAATACAAGAATTTATATGATTCGCGCTGGTCCAAGGATGCAAGAAAGGAGGCCGCTCCATGACGGAGACCATTAATGCCTGGATCGATTGGCTGCTGCAATCACTCGGACTCAGCGGACCGTATATCCTGTTCGTCACCATTCCACTAGCCATATTGCAGAGTCTGTTCGGATTTTTCCCCCTGGCGATCCTTATTGTCCTTCATGTGTCTGTATTTAATGTAATCGGAGGAATGGTCATCAGTTGGCTGGCCTGCAATTTGGGGGCAATCCTCACCTACTTCCTCTTTCGGCGGTTTCTCTTCAACTGGTTCGACCGGAAATGGCGCTCCAAGCTGAAGCGGTATGACAAGTGGCAGCGCTACCTGGACCGCTATGGTATTTGGACACTGGTGCTGCTGCGGACGGTCCCGGTCGTACCCAGCAATATTATTAACTTCATGTCGGCCGTGTCGCCGATTAAGGTACCGGCTTTTATCTGGGGGACGGTTCTTGGCAATCTTTCTTATATCTGGCTGTTCGGAACGATCAGTTCAACACTTGTTGTACCAAGAGAGGAATGGAACAGGTTCTTGACCTGGTATGGGGTATTTGTCGTTGTTCTTATTGCTATCTTTATCCGCCGCCACTGGGGACATCTGCAGGAGGATAGGCGGAGCCGGATGGAATAGCGATTGTGGTAAAATAATGAGGAATGTTTCTTACGGGAATGTACCCGGGGGAACATTCTTCTTTTTTTTACCGTTCCCGAATAGCCTATAGTAACCGGAGGCAGCTTGACCTCCGGGAAGGCGGGGAGGGACAGAGGGGATGGGCAGAATTAAAAAATGGGGGAGCCGAAGCGCAAGAGTCCCGGGTTTGCGGCGGCTGCGGCTACCCAAGCTCAGCTGGGACGGCATTCCGAGAGCCGCGGGACGGAGCCCGGCGTTCAAGGCCAGGCCAACGAAGGATGGCATCCCAAGATTTGCAGGCGCAAGTCCGGCATTCCGGGCCAAGCCCTCCAAAGCGGGCGGCCGGCTGTCCGTTCAAGGGGGACGGTATGGAAAGCCGAAGCGCAGAATTCTTCTCCGTCTGCCGGGCCGGATGGAGAGGGGGAATACGGCCTCTGTGTCGAAGGGACCGAGTCAGAAACCGCGTAATCGGGGCAGATTCTGGATTATTTTCAGTCTGGTGCTTATTCTGTCGGTCATGCAGAGCCTGCGTTATGTGGAAAAGAATTTACGGCCGCCTATTCTTCATTTGGCGCAAATCCGTGTGAAGCAGATTGCCACGGAATCGATTAATAAGGCGATCACCTCTCAAGTGGCCGACAAGGGAAACGCCGAAGCACTGATTGACTGGAAAACGGACAAGAACGGTAAAATATCAGGCTTTATGCTTAATTATAAGGAGCATATGCGCATTACCTCACAGGCGGCAGAGGTGATACAATCCACGTTGAAGGAGCTGCACAATCAGACAGAGCATATTCCGCTAGGCCAGGCATTGGGAAGCTCGCTGATTGCCTCCTACGGTCCGAATGTGCCGGTCAAGATTGAACCGCAAGGTGCGGTGAAGGTGGAGCTGAACACCCGGCAGCAGGATGCCGGAATCAATATGATTCTGGTCGAAGTCTATATTCATATCGTCACAGAAGTGGCAGTCATTATCCCGTTCGATGTAGAACCGCAGGTTGTGGATACGGAAATTCCCGTTTCCTATCTGATGGTGGTGGGCGATGTCCCGATGTACTACTACGATAACCAGGGTCAGCCTGTCGGAGAGAATGGCAGCAACGCGCCTGGAATTGCCATCCCCGCTCCTCCCACAGGCGGGAGCCACACAGGGCCATCGGTTCCAAGCGGAGGCAACGCGGGAAATAACAGTTCCACAGGCGGAATGGACGATTCTAAGAATTCCGGTACACCGAATACCAATCCTGCGGGAGACGAGACAGGCAGCAGCTCCGGTATGGACAGTCCATGAAATCACTCCGGATTCGTTCCGCCTGAAAGTTTATCTTAAATGTGAGGGATATACCAGATATTTGGCTCATACACTGTAGGCAGCATCATTTTTACCTAAATGGAGAGTGAGCCCTGATGTCATATGAATCTGATTATTCTGCCAGCATAGAACGTCTGGCGGGCAGATATAGGTACTTGGAGCAGGAAGGACTGCTTCCACTACCGGTGAAAGACGGCGTAACTCTGGTGGTCCTGCTGCGTCATGCCGGGTGGGCTGCGGAATGCCTGAATCTTCTTCATCAGCATTCCGGTGCTTCCGTTACGCTGATTGGTGTTGCCATGAATCGGGATTTCCCGCTGCCGCCCTTAGCGGAGGCTTTTCCGGGGGTGACCTGTATTCCCTATGAATCCGGAAATGATGGGGTGAACGAAGCCCTGGCTTATGCCGGGACCTCTTATGTCGCGCTAATTGAAGATACGGTGATGGTGTCTCCGGGCTGGATTGGCCACCTGCTGTGGCCTTCAATCGATGTTCCGGCTGTCCAGGTCATTGCGCCCCGCTCCTCTACAGAACTTGGGGAGGGGAGGGAGCAGCTGCATTTTGGCACCGATCTGGAATTGTCCGCTTATGTCAGCCATAGCCTGGGACGGCAGCAGGGCGGCTGGCATGAGGTGGAAGTGTTGGGCGGCTCCTGTCTGATCTTCACGCGGGAACTGCTGCTGCGGGTCGGCGGGTTCGATCCGGGGCTTGTCCGGCGGCAGCTGATGGTGGCCGACTGGTGCCTCCGGGCCCGGCAGCTGGGAATTCGGCTTGCGCTGAGTGATGCCGTATATGTTCATTCGCTTCATCCGCTAGAAGTGGATCACGAGGGCAAGCAGGAAGGGGAGCAGGCTTACCTGGCCAAATGGGGACTGGATGCCAGTGCAGTGAAGATGGATACAGATGCGGGTATTCTTCCGGTGCCTGCGGATGTATCCATTTTGCTGCCAAGGCCCGGGATACCGCTTGGAAGATCGGCGGTTGCCCCGGTTCCGCTCGTCACAGCAGTCGTCTTTTCCGATGAAATACTTACCTCCGGGCAGTCTCTTCGATCCCTGCAGCGGCTGCAAGAGCAGCAGAGTTATGGCAATATCCGCTGGGTTTGGGTCAGGGACATCCGCAGTGAAGCTCTCCCGGAAATTGCTGTGCGGGAGCAGGATGCGGTCATAGCCGTTCAAGGCGAGAAATCCTGGCTTCATGCGCTGGAGAATGTCTCCGCCTTATACGGGAGCGAGATTGTAGTGTATCTCTCTGCTTCCGCTGATTATGACACGCATTATGTGGAGCGGATTGCCGGGGCTGTCCGGCATGGTTCAGCCGACCTCGTAGTCAGCCGGACGGGTTCGGCAATGGAGGAGACTGCAACTGATCATGGATGGCCTGGTCCGACCGCGAAGAAGCTTCCACTGGAACGGATTGCGCACAGGAGTGGAATAGTCCCGGGCCGCATCACCAGGGGGGAGCCCCCTTACAGTCTTCTGCTTGCGCCCGGGCCTTCCCTGGCTATAGGGTATATAGGCGGTCCGCCTGAGCTCAATGCCAGCAACATGCAGGCAGGCGGGGAGGTATGCTTATGAACTATTTGATTCTCAGCCGCGTCTCCTGGGAAGAGTATCCATATAAAAGACTGCTGGATCTTTTGCCGGAGCGGGCAGACATCTGCTTTGCCGGAGGGATGACGCCTGAGCAGCAAGCCTGTAGCGGAATCCGGCCGGTGGCCCTGACGGAGTTGAATACTTGGGATGGCGGGAGTTTTACACTGCTTGTCTCTTCCCCCTACTGGCTGCCCGATGTGCTGGCCCTGCAGCCAGCCTACACAGTGGCTCTGCTGGAGCCGTGTCCCGAAGGCGAGAACGAGATCATGTGGGAAAAATACAGCGCATTGCTTGCCGCCCGAGCAGACCTGGTAGGCACGGTTTCGGAACGGTTATACCTGGAGCAAAATCTGTGCAGACCGAGGGTGGTCTATCTCAGCGGAGATTATCCGTTGTCTTGCGGGCTGCTCCGGCGGGGAGAACGGCTGTTTTTTCTGTCTGACTATGAGGAGGTTTGGACACGTGCACTTACCGGATTGTGGCAGCCGGCCTGCTCCGGGGCAGGGGACTGGCTTGTCATTCAGCGCCGCCTAAGAGCAGACTTCTACGTGTCCATGTGCGGGAAGATGCCTCATCAGCCTACGGTGCATTATTTGGCCGCCACCTATTTATATTTGTTGGGAGATGAAGCCGCCGAGCGGTATTTGGCGAAATCTTTTGAACTGATGCTGCTGCATGACTATACCGATTGCCTTCACTCGCACTACCGTTTCTTCTCGGCCATTGAGGCCAAGAAGGGCAATCTGGCGCTGGCGGTTGCCCAGTACGAAATCACTGCGTTTACCGAGGAGGAAAGAAGTACAGCTGTACAGATGAGAAGGTGGCTGGACAGTGGAGACTCCGGACTGCTTCAGGCGGAACTTTACCGCGTGAATGAGGACGTCGCAGAGGCGATCCGCGTTCTGGAGAACTTGTCCTGCCCTGAGGCGCAGCCGCTGCTGCTGCAGAATTACATCGCCTCCTTCCAGTGGGAAAAAGCGCTGCAGCTTCAGCGTCTAGCGGCGCTCAGCAGCAGCGAGGCCGGAGTCATCCCGCTGCCTGGCGGTGCGGTGCTCCAGGGTGGCGGGATGCCGCCCGCAAGCACGGCCCTGCTGGCAGGGACCGAAATTCCCTCCTATGGCGGCGTTCAACTACCAGTCATTGAAGGTACGATGCATCTGCTGCATGGCAGAAGACATGCGGCGATCCGCAGCTTTCTGCGGGTGGCAGGTGCAGGCGGCGAGGCGCGGACATTATTCGCTGAGATGGCCGACCTGGAGGAAGCAGCAGGACGATTGAAGGGGGGAGCCGATGATGAGCAAGGATAAGCCGCTGCGCAAAACCTCCGGAAATCGTCTTACCGCCATGATGCAGGTAAGGAATGAGAGCGGACGTTATTTGGAACAAGTGCTTGAGGAACTGAGCGGTTTTGTGGACGATATTGTCATTGTTGATGACGCCAGCACGGATGACACGGCACGGTTGTGCCATTCTTTTGCCAAGGTGACAAAGCTGGTGACACTGGAAGGCCCGCTGTTCCACCGGGAATGGGAGCTGCGGCAGACGCTCTGGGAGCTGGCGGTGTCCACGGACCCTGACTGGCTGCTGTCCGTGGATGCCGATGAATTCTATGAAGAAGAGGCCAAACGGGAAATGCGCCGCCTGATTGATCAGGATGCGTACGATTCCGTGGCGTTCCGGCTGTATGACTTCTGGGGCGGTACGACGCATTACCGTGAAGATGAGCACTGGAACATTCATACCAAGCATACCCGGACGCTGGTCCGGTATCTGCCGCAATTTTATTATTTTACACCGCAAATGAATCATCATGTCCCCCGCCTGCCGCTGTCTTACGCCGTTCTGCCCGCTTTCTTCGCAGAGCTGCGCGTGAAGCACTATGGCTGGGCGCTGCCGCCTGAAGCCCTCCGGCAAAAATATGAACGCTACATGGAGCTGGACCCCGAGGGGAAATGGGGTAGCCTGGAGCAGTACCGCTCCATTTTGGACGACAACCCCAATCTGGTGGAATGGCAGGAGAGGCGGGAGCATGAAAGACCGGAATAGGTGCAGCAGCGAATAAGTTGCTGGAAGCAGCGGATTGGCGATTGCTATTGCAGATAATGCAGTGGAAACATTTCACTTCATCATAATCCGTCGCGGAGAGCTGATCTGACGAGCAGCAGCCAGGGAATGCTTCCCCGGGGATTCTTACCGGGAAAGGCTTCTGCCGCCAGCAGCAGCTTATGATAGCTGAGGCCCAAGGCTGCTGCTGCGCTTCCCGATTGCTGCAGCGCCTTCCCTGCAGCCGGATCAAGCTGCGGCACTCTCCCGCAGGAATCGGATACAGCTGCATAGAGCAGCCATTCTGCTGCACAAGTTGTGCCGAGGTATTGCTGCGCATGACTGCTGTATATAGAGCACCACTGCTCCCTGAAGGGAGCAGGTGCTTGCAGCAGTCCGCGCAGCAGCGGCTGAGGCAGACGGCACCACTGGAACAGAGAGGGAGACGTGTTCCTGTATAGCGTCAGCAGACTGCTCCAGGCTCCGGCCTGAAGCAGCAGCTGTGCAGCGTAGGACAGGCCGGGAAAAGTTATCGGCTGGATCGCCGCTGCACCGGCCGGATGATCCGCATGGCCTGGCAGTTTCGCTGCCGGATCACCGGAGTGATCCGTATGGCTCTGCTGCGGCCATGCCGGATCGCCGCCACCGGATTCCAGTCCTATCCGGTGGTGTACCGCCGCGAGGCCTGGCCTGAGAGGGGCCAGGCGCGCGAGCCACTTCCCTGCAGCGGCGGCGTCGCCGGTGCGGCAGGCCCAGGCCCACAGATAGCCGTGTACCCACGGCTGCTCCGGGCCTTCCCGCAGCAGCCGCTCCAGCGGAGCCGCAGCAGCTGCATCCAGCATCTGCGTGTGCCGGAACAGTTCCGGCAGCACACGCAGGATGGCTTGCACCGAAGCCGGCAGCTGAGGTGCAGCGGCCAACACCTGCAGCCATTCCCAGGCATGGGCATTCAGTGCTGCAGGGATGCATCTGCCCAGCAGTTCTGAAGGCATGGCCTGAAGGGTCTGCCGGGTCAAGGCAGTCAGGCGCTGTTCCTCTCCTGCCAGCAGACAGAGGGGAACAAGCTCTGCCCAAGCAGCAGCGCAGCCGGCATCATAGTCTATCGCCTGCTCCCAACAATCTGCCGCTTCCTCATAGCGGAGCAGCCGCTCACAGACCTGGCCCATCACCACGCAGGTCCGGCTGGTCCCGCTGCCGGAGGAGGAGGGATATTTCTGCGCGGTGTCTCCGCTTTGCAGTGCTATTTTCAACAGATGGTAAGGCTTCTGTAATTCTCCTTCTTCCAGGAGCAGAACAGCATAACTCTCCAGCAGATCCGTGAAATCAGGAAATAGGCGGAGACCGGCTCCATAGGCGGCTTTGGCCTCTTTAGTGCGTCCGCAGGCCTGCAGGGCATAAGCCGTTTTCATATAAATATCGGCAAGATAGCCGGAGCCTGCAGGGGCTGTCTTCAGCAAAGGAAGCAGAAGTCCGGCGGCAGTCTCATACGCTCCTTGCTGGTAATGTTCAGTCCCTAGGGCGTACTGAAGGGGAATGCTCTCCGGATCATGCTGCAGTGCGGTTTGGATCAATTCGAGATTACGGGCAGTTTTGTTCTTTGCGCGCAGCTCCTCATCCAGATAGCCGTAATGCCGGACAGGCAGCGCTGCTGCGTAGGCGATCTTTCCGTCCGGCAGCGCCCAGATACTGCTTGCAGCTTCTTCATGGATACTCCCCTGGAAGACAATGCGTTCATCGTTGCGGAACAGCCGGCAGACATTGTCCGTGACATAGTCCCCGCTATCCGCTTCTCCTACATAATGGATAAAAGGCAGGAAATAGCCGTCTACCTGCTCTGCGCCGAGCAATTCGTTCAGAACATCGGCCCGCCAGCCGCCAGCCGCCTCGTCGGCGTCAAGCACTAGAACCCAGGAACAGGAGGACTGCCGCAGTGTCCGGTTCCGGGCTTTGGCGAAATCCCCCTCCCAGGGAATTTCAATCACCTGTGCCCCGAAGCTCAGGGCCACCTCCATGCTGTTGTCGGAAGAACCCGTGTCGGCAATGATGATCTCCGACACCAATCCTGCAACCGAAGCCAGGCAGCGTTCCAGATGCTGAGCTTCATTCTTGACGATCATACACAGGGATACATCCGGGATAGACATCTTCACACCTGCCTTCTCTAGTCTGTTACCCGTGGTAGCGGGAGCAATAGACGCGCTCTGCCAGCAGCGGGATGCATGGGTGCCGAAGAGGCGACCGAGGCCAGTGCGCCGTCAGCCAGCAGAATCCAGGTCCGGCTGCGCTGATATGCCGGGTGTGCGGTCATGCCGGCGCAGCCCGCGGCCATGTCCGAAGCCAGACCCAGCAGGCCAGCCAGATCTTCACCGTTTAAGCTTCCGGCAGAAGCGGCAACGGTTTCTTGAAGCGACTTGACGCAGGAACTGCTGTCATTGGCGGCCCCCGGGTCCATTTGCCCAAGTGCACTCCTTTCCAGCTGCGCCGCGGCCGCTTCGAAGCAGCCTTCATTCAGCAGCAGAACGGCCAGCTTCCGGTGCTCCGCTGCAACTCCGGGAACATGCAGATCCAGCCAACCGTTCAGTTCGTTCTCCCGGCCCGCGCATTTCAGCGTGCGCACCAGCCGTGCAACCAGCGGCCAAGGCGCTGGATGAAGCTGGGCGGCTCGGGTATAGCAGGCAGCCGATTCGCAGTCTTCACCAATCTCCTGGCAGAGCTGCCCCAGCACAGCCAGCGTAACATACGTCCCGCAGCCGGATTCCGTGTGATAGCCCGGCGGCGAAACGCCGATATCCAGCGCCTGCCGCAGCGCGGCTCTGGCTTCCATGTAAGCTGCCGACTGCAGCAGCAGTATACCTTTTAGGTGATGAAGGTCCGGGTAGTCGGGAAATAACAGAATCCCCCGCTCACAGGCTGCAAGCGCCTCCTGCACATGGCCTTTGACCGCCAGGCAGCGGATTTCGTACTTATACAGGAGATGGACATAGCTTGTATCCGGCTCCACCTGTTCAAGCGAAGTACGGATATGCTCAAGCGCAGGGTCATACTCCCCGAGCCGCATATATTCGACAGCCATATTAAAATGATGAAAAGCGTCTCCCGGATTCAGCTTCAGCTGCTCCTTCAGCAGCTCGACATTGCGGCGGATCTTATCCTTTTTGGCCACTACGCCATTGGCATAGCCGTAATGATGAATCACCACAGTGCTCAAATGCATGGAGGCGGCAGGGGTTTCCTTTACGATAACCGAGGCGATTTGTTCATGAATGATCCCGCTGAAGCGGTAACTCGGGCGGTTGCGGAACATCCGCAATATCGGATTCACGGTAATCGTCTGTGAGGAGCGGGCCGTTCCTGAGTGATTATGAATTCGCAGAAAAAACGCTTCATACTCCATATGCTCCGCGCACAGCAACAGCTCGCCCCTGCTGCCTTGATCCAGCTCCTCGTCCGCATCCAGTATAAGAATCCACTGTCCCTGAGCCTGATTCAGGCCGGCGTTGCGGGCAGCGGCAAAATCACCGCTCCAGGGAAAGGCCACGACCTTCGCCCCGAAGCTTCGGGCAATTTGAACAGTGGAGTCTGTTGATCCGGTGTCAACCACTACGATTTCGTCAGCCACACCACGTACGCTTGCCAGGCACTGTGCCAGATTATCCGCCTCATTCTTGACGATCATACAGAGGGAAATGCGGTGTTTTGGTGTGCTCATCTTGCGGCTCCTCCCTGAATGTTCTGATTAGCACTCCACTGTGTATGCCAGGCAGTACGGTTCAGCACGGCGATGGCCTGATGGATCGCAGCGATGTCCTCTTGTAAAGGTCCCTGCGTATATATCTCCGGGAAGCTGGCTGCAGCTCCTTCGAGCTCCTGCTTGGCTAGATGAAGGTAGCTCAGCGACAGCCCAATGCGGGAAGGGTTATCCGCTGGTGCTGTGTCAAGCATGTGCCGGAACCACTCGGCAGCCTCCCCATAATGGCCTTGGTCAAAGAGCATCTCCGCGAGATAAAAAGAACCCTTCCCTCCCGTTTGACCGCCGGCCGCCAGGGTAATCAAAAGCTCCCCTGCGGCCTCCAGCTGGCCCGCCTCATACAGAGCCCCGGCAAGTTCGGCCCGGTGTTCTGGAAACAGCCCGGCCAGTTCGGCAGCCAGCCCGAAGCTGCGCAGTTTAACCGCCTGCCGGATCAGCTCCGTGACCACTAGGGAATGTTCACCGGCATTGTCTGGCGCAGCCGGAGCTGAAACTTGGCGCGCCAACTTTTCACCGATATGCAATAGCCCGGACCGCAAGGGCTCCGGCGCATCCAGAAATCCGTATGATTCGGTCTGTTGTCTGTCTTCCTGCCACCGGCAGATGGCATGAATAATCCATAACTGCCTCGTGACATCTCTGTCTCTGTCTGTTTCCTGCTTCAACAGAGGAAGAGCCTCCCGCAGAGCAGACCCTGCTTCCTGCAGTTGTCCGGTAATCATCCATGCGGAGATTATAGCAGGCAGTGTCTCCCATTCCAGCGGAAAACCCGCCCGCGGCAATCCGGCAATAGCCTCATAAGCATGGACGGATTCCAGGGCATGGATTACCGCGCTTCTCCCGGCAGGCTGCTCTGTACCCGCAAGCTGGATCAACAGCGTGGAAATCTCCGGATCCGGCACATTCAGGCGCTGGAAGGCTGAAGCTATTCCCTGAAGTGCTGGACCATACATTGAATGATGCTGAAGGGCACGGTGAAACCACCGGGCCGCATCCTCCGTGTGTCCAAGCTGAAGAGAGTTCTCTCCCAGACGGGTCAGCGGGCGGAAGCTGTTCATGCCTTTCTCAGAAACATATTTCCCGCTGAGGGCAGCTTCTTGACTTAGTGCAGCTTCCGAACCCGCCGCTGCGCGCTCATAGGACTGACAAGCACGTTCGATCAGTCCCTGGCTCTCCCAGGATTGCCCCTGGATGAAATGCAAATCCGGGTAATCCCTATAGCGCTGCAGTTCCCGTGCGAGCAGGGCATCAATCCCCTTCGTATTATTCATGGCCAGATAGATTTTACCTAAATCGCGGATCATCGAAGGACGGTAAGACACCTGAAGCGGAGCTTGATGGATGGTATGGCTTAGCAGTTCTGCCGCCTCCTCCAGCTGTCCGTTCTGACAGCAGGTAACCGCCAGATTATAGCTGTAAAAAGGATTGTCCGGCTCTTTTCCCAGCGCAAGGCGCAGCAATTGCTCGTTGCGGCTGACTTTATTCCTCTGGGCCATGAGGCCCGGTAAATATCCCAGGTGAGTGATTTCGATATTGCTGCTGTGAATGACGGAAGCACCGTGCTTGTCGATAATAGAGGCGTCTAACCCTTCATGGATGATTCCGTCAAAGCTGAACCCTTTTCCATTGCGGAACAGACGGATTATGCTGTGCGTCAGCCGCTCCTCAGGAGAGCTTCCCAACCAATTTTCTATATTAACCGTATAAGCCAGGGCTGGAGTGTTCTGGAGCATATCGGTAATTTCTCCGAGCGGTGTCTTCAATATTTCATCGGCATCCAAGACGAGGATCCAATCCGTTTGCGCATGGGACAGCCCGGTGTTGCGCGCTTCCGAGAAATTATGGTTCCAATTCATTCGGTATACCTTGGCTCCGTATCCTTCAGCGATGCTCAAGGAATCATCGGTTGAACCCGTATCTACAATTACAATTTCATCCGCAGCACCGGACAGGCTGTCCAGGCATTGGGGGAGAAGAGCGGCTTCATTGCGAATGATGAGATGTACACCTAGGGTGGGCTTTTTCACGGGTGTTCCTCCTTGGAGAGTCAGTTTCCCCACAGTTCTGTGATGCACGATGGGAGTGTTGTCCGGTAAAGGCGGGCAGAACAAAGAGTACATGGGCTACCCATGCACTCTTTGTCATTACATACTATGACCGATAGATAACTTACGTTCCCTGAGCATCGAAGATGACATTGAGCGTAGATGCTGAACCCGGTGTTGACGATTGATAGGCCAGCCGGGTGTACTTGAGGAACCGGGATGGAACAAGGACATCCACAGATCCGGCAGGAAGCGGATTATTACCGGTTGTGTCGACAAAATAATTGGTTCCGTCCGCACTTATCTCCACCTGCGTATTTACAGGATTAGCGCCGGTATTCACGATGAAATAAGAATAAGTGCCCAGCACGCTTGTCGTGTTCGCAGGCAGAGGCGTAAGCGCATCGGCTGTTGTGATGCCGGTAGTTGCCTGTTCAATGAAGCTGCGCTGTGAAATCGAGGTTACGCTGCTGAGTGTACCGGCGGTAATCGTAGCCCCGAGCACGCTGGTGATCGTACCATCCAGCAGGTTGGTGACCGTACCCGCCGACGACAACGTACCGGCAGTAATGGTAGCGCCGAGCACGCTGGTAATCGTACCGTTTAAGAGGTTGGTGACCGTACCCGCCGACGACAACGTACCGGCAGTAATGGTAGCCCCAAGCACGCTGGTAATCGTACCGTTTAAGAGGTTGGTGACCGTACCCGCCGACGACAACGTACCGGCAGTAATCGTAGCCCCGAGCACGCTGGTAATCGTACCATTTAAGAGGTTGGTGACCGTACCCGCCGATGATAGTGTACCGGCGGTAATGGTAGCCCCAAGCACGCTAGTGATCGTACCGTTTAAGAGATTGGTGACCGTACCCGCCGATGACAACGTACCGGCAGTAATCGTAGCCCCGAGCACGCTGGTAATTGTACCATCTAGCAGGTTGGTTACAGTACCTGCTGATGATAATGTACCAGCAGTAATCGTAGCCCCGAGCACGCTAGTGATCGTACCATCTAGCAGGTTAGTGACCGTACCCGCCGATGATAATGTACCAGCAGTAATCGTAGCGCCGAGCACGCTGGTAATCGTACCGTTTAAGAGGTTGGTGACCGTACCCGCCGATGATAGTGTACCGGCGGTAATGGTAGCCCCAAGCACGCTGGTAATCGTACCGTTTAAGAGGTTGGTAACCGTACCCGCCGATGATAGCGTACCGGCGGTAATGGTAGCCCCGAGCACGCTGGTAATCGTACCGTTTAAGAGGTTGGTAACCGTACCCGCCGATGATAGTGTACCGGCGGTAATGGTAGCGCCGAGCACGCTGGAGATCGTACCATTAAGGATGACTGTAGTCAGATTTCCGCTGGAATCGGTGGTGAGAGGGCGGTCAATCAGTGTGGAAGGGTCCCGCCCGAAGATCAGCGTTCGCAGATTATCGGGGTTTGCTTGAAACGAACTGAAATTTGGCAAAAGAGTTCATCCTCTCATAATAGAATAGGCCGAGTAACCCGCCCACAGTAAAAATCCCAAACCGTCGTCTGGGCTTTCAAATAGATAGGCAGTGATTCAAGTAGAGCAATAGCCTGTACAGCTGAACAATAACCATTCGAATGGTGTGATATTACTATATGGAAAAACTTTGGTAATGCTTGGGCAGTAAAATAAAAAAACAGCCCCATCCTTGTCCAGAGTCAAAACTTGACGATTGGAGCAGTTAGGGTTATTTTTCTTAAAATGGGTTAAACATGGGAATCCTGCTTAATAGGCTACTAATAATGAATTCCAACGAAAAGAGGGCGCCTATGGAACGCTGCTTATTCATACACGGCTTCACAGGAGGGGAATACGAAATCTCTCCGCTAGCGCAATTCCTGGAACAGCATCAGTACCCTGCCCGAACCTTTACGCTAAAAGGACATGGGGGGAGCCGGCATGACCTGCTTCAATCCGACAGGCAGGGTTGGCGGCAGAGCGCCGAAGACCAGCTGCAAGAGATGTTGAATGATGGCGACAGGGTGCACCTGATCGGTTTTTCCACCGGAGCGCTTATTGCTTCCCACTTATCTGTGCAGTACCGGGAACAGATCAAGTCGCTTACGCTGCTGTCTACACCTGTTTTTCCGCTTAACCTGCTGGAGATTCTGAAGACCCTGGGCAGCCCGGTTATGATCCGGAATTACCTGAGCAAGTTCGGCTCTACTCCGGCGAAGGCTACAAGGGAATTTCAACGTCTGGTGCGTGAGAGCTTTGAGATCTATCCGCAGATTGAGACCCCGACCTTAATTGTTCAGGGCGGCAGGGATCATTTGGTGAGAGCAAAAAGCGCGGCCTATCTGCACCGCACCATCCCCTCGGCAAGCAAACGTGTATTAATGGTGGAGCGAAGCGGCCATATGTTGTGCCACTGCGAAGACAGCAGCCTAATAATGGATGAGGTGCTGCAGTTTATTCAAAGCTCCGGCAGAGCTTCAATAAATAAGCTGCAGGAATACTCAGCGAAATAACAAAACCTCCTTCACGGGCTAACGTGGAGGAGGTTTTTAACGACTCAGGGACATGCCTTATTCCGTTGACATCTCTAGATGGGTATGATAGTTTCTATTTAGGGAAACCGGTTTCCCTTACTTTTCTTAATGTTGACTCCCGCGGAATTAACTCCGGCTTCAGCAGCAGCCCGCGGCCAGCTTCATTTTTGCCGTCGATCCTTTCCATTAACAACTCACCGGCCGATACCCCCAGATGAAAAGTGTCCAAATTAAGCGAGGTTAATGGCGGTGTGGTGTAGCGGGACAACGGATATTCATCAAAGGTTGCAATTCCAAGCTCAGCGGGAATTTGTACCCCCAGCTCTCTTGCAGCCTGCAGTGCCCCAAATGCGGCAAAATTACTCATACAGATCAGGGAATCCGGCGGCGTTTCGCTACGCAGCAGCTGTTTGGCCGCTTGATAGCCTACCGCCTCTTCTGCCGCGCCGTTCATAATCCATTGCTCGGGGAGGGATAGTCCGGCTTTTAAAAGTTCCTCCCTGCAGCCTTCCAGCCGGCGGATGAAGAGAGGATCTCCCTCCTGACCGCCAACAAAAGCAACCGCAGAGTAGCCTTCCTCCAGCAGATGCCGGGTGAGCATTCTACCGCCAGCTTCGTTATCGAAATCGGCCCAGCATTCGGAGCCGGCAACTTCCCCCAGCGAAATATATGGGAACTGGAGCCGGTTGAGCTCCATGCATAGTTCCTCTGTAAGCACCGAGGTGTTGGCGATAAGGCCATCGACCCGCTTGCTTCTTATGAGCCTGTGCAGGAAATGGCCCTCCGGGTGGTTATGCTCCACATTGGCGATGGTCAGTTCATATTTCATGGATCCGATTACACTTTCAATGCCGCCGATGATGCTGTAGAAGAACTGATTCAAGAATTCACTGGATTTGGACATGTCGATCAACAGCCCAATATTGCTGCTGCTCTGACGGGCTAAACCTGTGGCGATGCTGCTGGGTGTGTAATTCATTTGTTTCATGATTTCTCTGACCTTATGTTTGGTTTCCTGCGAGATTTTCGGTGAATCATTCAGCACCTTAGAAACTGTGGATTTGGCTACACCTGCCGCTGAGGCGATATCCGTAATCGTTACCTTCATAGTTTTCCCTCACGATCCAGCCGGATTTTTTGAAAAAATAAGGATTATAGGTTTCAAACGGCGTAGCCGTTTCTGCTAATGACCAAGACATAAACCCATCATACAATAAAAGGAGCTCGTATCATATGACCCGCTGGTTTCTATACCATACTGCTGAAGATCCCTTTGCTTTTCCGGTTGGCCCCGGCAGCTTGAAGCTGCGACTTTTCGTACAGAATGGGCAGCAATTGACCTGCACCGTGATTCATTCTGACCGCTATGACTCGCCGGGGAGCGAAATCCCGCTTCCAATGGAGCGGATCGGCTCTGCAGGAGCTTATGAGATTCATGAAGCCGTCCTTCCATCAGTAACTGGCAAATGCAGATACTTATTCCATGTCATGAACCCAGCCGGGGAATATTTGTGGTATGGAGAGAGAGGGATAGCAGAGAACAGAGAGCATGCCGGATCTTTTCAATATGCTTACATGCACCAGCCGGAAGCGGTTAAAATTCCCTCTTGGAGTCAGGATGCGGTAGTCTATCAGATTTATCCCAGCAGCTATAACGGAGGCAATCTGAAAGGGATATTGGACAAAATCCCTTATCTGCAGCAGCTGGGCATCACAGCTATGTACATGACGCCCATATTCGAGTCTCCTTCCGAGCACAAATACAATACCTCTGACTACTACAAGGTCGACCCAACGTTTGGCACAACAGCGGATTTGAGGGCTGTGGTGGATCAGGCTCACCACCATGGAATCAGGGTACTGCTGGATGCCGTATTCAACCATGCCGGTGATACGTTTTTTGCCTTCAGGGATGTGCTTGAGCATGGGGAGAGTTCCCGGTACAAGGACTGGTTTCTAATCCACTCCTATCCAGTGGTACAGACCCCTTCTCCAAACTATGAGACCTTTGGCAAAGCTGAGGCGCATATGCCCAAGCTGAATATGGACAACCCAGAAGTTGCGGATTATATGATGGAGGTATCCAAGCATTGGGTACGTGAGGCGGGGATTGACGGCTGGCGTCTGGATGTGGCCAATGAGGTGTCGCACAAGTTCTGGACGCGGTTTCGCCGTGAACTCAAAGCAGAATTCCCCGAGCTGCTGCTGATTGGTGAGATCATGCATGGTTCCGGGCCTTGGCTCAGAGGCGACCAGTTCGATGGCGGCATGAATTATGTTCTGCGCGATGCGGTGCTGGAGTTCTTTGCTGAGCAGTCAACTGGACCGGTGCGCTTTATGGAGCAAGTAATCCATCAGGAAGCGTTCTGCAACGATCAGGCGAATGCGGCCATGTTCCAGCTGCTTGGCAGCCATGACACGCTGCGTTTTTTAACGGCCTGCAAGCAGGGTGGACGGGGCTGGAACCATGAGGAAACGGCGATGTACCGGATGAGGCTTGCAGTGTTCTTTCAAATGACCTATATCGGTATGCCTATGATTTATTATGGTGATGAGGTTGGCATGGAGGGTGCGACAGATCCGCACTGCAGACGGCCGATGGTATGGCGCGAGCAAGAGCAGAACAGCACACTCCATGCCTGGTATACACGGCTGATCGGTCTAAGGAAGAAATATGAGGTGCTGCGAAAAGGTTCTTTCCGTCCCTGGTTCACGGATGAAACCCGCAATGTTCTAGGTTACGTCCGGTCCAGCGGGCAGGAGAAGATAGGGCTGGTCATTAATAATTCCCCTAACCGCTATCATCTGGAGGTGGACCGTTTCCGCTCCGGCACCCCGGAGTTAACCGACCTGCTGACAGGGACAACGATCTGTAATAATGATCGTCTGGTTGTGGAGCTTGAACCCTTCGGTTGTCTAATGCTCCATTAGAGTAAGCTGTACCTGTTCCATGCTGACAGGACAGGACGCCGTCTGATGATCAGGTGGAATGGCTGCAATTACTTCCGTTTTTTCACAGCTTTGTATTCCGCATTCTCCCACTGCTTCAGTAAGGGATAAGGATCGAAGGCCCACTCCGTAATCCCCCGGTCGCGGTAGATTCCATAATGCAGGTGAGGCGGGAACTTGCCTTGAGTGCCCGGGTTGCCGTAGCCGGAGCTGCCGACCCAGCCGATCGTTTGGCCGGGGGCCACAATATCTCCACGGGAGAGTGATTTCTCATACCCTGCCAGATGGGCGTAGTAATGATAGCGGTTTTCGATATCGCGTATACCGATCCGCCAGCCGCCGTAGCGGTTCCAGCCCTTGGTTTCCACGATTCCAAAACAGGTGCTGCGCACAGTCATGCCGTGAGGTGTGAACAGGTCTGTCCCTTCGTGGATACGCGCTCCGCCCCAGCTTCTGCCGGTGCCCCAAGTGCTGTGATAAGAATAGAGGGAGCCCACCGGCAGAGGAAAAGCACTGCCCGACAAATCAAGCCGTCCGAAATGCTCGTACAGCTTGGCAAACTGTGCTACCCGCTGCGCTGCCCTGCCGTTATGGTAATATTCCCACACACCGATATTGAAATCGCTGGCAGAATCCCCGTATTTCATCAGATGCCTTGCCATACTGTAGAGTACATCAGCATCATTCCCGGGATCAGCCACACCGTCGCCGGACCCATCCTTTCCGAGTCCTCCAAAAAATCCGATGGATTGCGGGGCCTGGTCCGCTTGATCCGGGTTCAGCGGTCCGCACCATACCGGTGCGGGGATGCTGATTCCGGTAAGACGGGGATTGGCGGGTTCCGCGGTTCCGCTTTTCTTTTTGGCAATCGTCCGTTCATATTGGTCAATAGCAGCGAAACGGAACCAGGTAACCCCTGTAGCAGCGCTCATTTGATCATATAGCTCCTTGCGGCGGGCAGAGAGTGTGTCTTTGTCTGACACAGTTCCAGTACGGACTGAGGGAAGGCGTAATTCTGCAGCCGCTGCCCCCGGATAGCTTGTTCCCCATAGCATGGCGGCGGCTGACAGACAGAGTACTGTTTTCCGTATTGCAGCATTCCTGAATTGAGCCGGCATGTTTACAACCTCCTAGGTCCGGGTGCTGATGTGTTAACAAGTTTTTATCAAGAGCACCCTTGGGGTGCTTTTTGTTCTTATTCCTTATCTTTCCTGTCTCTGTCTTTCCTGTTGGAACGGGCAGCTAAAAGCGGTACGCAGTATCGGTGCTCCGGAATCATCAGCTTTGATAAGGACGGCGTAGCCGTTTCTACTTGTAGAGTGGAGCAAATGGGCTTATTTTATCCATCCTTGCCCAAAGGTTCACAAAAACAGGCAAATGGCCCTTGCACATGCTATAATATGAGGCAGCAAACTTTAATGGATGCAACTAAATATTCAGGCGAAAGCGGGGTTCTTCACTTTGACTAATCGGACAGCCAAACAACCCAAGCCAGACTGGATCAAAATCAAGTTAACGACGGGTGAACATTATCAGGAAATTAAAGGCATGATGCGCTCCAAAACTCTACATACCGTATGTGAGGAAGCGCGATGCCCGAATATCTATGAATGCTGGGCTAACCGCACGGCTACTTTTATGATACTGGGTGACATTTGTACCCGGGCCTGCCGGTTTTGTGCCGTAAATACAGGTCTGCCTACGGAGCTCGATCTTTTGGAGCCGGAGCGTGTGGCTGAGGCTGCCGAGGGGATGCAACTGAAACATTGTGTGGTCACGAGCGTGGCCCGTGATGATCTGAAGGATGGCGGTGCACAGATTTTTGCCGAGACCGTAGCTGCAATCCGTAAGCGCCTTCCGCTGTGCAGTGTAGAGGTGCTGATACCGGATTTTCTGGGCGACCGGGACAGTCTTGAAATTGTAATGAACAGTCGTCCGGATATACTGAACCACAATATTGAGACGGTAGAGCGGATGTCTGACCGAGTGCGGGCGCGGGCCAAATACCGCCGTTCCCTGGAACTGCTGGGCAGAGCCAAGGCGATGAAGCCGGACATCCCAACCAAATCCAGCATTATGCTTGGCGTTGGCGAGGAATGGGATGAGATTTTGCAGGCGATGGATGACCTGCGGTCGGTGGATTGTGATATATTGACATTGGGCCAATACCTGCAGCCTTCACCAAAGCATCTGAACGTGGAGAAATATTATACTCCTGAGGAATTCGCCCAGCTCAAGGAGGAGGGGCTGAAGCGCGGCTTCAGCCATGTGGAGTCCGGCCCGCTGGTGCGCAGCTCTTATCATGCGCATGAGCAGGTGAAGTCCGCTACCGCTGCCCGTGAAGAGCGTTCCGTTTCTTTATAAGCTCTTACAAATTTGCGCAGCAAATTTGTCCCGTGACGGAGTCACAGTTAATGTTTAATGTTTAATCTTTAATCTTTAATCTTTAATCTTTAATCTTTAATCTTTAATCTTTAGTCTTTAATCTTTAGTCTTTTAGTCTTTAGTCTTTTAGTCTTTAGTCTTTTAGTCTTTAGTCTTTTAGTCTTTAGTC
>NZ_LVWI01000066.1 GCF_001909055.1 Paenibacillus helianthi
ATAATTTAAGGATAGATTTTTTGACTCATAGTAGTCTTTGATTTGTTCTGCAATAAATTTCATATCAAATTGATATGGCAATCCTTGATGATGTTTTGGATGTAATTTCAGTAAGTGCATATAGTTAACATGTTGAGTAACATCACTATCTATATGTGTTTTTCCAAAATCATAAAATGAATTCTCTATCTCTGAATATGAAGCATAGGCGCATTTATATTTTCTATTTTCCAAAAAACCAGAAATATTAAATCGCTTCTCATTATCATCAAATCCGTATATAAATATTGAATGCGGGAATGTGAACTTTTGATAAGCTGGCGAACCAGGAATATAATATTCATTTACGTGTAGCCATATATAATTATCTTGTCGGATTTGATCTTTTAAAAATTCAACTATATCAGGAATGAACTTCAATATCGTTGATCTTAGTAATCTTTGAGTATCCGTAAAGCACGGATGAAAATGATGTTCAGGGGATTGTGCATAATAATCTAAAAAGCAATCTTTCTCGGATTCCATTAAACACATATTTAAATAATTGCTATAAATCCATGGAAGGCAGTTCTCATTATTCGATATAATAGAAAAATAATAAGCATGCTGCGGGTAATTAGAAACCATAGGATAATGTATCGGAAGCTCTTTTTTATTCACAAAATCATTCCTTTTTTTAAGATTTATTAAGTGATATTATATGGGCATTTACACAATTTATATATTGATTAATAATTCCCATAAATAAAACTTATTGCCCTCCAAATTCTAACATCTAAGATATATGTGTTCCATATGATAACGTTAGTCATTCATATGATTATATTAGGATTTAATTCTTATTATGTAAAAATCGAACAAATATTCTCATCATTTTCAATACATTCATTCTGAGAAATAGATATGCCGTGATGAAGACATTTGACCACGGGTTATTATCAGATATTTCTTCACCAAATAAAACAAACCATATTACACTCTGAATCAACGCGTAACATGGTTTGTTTTTTTGTTTGATTGTTGTGCCACGAATGTTTGATGGACTCAAGCTTTTCACGAATCATTTGGACCTCGACAAGCCAAGCGGACTCTTCATCTCATCTCTGTCAGAAATGTCATTTATACAATTATCATCGCTTCGTCTTATAAAACTCATGATACAGCTTCATCAGCGCCCGCTTTTCGATCCGGGACACATAGCTGCGGCTGATGCCCAACTCCTTGGCTATCTCCCGCTGAGTCCGCTCTTCCCCACCTGTATCCAGGCCGAAGAGCCCAACCATCACTTCCTTTTCCCGGTCATCCAAAATGTCGAGATTGCAGTAGATTTTGCTCTTCTCGATTTTCAGATCGACTTCCTTAACAATATCATCTGCGTCGGAGCCAAGGATATCGATCAGCGTGATCTCATTGCCCTCCTTGTTCGTCTCAATCCGGTCATGCAGGTATACATCCTTTTTGGTCTTTTTAAGCGATCTCGAATGCAACAGGATTTCATCTTTTATACAACGGGCGGCAAAACTAACTAACTTTGTTCCTTTATTTGGTTGGTACCTTTCAATAGCCTTGATTAATCCGATTGTCCCTATGGAGATCAAATTCTCCAGATCTCATCATTATTGTCGAATTTTCAGAGGTTGTATATGATGTAGTCTAAATAGTACTATCGCAGTGAACAGTAGACATACAAACAAAAGCAACCGCTTTTCGGTGCAGTCCCTATACTTATACTTTTTGTAGAATACCTTATATAAAGTATTCTTCAGAGCACAATATAATAATTTGCCCTCTCCTCTTCTCATGTATTTTTATGAGTTGGTTTAATACAAAAATTCGCTGAACCATATCTTCTGTAAATAGAAATTGTCTATTAAAATAATTTATTTGATTCTAAGTTTTAAGACACGTTCTAATATGGTCCTTGATACTTTTCGTTCTTTTCGTATATACGGAGCAGTTGAACATGAAAATCAAATATTACTTTATAAGTCGCCAGCATAACGCCCCCTAATTGCAATTCCTGTTATTTCTGAATCCAATTTCTAAAAAAATAAAAGCAACTCGTCCGTAGACAAAGTCGCTTACTAAACGTTCTTTTATTAACGGATGCTACTTTGTAATTTTGAATTTAGCGCTTCGCCTTATAAAACTCATGATACAGCTTCATGAGCGCCCTTTTCTCAATCCGCGACACATAGCTCCGCGAAATCCCCAGCTCCTTCGCAATCTCCCGCTGCGTCCGCTCTTCCCCGCCGGTGTCCAGGCCGAAGCGGCCGACGACTACCTCTTTCTCCCGGTCATCCAGTATGTCGAGATTGCGGTAAATCTTGCTCTTTTCGATCTTCAAATCCACTTCCTTAACGATATCATCTGCGTCAGAACCAAGGATATCGATCAGCGTGATCTCATTGCCTTCCTTGTCCGTCCCGATCGGATCATGCAGGGATACATCCTTTTTGGTCTTTTTAAGCGATCTCAAATGCATGAGGATTTCGTTCTCTATACAACGGGCAGCAAAAGTAGCGAGCTTCGTGCCTTTGTTCGGCCGGTAGCTCTCGATGGCCTTGATCAACCCGATGGTGCCGATGGAGATGAGATCCTCCATGTCTTCCCCTGTGTTGTCGAATTTTTTTACTATGTGGGCGACTAGGCGCAAGTTGTGTTCAATTAACAAGTTACGGGCCTTGGCGTCTCCCTCAGCCATCATCCCTAAGTATTTGCTTTCATCCTGCTCCGAGAGAGGCTGGGGAAAAGCATTATTCCTTACGTAGGATACCAGCAGTGTCAGTTCTTTGATCAGCAGCGCTATCGTGCTTATTATTCCTGGCAACTTGGCGACACCTCCCGTACATGTACAATGAAACCGATCAGTAGTGAAAGCAACGGGTTCATGGTCTTTTTATTGTATGTGGGTAGATGCCCAGAAGTGCATGTACGTTGAAATAGGTACGGGCTGTAAAGGGCTCCCGATCTCAAGCCATATGATTTGTTGTACTCTTTTGTTGACCAAGCTGAGTCCGGACTGTAAAATTCCCCCTCTTCGGCTTGGTGCAGCGGTATTAGCACTTCCATAGATCCCTGCTCAAGTCATTGCTTCGGGTCATCAATAGATATTCATGTGATTATTCCTTAATAGTTTACATAGTTAATTCTTTAAATTAATCCTATCAGCAAAGATCATCTTTATAATTAACTTCACATAAGCAAGCCTTACATACAAACAATGCTGTACTGGAGTATACAATGAATCTTTTAGCTAAGAGGAGAGAAGAACATGTTCAAGAAGAATATTCACCGAAGGTTGTCATTCATATCGAAAAGAGCAACGATGTTCCTGCTGCTCATCACTGTTATCATAAGTACCCTTCAACCCGCAGGCATCATTGCCGCTGACGCCCCCCTCCCCCATTCGATCGTTATCGAAGATTTTGAGAATAACCTAAGTGATAATGTGCTGGTTCAAAAAAGAAATTTCTCAGGTGCCATGAGCCTGGAAGCGGATCCCCGGCATGTCCGTTCAGGGAATAATTCTGTACGATTGGATTATGACTACATAGGTGTTAAGGAAAACCCTTCCTATGTGTATGTTGGACCTAAAGCTCCTTATCCCATTACCGGACTTCCCCAAAAAATTGGGATGTGGGTGTACGGGAACAACGATGGACATCTTATTTTCAGCAAGTTCAGAGATGGCAACGGAAAGTCCTTTGAGGTTGAATATCTGGACGAGAATGTTGGCGTGAACTGGAAGGGCTGGAAATACATCGAGGGAAATATCCCGCAGGACAAAGTTGGACCGATCCAGCTGGAAATATACATGCGGATTGAGCAATCCATTTTCGACAAGAAAAATAAAGGTACCGTATGGGTAGACGATCTACGCTTGGTCTATGAGCAGGACCCTGCTGAAGATATGGGCGTCCCGGTACTCGGCATGGTGTCCCCGGCGAATGAAGCTGTTATTGATACGCGTTCACCACATATTCAGCTTACGGCTACCGATTCTCAATCGGGCATTGACCCCGGCTCTGTTGCCTTAAATCTGGATGGACATCCTGTGAAGAGCGAGTATGAAGCGGCTACAGGCATGATCTCCTATCAGCCTTCCTCTCCATTGGCAGGGGGTTATCACACCGTTCAGTCAGCTGTATATGACAGATCCGGCAATCCCGCCGAGCTTGTGAGCTCCTTTTTCATTCCAGACGGCATTCAATATCATCTGGACGCCCCCTCGGAAGTCATCAGCAACAAAACGTTCCAATTGAAGCTCCAGATCAACAATGCGGCTGACTTATCGGATGCCTATGCCCAGCTTAAATACGATCCGCAGACCCTGGAAATCACCTCTGCTGAACCTAAAGTACAAGCATCACTCGTTACGCAGAATGAGACTGACCCTGTAAAAGGCCAATACCAGCTGTCGCTTGCCGGACTTAGCAAACCATCGTTACCGGCTGACGGTACCGTTGCGCTATTGAATATAGCTGTAAAGCCTAGTGCCAAAATGGAGCGCGGCGAGATATTCAAATCGATCGAGATGAGCGACGGCAGTTTTCGAATGACCGCAGGGGAGGCTGTCTATGCACTGGCTGCACCCCACAAGTATACGATCGGGTTCCCTTATATCCTCACTGTAAAAGGGAGCTCACTCCATACGAAAAGTACGCTTCGTGTCACGGATGATGCAGGCGTGCCGGTCGAAGGGGTCTCGATTATCGCGTCCGATCCGCTTCTTCCCCAGTATTTTGCGGAAGTGCCATCTGTACCGTCTGATGTCTATGCGGATGCTGACCCGGGATCGGCCAAGCTCGCTTCCGCCACTCCGGGTGAACAATTCTTCTCGACTGGAGTGACCCGTGGAGATTATACCGCCATCCGGCTACCGGACGGCAAAGCAACGGGCTGGATTTCAAGTGCAGCGGTTCAAGTGAAGCTCCTGAAGGATGGATGGGGCCTAACCAATGCGAAGGGTGAAGTCCAGACGTCTCTGACTACCTTGGCCTTAACGAACCTTAGTCTCCAGGCAGTGAATGGGGATAAAGTCAGCAAGGTGTTCTCACTTTCTGTTGTGCCACAACTGGGGTCAGAGGAGCCTGAATATGTGCGGACCTATGTTACAGAGGATTTGAAAACCACCCAAAGCATCGTCTGGAGAACCGCCCCGCGAGTGGAGAACGGTGTCATTCAATATGCAAAAGCCAGTGACTTCACAGGTTTTGATCAGCCGAATGTCAAGGAGCAGGCTACTGCACCGCAGCTGCTGTTAGCTCCTGACCGTGTGGGAGAAACGTTGTTCCACAAAGGAATGCTGCAGAGCCTGTCACCGGGTACAAAATACATTTACCGCGTGGGAACTCCGGGGTTGTGGAGTACTCAGCATACCTTTACGACAGAGTCAGCAAACCCGGAAGCCTTTTCCTTCTTGTTTGTAACTGATTCTCACACCAATACCGAAGAAGCCTATCATATTCATCAGAATCTGATGAGCAGTGCCTTTACCCATTATCCGGATACACGGTTTGTCATGCACGGAGGGGATATTGTCGATGATGGCGGGATTATGAACGAATGGGAACAGGATATGAAGGCTTCACAGCTATACAGCAGCAGTATTCCTTCTGCCTACACCATGGGGAATCATGATGTGAAGAATGGCGGAAAGGACGTATTTATTAACGCTTTGGGTCAGCCGGGTAACGGAATGGACGGGCAACAGCATTTGAATTATTCGTACGATTATGAGGATACACATTTTGTAATGCTGAATTCGGAAGCTGATGAAATAGACATGCAGAAGCAAGCAGAATGGCTGCGGAAGAACATAAATGCCAGCTCCGCGAAATGGAAGGTCGCCATGTTCCACCGGCCTGCCTATCATACGGAGGATGGTCGCGGACCGGAACTAGTCACCAAATATCTGGCTCCTGTCCTTGAGGAGCTTGGGGTAGACCTGGTGCTGGTGGGCCACGATCATGCACTCGCTTGGACCTATCCTATGAAGAATGCCCAGCCCAAGAAGGATGGCAGCCCAGGCACCGTGTATCTGTCTGGCGGTTCCTCCGGCTGGAAGTTCTACGATGCGGTCAAGTTTGATTACCTGGAGTATCTATATGATGATAATTTCCCGGTCTACTCCGCCATCTCGATCGACAAAGACCGGATTTTGATTGAAGCAAGAACGACCGATGGCCAAAAGCTGCAAAGCTTGACTATTGAAAAGGCAAGAACCGTTGACCCTAATCCTGAACCGGAACCGGAGCCAAGCACAAAACCAAGCCCGAACCCAACTCCTGCTCCAAGCACAGACCCAAGTCCGGTACCAAGTCCGAACCCTAGCTCAACTCCTGGTACAGGGACAGGGCCAAACCCTGGCACGGTGCCAAGTGCAGTGCCTACAGCAACACCTGCAGTTGTTCCTTCAGATAAACCTGCACCGGTTAAGACGCCACCATCCGCTGTTTTTGCTGAGGGAGTAAGTGCTCAAGCCCTAAAAGAGACACTGAAGAGCATCATTGCTGCGAAAGACAGGGACATTCCCGTACCAGCCCTTAAGGATATAGCTGACCTGTGGAGCACCCGCACAATCACGACTTTCCTTAAGTTGAACATCATCAAAGGGTATGACGATGGCTCTTTCAAACCGAACCAAACCATCACCAGAGGGGAATTTGCCACAATCCTTACCAAAGCCTTTGGTTTGGTGAAGTCGGATACCTCCCTTCCATTAAGTGACGTTAATACCCATTGGGCCCAAGAGGCCATTGCCGTGTTAGCCTCCAATGGTGTCATTGCCGGTTACCCGGATGGAACCTTTAGGCCCGACCGGGAAATCAGCCGTTCCGAGATCGTTACCATCCTGTCCAGGATTGTGAACTTTAATAGCATCACACCGGTAAAAGGGGGCATCGCCTTCAGTGATACGGCAGGTGCATGGAACAAGGAGCAGATTGCCAAAGCTGCCGAAATCGGTCTGATTAGTGGTAGAGGCAACGGCAAATTTGCCCCGGCTCAATCATCGACCAGAGCAGAGGCCTTGACCATTATCATGAATGCCCTGTGCCTGGATCCGGAAATCAAAGCATTGATGGATCAGATCTCGAAATAAATCTGCGTAGAACCTGTATACATGATCAAAAGACCTTTGTCTCCCGAAATCTGGAGATAAAGGTCTTTATTTATTCAGACTTCGGTTACGGTCCATCTACAAATCCGCTATTCATCCGACTCTATTTCCCGGGGACGGAGAGTACTCCACTGTGACGGGTGACAGGCTCGCTTCATCCTTTACTTTTTCCTGTTGAATATTAATGGGTGGCTGTGACTTACCTGTACTGCATGTAGTGAAAAGTTTGTCTAACTTCGCCCAATGTTCCGGTGATGTATCTCCCTCGTAGGACCAATGTGCCTGATGAGCGCTAACCGGGGTCGACGGCTCCTGTTTGCTTGCTGCTTCGCTATTCTGCGTGTTATCACCGCACTCATGCAGATTCTTCTTTCTAATCTTTTGTGGAAATCTATTATATTTCAACCTTGGCCTGGCGGCGCGCCTCATAGGCTTCCGAATACAATGCATATACAGGTCTCATGTACAGCTTGCCGATCACAAAATAAAGAATAGCCAGCACGGCAAGAAATCCATAGACTACGCCCCGTTCCTGCCCGTGCACAAAATACAAGATGTCGAAATTATCCGTCATGTTGAGATTGAACGTTACCTTTAGTGAATCCATCAGCATCATGCCGAACAGCCAGTAAAAACCCGTACAGAGCAGGATATGCACTGCCGTTCCCCACACGCGATAAGCAAAAGAGAGCTTCAGGAATCCCGTGCTGAACAGATAGCTGACGATACTTAATGCAAAGACCAGCAGCATCAGGACCAGACTCTTTTGAGGGTGGAGCGAGTAGACAAGGACACTGGTAAGAATCAAAAAGATCAGGACATCAGCTGTTACTTTTTTCACAAATTCTTTCACACCGTTTACGCGAAGACGGCCATTAACGGGCATCCACACGAACTCCAAAATATAAATAACAAGCATCAAGCCGCCGAACCAGGCCAATACACTGGAAACCGGCAATACGTCCAAATATCCCACGGTTATGATCACCCCAAATTTTTCCTTCATTATAACATGTGTGGATTATTATATACATGATTATCCAATTCATATAGCATCGAACCAGACTAGACAAACATAATATCCACAAAAAAAAGAAGAGTACCCGCTCCTTCCTACAGAGCCAGTGCCTCTTCCGTAATCTGTCTGATATCAATTGAAGATATCGTTTCTTCGTTTACCATGTCAGGCAGAATCTCCGCCAGAAAGTATTCGACACATTTCAAATCGATGTTCTTGATCTTGATCAGGGCATTGCGGTACATCACCACAAATTCCTTCTCCGTGTTCCCTCTTTGCAGTTCGGCAAAAGCCTCATACACCTGGTCCATCTTGTCGGCCACCTCCAGAATCAGCCCTTCGAGCGACTCATCCTTGCCTTCACGCAATTGGTGGTAGAAGATGCTTTTGAACTCCTCCGGAATATGCTCCTTAATGAAATTATCGATCATCCCCTCCTCCACCTGCTGGATTAAGGACCGCAGTTGCAGCGATGAGTGTTTCACCGGGGTTTTGATATCGCCAATAAAAATCTCACCGTAATCATGGCTGCTCGTAATTTCATATAGCTTCTTCCAGTCAATAACTGCACCATTTTTCTCCTCGATGTCGGCCAGTGTTTTGGCGTACTGCACGACCTTCCAGGAATGTGCCGCTACGCTGTGCTCCTCGAATTTGAATTTGCCGGGGCAGCGGATAATACGTTCCAGTTCGTTCAGCGAGCGGAAATATTTATGAATTCCCATGCCAGTCCTCCCTTGTCTTGATGTTGATATGATCCGGTATTGTCTAGCTAGTATAAGCATTCAATGTTAATTCCAAATAAACAAGCTGACAGGTTATGTTAAAAAACGGGATAACTCTGGCCCTATCCTTTCACAGGACACCCCTTCCCCGCCTTACTGCCGATACCATCCCCGACTAAGGTCGAGACTAAAGAACAGTCTTCAGGCTGTTTTGCAGCATCATCAATAGCTATACAATAAACACATAGACAACGGCTAAGACGAACTGCTAACCCGGTTCAACCCATAGGAGAGGAAGAGATTATATTATGAAAAAATTGTATCGTTCCGAAAGAGACAAGAAGATTAGCGGCATCTGCGGAGGTTTAGCCCGTTCCCTGAACATTGACAGTACCATCATCCGGCTGTTCGTTGTCGCCACTGCCCTATTCAGCTTCGGCACTGTAGCGTTCCTGTACATTCTGGCCAGCATCGTGGTACCTAAAGAGAACTATAACAGCTACCCTGAAGGTTATGAGTATTACTAATTCAGAGCCGCCACACCAGCGCCAACATATATGAAAATAAAAGGAGAAATGAACATGAGTATTTTTCAAAGAATTACAACCCTGACCAAAGCAGCCATCCACGAAGGACTGAATAAATTGGAGGACCCGGTACTTTTGACCGGACAGTATTTGCGGGATCTGGAGGAAAAAATAGCCGGTGCCGAAACCAGACAGCGTGAGTTCAAAGCCGCAGCAAATGTTCTGGAGCGCCGCATTTACGAAAACCAGGTATTGGCCGATCGAAGCGAGGCGGAAGCCGTGCAAGCCATGAGCGAAGGGAATGAGCCTGCCGCCAGAGCAGCGGTCATGGCAAAACTGCGCTACGCCGAAAGTATTCAGGAATGCAACGCAGGACTGGAAGAAACCCGCGAAGCCCTCGTAGTTCTGGAGAGCACTCTGCTGAATGCCAAGGAAGAGCATAAACGGCTAAAGGCCAAAAGAGCTGAGCTGGCTGCCCGTGCCCGTAAAGCGGCCGAGCTGAAGCGTTCCGCCGAAAGCACCAGTTATACTGCCCACGCAGGTAACCCTGGACAGATCCTGAATCCCGGCGCTGCCACCCGCGGCTTCGACCGCATGGAGGACAAAATCAGCGAATGGGAAGCATCTGCCGAAAGCTCCGGGCATTATTCCGCAGGCATCGCTGAATCCCCGCTGAACAGCGCCGTTGAAGCCGAGCTGGAACGCCTCCGTAGCCGCAAGGCCGGTGAGAGTAAATAATTCGGGCTTGTTCTAACGGCCCTATGACTGAGACAGCTCTATTCATTCTTATAATCACAAAAAGTAGGCAAAGCAGCGATTCTCCCGTGATAGGAGGATCGCTGCTTTGCATGTTGGGACACCCCATGACTTGCATTCCTCCTGCTCTGCAGTCACACCTGCCGCGCAGGTTCCGAAGCTTTCGCATAGCGGTTGGCCGGAACAGGAAGACCCAGATTTCCCCGCAGGGTGTCACTTTCATATTCGGTACGAAACAATCCTCGTTCCTGAAGAATCGGAACCACATGATCCACGAATTCTTCCACCCCGCTTGGAACTGCAGCAGCGATCATAAATCCATCCGCCGCTCCGCCTTCGAACCAGGCTTGAATCTGATCGGCAACCTGCGCCGGCGTACCGATGAAGCTGCTGCGCGGAGTTGCAGCCTGCAGAGCGACCTCCCGCAGGGTCAGGCCTTTTTCCCTGGCATTTTTCTTGATTTTATCCGTGCCGCTCTGGAAGCTGTTCCTTCCCAAATCTCCAAGCTCCGGAAAAGGCTCATCCAGCGGATATTGCGAGAAATCATGATGCTCGAAGAATCTCCCCAGATAGTTCAGCGCGTTCTCAATCGTTACCAGTCCGGCAACCTCCTGATATTTGCGCTCCGCTTCCTCCGGCGTCTCGCCAAGAATGGGACCAATCCCTGGAAAAATAAGCACCTCATCCGGATTTCGGCCAAATGAGGCTACCCGCTCCTTCACATCCCGGTAGAATTCCCGCGCTTCCTCTAGCGTGTCATGCCCCGTAAAGACAGCGTCCGCCTCCTTCGAGGCGTAATTTTTACCAACCTCCGAAGACCCTGCCTGGAAAATAATCGGCTGCCCTTGTTTGGAGCGGGCGATGTTCAGCGGCCCCTTAACGGAGAAGAATTCTCCTTCATGGTCCAGTGTATGCATTTTTTTCGGATCAAAAAAGACTCCGGTCTCCTTATTGCGGACAAATGCATCCTCCTCCCACGAATCCCACAAGCCCCGCGCCACCTCCAAATATTCGGCAGCAATCCGGTAGCGCTTGCCATGATCCGGATGCTCCTTTTTGCCATAGTTCAAGGCGGAGCCTTCCAGTGGAGAAGTCACCACATTCCACCCTGCACGTCCGCCACTGATCACATCCAGCGATCCGAACTGCCGGGCTACGGTAAATGGCTCACTATAGGAGGTGGACAATGTGCCAACCAGGCCGATTTTGCTGCTGACTCCCGCAAGTGCGCTAAGAATCGTCAACGGTTCAAAACGGTTCAGGAAATGCGGAATGGATTTCTCATTAATATATAATCCGTCCGCTATGAAGATTAGATCCAGCTTGCCTTCCTCAGCCTTCTGTACCCACTGCTTATACAGCTCAAAGTTTACACTGGCATCCGGCTTGGCATCCTGATGGCGCCACATAGAGGTGCTTCCCCCAACCCCGTGCAGCAGCGCACCCAGCTTTAATTGTTTTGGTTTCGTCATGTTCATTCCTCCTAATAGTTTTGTGGAGCATTACTTCATGAGATACTTCGCAATAAAACTGGCATCGGAAGCATACGCTTAGTTTTGTGAGCCTATCTACCAGGTTAATGGAACACGGCAGCTCCCTGCTTGATCCGTTCAATCTGAGCAAGATGAGTCTGCACATGGGCTGTAAAGCTGCGGACAATATCCGTAACGCTGACAACCTCGCCTTTAAAATTAATCCCGCTTTTCTCCCACTCCCCGGCGCTTAGCCGGTTGAACAGCAGGCCATTGTAGTGAAGCAGACTGCGGAACAGCTCCAGACTGTCAGCAGCATGGCCTGAATTGGAGTGCTGCCCGCTAACCCAAGCGTCCTGATGAAATGCCGGGAGCTGCACCTCAGTGCCGGCCAGAATGTCACGGATGCGGAAGGAAACGACAATGCTGTGATCAGCCAAATGTGCCAGCACCTCGGTGACACTCCAACTGGCCGGTGCGGCTTTCCACTGTAGCTGTTCCTCCGTCAGACCTTCCAGTGCTTGTGCCAACTGGTCATACGTATTCAGATAATCCCGGATTTGCTCACTGCTCATTCAATCCCCTCCAAAGGAAGTCCAGACTGCGGCTGGACCGGTGATGAATCAAAGCGGGACAAGGAAAATGGCTTGATATTCACTGTTGAAGCTCCGCCCGTCGCCAGGTCCGCCAATATTTCTCCTACAACGCTGGAAAATTTAAAGCCATGCCCTGAGAATCCCCCGGCCAGCAGCACATTGTCATGAGCCGGATGACGGTCGATGATGAAATCCTCATCGGGTGTATGCTCATATTTGCAGACTGCCCCTTTAAGCAGACGTCCGGCTGCGCCGGGCATATAAGTCTCCAGCACCTGCCGGAGATCCTTTTCATCACTTTCCTCACTGCCAAAAGGCGCAAGCGTCTCTCCCGGCTTCCACTCCCGGCCTGTATCATGGCGGCCAATTTTCAGCCCGGCCCCCCCTATACCGGGAAAGCCGTAATAACTACCTTCCCTGGTACCCAGCGTAAAGCCCGGAAAGTTCCCGGCATCAAAGGCCGGAGTGCTCTGAAACCAGCCGACCACCTTGCGGATCGCATGGATCGGCAAGGCAGCAAATGCCGACAAGGACCCAAACCAGGCTCCGGCGCTGAGAATAGCCGCTGCTCCATAATAATCACCACTGCGGGTGTGCACGGTGACGCTATCTTCACGTGCCGTCACATTCAGCACAGATGTATTTGTCAGCAGTTGCGCTCCATGAACCAGTGCCAGCTTCCGGTAAGCAGCGATACATTTCTCGCTGTAGAGATAACCAGCATCCGGCTCGAACATCGCTTCGAAATGTTCAGGAAGATTCAGAGCGGGCCAGCGGCGGCATATTTCATCAGCATCCATCTGCTCTACCCGAACCTTTCGCTTCTCCGCTTCCGCAAGCCGGCCAGCGAAGGAATATACATTACTGTCTGCCAGATTCAATACCCCTGAGGGTACAAGCAGCGCTGTGCCACTCTCTTCCTCGGCTTCTTTCCACAGCACTTGTGCCCGCAAAGCCATGTCAATATAAGTCGGATCACCACTGTATGCATGTCTGATCAGCCGGGTCTCCCCGTGATGGCTTCCCTCTGTATGCGGCGGATCAAAAGCATCGATCAGCAGCGTTTTTACGCCCCGTCTGGCCAGATGATATCCTGCACTCATGCCCATCGAGCCGGCACCAACGACAATCACGTCATAACTGCGGGAATAGGCTATGATGCTTCACCCTCTTCCGTAGAGAAGCGTTCCAACACCCTAACAGCCAGATCAGCAAAGAATGCGGCTCCCACTGGCAGTGCCGATTCATCCAGATCAAAGGAGGGATGATGCCACTCCCGGCTTCCGGAAGTACCCACGAAGACGAACAATCCGGGAACCACACGCTGATAAAAAGCAAAATCCTCCCCCGCCGGCGAAGGCTGAGGCTTCACACGGTGAAATCCGAGTGCATCGGCTGTTTCTTCTCCGAGCCTGGCCAGACCGGGATCGTTATTCACTGGCGGAGGACCGCCTAGCCACCGCACTGTCGCTTCCGCCCCTAAAGCGGCGGCCACTCCGACCACCACCTGCTCAAACCGTTCAAGAACCCTGCTCCGCACAGCTTCATCAAAAGTGCGAATCGTCCCCTCCAGCACCGCTGTCTCAGGAATAATGTTCCAGGAACTGCCGCTGTGTACTTTCGTAACACTGACCACCGCACTTTGCAGCGCGCTGACATTGCGGCTGACAATGCTCTGGAGCGCGGTAATGATATGCGAAGCGGCTACGATAGGGTCGGTCCCTGCCTCCGGCACCGCCGCGTGTGATCCGGCTCCCCGTATCTCCACCACAAAACCATCTGCTGCAGCCATTAACGGACCACCGGTAATTCCAATCGTTCCTACTGGTAAGTCCGGCTTATTATGCATGCCGATGACTGCACGGATGTTTTCCAACGCTCCGCTGTCTATGATCTGCTGTGCGCCTTTCGCCTTTTCCTCAGCCGGCTGAAACAGAAACCGTACCGTCCCTTTTAGCTGACTTTCCTGCCGCTTCAAGTGTTGGACCGCTCCAATCAGTGCTGCCGTATGAAAGTCATGACCACAGGCATGCATTTTGCCGGGATACAGCGAAGTATAGGGCAGACCGGTTTCTTCCTGAATCGGTAACGCATCAATGTCGGCACGCAGAGCAATCACCGGTCCCCCCTGCTGTCCGCCCACTTCTGCGATAACTCCTGTTTTCAGCCCGTAGTCCGTGATGGTCGCTCCGGCCTGTTCCAGCAGCGCTGCGATATATGCTGTCGTATGATACTCTTCATTCGAAAGCTCCGGGTGCCGGTGCAAATGCCGGCGGATTCCAATCAATGTCTCCTTAAACGCCTCCGGACTGAACTCCACCGTTTGATTCGTCATACCGGACTCCCTCCTCAAAGTGTTGTAAGGACCTCAGCAAATGCTTCCCTTAACAATTCAAAGGAACGGACCCGTTTGTCAAAAGGCTGCACATTGGTTGTGACAATAAACTCTTCGACACCGGAAGCCTTAGCTAACGCCAGCAGCTGCTCGCGGACGGATTCCTTTGTGCCTTTGGTAATCTCCGGCTCCCGCTCTTCCAGCGTATAAGCTTCCTCGCTCTGCCGAGTGAATTCCTCGGCCTGCTCGCGGGTTGCAACCGTCAGCGTCTTGCCGCTGGCCAGATGAATCCGGATCAGCTTGTGCGCTCCAGCCAGCTCCCGGGCCTCCTCTTCCGATTCTGCGACCAGTACGGCAAGTGCAAGTATCGCTTGCGGTTCCTTACCTTGCGAGATGTCAAATCGGCTCTGGTAGACACGAATGGCTTCCACAGCCACTGCCTGATCCCCGCCTATGAACAAAGAGAACACATATGGCAGCCCCAGCTCAGCGGCGATTTCGGCACTCGCTACACTGGCACCTAACACATAAAGCTCAGGCGGAGTACCTGGAATCGGACCCGCCTTCAACCCAAACAGCGGATGATCCGCCTCCAGCCGGTTATGCACATATTTCTCAAGCTCAATAATTTTGTCCGTCAAGGAAGCCGCTTCTTCTCCCCCCTGCCGCAGCGCTTGAGTGCTTCGGGGTAAACCTCCGGGTGCGCGCCCGACCCCGAGATCCACCCGGCCCGGAGCAAGCGTTGCCAGCACGTTGAAATTCTCCGCTACCTTATATGGACTATAGTGCTGTAGCATGATGCCGCCAGAGCCGATTCGGATGCGCTCTGTCTTGGCCAGCAGATGCGAGATCAGCACCTCCGGGGAGGAACCCGCCACCTGTTCGGAGTCATGATGCTCCGAAACCCAGAATCGGTGGAAGCCTAGACGCTCGGATAACTGCGCCAGCTTGACCGTATGCTGAAAGGCTTCTTCCGGCGTTTCACCGGGATAAATTGGACTTTGATCCAGTACGCTTATTGTAATAGCCATAGGGTTGCCTCCTAAATGGAATAGTTCAGCTCCGGCGTGATCCGCTTCAGAAACTGCTTGGTTCGTTCTTCCCGTGGATGGTTGAACACCTCCGCAGGTGTCCCCTCTTCGACAATAACTCCGCCATCCATAAACACCACGTGATTCGCCACATCACGGGCAAAGCCCATTTCATGCGTCACCACAATCATCGTGATGCCTTCCTTGGCAATTTTACGGATGACGGCCAGTACCTCGCCTACCAGCTCCGGGTCCAGTGCAGACGTAGGCTCGTCGAACAGAATCACTTCCGGCTCCAGCGCCAGCGCACGGGCGATGCCGACCCGCTGCTGCTGGCCCCCGGAGAGCTGGCTCGGATACGCATCCAGTTTGGCACCGAGACCGACCTTTTCCAGCAGCGCTATGCTTCGGTTACGCGCTTCCTCCTTCGGAAGCTTTTTTACAACCAACAGCCCTTCCATCACATTCTCAAGCGCCGTTTTATGCCGGAACAGATTGTACTGCTGGAACACCATCGCTGTTTTTTGCCGCAGCTGATGAATCTCCTTTTTGCGGGCATGCTTGCAGTTCAACCGGAAATCACCAATCGAGATCTCTCCGTCGCCGGGCTTTTCCAGATAATTCACGCAGCGCAGCAGGGTGGTCTTTCCTGAGCCGCTGGGTCCGAGGATAACGACCACCTCGCCTTTGGTAACGGTTAGATCAATATTGTTCAGCACCTGATGGCGGCCGAAGGACTTGGATAGATGCTCAATCTTAATCATACGACTCCCCCCCGATTGTATAGGTTGATCCGTTTCTCGATCAGGGCAGTGGCCCGTTCAATCAGGAGCGTAAGCCCCCAGAAGATAAGCGCAGCCGCCAGATAGGCCTCAAAAAACTTCCAGTTCGTCGAAGCCACAATCTGGGCCTTGGCGTTGATGTCCACGACCGATACGGTAAAAGCAAGAGTTGATCCGTGCAGCATCCCAATGACGGAATTGGACAGATTCGGCAGACTAGCCCCCAGCGCCTGGGGGAAGACAATCCGCCGCAGCGCCTGGGGTGTGGTCATGCCCACAGAGTAGGCAGCTTCGATCTGGCCGCGGTCGACAGCAAGCAGACCGGAGCGTACCACCTCAGACATATAAGCTCCTGCCGTTATCGAAAAAGAAATATAGGCAAAACCGATCATTGGAATCGATACCGACCGGAAGGCCCAGTCAAAATGGAGAGCCAGCCCGTCAATCATCACTGGCAGCCCGAAATAGATCAGCAGCAGATGGGTAAGCATCGGAGTCCCGCGGATAAAAGTGACATACCCTACCGCCAGGGGATACAAAAGTGGGACTTTGTAAATCCGGATTAGAGCCACGGCCACCCCGATCACGAACCCGGCCACAACAGAGACCAATGTAATGTACAGCGTGGTAGGGATTGCACTCAGCATTTGTACGAACGCCGTCCATATAAACGAAGGGTCCAGCTTCACAATCCGCCACCTCCTTTACCCGGTCCCAGCTCTGCAATGATCCGCCGGTAAGAACCGTTTTTTTGCAGTCTGAACATTCTTTTAGCGGGACTGCTCCGTTCCTCATGACGCAAGAGGCGCCGCTCCGCCACCAGCAGCAGCTTCTCAATCGTAAAACTGATCACCAGATAGATAAGGGCGAGCGCAATATAGGTCTCAATAAAATGCTGGCTGATGCTGCCGAGTGTCTGTGCCTTTCCCGTCATCTCCATCACCCCTAGGGTAAAGGCCAGTGAGGTATCTTTCAGCAGCGCGATGACCAGATTGGAGAATACAGGAATGGCAATTCCTAACGCCTGAGGCAGCACAATTCGTGAGAAAGCCTGAAAGGATGTCATTCCTGTCGCATATGCCGCTTCGACCTGCCCTCTGTCCACAGCCGTTACAGAAGCGCGGATCATCTCGGACATGAAGGCTCCCGTATGCAGCCCGTAGGTCAGAATCACAAAGAACAGTACAGGCGTCCGCGTCACATCTACAGAAACAAGCTTCAAAATTTCCGGCAGGCCGTAATAGAACAAGAACAGCTGGATTAAAATCGGGGTCCCCCGGAAAAATGAGATATAGATCTCCGCGCAGGTCTTCAGGACCGGCACCTTGTACAGGCGGGGGAGGGCAATAAGGAATCCGACAAGGACACCCGACAGCAAAGAGCAGGCGACAATCAAAAGCGTGGTACCCAGCGTAGTCAACAGCTTGGGCAAAAATGAGAATACATAGCTGATATCAAACGGTGCACCCATACAGCACCCCCTTCCCCCGATCTATGGTTCTGTTCACTTCACCGATGCATCAGTAACATCCGCTCCCAGCCATTCTGTGCTCAGCTTGCCAAGCGTACCGTCTGCCTTCAATTCCTTGATAGCTCCGTCAATGGCATCTGAGAGCTTTTGCGATTCAGCTTCATTTTTGCGGAAGACATACAGAATGTCTGCGGAGGACAGTTCATCGCCTACAGCCTTTAGCTTGCCTTGTGGATCAATGACCGGCAGTACAAAATCTGCAGCGAGCGTTGCATTCACCCGTCCCGAGCTAATTTGACTTACCGTATCATTGGCGGCTCCGTTCTGATAGACGATCGTAATCGCATTGTCATGCTCCTTGTTGTAGTTCTCCAGAATGGTGGACTGCGCACTGGTCGCACTGGTCAACACCTTTTTACCTTTCAGATCATCCAGCGACTGAATCGGATCGTTATTGTCCTTGGCAACAATAATGCGGTTTCTCCAATGGGCGTAGGCCTCTTTGTTAAAGGAGTACTTTTGCTCCCTCTCCGGGTTTTTCTCCATGACGTGAGCGACCAGATCAATTTTTTTGGTGTCCAGACTCAGCAGCAAATTGCTGAAATCCATCGTCTGCAGTTCAAATTCGTACTCCGGCAGACGATTGTCAACTTCCTTGATCAGTTCCACATCAAAGCCTGTTAGCTTGCCGTTCTCATCGATGTAGCATACCTTGGGAAAACCAGTTCCTGTACCGACGACAATCTTGGTCACTTGGGCTGGCTTTTCTGTTGCGGCAGAAGGTTCTGCCTTAGTTTGTGGTGCTGCTTCAGCTACATTGTTGCCCTTATTGCTGCTCGCACTATTATTACCGCAGCCTGCAATCGCAAGCGTCAAAATCAAAGCATAGGCTAGCGAGATTGTCTTCTTCGTCTTCTTCATCTTTTATATCCCCTTTAAATGGAAGTTGTTGGATCTGCAAGCTTCTTTCTCATTAGAACCATAATCCCGTCGCCATTGCCGGGGTCCAGCTCCACAAATTTTTCGTACCCCCGCCGTTCATACATTGAAACCAGCCAGGGATGTTTTTGCGCTGTTGCCAAAGTTACAGCAGATGCTCCCAGCTTGCCGAGGATGATATTCTCCTCCACCCAATCCAGCAGCTTGCCGCCATACCCTTTTCCGCGGGAGTCCGGATTGACCGCAAACCACTTGACAAAAGGAAGCTCAGTAAGCGTCTTGATCTCCTCGCCCTTGGAAAGCGTGACCGTCGCCTGCACACTGTTGTCAATTTCAAGTACATAACACTCGTTACTGGCTATATTATCTTCGATCAGGGCCACATCGGCTGTAGCTGCCGGCCAATGCAGCCCGAGTTCACGAATCATGGCATAGGCGCGATATGTAATATCCTGCAATCGCTGTGCATCTTTAAGCTCTGCAAGCCGGTAGACCTCCCCCATCTCCAATCCCTCCAGCAAATCATATTATATAATCCCTATAGAATTAGTGGTGATTATATGCAATTAACTTTATCACTGCATGCAACCATGCGCTAATAGAGTTTTTTAATCCATTTATACAATAAGTCGATTAGGCGTTTTGCCCGGCACGATCTCCAGCAGGCTTTCAACAAATCCGGCATGCTCCCCATTCAGAGAGATCAGGCTGGTCCGTAAAGAGATGCCCTCCGTCTCAGCAATATCCACCCGAATTAAGGTTCCGGCTTTTACTTCATCCTGAACACTCAGGGCCGGGAGAAAGCAAATACCCGCTTTTCTGATCACCAGCTTCTTGGCTGTCTCCAGATTATCTACCTGATACACAATATTCGGCGGCTGCTCCATGCTCTCCAATACGCGGTGGAGCCGCAACCAATCCAAAGAACCGCATTCAAAGAAAACAAGCGTCTCCTCGCGAATACTCTGAATGGAAGTGCGGCCCGGCCCGGATTGTGCCAGAGGATGTCCCTCGTACACATATAAGGAGATGGGGTCTTCACAGAATGGATAGGCCTGGATCGCCGGATTCACTACTTTACGGATAAAGGCAAGGTCAATATCCTTCGCTTTCAGCTTGTCAATCAAAGCTTCGGTGGGCGCTGTTGTCAGTTTGAGCGTCAGGTTGGGATAAGCGCTCTTCAAATGCAGCAGAAGATGCGGCATCAGATAATTGGAGACCGATACCGTACTCCCGATTCTCAGCTCATCCGGAACAAGTCCTTTCGATTGGATTTGATGTTTGCCTGATTGGTAGACCTGCAGAATTTGCTGAGCGTAGGGGAGGAACTGCCTGCCTTTTTCTGTGAGATGAATCTGCTTGCCGAGCCGGTCAAACACTCTACAATCCAGCTCCCGTTCGAGCGACTGAATACGGGCAGTCACTGTAGGCTGGGAAATATACAGGACATCTGCCGCCTTATTGAAGCTCCCATAGTGGTTGATATATACAAAGGCCTCAATATTTTCGATGTTCAATTGCCTTCCCCTCCATCTCACTCATATAATATTTACTTTTCCAATCGATTAACAAGGAATTAAAGCAGTACTTACCTATAGATTTAGTTTATATCTTATTCACAGCTCCTTTTCTTGTCAACTAATCACGCTTATAGATAGAACTTTTCTATCCTTTTATCAGAAATGTTAAATCCCTCTTATATTCATCGGATTTGTCGATTATAATGAAGGTCATTCATTCGGATTAGGAACAGGAGGCATACGATGTCCAGCTTCAAAGAGATCCATATCCGCAACGCAGCGGATTCAGACCGTGATGCCATTGCCGAACTACTGCTGGAGGCCTATGGTCAATATGCTGCCGAACTGCCTGAGCCCTTTTGGGCTGAATACCGTCATTCCATTCTTGATTCTGTAGATGGAACTGCTCCATATGCGCGGATCATCGCTGAGATGGACAACCGGATTATCGGAAGTGTGCTGCTCTTCCTCTCCTCTGAGAAAGCGTATGGGAGACCTGAGCTGGGCATCCATTCCCCGATTATCCGTCTACTGGCCGTCTCACCGGGTGTCCGGGGCCGCGGGATTGCAGCACTACTCATCCGCGAAGCAGCCAGAATATCCAAGGAGCTTGGAGCCGCTACCCTGAATCTCCACACCTCGGATATGATGGCTTCAGCGATCAGGCTCTACGAAAGACTAGGTTTCCAGCGGGCCTATGACACCGATATTATGAACGGAAATACCCTGGTCAAGGGCTATTGCCTTGATCTGGAAACCTTCTCCAGTTCTTATAGATAAGGGATACCCTATTAACTTACCTTTGTAAATTGAATAGATTGTAATTGCTCATCCGCTCCTTTAAAATTAACCTTATATGATGAATAAGGGGCTTTACCTATGAATTTTACAGCGATTGACTTTGAAACTGCCAACTCCAGCCGCTCCAGCGCCTGCGCTTTGGGGCTTGTTCAAGTGAGAGAAGGCGCAGTGAGCGCCGAGCATGTATGGCTGATTGATCCGCAGCAGCGGTTCGATGGCATGAATATTGCGATTCACGGGATCACCCCCTCAATGGTTGAGGGTAAGCCTACGTTTGACGAGCTGTGGCCAACACTTGAACCGCTGCTGCAGGGAGAGGTTGTGGTAGCGCATAACGCTGCCTTTGATATGAGTGTCCTGCGTTATTGTCTGGACCGCTCGGCCTTCAGCTATCCGGATTTTCAATACATGTGCACCTACCTGCTTGGCAAAAAGATGCTGCAGGAGCTACCCTCCCATAAACTGAATGTGATGTCCCAGTATTTCGGGATCAGCCTGAAGCATCACGATGCACTGGATGATGCCAGGGCTGCAGCTGCCATTCTGCTCAAGCTGATGGAACGCGGGCAGCATACTGATCCCTTACATCTGGCCGGGAGTCAAGGCTATAAGGCTGGAACGATGTATGCCGGCGGCTATACCCCTTTCAAGTCTCCGCCTAAGAAAGCTGCCAAGAAACCTTCAGCCAAAAAATCTGCTACCACCAAACCTTCCGGTGCTCCGGGTCTTTCATCCTCTTCTGTTTCCCTGGGCCGGAAAGATTTCGGCGGTTCATCTAACTTTAGCAATTTCTTTTAAATTCTGCCCGGACGCCAGCGCTTCCCCCAGCACACAGAACCCCCGATCCATGTAGCGGATCGGGGGTTCTGCCTGCTATACAACCCTATCTATATCCATTGAACTTGAAGTCCTACTAAAGTGGGGAAGTAACGGAGGGGAATTTTGGAACTGGAGGAGCGAACGCGTCCGCCTTTATATTTGGCTTTCTACCGCGTCCAGCGGTTTCAATCAGGAAATCCAAATATAACAGCGGCCGGAAGTCCAAACATTCTCTGCAGTTACGTTCCATCCCGCGTTAGTATAATTTCAGTTCAGCTTATCTAGATCTTCAACCGATACACAGCCTTATTCTCCAGCCCCCGGATGAATGGCGTCCATTCCTCAGTCTCCGGTGTCGTATCCAGCGCGTCTTCCACCATCTGCAGCTTCGCATCCATCGCATCAATATGATGAAGAGCCACGGCCTCTGCCGTCTGCGGCTGAACCGGGCTTCCCCACTCACCCAGGTTATGGTGGGATAATACCAGATGCTGTAAGCCGAGCACTTTTTCCGATTCCAAATCAATACCTGAGCGGATCGCTGCCTCAGTGATCCAATTAGAAGCCATAGAGATATGACCGATCAGCTTACCCTGCACACTGTAGTCAGACACAATCCCGAACTGCGAGATCATTTCCTCGGGCTTGGCGATATCATGCAGAATAATCCCCGCCTTCATCAGGTCGGGATTCAGGAACGGCCGCTGCTTGCAGAGGAACTCCCCGATTTCCAGCATCCGCACCATATGATAAGCAAGACCGGCAAAATAAGCGTGATGATGGGTTTTGGCAGCCGGATAATGCATTAATTTCTCTTCCACTTTACCCACACAAAACGATACAATGGTCGCAATCTCCGTGTCGGTGATGCTATTCATCACTCCCTTGATGGTATGAATCAGATCCACCGGACGAATGGGTGCGGACCTTATAAAATCAGTCAGTGAAACATTATCCGAATCACTTGCCAGTCTGATCTTGGTAACCTTCACTTGAAGCTTTTCGCGGTAGGTATGCGCAACCCCGCGTACCTTCACAAGTGCCATCGGGAAAAAGGTCTCTTTATCCGTTGTGCTTACATCCCAAAATTTGGCCGAGATTTGACCGCTGGAATCTCCCAGAACAATATCAAAATAATCCTTTGGAGGAGTACCGTTTGTTTGTTTGATTACCAGCTCCCGTAGCAGATAAAAGCCGACAAATTCATCCTGCGGAGATAGCTGTTTAATAAGTGTCATTTTGGAGCCTCCCATTACTAACAGGACCTTAGCCTGTTGTGTATATTAAACTTTAGACATTCACCTCCAAAATCCCTCTAATTACTATACGATTCCTAATTGGATTTATGCTCTCGTCCCACTACATGCCGTTCTTCATCGATAAAAAAAGGGGTTATCCCAGGCCAATTGCAAATGACCAAGGATAACCCCTTCAATGCTTATTAGGAAATTACTTGCCTGCGGTTTCCAGAGCGGCTTTGATCGCTTCTACCACTTTGGCGGAAACTGCCTTCTCATCATCGTTGGAACCGAATGCAGCCGCACGATATCCGTACTTGTGCAGACCAGAACCGGACGAGGTAGTCTCAATTTCCGCTTTTACAGCCTTTTCAGCGTCAGTCAATTGATTGAGTCCCTTTACTTTGCCTGCATAGTCCAGGAAGTAGAGAACCATGTTCACAGGAACACCGTTTTTGACATAGACCATAACATTTACCGACTTGTCAGTACTTACACCAATGAAGGTTCCGTCAAAGTAAGCTGCTTTGTTCGCTTCAGTAACTTCGGCTTTGCCGTAAGCTCTGTCCACAGCAGCCTTTAGTGCCTTGCTGCTGCTGGTTGCGCCAGATATTGCATCTACTTGCTGAACGCCTTCTCTGGTGCCTGCGGCAAGGAAGCTGGCTGTCAGCTGAGGAAGGGCTTTTTGTACTTCAACATAAGCGTTTTTACCCAGGTCAACCATATTCATGCCTACACGGGTAAGCGTTACATTTACGATTTTACCATTACGCAGGGTAACATCAGCTTTGTTGGTTCCTTTATCATAAGCATCACCGTAGGCGGTGAATGTACCGTCTTTATAAGTGCCTTGAACTTTGGAAGCATTGGTCAAAGCGTCAACCAGAGCTGCCTTTGCTGCTGCAGACAAGGTTTCTTGACCGTTTACATAATCCATTTCTACGCCTTTGTCCAGCATAGCTGCTGTAAGTTGGTTCACCAGCGTTTTTTGTTCTGGAGTCAGCTTGTCGTCAGCAATCAGCTTGCCGTCGGTTCCAAACAAGCTCATTTTAATACCAGTTACCTGGTCTGCTGCTACATCAACAAGCAGCAGGACTTTGGAAGCATTGTCTACACCGGCAAATTTTCCGTCAAAATACTGGCCGGCTGTTGGAACTTTCAGAGCCTTTTCAAAAGCTCTTTCTACAGCCTGATTCCAGCCGTGGCTGCTTTCGGTAGCGCCGGAAATGCCGTCTACTTTCTCATCATAATTAGCGATATAAGAACCATTAGCAAGTAATTTTGCAGTCATTGGTGCATTGGCGTTTACCACTTCGGCATAGGCAGTTGCACCTCTGTCGATCAGGTTGGTGCCCAGTCTGTACAGCTTTACATCTACCAGCTTGCCGTTGCGGATAATCACATCTGCTCTTTCTACGCCTACGCTTCTTGCAGTACCGTAAGAAGAATAGAATCCGTCAATGTAAGCGGAAGTGTTGTTGATGGTAGCGTTTTGTTCAGCATCCCAGAAAGCCTTGATAGCAGCCTTGGATTCTGCTTCGTAGCCGGCAACTGGCTGAGCGGAAGAACCGTTAGCGAGCAGTACAGGTGTAATTGCCGTAATCGCAGCAGTCTGTTCTGCAGTGTACGCCTTCTCATCCACGAAACTTCCATTGGCATTCAGCGGATACAGCTTAACAGCAGTAAGCTTGTTCGCATCGTAGCTGGCGAATACTGCGTATTTGCCTTCTGGATCCACACCCATGTGGTCTCCGGCAAAATAAGTAGCATCAGCAGGTTTTACCTTAAGCGATCTTTCAAACGCTCTGTCTACCGCCAGCTTCCAGCCGTTGCTGGAGCGTGTTGCGCCGGAAACAGCATCAACTGCTGCTGCACTGTCTCTGGTTTGACCAAGCAGTCTTTCTTTCATCAAACCGTAAGCCACCCATACGCCGCTGTAATTGTCGCGTGCATTGACATCGATGATTTTCGGATTGGTTCTCATAAGCTCGATAGCCGTAATCTTGCCATCTTTGATTGTTATTTTAGCGCCTTCAGTACCTTTGGAGTAAGCGTTACCATAAGCAACGTACACTCCATCCTGATACACAGCTTGTTTTACTGTTACAGGTTTAGCAGTTGCTACCGGTTTGGCTGTAGTAACTGGTTTAGCTGTAGCAACTGGTTTGGCCGTGGCAGCTGGTTTGGCTGTAGCAACTGGTTTGGCTGTCACTTTTGGCGTTGCTGCCGGTTTGGCTGTAACTGGCTTAGCTGTCGCTTTTGGTGTTGCAGCCGGTTTAGCTGTCGCTTTTGGCGTTGGTTTCGCTGTTGCTTTCGGTGTTGGCTTAGCCGTTGGCTTTGGCGCAGCGGCTGGTTTGGCTGTAGCTGCCGGTGCTTCTTCCGATGCTGCTGAAACCGCATCCACCTTCAGGTTCAGAGCTGGTGCATTAATCGTGTACGCAAGTGGTGCGAGCAGCAAAGCTGCGGTGACTGTCAAAGAAATTAGCTTTTTCAATGAGTATTCTCCTTTACCATATCCCCAGTAGTATGTAGCATTTCAAATACAAGCTTTACCATGCTTATCGTCTCTTCTGTTCTTATGAGGTTCCTCCTTTGTCTTCATAAGACATAAGAGCCCATCCCCCCTCTCCAGTTCGTGCGCGACCCATCCCGTGTACGAAAGAATGCATCCATTTTATATGGTCTATACAAAAGGTGAATTAATTCACATAAAAGGATTCAAGCCTGCCAGCGGTAATTTCTGGCTTGATGGTATCAAATTTATCCTTTGATTCTCTGTATACAAAATCACATACCCTATAAGAAACATCACTATTTCGAAATTAATTCAAAATAGGTACTTTTATTTCCTCTCATTTTCTCCCATTTACTCCTGGTTATGATAATCATGTGATTCTTTATATTGTATTCTCAATAATGGATGTGATATTTTAAAACGATGTCTATTGAATAGAAAAGAGTCCTAACCTTGCTGTCCCCCCTCCTGCCGGAGTCATTCTCGCTCAAATTGGAACAGTCCCCAATGCCAAGGCCGTCCGGCCCTATCTGCAAACAATGTATAAGCTGGCCATCGAAGGCCGGGAGCTGCTCGAAGAAGGCGGCGGGCAATCAGACACCTCATTGCAAGACTGGATCTGAAAGTCCCCTTCATATGCTTAGAAAATAATACAAGCCGCCTATCCGCATCAAAACATGCGAGTAGAGCGGCTTGTCAGCCTGATTCCGTAAGGACTCTATGAATGAAAGTTCGACTCATGCAGTCAACTGTTTGTATTTGGAAGTCAATTCCTCAAACCATTGCTTATCCTGTAACGACAGTGCAAAATCGATTAATTCGGCGATTTCTCCCGGCTGCAATTCAGGTGAATCGTTGAAACTCACCTCTGCCCATGCCACAGCCTCTCCGTCAGCACCTTCTGCAAAATCATAAGAAAAACGAAGCTTGATATCACTCTCCAAAAATTCGTTCCTCAGGAAGTACAGCACCTCACACATCAGAACCGGCCGGGTATGGTTGTCAAAGATACACTCCATAACCTTGGCCCAGTAGTGCTGGTTGCTGAGATGCAGCTTGTCATTGGTTAACAGATACTGCTCACCTTGAAAATCATTAACGAACCTCAGTTCAAGCGGCTCCATCTTAAAAATCGCCGCGATTTGCTTTCTGGTGATATTCACGATGTCCTGCGTATCCAATCTCATCATTTCATACACCCCGTTCCTCATATTTGGGCTTTCCGTACCTTGTCATCATCACAATAAGGCAATAATTTTAATTAATTTAAAAGTATTATCGTCTATTTTCTGCTGTTTGTTAATGTTTTTTATGAAAATTTTAAAAAAACATGTTTCTTAATGTGATGAAATGGTTAATTTATATGTTTTGATTACAATATCGTTACTTTTACAGCCCAAGGAGTCTAAAAGTACTACATCAAGCGATTATTTCCATAGTAAAAATGGGGTATCCCAGTCAAATGAATGACTGTAGACACCCCATCGCTCGAACTGGCTATTTTGAACTATACAAACAAGGAAACGAGTTGAATTCCCTCTTCCGGCGAAATGCGGACCAAGCCTTTATCGGAGATGCGCAGGGTCGGGATCACCGCCAGCGCAAGCAAGGACAAGGTCATAAAGGCATAGTTCAACGTACACCCCGAATCATAAAGCGCCTTGCTGATCGCCGCAGATTGTGCCGCTGCAATTTCGAACGGCTCTACGGACATCAGTCCGGCAATAGCCAGCGGAAAAAGCGTGGTTCCGGTGGCTGTGATTACAGCCACACCGCCCTGAGCTTCAGCTACCGCCCCCGCCGCTGTCGCCATCAGTTCATCATCATTGCCAATCACCAGCACATTGTGGCTGTCATGGGCCACGGTCATGGCTATGGCCGCAGGCTCATGGAAGCCGATTCCTGCTACAACACCAACCGATTTGTTGCCGGTTCCTCTGTGGCGCTCAAAGACAGCTATTTTGCAAAGACCGTTCTCCACTTGCAGTCTTCCTGCTTCTACGGGCAACTGCAGAATAAGCTCCTCTGTCTCCACATGGTTCTCAATAACACGGATGACCCGTGTTGACAGATTACCAGACTCAATGGGCGCATGGATCACAAAATCCTCAGCCACTGGGAGCTGCGGCAAATGAACTGAAGTCAGCACTTCATCAGGATACGTATACGTCTCGAGGGGAGCAGTAATGAACCCATTCTCGGCCACTACAACGCCTGCCGCTATAGTCATCACTACATGAACATCCGCCAGATTGCCATCCAGCAAAATCATATCGGCACAGGACCCCGGTGTAATCGAGCCGATATCACGGGCAACTCCAAAGCGCTCAGCAGTGTTGATCGTCGCCATTTGAAAGGCGGTCACCGGCTTCACCCCTTGAGAGATGGCATGGCGCACCACAAAATCCATATGACCTTCGTCACGCAAGGATTCCGAGCTGCGGTCATCGGTCACGAGCAGCATCCGGCGCGGGTCCAGCCCATGCTCCGTGTGTGCGGTAATCGTCTTCGCCACATCATGCCAGGCGGAGCCGCGGCGCATTTTGGCATACATGCCCAGACGGACGCGTTCGATTACATCCTCGGCCGTGACACACTCATGATCGCCGGTTACGCCAGCGGCCGCGTACACCGGAAGCCTCCAATCATTCGAAGGCCAGGTGAAATGCCCATCTACCACCCGGCCTGCGCGCAATGTCGCCTGGATTTCCCCTAGCATTTTTGCATCCCCGTAAACCACACCGGGGAAGTTCATCACTTCGCCCAGCGCAATAACGTCGTCGCCCCAAGTATAGGCTTCCGCTACCTCGACCGGTCCTATGGAAGCACCGGTCGTTTCAAATTCCGCACCCGCCGATGGCACACAGGAGGCTACCTGCATATATGCAGCGAGCGGTGTTCCGCGCATCTCCTCCAGCATCAGCTGAATACCCTTCAGTCCGAACACGTTGGCAATCTCATGCGCGTCGAAGAATCCGCCTGTAGTACCAAGCGGCAACACCGCGCGGGCAAATTCCGTCACCGTCAGCTGCGTGCTCTCAATATGACAGTGTCCGTCCAGCAGACCCGGAGCCAGATATCTACCGGCGGCTTCAATGACCCGAGTGTTTTCGCCGATCATGTGTGAGACGTCCTTGCCTACATATGCGATACGTCCGCCCTGAACGGCGACAGACATCCCCTCCAGAATTTCACCAGAGCATACATTGACGAGGGTGCTTCCAGTAACAACCAGGGTAGCCGGCAGATCGCCTCGCGCGGTGGCCACAAGATCCGGGACACAATCGGCAAGCGGTTTTCTTTTATATAACATATACTTCTCTCCTCCCGTGGGCATGTACAAACAGCATTATACCGGATAGGATAGCTTTATTCCGCATTTGCTTCATATACATCTAATGCCGCCTGAACGCCAAGCCCGCAAGGAGCTGCATAGCCGTACCGCAACAGGGCAGCCTCCAGCGCGCCCAGCACACGCAGTACATTATTCTCACGGCAGCTGAAGCCCATGGTGCCAATGCGCCAAATCAGCCCTTTTAATGGACCGAAAGAGCTGGCAATCTCAATGCCAAAGCGGCTAAGCAGCATCTCCCGCACCGACTCGCCGTCCACCCCTTCCGGAATGAGTACACAGGTCACAACCGTCAGCTTGCTCTCCGGGTCCCCGTACAGCTCTAGGCCCATCGCCGTAAGTCCAGCGACCAGAGCCCGTTCGTGCAAGGCATGCCGGGTATGCCGCTCCCGAAGCCCTTCTTCCAGTACGAGCCGCACTCCCTCCCGCAGTGCGTAGAGCATGGAGGTCATTTCAGTATGGTGATTCAGCCTCTGTTCGCTCCAGTAATCCTGCAGCATGCCCAGATCAAAATAATTGCTGCGAACCACTGGCAGCTCACTGCGCTGAACTCCGCCTGTGCGCAATCCGCGTTCTACCTGTTTACGCTTCATAAGTTTGGCTTCGGCGCGCTCATTATAGGTTACCGGCGCCATGCCTGAAGGAATGGACAGGCATTTCTGAGTGCCGCCGATAACGGCATCCAGCATCCAGGCATCCGTCTCCACCGGCACTCCGCCAATAGTCGCCACAGCATCCACAATCAGCAGCGCATCGTGCTCACGGCAGGCCCGCCCAATCCCGGCCAGCGGCTGCACCCGTCCAGTCGAGGTCTCGCCATGAACCATGGCAACCACGTCAGGTTGGAAGCTCTTGATCGCGGTGATGACTTCTTCCGGCGTAAATACACTGCCCCAGGTTTTCTCGATCGTGAATACCTCGGCACCGCAGCGTTCGGCGATCTCATGCAGCAGATGGCCGAACCGCCCATAGATCGGAATCAGCACACGGTCACCCGGAGCGATCAGGCTGACCATTACCGCTTCAATACCGGAGCGAGAGGTACCGTCTACGGGATAAGCCCATTTATTCTCCGTTGCGAACAGCTCGCGCAACATCCCCATCGTCTCATTCATAATGTCTGTAAATTCAGGATCGAATTGTCCGAGTACCGGAAAAGACATCGCCCGCAGCACGCGCGGATCGACTTCCACCGGTCCGGGGGTCATAATGCACCGCAGGGATGGCGACAAATCTTCGTACCGCTTCATGATCATCTCTCCCTCTATAGGTTCAGCTTTCCTCATAGGCAAGCTTATATAATAATGCTGTCAGAACATCCAGCCCAGCCGCCAGCTCTTCCGGTGAGGAGTATTCTTCCGGAGAATGGCTGATCCCCGCCCGGCTGGGGACAAAAATCATCGCCGCCGGACACCTTGGTGCGAACAGCTGGGCATCATGCCCCGCTCCGCTCACCATACTGCGGAAGCTTCTCCCCTGCTCCTGGCAGATGTGTTCAAGGGCTTCACAGAGCGCCGGGTTCATCGGCGCGGGAGACGTAGCCAGCGTCTGCTCAAGCTCAAGCTTAAGCCCGCGCCGGGCCGCAATCTCTCCGAACTTTGTCATGACCCGGGAACAGAAGCTCTCCAGCCGCTCTGCCTCACTGTGGCGGATATCCAGCGTGAACTGCACTTCGCCCGGGATCACATTCGAGGTTCCCGGAAAAACTTCCAGCCTGCCGGTAGTGGCTACCAGCGGCTCTCCCGCTTCCACAGCAAACTGCTCAAGCGCAGACAGCATCTCCGCTGTACCGGCAAGCGCATCCTGGCGCAGCCCCATCGGCGTTGTTCCGGCATGATTCGCGGTTCCAATGACTCTGGCAGTGAATCGTCTTTGGCCAACAATCGCCTGCACCACCCCGATTTGCTGAGCGGACTGCTCCAGAATGATTCCCTGCTCGATATGCAGTTCGACATACATCCCGATGTCGTCTCTTCGGGCGGAATTCATAAGGCGGTCACCCTGATCATCATGATCAGTCCGGCTCCCCTGGTTTGGTAGGCCGCAGGACTCCATCGCCGCCATGAGTGTAATCCCCTCCAGATCAGAAACAGACTCTGCCACGCTTCCGTTATATAGGCCCGTCACATTCCCGGAACCCCAGAACGTCAGCGGAAAGCGGCTCCCCTCCTCCTCACAGAACGCAGCAACCTCCAGCGTCCGCAGCGGCGGCCCAAAAGTTACTGCCAAATAGTGCATCGCGGTGACAGCAGCCGCTACTCCATACGCTCCGTCATATTTGCCTCCGTTCACCACGGTGTCGATATGGGAGCCGGTAAGGATGACTTTATCGGAATCCTGTGATCCGCTCAGCCGTCCAAAGACATTACCTACTGGATCCGTATGAACCTCCAGGCCGACCACAGCCATTTTTTCCTGCAAAAAATGCTGTGCCCTGCTCCACTCCGGCGTATATAACAGGCGGGTAACACCCGGCCCCGGAGTGCTGAACGCTGCCAATTCCTCGAGCAGCTCCAGCATATCCGTAGCCGGTGCGTGCAGGAACGGCCTCTTCATAGAGCTGGCTGCGCATAATTAATTTGCAACCATTCCCCTTTGTCCGGCGAGACCACACCTTGTTCAGCGGTATATACCACATTCCCCCGGCAGATCGTGGCTGTAACCTTGCAGGATAAAGTCATTCCGGTATAGGGGCTGTGCTTGTGCCGATAGAACAGATCCTCTGCAGCCAGTGTGTAATCGGCCGTTGGGTTCAGAAGCACCAGATCGGCATCCAGCCCCAGCGCGATAGAGCCTTTGCGGTGGTCAAGTCCGAATCGCCGCGCCGGCTTCTCCGACAATAAAGCCGAGACTAGGGTGACCGGCAGTCCGCGCACATGAACTCCTTCATGGAACATCAGCTCCAGGCTGCTCTGGGCCCCCGAGATCCCGCCCCAGGCTTCAAAAAACGTTAAATCAGGATTCAGCTTAAGCTCAGGCGGACAAGGCGAATGATCGGAGGCGATCAGATCGATTTTGCCCTCAGCCAGCACCTCCCACAGCTTTTGCTGCTCTTCAAGGCTTCGGAGCGGCGGAGCGCATTTGGCTACAGGCCCCAGCTGTTCCATGCTGTCTTCACTCAGCATCAGATAATGCGGACAGGTTTCCGCCGTCACATCCAGTCCGCGCTGCTTCGCAGCATGGATCATCTCAATCGCGGCAGCCGTGCTGATATGCACGAAATGCAGCCGGCAGCCGGTGCGTTCACTGTACAGCAGCGCCCGTGATACTGCCTCAAGCTCCGCAATCGCAGGGCGGGAAGCCGCGAAGTCCCGCGCTCCGGTCTTACCGCTGCGTACGGCATCCGCCGATAACACGGCCGTAATATCTTCACTCTCCGCATGCAGGGCGAGAATACCGCCGAGTGCAGCGATTTTTTGCATTCCCAAATACAGCGTCTCGTCATCCACCTCACGGAAACGCCCTTCTCCTTCACCGCCAGGATTAGAGATAAAGGCCTTGAAGCCAGTCACGCCGGCCTTCGCCAGATCCTCTAAATCCTCCAGATTCCCTGGAACAAGACCGCCCCACAATACATAATCCACTGCAGAATTCCGGGAGGCAGCTTCTGTCTTGAGCTGAAGTGCAGCCTGATTTACCGTAGGCGGATTCCCATTCAGCGGCATATCCGCATAGCAGGTACACCCCCCTGCTGCTAACGCTGCCGAACCGGAACGAAATCCCTCCCAGTGGCCAAACGCCGGTTCATTAAAGTGTACATGCATATCGATCATTCCCGGCAGTACATAGTGCCCCTCCGCATCTATGAGCGTGGTATCTGCCGCCGCCCGAAGCCCTTGGCCCAGTGCAGCGATCTTTCCGTCCTTAACCCCAACATCCAGCTTCCGTACTTCTCCGGGCAGCACGACATCTCCATTTTTGATAATAAGCTCGTATGATTCCTCCATGAATCGGTCACCTCCGGTCATTAACTCTTGCTCTATTTAGCTGCCCCGGTATGTACTGTAGCCTCCGGGAGCAACAAGCAGCGGAACATGGTAATGATCTTCTGTCTTGGTGATATTGAACCGGATCGGGACCTGTTCCAGAAAAAAAACTCCTTCCAGTCCGTTACCTCGAAAGTAATCTCCAGCCATGAACAACAGCTCATAGCAGCCCGTGACTAGTTCCACTCCTTCCAGCAGCGGAGCATCCAGTCTGCCGTCATGGTTTGTAGTTGCCTCACGCAACAGCTTGCCTGGGCCTTCCGCAAGGCTCCAAAGTTGCAGTTTCATCCCCGCGGCCGGCAATCCACGTGACAGATCCAGCACATGAGTTGTCAGACGCCCGCTCATGCTCCAGACCCTCTTTTCCAGCTATGTCTATCTATCAAGCGGACGCTCACAGACTGCTGAACCGTTCCCGCATTCATTTCCAAATCATCAGCAATCCCAAGTCTGCATCCCGGATTCCCCAATTCACAGGCTATACCTACTATCCCCGCTCCAGTCATGGTAGAGCACCTCCGCTGGTTCTATTGGTCCTATATCTTCTGTTTCAATTCACTCTCGCTTTATAGCTCCGTCGTCTTCTCTTGGATCAGATCATTCAGCCGAAAAGCGGTGATTTTGCCAATCTCAGTAAGCGCCTGCTCCCACTCTTCCTCCAGTGTCCGGTTCACACGTTCTTCAATAGACTGGATGATATCATCCTTATTCTTGCCGCGCACAGCCAGGATAAATGGAAAGCGGAATTGTTTCGTATATGCGGCATTCAGCGCGGTGAGCCTGGTGAATTCCTCCAGAGTCAGGCGGTCCAATCCAGCCCCCTGCTGCTCCGCTGCCGATAACGGACTGACCTGAAGCCGGGTCGCCAAATCCGGATGTGCGCGCAAAAGTTCCTCTACCTGTTCTTGCTCCGCATTACGTGCCGTATGCACCATAATCTTGTGCAATTCTGCGATGGAGTGAAACGGAATATGCGCATACGCCCCCTCCGCTACCCAAGGCGAATGTTCGAAGATTCCTCCAAGATTCACTACAAATTCCGCTTCGCTCATACGGTTTATCTCTTCCAGTGTCAAAAATATAGGCGGTGTCATCGTCACAGGCTTTCCTTCTTTCTCCAGTTAACTCTTTCCCGATTGTTTTTAATTTTAACTTAGATGCTCGAATTGCATAAAATGGGCGTGAGATTCAGAACCGCTGCTCTCGAATGAACGGAGTTCCCAGTGATTCCGGTGTGCCGGAGGGCTTGTTGCGGTTGCGGTAGCCGAGGTACATAAGTACCAGAATCGTTACAACGTATGGAATCATTTTGAGGAAATAGGGTGGAATCGTACTGCCGAGCAACTGCATGCGAAATCCTAGTGAATCAAGTGCTCCGAATAAATAGGCACAGAACAATGCGCGAAGCGGATTCCATCTGGCGAAAATCACCAGACCGACAGCGATCCAGCCCCGGCCTGCCGTAAGCCCTTCATTCCATGTCGGTGCGTAAGACAACACCATGTCGGCACCCGCAAGACCAATCAGCACAGTTCCGGCAGTGACATAGCTGTAACGGATCAGCTGTACGCGGATGCCCATAACGTCAGCTGTCGCCGGGCTGTCTCCAACGGCCCGCAAATGCAGACCCCAGGAGGTGTGGTGAATCAGCAGATGCAGCGCGAGCACCAGCAGTAAGCTGAACCAGGTCAGATCATCCATCCGGCCGAAGATATCACCGACTACCGGAATCGACTTCACCCAGCCCAGATCCAGCTTGGGCGAAGTACCCGGCAGCGGAATGCCACTGATGGACTTGCCCAGATAAGCACTTAGACCACTGCCGAACAAGGTCATCGCCAGGCCGGACATGGTCTGGTTGGCGCGCAGTGTGACACACAGGAAGGAATGAACGATGCCAAGAACAGCAGTGATAGCCATGGCCGCAAGGAGAGCCAGCAGTAGATTTTCTGTGCGGATATAGACGATACAGGTGGTGACCGCCCCCATCAGCATCAATCCTTCCGCACCCAGTTGGATAATGCCCGCCCGTTCATTCAGGATACCCCCGAGTGTAGCCAGCAGCAGTGGTGTTCCGGCGGATATGGCGGCGATTAATAACTGTGTAGTGAAATCCATGGGTAAACTCCCTTCTCTAAGAGGATGCTGCTATGCGCTCCGGCGGATGCGGAAACGGTGAATCATATCCCCGGCAATCAGAAAAAACAGGATTGCCCCCTGCAGCATTTCCGAAATGGACGAAGGCAGACCAATGGTCTGCACACTGTAGCCGCCGACAATAAGGCCACCGAACAGGATCGAGGTGATGATCAGACCGAGCGGATTCAGCTTGGCAAGCCAGGCGACAATAATAGCGGTGTAGCCGTAACCCGGCGAGATTCCCTGCATCAGCTTGTGCGTGACGCCGGACACCTCGGCCATGCCTGCAATGCCAGCCAGACCGCCGCTGATCAGCATGACAATAATAATATGCTTCTTGATGTGAATCCCCGCATAGCGGGCAGCCGTCGGATTGGCACCAATGAGGCGCAGCTCATAGCCCCAACGGGTAAATTTGATCATCAGATAATAGATGGCTACCGCCACCAGACCAAAGATCAGCCCGATATGCAGTCTCGTGGTTCCCAGCACCGGCAGCGACTGGGCGGCGGTGAACATCGGTGAACCCGGAAAATTGAAGCCCTTAGGATCTTTCCATGGACCAAACACTACATAATCCAGCGCAAGCAGTGCTATATAATTCAGCATCAGAGAGGTGATCAGCTCGTTGACGCCGAAATGGGTCCGTGGAATCGCGGTCATGAGTCCCCAGAGAGCTCCGGCGGCTGTTCCGAATACAAGCATCAGTGTAATAGACCAGAAGGAAGACAGATCGGGAAAATAGATGGTTACCGCCGTAGCAGCCATTGCCCCAACAGTAAGCTGTCCCTCCGCGCCGATATTCCATACGGAGATGCGGTATGCAACAGCAATCCCCAGTCCGCACAGCAGCAACGGTATCGCTTTAACCATTGTTTCGGTGAAGCCATAGGAGGTGCCGAAAGCCCCGCGGAACATTTTTTCGTATACAGTAATCGGGCTCATGCCGTTAGCGGCGATGAACACCGCACAGAGCAGAAGCGCCAGAATGATAGACAGAACTGGTGACCACCACGGGGAACGCGTTCGGCTTGCATCATACTCCAGACGCATGGGGAACCGTTTGCCGGGTTTGGCCGGAACGGAGTTCATCAGTACGGCGTCACTTGTATTTTTGGGACTCATATAGCGCTTGCCTCCTTGTTCTGGATTCCGGCCATGAGCAGGCCAATGTGCTCCCGGTCCGCATGCTCATGATCACTCTCACCTATGATCGAACCGTTGTACATCACCAGAATCCGGTCAGACAGCTGTAGCAGTTCATCCAGATCCTCGGATATCAGCAGCACTCCGCTGCCCGTACTGCGCAGCTCCATCAATAAGTCATGCACACCGGCAGTAGCGCCTACATCCAGCCCCTGGGTTGGATGGACTGCTACCATCAGCTTCGGCTGGTGGCTTACCTCACGGGCGAATAACAGCTTCTGCTGGTTGCCGCCTGACAGCTGCTGTACCGGGGTATCCAGCTCAGGCGTCTTGACATTGAAGCGTTCGACCAGTGCCTGTGACCAGGAACGGTTTTTAGCCGCCTTCAGAAATCCGAATTTGGAGTGTTCGTCACTGCGGTAAGACTTGAACAGCAGATTATCTACAGAGCCCAGCCGTCCGGCCAGGCCGCTCTTCATCCGGTTCTCCGGCACATGGGAGATACCCGAATCAATAGCGCCGCGCACCGAAGCCGATTTGACAGGCTGGCCGTCAAATTCGATGTCGCCGTTCTTCCAGGTTCGAAGCCCTGTCAGTACTTCTGCCAATTCCTTCTGACCATTGCCGGCAACCCCGGCAACTCCTACAATCTCACCTTCGCATACCTTGAGGGACAGGCCGTCCAGCACCTTGCGGCCGTGATCGGCAATGACATCCAGATTATTAACCACCAGCAGAGGCTCCCCAACGGAAGCTTCGCGCTCCTGGCGGGTGATTTCAACCTCGCGTCTAACCATCAGGCGGGCCAGCTCCAGCTCATCCGTCTCTGCCGTGGCCAACGTTGCAATCATTCTTCCTTTGCGCATGACGGAGATACGGTCAGAAGAAGCCATAACCTCCTTCATTTTATGCGTAGTCATGATGACTGTCTTACCGGCCTGCTTCATGACCTGCAGGGTCGCAAACAGCTGCTCCACCTCACCCGGAGTCAGCACCGAGGTGGGTTCATCCAGAATGATGATATCTGCGCCACGGTAGAGCGTCTTGACGATCTCCACCCGCTGCTGCTCGCCGACGGACAGCTGCCAGATTGGACGATCTACCGGGAACTTGAGACCGAACCGCTCCGCCAGGCCTTCAATTTCCCTGTGTTTATTCTTAATCCACTTGTTGCCTCGCCAGAAAGACGACTTTTCGCCAAGCACGATATTTTCCGCTGCCGTGAGACTTTGCACCAGTCTGAAGTTTTGAAATACCATGCCGACGCCAAGACGTGCAGCATCTTTGGGGGAACGGATTTTGACCGGCAGGCCATGAACGAGAATCTCGCCTTCATCCGCTCTGTATACCCCTGAGAGCATACTCATGACCGTGCTTTTACCTGCTCCGTTCTCACCAAGCAACGCGTGAATCTCACCCGCATTTGCCGAAAAATCGACTTGATCGCTTGCCGTTACAGAACCGAATTTCTTCACGATCCCGCGCATCTCAACCGAAGGGTCCTGCATGATGGGACGCTCCTTTCCTTATAGTTGTAGTACGGGTGGGGAAGACTCCGCTGTACGGAGCCCGCCCCACCCATAAGGCCTTGCACTATTCACTTGGTTGCAGCGCTTATTTCGGGATGGTGCCTTCAATGCCTTTGGCCAGCCAGTTCATGGACAGAACTTCTTCAAGGGTCAGCTTTTGGCCTTCCTGTACCTGAACCTTGCCCTGGTTGTCAGTGATAGGGCCGGTGAATACATCCAGCTCTCCGCTAATGATTTTGGCCTTGGCATCTTCTACAAGCTTCTTCACATCATCCGGAACCTTGCTGCCGAACGGTGCAATGTCAATCATTCCGTCAGCCAAATCCCCAGAGTACTGTTCGTTCTTCCAGGTTCCGTCCATTACGGACTGAACAGCCTTCACATAATAAGGTCCCCAGTTCCATACAGGGTTGGTCAGATAGCTATCCGGAGCGTATTTGCCCATGTCGGAGTCATTCCCCCCGGCAAAAGCACCGCGTTCTGCTGCAGCCTGCAGGGTTGCAGGGGAGTCCTGGTAAGCGAGCAGTACATCTGCGCCTTTATCCAAAAGACTGATTGCCGCCTGCCGTTCCGTTGCAGGATCATACCAGGTATTCGTCCAAACCACGTCCACCTTAATATCAGGGTTGACGCTCTGAGCGCCCAGTGTAAAGGCGTTGAGGTTATAGATAACCTCACTAATCGGGAAGGCTCCTACATAGCCAAGGTGATTTTTCTTGGTCATTTTACCGGCTGCAATACCTGCCAGGTAGCTCCCTTGATAGTTTTTGCCGAAATAGGTTCCCATGTTGGCGGCTGTTTTGTAGCCGGAAGCATGCATGAATTTTACGTTTGGAAATTTATTGGCTACGTTAAGGGTATAGTCCATATACCCGAAGCTCGTTGTAAATACGATATCATGACTCTGGGCAAGCTCAGTGATGATGCGTTCGGCATCGGCGCTTTCCGGAACATTTTCTACAGTGTCCGCTTTTATGCCGAGCTCCTTCTCCATATACTGACGGCCCTGGTCATGCTGGTAGGTATATCCGCCATCACCCGGAGGTCCAATGTAGACAAAGGCAACCGTCGGCTTCTTCGCTGCCGGCTCTGTTGTTGCCGCCGCCTCTGTTGTTGTGCCCGCATTCGCTGCTGCCGGCGCTTTCGTGCTGCTGGTGTTGTTGCCAGAATTATTGTTGCTTCCACACCCTGCCAAAACCACCGCCAACAGGAACATTAATGCGAAGCTGAAAGTAACCGCTTGACCCCTTCTTTTCATAATTCTCCTCCTCCAGTAAATCTCTCATAATAGCTCAAGCCATTAATGTATCTCTACTATACTGAGACACAGCATCCACGTAAATTTATATAACATACGTTTGTGCCATTTTATAAGAACTGAAGTTTTTTTTGTGCCGAACGCACTATGATACCTCGAATCATCTTTAGAATATGTGATAATTCATAACATGAAACTTGGAATTAGTGTTTTTCATGTCATTCCCTCTTGTATCAAGCCGGTTTATGTATCACCTGTTTAAAACCGCCAGGGTGAATACCTCAACCTTGCTCTAACATGCTGCGGAAAAGAAACACGAGCTTGAGGCGCATGAGATCATTGATCTTTTTGAAATCCACGTCCAGCAGTTCACTAAGCTTCTCAATCCGGTAGGTGGCGGTATTACGGTGAATAAACAGTTTCTTCGCGGTCTCATTCACATGCCCGTCATTATCCAGATAGACCTCCAGGGTACGCAGCATCTCCTTAACGTACTCCGGTTCCCGGCTCTGAAGGCCGCGCAGACTGCTGGTGCAGTATTTCTCCATGGTTTCTGCCGGTATCCGGCGCAGCAGCAGGCTCAGTTCAAGCTGACGGTAATGCACAACATTTCCGTGCCCTCCCCAGTGTTGGGACATCCCCATACATTCCTTGATCTCGGCAAAGGCCTCCCTCAGACCTTCCGGCTTCATCTTGGAGCTGCTGAGTGCAGCACGGGGTGAATAGCCTTTATCAAATTTCAAATTATCGAAACAAGTGTTCACCCATTCCCGAAATTGTTCCGGGCTGTGCGGACCCGCCGGATACAGCGATAACAGACCGTCGTCTATCATTACGTGGATGCCATTCAGCCCATGCAGCTCCGGCTGCTCCAGATATTCTTCCTTCAAGCGAAGCAGTTCTCCGAGGCGGGCTTCTCCTGAAGCGGCAGTATTGGTAAGCATCAATTGAAACGGAGCCTGCAGCAGCTCCACCTCCAGCTTGGCTGCAGCCTTGGCCAATTCACCACAGGACATTCCGCCGCTTAGGAAGCGCCGTAAAAGTCCGCTGAACTCCCTGTGTTCGGCATGCTCGAAATAATCTTCATAACCGGAATGAATACGGTAGGATATCAGTTCGCCCCCCTGAACAAACAAGCTTTCTTCCACAGGCAGCAATAAAGGGTCAATGGAGCAGTATAAAAGATAACCGGAGCACTTGTCGCCCTGCAATAAGGGGATCCGGAACCCGGTTTTGTCACCGATGCGGAAGCGCTGGTTCCGGTTCTGCCAAGGCCAGCCTTCCAGCAGCTTCGGCGCTGTGTTGTCCGAATTATTGAACACCACATCTCCACGGGCGCTGATGACAGCCAGCGGAGTCTCAATCACTTCCGATACCGATTCGAACAGCGGGCGGCTGCGGCCGGACCGCAAAGCAAAACGCATTAGCTTACGCTGCTTATCCATGATGCTCTGAAGCACACTGGTACTGCGCGTAAGCTCGGCACGGAACAGTCCGTTCATCTGATCGGAGAAAGTAAACTGGAACGGCAGCTCAATCAGCGGAAAATTCAGCGTCTCCGCTTCCGCAATCAGCTTCTCCGGGACTGCGTCCCAGAATCGGCCCAGCTTGATGCCAAGGCCCGCGGAGCCGCGCCGGTTCAGGGTCTGAAGCAACGCCGATGCATCCTCCAAACTGTCCTTAATTAGGTAAGCTGTCGTAAGCAGCATTTCCCCTTCTTTGATCCAATCGGAAATATCCGGGGCATCCATCACATTGATCGATTTGATAATTCGGTGTTTGCCCTTCGAGCCAGCAATCAGCCTCGCTTCGGACAAAGGATAAATGGACAACGCTTCTTCGACCGTAAGATGCATGGCCACCCCTCCTTATATTAAATTCATGTATTGGAAATCCCTTCGTTCTCAATGTTATGTTATGTAACATTATAGATAAAGAGACCTATGATGGGAAGAGGAAAATGCGGATATTCAATAATTGTGTGAGGTAATATCACACTACCACACAGTCCTAACGATCGGACTCATAACAAAAAGCCGAAATAATACAGAAACGGATCCCCCCTTTAGTAAGGACGGCATCCGTTTCTGCGTGCGTTATTCATAGTAAACCAAGGGAATGCCTATACTTGGTCACCGAACAACATCACCCTGACGGTAAATACACTTTCTAGCCAGCGGTTACTCTTCCGCTGGTTCTCCTTTTCTCGCCAAACAGTTTTTGCCTTGTCTCATCCGCTAAACTCCTGACAATAAAAAAACTCCCGATTCGTAGGGTATACGAACCAGGAGTTCTGTCGTCTTCAAAGAACTGTTCATTTCCACATACGCCAGACCCATGAGAGCAGCCGCAGATCCTGACCATGACCGCTTATCACGGATAAGCCCAGCGGCAGGCCGCCGGGTCCCGGCACCGGCAGCGTCACTTGCGGCAATCCGGCTAAGCCGGCGATACAGCTGAGCATCATCGCGCCGCTGCGGTTCTGCTCCAGCTGCGCCAGATCCCCGCCGCGCAGCGGGGCGGGGCCGGGCACGGTTGGGAGGACGATGCAACCGTCCTCTCCAAGCAATTGCCGCAGCCGGGCTGCTATCTCCGCGCGCACCGCCTGTGCGCGGCTGTGATCCTGCCCGGCCAGGCCTGCCGCCCACGCGAAGCGGGCGGCAATATCCGGGCCAAAGAGCGGCTGCGCATGCTCGATCCATGCCCCGTGGGTCGCCCATATCTCGGCGCCCTGCAGTTCCCTGAAGACATCCATCCATGTCTTCAGTCCCTCCGGCGCGATCTCCGTCACGCCGGACTGTCTTGCACCGGCCTGCAGCTGACGCAGGCCTTGCTTGAGGCTGGCCGCGCTGTCTGCACCGGCCAGCGCCCAAGCCTCCGGCGCGATGTGCAGCATGTCCATCGCGCCTTCCCCGCTGCCCGGAGCTGCTGCTCCGAGCAGGACCTCGCCCGCCCGCTGAAGCAGCTCCGGGCTGTCGGCGATCCAGCCTACGGTGTCGAAGCCCGGCGCGAGCGGAATCACGCCTTCCATCTCCACGGCACCATGCGTCGGGCGGAAGCCGTACACGCCGCAGTACGCTGAAGGCACGCGAATGGAACCGCCCGTATCTGTTCCCAGGGCAAAATCCACATAGCCCGAGGCCACCGCTACCGCCGAACCACTGGAAGAGCCGCCAGGGATTCGGCCTTCGGCACGCGGATTAACCGGTGTCCCATAGTGGTAATTCTCCCCGCCGAGGCTGTACATCAGCTCATCGGTATGCGTGGCCCCCCGCAGGCTAGCCCCGGACTGCAGCAGCCTGCGGACCGCTGACGCATGGGCAGCTGACGGCGGATGGCTGCGCAGCCAATCCGGATTGCCGGCAGAAGAACGATGCCCGGCCACTGCAAATACATCTTTTACAGCAAAGCTAAGTCCAGCCAGCTTGCCGCTTGCCGAACCCGTTACCTCAAGCCCCGGGTCTATAAATGCACCATTCTGATTATCCAGGCCCATCTGTCCCCCTCCTCTCCTCCCGGACAACCCGGGCAATCTCTACCGGTGCATGTAAGCCCCTCTCTTCTAGCCTTTAACACCTTTATCCCCTAGCCTCTACAGATTGAACTTGGAAACTTGATGAAGGGGGGCGTTATCCTTTAGTGGAAAAAGGATCACTAATTTAACTCTTTCGGCTAATGGAAGAGCCTATGTGGGAAAAACGGTTCAACCCCATAAAGTTGGACACTACCACGTTCATTCTTGCAAAATCGCACTAAAGTGCAATGGTCTTGGGAGATAGTAATTTTGCCTGTACCATTCGCAGATATTCCTGTGGCGGCCAGTCGTTTAGACTGCCGTGGATCCGGACGGTATTGTAATACCGAATGAAACGGTCTACTTCGGTAAAGGCTTCTTCCGTACTTTCAAAACAATGACGTTGGTAGCATTCCCGTTCCAAAATACTGTGAAACGACTCAATAAAGGCATTTTTGTTCGGCGTTCGTGGCGGGATGCGCTC
>NZ_LVWI01000067.1 GCF_001909055.1 Paenibacillus helianthi
AGCTTCTTTAAAGGAAAAATAAAGGTTTATAAAGAGAATATAAAAAACTATAAACAGCTAAAAAACAAAGTTAAAGGCTGTTGCCTGGGTATTGACACCCGGCAGCAGCCTTTAACTTTGTTGTAAAAGAAGATATGCAAAAATAAAGTCAGCGTTGTGCCGCCCGGGGAAGGCTGAATCTTATCCCCAAACCGCCATATTCGGAAGAGTAGGCAATAATTTCGCCCCCGTGATGTTCAATAATCGATTTACAGCTTGCAAGCCCCAGCCCCAGCCCGCCCTTTTGGATTTGCCGCGATTTATCCACAGTGAAAAATTTGAGGAACAGAGAAGAAATATCCTTATCCGGCACTCCCATTCCATTATCTTCGATTTGGAAATAGGCATAACGTTCTAGCGGGTATCCGGTCATATACACTTTCAGCTTATTCTTCCCTCCATATCTTACAGCATTGCTAAAGAGGTTGCCGAAAACCCGGCGGATCATCGGTTCATTGACCATTAGCAATATATTTTCCGTGAATGAATGACGGCAAGTCAGCTCGTAGTCAAGTCCCGCCAACTCGTACTCATATTCAAGAGCAATTTTTTCAAATAATATTGATGCTTGTACAGGTTTAGCTACCATGGATTCCAACTCCAGTTTTTCTTTGGTGAAGCTGGAGAAATCATTGATGAGTTCGACCATATATTCTGACTTCCCTTGAATCAAATCATAATATTCCTGCTTTTCAGTTTCCGGTAGGTCCTTGTGTGTAGCCAGCAGTTCAGTAAAACCGTTAATAGATGTCAGGGGTGTTTTCAAATCGTGGGCGATTGCCGCAATCATATCGGCTTGCTCTCTGTGGGCGAGTTGAAGCCTATGCTCCATCTTATTGAAGTGCTTATAAAGTTCTCCGATCTCGTCATTACTCCTCAATGCTAACGGAGGCATGGGATGTACAATATTTACTTCTTCCAGCCTGGTATTCAGAAGCCGAATGGGCTTCTCTATGCAAAAATAAATATAGATAATCAGAATAATAAATATACAACAAGCGATGGCGAATATGGGCAAAAGCAATGCTATATATCGTGAGTCCAACAATGTACCGCGTATAGGGGAATATACTGCAAAGACAAACTTTAAGTACATTCCAATGGAAAACATAAGAATTAGAAGCATCAGCAGGAATAAGAGGGGAAGTTTTATTTTCAGTTTCATACTATTGCTCTCTTTCCGTATATTTATATCCTATGCCCCATATGGTTTTAATAAAGTTATGATCAGGCCCTAGTTTCTTACGGATATTTTTGATATGGACCGTTACGGTATTTATTTCTCCGTATTCGTCTCCCCAGACCTTCTCATAGATCTGCTCACGACTCAATACCTGATTGGGGTGACACATAAGAATAGACAAAATTTGAAATTCTTTCGTTGATAAGTCGAGCTTCCTGCTATGCAGGAATACTTCAAACGTCTTATCGTTCAAAATGAGCGGAGCATCCGCCTTTTCGCTACTGGGACTAAGTTCATCCCACTCTTTAAACAGTCTGTCCATTTTTCTGAAGTGGGCCTTTATCCTGGAGGCAAGCTCCTGAATACTGAAAGGTTTGGTCATGTAATCGTCTGCTCCTATTTCGAGCCCAACGATTTTATCAATGTCCTGATCACGCGCACTTAAAAACAGAATTGGAACATTATAAGATTTTCGGATACATCTGCAGACATCAAATCCATCCATATCAGGCATCACTATATCAAGAACGATGAAATCAATATGGTTTTCTTCCAATGCAGATAGGGCTTCTTTCCCAGAACATGCCGAAATTATTACAAATTGCTCGTACCTTAAACTCTTTGTGATGAGTTTTACAATTTCTTCATCGTCGTCTACAACTAATATCGTTTTTGGCATCTTTATACCTCCCAACCTCTTTAAATAGACTTCATTTATAACACAAGAGCCGTATGGACTTGAATTGACAAAAAAATGGAGCTCAAAGCGCCTTCCAGTTCCGGATACGCTTGAATAAGAGCTTGAGCAACGCCATTTCAAGTTCCAGGATTCTTTGGTACCGGCTATTGTAGGCTATTCTTAAACACTTGATGATCAGAATTACGCAAACGAATCTGGTATAAATAATATTCTCTTCATCTTGTTGATGCAATCGTCCACTTCGTAAATAGAATCAAAGCATAAATATTGAATTACCAAGATTTTATTTCTCCTTGTTAATCTATCCAGAGTGTCTCTGTGCTCTGTATACACATACTCCATTAACGAGATCTCATTTAGTATTATTAGGTCAGCCAGATTACAGGGATGAAATTTTGTATACTTGGAGAGGAATTAATTCAATAAATGGTGTTTAGGGACCAATCAGAATGGATAGAAATAGGGGGAATTTTGATCATTATTTAGAGGAATAAAGCCTAGTTTAAATAATTCGAACAAAAAAACCCTTATTAATCAAGGGTTTTAGCATTTTAGTATGGTCGAGACGACAGGATTTGAACCTGCGACCTCTTGCTCCCGAAGCAAGCGCTCTACCAAGCTGAGCCACGTCTCGTCATTCCAGGTTAACTGGTTGTTAACCGCAGGGTTGTTCTAAACAATCCACATTATACGCCTGCAAGTAAGCGCTGTAAATAATCATTTTGCTGCTTCATTTCGTCCTATTCTCTACCCGAGATTGACAGAAATAGGGGCGCTGGCTATACTTGAAATGTTAAAATGCAAATCGGAAAAAACGTTGATGAAATGAAGTACGCCGGAGATTGGCTTGGATCAGAGAAGAGGTTCCTTTACGATAGTTTTCGTAATTGGCTGTGAGAACCTTGAAGACAGGCCGGCAGAAAGCTGATTTCGGAGTGCGGGGACAATCCCGCCGGGGGCGCCCGTTAACAGCCGCACAAGGCGATCGTCTGATCATGGTCCGTGACTTCACGGATATTGGCGATAACCAGGGTGGTACCGCGATAATCATCGTCCCTGAATTTATTCAGGGGCGTTTTTTTGTTTTTAATAACTATGAGACAGGGGCTGTACATGATGAAAGCAAGTGAAATCCGTTCCAAATGGCTGCAGTTTTTTGAGAGCAAAGGCCACCGTATCGAGCCGAGCGCATCGCTCGTGCCGCATAATGACCCGTCGCTGTTGTGGATCAACGCCGGGATGGCTCCGCTGAAGGCGTATTTTGACGGCCGGGAAATCCCGGAGAATCCGCGTCTGACCAATTCGCAAAAATGCATTCGTACCAACGATATTGAGAATGTAGGCAAAACGCGCCGCCACCATACATTCTTTGAAATGCTGGGTAACTTTTCCATTGGTGATTATTTCAAGGAAGAGGCTATAACCTGGGCTTGGGAGTTTCTGACCGGCAAGGAATGGATTGGCTTTGATCCGGAACGTATTTCCGTAACGGTATATGCTGAGGATGAAGAAGCCTTCAAGCTGTGGAATGAAAAGGTCGGCCTGCCCGCAGAGCGCATCATTAAGCTGGGTGACGACAACTTCTGGGATATCGGTGAAGGCCCTTGCGGCCCCTGCTCGGAAATCTTTTATGACCGCGGCGAAGCCTACGGCAGCGACATGTCCGATCCAGAAATGTATCCGGGCGGGGAAAATGAACGCTGGCTCGAAGTGTGGAACCTCGTATTCTCGCAGTTCAACCATAACAAGGACGGCAGCTATACGCCGCTTCCGAACAAGAACATTGATACCGGTGCAGGTCTGGAACGCTTCGCGTCCATTCTGCAGGATGTGGATTCCAACTTTGACACCGATCTGTTCCAGCCGATCATCCAGAAGACGGCCAAGCTTGCAGGTGTAACCTACAAGGACAACCTGGAACAGGATATTGCACTGAAAGTAATCGCCGACCACATCCGGACTGTAACGTTTGCTGTAGGGGATGGCGTGCTTCCTTCCAATGAAGGCCGCGGCTACATTATCCGCCGTCTGCTCCGCCGCGCGGTGCGATACGGGAAGACACTTGGTCTAGACCGTCCATTCCTGTTCGACCTTACGGAGACTGTGGGCGAAGTGATGGGTGTCTACTATCCATCCGTTGTCGAGAACCGAGAATACATCGCCAAAATCATCCGTACTGAGGAAGAGCGTTTCCATGAAACGCTGTCTGACGGTCTGGCCATCCTGGGCGAGATCAGCGCCAAAGCAAAGGCTGACGGGCTCAGTTCCATTGCCGGCGCCGATGCGTTCAAACTGTATGATACTTATGGCTTCCCGTTTGATCTGACTGAGGATTTCGCCTCCGAGCAGGGCCTCACCGTGGACCGCGAAGGCTTCGACGCCGCCATGCAGGAGCAGCGCGACCGTGCCAGAGCCGCCCGTCAGGACGGCGGTAGCATGAAGGTTCAAGGCGGACCGCTGGCTGAGCTGACGGTTAAAAGTGAATTTGTTGGTTATACTGACACCGTAGCAGAGTCTAAAATATTGGCTATTGTTGCAGGCGGTACATTGGTGGACATCGCAGGCGAAGGTACCGATTGCCAGGTTATCCTGGAGTCCACGCCATTCTATGCTGAAAGCGGCGGCCAGGTCAGCGACACCGGTCTTCTGACCGGAGGTTCGGTGACAGCCAAGGTAACAGGACTGTTCAAAGCTCCGCACGGTCAGCATGTTCATATGGTTACTGTGGAAGCCGGGGAGCTGAGAGTGGGCGACAGTGTCCGCGCCGAAGTGAACCGGGAGCAGCGTGAAGATATTGTTAAGAACCATACGGCAACTCACCTGCTGCATAAAGCACTCAAAGAAGTGCTTGGCGGTCACGTGAATCAAGCCGGCTCTTTAGTAGAAGGCGCACGTTTGCGTTTTGACTTCTCACACTTCGGCGCAATTACGCCGGAAGAGCTGAGCGACATTGAACACCGGGTGAATGCGCAAATCTGGCGCGGCCTGGATGTAGTCATTGAGAACAAGCCGATTGACGAGGCCAAGGCTATGGGTGCCATGGCACTCTTCGGCGAAAAATACGGCAACATCGTGCGCGTGGTTCAGGTTGGCGATTACAGCCTTGAGCTGTGCGGCGGTATCCATGTTTCGAACACCTCGCAGATCGGGATCTTCAAGCTGGTCAGCGAGAGCGGCATTGGCTCCGGGGTCCGCCGGATCGAAGCGGTAACCGGACGTTATGCGTACCAGTTCACCGAAAGCCAGCTGGATCTGCTGAAGCAATCGGCAGGACTGCTGAAGTCTTCGCTGAACGATGTGCCAAAACGGATTGAAGCGCTGCATGCCCAGGTCCGTGAGCTGTCCCGTGAGAATGAATCCCTGCAATCTAAGCTGAGCGCAACCTTTGCTGCCGAACTGACCAGCAGTGTGAAAACGGTAGGCGGCGGTACACAGCTGCTCGCGGTTGCCGTTCAAGCTGGTAATATGGACGCGCTTCGCTCGACTGCCGATGAATTGAAATCTAAGCTGCCGGATGCTGTACTTGTGCTGGGTGCGGCTATGGACGACAAAGTCAACTTTGTTGTATCGGTTCCGCAGGACCTCGTCAAAAAAGGCTTCCACGCCGGTAAGCTGGTGAAGGAAATCGCAGCGGTATGCGGCGGCGGGGGCGGTGGACGTCCGGATATGGCGCAAGCCGGAGGCAAGGATGCATCCAAGCTGGGCGAAGCTCTTCTGAAAGCCGAGGAGCTTGTAGCCGCTCAAGGTTAAGCGGTAAAAGTGACGGAGCAGGTTTCGGGTCTGCTGCATAACGCCAGGAATCACTGGATTTTGCAGCTGCAGACAGATGGATATGGAAATCGGAAATGAGGGTTACCGCAGCGGTACTGAGAGCAATATATCAGTACCGCTGCTTTATTCACGCAAAGCTGGAAAATGTATATTTTTTGTCAATATTCACTTTCAGCGAACATCTGCAATAGCTTAAAACCCAAAAAAATCTCTATTTTTGTAGATGAAATACCAAAAAAAGCGTTACCATGATGGCAGGATTTCCTCGTTGGGCCATGAATATGTTATGATGAGGGCAGCAAGTCAGCTGTACAGCAGCAACTTTGCGAAGCCGCCCAATAAGCGGGTGATTTTGCAGAAGGAAGGTGTCACAAATGGACTCCATGGACAAAACGGTCAAATTCAATGTAAAGGGCGATGAGAAGGAAGCCTCCTCCCAGGAAATACTGCTCGCAGTATACGATGCGCTGGTGGAGAAGGAATACCATCCCATCAACCAGATCGTAGGGTATCTTATTTCTGGAGATCCGGCTTACATTCCGCGCCACAACAATGCGAGAAGTTTGGTCCGGAGGAAAGAACGTGATGAGCTGATTGAGGAACTGGTTCGTTTCTACCTCGCCAATCATCGGGTGGATCATCCGAAATGATGAAGAAGCTGGGTCTGGATTACGGCGACCGCAGAATCGGAGTTGCCACAAGTGATATTTTTGGATGGACAGCACAAGCTCTAGAGACGATTGAGCGGCGCGGCAACGGAAATGAGTTCCTGCGTATCCGCGAACTGGTCAAGGAACATGAGATTGGAGAGATTGTAGTTGGCCTTCCGAAGAATATGAACGGCTCAGTAGGACCCCGTGGTGAAATCTGCATCGAATTTGCCGATAGGCTTCGGGAAGAACTCGAAATGCCCGTACACCTTTGGGATGAGCGTCTGACGACGGTATCTGCTGAGCGGATGCTGATTGAAGGGGACGTCAGCCGGAAGAAACGCAAAGGGATTGTAGACAAAATGGCTGCAGCCCTGATTTTGCAAAATTTTTTGGATGCTAACAGTAAAAGGTGAGGGGTGTGTTAGATTGACAAACGAGCAGATTGGCCAAGAAGAAGAACCGGAAATTATCTACATTCCTGATGAGGAAGGTAATGAAGAGGAATTTGAGGTCATTATGAAATTTGAAGTCGACGGTTCGGATGCCAAGTATATGATGGTGGTTCCGCTGGATTCCGAGGATGAAGAGAGCGATGAGGTGTATGCGTTCCGTTATGAAGAAGACGGTGATGATCTTCAGCTCTTTATGATCGAGAATGATGAGGAATGGGCAATTGTTGAAGAGACCTTCAATACGTTGGTAGATGAGCTAGACGGAGGAGCGGAGAATGACTGATTTTTCCGCCGATCAGGTAGTTTGGACTTCAAAGCTCAAAGAAGTATATGGAGAAACAGTGGAACTGGAAGACGAGCAGGGTAAATCTTCCGTTTACGATATTATTGCCGAATTTGAAGTTGGTGACCGCGCGTATGCGGTGCTTACCGGTTCCGGGAGAGCCGCCGAACAGGAGATTCTGCGGATTGTGGTTTCGCCTGACGGGCTTCCCGAACTGGAGAGCATCGTGGATGACGAGGAATGGGAAAATGTCAACGAGCTGTATGACGAGCTGACTTTTCCCGCTGACGTGAGCGAATAAGCTTCCATATGTACGCTATAGCAAGGAGTGGCACGGAAGAGGGCGGGGATTTTTCCGCGCTCTTTTTGCTTGAAATAGAAGTTTTGGAGAAAAGGAAGCCGCTTCTTTCGGAGGACGGTGAAGCCGTTTCCACTTGTGCAATGCATATGTCCGCAAAAATATATGTTGAATTTGAGACAATACAATTTTATACTTTATAGTCGGAAAGTGAGGAGTGACATTTGAAAGCTGCAATCCGCACCTTGGCTCTTATTATCCTTTTGCTGGCTGCAATCGGCGGGGGAGGAGTCTGGTACATCTGGAATGGCATGCAGCCGGTGAAGCCGGCAGGCCCGCCGGTAACCTTTACGATTGAGAAGGGTATGGGCAGCGCGAAAATTGCCGACCTGCTCGAACAAAACGGCATTATACGCAAAGGATTATTTTTTAGAGGCTATCTGAAATGGGTCAAGGAAGGGTCCAGCTTCAAGGCAGGCACATATACCGCCAGTCCAGGCGACACCTATGATTCACTCATTGCCCGCCTGAATGCAGGGGATGTGGTGAAGAAGGATACTGTTTCATTTACGATTCCGGAGGGATATACGGCCAAGCAGGTTGCTAAAAAGCTTGCTGCAGCCTGGAATCAGAAACCCGAAGTATTCCTGAAAATTATAGATTCTGGAGCGGGTCTTGAAGCCGTGGGCAGACTGGGTATTCCTGAAGACAGCAAGCTTCGCCACCGCCTGGAGGGATACTTGTTTCCGGAGACGTATGAGCTTGTGAAGGAGAGTACACCGGAGCAGGTTGTTGAAGCGATGCTGGAGCAGCTTGAGAAGAAGCTGGACAGTATTAAAGGCTGGCAAGGCAAGCTGAAGAACCGCGGACTCTCCTTGCATGAACTGCTGACAGTGGCCTCGCTTGTAGAGCGTGAGGTCGTAGTGGACAGTGAACGTCCGATTGTGGCCGGAGTGATCTATAACAGGCTGGATAAAGGGCAGAAACTGGAGATCGATGCGACTGTTCAATACCTGCTGGACAAACAGAAGCAACGGCTGTATGAGAAGGATCTGAAGGTCAATAGTCCTTATAATACCTATAAAAACGAAGGTCTGCCGCCTGGGCCGATCAGCAGTCCCGGTCTTGCATCCATTGAGGCGGCCCTGACGCCGGAAGCTTCGGATTATTATTTCTACGTAACCAAAAAGGATGGCTCACAGGGTCATTTATTCGGCAGGACCTATAAGGAACATTTAGCCAATATCAAAAAAAGTGAACAAAATTCGCAGTAACCTATTAAAATAGAGTGTGATGCGGTTTGAACCGCGAAGTAGGAGGGTGCAACATGAATAACAAACCGGAGCTGCTGGCGACAGCCGCTTCCTTGGAAGAAGCAGCGGTGCTGCTGGAGGCCGGGGCAGATGCGCTGTTGATTGGCGATGACCGCTTTGGCATGCGTCTGGCAGGCCATTTCTCGCTGGAGGATACCGCGAAGGTCGTCAAGCTGGCTCACGCCAAAGGCTGCAAAGTCTACGCAGGCCTGGGCGGTCTAATGTCGAACCGGCTGCTGGACGAGCTTCCCACTTATGTAAAAGCCATTGGGGTACTGGGTGTAGATGGCATCGAATTTGGTGATCCGGCTGTGCTCGCCGCAGTGAAGACGGAAGCGCCGGGACTGAAGCTGCACTGGAATGCAGAAATGACTTCAACCAACTATGCAACCGCCAATTACTGGGGCCGCAAGGGTGCTTCGCGGGTTGTTCTAGCCCGTGAGCTGAACATGGATGAAATGACAGAAATGGTGCCCCTGCTGGAAGTTGAAGCCCAGGTGCAGGTACACGGCATGACGAATATTTATCATTCCAAGCGCAAGCTGGTCGCAAGCTACATGGCCCACCAGGGCCGTCCGAGCGACGGCGGAAGCCTTGGCAAGGAGCGCGGACTGTTTCTGATCGAAGCTGAACGCCCCAATGAAAAGTTTCCGATATACGAGGATGAGAATGGCACGCATATTATGAGCTCCGATGATATTTGCATCCTGGAGGATGTTCATTTTCTCCTGAAGGCAGGAGTGCAGAGTCTGAAGATTGAAGGACTCCTGAAGCCGGTTGCCTACAACGCAGCCGTCGTTAAGGCTTATCGACATGCGATTGACCTCTACACTGCCAATCCTGAAGGCTATGCCTTCCAAGAGGATTGGATGGACGGCATACGTGCGCTGCAGGACCCTGAGCGTGAGCTGTCCTTCGGCTTTTTCTACAAGGAACAGGTATATTGAAAAATAATAAAAAAGTCAATGACTCAGCTTTTTAAAATAGATCTATAAGCAACATTCAGGTGTAGCAGCGGAGGGGAAGTTTGGAACTGTAGGAGCGTCAGAGCCCGCCTTTAGGTTTGGATTTCTACTGCGGCCAGCGGTTAAATTCAGGAAATCCAAACCTAACAGCGGCCGGAGGTCCAAACATTCCCCGCAGCTGCGTTCAACACCAAAATGTAAGGTTTTTAGCTATTTTAACTGGTGAGACAATGGAGGGGAGAACAGGAATGGGAACCATGACCAAGCCGCAGCACAAGGGCAAACGTTACCGTCTGGACAAACCGGAGCTCCTTGCTCCGGCGGGCAATCTGGAGAAATTGAAATTCGCCGTGCATTATGGTGCGGATGCAGTATATATTGGGGGACAGAAATACGGCCTGCGCTCGGGAGCGGATAATTTCAGCTTCGAGGAGATGCGCGAGGGTGTGGAATTTGCCAAAAAATACGGCGCCAAGGTCTTTGTCGCTACGAATATTTATGCCCACAATGAAGATATCGCAGGGATTGAAGAATACCTGCGTAACCTATATGAAGCGGGGATCGCTGCCATTATCGTGGCCGACCCTGCCATCGTCGATACCGCCCGCCGCCTGGTGCCGGGCCTTGAAGTTCATCTGAGCACCCAGCAGTCCACACTCAACTGGCAAGCCGTATCTTTCTGGAAGGAAGAAGGGCTTCCGCGTGTCGTCCTCGGCCGCGAAACGAGCCTTGAGGAAATCGCCGAAATCAAACAGCATGTCGATATTGAAATCGAGAGCTTCATCCATGGAGCGATGTGCTCCTCGTACTCCGGCCGTTGCGTGCTGTCTAACCACTTCACGGACCGCGATTCGAACCGTGGGGGCTGCTGCCAGTCCTGCCGCTGGAAATACGATCTGTTCGAGGATGCCCGCCCTGAAGGCACTTGGGTATCCGAGGAGGAACAGGCCCAGGCACAGCAGTCTCCTCTGCCGCTGCAGCCGGGAGTAACCCAGCTTCCCCTGCATCAGCCGGAGGATAACCCGTTCTCGATGGGTTCCAAGGATTTGTGTATGCTGGAGAGTATTCCCGAGCTGATCGAAGTCGGCATAGACAGCTTCAAGATTGAAGGACGGATGAAGTCGATCCACTACGTGGCGACGGTTGTCAATGCCTACCGCAAAGCCATCGATTCCTATATGGCTGACCCTGAAGGGTACGTACTGAAGCCGGAATGGCTGGAAGAGCTGCAAAAGGCGGCGAACCGTCCGCTGAACACCGGATTTTTCTACGATACGCCGGATCATGAGGATCATATTTATGAGCCGGAAGAAAAGGCTGCGCCTTATGACTTCGCCGGACTGGTGCTGGAGTACGATGCGGTTAGCGGAACCGCGCTGATTCAGCAGCGCAATCACTTCAAGCCAGGGCAGGAAGTGGAGTTCTTCGGACCTGACAATACGTTCTTCAAACAAACAGTAGGCGAGCTGTGGGACGAGGAAGGTCAGCCGCTTGATGCGGCACGTCACCCGCTGCAGCGGGTACGAATGAAGGTCGATCAGCCTGTGGCTTATTTCGACATGATGCGCAAGAAGAAATAGTGTGTTTGTGAGTTTGTTTTGTGTTCTTTACAGGAATGCACCTCATATTGAGGGGCATTCCTTTTTGGTATATAGAATAAAATGGAAAATGACTAAAATATATAAAGATTCTGTGGTAATTTCTAAAGAAAACTAAGAAATTGTACCTACACTGCCGATATAAATAAGAGCGAACGCTTACATATGTCTTCTAATCTAACTGGCAGGTGATTATGATGGTTGCTCCTAAACGGGAGAGCAATGGGGAAGAGCGGAAAGAGAGAAGGATGAAATTGACAAAGAAGAATAAGACCAACAAGAAACAACCGTCGAACGTCCAGAAATCTGATACAAACCTTACAGATGAAGTACAGGAAACAGTAAAGAAGGCTGCCCCAACTAATAAACGTATAGGCTCAGGTCTTTCTGCTAAGGGAATGCTGCATGGTTCCGTAAGTCAGATCAAGAGGGTCAATCCTAATAAGTCGGTTGGGGTCAAGCTGTTCTTGATCTTTTTATCCTCCATTGTGGTAGTTGTACTGGCTCTGGGGCTATTGTCCTATAGTAAAGCTAAGAACACGATTAAGAATAATGTGTCGGAAGCTAACCGCCAGACGATTATTCAGACCTCGGAGAAGCTTGATATTACACTGAAGCAATATGAAAATTTGGCCATGCAGCTCTTTTTTGATCCGCAAATGCAGAACAATCTGACAGATCTGGCCTCTGCAGAATCCAGTTACGATAAATTCGTGGCTACGGATGCGATGAATAAAAAGCTTTCCAGCCAGACGACTACAGACTCTAATATTGTAGCGATTACACTGATTCCGACTTCCAAAGATTTTGATATTGTTTCAAGTGGAAGCTCCAGCATGAAGCTGGACAGTGTCAGAGATCAGGCATGGTTCAAAACAGTGGTTGCAAATGCCGAGAGCTACAAGAGCTATTATTCCGGTGAGGAAAAATCGGCACAGAACTATTGGTTCCCTACATCCGTAGCAGGAGAAAACGGGAAGAATATTGCGATGGTCAGATCACTAAAAAATCTTGGAGCCAATTCAGGATATGTGATTATGCTTGAACTGAAGAATACACTGCTGGAGGAAGCCTTCAAGAGCGTAACACTTGGAGACGGCTCACGGATTCAGCTCGTTGCACCTGACGGGACCGTAGTGGCTTCCTCCATTCCTGAAGAGGATGGCAAGGTATCGGAGCTTGGATTTATTAAAGAGAGCAAGACCAACAGTAAGAGCCAGGATGCCACGGACGCAAAAGGCGAAGATGTTCTGGCTGTCTACAGTCCTATGGCCAAAGCGGACTGGAAGCTGACAGGTATTGTCCCTACCGGTGAACTGGTGAAGGCTGCAACTCCAATTCTGTTCACAACCTTTCTGGCTGCTGCTGCTGCTGCGCTACTGGCCGTGCTGGTCGGTATTGGGATGGTACGGATGATTGCCCGCCCGCTGGCCCGGTTGAAGGATCTTATGGTCGAAGGTGCAAAGGGCGACCTGAGCGTACGCACCGAATATGTATCCAAGGATGAAATTGGTGAACTGTCGGCATCCTTTAATACGATGATGGAGCGGATCACCGAACTGGTTGCCCAGACAACGGATACCGCACGTGAAGTGCTGGAAACCGCTGGTGAACTTGGTGATGCTTCACGCAAGACAGCGATTTCCGCGAAGGAAATTGCGGCAGCTACGGAAGAGATTGCCGGTGGCGCAGGAAGCCTTGCACAGGAGGCTGAACGTGGCAATGAGCTTACGGATCTGATCGGAACTCAGATGCAGAGCGTCATCGCAGCGAACGCCGAGATGGATGAAGCAGCCCGCGGAGTGGGAGAAGCCAGCGGTCAAGGTGCGAAGCAACTGGAAGAGTTGCTGACGCAGACCAGCCGTACTGGTGAGATGACTACTGCACTGGTTGATCGGGTCAACAATTTGAAAGAAACGGTATTCTCGGTCATCAAGGTGCTGGATGTGATGAAGAATATTACACAGCAGACGAACATCCTCTCGCTCAATGCGACGATCGAGGCAGCAAGAGCTGGTGAAGCAGGACGCGGATTTATGGTTGTAGCTGATGAGGTCCGGCAGCTGGCTGACCAATCCAAACAGTCCATCGCCGTTGTAGCCGGCATTACCGATAAGATTATTACGGAAATGAATGAGACAGTGGCAGTGTTGTCCGAGGTTGCACCACTCTTTAAACAGCAGATGAGTTCGGTGAAGAGCACCAGTGATATCTTCGTATCCGTACAAGGGCAAATGGAAGATTTCATCTCCAGTCTGGAGTCGGTTACCGGAGCCATTGACAGTCTGAATCATTCGCAGGGCGTCTTGTCGGATGCCATGGGTAATGTAAGCGCAGTGGCCCAGCAGTCCTCGGCCACTTCGGAAGAGGTTGCTTCCCTAAGCAATGAACAGCAGAATGTCAGCGATCAGCTCGTTGCACTCTCCGGCAAACTGGAAAGCGTCTCAACCCAGCTGAAAGATAAGCTCTCCCTGTTTACGATTTAATAAAGATTAAGAGTTTCTAACCTCTAGTGAACAAGCGTTCCGCAAGCCGGCAATCGGCAGCGGGGCGCTTTTTTTTGCAAGATATTCAACGCTTGGTAATGTAATTTCCTTGTACATCAGGGAACTAACACGTATAATTATTTTGTTAGGGGATTGTTATTTTTTCTTGAATTGTTAGGTGAAGCTGGAACAAGGAGAAGGACCGAATGAAAGTAAAACGCAGTCACACCTGGTGGTCCTATGTGGGGGACATGAGCATGGAACGTAAGCTACTCCTCGTCTTCCTGATTATTATTACACTTCCGCTTTCGTTCATCAGTGTGATCAGCTTCAAGAGCTACTCCGAATCGATTCAGGCGAACACAGTTGCCTATTCAGAGAAGCTGATTGATCAGATGATGGATTCTATTGATGACTATATTGAGGATATGAAACGGATTTCGTCCATGCCTGCCTATGTTAACGATATCAAGCAGAATTTGATCCGCTCGAACCGCTATTATGAACAACAACAGATGATGGAGAGCAAAGGGAGCAGCACACAGGTTGCTCCTGGCGATTTTGATTTGCTGCTGTCCATTCAGCGGGGCATTGAAGGGAATATCTCTTTCATTAACAATATTAAGCGGGGAACCAACTCGGTATATATTTTCGACGGCTACGGCAATGGATATTATTCTGCCAAGGATGGCGGTGTACGTCTGGACCTGAAACAGAGCTACAAATTTTGGAGCGAGAAGGCCAAGAATTCCAGTGGCGAGGCGCTGCTCTTTGGCACCCAGGCGTATACGAGCAATCTGCAGAGCACCCGCTATGCTTTTACTGTGGTCCGCAAAATTGTTGACGGGCTGTGGAATCCGATTGGACTGATTGCAGTGGAAGCCAACATCAGCAATCTGGAAAATCAGGTGGCCGAACTGGATACCGTAACCCACGGGAAGTCAATCATAGTGGATGAGGACGGCAAAGTGATTTTTGACAGCGAACAGAGACTACTCACGACCGATATTTCCCATACCAGCCTGTTCCGTCAGGCTTCAGGCAATGCCGGGAGTTTTTATGATACCGTGTCAGGCAAGGAACGGCTTAATATTTATTCAAGCTCTTCCAAGACCAATTGGAAGGTCATCATTTCTATTCCTGTGGATGAGCTAACGCGCGGGGTGAAGCTGACCCGTAACGCTACCTTTGCCGCTACCCTGATTATTATCGTGCTGGCGCTGATCATTTCGATTATTCTGTCGTTTGCCTTAACCAAACCGCTAACCCAAATGATCGAGCTGATGAAAAAGGTGCAGAACGGCGATCTGGATGTGACTTTCCGCGTCAGACGGCGGGATGAGATTGGCCTGCTCGGCCATCAATTCAACCGGATGCTGGCCCGTATCCGGCAGCTGATTCAGGATATATACCGGATTGAGGAACAGAAGAAAGAGGCAGAGCTGCAGGCGCTGCAGAGCCAGATCAATCCGCATTTTATATACAATACATTGGAATCCATCCGTATGACTGCAGAGATCAATGATGACGTGGAAGCCGCGGATATGATCTCCATTCTGGGCAAGCTCCTGCGTTACAGTACCAGTGAGTTGTCCGGTATAACGACCATGAAGCAAGAGCTGCTGTATGTCCGTAATTATGTCGAGCTGCTGGGCTGCCGGTATCCCGGAAGGTTCGTGCTGCAGATCGATGTTCCCGAGACGCTGGACAACTACTCCATGATTAAGCTGGTTTTTCAGCCGATCATTGAGAATGCCGCCTACCATGGATTGGATGATACCAAGGACCAGATGCATCTGAGCATTAAGTGTGAAGTCACAGAGCAGAAGCTTCTGTTCCATATCCGGGATGACGGCTGCGGGATGGAACAGGCTACACTCGATAAGCTGAGCGACAGTCTGAAGCGTGAAATGCCTCCGAAGAAAAGCATCAATGGGGGCATTGGGATGAAAAATGTTCATCAACGGATTCAGCTTCATTATGGAGCAGCCTATGGCATTGAGGTCTTTAGCAAGCTGGGGGAAGGGACGGATGTGATTTTATCCCTGCCGCTTCTGAGTCCGCTCGACCAGGAAATGAAGGGAAGAGAATAGAGGAGGAGTCCGCTTGAAACGGATGAAATTACGTTGGCCCATGCACACCATTCTGCTGCTATTCCTGCTGTCTGCCGGCTGTGACGGCCGAGGCAATCCACAGGCCCTGCCCTCGCCAACCCCTGCCGGAGGTGAGAGACCATCGGAATTGTCCGGTACCATCGTAATGCTGACGAACCGGATTGATTTGATTGAGAATGGGACGTTCAAAGGCTACGCCGATAAGTTCAAAAAGAAATATCCGGGAGCTAATGTGGAATTTGAGGGGTTGTCCAATTATGCCACTGACATTCTGGTCCGTCTGTCCACCAAGGATGCGGGGGATGTGCTGCTGCTTCCGGTGAACCTGCCGGCTAAAGAGCTGGGACTTTTTTTTGAACCCCTGACCGATGAATTGGCTGCACAGGAGAAGTTCACCACCTTCGCCACGTATGACGGCAAAAGATATGGGTTGTCCACCGGCACCACTACGAGCGGAATTGTCTACAACAAGCAGGCTTTTAAAAAAGCCGGGATTGAGAAGGTGCCTCAAACGCTTAATGAATTCTATGCAGCCAGCGCCAAGCTGAAGCAGGCAGGCATTATCCCGCTCTATATGAATTACGGTGCTGTCTGGCCGCTGCGGGATTGGGGCGACAACCTGGTTAATTATATGTCAGGCAATCCTGATTACCTGAACAATATGGTGCATGAGGACAGTCCCTGGAGGATCGGTAATGAATGGGGCCGGGCGCTTGAGATTGCCAGGACGATGCTTGCCAAAGGTTATGTGGAGGATCAGCTGTTCTCGAATAACTGGGAGATCTCCAAGACCATGCTGGCCAAGGGGGAGGCAGGGATGTATCTTCAGGGCAACTGGACGATCCGCCAGATTCTGGATGCCGGTGCGAAGTCTGAGGATATTGGCTTTTTCCCGTTCCCTTATGATAATAATACCAGCCATAACGCCTTGTTGAATCCCGATTGGTTCATAGGAGTAAGCAGGTACAGCAACAACAAGGAGCTTGCGATGGCCTGGGTGAAGTTTTTTGTAACCGAAACCTCTTATACCACGAAATCAGGGTTTCTGCCGGCTGACGATACGGAGGAGCCCTCGATGCCGCAATACAGCGAGTTTCTCTCCTATCATCCCAAGCTGATCGAGGCTACTGTGCAGTCAGACGCCTTCATCGACATGTCGAACCGGGCGAAGCTGTCCTTCTGGTCGGGAGATTATATCCAGGAGCTGCTTGCCGCACCGGATTTACAGAAGGCTTTTGACGAATTAAATGAGAAATGGAAAGAAGCACGGGCAGGCCAGCAGGCTTCTCCCGGACCGCAGGCGGCGGCTGTACAATAAAGATAATCTGGAGGTATTTTCCTATGGCAAAAAAAGTGACCATGCAAAAAATCGCTGACCACCTCGGTGTATCCAAGTTCGTAGTCTCCAAATCGCTCTCCGGCAAAGGCGGCGTGAATGAAACCACCCGGGAGCGGGTCATTCAAGCCGCATCACAGCTGGGGTATTTTACCCAGAAGAATGCATATGTGCAAAATGTCAAACGTCCGTCTCCGGCGTCCGGCAGTGACCGGGGGAAGCAATCTGTGCTCGTGCTGATGCCGAATATCCGGGCGCAGACCCAGGACTCCCTTTATTGGGGGAAAATTATCGATGGCATCGCGCTGGCTCTCGATCAGGAGGGTCTCGGCATGGTCATTGTCTCGGAGCACCGCGCCGATAACTTTATCCATATTCTCAATCCGGGTGGTCTGCTCGGTCTGGTGGGGGTGGGGCAGATTTCCACTTCACTCCTGCTGGAGGTGCACCGCATCGGTCTTCCGATGGTGCTGATTGACCATGAGGACCCGCTGATTCCCAGCGATACTGTGTTCGCCAACAACATTGATTCTATGACCCGGCTCAGCAACCATCTGATGGGCATCGGACATACGCTGTTTCATTTTATCGGCAATATCCGTTATTCCCGGAGTTTCCGTGACCGCTGGATCGGCTTCCGCAGTGCCCTTGAGGAGAATGATATGAGAACGCCAGCCGGTGACGACGAGATGCTGCTCCTGGAGGGCATGGATGACGGCTCGTTCCGTGATGAATTCAAGCTCTGGATCACAAAACGCAAAAAAGCCAAAAGCCTGCCGACCGCACTTATCTGTGCCAATGACTCCACGGCCCTGGCCGTGTGTGAAGTCCTTAGAGAAGAAGGGATATCCATCCCCGCTGATATTTCAGTTACGGGTTTTGATAATATTGAGGATGCCATGCGCGGCGTTCCGCCGCTCACAACGGTACATGTACCCAAGGAAGCTATGGGCCGGGCCGCGGTAGAGAAGCTGCTGGGCCGTATCCACAACCCTTCTGCGCCACTGGAAAAAATTCTGATCTCCGCTGATATTGTCCACCGGGATTCGGTGACAGGACCGCGGGAGTAGCAGGTGCGGAATATGGAATTCGAGAAAATAAAGGAGGGGTGGATATGAGTTATGATGTACATATCACCAGGGCGGATCATTGGACCAATAGTGAGGCTAAGCCGATTTCTATAGAAGAATCCAAAGTCTATTTTGCCGCAAAAGCGGATTTCGAGTATATGAATAAGTTCTCGCACCAGACCCCCTTCGGAACTTTGACTATGGGCGGAGAGTTTTTCGTCTGGAATAGTAAGGATGGGAAGGTTCCATTTAGCTACCACGAGGGACGAATTACGGTTTCGCGAGCAGATGATTTTATTATCGGTAGGATGAAGCAGGTGGCACAAGAGCTGGATGCGATCGTTCAGGGTGATGAGGGGGAACTATACTAATTAGGATATTGAATAGTCCATCTGCTGCAGAAAGTACAATAGAACCGCCCCATTTTACCGCTAAAAGTGAATCTATTGTATTCTTTACATTATTCCGAAATCTGTTGTAAGAAATACAGCAGAAGTTGCTTAAGCATCGCTTGAAGCGCCTGTAGGATGCAAGCTTGCTATTTATCGTTCATGCACAGGGAGGTTGATAGAATGACAGCAGCACTTATAGACCCGACAACACACAAAGACTGGATGATGCCGCATTCGTTCCAGTGGTATGCCGGGCTGGGAAGTCTCACCGGGAAGTACGCCTATCCCTGGAATTCAACGATCACGGGGCCGGATGCAGAGCAGATATTTGCGCAGGAGGTCGCCGGAATGGTTCCGGGGAAAAAAGTGCTCGACGTTGGTTGCGGCCATGGCGATTTTACGGTTGGGTGGAGTCCTGTTGTCCAGCGCATAGTCGGCCTTGATGTTACAGCCGATTTTATACATACCGCTAACAGCACTGCCCCTGCCAATGTGTCCTTTGTTACGGCTAATACCAAGATCAGGCTCCCTTTTGAGCAGAATGAGTTCGATTGTGCTTATAACCGTAAAGGGCCTACATCCGCATACCCTGAGCTAACCAGAATTATTCGAAAAGGAGGACAGCTGATCGCCCTCCACCCCGGTGACCGGTTGTCTCCTGAATTGTCAATCCTGTTCCCTGGGTTGTATGGTCCACGGCAGGAAGGGACTCCCGTATTGGACAAGATTAAGCAGCGGCTTGATGCGAGCGGATTTGCTGAAGCTGAAATAGAGACGGTGCTCAGTACACAGTACCTGCATGGGCCTATAGACCTTGTACGCCTTCGCTGCTTTGGGCAAACGTCTGCCGTACATGAAATGGTTATGGAGAGCAGTCTGCCAGAGATCAGCCGGATCTTCGCTCAGCATCAGACTGCCCATGGCCTGCCGACCACGGTAGAATATTACATCGTGCGGGCTACAGTTTAGAGTAGTCGATGGCCGGGAAACGCTGCTGAAGCAGGATGGCAAATGGAGGGGGGAGATTATGAAACCGAAGTTAGTTCTGGTTGAGGGGCTACCAGGTTCCGGGAAAACAACAACGGCTCAAGTGGTTCATGAAATCCTTACGGAAATGAATCTTAAATCCCAACTGTTTTTAGAAGGGGATCTGGAGCATCCGGCTGATTATGATGGAGTCGCCTGTTTTACGAAAAGTGAATTTGATGAGCTATTGAGTACCCATGAAAAGTATAGGGATTTGTTGAGTAAACATGTGAATATACAAGGTAATAATTACTTCCTGGAATATCGGAAAATGAAAAATAAATTCGGGTCAACTTTCCCGGATGAATTACTGGATACAGTCGCCAAAACTGATGTGTATGAATTGCCGCTGGATCAGCACAGGAAAATCATAGCAGAGCGATGGGAGAAGTTTGCGGCAAATGTGATGAATGGCTCAGACACCTATATTTTTGATTGTTGTTTTATACAAAACCCTGTAACCATGGGGATGATTAAATATGGCACAAGGAGGCAAGACGTTATTAGTTATGTTACAGAACTGGCTACGATTGTTGAACGTCTGAATCCACTGTTGATTTACGTGAAGCAGAGCGATCCTGATTATTCATTCAGAAAAGCTGTTGAGGAAAGGCCGAAAGAATGGTCTGAGGGATTTATTGAATATTATACAAGCCAAGGGTATGGGAAAAAACAGGGTTGCACAGGGTTAGAAGGAACTTTACAGGTCCTGAAGGCAAGAAGTGGATTGGAAGAAGAAATAGTGAACAGCATCAAAATGGCCACGGAAATAGTGGATAACTCTTCTTATGATAAAAATGAATATAAGCAAATTTTAATGGGGATTGTATCACAACATTTCACTAACTTATAACAAAGGCGGCCCAGTGGAATTCCACGGGGGCCGCCTTTTACCTCTTCTTACTCTCTTATAAAAGAACTTCAGAAAACAACATTAAGGGTGAAGTAACGGAGGGGAAGTTTGGAACTGCAGGAGCGATAGCGACCGGAAGTCCAAACATTTCCCCGCAGTTACGTTCAACACCCGATATGCTAGGCTTTCAGGTTCATTTTAACATTCCGGTCAATCATTGCAATCCGCTGCTGCACGCACGCATAGGAGCGAAGCGGGTCTTCAGGTGTATTCAGCACATAATCCAGCATCTGGTCAACCGTTGTGGTAGCCACGTGGATGCGGGTGTCGGAGGATGCATAATAGATGTAGATGTCTCCGTTATCCCGTGCGATCACGCCGTTGCAGAATACAACGTTGGATACATCGCCAACACGTTCTTCGCCATCGGGAGCGATGAAATGTCCGCCTGGTGCATGCGTGACTTTATTAGGCTCTTCCAGATCGGACAGGAAGGCATACAGCACATAGCGCAGCCCTGCGGCGGTGTTACGGACACCGTGAGCAATGTGCAGCCAGCCGCGTGCTGTTTTGATTGGCGCCGGGCCTTGGCCGTTCTTCACTTCTTTGATCGTATGGTAATAACGCTGGTCCATGATGGACTCGCTGGTAATTACAGCGTTCTCGATGGTATCTGACAATCCCCAGCCAATGCCGCCGCCGGAACCGGCGTCGATGAATCCATCCTGCGGACGGGTGTAGAAGGCATACTTGCCGTCAACAAACTCAGGGTGCAGCACCACATTGCGCTGCTGTGCAGAGCCGGTCTTCAGGTCAGCAAGGCGTTCCCAGGTCTTAAGATCCTTGGTACGGGTAATACCGCATTGGGCGACTGCGCTGGACAGATCACCATGAGGGGCATCCGGGTCTTTGCGTTCGGTGCAGAACAAGCCGTAAATCCATCCGTCCGCATGCTTCACGAGGCGCATGTCATAGACGTTGATATCCGGGTCTTCCGTTTCAGGCAGCACTACCGGGTGATCCCAGAAGCGGAAGCCGTCCACGCCACTGTCGCTTTCGGCTACAGCGAAGAAGGATTTGCGGTCATTGCCTTCTACACGGGCAACAATATAAAATTTGCCGCTGAGCTCAATGGCTCCGGGATTGAAAATACCGTTAACCCCGATTCTTTCTGCGAAATAGGGGTTGGTCTCCGGATTGAAGTCGTAGCGCCAGATCAGCGGTGCGTGTTCAGCAGTGAGCAGCGGGTGCTGGTAGCGGTCATAGATGCCGTTGCCGTAAGGAACCTTCTCATTTTTGCGGCCAATCAATGCCTCGTAGCGCTCCGTAAGCTTCTGTTTGCGTTCTTGAAAGTTTGCAGTCATTTTATTTTGTCTCCTTTATAGTGGATGTTGAGGTAAGGCGTCCGATCATTTCAAAGCAGGCTCTGCTGTTATGATATGGACATTTCCAGGCGCTGACCTTGGGTGCATGGGCCAGCGGCTGTAGGGCTTCGTCAATCCCCCAATACCATTCGCCATACTTGTGGTCGACGATATATTTGTCAGTGAACGCCCAGGCATTCTCGGCAGCTTCCAGGAAGCGTTGATCACCCGTCAACTGGTACGCATTATAAAAGCCCACAATGGCTTCAGCCTGCGGCCACCAGTCTCTGGACTCTTCAGACTTGTCAATGAATCCGCTCTTGTCCGCTTCATTCCAGATTCCGCCATCCTCAGCAATGCCCTCGGCAAGCACGGCGTCGGCCATGGAAATAGCTACCTTGCGCACACGCTGAAGCAGATCTTCATCTCCAAGCACTTCTGCGGCTTCAACCAGCAGCCAGCTGCCTTCGATATCGTGGCCAAAAGATATGCTCTCGGATTTGACATGCCACTCTTCGTCCAGGAATAGGTGGAAATGTTTGCCGTCAGCATCAATGATGTGCTCCAGCATCGTTTCAATCAGTTCAGCCAGCTTGCTCTTCAGCTCTTCCGATTTCCATACCCGGTACAGGCCGGTGTAGCCCTCCAGCACATGCAGATGGGTATTCATAGATTTCTTCTCGTTCATATCCTTCGAGCTGAGACTCAGATTATCTGTCATTTGCCATTCACGGGACAATGCTTCAATATAACCTTTATAAATGGGATCATAGCCGTACTTCTCTACCATATGGAACAGGTCAACTGCTTGCTGCAGCGCATCAGCACGTCCCGTTGCATGATGGAATTCAGCAAGCGCATAAATGGCAAAAGAATGGCCGTAGATTTGTTTTTTCGGCTGGGAAGGGACTCCATACGCATCTACCATCCAGAACAAACCGCCGTGTTCTTTATCTATGAAATGCTGGTTCAGATAGTCGAAGGCACGTTCAGCCATCTTTAAGTATTCTGCTGTGCCATACAGGCGGTAAGCGCTCGCAAATGTCCATAGAATCCGCGCATTGAGCACAAGGCTTTTCTCGGCACCGGCAATGACATTCATCTGGTTGTCGATCTCGCCCACAAAGCCGCCATGTGCTTCATCCAGTGTGTGTTCCATCCAGAAGCGCAAAATATTGCCCTTCAGCTCTTCCTCCAGCTCGTTCAGCCATACCTGAGGTGAATTCTTCATTTTGTGGTTCACTCCTTAAAGTTTTGTAAGCATCTGCTTACAGCATTACTTCGTACAAAACCCGCTTCGGAAGCAAAAACTTAAGTGGTGGTCTTGGAGCTGTAATACTCCTTAATAACACCTGCCGCCGATTTCCCGTACATGCAGTAGTCATCGTTCTCTGCTGCAGCCTCCAGTGGATACAGGCGTGCCGGCCAATCCCAGAGCATAAAGCCCTGGACCCAATCCCGGCCCTCGCAGCTGCGGAACATGGCCTCATAAAATCGCTTTTGTTCCTCCTCGCTCGGTTCACCCTTAAGTGACCAGTCGTTCGGGATGGCTGCACTGCCGGTGCGGCTTGGGCAGCCTGCTTCCATGAAGAAGAAGGGCTTGCCGCAGCGTTTCACCACTGCCTCAATCCGGTCAAGCTGTACTTCCCAGTCCAACTCGGGGTAATAGCCACTGGAGGAAATTACATCAAGGGCATCCCACCAGGTCACATTGTCCTCTTGATACTTGTCGCAATTATAAGTAAGGATTCCGCTGTACACTGTGCGGACTTCTGCAATCAAGGCCCGCCACTCCGCAGCCCGTCTGTCAGACATGACCAGCTCGCAGCCGATGCAGAACATCTCGCAACCGCTTTCTTCTGCAATCGCGGCAAAATGCAAAATAAAGGCAGTGTAAGAACTGAACCAGTCCGACCATTTGGGCTCGCAGGGAACATCCTTATCGAAGAAATTGATGTGAGCGCGCCAAGTGCCGTCTGCACAATTCACAATCGGTTTCAGGCATACCTTCAGACCAAGCGACTGCGCCTTGCGGATTGCCCATAAGACCTCATCGTCGGTAACCGTGGGGTTCTCCGCATAAGGAATTTCCGTGGATTGCGGAGTAGCCTGAACCGCACTGAAGGCGATAGCCGTCCAGTTCGCTCCAGTGACCGATTTCATAAGCTCCATTGAAGCTTCAGCTTCTTCATTTGCCCAGGTCCCGCGTGTGCCCATGAAACCCCAGGTAACGCCTCCGACATATTCATTCTGCAGTGACATCTCAGTAACCTCGCTTTGTCAGAATAGTAGGATAAAGGGATCGAAACATTTAGGCGTTTTGTTATCTTGTTATTACTAATTTGTTATTTAACAATAACAAGAATATAATTTAGTTATAACCCTTTTCGGGAGTGATTTCAAGGGTAAAATGGGTAAAGTAAATTCAAGACTAGAAAAGTACAATAGAGCACATATGCTAATGAGAAAATGAAGCTTATAATTGATAATGATAGCGCAAACATTTGTGGATGCAACTAGACTGGAGGCGATTTGTGGTGATCAGGGTCATGATTGCGGACGATGAGGAAGTGATTCGCCGCGGGCTTGAGAAAATCACTTCCAGAATGGATTTGGAAGTTGAGGTTATCGGTTCCTACGGCAATGGGCTGGAGGCCTGGAATCATCTCCGGGATCTTAGCCAGAATGATATAGACCTTCTTATTACAGATATTAAGATGCCGAGAATGGATGGCTTCAAGCTGATTGAAGAAGTGAGAGGGCATCTGAAGCAACTCCCCATAGCGGTATTGAGCGGGTTCAGTGAATTCGAATATGCCCGCCGGGCTATGCGGCACGGAGTACTCGATTATTTGCTTAAGCCCATTGAGAAGGCCCAGTTGTATGATTTGCTAAAAAGTGTGGAAGAGAACAAAAAGCTTCAGCTTGCAGAGGTAGAGCCGGAAAGTGAAGTGCAACTGGCCCCCGAGGGTGGGGAGCATTATGTGGTTGAACAGACCAAAAGCATTCTGGAGAAGGAATACGGCCATAACTTTGAACTTGAACGGTTGGCGGAGACGGTGGGTATGAACGCGAGCTATATCAGCCGGTTGTTCAAATACAAGACAGGCCAGACGATTACAGATTATCTGATAGGCATTCGCATCGCCAAGGCCAAGGAACTGCTGATCGGTCAGCCGGATTTGAAGAATTACGAAATTGCTGAACGGGTCGGCTACAGTGATCCGGTATATTTTAATAAGCTGTTCAAGAAAATGTGCGGCATGACGCCGAAGGATTATAAGAGCCGCTGCAGATAGTGAGGAGTGGCCGAGATAATCATGGCAGAGAAAATCTTATATTATAAACTAGCTCCGCAGCAAAGCGGGGCTATTCTGCGTGCACCGAGTGAAGGGGGACTCCCTGCAATGGGGAGACTTCCTTTTTCTTCATATAATGATAGATAACAAATTTTATATATAAAAAACAAAAATAACAAATTGAAGACCAGAAAAAACAATTGAAACCATCGTTTTGGGGTTGGTAACGATTTATAATGTGTTTGTAAGCGATAACATCATCACTTTTCAAACGAAATGGAGAATTAACTGATTTTTCTGGAGTATAATCGTTAATCTGTGGTGCTTGTTGTTATTGTTTTGTTATTATTCGGTTCAAGGTTCAAAATGAAGAGAGGGGTCAAAAAAACAATGAAGAAGACCAAAGCAGTTACTAGTCTGGCAGCACTGACACTGATGGCGGGTTTGTTCGCAGGTTGTTCATCGAACAACAATAACTCAGACAATGCTGCAGCAACCAATGCAGGCAATACTGGAACAAATACCGAGGCGACAGCAGCGCCTGAAGGTGACGCAGCCAAGGATATCAAAGGGGATATTACGGTCATCACACAAAGAACGGATATTGTTGATACCGTATTCAAAGACTATGCAGCCAAATTCAATGAGAAATATCCGAATGTCAAAGTAAACTTCGAAGCGCTGTCCAGCTACGAGGATCAGATTAAAATCCGCATGAGCACAAATGATTACGGCGATGTTCTGCTGTTGCCTACAAGTGTAGCCATTAAAGATCTGCCGGACTTTTTTGAACCGCTGGGTAAAATGTCCGATCTGGAGAAGCAATATACCGGGCTGGAAGAACGCAGTGTAGATGGTATTTCTTACGGGATTCCGATCACGGTTAACTTCTCCGGTGTCATCTACAACAAACAAGTATTCAAGGATGCCGGAATTACTGAGATTCCAAGAACTTTTGACCAGTTCTCTGCTGCACTGAAGAGCATCAAGGACAAGACGGACGCGGTTCCTCTCTACACGAACTATGCTGCCGGCTGGACACTGACACAATGGGAAGCGGATCTGGCTACCGTAGCCGGAAATCGTGATTATGTGAATATCGGCCAAGTGGCATCGGATGATAACTTCGTTAAAGGACAGCCGCACTATGACTTGTACAAAGTATTGTATGACGCTGCCAAGAATGGCCTGATTGAAGAAGACCCTACAACTACGGACTGGGAATCTTCCAAGGCTGACCTGGCTAACGGCAAAATCGGTACCATGATGCTGGGATCTTGGGCAATCGGTCAAATCAAAGGCCTGGCAACTAACCCTGACGATGTAGGCTTCATGCCTTTCCCGACCAACGCCGACAAGGTTCTGGTTCCACTGTCTGACGACTATAACCTGGGTGTAAGCATCCACAGTAAAAATAAAGAAGCTGCAAGAGCTTGGGTGGACTGGTTCATCAACGAATCCGGCTATCCTACCACTGAAGGCGGCGGCATGAGCCCGGTTAAAGGCGCTGAGCTTCCGGAAATCCTGAAACAATTTAATGGCACAGATGTAACGTTTGATACGATTGCCCCTGCAAAAGCCGGTGAAGAGGGCTGGGTTGATGCCATCGACAAAGAAGCTGAAATCGGCCTCTGGCAGCCTGACTTCAAGAAAGTGATCATCGAAGCGGCGATTGGCAACAGAAGAGATTCCTATGACGACATTATGAAAGACCTGAACGATAAATGGAAAGCTGCAAGAGCCAAAGTAACGGCAGCTAAGTAAATTTTGATTAAACGCAGGAGTGAAGACAGATTGAAGAGAACGGGGGGATGCCGGCAGCGGCGTTTTCCCCTTCACTTTTGCGGTGTGGAGAAGGATTTGGAGTGCTAAGCAGTCTTCTTAGGAGGTGTGGAGAGATTGTCCAACTTAAGTTATAAAAATCAGCGGATATTGATCATTGTTTTATTCTCATTAGTTCCCGTAGTTCTGTTGCTGACGTTCTCATATTTGCCTGTATTCAAAATGTTCCAGTACAGTTTCACAAGCTGGAATGGTCTAAGCAAAAACATGGAGTATATCGGCTTTGACAACTACAAGACCATTTTCACCAAACCGGAGTATTTCGCCGTATTCAAGGTGAGCTTGTATTATTTCTTCGCCACCTTCGTCCAAATGGGGCTGGCGCTGTATTTTGCCACGATCTTAAGCTTTAATGTCCGTATGAAGAACTGGTTCAAAGGAATTCTGTTCTTTCCGACACTCTTGAACGGTGTGGCCATCGGATTTATTTTCCTGTTTTTCTTCAAGCCGGAAGGCACCCTGAACACCATCCTTGATCTCGTCGGACTTGGAGCCTGGCAGCAGAAGTGGCTGCTTAACCCCCATCTGATCAATATCTCCCTCGCCTTTGCATCGGTATGGAGATACATGGGAATGAACTTTATCATCTTCCTTGGAGCGATATCCTCCATCGGCAGTGATATTTACGAAGCCTCTGAAATTGACGGAGCCAACCGCTGGCACCAGTTCAGACACATTATTATTCCGAGCATCAAACGGATTCTGCAGCTCAATCTGATCCTCGCGGTAAGCGGAGCGATCGGTGTATTCGAAATTCCGTATGTCATGACCGGTGGTTCCAATGGCAGCGGTACATTTGTCATCCAGACCGTCGATGTGGCCTTCAAATACAGCAAGCTGGGTCTTGCTTCGGCAATGGCCGTAGTGCTCCTGGGTATTGTTGTTCTTGTCACCATTCTGCAGCGTGTTCTGATTAAGGAGGAGAAGTAAGAACTATGCATACTTTAAAATACAACGTAGCCTCTTTCTTCAAATACCTCAGTTTGATTTTGGGAGCGCTGATGGCCCTTATTCCGATCGCTGTCGTCTTTTTCGCTTCATTAAAAACGAATGAAGAGTATGCGACAACGGGTCCGCTTACCCTGCCGGAGAACTGGCTGAATTTCGCTAACTATACCAAAGCTTTTGTGGACGGGAATATGCTCCTGGGCTTCTTGAACACTCTTATTATTGTAGTCATTTCTATTGCCGGTGCTACACTTACCGGATCGATGATGGCATACATTCTGGCACGTTTCCGGTTCAGGGGCAGCAAGCTACTGATGGGCGCTTTTCTGCTCGCGACGCTGATTCCCGGAGTTACGACACAAGTAGCCACCTTCCAGATCATCAACTCGCTGGAATTGTTCAACACCCGCTGGGCACCGATTCTGATGTACCTGGGTACGGATATTATCGCCGTCTATATATTCATGCAGTTCCTGGACTCTATATCCGAATCGCTTGATGAATCGGCAATGCTGGATGGAGCTTCATACTGGACGATTTACTGGAGAATTATCCTTCCGCTCCTGAGTCCGGCCATTGTAACGGTAATTATTGTGAAGGGCGTAAACATCTACAACGACTTCTACACCCCTTTCCTGTATATGCCAAAAAGCAGCCTGCAGGTGGTCTCCACCGCGCTGTTTAAATTTAAAGGTCCGTATGGTTCACAGTGGGAGGTTATCTGCGCCGCTATTATGATCGCCATTATCCCTACACTGATAGCCTTCATAGCTTTGCAGAAGTATATTTACAACGGTTTTGCCCAAGGGTCGGTAAAATAAAATCGGTTCTTCATTTAAAATAATCGCAGCACTGCTGCGCTCACGGAGGGAATTTTACTTATGAAAGAAGTTAAGTTGATAGCAAGTCAGAATATTCCGAATATACCTTGGCAGGACAGACCGGCAGGCAATGATAGTCCGGTATGGAGACACAGTGATAACCCGGTGATCAAACGCAACCCGGCTAAAGGCGTGGCACGTATTTTCAACAGTGCGGTTATTGCCTATGACGGCAGCTTTCTGGGGGTATTCCGTGTAGAGGATAACACTACCCGTCCTCATCTGCGCATGGGCCACAGTGCAGACGGCCTGGACTGGAAAATTGACGATGCACCGATTCAGTTTATAGATGAAGCAGGCAATCCGTACATGCCTCGTTATGCATACGACCCGCGTCTGGTCAAAGTCGAAGATACCTATTACATCATCTGGTGTACGGATTTCTACGGTGCCGCGATCGGTGTTGCCAAAACCCAGGATTTCAAAACCTTCATCAGCCTGGAAAATCCGTTCCTGCCGTTCAACCGCAATGGCGTGCTGTTCCCAAGAAAAATAAACGGCAACTTCGTGATGCTGTCCCGTCCGAGCGACAGCGGCCATACGCCTTTTGGCGATGTGTTCCTGAGCGAAAGCCCTGACTTTGTATACTGGGGCAAACACCGTCATGTCATGACCAAAGGCGGTCAAGGCTGGTGGCAGAGTACCAAAATCGGCGGCGGCCCTGCCCCTATCGAGACCACCGAAGGCTGGTTGATGTTCTATCACGGCGTTACCGGAACCTGCAACGGCCTCGTATACAGCATGGGTGCTGTCATCCTGGACAAGGATGAGCCATCCAAGGTCAAATACCGCTCCAAGAACTTCGTGCTGACACCGGAGGAATGGTACGAAGAAAGAGGCTTCGTGAACAACGTGCTCTTCCCTTGCGCTACCCTGAATGATGCTGAAACCGGCCGGATCGCCATCTATTATGGCGCAGCAGACACCTATGTTGGCGTTGCTTACACCACTGTTGAAGAAATCGTCAACTACGTAATCGAAACCCATGAGGAAGTCGGCGACGACGCCGGTTTGGGCAAGATCTAAATTGTCAGTTGCAGTTGAAGCAGATGAATCTATAAATGTCTGCGAAGCGGTATTAAGGAATCTATGAGGTAGTTGAATCTGTGAGATGCAGGGCGTGAAGAACCCTGTGTACTTGATTGCGGTGATGGGACATTCTATTGCAGAATGTGCAGTAGTTACCGGGTTTTGCCCTTACCTTTGCAGCGAGTGGCGGCCATCTCTGTGGCCGCCACGTTGCTGCATCAACCCCAAACCCATTGCTTAATGGGTTTTTCATTTTGTTTTTGATCTAAGGTTTTTGATCTTAAAGGTTTTGATCTTAATGGTTAAATCCGACTTATTGGATTTAACTTGTTCTTGCAAACCCCTGTTGGTGGATGGGGAGTGGGGAGTAACGGAGGGGAATGTTGAGTGGAGAAGCGGAGCGTTCGCCTGAAAGCTTTCCGAAGGAAAGCTCGCTTCGAAAGCATATGCAGTTCCCGGATTTCTACCGCCTGGCGGTACAAATCAGGAAATCCGGGAACAACAGCGATCGGAACCAACATTCCCCGCAGTTACGCCGTACACTCCCCATGCCTGCAACCAACGCATTTTGCCAACACAATTCAATCCAACCCTAAGGAGGATTTCTTATGTCCGAAAGATCCCTGCCCCAACTAAAAGCCTACCAAGGCTCCAGCCCGAAGCCTGCCGATTTCGACTCCTTCTGGGAACGTGCCCTGGCTGATCTCGATACTCAGACGATGGATTACGAACTGGTACCTGCGGAGTTTACCAGCGAGCTGGCGGAATGCTTCCATCTGTATTTTACCGGAGTAGGCGGTGCCAAAGTGCATTGCAAATACGTGAGACCGAAGAAATCGGAACAAGTGAAAGGACCAGGCGTGGTTATGTTCCACGGCTATTCTTGCGATAGTGGCGATTGGATGGAAAAGGTTACCTACGCCGCACACGGCATCAGTGTACTTGCTATGGATTGCCGCGGACAAGGCGGTTTGTCCGAGGACAACCTTACGGTCCTGGGCACAACCATACGCGGCCATATCATCCGTGGAATCGATGATCCGAGTCCGGACAAGCTGTACTACCGGAACGTGTTCCTGGATACCGTCCAGACGGCACGGATTCTAATGAATATGTCCGAAGTGGACCCGGCACGGGTTGGCGCATTCGGCCTGTCCCAAGGCGGCGGGCTTACCGTAGCCTGTGCTGCCCTTGAACCACGGATTAAGCTGGCCGTTCCGGTCTATCCGTTCCTTTCCGATTATAAACGGGCATGGGAGCTGGATATTGCCACTTCCGCCTATGAAGAGATTAACTATTATTTCCGCTTTTTTGATCCGCATCATGAACGGGAAGAAGAGATTTTCAACCGGCTCGGGTACATCGACATTCAGAATCTGGCAGGCCGAATCCAGGCCAAGGTGTTATGGGTAACCGGACTTGTGGATAGAATCTGTCCACCTTCGACACAATTCGCAGCATACAATAAAATCGCAGCAACAAAAGACCTGATGGTATATCATGAATACGGTCATGAGTATCTTCCATATCTTTCCGATCGGACGCTGCAGACCTTCATGACCTTGTAACGGGAAGCCGTGCAAGATTATCGTAGATCTGGCGCGGCAAGGGATTCACAGTGGTGGCCGATGAAATCCGCCAGCTGTCTGAACAGTCCAAGCGCTCCATTGCCATGGTAGCTGAAATTACCAATAAAATCGTGTCGGATATGAATGAGACGGTAGCTGCACTATCGGATGAAAGAAAGACTCTCGAAGTTTAATGTATAGGCAAGGTACAAAGGCTGTGGGCTGATGCCTATATCTGAACATTTCAAGGAAAATTCGCCTCTTTCCAATTGGGAAGGGGCGTATTTTTGCATGCAGGAAGCGGAATGGAAATGTCCTTACGAAAGGAGAGATGTGGGTGGAGCCTTTTGACCGCTGCAGGTAATATATCCGCCATGTGGGCATAATAGATACCATGAAGTTCTTAGTGAGTCAACAAACATCAGGAGGAATGGCTTTGCACAAGCTTGCTCATAAACGTATCATTTGGGGTTCGCTCATCCTGTGTATTTTGTTGGGGGTGTTGATTCTAAGGCTTGCATGGGTCCAACTGCTGCTTAAGGACCGTAAAGTTCCGGGGGCGGAATACACTATGGCCCAAATGGCTGCCATTCAGAGCGAGCGGGAGATGGTGCTGGACAGCGGCCGTGGCCGTCTGTATGACCGCAGTGGGCAGCCGCTGGCGGGTGAAACCGTGTGGACTGCGGCTTTTTTTCCGCAGGAGGAGGCTGAAGCTGCGGCGGACAGCGAGGCGAGTAAGGAACAGTTGCAGCGTCTTGCCACTGTACTGGGTGTGACCTACGAGCAGCTTCAAGCAAGGCGCAAGGGGCTAAAAGAACCGCTGCTCTGGCCGTCCGGCAGCGGCAAGAATCCGCTGGAGCTGACCCCGGGACAGGCTGAAGCTGTGGAATCACTTGCCATCGGCGGTGTGCGGGCGCTTCCCTTTGCCCGCAGGTATGAAGGGGAAGAGACTGGGCGCCAGTGGCTGGGGTACATGTCAGAAGCTTCGGCAGCTCAGTTGGAGAAATCGACAACGGGTCTGAGAGTTCCAATGACGGGAACCGACGGGCTGGAGAAGACGCTTGAACCCCTGCTGCAGGGGGTGGGCCATACCGAAGTATATGCGCAGGTGGATGCGCGGGGGAACCGTCTTCCGGGTAGTCCTCTGAAGGTTAGGGCGCCGGGGAATCCGTATTATCCATTGTCTTTGTATACAACAATAGATAAGCAGCTTCAGGAAGGCATTGAGAAGCTGGTTATGAAATCCGGAATTAAGGAAGGCGCAGTTGTTGTGCTGGATACGAAAAACGGGGATATTGAGGCCATGGTGTCATTCCCATTCTATAATCCGGGGCACATCTCGCCTGAGGGTGGAGAGTGGAATAACCGGGCGCTGCAGGCGGCGGTGCCTGGCTCGATCTTCAAGATAGTTACAGCTGCTGCGGCACTGGAGGCCGGAGTAACCTCTCCCGAAGAGAGGTTTTATTGCTCAGGACATTACGGGAAGTACGGACTCTCCTGCCGGAAAGGCGAAGGACACGGCTCCCTTACCCTGGCGCAAGGGTTCGCCGTGTCCTGCAATACCGTATTTGCTTCGTTGGCTGAGCGCCTGAACGGGGCGCAGCTGGAGTCCGCAGCCCTTGCTCTGGGGCTGGGCAGGGATATCAGCTGGCAAGCGGAGAATACGCTTGGCCTGCCGCTCCTCCGTCCGTTGTCCGGAGAGCAGCCCGGAAGCATCTTCACCACCCTGCTGCCGGATGACGGCGGGGCCAGGGTACAGACCGCGATCGGCCAGCGGGATGTCCGGGTTACACCGCTGCAGGCAGCTAATCTGTTAGTCACGCTGCTGCATGGTGGTGAAGTGCGGGCACCGCGTATTCTGCAACGGGTGGCATTTGCCAACGGGCAAACGCTCCAGGAGCTGCCGTCGCATCTGTCTCCGGTTCGGCAGGGCAGAATCTCCCCATCGACAGCTCGGGTGCTCCTGTCCCTAATGCGCAAGGTTGTAACGGATGGAACGGGCAAAAGCCTGCTGGGCACGAAGTGGCCCGTAGCAGGCAAGTCAGGGACAGCTCAGACATTGGTGAAGGGTGTGTCCCGCAATAACCAATGGTTCATCGGTTATGGGCCGGTCGACCATCCCAGATATGCTGTATCCGCTCTGGTAGAGGATGTGGCTCCTGGGAGTCCGCATGCGGCCACCCGGCTGTTCGGTCAGGTGTTTGAGCTCCTGTCGGAATCTACGGGAGCCTGAGCTCCGTCCCCTTCCCCTGAAACCGCTGCTCCTCCCGGTGTTGAAGGTTCACCGGAGGCAGCAAATGGCGAGACGATGAACTCTTCCTGCGGCAGGAAGATCCAGCTTTGGAGATAGCCCTGCTGTAACAGCTCTTTGAGCAGAATGAGCAGGATCGGCGAGAGGATTAAGCCCGCAAATCCGAAGAGAGAGCTCGACAGAATCACGAACGACAGCATCAGGAACGCCGAAGATACACCGATGGAATTACCTGTGATCTTGGGCTCCAGCAGCTGCCGCACAATCAGCACTACTACAAGCAGCACAAGCAGCCCAATGGCAAGCGAAGTATTTCCGACAATGAACAGATATACAATCCAGGGAATCAGAATCGTTGACACCCCGAGCAAAGGAAGCACATCGAACACGGCACAGACCAGTGCCATGGTGATTTCATTGCCGCTCCTAAGAATAAAGAGTCCGACCAGAACAATCACGAAAGTAATGCTGATCAGAATCAGCTGCGCTTTGAGATAGGAGCCGATAGCTTTGAAGACATTGCCCTGCAAAAAGGCGAAAGCAGTCTTGAAGGTCTTCGGCATTTTGTCATGAGCGATTTTGCGCCAGTCTTTAATTTCCATACTGAGAAAGAAGGCTAAAATAATGGCAATGCCGAAATTAGCCATAAATGACGAGAAGGAGCCAAGAACTCCGATCATATATTTAAGGAAGATCACCAGCCAGCCCGAAAGAACATTGGTGGCCTCTTTGAAATAACCGTTGATTTTGTTAGTAAGATCTGGCGGGAGCGCATCGACCTTATGCTGCAAATAAGTGGTTGTCTCAGCAAACTGCTGCTGGACTATATATGTATACCGGGGCAGATCATCCTGGAACTGTAACGCTTGCATCGTAATGAGAAGTCCGGCGCCGAACAAAACGCCCAGCAGTACAATCAGGAACAGGATCACCGAAATGGCGGAGGCAAACGATTTGGCTATTCCCCGGCGGTTAAGGAAACGGGCCAGCGGCTCGATCAGGAGAAATACGAAAAAGGATAAGAATACAGGCGCTGCTAAGCGGTAAAGCATACTGAAAGCCAACATAACAAGATATACTGTCAGTACGACCAGACCGATGTCGAAGAAGGTGCGCCAATATTTTTTGTACAGAGGCAGCATAGGTATAAACGACTCCTTTTAGATAAATTTACAAATTTAACTTGAATTCATTGTACACGATTTTAACAAAAAAGCGTCTATTTCTTTGATACCTGTGTTAAAATAGGGGGTAACGTTTTTTCGTGGGACTCTGCCTACCTAAAAACCGCGAGTCATACTTTACTCTACTTGGCCGTATCACAGAATCTGCTTGCAGACGTATAGGCGAGCCAAAGTCAACTCTGGAAAAGCGGGGAATTTATATGCAGACTTTGCTGCTCTGGTTATTTTACATTTCATCCTTCTATGCATTTATCCCTGGTATGATCAGCCGGATCTTTGGATATCGTGTCTTTCGCAAAGGGACCGGCCGTACTGAATTTGCCCTTACCTTTGATGACGGGCCAGACCCGCGGTATACCCCGGTTTTGCTTGATTTGCTGAAGCGTTACGGGGCTAAGGCTACTTTTTTTGTTGTCGGTTCCCATGCGGAGAGCAATCCGGAAATTATCAAGCGCATGCATGAGGAGGGGCATTTGATCGGGATTCATAACTACGTGCACAAGACAAACTGGCTCATGCGTCCGCCTACCGTGAAACGCCAAATCCAGCGCACCGACGATATCATTTACAGCATTACCGGTGAACGGAGCACCTATTACCGTCCACCCTGGGGAATCGTCAATTTATTTGATTTTTCCAAGCGCCGTCAGGTGCAGATCGTGCTCTGGTCAGCCATGTTCGGTGATTGGAAAGAGAAGGTTGGCGCGGACCGGCTGACGGAGAAGCTGATCAGCAAGCTGAATCCGGGCGAAGTCATGCTGCTGCATGATTGCGGTACTACGCTTGGTGCGGATCTGAAAGCGCCTGAACATATGCTGATTGCCCTGGAACGGATGCTCCAGGAGGCGGAACGGCGCGGGCTGCACAGTATTCGGATCGACGAAATGATCAAGGGGGGGCAGAGTTCTCCCATTCAGCGGATTTCTTTTGGTAAAAGACTGATTGTCGGCTTGTGGCTGGCATGGGAACACCTTTTCCAACTAATGTTCCGGCTGAAGACCCTCTCTCCGGCAGATCCGTTCCTGCATTACCGCATACGCAAATATCAGGGTGAACCCGTGCAGATGGAAGGCGGGGAGCATCTAAGTAAAGGCGACAAGGTGATTGAGCTCCATATCGACAACAGGCAGTTATTCGAGCTCGGCATGCATTCCCGTTCCTCGGCGCAGCTGGCGATCCGTATGATCCGCCGTATGGAGAAGGATATGCCGGTGCTTGCGCAGCGGATTGCTGCAGATGTGGACCTCGCTGAAGCGAAAGCGCTGTACGGTGTCAGTATGATTAACCGCGGGCCGGAGAAATTCGGGTTTATGGTGCTGGATCTGCCAAACGGCTGGTTTGCCCGGTCAACCAAGTTCTACCTGAGTATTCTGCTGAGTGTCATTCATCCTGCTGGAGGGGCAAGGCTTAAGGAACGGAGCGAGGTACTGGTTCCCAAAATGATGCTGATGCCCATCTCCCAGCTTCTGGACCAGATGAATCAACAGCGTCCTCAGAAACAAGTCAAGCCGCGTGAGCGGGTAAGGGAAGAAGAGATGACCCTGGAAGCCGAGCTTCCCGCAGCCACGGTCGTACATTAGCAACTCGTAACATAATGAAATAGCAATTATAAGCTTCAGTGGCCTTTGGGTCCTGGGGCTTTTTGATGTTTCCGCATGGGTTTCTGTCAGCCCAGCGGTTTGTTTATGGATGTCCTGCTATGCATACAATGGCGAATCACCGCAAATAGTATACACAGGGGAGGAGGCTAGTTATGCTAAAAGACTGGATTAAAAGTGTATTGAAGCCAGCGAAAGGTTCCAGCCAAGATGTGGAGAAGTCCAAACATCAGGCCTTGAATGAGCCTATAAATACATCATTAGCCAGTACCCTAAGCACTCTTAAAAAGAGACTGGGTCAAAGCCCTGACTTTACCATCCGGGACTTTTCCGGTGATCCTGATCCTGAGCATACCGGACCTCTTGCTATTTGTTATATTGAAGGGCTAATTGATCCAGGTCTGTTATCCGATCTTATTGAAAGTTTAGTTAAAGAAACTGCACACACACCCTCTAACCGGTTAGAAGAGTATCTTGCTGCTTCTTTATTAAAAAAGACGCTGCCTGCAGGAAATATTCAAATCATTGATTCGCTAAATCAGATCTATCAAGCTGTCCTTACAGGCAATGCCGTCATTGTAATAGACGGGTTACAATCTGCTCTGGCCGTTTCCATTGCCGGCGGGGTAAGAAGGGCCGTGGAGGAACCCACTTCACAAGGTGTGGTCCGGGGGCCGAAAGAGGGTTTTACAGAGGATATCTCAACCAATATTACTCTGATTAGAAGAAAACTGCGGACACCTGATCTTAAGTTTGACAGCCATATTATCGGACAATATTCACAAACCACTGTAATTGTAACCTACATAGAAGGAATTGCCGATCTCGGTGTGGTTCAGGAGATCACTAAACGGCTTCAGACCATTGATACCGATAGTATCCTTGAAAGCGGCTATATCGAAGAATTCATTCAAGATGCGGCGCTCACTCCCTTTCCCACAATGCTAAATTCAGAACGCCCGGACACCGTTGCCGGAAGTCTTTTAGATGGACAAGTAGCTATTTTGGTGGATGGGACACCATTCGCATTAATCGCCCCGGTAACTTTTTATAACTTTTTCCAGACAGCGGAGGACTATTACCAGCGCTACGATATTTCTTCTTTTTTACGTGTGATCCGATTGATATCGTTCCTGGTATCCTTGCTGCTTCCTTCCTTATTCATTGCTTTGACAACGTTCCATCAAGAAATGATTCCTACGATCCTGTTAGTAACTCTGGCTGCACAACGGGAAGGGGTCCCATTTCCAGCACTGCTGGAAGCATTGCTGATGGAATTAACTTTTGAAGTGATTCGTGAAGCAGGCGTCCGGATGCCCCGTGCGATTGGTCCTGCTATATCCATAGTAGGAGCTCTGGTTATTGGGCAAGCGGCTGTGGAAGCAGGTCTGGTCTCGGGAGCAATGGTAATCGTTGTTTCCTTTACGGCGATATCCAACTTTGTCATTCCATATTTCAGTATGGCAACTGCTGTACGATTATTGCGCTTTATTCTCATGCTGCTGGCAGGAACTCTCGGTTTATTCGGGATCATGGCAGGGGTTGTTCCTATTTTAGCTCATCTGCTCTCTCTTAAGTCGGTTGGTATTGACTATCTATTGCCATACAGTCCATTTTACAAGTCAAATATGAAGGATCTAATTATTAGGGCACCCTGGTGGGCAATGAAAACAAGACCTAATTTAAAATCAGGAACGAATAAAAAAAGACAGGCTTCTCATCAATATCCTGTCGGTTCGAATAATATTGTCCGCAACTCAGACGAGCCTGAACCCCATGCGTAAAGGAGGAGATGTATGTGCACCGATGCCGGGTAATTGCCATTTTGCTGGTTACAGGTCTAATGCTTGCGGGGTGCGGAAACCGTATTGAAATGAACGAATTAGGCATCACAACAGCAACGGGATTTGATGGACATCAGGGGGACTGGACCATTACTTACCAGGTCATCATTCCACCGGCAATGTCTTCCGGTGCAGGCGGATCATCCGGCGGGGCCGGATCTCAAGCTGCTGTGCATACCTTCTCTGCACATGGCAAAACCATCAGAGAAGCTTTAGCGTCCAGCAGCCGGGAAAATCCGCGTAAGCTGTATTTTGCACATACTAATATTCTTATTATTGGCAAAGAAGCAGCAGAAACCGGAATTGAAGAAATTCTAGACACGTATTATCGGAATCCGGACGCGCGGGAAACCGTTAAAGTCTTAATAGCCAACGGCGTAGCCAGAGATTACTTGAATAAGCTGATTCCCCCGGAGAAGCTTCCCGGCAGAGCGTTATCCAAAATACTGGAAAAAAATAAGCAATTAAGTTCATATTATCCTTCGGTATCCGTACACGAATTAGCGCTCGGCATCAGCTCGGACAGCGCTGCCGCCGGAGTTCCACAAATATCCATTAAGGGCACTGACAGCTCAAGTTTGGAGTCAGCAAGTGTATTTCAAAAGACCTCTACCAGCAGCAACTTAGAAATTTCCGGGTTAAGCGTCTTCCACAAAGCAAAAATGGTTGGAACTCTGGACCAAAACGAGAGTTTGGGAATCTCCTGGCTGACCAATCATATCCATTTAACCACAATAAGCTATAACAGTAAGGATGCTACCGATGTGTCCGCATTCCTGGTTCGTAACGCTAAGGTTAAAGTTACTCCAGTAAAAGGAGCCCTGCATTATACATTAAAAGTTAAGGCTAAAGTGGTTGTAGGTGAGTTTTTGGAGACCACAACCCATGAAGATCTTTTAAAAACGCAAAGTATAGGCAAGCTGGAGCAGCGGGCAGAAGAGATCATCCGCTCGCAAATCCTGGAAGGCTGGAAAGCTGTACAGCACTTAAAAATCGACCTTGTAGGAATAGGCAATAAAATCCACCGTAAATCCCCTAAGGACTGGAAAAGATTAAAAAAAGATTGGCCCGGAGAAATAGCAAACATGGACATTGACATCGATGTAAAAGTGAACCTGAAACGGCCGGGTTTATTTCAAAGTTCATTTAGCCGGCTCCTCCAATCTGATGAGGATTAATGATTACACACACCTAAACAGGAGATGAAATAAATGAGCCAACGCACTTCAATTCGGCTATCGGAGCTGGCCATATGTATTTCATTATTCGAGGTAGGCAGTACAACTTTATTTTTTATTGGAGGGGAAGCTAAGCAGGACGCCTGGTTAGCCATGCTGGTAGGGGCATTAGCGGGTCTATTTGTACTCCTGATGCACTTAAGTATTCATCATCAGGAACCTCTTTTAGATCTATTTTTATTGTTTCGGCGTTATATGGGGAAGTATCTCGGGACATTCGTAAATCTTTTGTTTGTGGGCTATTTCTCGTATGAAGCTTCGCGGAATTTGCGCGATTTTGGCGAAATCACTGTAATGACATTGTTAAACCAGACATCACTGTGGATTATTATGCTGATCGTCATCCTTGTTGTATCCAATTCGATCCGTTATGGATATAGAGTAATGTTCCTGATGTGTGTCATTTTTTTTCCTATTGTGTTAGTTAGTTATGCCCTAATCAGTATTCTGATTCCTGTCACGGGCCTCTTCCACTTTGAATTTATGTTTCCAGTTTTGGAATCCGGGTGGAAGCCCGTGCTAAATGCGGCTTTACCGGAGATTGTCTCTTTTCCGTTCGGACAAACTGTATTATTTCTTGTGTTTTATCCCTATGCCCGCACAGGAAAAGGACTCAACAGAGCTGTGATTATCAGTTATGTGCTTACGGCACTCTCACTAACATTCATTAATCAATTGAACATTTTTGTTTTGGGTCCAAAGATTGCACTATACAGCACTTTGCCACTTCTGGAGACCGTTCAATTGATTGACTTGGCAGAAGTATTTGAGCGGCTGGACGCTCTATTTACCTTACTGCTTTTTCTTGGATTAGGTGTGAAGATGGGAGCTTTTTTTAATGGTGCCGTAATCGGACTCGAAAAAATAACGGGTATTTCTTATAAAAAGTGGGTGGCCCCGGTAGCCATTCTGACTTTCGGATTGGCCTTCTTATCTCCAAACTATACCCATCATATCGTTACAGGCCGAAGAATTGTCCTGAATTATCTTTTTCCAGTTTTTCAGATCCTTCTACCCTTGTTGCTGCTTATCATCATCCTTATCAGAAAGCGGACAAAGCAGGATTAACGTGAGCACTTGGGTGTACGCTCCGCGAACGAAACGTTGTTCCAATCGCTGTGCTCTCCAGATTTTTTTCATTCCCCTTAGCGGTGAAAATCCGGAGACCAAGGCGACCGCTACCGCTTTTCCACAATCATTTCGTTCTCTCCGCTGTTTAAGCGGGATATGTACCTTTCACTTACCCACAATCTAATGAAGCAAGCCGCAAATGACCAAAAACGCAAAGGGGCTGTCTCAAAAGCCATGAAATGGCTACTTGAGACAGCCCCGCTGTTTTTGAGTTGGATGGACTTGCGCACTTGGTGCGGACGCTCCGCGAACGGACCGTTGCTACAATCGCTGTGCTCTCCAGATTTTATTTATTTCCCGTAGCGGTAAAAATCCGGAGAGCAAGGCGACCGCTACCGCTTTTCCGCAATCAGTCCGTCCTCTCCGCTGTTTAAGCGGGGGAACGTTCCTACAATTCTTTCAAAAATCACAAAAAGAAATCGCCCTTTGGTAAAATGGAAGTGTCGAGCAAC
>NZ_LVWI01000068.1 GCF_001909055.1 Paenibacillus helianthi
ATAGCTCGCTGACGGCGGACGGCACGAGTCAGACGGCAGTGACGGTGAAGCTGAAGGATGCACAGGGTAATGGGCTGACGGCCGGAGGGGCGACGGTGGTAATTACGTCGACCTCGGGTACGGTGAGCAGTGTTACGGACAACCATAACGGGACTTACACGGCGATGCTGACGGCGCCGGTAGTGGTGGGGACCGCAACGGTCAGTGCCACTGTTGGTGGAACTGCGCTGGGCGGAACGGCAACGATACAGTTCGTACCCGGAGCACCGTCCAGTGCGAACAGCACCATAGCCGTGGGCAATAGCTCGCTGACGGCGGACGGCACGAGTCAGACGGCCGTGACGGTGAAGCTGAAGGATGCACAGGGTAATGCGTTGACGACCGGAGGGGCGACGGTGGTAATTACGTCGACCTCGGGATCGGTGAGCACCGTCGCCGACAACCATAACGGAACTTATACGGCGACGCTTACGGCACCGGTAGCGGTGGGGACTGCAACGGTCAGTGCTACTGTTGGTGGAACTGCGCTGGGCGGAACGGCAACGGTACAGTTCGTACCCGGAGCACCGTCCAGTGCGAACAGCACCATAGCCGTGGGGAATAGCTCGCTGACGGCGGACGGCACGAGTCAGACGGCAGTAACGGTGAAGCTGAAGGATGCCCAGGGTAATGCGTTGACGACCGGAGGGGCGACGGTGGTAATTAAGTCGACCTCGGGATCGGTGAGCACCGTCGCCGACAACCATAACGGGACTTATACGGCGATGTTGACGGCGCCAGTAACGGTAGGGACCGCGACCGTAAGTGCCAGTGTCGGCGGCAATGCGCTGATTGGAACGGCAACGGTTCATTTTATAGCTGGCGCATTTTCAACAGAGACTGGCATCATCGCGGCGGGTGATTTTTCGCTAATCGCTGATGGGACGAGTCAGACAGTGATAACGGTGAAGCTCAAGGATGCGCAGGGCAATGCCTTGACCACCGGAGGGGCAGTAGTGTTGATCACATCAACCTCAGGTACGATGAGTACTGTAACGGACAACCACAATGGTACCTATACGGCGACATTGACGGCGCCGACAGCGGTAGGAACCGCGAAGATAAGTGCCTCTGCCGATGGGAGCATGCTGGCCTCAACGGTAACGGTTCAGCTTGTACCAGGTGAAGTAAGTGCATCTCACTCCACAATTACCGCAAGTAGCCTGGTCGTTCGGGCGGACGGACAGAGCCAATCCTTGATCTCTGTGAAGCTTAAAGACGGGTATGACCATCCGCTTGCAGGAAAACTGGTGCGGCTTCAAGCTCAAGCTGTAAGCTCTGTCATTACAGAAGTTTATGGAAACTCTGTCACCAAAGAAGTGTATGGACTGACCAACGCGGAGGGCCTAGCCACATTTGCGGTCAACAATGTGGTGGCGGAGAAAGTGACTTATTCTGCAATAGAAGAAGCAAGTGGTACAACGCTGGATCAAACGGTGAATATTACTTTTACGTACGACCAGCCTCCTGTTATCGAACTGAACATGGATCAGGCCGAACCAACCTTTGGCAGCGTAAATGTTGCGGTAACGGCGTCTGTGTATGGTGAATTCAACCAGGTCTCCTCTATAAAATGGGCGCCAGGCAGCCGTTCGATCTCCTATTTTGATACACAGGGTACAGAAATTTCAGATCACTTCACCGTACAGGAGAATGGAATTTATTCAGTCTATGTGGCAGATAAGGCAGGCAATGCGAATGTAAGCTTGATTGAAATCCGGAATATCGTTCCTTTGAGCAGCAATGCGGACTTGAAGGTCTGGCAGCTGATAGGGCTCGGTGGGACGGTAAAGTTTGATTTTGACCCCGAGAAGTCAAGCAGCAGTCTGGAAGTAAGCCATCCGGTGTATGGGTTGAAAATGCTTCTGACTCCTGCTGATGTCTATTCTGCCGTCTATGTGAACGAACTCCAGGTAGACAGTCATTCGCTAACCAGGGAGTATGTTCTTGCAACCGGTCAAAATAAGTTCGAGGTCCGTGTCAAAGCGCAGGACGATTCAATGAAAACTTACACGCTCAACGTGACACGCTTAGCCGACTCCAAGCCGGATTCAACACCAGCACCAACATCAACATCAACACCAGTACCAACATCAACACCAGTCCCGATCCCAGTCCCGGCGGCTCCTTCGAATCCCCCAAGCTCTTCGAATCCACCATCACCGGACAAAATGCCTGTGGTCCGGGTTAATGATCAGAGAGTAACGGGGATTGTCACCGTTCAAACCGATACGAATGGAGCAAAATCCATCGACGCTCTGCTGAATTTGGATCACCTGCGACAGGTAATCGATTCGCTGCCTATCGCCGCTGAAGCTAATCTCTCGATTTCAATCGAGGAAGGGGCAGACAATCTCGCACTAAGACTTTCCGGGGATACCGTCCCGATTCTGGCCGGGAAAGTAGCCACAATCACGTTCGTAACCCAGTACGGCCGATATCGCCTGCCACTAAATGAAATCGTAAATCGGGAATCTGACTGGACGAAGGATATGGAAGTGAGGCTCTTGATGGGGCACGGCCCAGCGGAAGAAGGATTGCAGAAGGCGGCGAATGCCGGTGGGTATCAACTGGTGACTGATCCGGTCCACTTTACCGTTCAGATCAAGCGTAATGGCGAGACTGAAGAAGTATCCAGCTTCAATCATTATGTAGAAAGAGTTATGTACCTGCCTTTGGATGCCGGTGCTGCTTCAACGGCTGTGGTATGGGATCAGAATGCGGGTGTGCGTCCGGTGCCGACAACATTCATCACAGTGGATGGTCATCGGTCTGCTGTGATTCGAAGCCTTACGAACAGCACTTATGCAGTAATATACAGTACGTCCAAATTCACAGATATTCAGGGACACTGGGCTGAAAATGAAATTGCCAGTATGAATAGCAGATTGATCGTCCGGGGGACGGCTGGGTCAGAATTTGCACCTGAAGCTATGGTTACCCGGGCTGAACTCGCTGCAATGCTGGCAAGGGCACTTGGGCTGCCGGAACGAGGGAATCCAGCGGGTTACCTCGACGTAAGCAGTGACAATTGGTACAGTGGCGCCGTAGCAGCATTACAAGCATATGGAATGATGGATGGCTTCGGAGATGGTACATTCAGACCGAATCAGGCGGTATCCCGGCAAGAAGCGATTGTAACGATTATTCGGGCATTGCGGCTGGCGGATGCAGCACTGGAGACAAGGAATAGCGGAGCGCAAGCCGAATTAGATGTCTATACCGACAGTGGCCGAATTGCCGGCTGGGCAAGTGGCGCTGTACAGTCAGCCATTCAATCCGGCTTGATAAAAGGGTATGGAAATGAATTGCGGCCGCAGCAGTCATTAACCCGTGCTGAGACTACTGTTCTGCTGTACCGGATGCTGCTCCAAGCAGAACGGATCAATCACTAAAGAGTATTTTTATAGATTGAAAACACCCCTTCGCACAGCCTTTGGAATAAACTTCAGGTTTATCCGATGGAAGTCAAGGGGTGTTTTAACATCGATAAATGCTCCATCCCTAACACCCTGCTTCTCAAACACCCCAACCTAGCGGTAGCCCATTTTCCGGTACAGGCCTTGGCCTGCATCATTGAAGGGAAAGGTGAACAATACAATTTTATGAAAAGCGTTGTCTTGCGCGGCGGCTTCCAGCTTCTCAAGCAAGGCGCTGCCAATGCCTTGCCCGCGAATGCTTCGCTCAATGTACACGGACAGGTCGGCTACTCCGCTATAGGCGCAGCGGTGAGAGTACGGATTGAGGGAGGCCCAGCCGATGACTGAATCTTCCGCCTTGTCTCCTTATTTCTTCGCTTGGATTACTGCTGAAACGATATACTGATCAATACTTTCGCCCGGAATCCAGTCCTTGATAAAAGCTTTGGATTCATCCTTGGGCTCAATGCTAATCTCCGTAAAGCCACTTTCCTTAAGAATAGTCTCCAACTCCGATATGGAAGAAGCGCCGGAGATACAACCCGAATAAAGCTCGCCTAGGTCGTTCCTGATCTCGGGCGGAAGCTCTGCTGTGGTTACAATATCCGAAATAGCGAGGCGGCCGCCCGGCTCAAGGACCCGGAAGGCTTCACGGAATACCTGCGGTTTGTCCGGGGAGAGATTGATGACGCAGTTGGACATGATGACATTCACGGAATGGTCGGCGAGCGGAAGATGCTCAATTTCACCCAGGCGGAACTCGGTATTTCCGAAGTTCCCTTTCACCGCATTATTCCGGGCGCGGCTGATCATTTCGGGCGTCATATCGACACCAATGACATGCCCCTGATCGCCTACCTGACGCGAGGCTAGAAAGCAGTCGAAGCCTCCGCCGCTCCCGAGATCAAGCACACGCTCTCCCGGTTTAAGCTCAGCAATAGCCTGGGGGTTGCCGCAGCCAAGGCCCAGATTGGCACCTTCGGGAGCTGCTTCGAGCTCACTGCCGGAATATCCAAGCTTTGCAGATATGGAATCGAAGTCTGACGGCGAACCACAGCAGGAGGAGGCAGGCGTCACGATTTTGACGGCAATTTGCGAATAGCGGCCCCGTACATTTTGGCGGATTTGGTCATTGGAAAGCTGGTTCATTCTTCAACACTCCTTTTGATGATAATATTTGCATAATGCAAGTATGAGCCAAGAGAAATCACCCGGTAACGGGCGCACAGCATTTGCTGGATTTCCCCATAGCTTCATTAAAAAGCTTCACAGAGCGCAGCAGAGTCTCTTGCTCAAATTCACTCATATACGAAAAGACCTCATCCAGATACGCATTCATTTGGGTATCGATGGTTGTAGCGGCCATCTTGCCGGACACCGTAAGCGACAGTGTGTAGACTCGCCGGTCGCTGGGATCCGGTGTTTTTTGGAGCAGATTCATTTTGATTAACGCTTGAACCTGCCGGCTGAACGTTGTGACATCCGTGCCCAGCGTTTCCGCGATCTGCTGCATGGAGGGGTTATGTCTGCGGTCCACCTCATACAGAATATGGCTGTGGGCAGGGGAGAGATCGCAGCCGCCAACGGTACAGCAGTTCTTGTTCAGCAGTCCCAGGCGCCGGGTCATGATCTGAAATAACTCACGTGCATTTTCCAAGTAAGCTCACCTCGTAAATCAGTTATATAATATTTAATTGCACATTGCAATGTTTATTTGAGGATTGTCAATGTTGCGATCCTGGTTTAGTATATAAGCACGGGCTTATATGTCTAGGATGGAGGGATTATCATGGAGGAAGCTTTCGATATTGCGGATGTGACTGAGCTGGCTGATGACCTGAAGCTTTTGGGTGATCGGACGCGTCTCTTGATGCTGGCTTTGTTAAAAGAGCGCGAGTGGTGCGTATGCGAATTTGTTGAGATTTTTGACATCTCACAGCCTGCCATCAGTCAGCATCTGCGGAGATTGAGAAGCAAGGGCATCGTCAAGGAACAAAAAAAGGGCCAATGGGTACACTATTCGCTTAACATAGAAGATAAACCCCACATCCAGGCCGTGCTTCAGCTTACGCCGGATACTCCTGCGATTCTGGCCATGCTGAATAGAACGCCGGTAACGGTTTGCTGCGAAATATTGCATTAATTCAAGTGGATGTACACAGGAGGATGAATTTTGGGAATCTTAGCAGGTCTTATCTTTGTAGTAACGTTAATATTTGTGATTTGGCAGCCCAGGAATCTGTCCATTGGATGGTCGGCCTGCGGCGGGGCGATCATTGCTTTGCTTGTGGGTGTAGTCAGCTTTCACGATGTATATGATGTCACCCTGATCGTATGGAACGCCACACTTGCCTTTATTGCGATCATTCTAAATTCCTTAATCCTCGACAGAATTGGTTTCTTCGAATGGGCCGCCTTACATATGGCGAGAGCGGCACGCGGCAATGGCACCCGGATGTTCATCTATGTCACCATTCTTGGTGCGGTGGTGTCTGCATTTTTTGCCAACGACGGTGCGGCGCTTATTCTGACTCCAATCGTATTGGCAATGGTCCGTGCGCTGAATTTTGATGAGAAGAAGGTATTTCCGTTTATTATGGCCAGCGGGTTCATTGCGGATACCACTTCATTGCCGCTTGTTGTCAGTAATCTGGTTAATATTGTATCGGCGGATTTTTTCGGGGTAACCTTTATGGAATATGCCGGCCGGATGTTAATGCCTACTTTGTTTTCTTTGGGGGCAAGTATTCTGGTGCTATACCTCTTTTTTCGTAAAAGCATTCCGCGGTCCTTTGAAAGCTTACAGCTGAAACGTCCGGCAGATGCGATTAAAGACAAGAAGATGTTCAAGCTATCCTGGGTTATGCTTGCGGTCCTGCTGGTAGGATTTTTCGTAAGTGAGTTCCTGAACATTCCGGTATCTGCCGTGGTGGGAGTGGTCGCAATCTTTTTCCTGCTGATGGCAAGAAGAAGTCCCGTAGTACCTACCATGGAAGTGGTGAAAGGTGCGCCATGGGCGATCGTATTCTTTTCGATTGGGATGTATGTAGTCGTGTATGGTCTGCGCAACGCCGGTCTGACAGACGTTCTTGCCGATGTGATTCAGGCTGTGGCTGATCAAGGGCTGTTCGCTGCAACGATGGGGATGGGCTTTATTGCTGCCGTCATCTCTTCGATCATGAACAACATGCCTACCGTGATGATTGATGCTCTGGCCATTGATGCTACGCATACCTCGGGACTGATCAAGGAAGCCTTAGTCTATGCGAATGTGATCGGCTCAGATCTGGGGCCGAAGATTACACCGATCGGCTCTCTGGCAACCCTGCTGTGGCTGCATGTGCTTTCGAGCAAAGGGGTCAAAATATCCTGGGGAGCGTATTTCAAAACAGGCATTATTTTGACTATCCCCACGCTGTTCATCACGCTGCTTGGCCTCTATATAACGTTGACCCTATTTTAAACTCAAAGGAGACTGAAACGCATGGATAAGAAAACCATTTACTTTTTGTGTACAGGGAACTCATGCCGGAGCCAGATGGCTGAAGGCTGGGCCAAGAAATACCTGGGCGATGAATGGAAAGTGTACAGTGCCGGTATTGAGGCTCACGGTCTGAATCCGAAAGCCGTTCAGGCGATGAACGAAGTGGGTATTGATATATCGGGACAGACGTCTGATATTATTGATCCGCAGCTGCTTAATAACGCTGACCTCGTGATCACATTATGCGGGGATGCCGCTGATAAGTGTCCGGTTACCCCGCCACAGGTAAAACGTGAGCATTGGGGATTCGATGACCCGGCGAAAGCGCAGGGTACGGATGAAGAGAAGTGGGCTGTCTTTCAGCGGGTACGTAATCAAGTGGGCGCTCGCATTAAGCAGTTTGCGGAAACCGGCGAATAAGGGAGAACGATTATGGCGAATTATCACGAGCTCATTCCGGGCAAAGTCTATATTGGCGGAGAGAATGCACTGTTCGAGGCTCTGCAGGAGCAGGAGATTAGCGATGTATTCGATTTGAGGGATACCGGAACGGAAGCGGAAGGATTTCCTGCAAAGGTAACCCGTCATCATTATCCGATTGTGGAGCATGAGAGCGGCCAGGAGGCTTCGGTGCAGGCGGCTATCCATGCGGTTACAGCGGCTGTAAATAGCGGCAAAACGGTATATTTTCACTGCGCTGGAGGCCGTAACCGTACAGGAACTGTAGCAACGGGAGTCCTGCTGGAGCTGGGGCTGGCATCCACGGTACAAGAGGCGGAAACACTCGCCACATCCAAACGTCCGGATATCCATATCAAGCAGGAAATGCGCGATGTGCTCCATGGCTTTTATCCGCCCCAATAAGCTGTATTGAAATATAGAGACCGTCTCCCTGGGAGATGGTCTTTTTGCAGAAGGAGATGAAGGGAATGGACTGGATTTGGCAAAAAGAAGCTTTTCTATATTGTATGGACTTGGCGTATGCGCGGCTCCCGCCGGACATTGAAACAGGCTATTCTGGTTTCTCTCGTATCTCCAGCAAGTTCAAACAACAATAATAATATAATTAAATACAATATTAATTTGTTTTAAAACGATAAATCATATGCTAAAATCATGTTGTCATTACATAAGTGGAGGAGGTGTTTTAAATGAATGTTAAACGAGGTTCAACCACTTTCTTAAAGGTGATTATTGTTCTGGCTGGAATTGCAGTGCTTGCTTTGTGTATATTTTTAGTGCCCCGTATAGCGAATTTCGCAGCGGAGTTGTATCCAAATATTCACTTAATGAAATATCTCATTTTCATTGTGATGTATGGAGCGGCTGTGCCCTTTTACTTAGCGCTCTATCAGTCTTTCAATCTTTTACGGTACATTGACGAGAACACAGCGTTCTCTGAATTATCTGTGAAAGCGTTGAAGAACATCAAGTGCTGTGCGTTTACAATCAGTGGTTTGTATGTATTAGCTATGCCGCTCTTTCGTTTTATAGCGAAGAAAGTTGACCCTCCTGTTGGATTTTTGGGACTCATCATCATATTTGCTTCGTTGGTTATCGCCGTTTTTGCTGCTATCCTCCAAAGGCTTCTACAAGAAGCGATTAACATCAAATCAGAGAATGATTGGACGGTCTGAGGTGGCGAATATGGCAATTATATTAATATTGCTGTTAGAGTTTAACATAGCCATGTATTAAAAAAAGGGATGCTGTACAGCCATTGATGATACGCATGGCGGATACAGCATCCCTTTAATTGTAGTTGCGGAGCTTACTGCGCAGCGGCTCCCCGGGCAAGCTCCTGGCGGACGAGCGGCGCAACCTTGGTGCCCAGTAGCTCGATGGCACGCAGGACTTCACGGTGCGGCATAGTACCGACGTTGACATGCAGGAAGAAGCGGGTAACGCCGAGATTCTTGTGCAGGAGCAGAATTTTCTCGGCGACATATTCGGAATCCCCTACATAGAGGGCGCCGCGCAGACTGCGGGCATCGTCATAAGTCGCACGGTTATAGGCTTGCCCCCAGCCCCGCTCGCGCCCGATGACATTCATCTGGGCTTGCGTGGAAGGATAGAACAAGGCGGCTGCCTGCTCGGTGGTTTCGCCGACAAAGCCATGCGAATGTGTGGCGATCTGTAGTTTGTCCGGGTTATGCCCGGCCTTGGCGGCAGCCTCTTTGTATAGCTTGACCAGCGGTGCGAAGCGCTCCGGCATGCCGCCGATGATGGCGAAGGCGATAGGAAGGCCAAGCATGCCTGCCCGGATTGCGGATTCGGGATTGCCGCCACTGGCGATCCATACCGGCAGCGGGTCCTGGACGGCGCGCGGATAGACAGGAAGATTATCTATAGCCGGACGATGGCCGCCGGGCCAGGTTACTTTTTCCGAGGCTCTGATCTTCAGCAGCAGTTCCAGCTTCTCTTCGAACAACTCGTCGTAGTCATCCAGACTATAGCCGAAGAGCGGGAAGGATTCGATAAATGAACCCCGGCCCGCCATAATTTCCGCACGTCCGTTAGAGAGGCCATCCAGGGTAGAGAAGGCTTGATAGACGCGTACGGGATCATCCGAAGACAATACAGTTACAGCACTGGTGAGCCGGATCTTCTTCGTCATAGCCGCTGCAGCGGCAAGCACTACAGCCGGGGCACTGCCGGCGTAATCGGCACGGTGATGCTCCCCGATACCGTATACATCCAGTCCGACTTGATCGGCGAGTACAATCTCTTCCACGGCTTCACGCAGTCTTTCGGCATGACTGATGACTTCCCCGGTCACCGGGTCCGGTGTAGTTTCCAAAAATGTGCTGATGCCTATTTCCATACGGTTTTCCATTTCAGGCATTTCAATCCGCCTCCTTTATTCGTATCTTTATATTACTATACTTTTTAATGTTTCTCAACTTTAGTAAGTGATTGTGGAGCGAAAAAATACCCGCCACCCAGGCAAGCAGGGGTGGCAGGCAGATGCAATAGTGCGGGCTTTAAGATTTCTTTTTGCCAACGGCAAGCTGTACAATCATGATGACAAGAACGAGCAGGGCAATGAGCTGGTCTGTACTCATAGGGGTCCGACCTCCAATCCTTGCAGGATGGCTCTTCGGACCGCATCTCCTCTCCCAAGAAGCTGCTTCGTTCCCCCTTTACAGACTATGAGCTCGTGAAGGAGAATATTACGTATATTGGTTTCTATATCCATCCTCTGATCTTGTTGTCATCCGGCTATCAATATTGTACAAAAACAGATCAATATTTGAACCTATGTGATTAGGAATGAACCGTTTATACTAAAGGGAATAAGGCATCTTAACACAGGTTAGGAGGTAGGCATTTATGAAGCGAATCAGTCTGCGTTTTCGGCTTATGATCCTCATGACCTGTCTGACTACGCTTCCAGTTGTCACGGTTACCTGGATTGCGACGATAAACACTCGTGAGTCAGTGGAGAAGGAAATGATCGGTGCTAATGAATCTAGAATGCTGTGGGCGGATCAATATTTAAGTGAATTAATTGATCAGATTGACGTCTTGTTCTATACTCTCCAAATTAACAAGGAATTGATTTACAAGATGACGGCGGGTCTCGATGACATGAACAGTGATACTCAGTCACAGAACCATGAAAGATTACGAGACATGCTCATAACAACATTTTTCTCCAATGCGCGAAAGGTGGACCGTCTCACCCTCTACAGTCACTCTACCGAAAAGGCGTTATCCGTGAGTTATGCAGATAGTGGAACGATTCGGCCCCTCAATATTCAAGAAAATGCATGGCGTAGAATTGCCAAAGAGCCTGTAAGCATGTATTTTAAACAGACGCCTGAAGGGATTTACGCCTATCATAGTATTAATCGTTTCCCGGATAAGATGTTTTTGGGAGGCATATCGGTTGGCATACGTAATGAGGTTTGGCAGGAAGTCGTTCATATCTTGCAATCGGAAGCGGACAGCTACGTGTTCTTGATGAACGATGAAGGCGAGCTTCTGTCAGGATCAACACAGCGAATTGCTTCATCCGAGGTATTGGACGAACTGCATACGATGGACATACCTGCGAACGAACTTGTATCCCATCAGAGTGAACAATATTTTTACTTCATGGAGCGAATTGGAGACGGACAATTGACCGTCGTAAAGGCGATCCCCCAGTCTACCGTAAAGGCAAGCGCCTCTCCTACGATTCGAGCAGGAATGCTGACCGGTGGTATTTTTGTAACCGCTTCCATTCTTCTCTCCATCTTATTCTCCTTACGGATTACACGGCCAATTATAAGTCTGGCCAGGACCATGCGAAAGGCGCAGTTGCAGAGCTTCGAAATGAAATCGGTTAAAAGCTTTGACGAGATTGGTCTGCTGCAGCATGGTTACAACCTGATGATGCACAGAATTAAAGAATTAATCGAGCACGAATATCAATATCAAATTGAAGTGAAAAATGCGCAGCTGCTGGCACTCCAGGCTCAAATTAATCCCCACTTCCTCAATAATACGCTCAATCTGATCGGCGGGATGGCTCTCGTTAAGCAGGCGCCTGAAATTTATCAGATCACAAGGATGATGGGGGACTTATTGCGATATTCCATTAGATCTGAGAATGAAATGGTGTCCCTTCAGGATGAAATGAACCATACCCGCAACTATTTGTTCATCCAGGAACAGCGGTTCGCCGGCAGATGCCATACGGTCATCGAAACGGATCAGGAAGTGATGGATTGCCGGGTGCCAAAATTCATTTTGCAGCCGCTGGTGGAGAATGCATTTGAGCATGGGCTGCAAGCCAAAGAAGGCGCTTGGCATCTGCATATAAGAATTCTGCAAATCGATAAAAGGGTCATTGTAATGATCAAGGACGATGGTGTCGGGGTGTTGCCCGAGAAACTAGCGCTCCTTCGTGCCGGTTTGAGAAACGGTAGTGACACCGATGAGCCATCCGCTGCTCTCCCAGGGCCGCGGCGTCGTAAAAGTATCGGAATTCGTAATGTTCATGCGCGGCTTCGACTGCATTTTGGGGAAGCCTACGGTATTCGCATGTTTAGTAAATCCATGGCAGGCACCCTCATACTTATGAAATTACCCTATGTTGACAACAAGGAGACAGAGAGGAGGGATTCGTGATGTATAACGTGCTGATTATGGATGATGAGCCTTGGTCAAGGCAAGTGGTTAAATCGTTGGGAGAGTGGGACAGATTAGGCCTGAAGATCGTGGGCGAAGCGGAAGATGGCTATCAAGGAGTCCAATTCATTGCAGAGACCATGCCTCATATTGTTATTACCGATATGCGCATGCCGGGTTTAGAGGGGGTAGAGCTTCTTCAAACCATTCACGATCAATTTCCCTCTATTAAAATACTTGTCATGAGCGGTTATGATGATTTTGTATATTTAAAACAAGCTATTCAATCCAGAGCGATTAATTACATGCTCAAGCCGATCCATCCGGAGGAGCTTAACGCTTCCCTGTCCCAGTGCGTAGAACAATTGAATACGGAAATGATGTCGGGTATGAACGTCGCGCCGACCATTGCGTTCCAGCTGGAAGCGGCTATACAGGATCGGTACTTGTCCTATCGCAAGCTGATTTACGGACATTTGCTGGATTTGAATAGCCGGGCGATAGAGCATGCCTTTACTCAACTGGCTCAATATCTTAGCCAGTCTCTTCAGGATGAAGCGGCGAGAAGGAAGATGCCGATTAAGCTTGCCTATGATTTTATTACGATATTAGAGGAGCTTCTGGCTAAGGATGAGTTTCAGCTTGCGGAGCTTGTAATGGACGTGGAAGAATACCGGGAACGGATCCGCCAGTCCTCCCTATTAGATGCGGCTAAGGAATTGTCGAATTTGTATACAGCTGTGATCACAATCGTGCAAGACATACGCCAGACGAGAACCAGGCTGAATATCGATGAAGTGAAGGCCTATGTTCATAAATACTATCAGGATTCTATATCATTGGAAACGATTGCAAAGATTTTTGCTATCAGTAAGGAGCATTTAAGCCGGGCTTACAAGGCAGGAACAGGCGAGAATATTTCGGACGCTATTTTACGGTTACGTATGGAGAAGGCGCGGGATTTAATTGTAAAAGAGGGTGTCTCGATTAAACGGGCATCGGAGATGACGGGTTATTCGGATATCGCTTATTTTTACCGGGTGTTTAAGAAGCATTATGGAATGCCTCCCGGCAATTTAAGAAAGTAGATCCGGCATCAAAATAATGCAAATCAGAATGCTAAAATGCTGGAAAGACCCTTGCAACCGTTTTCTTTATACTGAAGATGCAACTCACTCAAGGGGGGAATCGAACATGAAGAAAACGTTTCACCTGTCCGTCGTACTGATTCTCATGCTATCCATACTTGCGGCATGCGGTTCGGGGAACAGCAAGGGCAACACGTCAGCATCCAATGACAACGATGCAGCTGAGACGGTGGCAAAGGCAGAACCTGCCAAGAAAGTGGAACTCAAAGTATTTCTGACCTTGCCGCAATTCAAAGACCAGTTCGACCAATACTTCGAACAGTTCAAAGCCAAGGAATTGAAGGAAAAAAACATCGAAGTGAAAATCAAACTTGAAACTCCAAACGCCGACCAGGCGAAACAAATTCTGCAAACCCGCTTGGCTTCGAACGATGCACCCGATGTATTTGCCATCCATGCTAACGACATTCCGACCTACTATAATGCAGGTTATTTGACGGATCTGTCGGATCAGCCGGCAGTAAGCAAGCTTTTCGACAGTGTCAAGCAGACCGTCACCTATGACGGTAAAGTGCCCGTTCTTCCGCTCGAAAGCCTTGCTTGGGGATATCTGTATAACAAAAAAATATTCAGCGATAATGGTCTGACGCCTCCGCAAACGCTGGATGAAATGAAAAATGTGGTTAAAGTGCTAAAGTCCAAAAATATCCCGGCTTTCGAATTAGCCTTCCAGGAGGCATGGGTTCCACAGTTAATGACTGCACTATCTCTTGGCGGTCTTGTGAATTCTGAGCATCCCGATTGGGTCGATAAAATGAATAAAGGCGAAGCCTCTTATGCAGATGTAGCGGATATTTTCAATATTATCGATTTGATTATGTCGAATGGTACGGCTAAACCGTTTGAGGCCGGCAGCGCGGCAGGCGCTGCGGATTTTGCGAATGGTAAGGCGGCTATGTGGGTTCAAGGACCTTGGATGGCAGATTCGATTCAAAAGACAAATCCGGACATGGAGTTTGGAGTAGCTCCGCTGCCCGTAAGCAATGATCCAAGTGGAACGATGATCAACCTGTCGGCTTCGACATCGCTCGCCGTATCCCCGGATAGCGACCATAAAGACGTTGCGCTTGATTTGCTGAACTATATGCTTGACGATACGGATTCTTCCGCTCTGTTCGAAAAACTTAAATTCAATCCGATTTCCTCTGTCCATACTTACAAATCGTTCCCTTGGATTGATGAAGCCATGAGCTATGTTTCTAAAGGAAAGGCTTATCAGGACCTGAAGCTGCCGAACGGCGTTACGGATGAGCAGGCCAAGCAGCTTCAAAGCTACTATAGCAAGACGGTGACAAAGGACCAATTCATCGAGACGATGGACAATACTTGGGTGAAAGCGATTCAAGTAACAGCCAAGTAATCACCCATAAGGTGAATAAGGAGTGAAGCCAAGGTGGCAGGCAACCCTATAACGAAACGAACAGTCATCCTCCTGGCATTCGTTCTTCCAGCTCTAGTCTTTTATGCATTCTTCGTACTAGCCCCCGCCTTCGGCGGGATCTGGTACAGCATGACGGATTGGAATGGCGTCAATCCTGCGTATTCGTTCATTGGATTGGCCAATTACCGGGAAGCACTGATAGAGGATGAGAACTTCCTGAAATCGATAGGTTTTACCTTGAAGTATGTCATTGCCATGGTCATTCTGCAAAATGTCTTTGCCATCATGCTGGCTGTTCTCATTGAATCGCGGCGAAAAACGAAATCGCTATTCCGCACGATCTTTTTTATGCCCAATATGATCAGTCTCATTATCGGGGGCATGATGTGGCTCTTTATTTTTACCAAAGTGCTGCCTGATCTGGCTGGTCGAACGGGTCTGTTATTTCTGGATCAGTCCTGGATTGGGGATCCGCGCTTATCCTTCATTGCGATTATCATCTTGTCGCTTTGGGGAGGCGTCGGCTATCTGATGGTCATCTATATAGCGGCGCTGCAAAATATTCCCGACCATGTGAAAGAAGCGGCTGCTATCGATGGCGCCAGCGGCTGGCAAACCTTGCGTTACATTACAATGCCTATGATTCTCCCCGCGATTACGATCGGTGTATTCTTGACGCTAAACAGCTCGTTCAAAGTATTTGAAGCCGTGTTCGCTTTGACCAAGGGAGGACCTGGCCGTGCGACCCAAGTCATTGCGCTGAATATATTTGATGAGGCTTTCTCGCAAAGCAACCGATACGGCTATGCCAGTGCCAAAGCGATGATTTTGTTCCTGATCGTCATGGCGATCACTTTCATTCAGCTTGCCATTATGAAGAAACGGGAGGTTGAAGCATGATCAGAGAGCGCAACTGGAGGTCAGGCCTCATCCTTCTGGTCCTGCTTGCCGGTTCTGTCATTACGTTATTTCCCATTTACATGGGTGTCCTTAATTCATTCAAAACAGACGGCGAGCTGCTGAACGATGTTTTAGCGGCTCCCGCTTCCTTTCAATTTAGCAATTACGCCGCGGCCATAGACAAAATCAACTTTTGGAGAAGCTTGGGCAACACGGCGGTAATTGCTGCAGTTGGCCTTCTGGGAATTATCCTGTTTTCTTCCATGGCAGGCTATAAATTGTCCAGAACGCCGGGCCGGTTAAGCCGCTTTTTATTCAGTCTATTCATTCTGTCGATGCTTATTCCGTTCCATTCGACCATGATTACGCTCACCAAAATAACGAGAGAGCTTCACGTTCAGGGCTCGATCCTTGGACTTGGCCTCATTTATATTGGCTTAGGCGTATCCTTCGCGATTTTTCTGTACCATGGCTTCGTGAAATCCATTCCGCGTGATTTGGATGAAGCGGCCGTGATGGACGGCTGCGGCGATTTCCGTTTGTTTTTTGTCGTCATTTTCCCATTGCTTCTGCCTATTACAGCGACCAACGCCATTTTGAATTTATTGTGGATGTGGAATGACTTTCTGCTTCCTCTTCTGATGCTGACAGACAGCGACTCTTATACGCTGCTGCTGTCCACCAATATGCTGTTCGGCCAGTATGGCAACAACGACTGGTCGGGCATTCTGGCCTCGCTCGTTATGGCTATGCTGCCTGTTATCATTTTTTACCTGCTTCTACAGAAGTATATTTTGAACGGGATCGCAGATGGGGCGGTAAAGGGTTAATTCATGCCAGAGAGAAGGAGCAGCGGATAAGGATGAACATAGTCAATGGATTTATTAAGGCAAAGGGCCCGAGAATTGTGAATGGTCATGGTGAGGAGCTGTTGCTGCGCGGTGTTGGCTTTGGCAACTGGCTGCTGCCAGAGGGATACATGTGGCGATTCCCCGGTCAGGGAGACCGCCCCCGCCGGATCGAACAAATGATACGTGACTTGATCGGTGAAGAAAAGGCCAGGGATTTCTGGAAAGCATACTACGACAGGTATATCACGGAAGCGGATATTCAGCGGATTGCTGCGGAAGGCTTTAACTCCGTCCGAATTCCGATGAATTCGCGTTTTTTGTATGACGGAGATACAGAGCGTTATGATGAGGACCATCTTGTTTTGCTGGATCGTGTCATCGGCTGGTGTGAAGCCCATCGCGTGTATGCGATACTGGATCTTCACGGTGCGCCGGGCGGGCAGACAGGCACAAATATTGACGATTCCCCGAACGACAAACCGGAGCTATTCATCGATGCAGACAACCGGCGGCGTACGATCGAGATTTGGCGCATGCTCGCCGGACGCTATAAGGACAAATGGATTGTCGCGGGGTACGATTTGCTGAATGAGCCGCTGCCCGAATGGTTCTCGGCCTATAATAGCCTACTTATGCCGTTATATAACGATATCATTCGCGCCATTCGCGAAGTCGATGATAAGCATATGATTATTTTGGAGGGGGTCCACTGGGCGACAGACTGGTCCATCTTTGAGGAGAAGCCGGATGACAACCTGATGCTGCAGTTCCATAAGTATTGGAATAGTCCGGACACAGAGAGCATTCAGAAGTTTCTAGACAAACGCACGGAGTGGGATGTGCCGATCTATATGGGCGAAGGGGGAGAGAACAACATCGAGTGGTATACCGGCGCTTTTCGCTTATACGAGGACCACGACATTTCCTGGAACTTCTGGACATGGAAGAAGCTCGATACGACCAACTCTCCTTGTTCGGTTAGAATGCCGGAAGGATGGGAGACGCTTATCGGCTATCTCGAAGGCGGAGCGAAACCGGAAACGGCTGATGCTGAACAAATATTAGGGGAATACCTCGCGAATCTGTCCTTGGATCGTTGCGTCTACCTTCCGGAGATCGTTCATTCCCTGCTTTTCCGGCCTCCGGTTCGCATCCCGGCTATTTTCTATGGATATAAAGGACAAGGTATCAGCTATCATGTCGAGGCATTCGTTGAACGGGAATTAGGCTTCCGGGATTCGGATGGAACCGATATCCGGTTTACTTCGGGGAACCGCAAGCTTACTAACTTCCAGCATATGCGGGGTGAGGATTGGGCTGAGGATGAATGGATGCATGTGTATGTAAGACCTCATGAATGGCTGGCTTATGAGGTGAATCATACATCCCATCATGGTGAAGGACATCTGGTTTCATTGCGTGTTTGCGGGATGGGTGATGAACAGTCAAAGGTCGAAATTTCCATCAATGATGGCATATCTGTCATTCTCCCTGTCACTGGAGACTCATGGCATACGATTAGAACGGCTGATCCCCATCCACTTCTTCAAGGGAATAACCGGATTGTCATCAAGGCGCTGGAGCAGCCGCTCGCTATGGAGTGGATTAGGATTGGAAAATAAAAAGGTGTGACCAAACAACCCTCCAATTTAATGTTGGAGGGTTGTTTGATATCTTTAAGCGCTGGATGAATAACATTGTCAATATTGTACATCTGCGGATGCTAATATGATCAAAAGATTTACATTCCTTTATTTTCTATAATAGAAAAAAAAGGAGAAGAAGGTGATTTATGTACACTAGAAAAATGTAAACGCTTTTTTGGGAACGGGGGATTACCGGCGTTATCAAGTCAGGTTATTTTAAGAAAAAGATGACTACTAGGAGGGAAAATGATGAAGAAGAAACGGGGCTTTTCACTCTTTTTGGCTTTGGTTCTCGCACTGGAGTTCCTTATTGTTTTGCCAAGAGCTGAGAGGGCTGAAGCTGCGCTCACCTCAAGCGGTTTCTTGAAAACGGACGGCAAATTTATTAAAAACAATTCCGGTTCCGGGGACGTTGTGACGCTAAGGGGGACAAACTTCGGAGGGTGGTTGAACTTTGAGGATTGGATGTCGCCTGCCGGGGAATTTGCTTTCGATCGGACAGGTTGGATCGCTTCAGCTTCAATCAACAGCTCTAACGCCGGAAATGCGATTGACGGCGACCAAGCAACGAGCTGGAAAACAGCAACCGCTCAGACTAACGGTCAATGGTTCCAGGTGAATATGGGGTATACGGGTTATTTCAATCGCATTTATGTCAATGCAGCAGGCTTCACGGGAGAATATCCGGTAAGTTATCAGGTGCTCGTATCGAATGATGGTACGAACTGGAGAGACGTCGCAACGGGTTCAGGCACGGTACAGAACACGGTTATTCGTTTCATGCCACAGGTGGCACAGTACATCCGGGTGGTTCAGACCGGATCGAGCTCTTCCAATAGGTGGTCTGTGGCAGAGTTTAATGTATTCTCAGATCCAACTATGAACAATACGAGCCTTAAGGCAACGGCATCTTCAACGGGAGCGGGTACGACAGCAGCTAATGCGCTTGACGGAGATGTGAATACCCGCTGGACGAGCGGGGCTGCGCAGACCAACGGACAATGGTTTCAAATGGATCTGGGATCAGGTCAGGATATAAGCAAGGTAATTATTGATGCCGGGCCATCATCTGCAGGCGATTATCCGCGCAGCTATGAGGTTCTTGGCTCAGCAGACGGAATCAACTGGACCAAATATGCAAGCGCTTATGGAAATTCGCGGATTACGGTTGCGGAATTTTGGTGGTCTTCCTATATGCGATATGTCAGAATTGCACAAACCGGCAGCAGCTCTAGCTGGTGGTCGATTGCTGACGTCTCGCTTTTCTCCAACAACGCATTGGAGAGAACGGGATGGTCGGTTTCCGCATCCTCCAGCGGTTCTGGCATGACACCTGGCAATGTTAAGGATGGAAATGCAAGTACACGGTGGACGACCGGCGCGGCCCAGTCGAATGGTCAATGGTTCCAGGCCGATATGGGGGCAAGCATCCCATTTAATCAAATCATTCTGGATACCGAAAAGAATTCAACCTCTGAGCAGGATTACCCGGCCGGTTATACCGTCCAAGTATCTAAGGACGGGACCAACTGGACAACGGCAGCAAGCGGCCAAGGACGCCGCAAAGCTACACCGATTAACTTTCCAGCCGTAACTGCACGTTACATTAAAATTACACAGACGGGCACCTCCACGAACTGGTGGTCCATCGGAGAGATGAACGTCTATCTGAATAACGACGATCTGTCGATGAACTCCACTTATAAACAACGCTTTGGCGCTGCTGCAGCAGAAGACATTGTCACAACGCATCAAGATACATGGATTCAGACCGGTGACCTTGACAATGTCGAGAACATGGGCCTCAACATGATCCGTCTTCCGATCGGCTGGAACGAGCTCCTCCATGAAGACGGCACCTGGAAAGCCAATGCTTGGACGAAGATCGACTGGCTGGTAAGCGAAGCAGCCTCCAGAAATATTTACGTCTTGCTGGATCTTCACACGCTGCCAGGCGGAAACTGTCCTTTTGCCAGCTGTGGTCGTTCTGGACCGAATCCTAATGAATTCTGGACCAATACGACGTACCAGGATTGGGTAGTCGATATCTGGGAAAAGATCGCAAACAGATACAAAAACAACCCCGCCATTGCAGGCTATGATCTTATGAATGAGCCCTTAATTGATTATGGCGAAGATACGGACGATGTGAATCAGAAAGTGGATTTCTACGATCGCATGTATGACGCCGTCCGGGCCATCGATGCTGATCATACGATTTACATTGCGGCCTTCTTTGACTGGGGTAATATTGTACCGCCAAGCGTCAAAGGATGGACGAACGTTGTATATGAGGTACATCCGTACGATATGCCAAACGGGAAAGATTGGAACGCGCAAAACACATTGGCCGAAGATAAAATACAATCGATGGCGGTCAAGCAAAAGGATTGGGATGTCCCTGTATTGCTCGGCGAATATTCGCTCTATCATTACGATGATGTATGGTCTAAATGGATGGGCGGGCTGAACGCCATTCATGCGAACTGGACTAACTGGACGTACAAGGTTAAAGGCGATATGAATGAAGGCGTTGGCGGCTACTGGGGATTGTATAACAGCAACTCTGCACCGGTACCAGTCATCAATAATGATTCCGCGTCCACGATTACATCAAAGCTGCAGCAATTTGCAACAAGCAACTTCCAAGCGAATACCAGCTTTATCAACACGGTGAAAAAGTTCGCCAATGGTGATCCATGGCTGGCAACCGTACCGCTTGACCAAACAGGCTGGACGGCAAGCGCTTCTTCCACGGAGCCCGGCAGCTCTCCTTCCAATGCGCTTGATTGGAGTGCAAGCACCCGTTGGAGCGCCGGGGCGCCGCAGGCGAACGGTCAATGGTTCCAGGTGGATATGGGATCGAAGAAGGTGTTTGACCAGATTTCGTTCGAAACGAAGTCTACAGAAAAGTGGGATTATCCGAGAGGTTATGATATCCAGGTATCCAATGACGGGACGAACTGGACGACGGTGAAGAGCGGCAAGGGCTTTGGCTGGAAGCAGGCGATAACCTTCACGCCGCAGTATGCACAGTATGTGCGTGTTATCCAAACCGGCACCAGTCCCGATTGGTGGTCGATCGCCGAGTTCCATATTTATAACGAGCAGATGCTCAGTAAATCGGGCTGGACTGCCACAGCATCGTCGTCGGACCCTTCTGGCAACGTTGCTTCCAGAGGTATTGACGGCAGCGGTTCCACCTGGTGGGCCAGCGGTGCCGGGCAAACGAACGGCCAGTATTACCAAGTGGATTTCGGGCGGGCCGAAACGTTTAATCGTGTATTAATCGATGCAGGAACTCATACGACTGATTATCCAAGAGGGTATCAAATTCAGGTGTCCGCTGATGCTTCGACATGGACGACTATAGCAAGCGGAACCGGCAGCAGCCCTTCGGTTCTTGTGGATTTCGCTCCGCAGACCGCACGTTATTTGAAAGTCGTTCAGACGGGCAACGCGTCCAATTGGTGGACAATCGCAGAACTGAACGTTTACGGCGAACTGGAGAGGAACCGTACGGGTTGGATAGCTTCAGCATCTTCAACAGAATCGGGCAGTTCAGCGGCAAATGCCTTGGACGGAAACACCGCGAACCGTTGGAGCAGCGGTGCAGCACAAGCAGATGGACAGTCGTTCACAGTAGATATGAGATCTAATCAATGGATTAACCATATTGTCATGGATTCCAGCACCAGCACAAATGATTATGCGAGGGAGTTTGTTGTAGAAATGTCGTACGACAATACGAACTGGAAAACGGTAGCGAATGGCGAAGGAACTGGTCCTATCGTAGCGGTCAACTTCCCGATAACCGAAGGCCGCTATATTAAGATCACCTTGAAGCATAGCTCCGCGAGCTGGTGGTCGATTTCTGAATTCAGAGTGTATGAATAATCGTAAGGGCTTCTCCATGAACAGGAGGGATCGTATGAAACATGTTAAGCCATTTTTCATTTTACGAAAATATGCTTCCATTGCGCTTATCAGTTGCATGATATTTTCATTGTCAACGGCGTTTCCAATTACTGTTTCTGCAGACGTACTGCCTTATCAAGATCCCGCTCAATCCATTGATACTAGAGTAGCGGATCTCATTTCACGGATGACGCTGGACGAAAAGATTGGCCAAATGCTTCAAGTTGAACGTCTAACTGCAACTACGACGCAAGTTAAAGATCATTTCATCGGTTCCGTTTTGAGTGGAGGCGGCTCGAATCCAACCCCGAACACTCCAACTGCCTGGGCGGATACGGTGGATGCTTTTCAGACTGCTGCGATGCAAACCCGGCTTCAAATTCCAATCATCTATGGGGTTGACGCGGTTCATGGCCATAATAACGTCTATGGGGCGACTATTTTCCCTCACAATGCGGGTCTAGGGGCGACCCGGGATACGGATCTGGTGAAGCGTGTTGCCGCAGCAACCGCTAAAGAAGTCAGAACGACGGGGGTGCAATGGGATTTCTCTCCATGCTTGTGTGCGCCGCAAGATATCCGATGGGGCAGAACCTATGAAGGCTTCTCTGAAAATGTCTCGCTTGTCTCTCAAATGGGCGTTGCCTACACAGAAGGCTTGCAGGGTCTTCCTTCCGGCAGCGGCTTCATGAAAGGAACTAAAGCGGTAGGGAGCATCAAACACTGGATGGGTGATGGCAATACCGTAAACGGTGACGACCAAGGCAATGTTATCCTATCCGAACCGGAATTAGAGCCGTACATTCAGCCGTATCGTGAAGCGGTTGCAGCTGGTGCAAGAACGGTTATGATCTCACTCACCACATGGAATAATGAAAAAGCGCATACGCATCACCATATGATTACAGATATGCTAAAACAAAACCTTAACTTTACGGGGATGGTCGTTTCGGATTGGAATGGTACGTATGCACTGTTCAATCAAGGCGTCTATTCCAGTTACTCCAGTGCCCTAAAGGATACGGTAAATGCGGGTATCGACATGTTTATGGAGCCGGATAACTGGCAGCAGTTTATTCCGGCGCTCAAAGATCTTGTCAATACCGGACAGGTATCCCAGTCCAGAATTAATGATGCAGTCAGCCGTATTCTGCGTGTGAAATTCGAAGCGGGAATCTTTGAAGCGCCTTATACCGACAGAAGCTTGATTAGCGGCGGCACATTCGGCGGGACCGAACACCGTGCGATTGCCCGGGAAGCCGTACGGAAATCGGCGACGCTGCTTAAGAACGAAAACCACATTCTGCCTTTGTCCAAAGGGGCGAAAGTATTCGTAGCCGGTACCAAAGCGAACGACATCGGTTATCAATCTGGAGGGTGGACGATTTCGTGGCAGGGTTCTCCGGGCAATATTACGCCAGGCACGACGATCCTGCAAGGCGTTAAAAACGCTGTTGCGAATTCCTCCAATGTCACCTATTCATCTACCGGTACTGGCGCGGCTGGGCACGATGCGGCCATTGTTGTAATCGGAGAATATCCTTACGCTGAAATGGTCGGGGATGTTGGAACCGGACAGCCGATAGCGGATTTGGAACTGAGTCCGGATGATATTACCTTGCTGAACAATGTGAAAAGTTCCGGTGTTCCGATGGTTGTCATCATGCTCTCGGGGCGACCGATGATAATCACCAATCAACTCCCGGATTGGGCTGCTTTCGTAGCTGCCTGGCTGCCGGGAACGGAAGGCAGCGGGCTTTCGGATGTGTTGTTTGGAGATTATGAATTCACAGGAAAGCTTCCGCTTACCTGGCCAAGAAGTATGGCGCAAATTCCGGCCAACTCGAATGATGCCAATTATTCGCCTCTCTTTCCATACGGATTTGGCCTGAACACGTCCGCGACCAACACGAAAGAGACGCCAGGCGTGATCGAAGCGGAAAATTACAACAGCATGTATGGCGTTCAAACGGAAGCAACGACGGATATTAACGGCGGATTGAATACGGGTTTTATGGATGAGAACGACTGGATGGATTACAGGGTGAACGTCCCTGTATCAGGAACTTACAAAGTCAGTTTGCGAGTAGCAAGTTTATCAGGTGCGACGAATGGAATCCAACTGAAGAACGGATCGACGACGCTTGCCACATTCAGTGTGCCAAATACGGGTGGATGGCAGACATGGACAACCGTTTCGAACAATGTCCCGCTGAATGCCGGCGTTCAGACTCTCAGAGTTCATGCCGCTGCGGGCAACTGGAATTTGAACTGGCTAGAAGTGAAGCCGACCTCCTCTACAACCGCCGGTAATCTCTTGACCAATCCAGGGTTGGAATCAGGGACGATGACAGGCTGGGAGCAATGGAATGGAGGTACTCCAGCCCAATCAGCGGATACGGATAACCCCTATACAGGTACCTATAAGCTGACACATTGGGCGTCCACTGCTTATCAGCAATTAACCAAACAAACGGTAGCTGTAGCGAATGGCACTTATAAGTTCAGCGCCTGGGTACGTTCAAGCGGAGGGCAAAAGTCACTGCATCTGTTCTCCAAAACAGGCGGCAAGGAAGTGACGGCTGAAATTACTTCTAACGCTTCGGATTACTGGCACAAGTATACAATAGACAATATAAAAGTTACGACAGGGCAAATTGAAGTGGGTGTATGGTCCGACGCCAATACAAATAACTGGGCAGCATTCGACAACTTCGAGTTAACCAAACTATAAGATTTAACTCTTGGTCCATGCGATTATGCATGGGCCTTTCATTTCCCCGGGCTGCCGTACCCTGGATAGGTAACGACAGGCCATTTCACCTTACGCAGCGCGTCCATCAGCTCAGGCCCCACGTTCAGGTTGCTGCTGACGAGTTCCTCAGGTGTGAGCGCCATCCATTGATTCAGCGAGACGTCTGCGAAGCGGTCGCTCCTGAACATTTCCAGGAACCATAAGGTTTCTGTTCCGGTATTCTGGATATAATGTCCAAAGGCGAAGGGGACATAACCGACATCCCCGGCCCTGTAGTTGAACGTACGTGCTGCCCCGTTGCCGCCAAAGACAGTCATGCGGCCCTCTCCGGTCAAATAATACTGCCATTCATCGTTGTTCGGATGCCAGTGCAGCTCTCGCATCGCCCCCGGCTCGATCTCAACCAGCGCTGCAGCTATCGTCCTGGAGATGGGGAAGTTTGAGCTGTCCACAATCCGCACGCTTCCGCCCGGAGTTTTCAGTGGGGGCTGGGCCAGCAGCTGATGCTTGAAGCTCAGCGGAATTTCACCGAAAGGGGACTGGACCTTTTGGCTCTGTATGGAGCCAGGAACCTGATCCTGGTAGATATAGACTTGATCCTTCGGGAGATAGTCAAAGGCCGAAGGCGGCACCCCGAAGTTAGCGGACAGCACCTCTTTTGGGGTATGGGCGAACCAGTCGGAGATGGAGAGGGTATTGAGATCGGAGAAGCTGCCATCATCAAAAACAAGTAAAAATTCGCAGCCCTCCGCCAGCCCCTGAATGGAATGGGGAATTCCCGGAGGGAAGTACCACAGATCACCCGGTCCGATGTCAGCAATGAAGTTCCGGCCATTCTGATCTACCGCGGTAATCCTTGCACTTCCAAGCAGCATGTAGGACCATTCGGCCTGCTGATGCCAGTGCAGCTCCCGTACACCGCCCGGGGTCAGACTCATGTTGACCGCCGCAAGTGTGGTGGCAATGGGCAACTCTCTGGCCGTGACCTCTCTGGACCAGCCGCCCTGATTCAGCTGCATGTGGGCATCGGAAAAAGAAAATTTCAGATTGGGAATGAGTCCGTTATCTGTAACTGGAGGGACTAACATATCCGGGTTCTCCCGGTCCCGCATTACATCGCGGGGGCCGAGATCTACATTACCTGCGCCGTCACTGCGTATCGGCTGGGGGATCTTTGAGTAACTCGCTGAGTGTTCAGCGGATTCCATGGGCCTGGCTCCTTTCCTGATCGCAATCGCTCAATAGAGAATATATGCCGTAAGGATGTTTGAAGATGCCCGCATTTCTAAAACAGTAATTGACAGAGGCCGCTTGAAGATGGATTCTTAATAGTGGACTTATACTTTGGAAACTTACCCGTGAAGGAGAGTATGTGATGAATCAACCCGGATTTCTGCTCCAGCGATTAAGAAGAACCCCATACTCAATCCTGGCAGTATGTGCAATCATGTTATTGTCCCTGATGTCTTCAGCCGCAAAGGCGGAACCGGTGATGGGAAATCAGATCAAGCCAATACTGATTCACAATAGCTATGTGCTGTTCCCTGGCAAGCTTGCTCCCTATACGAAATCGGGGAAATTAATGGTCCCTATTCGTCCGTTCTCCATGGCGCTCGGAGCACAAATGACGTACAATGTCCCCGCGAAGAGCATCTCGGTTTCTCTCCTGGGGCAAACTGTGAATCATATCAGAGCCGGGCAGATTTCAGCTGAAACCGGGGAGGGAAGGGCAATTTCCCTTGAAGTAGCACCAGAGCTGCGTGAAGGTGTGCTATTTGTTCCCATAAGCCCTGTGCTGGGAGCTCTGAAGTCCGTCCGCTGGGAGAACATGGGCAATAATATCAACCGGTATACGCTGTCGATACAAGGCAGAATGGGCGTGACATTGCCGCAGACGGGACCTTGGCTGAGCGTTACACCATTTACTGGCGTTTCCGGAGAGAACTACAATCCTTTTTATCCGGTGGTATTAACCCAGGATTCATCCGGCAAGGGGTACCGGCTAAACCTTAGTGTGATCAATACATCCGGGTTCGACATTCCGAAGGCAAGCTCGGAACTGGTGCTGGTGGCTGTGGATAGCCAAGGTCAAGCCATTGTACGCAGAGTCCCTGGCCCGTCCGTTCAGACACCCAAGGCTGCGGCATTATCCGTTACAGCCGACATTCCATCCGCCGCCCAGTATGTCATTTACAATTCAAGAACAGTGAGTAAAGGGCAATAACAGTAATATTTATGAGAAGATTACAGAGAGCAGGGTATACACATATGACAGACAGCGGACAAGAACGCTACCGCTTCAGCGAAGCGCCGATATGGGAGCTGCAGCGCAAATATTATGAAGAACTGGGTATGCAAGCCTGGAAGAACGACCAGGTTCCCCAGTATATAACGAGCAATCCGATGATTGGAACGGGCTATGCAGAGATGATCTTTGGCTTTCTGCAGGACCGGGCGGCGATGGGGCAGACGGCAGAGCCGGTGATTATTCTGGAGCTGGGTGCGGGGGCAGGACGCCTTGCGTTCCATGTGCTGCAGAAGCTGTGTGAATTAATCGATTATGCAGGGCTGACCCTTCCTCCATTTACTTATGTCATGAGCGATCTTCCCTGGAAAAATATCACCGGCTGGCAGCAGCATCCCGGCCTGATTCCATTTGCTCAGCAGGGTATCCTTGATTTCGCGCGTTTCGATGCCGTTGCGGATACAGAGCTGCATTTGACACAGAGCGGAAAGGTGATTATACCGGGAACGCTTGAGCAGCCGCTGATGGTCATTGCCAACTACTTTTTTGACAGTATCCCGCAGGAGCTGCTCTATGTGGATGAAGGGAAAATATACGAATGCGAGGTATCCCTGAAGTACCCGGAGCAGTCAGCCACCATGGGCCCTTCAGAAGTGCTCAGGGATCTTATCCCGGAATATTACTACCGCCGTGCAGAGGGCTACGAAGAGAAGTCATACCCGTACCGCGATGTGATCGCCTTCTATCAGGAAAAGATGGAGGATGCGCATGTCCTCTTCCCTGCGGCTGCGCTGGGATGTATGGAGCGGCTGAGTGCGCTGTCCGTGGCGGGCTTTCTGCTGCTGACCGCCGATAAAGGCGATCACCGGCCGGAGAACTGGGAGTATGCCGAGCCGCCGAAGCTGATTCATCATGGCAGCATCTCGCTAACCGCCAACTATCATGCGCTGGTGTGTTATTTTGAACAAAAAGGTGCAATATCTTCATTTACCGAGCATCATTACAAGAATCTGAACGTTGGCTGCATCTATATGCTGGAAGAGCCGATGCGCCATGTCCAGGCCCGCTTGGCCTACCGCAGATTTATCGAGCGCTTTGGTCCGGATGATTTCTTCAGCCTGAAGCTATGGATCGATCAGAATTTTGATACCATCGGAATGCAGCAGATCCTGGCCTTCTGGCGGTTGGGCGGCTATGATGCGGAGCTGTTCATTCAGACTGCGGAGCGGATCTCCAGCCTGTTGGAGGATGCCAGTGACGAGGAGATTCTTGATCTGAAGCTGGGGATCGACCGGATGTGGACAGGCTTCTACCCGATGCCGCAGAAATACGATTTGGCCCTGGATAGCGGTCTGCTGCTGTTTGAGATGGGATTGTATGAGGATTCCCGGCGCTTCCTTACGCAATCGTTGAAGGAGACGGAAGACGAGCCTGTGGTTACAGTTCTCTACTGCCTGGCGATCTGCAGCTATGAGCTTGAGGATCTGGAAGCTGCGCTGGAGTATACCCGGCAGGCGCTGGTTCTTGCGCCGGAGCATGAGGAAGCACTGGATCTGCTGGCGGCACTTAGCGGGGACTGATGCCTGCTTTACATTACGGTTGTTTTTTGGTAATAATATAAGCAATTATAATGAAACGCAATGAAGAGAAGAGTAGATATATCCATTCTTTCACAGAGAGCTCCGGACGCTGAAAAGGGGCAAAGATCGGTGTATTGAACCAAGTCTCTGAGCGGCGTATCGGAACGGGCTGATGAAGCTGGGGATGGTACGACAGGAGCTCCTGTTACAGAGCTAGAGTATAAGCCTGGCCTGCCCGGCAATGCCGTACTCGATGAGATTAATATGGCGACATATTAATAAACCTGGGGTGGTACCGCGAGAATCTCGTCCCCAAGACCATACGTCTTGGAGGTGAGGTTCTTTTTTGCATGGGCAAAGGTTCGTAAAAGCGGTAATCACATACACAGGAGGTTTGGGCCATGGGTAATGACTTGGAAGCTGCGGCAGCGGAGAATTATATGGATAAGCTGATCCGGGAAGATATAGAGGCCGGAATCTACAGCAGAGAGATCTGCACAAGGTTCCCTCCGGAACCAAACGGGTATCTGCATATCGGCAGTGCGTTCGCCATTCACACCAATTACGGGATAGCACAAAAATATGGCGGAACCTTTCATCTGCGCTTCGACGATACGAATCCGCTCAAAGAGGATATGGAATATGTTCAAGCGATCATCCGGGATATCGAATGGCTGGGCTGCAATCCGGGAGTGCATATCTACTACGGCTCGGACTATTCGGAGCGCATCTACAGCAGCGCGCTGGACTTGATCCGTAAAGGTAAAGCCTATGTCTGCGATTTATCACCGGAAGAGGTGACCGCCTATAGAGGTACACTTACGGAACCGGGGAAGGACAGCCCTTACAGGGAACGGTCCGTGGAGGAGAATCTCCGGTTATTCAGCGGGATGAGAGAAGGGATGTACCCCACCGGCTCCCGGGTGCTGCGGGCCAAAATCAATATGGCTTCACCTAATATCAATCTGCGTGATCCGGTGCTGTACAGAATTATTCATGCGGAGCATTACCGTACAGGGGATGCGTGGTGTATTTATCCGATGTATGATTTCGCCCACCCGATTCAGGATGCCATTGAAGGCATCACCCATTCTTTATGCTCGCTTGAATTTAAGGATCACCGGCCGCTCTATGATTGGGTGCTGGAGGAATTGGGAGTTGAAGAAGCGCCCAGGCAAAGGGAGTTCGGCAGGGTCAACCTGACGGGTGTCGTCACCAGCAAGAGGTATCTCAGAGCACTGGTGGCGGGGAACTATGTGGACGGCTGGGATGATCCGCGGCTGCCCACCTTGCGGGGGCTGCGGAGACGGGGCTTCACCCCCGGGAGCATCAAGGGCTTTGTCCATGAGATCGGGATGGTTAGGAACCAGACGATGGTGGATTTCTCCATGCTGGAGCACTGCCTGAGACAGGATCTAAAGGCCAGTGTACCGAGTATTATGGCCGTGCTCGAGCCGCTGAAGGTCGTAATTACCAACTACGAACCGGAGGAGACAGAATGGCTGACCCTTGCCAATAATAGCGAAAATGCGGAGCTGGGCGAGAGGGCGGTGCCGTTCTCCGGTGTAGTCTACATGGAGCGTGAAGATTTCATGGCGGAACCTTCTCCGGGGTTCCGTAGGCTGACTTTGGGCGGCGAAGTGCGGCTGAAGGGGGCCTATATCATTAGATGTAATGAAGTAATTCGAGATGAAGCTACCGGTGAGATCAGCGAGCTCCGCTGTACCTACGATCCACTGACGAAAAGCGGCGGGGCCCTTAGCGGGCGTAAGGTGAAAGGCACAATCCATTGGGTTTCGGCCTGTCACGGCATACCGGCGGAAGTGTACCTGTATGAAAAGCTGCTGGAAGACAACGATGGCCCCAAGGCAGAAGGCGAAACCTGGGAGGCGTACTTGAATCCCGATTCTATAAAGCTTATGAAGAATTGCCTGTTGGAGCCTTATGCGGCTAATGCCAAGTCTGAAGACAAATTCCAATTTATGCGCCAAGGCTACTTTTGCGTAGACAACAAGCTGACCCGTGAAGATCGGCTGGTGTTCAACCGCATCGTTCCACTGAAGGATACGTGGAAGGGCGGGAAATAAGCGGCAACATATTTTCTTCACAGGTATAAAAAAGCGGCGGGCGAGTGAAGGGGGTGACCCTGAATCTTGCTCGTTTTGTTTTGAGTATGCCCGGAAAAATGCAGGTTCTAGGACGGTCGTATCATGTAGATGAAAGACAAATAGAGTTAAGGGCTTAATTATTTGGATATTTTTTCCGATAAAATATGACAGATGTACGAGTAGAACTTAAGAATATTGGACTGTAAATTTGCTACTAATTGACTATTTATTAACAATTAAGATAGGAGTGCAAGGTACATATGACTCAAGGTAATCAGAGATTTAATATGGAAACGCGGTTTCCTCGCTTGTTGGAATTGAAAGCGGGCCAAAGCTGTAAAATCACTCCTTCCGCTACCGGAGAAGAGACTTTAATGTTATATAAGAACGGGCGTCATGCTTTTATTCACAATCCTGAAGGTCCTATTAAGGAAGCGTTGGCTTGGACCGAGCAATTTCAGGAGTTAAAGCCGGATACGCATGTTATTTTTTTTGGCGTAGGACTTGGATACCATATTCAGGAGTTATTGCGTCGGCATCCCGGTCTTCATTTTTCATTGATAGAGCCCAGTGTTGAGATTATGCACGCATTTTTAGAACACTCATCGTATAAAGATTGGTTTCTCACATCCCGTGTGGAGGAGATTATGGCTGACGAATCTTTCACTAGAAATATTCCTGTTCTTTCAAAATTGATAGACCGTGTATCCAGAATTCTGGTGGTTGTCTGGCATACTTACCCGGCAATGTTTCCAGAGGAGCTTAGACGGTTTAATGAGTCAGTTCAACAATTGGTCAGTTATAAGCAGGAGAAGATGAAGGTTACACATCACTATGAGAAGGAATGGGCTTTGAACAGCATTCATAACTTTCCTTACATACTAGATACACCGAATTTTCTTGAAACCGGGAAAGAGCATATCCAAGGGAAGCCGGTCATTATTGTGGCAGCTGGTCCCTCGCTGAATGAAGAAATTGAAAATTTACGGCTTATTAAGGAGCAAGGTTTGGCTTATATTTTTTCAGTTGGATCAGCAGTTAATGCTCTGATTGAACAAGGTATATACCCTCATGGAACTTTCAGTTACGATCCCAATATCTATAATGTGGATGTTGTCCAGAAAATCATAGATCAACAAATTACATCCATACCTCTAATCTTTGGCAGCACTGTAGGAAGACATACTGTTGACGACTATACAGGTTCTAAACAGCATCTTATTATCTCCCAGGATGTACTCTCTACGGAATTGCTTAGGAATGTGAAAGATAAACCCCTGGAAATTATTAACGACGCCCCCTCAGTTGCAGTTATTGCAATACAGTGCTTTATACGCATGAAAGCAAGCAAAATCATTTTGGTCGGTCAAAACTTCGCTTATCGCAACTCTGAATACTATGCTGCCGGAGTTACCAATTCTAAAGGATATCCTTTTATGGAGAGCTTGCCCCAAGTTCCTGATGTTCACGGATCTATGGTTATAAGTCATCCTTCTTTTATTCAAATGAAAGCAGAAATGGAGTTATACATACGCTTGAGCAAAGGTGTGGAATTTATCAACACTACACTAGATGGGGCGAACATTGCAGGAACCGTATTCATGCTTTTAAAGGATTTGATTAGTCATGAACTCTCTGAGCGAGTGGTGAATACCTCTTGGCTAACCGATGAGCATGCTTTGGAATATGATCAGGAGTTGTTGAAGCGGCGTATCCAAGAGCTTGAGCAATCCGGTGAACAATTTCAGGTTGTGTTTGACCAGACAGAGCAGCTATTAATAGCGTTGGGACAACTGGTTAGAGATAAAAGGACGGAAGAAATTACACTGACATTGACTCGATTTGATTATACATTTGCTGAACTGGTGAAGAACAGGTACTTTCAAATTTATGCTTTACCGCGAAATCGGATGAATTATGAATTGTTATATAGTAAAACGAGTTTGATACAAAATGATCCGGAGCCACTCAGCAAAGCTGAAAAGGTTCTTCAGTATTTTGGTGATTTCATTTGGGCCTGCAAGGTGGACTGTCATCAATCCAGACCCATTTTTGATCGTTTTCATAAATCCATCTTAAATAAGGAGAATAATTATGCCGAGTAAAGAGGAGAAGATGCAACACGTAAATAAAATACTTAAAATAACGATTTTGACCTCACAGCTGATTAGTTTGAATCATCCGTTATATGCGAATGCAGTATCTGCTTCCAAAGCCCACGGCAGTTTGGATGATCAAGAAAGTACCGTAGGAGCCATAGATAATACATATGATCCAGACAGTAACTATATAGTACCTGTTACAGCAGCGACTTATTCTTCACAGCAAGCAATGAAATTGGTTGCAGACGCTTTTCATTTAGTCGGAGTATCGCCCAATACCAGTGGGACAGCATTATTACCTGTGCTTAGTTTATTTTTCAATAATCGTGCCTCTCTTGGCAACGGGGAACTGGACATTTACAGCATATCGGACAATAGTCTGGTGCAGCGGGTATTCAGTAGCGGAGGCTCCATTCGGGTGAGTGGAGCGGGAGCATTGATTACACTTCCGAAAGCGTTGGCGGATGACATGGGCTACTATGTGACCGTAAGCTCCGGGATGTTCGTGGACCAGTCCGGTCAAAGCTTTGGCGGTATCCAGAACCCGGGGGAATGGAGCTTCTGGACCGTGGATCAGACCGCGCCGGTACTGTTGCACCGGTCACCCGTAGGCAGCGGGGGCATGCACCCATGGCTGCAGATGAATTTTAATGAAGAGGTAAAACTAGGCACCGGAGCGCTGATCATCCACAAGGCCGGGGACGGCCGGATCGCGGGCCAGATCCGGGTGTCAGGTGGCACGGTGTGGGGAGGAGGCTCCGGCAGCGCCTATAGCTCCGGGGTAGGGTTCAGCACCTGGGGGATGCTGGACAGCGGAAGCTCGTACTACGTAGAAGTGACCTCCGGGCTGATCACCGACCGTACGGGGAATCCGTACGGGGGAATGTCCTCACCCAGCGCGTGGACGTTCTGGACGACAGACCCGGCGCCGAAGGTAACCGGGGTATGGCCGAACAGCGGGCCGAACAGTGGAGTGAGTGTGAATCCGAAACTGAGGGTGCAATTCAGTGAGGCGATCCAACTGCGGACAGGAGAGCTGGAGATCCACCGGCAGCGGGACAATCAGGTGGTGCAAAGGATACCAAGCAGCGGGGGCTCCGTCCGGGTGAGTGGAGCGACAGCCTTTATCTCCCTTCTTGAGCCGCTTGCCGATAATACGGGCTACTATGTGACCGCAAGCTCCGGGATGTTCGTGGATCAAGCCGGTCAAAGCTTTGGCGGTATCCAGAACCCGGGGGAATGGAGCTTCTGGACCGTGGATCAGACCGCGCCGGTACTGTTGCACCGGTCACCCGTAGGCAGCGGGGGCATGCACCCATGGCTGCAGATGAATTTTAATGAAGAGGTAAAACTAGGCACCGGAGCGCTGATCATCCACAAGGCCGGGGACGGCCAGATCGCGGGCCAGATCTGGGTGTCAGGTGGCACGGTGTGGGGAGGAGGCTCCGGCAGCGCCTATAGCTCCGGGGTAGGGTTCAGCACCTGGGGGATGCTGGACAGCGGAAGCTCGTACTACGTAGAAGTGACCTCCGGGCTGATCACCGACCGTACGGGGAATCCGTACGGGGGAATGTCCTCACCCAGCGCGTGGACGTTCTGGACTTCCAAAGCGCCGATTCTGCAGCCTGAAGTGCCTGGTCAAAATGACAGCGGCGCTAAAAATCTTGCTGTAGTGGAGAATACTCCCCGAGTGGATAGGGCTGCTCTTATTGATACGGCTAAGATCACAGAAGCAAAGAATGTGGATTCACCGACCCTAATTGATATTGACGGTAAGACACTTGGTAACGTCTTAGTTGACCTGAACAATACTGTAAGTGGTGATAATATCGTCATAGATGCATCGAAATATGGCGCCTCTATTCAAATCAATTTACCGCTTAGATATTTTGACGGAATGGTCTCAAAAAGTGACACAATGATCAGCATCAAATCAGCATACGCGCAATACTTGCTGCCTGTAGAATTGATCAAAGAATGGTCTCTGACATATCAAGCAGACAGCTTGTCGATAACGATATCAGCTCTGGATTCTGATATCGGCAAAATGATTGACGATGCAGCCTCCGCACAAGGAGTTAATCTAGCTAAATCAGGAGCCGTGGAATTTACAATCAAAGCCGGTGATGTGGAAATAACTGATTTTCAAAAGACATATGTAGAGCGGAAGCTGCTCCTTAATGAAGCACTTACTTCAGCGAACGCGACAGCAGCTTGGTATAACCCTGAGAACGGCGAATTGCAGTTTGTTCCATCGTCTTTTGTCGTGGTGGATGGTCATTCCGAAGTCAGTGTATTAACAGACCACAATAGTATTTATACGGTAATCTCAGCCAACAAAAATTTTGCAGACATGAGTAATCACTGGGCAAAAGACGACGTTGAACTTATGGCCAATAAGCTCATCATCAAAGGAATGACTCCAGATCGCTTTGATCCTAACCGGTCAATTACCCGCAGTGAGTTCGTTGCACTGGTTGTTCGGGGGTTGGGCTTGAAGGAAAAGGCACAGGGTGGAGAATTCATTGATGTCTCATCAGATGATTGGTTTGCAGGAAGTATCGGGGCGGCGGTTGAGGCTGGTCTGGTCCAAGGTTTTGGAGATCATATATTCCGTCCTAACGATCTGATTACACGAGAGGAAATGGCTTATATTTCGGAAAAAGCAATTGAATATGCAGACTCGTCTGAACGAGCTGCAGTCTCTCTGGATCAACTCAAATATACTGATGCTGATTCGATATCAACCTGGGCAGCAGACTCCATGGCTCAAGCAGTCAATGATGGATTGATGAAGGGTGTCACTGATGAAGCCCTGGCTCCGAAACAAAAAGCTTCCAGAGCAGAGGCGGCTTCTGTCATTAAGCGGGTATTGAGATTTTTAAAGTTTATCGGCTAACGCAGCAACACAGTTTCTTCACAACCCCTCTTTATAATGAACTCAGCACCCTGAATTCTGGAGGAGGTAGAGTGATGAACTGGTCCTGGTTAGTTACACTGGTCTGTCCACTAATGATGATCTTCATGATGTTCGGCATGCGTGGAGGAGGACATGGGCACGGCATGCATTCACGGCGGCAGCCTAAGGTTGAGGAGCTGCAGCAGGAACTGAATGAGCTGAAGGCGCAAAATGAAAAAATGCGGGCAGATCTTAACAGTATTATTTCTTAACGGCATGAAGAAAAAGGCATAAAGTAACAGCGGGCGAGTGTCAGGGTAATCCTGAACCTCGCCTGTTTTCTTTTGAGAGAATGCTTTTTCGCTAAAGTCTCACTTTCCGGGGCTTTTTTTCATATGAATAACGTAGCCTAATTTAACTTGTTAAGCATGAATGGCAGGCAGATTGGGTTAATAATAGGGTATGGAAATGATGCCAAGCATTTGTTTGCGTAAATGCATTTACATTTTTCACAACGCAGATTATAATAAAATTAAATTAAATGTTGCATCAGGGAAACTTTCGTGTGTATAGACAACTTTTCCGGGCAAGAGGAGGGATTGAAAATGATGGAGCAAAACTTAGCAGAAACACCTCCAATGATACACAGACGTAAAAACAGACTCACTGCACAGGCAGTGCTAGACGGGGATGTCAAAGGACTTAAAAGACTCCTTCCTTTCCTGGGCCCGGCTTTTATCGCTTCCGTAGCCTATCTGGACCCCGGAAATTTCGCCACCAATATTACGGCAGGTTCAAAATACGGTTATCTGCTGTTATGGGTAATATTTGCATCCAATCTGATGGCTGTTCTTATTCAGTCTTTATCCGCCAAGCTTGGCATTGCTACTGGTAAAAACCTGCCCGAGGTGGCACGGGAGAAATTCCCGAAGGGTGTATCGATTTTCTTGTGGATTCAGAGTGAGCTGGTGATTATTGCTACGGACCTGGCAGAGTTTATCGGGGCGGCTCTCGGACTGTATTTATTGTTCGGTATTCCGATGCTGCCAGCCGCACTTATTACCGCTGTCGGTTCATTCGCCATACTTGAGCTGCAGGGGCGCGGGTACCGTACACTTGAGGCGGGAATCGCCAGCATGGTGCTTATCGTTGTTCTGGCCTTTGCGTTCCAGGTAATCATGGCAAAGCCGGATGCCGGGTCGGTAGTCGCCGGGATCTTTACTCCCCAATTCCAGGGTGTGGACAGTATTCTGCTGGCTGCGGGTATCCTTGGTGCCACGGTAATGCCGCATGCGATTTATCTGCACTCCTCGCTGACACAGAGCCGCGTGGTCGGAATCGATGACAAGGAGAAGAAACAGATCTTCAAGCTGGAGTTCATCGATATTCTGATTGCCATGCTGATTGCAGGGGCGGTCAATATGGCGATGGTGATTGTGGCTGCCGCGTTATTCTTCAAAAACGGCTTGGTGGTCGAGGATTTGGATATTGCCTTCGAGCAGTTCCGCCATTTAGCCGGACCGGTTACTGCGTTGTCCTTCGGACTGGGCCTGCTGATTGCCGGCCTTTCCAGCTCCTCGGTAGGGACAATGGCCGGCGATGTGGTCATGCAGGGCTTCATTAACAAAAGAATCAATCTCTACCTGCGGCGGGCGATTACGATTATTCCTCCGCTGGCCATCATTGCCTTCGGCATCAATGCTACAAGCGCGCTGGTCATGAGTCAGGTCGTTCTCTCCTTCGGGATCGCTTTTGCCTTGATTCCGCTGGTGATCTTCACGAGCGACCGCAAGATTATGAACGGACTGGTCAATCACCGGATCACTACAATCCTGGGCTGGATCATCTGCGCGCTGGTTGTATCGCTGAATCTGTTCCTGATTGTGGAGATGGTTATCTGAGAGGGTTGGCGGAGCACGGAGCATTCATTTCGGTAATGCTAAGTGGAAAAAGTACCACTAATTGAGTTTGCTTAGTAGAAAATATTGAAATAAGTGGAAAAAGTCCATCTAAAATTTCTGATTAGGCTGGATAAAGGCCCTTTTGGAGATATCCCGCTAAAGTAAGTGGATTTTTGCAAGTAGAATAAAAAGTGGACACCCGTTAAGAGAGCATGAATAATGAACTTAACGAGGAGGTGTTCACATGGGTGAACAACGGCAACGGTACAATGAAAAGTTTAAGAAAGAAACCGTCAAGTATATCCAGGAACAGACGAAGACGGTGGTAGAGATTGGTGAGGAGCTGGGCATCTCCCCTGGCGTGCTGCACAACTGGCTGGCGAAGTATCGGGAGTTCGGCAATGAACCTGTAAACAGTGCGGAAAAGGTTCGTGAACTCGAGCAGCGACTGCTGGAACAAGAAAAAGAATTA
>NZ_LVWI01000069.1 GCF_001909055.1 Paenibacillus helianthi
GCCGTAAGCGTCGCCGTATAAGTTCCGTTATGGTTGTCGGCGACGGTGCTCACCGATCCCGAGGTCGACGTAATTACCACCGTCGCCCCTCCGGTCGTCAACGCATTACCCTGTGCATCCTTCAGCTTCACCGTCACGGCCGTCTGACTCGTGCCGTCCGCCGTCAGCGAGCTATCGCCCACGGCTATGGTGCTGTTCGCACTGGACGGTGCTCCGGGTACGAACTGTATCGTTGCCGTTCCGCCCAGCGCAGTTCCACCAACAGTGGCACTGACCGTTGCGGTCCCCACCACTACCGGTGCCGTCAGCATCGCCGTGTAAGTCCCGTTATGGTTGTCCGTTACGGCGCTCACCGTACCCGAGGTCGACGTAATTACCACCGTCTCCCCTCCGGCCGACAACCCATTGCCCTGTGCATCCTTCAGCTTCACCGTCACTACTGTCTGACTCGTGCCGTCCGCCGTCAGCGAGCTATTCCCCACGGCTATGGTGCTGTTCGCACTGGACGACGCTCCGGGCACGAACTGTACCGTTGCCGTTCCGCCCAGCGCAGTTCCACCAACAGTAGCACTGACCGTTGCAGTCCCCACCACTGCCGGTGCCGTCAGCATCGCCGTGTAAGTCCCGTTATGGTTGTCCGTAACACTGCTCACCGTACCTGAGGTCGACGTAATTACCACCGTCGCCCCTCCTGCCGTCAGTCCATTACCCTGTGCATCCTTCAGCTTCACCATCACTGCCGTCTGACTCGTGCCGTCCGCCATCAGCGAGCTATTCCCCACGGCTATGGTGCTGTTCGCACTGGATGGTGCTCCGGGCACGAACTGTACCGTTGCTGTTCCCGGCAACGCACTGCCGCCGACACTGGCACTTACTGTTGCAGTCCCAACCGTTACCGGTGCCGTCAGCATCGCCGTATAAGTCCCGTTATGGTTGTCCGTGACGGCGCTCACATTACCCGAAGTCGATGTAATTGCTACCATCGCCCCTCCGGTCGTCAGCGCATTACCCTGCGCATCCTTCAGCTTCACTGTCACTGTCGTCTGACTTGTTCCGTCCGCCGTCAGCGAGCTATTCCCCACGGCTATGGTGCTGTTCGCACTGGATGGTGCTCCGGGTACGAACTGTACCGTTGCCGTTCCGCCCAGCGCAGTTCCACCAACAGTAGCACTGACCGTTGCGGTCCCCACCGCTACCGGTGCCGTCAGCATCGCCGTATAAGTTCCGTTATGGTTGTCCGTGACGGCGCTCACCGATCCCGAGGTCGACGTAATTACCACAGTCGCCCCTCCGGTCGTCAGCCCATTGCCCTGTGCATCCTTCAGCTTCACCGTCACTGCCGTCTGACTCATGCCGTCCGCTACAATACTTGATTCAGCAGTGGAGATCTCACTTAATGCGGGGGATGTCGAATCATCCGCAATCATGTACGTTCTAAAAGAGAAGTCATAATTGTTAGCCGAAGAGTATCCTCTTGAATACGGGTTGCCGGTGCTGCCATACCATCCGAAGCCAGCCGAGCCTCCGAATTCCGTGGAAGCAACCATTCGATACATCGTACCCTTCTGCAAATAAGGTGATGCTCCTGAGAAATTAACCGACGTCCAGCCTGCGCTGAAGGAAGCCAGTTGCGCTTCAGCGAGCAATGTCGAAAGATCGCCATCCTTATAAATTTTCACCTTCAGGGCTCCTGGAGCAACGGTATCGAAAATATTCAGTTCAATCCTGCTGAGACTCCCGGTAATCTCCGGAGTAAAAGTCTGAAATCTTGGATAATCATAACTGACCCATACGTTCCCGGTTTTGTTTTCCTGTTTTTGATCGAGCACCTCCGGATCAGCAGCAGACACCTCCCCATGAGACAACGATCCTATAGCAAGCATGAATATCAGAGTCATGGCGATCCAGCGTTTGTATCGTCTTATCCCTTTCATAAAAATATCCTCTCTTTCTTGTATTTCCGATGACTCGAAAAACAATTATGTATTTGTGAATTTCACCTACGGAATCTGAAGGAGCTTACCGATATAATGAATTAACTGACGAAAAAAGTACCTCCTCCAACAATCAGTGCCGCAATAAAAAAAATACCAAAATACCATTTTGTAAATTTAAAACTGATCCCGGATCCGTCCCACCAAATCTTCGCAAAGATCACAATTCCAAGAAGAACAATACTAACAAACGCAATCAGTGCATTCTCCATTTTAATCACCTAGACCTCTCCTGCTTCTAAATTCAGCCCATTCAACATACTCCCAGATTAGAGTCATTCCTTAAAATTTTCTATACCTAAAAAGGCATATCTTCTATTACAATAGATTGTATTCGCTACTACGCCCAAGATTAGAGGTGTCCAAAAATGAAAGTAAATCAGCAATCTGACATTGTTATCAGAAACTCAACACTCAGGGAATGGATGAACGGACAGACCCGCATGAACCGGGAGGCGTTTCTCACCCTTGCCAGGTCCATCGTAGCTTGTGTTCTGCAGCTTCATCAGTTGCAGATCCTCCATCTCGATTTGCGGCCGGAGCGGATCGGTATTCGTTCTAATGGACAAGAAGCCTATTTAATAGATTCAGGTTATGCCCTCCATCGTTCAGACCATGGTTATTTGCGTCCAGCGGGTTATGGTAAATCAGATGCAGGCCTCGCCTATTGTTCACCTGAGAATACAGGACGAATGCTGCGGACAGTGGATGAGCGAAGTGATCTGTACTCTATAGGCATTATTTTCTACGAATTATTGGCCGGACATCTGCCTTTTCTTGCCGACAATCCGCTGGAATGGGTGTATATGCACCTGGCCCAAGCCCCCCCTCCGCTGACCCAGGAACAGACCTATTTACTTGAAGGCTTGGAAGCTGTAGTCATGAGATTGCTCGACAAAAATCCGGATAACCGCTATCAAAACGCCGGTTTTTTATTGGCAGACCTGGACAAAGTCGGACGTTCCCACGACACCTTTTTTATGGAACCGGGGTTTCACGGCAGAGAATATGAGATCTCCATGCTGACCCAGGCTTTTTATTCTGCTTGCTTCGGATCAACCGAAATGGTGTACGTGTCCGGTGAAGCCGGAATCGGCAAAACAAGCCTTATGGACGAGGTTTTCCGCAAACAGCAGCATGCCCGTAATTTTTTTTATGTCACCGGAAAGTTTGAGCAAATCTCTAAAGAAAGCCCTTATCATCCGATTATTCAAGCCTTTCGCGGGTTGATGCGGCATTTGCTGGGTGAACGCAAGGAACAGTCCGAGCTGTGGAGACAAAAGCTGCAGGAAGCACTCGGGGCAAGCGCCAACGTGATCACTGCCATTATTCCTGAAGCCGAGCTGATACTTGGCACCCTGCCCTCTGTGGAAGAGCTTCCGGCTAATGAATCGAAGAAACGGTTTATCTATGTTTTCCGCAAATTTGTTCAAGCGCTGGCTTCTAAAGAACATCCCCTCGTCCTGTTTATCGATGATTTGCAATGGGCGGATTCTTCGTCGCTGCAGTTAATTCACGCACTGTTGTGCGATCCGGAATGCCAATATTTGATGTTTGTCTGCGCTTATCGCCATAACGATATAGAACTTAGCAGTCTGCCAGGCTACGAACATGGCGGGAGCGTTACCGATCAGGCAGCTATCCGGCATATTCATCTGTCCCCGCTGAGCCTTGAACAAATGAACGATATTACGATAGAAACCTTGAATACCCAAGCGGATACTGCGCTATCCTTTACAGAACTGCTATATCATAAATCGAACGGCAACCCCTTTCACTTCAAGCAAATATTGCTGCGCCTGCAAGATGACAGCATTCTGGTGTATAACCATGAGAACCGGTGCTGGCAATGGGATTTGGGATCGGTCATTGGGCAGGAACCCAGCTATGCGATCAATGACTTGATGGAACACAGGCTGCGGCGTCTTCCCGTCACTGCGCAGGAGCTGCTTCAAATTTCGGCTTGTGTGGGAAGCACCTTCCATCCGGATCTGATAGCTTGCGTCGCGAATCGGGAGATCGGAGATGTCATGTCCAAATGGCCCCAGATTGAAGCCGAAGGGATGATAGTGGCAGATGAAGCGGGTACCTTCCGTTTTGCCCATGATAATATACATAAGCTCATTTATAGTCAGATTGATGATGATACGAAACAAGCGATCCATAGCTCAATAGGCAGAGCTTTGAACAGGGAGGCTTCGGGGTACGAAGAGAACTTGTTTGATGTGGTCAACCATCTGAATAGAGGTTCTGGCAGAATGACCGGAGAAGCCGAGATCCTTCAGCTCATACAATTAAATCTGGATGCGGGAAACCGTGCCAAGGCTACTTCCGCCTATGACGTTGCGCTGGGTTATTTCAGAAAAGGGGTTGAACTACTGCCAGCGGAAGCTTGGAGCAACACCTTCGAGCTCTGTTTCGAGCTGCATGCTGAACAAGCAGAATGTGAATATTTATGCGGTAATGCTGTGGAGTCTGACCGCATAATTGACTTCTTGCTTCTCCGTGCGCGCAATGCAGCTGAGCGGAGCAGAGTGCAAATGATCCGGATTATGCAATACATCAATCAGGGTAAATATCTGGAAGGCACTGCGCTCGGTCTAGAAAGTCTGCGGGAGCATCATGTTAACATTTCGCCCAATCCGGGCAAATTCGAACTGTTCTTTGAAGCGCTGCGGATCGATGTGCTGCTGCATAACCGGTATGATCGGCTCGCGCATTTGGAAGAAATGTCCGACAAAGACCGGATTGCTGTGATGCATCTCATTCTGGCGATTACTCCCTCCACCTTCTTCACGAACAAAGAGGTCTTTTTTCTGCTCATGTGCAGAGCCATTCAGCTATCTATTAAGTATGGAAACACTCCTGTTTCCGCAGCTGTCTATTCTGCTTACAGCATGCTTTTGGGGTATGCACGGGGGAAATTTGATAAGGGCTATGCCATTGGCAAGGTCGGAATTGAGCTTTCCGAGCGTTACAATATTACTTCAGTTAAAAGCAAATCTTATACCATGTTCGGCGGTGTACTCTGTCAATTTGCCGGAAATGCCCGTGAAGGAGATGCTTACTTGGCAAAAGCGCTTCGTTTCGGGATGGAATCCGGGGATTACGTGTTTGCCAGCTATGCCATGGGTGCGCACATTAATTCACTCTACACAAGAGCACCGTTAAGTGAATTCTCCAGAACGATAACTGAATATATGGTATTTCTGGATACAACCAACGACGAGTTTGTGAAGCAGAACTTTTATCTGTATCAGCAATTTATTCTTGCACTACAGGGAAGAACCCTTTCTCCGGATTCATTCAGCAGCACAGGCTTTGAAGAAGAAGAGTTCCTGGGCCGGATTCATATGGAGGAGACCTCGGCTACCACCTTATTTCAGTACAGCACCTACAAGACTCAACTCAGCTATTTGCTGGGTAATTATGAGGAAGCTATCCGCTGGGCCAGTCAAGCAAAGCCCTATGAAGCCTATGCCACACATCTTCCGCATTTGCCGGAATGCCTGATGTATGAATCGCTTGCCCTATTGGCGGATTCTGTACAGCCTGGGAAACGGGCACATTTGAAGAAACGATTCAATAGCAATCTCCTCCGCTTCAAAAAATGGGCCGCATGGAGTCCGGCCAATTACCGGTCCAGGCATTACCTTCTGCAGGCTGAACATGCGCGTGCCTCTGGTAAGGGCATTCTGGCTGAGGAACTGTATGATAAAACCATCCGTGAAGCAAGAGAACAAGGCGATGTTCAGGTGATAAGCCTTGCCGGCGAACTCGCAGCGAGATACTACCATAATATGGATAAAGGGAAAACAGCCCTCTTCTATTTGCAATTAGCGCTTGAGGCGTATACACAATGGGGAGTGCAAATAAAAATAAAGCAATTAGAGGATCTGCTACTCTGCTGGCAACGCGGGGAACATGCTGATGAATCGTTTGAGATCATCCCTATTCCGGCGGACCGGAGTGATGTAGAGTTATCTGGAGAGGCTGCCGGTGCTCATCATGAGACCCATGCCCTGGACGGCTTGGATCTTGCAGCGATTCTCAAAACCACTCAAATGATAACGAATCAGATGGACAGTGATACGGTGCTTGCGGAAATCATGAATACTATTATGAAATATGCGGGTGCCAGCAAGGGTGCTTTGCTGATGGACAATAAGGATGGACTGAATATTCAGGCGTATGCCGATTCAGAAGCGCAGACTTCCCTCTCTCCTTCTGAGCTGAATGACAGCCTTCTATTGCCGGAGGGCATCATCCGGTATGTCTTCCGTACACAAGAGCATGTCCATTATGTCGGTGGTGAAGAGAGCTGGCTGATCCATAACCCGTATATTGCGAAGCATCGGCCCGGGTCCGCACTCTGCATACCGGTAACCGTTCACGGGAATATGCTGGGTGTCCTCTACCTGGAAAACAAGCTGGCAAGCGGTGTGTTCGCGTATGATCGTCTGACTGTTCTTCAGGCCATGGCATCTAATGGAATTTTATTCTGCATGCTGCAAAATACGGCCGGACAGTCCAATAAAGACCCGGAAGCAGAAGAAGCCTCGTTGTCCGCTATAATGGAGGAACCTCTTACGGAACGTGAGCTTGAGGTGCTCTCCTTATTGGCGGCAGGACTGTCAAACAAAGAGATAGCCGATCAACTGGTCATCGCAATTGGGACGGTAAAAGTGCATGTTAAAAATATTTTCGCCAAACTAAAGGTCAACCGGCGCACCAAAGCCATTATCCAGGCGAAGGAGCTCAATCTGCTTACCCGTCCATGATTTCTTCTCCGATATCCTCCTTACCAGCTCATGTATAGATGTCATAATGATACAGGAAAAGCCGATCCAACGAAGGATCGGCTCTTTTTCTGTATGGGAAATGCGGCTCTTCCGGCCAATCTTATAACCGAACTGCTAAGCCGTTACTCACTGCGCAGCGCTGCAACCGGATCTTTCTTCGCGGCCATCTTGGCCGGAATGAAGCCGCCGATCATCGTAAGCCCTACACTGATCACACCCAGAATTAATGCATGCAACGGGTTGAGCTGGGCTACGTTTGACAGATCAGTCAGATTATAGAGTACTGCATTAACCGGAATGGTCAGCAGGTAGGTAATGCCAATCCCCAGAATCCCGGAGCAAGCCCCGATTATAAACGTTTCGGCATTGAATACCCGTGTAATATCTTTCTTGCGGGCGCCCAGTGCTCGTAGGACTCCTATCTCCTTCGTCCGCTCCATTACAGAAATATATGTGATAATCCCGATCATAATTAATGACACTACCAGGGAAATCGCGGCAAAAGCAATCAGCACCATGGTAATCCCGTCCATAATACCGCCGGAGATGTTGGTAACCATTGCCGCCAAATCGGTATATTTCACCTGATCCTTGGATTCACGGCCTTCATTCCATTTATCCAGATAAGCAGTGACCGATTCCTTGGCATTGAAATCAATCGGGTACAAAGATACCGAGCTAGGGATATCTGTTGCCCCTAGGGACGCAAGCACATCCTCTTTAGTCAAGGAAGCATTCCCTCTCGCTGCACCTCCACCAGGACCCATCATCAGCCGGTTTGTACCTGCTGCTCCGGCTGAACCACTACCCGCGACACCATCTGACAATGCTTGACCGGTCAGCACATTGACGTCTGCCTTTTCCTGTGCCAATACGATCTCGGATTTCTGTGCATCTGCTATAAATGAAGCGGCAAGCTCATCCGAATAGGCAATGCCTGGAGACATTGTAGATACGCTGGAGCCTTCCTTGCCGCGCAGCACCCCAACGATGTTCAGAGTCACTGCTTTAGGGCTGTTATAGAGCTCTGTTAAATTCGACGTTGTTCCGTTTACGACAAACTGCTCACCGTTTTTGCGGTAATAGTCATTGTTCATCACAAGCTTCAGCTGAGTTCCAATGAGCTCTCCCAGATTGATGCTGTCCACTTTATAATCGAGCCCCAGGGCATCTACCGCAGCATCGGTCAGGCGGTTGTACTCGTCCACAATGAGTACGACATCCGTCTTCCCGGAAGGGTATTTCCCCTCCAGCACATCATAATATTGCTCCAGATAGCTCCCCGTCTTACTTCCCTGTTTGCTGGGATATGCAGTTAAGCTAATATTGTTTTTATCCAGCGTAGTCGCCTTTTGTCCGTCCGATACCAGTATATTCATATTCACGGTGCGGGTATAGGAAATTCCATCAATCAGCTTAGGATCGATTTTCTTAAGATAATCTATATATTCCTTGGTCAGCACATTGGTATGCTGTGTGGAATTTTTGCTGGGGTCATAGGGATACAGCTTTTTCTCTGCAGGGTACGAGGGAAGTTCTGATGCTCCGTTTCTTGGCGGCCCCAGCTCTACATTCATTGCCGTCTGATTGATCGAGATCGGGAAGTTGGAGAGCGCCCCGGTTTCATAGGAGCTGATCTGCTTATCGAATCCATTCGACAAGGACAGAATCAAGGCGATACCAATGATCCCGATACTTGAGGCAAAAGCCGTCAGGCCCGTCCGCCATTTCTTGGTTGCGATATTTTTCCCGGATAATTTCAAGGCGGTGAAAAAACCCATACTGGTCTCTTTCAGCTTGTAGGAGCTTGAGATCTTTTGATTGGCCAGCGGATTGCTGTCCGATACCGCATGGCCGTCCGAGAAGCGGATCACGCGGTCTGCATAGCTCTCGGCCAACTCCGGATTATGGGTAACCATGATGACCAGCTTATCTTCCGCAATGGTCTTAATCAGCTCCATGATTTGCTCACTGGTTTCTGTATCCAGAGCACCTGTCGGCTCATCCGCGAGAATAATGTCCGGATTGTTGGCCAGGGCACGGGCAATTGCGACCCGCTGCATTTGTCCGCCCGACAGCTGGTTTGGTTTTTTATGGACATGCTCCTTGAGTCCAACCTTCTCCAGCACTTCAAGCGCCTTACGGTGCTTCTCAGCAGAGGCTACCCCGCTGAGCGTCATGCCCATTTCCACATTATCCGTAATACTCAGATGCGAAATCAGATTATAGCTTTGGAAAATAAAGCCCACACTGTTATTGCGGTACGCATCCCAATCTCCGTCTTTGAAGTGTTCCGTGGATTGGCCGTTAATAATCAGCTCTCCGCTGTCATATTGATCCAGTCCGCCGACGATATTCAGCAGTGTTGTCTTCCCCGACCCGCTCTGGCCCAGAATCGCAACGAATTCACTTTCCCTGAAATTCAGATTCACCTTATCCAGTGCAACCTGTGTGAATTCCCCGGTCTTATAGCTCTTGGTGATGTTTTTTAATTGCAGCATCGTATTCTTCTCCCTTTCCGTTCCCGTGTGATCATTGATCGTTACTCTCTCTCTCTTCTTGTCTTGCTGGCCCCAGTATAAGCGCCTAATGTAAACTAAACCTAAACTTCACCAGTTGAGATTCACTTGATCTTGATGAGTTATACTTAAGCCATCTATATACTTAAACCAATGAAGCATTCCAGGAGGAAACCCCATGTTTAATATTCTTGTGGTTGAGGATGACAGCAAATTGCGGCAGCTCTTCTGTACAGTCCTGACCAAAAATGGATACAACGCCATCCCGGCAGTGAACGGCGAGGATGCACTCACGTTACTGGATAAGGAATATATCGATTTGATCATCTGCGATATTATGATGCCGCTTATGGATGGATACGAGCTGACGCGGACACTCCGGGACAATAACAACAATCTTCCGGTTCTCATGGTGACGGCACGGGAGAACTTCGCTGACAAACAGCAGGGATTTCTCGTTGGAATCGACGATTATATGGTCAAGCCCATCAATGTAAATGAAATGATTCTGCGGGTTGGCGCATTGCTTCGACGGGCCAGAATTATCAGCGAACGCCGGATCGAATGGGGAGGAACTGTGCTCAATTATGATGCATTAACCGTCATTCAGGGCCAGGAGAGCACCCTTCTTCCGCAGAAAGAATTTTATTTACTCTATAAATTAATCTCCTATCCGAACAAAATCTTTACCAAACAGCAGCTGATGGATGAAATTTGGGGCATGGATACAGAATCCGACGAGCATACAGTGGTGGTTCATATTAACCGCTTGCGCGAGCGTTTCAGGGAAAGCTCTGACTTTGAAATTGTCACCGTAAGAGGATTGGGCTATAAGGCGGTGAAGCTGGGATGAGGCGCAAAAAAAGAGGAGGCCTTTGGTGGCATTTTGTGTCGCTCGTATTTGTGATTATTTTGTCCTTCCTTTTACTCATGGCGATCTTGGCCTATCTATACATTCGCCTTGGCAATGAGACTATACAGCACAGAAATCCTTTTCCGCCTATTCTGACCATCGTTTTGTTCAGTCTCGTCATCGGGACAACCATCACTGTGACCGTGGGCCGAAAAATATTATCTCCTATTGCGGATCTGATCAAGGCAGCCAAGGAGGTCTCCACAGGCAACTTCGATATTCATTTGAATGAATCGCACCGGGTGGGTGAGATCAGCGACGTCGCCCACCACTTCAATCTTATGGTTCAGGAGCTGCGCAGCATCGAGACCCTCCGCAATGATTTTGTTGTCAATGTGTCTCACGAATTCAAGACGCCCATTGCCGCTATCGAGGGGTACGCCACACTCTTGCAGGAAGATAATCTCAGCAAAGAAGAGCATGATGAATACACCGGCATGATTATAGACAGCGCCCGGCAATTGTCCACCCTGTCCGGCAATATTCTCAAGATCTCCAAGCTTGAAAACCAGGAACTGCTCACAGAACAAACGGAATACCGCCTGGATGAGCAGCTCCGTCAGGCTCTGTTATTGCTGGAGTCGGCCTGGGCTCCCAAGCAGCTGAACCTCAACATTGATCTAGACGAGCTGCAATATTACGGGAATGAAGAGCTGATCATGCAGGTATGGCTGAATCTACTTGGCAATGCGATCAAATTCACGCCGGAAGGGGGGGAAATCTCCGTCTCTCTCCGGCCCGGAGACCCTTGGATTTCGGTGGTCATATCTGATACAGGAATAGGAATGACTCCTCAGGTCCGCAAGCATATTTTTGAAAAATTCTACCAAGGCGACCCTGCCCGTTCCTCCGAAGGCAACGGACTGGGCCTGCCTCTGGTCAGCCGCATCATCAGCTTAAGCGGAGGCACCATTGTGGTAAATAGCGAGCCGGGACAGGGTTCAACCTTTACGATTATGCTGCCTGCAGGTAGTGAATGAAGGAAACCATTATAGAAACGCAAATAAGGATGCCTTAAAGCGTTAGCTTCAAGACATCCTTATCTCTGTAGAACAGAGGCAGTTGAGGCGGGGCATGCGATTAGAGAAGGACCGGCCGGATTCTGCCGTCTTCTTCATAATGAAGCTCCGTAAATTTGACACAGCGTTTGTGGTCCACGCCGCCGGACAAGGATGCGTCATGGTAGAACAAATACCATTTTCCGTTAAATTCCACGATGGAATGGTGGGTCGTCCAGCCCACGACGGGTTCCAGAATGGTTCCTTGAAACACAAAAGGTCCACAAGGCTTGTCGCTAACGGCATAGACGATTTTATGGGTCGTGCCTGTGGAATATGACAGATAATATTTCCCCTTATACTTATGCATCCATGGGCCTTCGAAATATCTCCTGTTTTCATCACCCGCAAGGATGACGTTCCCTTCTTCATCGGTAATCGTAATTTCCCTCGGAGCCGATTCGAAGGACAGCAAGTCTTCACTCAGCTCCGCTACCCGTGGGCCGTAAGCCGGTTCCCCTGCTTCTTTCTCAGCTGCATCCGTCTGGTACACACCGGTTTGCCACTTTTCTAATTGTCCGCCCCATAAGCCGCCAAAATACATATAAGCTCTTTCGTCCTCGTCAACAAACACGGCGGGATCGATACTGAAGCTCCCTTCGATATAGCTTGCCTGAGCCTGAAAAGGACCAGCCGGCGAGACTGCCGTTGCTACGCCAATGCGAAAAATGCCATCCTTGTCCCGGGCCGGGAAAAACAAGTAATAGGTCCCTTTCCGGTACGCGGCGTCGGGTGCCCACATTTGTTTGGAAGCCCAGGGGACATCCCGGAGATGAAGCGCCTCTCCATGATCCACACACGGGGACGCCGGACTTTCCAACGATAATATATGATAATCTTCCATCGCATACTGGTCGCCATTATCGTTCGTAGGACCACCGTGGTCGATATCATGGGATGGGTAAATATACAGCTTGCCCTCAAATACATGAGCGGAAGGATCGGCTGTATAGAGATGGGTAACTAGCGGTTCATTTTGTGCTGCCATAGCAGAATTCTCCCCCTCATTGAAATGTTTACGTCCGTCATTGAAACAAGCCTGACGGCATAATTATTCTTTTACGCCTCCAAGCGCTACACCTGCGATAATATACCGCGACAACAGGAAATACACCACAAACAGCGGCAAGGCCGTCAAGGCCAGCCCCATATAGATCGAGCCGAACTCCGTCTTGTAGATATCACCGCGAAGCAAGCTTACCATGATCGGCATCGTATATTTCTCTTTCTGAGTTAGCAAAATCAGCGGCATGAACAGGTTGTTCCAGTTGGCCACAAAGGCAAAGATCGCCTGCGTCGCCACTGCCGGCATCATGAGCGGCATGATAATCCGGTTGAACGTGCGGAACTCACCAGATCCGTCTACCCGTGCTGCCTCTACGATCTCTATCGACAGCGTGGCGAGCAGGTATTGGCGCATGAAGAACACTACCGCCGGCGCAGCAATCGCAGGCAGAATCAGCGGAAGGAAATTGTTCGTCCAATGCAGTTTATACATGAACTGATAGAATCCGATCGCACTTGCCTGGGAAGGAATCATCATCACGCACATGATGAAGGTAAAGAATGGCCCCCGAAGCTTCCAGCTATAGGTCACAAGTCCATAAGCCGCCAAGGACGAGAAATAGACAGTACAGAGTGTTGCAGAACTAGCGATAATGAATGAATTCATGAAACCTTGAAGCGGATCGAAGCTCTTGTCGAGCAGCACCCGCAGGTTGCTCATCATGTGGGTTGAAGGAAGCAGAGAGAGTCCGCTTTGGATTTCTGGTGTAGAGCGTGTGGCGTTTACGAACATGATCCAGAAAGGCAGGATGCTGAGCACCGCCAAAGCGATGCAGACCACATAGATAATAGTTTTGTTTATTTTCCGGCTCACTTTACCGTTTTCCTGAATTTTCGCCATGTGCTACACCTCCCTCGCGGCTGCTTTAGCAGCGTTTCTATACTTTTGCTTTTGGATCTTTTTTATTTTTGCAGCATCGCGGTCGCGCATCACGTAGAACAGCAAACCGGACAGCAACGCCGAGATCACGAACATGATCATGCTCGCTGCTGCAGCGCGATTATACATGTAACTGCCCTTGAACGCCTGCCCATAGATAAACATGGACGTAGTAAGGGTTGAGTCATCCGGTCCCCCCGCAAGGAATAATTGCGGAATATCGAACATGGTTAAACCACCTACCATGGAGGTGATTAGTGTGAACAGCAATATCGTACGCAGACTCGGCAGCGTGATACGGAAGAAGGTCTGAAAACCGTTAGCACCGTCAATCGCTGCAGACTCGAAGAGCGCGGGATTGATCCCCATAACACCTGCGATCAGGACGATCATCGTGTTGCCGTACCACATCCAGAACTGGATGAATGACACAATGCCACGCGCTGTCGTCTTATCCTGCAGGAAGAATATCGGACCATCCGTCCATCCCAGCATTTGAAACAAGCTGTTTACCGGACCCATCGGGTACGCGAACAAAGTGCTGAATAGCACAGCAATTGTACTCGCAGTGATGATATTAGGCATATAGAGCAGAACCTTGAACAAACCTTGTCCTTTTATGTTAAGACGCCGGTTGGTGAACCATGCGGTCAAGAGGAGCGCAAGAAGCATCTGTGGAACGAAGTTCGTAATCCAGAGCAGCCCGGTGTTGAACAAAGACTTCCGGAACGATGCGTTATCAAAAAGGAGATCCTTGAAATTCTGAAAAGGGTTATCCAGGATATGAATCGGCTTAGGGATTAGTCCCTTCATATCAGTAAATCCGATCACTGCGGTGTACAAAATGGGGTACAGTGAGAAAATCAGAAATGCAAGAACAAATGGAAAAGTAAAGATATAACCGTATTTCGCGTAGCTGACATCTTTGCGGCGCATGCTCTCACCTCATTAGTTGATATGAAGGGGCGGGATAACTCCCCCGCCCCTCCGATTCCTTCTTATTCGCTTTCAATGCCAAGCTGGTCTTTGACTTGCTGTTTGAAGGTTTCGATTGCTTTATCACGGGTCTTATTGCCTGCAGTGTATTCGCGTACTTGATCACGCCAGATCTTATTGATGGTTTCGTCGAACTGTGTCAAGTTCTTGCCTGAAGCGTTAGCATTGGCTGGAACGAACACGTCAAACATGTTTTGTCCGCCGAGCAGTGGAACTTCACCGTTGGATTTCGACATTACCACGGAGGAAGCAACGCTATCCTTCGTGCCCTGCTCGCCTTTCTTCATCGTGCCGTTAGCCCAGTAATACTGGAGGCCTGTTTCGGAAGTATCCAGGGTAACCCACTTCACAAAGTCAGCAACTGCTTGCTTCTTTGCATCGTCCTTGGTCACGTCTTTGTTAGCCAGCAGCCAGGTGCCGCCCCAGAAGAAACCTGTTGGCGGCTCAGTAACTGCCCAGTCGCCATTCGTGGCTTTCACTTGACCGTTCATTACGTAGTTGATGAGCCATGCAGGACCGAAGAATCCAAAGATTGGCTGAGCACCGGCACCGGACATATCTGCGTACCATGCTTCTGTCCAGTCAGTGGTATCGTTATGATAGCCATTGTCTTTCAACTTTTTGGAGAGATCCAGGAACGCTTCGCGCTTTGGATCAATATGAAGTTTGCCATCGACCAGCCAGCCTGTGTCAGAGCTGTTCTCGATCGGATGCCAGATGTCGCCGTCACCGGATACGATGCCGTATCCTTTAGCTTTCAGCTTCTTAGCTGCATCGAAGAATTTATCCCAGCCGGGGCCAACTTCAGTTTTGATGGTAGCCGGGTCATCGGTTCCAAATACATCCTTGGCAATCGAGCGGCGATAGATGAAGGCTCCGCCAGTTGCCTGGTAGCCGAGGCCTTTCAACTGCCCGTCTTTGCTGCCGATATCCACTGAATATTGGGCAATACCCGCGTCCTTAACCATTTGGTCATCAAGGCCCAGATCAGCATAGTTAGCTGCATAGGTGGATGCGTCACCTTGTGTATACTTAAGCACGAACGCCGATTCAGCTGCATAAATGTCTGGAGCATCTTTGCCGCCAGCGGCCAGAGCCTGGTCAAGTGCAGGCTGATAAGCACCATCCGTGGTTGCAATAACCGTAGTTTTGAACTCCACATTTGCATCAGGATGGGTTTCCATATACTTCTTGGTCATGTTTGGAATCTCGTCCGTGAAGCTCCATAGATTGATGGTCACTTTTTCGCCCTTCCCGGCTGCTGGAGCCGCGGCAGTACTGGCGGATGGAGCTGGACTTGCGCTTGGGCTGGATGAATTTGAGTTTGAATTGGAATTCGAGTTTCCGCCACACGCTGTGAGAGCTGATGTCATCACAAGCATTGTAGAGATCCCCACCAAAACACGTTTCATACTTTTCATACTTTGCCTCCCCTTTATATTGATTCCTCGGTTTTGTGTAACCGCATACATAATTATAGAACTGATGACCCGTGCGCATAAGGAACCACTCATTGGGAAAAATTCCACTTTTATTAGATTTCGACCGATCCAGGGCATAAAGATAATAAATGAAATGAATCATCAACCTCATGAATATTCTCTATCCCCCTGATTTTCGACCCGAAAATGACAAAAAAGCCTCATCCCGTAGCAACGACGGTCGAAGCCAGTTATATCATCGTTTCAGCTTGAAGGTCCCGCTGATCCAAATGGACCAGCCGGGACTTTCCGTTCACTGCTTTTTTATGAACCAGATGAGTTTATTTCTGGCTGGCGAGAAATTCATTAAGCTGCTTTTGCTTTTCGGCAATGACTTTGTCGAGACCGGCGGACTTTTGGGCGGATATAAACTTGGGCAGCATTTCGTCCAGATCAACCGAACCCGTCTCAAGGGCCTTCTGTGGCTGCATCTTTGTTAATATAGCCCTTCAGGAAATAATCCCGGGTTACTTTCAGCGCATTCAAGTACTGCGGGAACTCTTCGGCCGGTTTGACTATGGCATCCGTGCCATTTTTATCAATAGCGCCAGGTATCGTCGTATCCCCCAGATAATCCAGCTCCACAAAGGAGTGTGAGGAGAACGTTCCGCCTGTCGTATACAGCGGATACATGTTCGGCTTCTTCTCTTTGACGATCTTATAGACGGCATCGAGATCTTCAATTTTCTTAACCTTGCTCATGTCGATGCCGAGTTCATCAGCGATGTCCTTCCGGTACACAATGCCGCCTGACGATGCCAGTTCTTTATTGGTTGGGACTGCGTAGTTTTCCCCCCCGATTTTGGAGCCGCTTAAGAAAGCCGGGTCCAAGCTATCCTTGATGCCCTGGCCATATTGATCGAGCAAGGGGCCGAGATCCATGTATACGCCTTTGGCAACGTTCTTCGCATAACCGTTCCATGAGGCCGTGAACAGAATGTCTACAGGCTCGCGCGAAGCGATCATGAGGTTAATCTTATCGTCCCAAGCTCCCCAGTCGATCGGTGCGATATCAATCGTTGCATTGATTTTTTCGGTTAAAATCTTGTTCAGCGCTTCCTCGACAAGAGCTTCGTCCGCCTGGGGTGCACCTTCGTAAACCAGCTTTAGCTTATAAGGCTTCAGCTTCGAGGCATCTGTGGCTGTATTATCAGTGGTTGTGTTCGCGGAAGCGTCCGGTGCGGTGCTTGCTTTGGCGCTTTCTCCCGGTGCGGCCGTGTTAGACTTGTTTGAATGGTTTGAATTTCCGCAAGCCGTAGCTGCAAAGGACGACATAATTAGCACTGTTAGAAGCAGTGAAGTCTTACCTTTGGTATGCTTCATCTTCAATTAATCCCCCCTAAAGTGATATATGGTGCAGACCCCCTCAGCCTTTGACGGAGCCGACTGTCAGTCCCTTGATAAAGTACTTCTGGAAGAACGATAGGCAAAGACGATCGGCCCGACGCCCACGACGACCATCGCCATCCGCACGGTCTCACTCGGAAAGTTAACCATTCCGCCAGCCCGGGTAATCTCAGCCATTGCGTTCGGGTTGCTGGAGAGGTACTGGATATTGACCATCATCTTGTGAGAAAGTATTGTACCGATATGTTGTGATTGTCGGAAATAAATACCAGGCTCAGGAACCAGTCGTTCCAGTACGTCAGTGTCTGGAACAGTGCGACTGTCGCCAGAACCGGCAGCGACAGCGGCAGCACGATCCGGATAAATATCCGCAGTTCGCCCGCCCCATCGATACAAAAAATGAGGATGGATCTGCGCCTGCAGCTGCTTCAGCGTGGCATCACGCGCCAGGATACGCAATTGCAGGACATTCTCAATGAGATCCTGAATCTGTGTCGCCATTTCGTTGAAGTTCTGCATGAGGAACGCGAATTCATTGTTCGATTTCTTCGGCAGACGGTAGGCGTAATCGCCTCCCTTAATCCGTTGCACTGCGCGTACAAGCTGGAAGATAGGCCGGTGTACGTTCCAGTACAAAGCGGACGCAGCGGCGATACCGGTTAGCAGCAGAATGACTGAAGACGCTCCAAACAACACTCTCTGCTGCCTGATCGGCCCGATGATCTGACCCAGCGGGACAGAATCGATGAGATGCCACTCTAGGAGATTAGAATAATAGAAAGTAATCAGATAAGGCCTGCCGTCGAACGAATGGATCAGGAAACCGGAATCCCGGCTATTGACCCTGTCGCCCAGTTCATTGATGATTCCGTCCATCTTGGGCCCTTTCACAGAACGGCTGGCGATGATGTTATGCCCCGCTTTGTAAAAAAACGGATTGTTAGAGTGCCCAGACTTGTAGGTGTCGAGCAGATTCTCGAAGCTCCACTTGTAGAGGTTAATGCGAACGGCAACATCCAGATCCTCCGGATGGGCCGGTTTGTAACCCGTAGTGACATAGGTTCGGGTGAAGCCGGGGCCAATCTCCAAATCATCGCTGTAGCTCCATCCCAGCGAGAACCGGCTTTCAAACTCTACAGGGTCATACTCATAGGAGGGGGACGAAGAAATGCTATTGCCCCGATGCGGGAAATAGACGGTCACATCATTACACCAATTGCCTGATGCGCTGGCCAGCGACAGCTTCTCCTGGATTAGCTGCCTTGTTTTCATTAGGGAATAATCGCTCATCTCGTGGTTGTACAGGTACTCCAGCACGTTCGTGTCAACGAGCATAGGGGCGGAGGCCAGATCGAACTTCTCGATACTGGCATCCATTTGCGCCACGAAAAGCTCCATCCGGTTCAGGCTTGCTTTAATAAGCTCCTCCTGTATGACGTTGATGCTCTTAGACGTAGAATAATAATACAGCGCCACGACCGGCGTCAGCAGAATCAGCAGCAACACTAGCATTTTCCGAAAGATGTTGAATTTGATACGCACAGAATTACCATCCTTGTTTCATAGTCACAGCTCAACCTGTATTTTACAATATGTTGTAAGCGTTTTCTATATTCTTCGATGCATAGATCCCCATCTCTCTCTTGAAAGCATAAAAAAGCCGCCCAATGGAATGAGCAGCTTACAGGAATCCTATTCATTAGTGTCTTTTTTGTTGATATTTTCCCACCAACATCTTAGGCTTTCTTACCACCTGCAATCATTTCAACCCGAGGGTTATGATTATAGCAGCTTAATCAGCTCTTCTAGCTCTTCAACCAATACTTTTGCTAGTTCAAAATCAGTATTTTTTAAAGCCACTTCTATTTTTGTTTCCACTGATTTTTTCTGTTGTTCCATTTCTAAATAGTCTCTATCAAAATGACTGGCATAAATCATCTTTCTGAATTTTCGCATACTCATTTTTCTAATCGTCTTATCGTCAATGATCAGGACATAATCCATGCCATTTACCACAGAATAGAAATCATGAGAAATCATGAGAATCGCACCCTGATAGTCCCCAATGGCTTTTTCCAGTGCTATTTGTGTATAGGTATCTAAATGGCTTGTCGGTTCATCAAGAAGCAATACATTTGCTTTACTGGCAGAAACCTTAGCCAATTGAAGCATGTTTTTTTCTCCGCCAGATAAAGATTCTATCTTTTGATTAACCATTTCACCTTCAAAGCCATAGTTGGATAGATGTGATCTAATCTCATCATACGTTGCAAACCCGGCATCGATGAATTCCTCAAGAATAGTATTGGAATCCTTCAGCATTTCGCCTTGAAGCTGAGATAAATAAGCCACCTTAACCTCAGCATTAATTTCAATGGAATCATGATTATTTTTAAAGATCTCCCGGAGTAGCGTCGTTTTCCCGGTGCCGTTTGGACCGATTAGGGCTACTTTATCCGTAGATTTTATCTCAAAGTTAACATTTTCTAAAAGCAACTCATCAAAGGCAATACTATAATCATTAACATTTATAACAACGGTGTCTTCCATTTCATTATCCACACCAAAACTGATATCCGGTTGCTTAATATCTACAAAGGGTGCCTTAATTCTGCGCGCTTCCAATCTTTCCTGAAATTTAACCCTGGCTTTTAATGCTTTCCCTCTGGATGCTTCGGAATTATAAGTTGCGATAGCTCTAAGATTATCGATGATATTGTCGTTTCTCTTAATTTCTTCCTCTTCAGCGACTGCGAGTTCTTGCAGCTCAATTTTAGTTTGAAGTAAGGAGAAGTTATATTCAATATATCGCCCGTCGAACTCTTGAATCTCCAAGTTTTCAAGGTGAATAATTTTGTTGAAACAATGATTCAATAAATATCGGTTGTGCGTAACAACCAGCAGTATTCCCTTGTGAGAATTAATTAGATGTTTAAGCGCATTTAAGTTTTCAAAGTCTAAAAACACATCAGGTTCGTCCATAATCATTAAATCTGGATAATTAAGCATTTCCTTCATTACTTGAATAAGTTTGAATTCCCCGCCACTCAGATCAGATACCCTAACATCCTTAAGCCTCATGAGGTCTGCCAGATTCAGCTTCTTGTTAATGTTGCTCTCAAAATCATCCCCGCCCATTGCATCAAATGCATCTAAGGCTAATTGATACTTTTCAAGTAACGGATCAATATCTGTGGCTGTCTCCATTTCAGTGAGAATAGAGTTTATTTCATTTTGAATCTGAATAAACTTTTCGCCGATATATTCAAAAACGGTTGTTTCTTGAGATTTGTCTGGTTGAGAGAACTGACTTACAAATCCAATTGTGCAAGTGGGGTCTATCACTAACATGCCATCATACAAATATCTTTCTGGATCCATCAGTATATCGATCAGTGTACTTTTCCCACTGCCACTTGTTCCAATAAAAGCGCAATGTTGCGCCTCTTCAAGCGTGAATGAAATGTTTTTATATAGTTCTTTTTGCGGAAACGAGAAGGATAAGTTATCAACTTTTATCATAGGATTACCTTTCTTTATAACTAAATTTGTGACTATTATCAAATGTATTGAAGAGCATAGAATTTAAGTTTACCACAAATACCATTTGGATTGTTGTCCTTGAACAAAACGACAGGGCAATGAAGTTATGACTGACACTTCGGTGTTCCTAGGTAGTAAGTGATATCTTTCGTTATATTATAGTCATCAACGGATTGGCATTGTAAAAAATGTAGCTTCACAATGTAAACTGTATTATAAAATTTAAAGTTCTTAGCGGCTCATAAATCATACCTTCAATGTTTCTCTTGAGTTTACTCCACTTCATAGGCGACTCACACATAAAAAAGCTTTGCATGAATTTCCGATAACGTTGTAGTATTCACGAACCCGAGAGGCTTAAGGTCCGCTAGGACCGGGTGGCTCCGCCACTTAGCCTCGCAGGGTTGTCTGCGGAATCCGCTTCCTCGAGATGCCTCTTACAGACCAAGGTCCCTTCAGGGGCCGCAGCGTGAATACGGTGTTATATGTTGTAGCTGCCTTCTTCGATTCCGCATAATTTATTCATGTTGTAGTATTTATATTTAATTCATGTTTTTTTGTTTAGATTTCCCTTTGCTATTCCTCTTATAAAGAACTACATATCCGTAAAGATATCTGAACAAGGTTTATTCTTATTTCTGTTCTACTATTCCAACTTCGACTATCCCATTCGACTCCACTTAAATCATCACCGCCATACAGGATAATTCCTAATTTAACTTCTCTGAATTTTGAAACGGCCATAAATGCTGCTGCTTCCATTTCTACAGTTACACACCCTTCAGCTTTCCGCAACTCAACTTTTTCTTTAGTTTCTCTATAAAATGAGTCTGTTGTCCAAGTTTTTGCCTTTATATACCTAATATTATGTATATTAAAATCGTCCTCTATGATTTTTAAAACTTCTGGATCACATTCAATTTCTCTAGATGGCTTAATGTAATGGTATGATACCCCTTCATCTCTCACCGCAGAAATTGGTACAATTAAATGTCCAACTGCAATGTCTTTTTTAAGTACACCTGCACCACCACAAACTATAAATTTCTGAAATCCATACGCTATCAATTCTTCTAAGAATCCTGCTGAGCCTGCAGCCCCTAAATATCCCAGAGTAATATGTACTTTTTTTCCTTGAAAATACGTTTCATATATTGGTAAATCTACCGTCTCGCAATGTAGACACGCAACTTCTTTCAACTTCCCCTCAGTTTTCATTTTTTCAATTGCATCTCGAAAAAATGTTATTATACAGTATTCAAATTCTTCTTTTGGCTCGATAAAATTAGTTGCTTCTATTATAGCAACTCGCGATTCATCAAATTCCAATATCGGAAACTCTTTAATATCGATTTTTTTGCTCTCCATCTCGACTTCCCTCCGAAGTAATTTTATTATTCCTTCTTAGCGGCTATTACATATAACATCTAATTTACGAACTTCGTAAACACCTCTACATGAAGAATATTCGCGAGCTTATTTAGCTATCCCTGCTCGATATAAGAATAAAGCAGATGTTCTACCCAATCATATATCCTGTGAAGTTCCACTCTCTTCAGAAAGAAAAATCATGCTATACGCGCAAAAATAAGCCGTCCTCAAATGCAGGACGGCTCATGATGTTTAATATAGTTCTAGACTTTCTTTACTGGTTCCCAACTTTTTTGTCACCAGACAACAGCTGCTGTATCTTTCCCTACCCTATTCCACCGTAACGCTCTTCGCCAAGTTACGCGGTTTATCCACATCGTGGCCCAGAGCAAGCGAAGCGTAGTAAGCCAGCAATTGCAGCGATACTACGGACAAGGCTGAGGTCAGAAGCGGCAGTGTCTGAGGAATCACGAACACCTGGTCAACAGATCTAAGCAGGTCGTTCGCATGCTCTTCATGAGTGATGGCCAGCACGTGTGCGCCGCGGGCTTTGACTTCCTTGATATTGCTGACGGTTTTCTCGAGAACGGATTCCTGAGTTGCCAGGGCAATGACAGGAACGCCTTCTTCAATCAGCGCCAGTGTACCATGCTTCAATTCACCTGCTGCATAAGCTTCGGAGTGAATGTAAGAGATTTCTTTCAGCTTCAGCGAGCCTTCCTGAGCCACAGCATAATCTACGCCACGGCCGATGAAGAACAGGTGCTCATGCTTAGCGATTTGTTCAGCATAAGTCTTGATCGCTTCTTTTTGCGCCAGAATTACTTCTACTTGCTCCGGCAGGGACTGCATAGCTGCCAGAATTTTGGCAACCTCAGGTTCGGATTGCGTTCCGCGTACTTCAGCCAGGTACAGACCGAGCAAAGTGAAGGCAATCAGCTGAGAAGTATATGCTTTGGTCGAAGCAACAGCAATTTCCGGACCAGCCAGAGTTACCAATACACTGTTTGCCTCCCGGGCAATGGAGCTTCCCACTACGTTGGTGATAGCGAGCACATGTGCACCATTTGCTTGGCCTTCACGCAGTGCAGCTAGTGTATCAGCAGTCTCTCCGGATTGGCTGACTACGATAACCAGAGTTTCCGGTGTAACGATCGGCGAACGGTAACGGTACTCCGAAGCGATATCATTTTCTACAGGAATACGCACCAAGGATTCAATCAGGTTGCGTCCAACAAGACCTGCGTTGTAGGCAGTCCCGCAAGCAACGATCTGAACGTTGCGGATGTTCTTGATCTGCTCTTCGGTCAGGTTAAGTTCTGGCAGAATCACTTTGTTACCTTCAGCGTTCATACGTCCGCGCATAGTATCGCGGTATGCCTTTGGCTGCTCGTGGATTTCTTTCAGCATGAAATGCTCGTAGCCGCCTTTTTCCGCAGTAACAGCATCCCAATCGACAGTAATCATTTCCCGAGAAATAAAATTGCCTTCAATCGTCATCAATTCGACAGCATCCCGTGTCAACACAGCCATTTCGCCGTCGTTCAAAATATATACGTTGCGGGTATATTCCAGCAAAGCAGGAATATCGGACCCGATAAAGTTTTCACCTTCACCCAAGCCAATGATGAGTGGACTTGCTTGACGTACAGCCACCAGTTTGTCGGGTTCATATTCAGTCAGAACTCCAAGTGCAAACGCACCACGCATGAAGGTGATCGCTTTTTGTACAGCTTTCACGATATCCCCTTCATATTCACGGGCGATCAGGTGCGAAATAACCTCCGTATCCGTTTCGGAAGTAAAGTGGCATCCTCCGGCAATCAGTTCTTCTTTAAGATCAAGATAGTTCTCCACAATGCCGTTGTGTACAACTGAGAATTTCTGGCTCTCATCAGTATGCGGGTGGGAGTTCTCATCAGAAGGCTTGCCGTGGGTTGCCCAGCGTGTATGTCCGATTCCGGCACTTCCTGTTAGTGGAGTAGCTTCAAGTCTGGATTCAAGGTTCGCCATACGGCCCTGTGCTTTTACGACCTGGAGTCCTTCCTTGGTGAACACAGCAATCCCGGCTGAATCATACCCACGATACTCAAGCTTCTTCAAACCCTCTACCAAGATCCCTTGCGAATTCTGATTCCCGATATATCCTACAATACCACACATAATAATTTCCTCCGTCCGATTTATAGTGTGGGCGGCATAAGGAAAGAAACGTGCCGTGCGGCATGTTTTTGAGAAAAAGCAAATATTCTGTTGTATTTCAGACTCAGTCAAGTGGACACGGCTAAGCAGCCCTTAAAAGGACAATATCCGGTTCAATACCTTTTCACTTGCAACTATGTTCATGAAATGTACAGTCTTCTCCTCTGCCGTGGCAGAACGCTCTGTGTTTCTTTCCGTTATTGCGTAAGCCCATGAATTGTACTCTTTCTGCTTGCACCCACAGAAACGTTGTGTGAAAGGTCGCCCTCGCATTTTCCGTTTCCATTTACGGCTCTGGTGCATCACCGGGAGGTCCCCGCCGAACATTTCGAACACCTCCACCTCGTCAGCTTACATCTGCCGTGATCCGTTCAAGCCCTGCCGCTACCCGGCAACTTAATGGCTGTCCCTTCTCCCCCGCGCAAGATCAAGCTCTGGCGCTTGCTGTTGCCAACCTTACTATCCCCGCTTTCCTTCTGGAATGACACCTTATCTATTATATGCACCTTACATCGTTTTGGCAATGCTGTAACGCATGATTACTTTTGGCAGCTAATATAAGAAATTAAACAATATACAGATGCAGCCAGTGAAGATGCCTTAAGCATTTCTCCTCACCGGCTGAACATCATAACATTATATCATTAATTACACCAATTCACGCTGAACGACATCAACGATTTGGCCTACATAGAGATCCAGCTCCGCCTTATCCGGGCCTTCTGCCATAACCCGAATCAACGGTTCAGTTCCCGAAGGACGCACCAGCACTCGGCCGTTATCACCAAGCTTGCCTTCAACCTCTTGAATAGCCGCTTCAATGGCCGGATTGTTAGGATAATTAGTCTTATCCTGAACACGAACATTCACAAGCACCTGAGGGTATTGGGTCATCATTGATTTCAGTGTACTGAGTTTCTTGCCGGATGACTTCATGGTATCCACCAATTGGATTGCCGTGAGAATACCATCACCTGTTGTATTGTAATCCAGGAAAATAACATGACCGGACTGTTCTCCGCCCAAATTGTATCCGCCCCGGCGCATTTCTTCCATCACATAACGGTCACCGACCGCGGTTTTGGCTGTATTTAGACCCAGTTGTTCTGTTGCTTTATAGAAACCAATATTACTCATTACTGTGGATACAATAGTGCCATCTTTAAGCTTGCCGGCACGGTTCATCGCTTCTCCGCAGATGCAGAGGATAAAGTCACCGTCAACCTCATCGCCATTCTCATCAATAGCAATCAACCGGTCAGCGTCTCCGTCAAAAGCAAGCCCCAGATCCGCACCCTGGCGCAGCACCTCCTCGCGCAGAGTTTCCGGATGCGTGGAGCCAAAGCCGTCATTAATGTTCAGCCCATCAGGCTCTGAACCGATGGCGATTACTTCTGCACCAAGCTCTCTGAACAAGCGCGGGGCCAATTCATAAGCTGCGCCATGAGCGCAGTCAAGCACTACCTTAAGTCCTGCGAAGCTTTGAGAAATCGTGGTTTTGAGATAGTTCAAATATAAATATTTCGCATCATTATCTACATTAACAGTTCCCAGGCCTGCACCTACTGGGCGTGGCAATTCATCGATCTCCGCATCCATCAGTTCTTCAATCCGCAACTCGGTTTCATCTGTCAGCTTAAAACCGTCTCCGCCAAAGAACTTAATGCCATTATCTTCAACCGGATTATGCGAAGCAGATATCATTACTCCTGCATCCGCCTTAAGCAATCTTGTAATATAAGCCACAGCAGGCGTACTTACAACACCTAACCGGATTACCTGAGCCCCAATGGACAACATGCCCGCTACAAGCGCCGATTCCAGAAGAGGACCTGAAATACGCGTGTCCATGCCTATGACCACCTTGGGCTTCTCTACATTACCAGCCAATACATACCCACCGCAGCGGCCAATACTGTAGGCCATCTCTGCTGTTAATTCACGGTTTGCAACTCCGCGCACACCATCTGTTCCAAAATACTTACCCATCTTTTTTCTCCTTTTGAATACGCTGCATTAGCTTAATGAATTATTGTATGAATGAACTCTTATTTCGGGTACCAATGTCACCTATTATAGACGTTTGCTAACCGTAAAAGTTACGTTCCGCCAGAACTACCATTGTTCGTCGCGCCGTTCGCACTTGCAGTACCACTGTTATCAACCGCGCCTTCGGATGGAGATGGCGTAGCTGTAGGAAGAGCATTATCCCCACTCTGAACAGGCTCAGTCGGGCTCTCCTCACCAGAGACAGGCTCAGCACTAGGCTCTGAGGTTACCGTGCCGGTGCTGCTGTTATCCGGAGTTTCCGCGGCCGCCGGCGTTGCGGGAGCGTTTAGCTCCACAGTTGCCCTGAGACGTTGTGAAGCATTCCCTAGGGCAATGAACCTGGGTAGAGAAACATGTAACGTAACCTCATGAGATCCGGCTGTGAGGCCAACGACGTCTGCTACCACGCTGATATTGTTCTTATCTATCTGTTCCAGCAGATTTGGGGCTCCTGATACAGTCAGCGAAACGGTTTTACTGGCAGGATCTTTGATCAGAGCGGTAAGTCCTGTATCTACCCCCTCCAGCTTGACGGGAATATTATCAATGGTCTTCTCAGCAATGTTCGAGGTCACAACAGAAACATTTAAGACCGCAGGCTCAATCTTGGCAGCGCCCTCCGGAACTGTCAATTCCAGCTTCAGCTCCTTAGTACCTGCAGAATCAATTGAACCTAAGTTCAATGTCGCTTCATAGGATGATAAAGAAGCTAAGGATTCTTCAGTTCCATACACTGTTACCGTATCCTGTTCCGGCGTCACCTTGGACAAGGCCACACCCCCTGGCAGCTGACCGCTAAAACTCACATCCAGCGGCAGGCTTTTAAACGGAAGAGTAATCGGCAACTCCACAGTTACGAAGGACGGCTCGATAACTGCATCCTTAATCTCGTTACCGCCGCTGTCATACGCATACAGCTTCAGCTTCTTTTCTTTTATCGTTTCACTGTCACCGTTAAGTTCAATGGTTCCCTGCACTTTGGCTACCTTTCTAAGCTCACTAGCACCCAGCGTAACCTTCGCCTCAACGGCTGGTTCTATGACCGGTGTACCTACCTGATAACCCGCCGCAGGCTCACCCTTGGTGATAATCGATATTGGAAAGGACTTGGTGTTGCGGAGTTCCACATGCACATTCACTTCATTGGGGATTATATCATCAAGCATCACGCCGCTCGGAAGTGAATAATGCAGGGGGAGCGTAGTGTCTCCTGGCTGAACATTGCTCAGATCAATCCACACTTTATAGGCATCTGAAAACTTGTAGGTGAGATCCGATTTTTTGCCCATGACTTCCAGTCTGACACTTTCGGCATCCCTTGAAGTGATTACATATTTATCCTCATTGAAGCCGGTATCCTCAATCTTCACATTTTCAATGGTTTTAGACTCCATGTTTACCGTTGTCTGGTTCGCAGGTGCAGTATCCACATGGACAATGATCCAAAGGATAATAGCGAAGGCAAGCGCGAGAATTTTGTTGAAATTGTTATTCTTCATCCACTTATCCATTGCGTTTATCCTCCCTCCGTTTCCAAAAGGCGGAGCTCTTCTCCTTCAGCGGTGAAGTGGCCCGAAGTTCCTCATAAAGCTTGGAAATCAGAGATTCTTCCTTAATATCACGCACGATCTGACCGTTAATTGCCAAAGATATCTGTCCGGTCTCTTCTGAGACCACGACAGAGACGGAATCCGCAACCTCACTAATCCCAATTGCTGCCCGGTGACGGGTACCGAGCTCTTTGCTGATGAACGGATTCTCGGAGAGAGGCAAATAACATGCAGCGGCGGCAATCTGCCCATCTTGCATAATGAGCGCACCGTCATGCAGCGGAGTATTGGGAATAAAGATATTGATTAACAGTTCGGAGCTGACTACAGACCGCATAGGAATCCCAGACTCCGTATATTCATTCAGCCCCGTTGCCCTTTCAAAAACAATTAATGCCCCAATCTTTCGTTGCGCCAAATAATTCAGTGCTTTAATAACTTCACCAATCAATTTGCTGACTTCCTCATCATTCTCAGCAGCCCGTCCAAAAAACTTGCCCCGTCCAAGCTGCTCCAGCCCCCTTCGCAATTCCGGCTGAAAGATGATAAATATCGCAAATATCCCGAACGTAAATATCTGGTTCATCAGCCACTTCAGCGTATATAAATCAAGAAGGGTACTAAGTGCCCAGATTACAACCAATACCAGAATCCCTTTTAGCAGCTGTATCGCCCGGGTCCCGCGCACCATATTTAGCACTTTGTAGATGATATAGCTGACAATCAGAATATCGATTATATCTTTAATGGACTCTTTCCATGTTAGATCTGTAAAATAACTCATGCCAAAACCCCCGTCATTTCATATTAGCTGGGTTTATGTAAACTGTCTGTAAGTTCTGTATCATACCTAGGTTATAACGTTCCAGCCCAGGTTGCAAGTTTCAGTCGCCGGGGAAACCTATTCCCCTATACCTTCGCAACAAAAAAGCGCCATCTTTCCGGAAAAAGAGGCGCAAATAATATTCCTGCTAAAAGCAACCAAGTGTTATTTAACGGTAGGCAACTTCAGAGAACATGTTCGTCACTTTATACCAGAGCCAACTTACCGCTTGGTCTATGCTTTTGACTTGCCCGGAGATATGAGCTGTTGAAGCCTGGTACAGGGAGCCGTCAATCACAGTCACATTACCGTCCACTTCCCCATATACCTGAGTTTTACCGTTCTCCACCGTTAGATCGCCAGATATCGTTTTACCAGAGGGTACGATGACCGTATTCCCTTGAATGACAACCTGTTCCAGGTCTGTTCCCCTGACCACAAGCTGCCGATCCTGATTCCAAAAGGTAACGGAGCTCATCAGCATCACCAGAATGAACACGGACGCCGCTGAAAGAGCGGGGTGCCGCTTGATCCAGGTCACAAATGCGCGTTCCTTCTTGACCTGGGGCAATGAATTCATAATCCGGCTTACAAGATCCTCCGAAGCCACAGGACTCTGGTGCATCAGGGAAAACATCAGCATATCGGTCTGTTCCAATTCTTTGAACTTTGCACGGCAATCTGTACAGGATAGAAGATGCTCCTTCAATTCCCTCTGTTGCAGTTCGGGCAAGTCGTCATCCAGGTAGTCGTGCATCATAGAGACGGCCAGTTTGCATTCCATAGGAGCCAATCCTTTCATGAGTGCTATTTAATTATAACAAGACAAAGGGGCAGGGCGCATAAGACTTGCTTAACTTACATACGGCGCTGCCAATCATACGTTTCATAAAAAATAATCTATTTTACATTTTAGGCTCTAATTTTTTACGTAAAAATTCACGTCCCCGGTGTACTCGGGTCTTAATCGTTGTTACAGGCATATCCAAGACATCACTAATTTCCTGAAGCGACAAGTCCTGCAGATAGCGCAAAATCATCACTGATCTGTATTTCACAGGCAAACTGTCGATGGCCTCATAGATCAATCTCTGTGTCTCTGAGAGCAGCAGTTCTGTTTCCGGAGTCACATTATCACTGGGAATCATGGAATAGCCGTCAATGCCTTCCTGGTCGTTCATTTCTGCATCCAGCGAATATGTGGGCCGCCGCTTACGCAACCTGTCAATGCAAAGGTTCGTGCCGATGCGGTAAATCCATGTTGAAAACTTTTGTTTGTCATCATAGCGGTCCAAATTGCGATACACACGCAAAAATGTTTCCTGAACAATATCTTCCGCTTCATGGCGGTTGTTCAGCATCCGATAAGCCAAATGATATATTTTGTCTTTATATAGTTCCACAAGCTCGGCAAATGCCCTTTGGTCGCCCTTTAAGGCGAGCTTTGTCAATCTGCCTTCCAAATTCTCCACCTGTTAACTCCCCCAGACTTGCCGCCCTTGGTCTTTCATCTCATGAATGTCCACGGTACAAGCTCTTAAATGGTAATTCATGTTTCGTCAAAAATCAAGGATAGTATTGTTACTTTCTATCTAGAATGGGCACAGCACGAGGGATAAAAAACGATGATTCATCGCGACTTTGAGAACATTTGGATTTACGGTCGCTGTTATTGGCGGATTTCCTGATCGAAACCGCTACTCACGGTCGAAATCCCAGAATAAAGGCGCACGCTGTTCTCCTCCAATTCCAAATCCCCACTTTGTCGCTCCATCATCAGAATTTAAAATCCCTGTTACTCTGCCCAAAATTCATATCAGTAACAATGAGGTAAGGCAAAGGGCGGGAAGCGGTTTTGTCTCTTACCAGCTTCGTTATCCTCTCAGTTCTCTCGGCGGCTTCAGCCATCCAGGTTACTAATCCAGAACTAAAAATCCCCGTCCAGCCTCCATACAGAGGCGAACGGGGATTGTGAATAATATAAAGAACAAATCAACAACCAACCTAGATCAGAATATCAGCCGGTATTCCGTAATCCGGCGGCAATACCGTTGATAGTGAGCAGCACTTCGCGGAGCAACTCCGCGTCATCACCGTCCACTTCGCGCAAGGCTCTTAGCTCGGACAATAGCTGCACCTGCAAATAGCTCAGCGGGTCAACGTATGGATTTCGCAGACGAATAGATTCCTGAATAACAGGCACATTATCCAAGATGTCCTGCTGTCCGGTGATTTTGAGAATCAGCTCGGAAGTCAGCTTGAATTCCGTTTCTATCTGTCCGAAGATACGCTGACGCGCCTCTTCATTTTTGCCCATGCTGGCATATTCCTTGGCTATAATCAGGTCAGCCTTGGCAATAGCCATCTGCAGTGTGTCAATTAATGTAGTAAAGAACGAGAAGTTTGCATACATATGCTGCATGACCTTCAGGTTCTCTTCCTTATTGTCATAGAAGCTCTGCAGGCCCGTTCCGGCAGCGTACCAGGCAGGAAGCAGATAACGGCTCTGTGTCCAGGCAAACACCCAAGGAATCGCACGCAGGTCCTCGAACCGGTCACTATTCTTCCGTTTGGAAGGACGGGAACCAATGTTAAGCTCCCCGACCTCAGGAAGCGGTGTTGACTCCTTGAAGTAGGTCAGGAAGTCCGGGTCACGGAAGATTAGGTCCTGATATTTGTTCAATGAAACCTCAGAAATACGGGCAACAATTTTTTCCCATTCCGGCTCATATAGATCTGTATGAGGTGATCTGGCATTAATTGCAGCTGTAACCAGTGCGGATGTTGCCTGCTCCAGACTGCGGTAGGCAATCCCCTGCATCGAATAACGTGAGGAGATAACTTCGCCCTGTTCCGTAATCTTAATGCCGCCTCCAATCGTAGAAGCCGGTTGCGCCAGAATACTGCGGTTCAGCGGCATGCCGCCACGTCCAAGTGCTCCACCGCGGCCATGGAAAAATTTCAGCTTAATACCGAAATCATCCGCCGTAGCCGTAATCTCCTTGAGGGCAACCCGCAGCTCGTAATTGGCGGTTACCACACCCCCATCCTTGTTACTGTCTGAGTAACCAAGCATAATTTCCTGCAAATCGTTCATGGCTCTCACCGCATCCCGGTAGATCGGCAAGTTAAGCAGCGTACGCATAATTTGTGGAGCATCATGAAGGTCGTCAATGGTCTCGAACAGCGGAACAGCCTGTAGTGTACAAACTACAGTACCATCATTGTCTTTTCGGAACAGACCAACTTCTTTGGCGAATACCATGACCTCCAGAATGTCACTTGCGGCTTCAGCCATGCTGATTAGATAACTGGTAATACACTGTTTGCCGTACTCCTCTTGCGCCGTATAAATGGCACGGTATACTGCAAGACATTCTTCAGTGCTCTCACTGTAGGACTGATAAGGCGAAGTCAGCGGACGCGGATCATTAAGCAGCTTTTCTAGAAGATCGATCTTCTCATTCTCCTGCAGCTTTGCATAATCCTGTGTAACGTTCATTTTGGCCAGAATCTCAGTCATCGCATTTTCATGCTCCTGACTATGCTGACGGACATCAAGCGTCGCAGTATGGAACCCAAACAACTCCACCTGGCGAATCAGCTTCTTGATATAGGTATCCGCTACATAATCTGCATAGTGATGTCGCAGACTGCGGTCGATCACGTTCAAATCATCTATAAATTCTTCCGGTGAAGAGTAGCGCTCCAGTGAGCCTTTCTTCTCATCATCCATAACGTTCTGCGTCTTGGCGATCATATAGGTAAGCTTAATCCGGTAGGGCTCATTATCATTATGCCAGGATTTTGACTTATCCAGATTAATAAGGCTCCGGTTCAATTCAATGGATTCCAGCAACTCCGGCGTTACATTAACGATACTGGTGCTAAAGCTCAGATACTGCATCAGCTCACGCATAATGCGTTGGTATTCCCGAATCGCCAGTTTACGCTGAAGTCTCAGTGTCTGCAGAGTCACAGCTGCCGTCACCGAAGGATTGCCATCCCGGTCGCCGCCGATCCACGAACCAAAACGCAGATACGTCGGTACGTGCCAATTCTGGCCCGGGTAGTATTTGCTTAGACATCGTTCAAGTTCTTGATACACATCCGGCAACACTTGGAAAATCGTCTCATGGAAATAATACATCCCATTGCGGACTTCATCCAGCACCGTTGGCTTGCGGTCGCGCAGCTCATCCGTCTGCCACAAGGTAATGACCTCATTAAGCAGTTTCTCCCGCAGTTGTTCACGTTCACGGAACGTTAGGGTAGGGTTATCCAGACCCATGACGTCATCGGAGATACGTTTATGAATATCAAGAATCGCCCTCCGCATCGCTTCAGTAGGGTGAGCGGTCATGACCAGCTCCAGAGACAGACCATTCATGATTTCATGAACATCCTCGTGTGAGAAGTCACTCTCGCGGAGCTCTTGAATCGCGCTTTCGATAGAACCAGGCTGTACGGTCTCCCCGGCTGAACGTTCGTAGTCGCGTTTACGGCGAATCCGGTGATTCTGCTCCGCGATGTTCACCAATTGAAAATAAATAGCAAACGCCCGTATCACCTGGTGGCGATTCTCCGGATCCAGTGAATTAATTAGCTCCTTGAATTCATTGTGCAGTTCAGGCAAAAACAATGAGCGCAGCGATTTGCTGGTTTCACGGATCTTCTCCACGATATCCAACAGTTCGTTGCCGCCTTGGTGAACCAAGACTTCACCCAAAATATTCCCCAGGAACCGTACGTCTCGCCGCAGCAGATTATTTGAATTGCTTTTGCTGACGGCAGTCGTAAGTTCGGTCATGCTGCTCCCCCCATCCTCTTCCGGATCAATGCTTTTAACATTGTCTATTTGAAGCTTTCCTCATATCATACAATAAAACTGCCCGGAAATCTCCAACTTTATTGCGCTGTAAAGCGATACAGCAATTAAGATTATACACCAATCTAACTATTTATACAGTCATAAAAATGATGTGTATATCTTCCTATTTATATTGTCTGATCCGCATCGGGTTTATGTAACAGTCATGTAATGATTCATCACTGAAATTTGAATACGAAGTCCTTTTAATTATTGCTTACGTGAACTTTATTTACATAAAAGTTAGCTTCTATTGAGAGATTTCAAGCTTTTTATTTCAAACTATGGTTTTTCACTTGTATTCTAATTGTGAATTTTCTTAAAACGGCCTAAACGAAATTTCACTTTCTTAAAGCATTTTTTGTACCTGTCGTAAGTTTATTCAATTTGAAAACCAAGCTTAGATATTTCGTGTTGGTAAATTTGTGGTCAGTTCTGGAATATTCAAAATATTTCATTCTTGCTCTTGAGACTATTCGCATGGAGCAGAATTATATCAACACTTCTTTATAATTCTCGTGATGTAATGCTTTGGATTAACAAAAAAACTCCTACCAAAAGTAAGAGTTGATTGTCAGCTTAAGAGCTGTGTTATCGGGATGACACGATTTGAACATGCGACCCCCTGGTCCCAAACCAGGTGCTCTACCAAGCTGAGCTACATCCCGAAACGTATAAAATTATGGAGCGGGTGATGGGAATCGAACCCACGCTATCAGCTTGGAAGGCTGAAGTTCTACCATTGAACTACACCCGCACAGGTGTAAAATCGGGATGACACGATTTGAACATGCGACCCCCTGGTCCCAAACCAGGTGCTCTACCAAGCTGAGCTACATCCCGTTAATATATTCTCTTTAAATAAAAAATGGCGCGCCCTGAGAGATTCGAACTCCCGGCCTTTTGATTCGTAGTCAAACGCTCTATCCAGCTGAGCTAAGGGCGCAAAATAATGGAGCGGACGACGGGAATCGAACCCGCGACCCTCGCCTTGGCAAGGCGATGCTCTACCGCTGAGCCACGTCCGCAACTAAGTGGTGCGCGTGAAGGGACTTGAACCCCCACGTCGTAAGACGCCAGATCCTAAGTCTGGTGCGTCTGCCATTCCGCCACACGCGCATGATACAAATAAAAGTGAGCCATGAAGGACTCGAACCTTCGACACCCTGATTAAAAGTCAGGTGCTCTACCAACTGAGCTAATGGCTCCCATTTGGCAGGGGATATAGGATTCGAACCTATGATGACGGAGTCAGAGTCCGTTGCCTTACCGCTTGGCTAATCCCCTATGATGGATACCTATAGTGTGCCCACAATCTCTTTCAATATGAGAACGATTATGGTGGAGGCTGAGGGGTTCGAACCCCCGACCCTCTGCTTGTAAGGCAGATGCTCTCCCAGCTGAGCTAAGCCTCCATATGTATGGTTGTCCTCAAGGGAAAATGAAATTTGGTGACCCGTATGGGATTCGAACCCATGTTACCTCCGTGAAAGGGAGGTGTCTTAACCCCTTGACCAACGGGCCTAAAAAACTTGTGGAGCTCTCAACCGGATTCGAACCGGTGACCTCTTCCTTACCATGGAAGCACTCTACCTACTGAGCTATGAGAGCATGGCTCCCCGAACAGGACTCGAACCTGTGACAACTCGATTAACAGTCGAGTGCTCTACCAACTGAGCTATCAGGGAATATCCGCTTGGCGGCGTCCTACTCTCCCAGGACCCTTCGGTCCAAGTACCATCGGCGCTGGAGGGCTTAACGGTCGTGTTCGGGATGGGTACGCGTGGAACCCCTCCGCTATCGCCACCAAACGGGCATTTGCGGTGCAAATGCATCATTCAGGTCTCAGCATCGCCAAATGCTGAAAACAAATCTTTTTCATTTAACCTCTTGGGCCTCATGAATCAGAACTTGATTCCTGAAAACTGAATCCGAAACGAATCTGCGTTTTATGATTTGGATAAGCCCTCGACCGATTAGTATTGGTCAGCTC
>NZ_LVWI01000070.1 GCF_001909055.1 Paenibacillus helianthi
GGATCGATTGGGGGTTCAATGCCTGGGGCGGCCTTCACGGGGGATTGTATTTTCCCTGGGATCTCGACATGCTGGTGAAACAAAAAGTGCTGGAGATCGAGCGTATGGACCGCTATGATCTTCAGCATTTTATTTTGGAGGGCGGTGCAGTCCATGTGGATGGTGAAGGCACACTGCTGACCACCAGTCAGTGCCTGCTGCACAAGAACCGCAATCCGCATCTGACGAAGCGGCAGATGGAGAAGCTTTTACGGGATCACCTGAATATTACAAAAATCATCTGGCTGCCCCAGGGCCTGCATAGCGACGAGACAGATGGTCATATTGATGAGGTGGCGGCTTTTGTGAAGCCTGGAGAAGTAGTGATGAGCTGGACGGATGACCCGGATGACCCGCAGTATGCGGTGCTGGGCAGGGCCTATGAAATGTTGAGCCGGGAGAGGGACGCCAGGGGCCGCAGACTGGAGATTCATCGGCTGCATCTCCCGGACCGGCTGATAATAACGGACGAAGAAGCGCGGCGGATTGACACGGCCCATCACAGCTACTACCGGGGAGCAGGCACTGTTTTTGCAGCAACCTATGTAAATTTCTATATCTGCAACGGCGGTGTGATCATTCCCGCTTTTGGCGACCCGAGGGATGCAGAGGCACTGCGTACACTCCGTGGTTTATTCAAGGACCGCAGGGTGGTGCAGATCAATACGCGGGAAATCGCCCTCGGCGGCGGCAATATTCACTGCATCACCCAGCAGCAGCCAAGAGGGTGGTGAAGCTCTGCTGCTTAGCTATAGTAGAACTCTGAACGGCCCTGTTGGCCGTTTCTTTGTGTTGACATCCCTATCTGACTGTATTAATAATAGTAGTACAGTTAATACACTGAGATGCTTGCCAGAAGACAGCATACGAAAGGAGGACTGTCATGTTCGAATTGGACGTCCGCAGCCGCAAGCCGATCTATGAGCAGTTGACCGATAAGGTCAAAGAGATGATCATGCACGGAATTCTGCGGGCAGATGACCAGCTTCCGTCCGTAAGAACCTTATCCTCACAGCTTACAGTGAACCCCAACACGATTCAAAAGGCCTACCGGGAGCTGGAGCGTGAAGGCTATATCTATTCTTTGCAGGGCAAAGGGAGCTTTATAACACCTTCGCAGCAAGGGCAGAACGAGAGCAAAAGAGCGGAGCTTCGGGAGGAATTGCTGCGCCTGATGGCGGAAGCAGTCTATCTGGGATTCACCGAAAGTGAGATAGGAGCGCTGTACCGCCAGGTGCTGGAGCAAAGAGAGGGAGGGGAGAAACCATGATCGAGATTCGCGGAGTCAGCAAGAGCTTTCAAGGTGAAAAGGCTGTGGACAGCCTGTCGCTGACTGTACATAAAGCAGCTATTTATGGACTGCTGGGCTCCAATGGTGCCGGAAAAACCACGCTGCTGAAGACACTTGCGGGCATCTACCGGCCTGACGAGGGAACGGTCCGCATTGGGAACAAACCGGTGTTTGAGAACCCGGAGGTGAAGCAAAGCCTAATCTTTATGCCGGACAGCCCTTACTTCTTCCCGCAGGCGTCGGTCAACAGCATGGCGGCCTACTACCGCTCGATTTATCCGGGGTGGAGTGACAAGCGTTTTGAGGAGCTGGGGACAGTGTTCCGGCTGGATACGGCACGCAAGCTAAGCCGCTTCTCGAAGGGGATGCAGCGCCAGGCGGCGTTCTGGCTCGCGCTAAGCTGTACACCTGATGTGCTCATCATGGATGAGCCGATTGACGGGCTGGACCCGGTGATGCGTCGGCAGATCAAAAATCTGCTGTTTCAGGAAGTCGCTGAGCGGGAGCTCACTGTGCTAATCTCTTCACATAATCTGCGGGAGATTGAGGATCTGTGCGATCATGTCGGCATTATGCACGGCGGCCGGATGCTGGTTGAGAAGGATCTCGATGACCTGAAGGCGGACACGCACAAGATTCAGGTGGCTTTCCGGGATGAGCGTCATGCGGCGGCACTGGCGGCCAAGCTGCAAATTCTCCATCAAGAGCAGCGGGGCAGCGTGAATCTCTATATCGTAAAAGGCGACCGGGAGCGGATTTCGCAAGCTTTTCATGTCTATGAGCCGTATGTGTTCGATCTGCTTCCCTTGACGCTGGAGGAAATCTTTATTTATGAAATGGGGGATGCCGGGTATGACGCACAGCCGATACTTCTTTAACAGCGGTGTAATCCGCCAGAATGTGCGCCAGCACGGCTGGATTGGAATCATCTATACCCTGGGCCTGTTATTTTCACTCCCGTTGCAGCTGTTCATGAGCGGTAATTCCGGTACACAGCCCCAGAAGGTGGATAATCTGTTCCGCGTAGCAGGAGATATTCAGGTGCTGTTCATCGTCGTTCTTCCTGTAGCTGCAGGCTTGTTCGTGTTCCGCTACCTGCAGTCCAAAATGGCCTCCGATCTGTGGCATAGCCTTCCGCTGCGGAGGGAGCATCTGCTTACTGCCCATATGGCGAGCGGACTCGGCCTTCTGCTGCTTCCGGTCTGGCTGACGGCAGCGGTTACCGCAATCGTGACTCCGCTGGGCGGCAATATGTACATCTATTCTGGTGCAGATATTTGGAATTGGTGCCTGATCGTCAGTGTTCTTACCCTGTTCCTTTTTGTGTTCAGCACCTTTGTTGGCATATGCACGGGGCAAACGGTGCTCCAGGGAATAATCATTTATATTCTGCTCATTCTTCCGGCAGCATTGTTTCAGCTGGTCAATTTACATTTGAGCACGTACCTGTATGGCTACCCGCAATGGTCCGGGTCCAGCGACAGTCTGTATATCTGGTCACCGCTGCTGCGTCTTATCACTTATACAAATGACATCTTTAGCGTAGCAGAGCTATGCATTTACGCGGCACTGTCGGTTGTATTCATCGCCTTATCCTTTGTGCTGTATCGAAATCGCCATGGGGAGAAGACAGGGCAGGCCATTGCCTTCGCCTATTTCAATCCACTGTTCAAAGCGGGTGTCATGCTCTGTGCCATGCTTCTCTCGGGAACTTATTTTACCTCAGTGAAACCTCATCAGCTGGGCTGGATGATCTTCGGTTATATTACCGGGGCTATACTGGGCTATATTGCTTCTGAGATGATTATCCGTAAAACCTGGCAGATCCTAACGCGTAAAGTGCCAATGGAGTTTGCAGTGTATGGTATTCTGCTGGGTTTGCTGCTCTACATTCCGGTATCCGGATTAACCGGATATGAGAACCGGGTGCCTGCGGGGGAACACGTCACGGGGGTGTATGCAGGGAGCAAATACCAGATGTACAATGACGATTCCTATCCGCGGATATACAGTTTCAGTGCAAGCGTAGATTCGTCCGGCGTGGATCAAGATCCTCCTTTGGCTAAGCCGGATTTCTACACTACCGATAAACAGTACATCGAAGCTGTCCGCAGCCTTCATCATGCGCTTGTAACGATGCGGCCAACGAATCAGGATTCAGTGAGACACGATTCTCCTGGAGCCAGAATGTTCACTCTTGCCTATCAACTGGACAACGGGCGCAAGCTGGTGCGGCAGTACTGGATTCCGGGTGAGGGATTTGAGCCGGAGATGAAGTCGGTGATGGAAAGCAAGGGCTTCAAACAGAATGAATATACGCTTTATCAACTGGATGAGGACATAGAAAGCATCCGCCTTGGCTCCAATTATACAAATAAAGCTGTTAGCATCTCTGATCCACAGGAGGTTAAGGAATTTACCGGGCTATTGAAGCAGGAAATTTTGAACATGAGCTATGAAGATCAGACTGGCGACCAGAAGTCGATCGCTACTATGCAGATGAACAGTAAGCCGAAGCATATAGGGTATGGTTTTTATTATGACTTCGATTGGAAGCCTTCCTTTCATGAGCTGGAGAACTGGCTCGTTCAGAAGGGATATGCGGATAAGGTCCGTTCTACAGCACAAGATGTCATCTCCGCTGAACTGATCCAAGATGATTATGCCGGCAAGCTCCCTGAAGAGACTAGGTTTGACGCTGAACAACATGTGAAGCTGGCACGCAGTGAGAACCGTGCTGTTATCGTTAAGGGTGCGACAGAGATTAACGATATTCTGAGCCGCCAGCGCAATTTTACAGGCAAGAATGGCGATTATATGGTAAAGCTGGTCTATAAAGGCGGATTCATAGATTATGCTTCGCTGCATGAAGAAGACTTAACGCCAGGCCTTAAAGCACTTATTCCCTAGAACTGGGTTGACAGAACCTGGAACCGTGGATTATGCTTTTGGAAATATTATGATGCCCACATCGCTAAGCGTATGCTTACGAAGTAATGCTAACCAAACTTTTAGGAGGTCAGGACAGATGAATGAACAAGGAAAACTATCGTACCCGAATCTTATCCATTTGCTTCCCATTTATCTGTCCGCCTCGTTCGGCAGGCTGGCCCTAGCAGCGGTTGATTCATTTCCGGCAGCAGCAAGTGATCTTGTTCACGGGAAGTAATTTGCCTGAATATGCATGAGGCGAAAGCATGGCCATGGACGATGGAGTCCATGGCCTTTTTTGACTTTTTATCTTGAAAAAGATTGGGGGAGATACATCATGTCTGAAATTCATGAATCCATTATCCGCGAGCTTCACGCCATCGAATCCGAGGAGGATGTCCGTATCCTGTACGCTTGTGAGTCCGGCAGCAGGGCCTGGGGCTTCCCCTCCAAAGACAGCGACTATGATGTGCGGTTCCTTTACCTGCGCCGCCCGGAAGCTTATCTCTCGATCTTCGGGCAGCGGGATGTCATTGAGCGTCCAATCAGTGACTTGCTGGATATTAACGGATGGGATCTGAAGAAAGGGCTGACCCTTTTCCGCAAATCCAACCCGCCGCTCCTGGAGTGGCTGCAATCCCCGATTCGTTATGAAGAGAACTATACCGTAGCAGACAGAATCCGTCGCTTGTCGCCGCTTGGATTTTCGCCCAAATCCTGCATTTACCATTATCTGAATATGGCCCGCGGGAATTACCGGACTTACCTTCAGGGCAGCGAGGTTAAGATCAAGAAGTATTTTTACGTTCTCCGGCCAATGCTGGCATGTGCATGGATTGAGAAGTATCAGGAGGTGCCCCCTCTGGAGTTCACAGTGCTGGTAAAAGACCTGATTCCGGAAGGAACGGAGCTGAGAGAAAAGGTCGATAGGCTGCTGGTCCGAAAAATGTCAGGCGATGAACTGAACCTGGAGCCTCGGCTTGAGTGTATTAACAAGTATCTGGAGCAGCAGATCAGCCATTTTGAAGAAGCGGCGGCCCGGTTTGGATCAGGAAACGGGGTAGAGGACCACGTGCTGGACGAACTGTTCCGTTCCGCACTGCTTGAGGTGTGGGGCGGAGAAAGCCGCTGGACCCCGTAGAGAGAAAATCAAGTAACGTAGAAGGAGAGATGGGCGCTATGCATTTAACAATCAGAGCAACGGGTGCGGGTGCGGGCATGCTGTCCCACCTGCTGGCCAAGAACCCCAGTAACCTGTATGAACGGATGGAAAAAGATTCGCGCGTGCGAATCGTCTTTACCGCCTCTTCCGAGGAGGAAGCCGAGGCAGTCATTTATGTCACGCCGGACCCGGTTGAGCTGGTAAAAGGCGATTCTTCGGCGCACAATGATATTACACAGTATATTAATGATCGTGAATTTGTGGTGAGCAGCCTGTTCTGTACTTACATCCGTTCCGCGCTGGGTACTGCACTGAACGGCAAGACGAAGGAAGCTTATGTGCCGTGGGTGGGACGGAAGCTGAATCTGGAGCTGGCCTTAGGCCCTGTAGCATCCAATTTACCGGACCGGACGCTTACGGAGCTGTTCACCGCTCTTGGCTATGAGGTGCTGCTGGAACGGGGCGATGCCGATTATGCCTTTGATCTGAAGAGCCGAAGCTCTGTCCGGTATATCCGGCTGAAAGGCATGCAGACGCTGCAAACAGCGCTCCGGCAGCTGTTCGTGCTGATCCCTGCGCTGGATGACTACAAGCATTACTATATCAGTGATGATGAGGTAGACAAAATCAGGCGCTACGGAGAGGGGTGGCTGGAGGATCACCCGCAGCGCGGGCTGATTCTGAAGCGCACTCTGCGCTTTGCCGGCGCGATCAAGCAGTATGAAGGATGGATGACCAGGGATGACAAGCAGATAGAGAATCGTACGCCGAACATAGCCTTAGCCGCGGGGACAGCGGGCGCCGGATTCCCGGTTGCCCTGGGATCAGACCCCTCTATGGAAACCGCAGAAGCGCCCAAAGTCAGACTGAATGATCTGCGTTATGCTGCGATCGCAGAGATCGTCGAGGGCCTTGTATCCAGGCGCAGAATCGTTGATTTCGGTTCCGGTGAAGGGAAGCTCTCGGCGAGGCTGGGAAGTGTGCCTGGGGTGCATGAGATCAAGGCGGTGGAGCCCTCTGCCTCAGCGCAGCTGCGGGCGATGGACCGCTTCGCCAAGATGGAAGGTAAGTCCGGTGTTACTGTGCCTGAGCCGGTGACAGGATCACTTTTTTATTACGATGAATCGCTGCGGGGCAAGGATGTGATGATTCTCTGCGAGGTCATCGAGCATATCGATGAATACCGGCTTGGCCGGGTGATGGATACGATTTTTCACGAATATGCCCCCGGTACATTGATTATTACTACACCGAACAAGGAATACAACGCAGTGTATGAGATGGATCAGGAGGAGATGCGCCATGGGGATCACCGCTTTGAGTGGAGCCGGGAGGCTTTTGCCGCTTGGTGTTCCCGCTGGACCCCGATCTATAATTATTCTGCAGAACTAAAGGGTATAGGCGAGTTCGATCCGAATTATGGTTACCCGACGCAGATGGCCATATTTACGAAGGGGGAAGCGTTGTAATGACGGACAGACAAGAAGGGCAGCGGGTGATTCCGTTCCCGCATGGAGGCATTGTTGTGCTCGTCGGGCCTTCAAACAGCGGCAAAACTACTCTGCTCCGCAGACTTGTGCAAGAAGACGTGCTACTGCAGACGGAGATCGTCTCTTCCGATGAATACCGGACACTTGTAGGTGATGTTGAATATATCGACTGGAAAGGACGCTCCCGGGAGGAGGCGGATATCCTCTACAATGATTACCAGCTGCTGTCGAAGCTGGCTTTTGAGGCGATGAATACTGTTGTGTCCATGCGCTCCCGCCTGGGCAAGCTGACAGTGGTGGATGCGACACATCTGCAGCCCGAATACCGCAGGAAATATATCGATTTGGCAGCAGCCTATGATATCCCTTGCGCCGCCTGGATTTTGGATCTTCCGGAGCAGACGCTGCTTGAGCGGGACCGAGATCGGGACCAGCCGCGCGGCAGACAGCGTGTGAAGCAGCAGTTCGTCCAGTTCAAACGTTCACTCCGGGGATTGCGTGATGAAGGCTTCGACTTCACTTATATGCTCAAAGAAACGGAAACTGTGCAGTTTACCCGCAAAACGAACCCGCTGGTCGCTGAAATTGGCAATGGGATCGATGTGATCGGAGATATTCACGGCTGTTATGACGAAATGATGGAGCTGCTGGGACAGCTGGGCTATGTACCGGATGATGCCGGACTCTACCGGCATCCTGATGGCAGGATGCTGATTTCCGTAGGGGATGTGATGAGCCGGGGGCCGAAATCGCTGGATACGATGAGATTCTGGAAAAGGCACTGCGATGCCGGAATCGCCCGCATGATCGACAGCAACCATGGCTGGAAGATTGCCCGCTACCTCAGCGGTCGTAATGTAACCCTGAGCCATGGTGATGAGAATGTTGCGGTGGAGCTTGCGCAGCTAGCAAGTGAATCCGGTGAAAAAGCAGCCGATATGCTGAGGGAAGAGCTGAAGCAATTTCTGCTGTCTGCACCGAGCCATCTGGTCTTGTGCCATGAGGGTGTACGTCGTGTAGTGGTTGCCCATGCCGGAATCCGGGATGAATATATCGGCAAGCAGTCCAGGCGGATACAGGATTTCTGCCGCTATGGAGATACTGACGGCATGGATGCTTCAGGCGCCCCTGTCCGCAAGGAGTGGTATGTAGAGCACAAGTCGGGAGAGCTAATTATCTGGGGACATGACCCAAGGCCATACCCGGCAGTGGTGAAAGATACGGTCAACATTGATCAAGGTGCGGTATTTGGAGGCTCTTTAACGGCCTACCGCTACCCTGAGCAGCAGTTTGTCGGCGTCAAGGCATATAGGGATTATGCGCAGGACCCGGACAGTCCCCTGATCCGCTGGGAACGCGGGAGATTCTCACCCCCTAATCTGCGCAAGCTTGTGGAAGGTTATTCTGTCATGACAGAGGCTTATGGCGAAATTTCTGTGCGCGGTGAATTTGTAAAAGCCGCAATAGACACGGTATCACATTTTACTGTTCCTATGGAGGAACTCATCTACATTCCGCCAACGATGAGTCCGTCACCGGCAGTGTCTGCCGATGAAGCTTACCTGGAGCACCCGCGTGAAGCGATCGCCTACTTCCGCTCGCAGGGCGTGGGGACAATGGTTGCCGAGAAAAAACACATGGGCAGCCGCGCAGTTCTGCTGCTGTTCCGGGATGAAGCCGCTGCTGTGCCTTATGTGGGACGTGAAGTACTCGGTACGATTTACACCCGTACCGGCAGGGCCTTCTTTGACAAGGATACCGAAGCGGTAGTACTGTCCCGGCTGAATGCAGATTTGCACCAAGCAGATTATTGGGCCTGCCATAATACGGACCTGCTGCTGCTCGATGCCGAAATTATCCCTTGGAATCTGAAGGCGCGTGAGCTGATCGCCACCCAGTATGCCCATGTCGCCGAAGCTGCTGCCATGGACCGCGAGCATGTTCTGGAGAAGCTGCGCGAAGCTGAGATTGCCGGACGTGATGTGTCAGGCTGGGTGCAGGAGATGGAGGGTAAGCTGAAGAACGCCCGTGTATTCCGCGAAGCTTTTCAGCAGTACTGCTGGGATACAAGCGGCCTTGCTGGCGTCCGGATTGCCCCGTTCCATACGCTGGCGCACAGCGGGCAGAGCTTTTTTGACCATAGCCATATCTGGCACATGGAGCATAGCCGCGAGCTTGCCGGGTTGTCGCCGCTTTTTATGGAGACGGAATACCGGACGATCACCAGTGAAGCAGACGAAGCAGACGTCATCCGCTGGTGGGAGGAGCTGACAGAGGATGGACATGAAGGCATCGTGATCAAGCCGGAGACCTTCATTGCCCGCAACGGCAGATCGATCATTCAGCCAGCCATCAAGGTCAGGGGCCGCAAATACCTGCACATTATCTATGGCATCGATTATCTGCAGCCGGACAATCTGTCCCGGCTCAAGCTGCGCAAAACCAGCAAAAAAGAGCGCCACGCCCTAATGGAATGTGCTCTGAGCGTAGAATCTGTGGAACGTTTCATCCGCAAGGAGCCGCTGGAGCGCGTGCATGAATGTGTGCTTGCCGCCCTTTCACTCGAATCCGATCCGGTGGACCCGCGGCTCTAAGCGTAGAACAGTGAAGATAGACCAAAGACCAAATGAGGTGTAACAAATGTTGAACCCAGCTGCTGAGGTTTCACTCAGCAAATTCATGACCAAGCTGCTTCGGCACACCCCGTCAGAGTATGGCCTGCTCCTTGATCCTGAGGACGGCTCCTGCCTGCTGGGGGATCTGCTGAGTGTCATCCATGCCGCCCCAAAATGGGCCGGCATCACTGTAGAGGACATCTGTCAGGTTGTCCGAAACAGCGAGAAGCAGCGCTTTGCCATTGAAGGTGAGCGTATAAAAGCGCGGTATGGGCACAGTCATGCCAAGCTTACATATGAGCCGGGAACCCCGCCTCCTGTGCTGTATCATGGCACTAATCAATCTGCATTGTCCGCGATCCTGAAAGAAGGGCTGAAGCCGATGGGGAGGCAGTATGTACACTTGTCAGAGGGGCTCCATTTTGCCAGCTTGGCCGGGAGCCGCAGAGGCAGGCTGGTTCTGCTGAGCGTGGATACGGTTAGGGCTGTGCATTTGGGAGTAACCTTCTATTATGCGGGTAATGAGGTATGGCTGGCGGAGCCGGTTCCACCTGCTTGTATTGCCTTACGGGAAGAAGAGTAGCCGGGTACCGCCAGCTTCCAGCTTACAGGAGGGATGTCCCATGGATGAAGTGCCGGATCACCTCGATCACGGCTTGCAGATTGTATTTATCGGCTTCAATCCCAGTCTCCGTTCCGGAGAGCTGGGGCATCATTACGCCAATCCGCGCAATCATTTCTGGCGCATTCTCGAACACTCCGGCCTGACGCCCCGCCTCTATGATGCCTCAGAGGACGGAGAACTGCTCCGGCTAGGCTTGGGCTTCACCAACATCGTTGCCCGCCCGACACGTGGAGCGGAGGACATTACCCGTGGGGAATATGCGGAGGGACGGCAGATTCTCCGGGACAAGCTTACCCGCTACCGCCCGGAGATCGCCTGTTTTGTAGGCAAGGGGGTCTATACGGAATTCACCCGCAGAGCAAAGGCGGACTGGGGGTTTCAGGAGGAGCAGCCCCCGATCGTAGATGGCGTGAGGGAATTCGTGGCTCCTTCGTCCAGCGGCTTGGTACGAATGCCGATGCCGGAGATCGTGGCTATTTACCACAGGCTGTATGAGTATATTCAGGAAAATACTTGATTCCGCCCCACTGGCCGGATACGGGGCTGTAGCTGTATAAGCAAAGTTTCATGGACTATAGCGGTCCGGTAAAATTGTGTTTGCACTACATAGGTCGCTTTTTCTACTGGTAGTGCTCATAGGGTAGGCCTACACTCAACGCAAAAACACCCTTGAACATCAAGGGTGTTTTGCTGTAATACTGTGCCCTTACCCCTACCATTCCCAGTCTGCGTCAGGTCTGGATCAGCAGCAGAATAATTGAGGAGAGCGACAGGCAGACGCTGGCCAGATAGAGGACGGCAACAACCTGCTTCTGGTTCAATCCGGCTTTGAGCAGACGGTAATGGACCTGGGTTGCATCGGCTTGATAAATCGACTTGCCTTGCACGAACCGTTTGATGACGACAAATAAATTGTCGAAGATCGGCACGCCCAGTGCGAGAATCGGGATGAACAGCGACAAGACCGTTGCCTGCTTGAATGCACCATCCAGTGCAATTACAGCCAGGATATAGCCGAGAAAGGTGGCGCCTGCATCACCCATGAAAATTTTGGCCGGGGCCTTGTTGTACCGCAGATAGGCAATGGTGACACCCACGAGAGTGATGGCCATCATGGCTGAGGCAGATTGACCTTTGGCCAAAGCGACCACAAATAGGGTTACTGCGGAAATGGCCGTCAGCCCTCCCGCCAGACCGTCCATACCGTCCGAGAAATTTATCACAGTCGTCACGCCGAAGATCCAGAGAATGGTAAGCACAAATTGCAGGATGACCGGCAGCGAGATATAATCCCCGGAGAAGGGGTTGAAGAATCCGGTGAACGCATTGCCCGACAGAAAGACCAGAATCGCAGCCGCGATCTGAACAATGAACTTCGGCAGCGCCGGGAAGTCCTTGCCCTTGGTTTTGTACCAGTCATCGATGGTGCCTATGGTCAGCAGGAGCACACCGCCAATGAACAGGGCGAGTGTACCCAGCGAGAGATCACGGGTAAACAGCAGGTATGTAATGAAAAATCCGATGAATATCGCATAGCTGGCTGTCAGCGGAATGGGCTCCCTATGTATTTTTCGCTCGACGTCCTGCCGGGGTTTGTCCACAAAATCGAGCCGGAAAGCAAGCCTGCCAAGCGGAGGAATAAGCAAATAGACGATGCAGAAGGACACCAGAAACGCTAGAACGTAAAAAATGACAATCACCGCCGTTACTTTTTTTGAAAGAGCCTCTCTGAATTATAACGCAGATGGCAGGTGATTGTCGACGAGACTCGAAATGGGAGGGAATATGGGAATATGAAATACGAAGTCATTTTATTTGATGCCGATGATACCCTGTTTGACTATGGAATGGCTGAGAGCAAGGCGCTGTACAATGCTTTTGTCCATTTTGGCTTGCCTACGGGCGCCGAGGATTATGCTGCAAGCTACCAAGAAATTAATAGGGCACTGTGGAAAGATCTGGAGCAAGGACGGACCACGTCTGCTGTGCTGCGGGTTGAACGGTTCAACCGGCTGTTTGCTGCGCATAAGCTCGAACTGAGTCCTGAAGCATTCAGTGAAGCCTATTTAAAGTTTCTGGGTGAAGGGACGTACCTGATTGAGGGGGCAATGGAGCTGTGTCAGGAACTGAGCGGATACAGACTTGCGGTTATCACCAATGGGATCAAGGATGTACAGCTGTCCAGAATTCAGGGCTCGCCGCTAAGTGATACCTTTGAGCAGATCATTATTTCCGAAGAGACAGGCTATCAGAAGCCGGAAGCGGGGATTTTTGATTATGCTTTTGACAAGCTGGGGATCTCTGACCGGAGCAAAGTGCTGATTGTCGGTGATTCGTTGACCTCGGATATTCAGGGTGGAATGGGCTATGGCATCGACACTTGCTGGTTCAACCCGCTGGGCAAAGAAGGCGCTCCGGGCATTCATCCAACCTATGAGATCCGGGAGCTGTCCGGGCTTTTGGAGATTATCCGATAGTCCGGCTATATGGCCCTGAGATTGAAAACTTTCCCAGGTGTTAAATATATTAAGATACAATACTCATACTCTATTATTTAATTCTAATGGGAGAGGATCAACTTGAACAAAAAGTGGCTAATTGCCGCTGTCGCTGCAGGCATGACAATCACCGGATCGGCAGGTGTCTATGCAGGAGCCAAGCTGGAGCAGATCAAGGCCTATCTGAATCACAGTATTGGTGTGGTGGTGGATGGCACCCCTTATTGGCTGAAAGATGGCAATGGTAAAACCTTAACACCGATCACCTACGAAGGTATTACGTATTTGCCGGTCCGTTCAGTCGCCGATGCCCTGAAAGTACCGATAACTTATGATGCCGCGAACTATAAAGTGAGAATTGGGAGCGGCGCCGAGACTGGAGGAGCCACGGGAACAGGCGCTGGGACAACAACCCCCCCGGTGGAGAGCACAGTGCGGCCGGTGAACCTGCCGAAGGATTTTCCGATTCCGGAGGATGCCCTGATTGCGACTACACTGGATACGGACGCCGATGGGGTGAAGAAGGTGGCTTTTACCTACTCCACGCAGGAGACGTTGGAAACGATGGGTTTTGTGTACAGTGAATATGTGCGGATCAAACGGCTGGAGAATGCTTCCCAGACCGTAAGCGCCACTACAGTCAAAATCTCAGGCAGACTGGGCGGGACTAGCCCGCTGTCCATCACCGCCAAAGCTTCAACTGCGCGTCCGGGCTTCAATATCTTCACCATCACTTTCTCGGAGAGCTGATTATCCCTATTGTTTACAAAAAACAGCTGCGCCTTCAAAAGGTCGCAGCTGTTCAGCAGTAATTCCCTTTGCTGAGTTGGTCTTCCAGAACCGCAGCGGAGTGCAGCCGCCTTGTAAGCTGTGCAGGTTCCAGCCCAATCACTGGATTATGCCTGCTGCCGTGCATCCGGCCGAATCACTGGATTAAGCTTGCTGCCGAGTATCCAGCGGCTTCAGGTGCGCTTCAATCTGCTCGCGCTTCGCTTCGAGGAAAGGCGGCAGGGCCAGGGACTCGCCCAGATGCTCAATATCCTCATCCGTGGCAAAGCCCGGGCCGTCCGTTGCCAGCTCGAACAGGATACCGCTCGGCTCACGGAAATACAGGGAGCGGAAATAAAAACGGTCCACGAAACCCGAGTTCGGGAGCTGGTAGCTGCCGATCCGCTCGATCCATTGCTTCAGCTCGTCGGCGTTGTCTACGCGGAAGGCCACGTGATGAACACCGCCGCGTCCGAGCCGTTCCTGAGGCAGATCTTTGCGTTCTTCCAGATGGATCTCCGAGCCGGAGCCGCCTTCGCCGGTCTCGAATACAATGACATCCGGCTGCCCGACAACCGGGGAAGGATAGCTGCCTTTACGGCGGAACCCGAGCAGATCCACAAGTACTTTTGCGGAAGACTCTGCCGTCTCAACGGTCAAATGGACCGGACCCAGACCGAGGATGCTGTAAGCCGCCGGAACCGGACTTTTAGCCCAAGGCTTGCCGCCTGCAACACCCTGATTATGCTCATCCGATACAAGAATCAGGCGCTGCCCCTCGTGATCCCGGAAGGATAGCGTTTGGCGTCCTCCGCGATCTGTGATCTCGTCATGCTCCACCTGGAACTGCTCGAACCGCTGGGTCCAATACTCAAGTGACTTATCGTCCGGCACCCGGAGCGACAGTGCGGAAATACTGTTATTACCGTCACGGTTGCGCCCTGCGTTCGGAATCTCGAAGAAGGTGACTTCCGTACCAGGATTGCCTACTTCGTCCCCGTAGAACAGATGGTAGACGGAGACGTCATCCTGGTTGACTGTTTTTTTGATCAGGCGCAGTCCAAGCACCTCCGTATAGAATTTGAAGTTTTCCGGGGCTCTGGCGGTCAGGGCTGATACATGGTGAAGACCTTTTAATGTTAAACTCATGATAGTTCCTCCTCAAAGGCATGGGATTGAAGTGCTGAAAAACAGGTTTATTATGAATGCGAAGTAAAGTATATAGTTATTATTAAGTTACTTACATTTTAATAGTAAAATGAATAATTGGCAAGTAAGAATTTCATTACCTTGAAATACAAGGATCTGCAGGGTTTCAACTATAAACGATCCTTCTATACTTGGAGATTAAGGAAGCTGCCTCTTTCAGGGACAGTTAACCCTTCTCTTCTTATCTGCAAAGGAGAGCGATATGATACATACACAAATTAGCTTGATGGAGCAGCTGAAAGGAATGGGGATTGATCCGCAGGGGACATTACTCGTCCATTCTTCGCTGAAGAGTATCGGGGAAGTCCAAGGAGGTGCAGACACGGTACTGGATGCGCTCTCTGCCTATATGCAACCAGGCCTTTTGGTCCTCCCTACGCATACCTGGTCTTATATCCATGCGGATAATCCGCGATTCTCCGTCCAAGAGTCCCCTTCTTGTGTCGGCATTCTGCCTGAGCTCTTCCGGAGACGGGCGGACGTTATCCGCTCGTGGCATCCGACCCATTCTGTAGCAGCATTAGGTAAGGATGCGGCTGCATTCACCGCCGGTGATGAGCGCTGGGACACGCCATGTGCCCGCGGTTCCGTCTATGGCAAACTTCTGGACCGCCAGGCGGACATTATGCTGCTTGGTGTAGATTTGCGGCGGAATACCTTCATCCACGGAATTGAAGAATGGCTCGATATTCCCGGCAGAATGACGGATGAGCCTGAGCAACTGTATACCGTGACACCTGGCGGGGAAGAGGTCCCAGTTCCTTCACGCAGGCACTGCAGCTCCTGGTCGCAGCATTTCTGGAAGGTAGAGCGGGTACTTGAGCAAGGCGGGGCATTGCGCAGAGGCCGTTTTGGAGATGCGCCTGTGATGATCTGCGGGACAGTGGCAACAACGGATATTCTAAGCCGTATGCTGCGCAGCAATCCGGATCTCTTCTCGGACAATGAACCATTGGATGGTTTAGAGGTGCCCGAGCCGCTGCCCAAGACCAAGCGGGCTGTTCCGGATTGACTGCGCACCAGATGTGCCTCCTTGGCTTAGTCAAATAGGTAATGAATTTCAGGTTCTTGTCCGCAATCTGGCGGGCAGCTATCAATGTATGGTATATTATTCTCACAAAAAACATAGTAAGGAGATTGGAAATGGAAAAAACTTTGATTTTTGGACACAAAAATCCGGATACGGATACTATCTGTTCGGCTATCGCTTATGCGGCATTGAAGAAGGAACTGGGCTGGGATGCTGAGCCGGTTCGTCTCGGCGAAGTCAGCGGCGAAACTCAGTATGCGCTGGACCACTTCGGCGTGCAGGCTCCGCGCCTGGTTGAGAATGTAGCAAGCGAAGCTAAACAGGTCATTCTGGTTGACCATAACGAACGCCAGCAAAGTGCGAATGATATCGATCAGGTCCGTGTGGTCGAGGTTATTGACCACCACCGGATCGCTAATTTTGAAACGGCTCATCCGCTGTACTACCGTGCTGAACCCGTAGGCTGCACAGCAACGATCCTTAACAAGCTGTACAAAGAAAACGGAGTAGCTGTTCCAAAGGATATCGCCGGTCTGATGCTGTCCGCCATCATTTCCGACTCCCTGCTGTTCAAATCGCCTACCTGCACCGAGCAGGATGTGGCGGCTGCGCGCGAGCTGGCGGCCATCGCCGGTGTTGACGCTGACAGCTACGGTCTTGCCATGCTCAAGGCGGGTGCCGATCTAAGCGACAAGAGTATCGCCCAACTGATCTCCCTGGATGCCAAGGAATTCAAAATGGGTGAATACAAAGTGGAGATTGCCCAGGTAAACGCTGTAGATGTGAACGATGTGCTCTCCAAACAAGCTGAACTGGAAGCAGCCTTGACTGCAATCATTGATGACAAAGGCCTGGATCTTTTCCTGTTCGTAGTTACAGATATCCTGAACAATGATTCCGTAGGTTTGGCCCTGGGCCGTGTGGCAGGTGCGGTTGAGCAGGCTTACAATGTGAAGCTGGACGACAACAAAGCTGTTCTGAAGGGTATCGTTTCCCGTAAATCACAGATCGTTCCAGTTCTGACTGAAACCATTGCCAAGCTGTAACAGACAGGCCCGGTAAGCGGAGTTATTCAGCAATTCATTGGATAGAGTTATGACACAGCCCGGCTGTGTGCCTTCTTTATGGGAGGCCCGCAGCCGGTTTTTGTATATATAGGCTATCTCAGCAACTTATTTCCGAAAAGAAGGGAAGCTTCTGGTTCAACTCCGTGGAATACTCCTATATGTTTAATGAGAAAGGTAATCGTTTCTAAAATGCAGATTTCCATGGTTTAGCGGACAGCATAATTACAGCAGAAGGTGAATCCTTTTGCCAAAAGGACCCGCAGACTCTATACTTAAGCTTACATCGAAGTGTAAAGGAGCGGAGGAATATGACTAGAACACGAAACAGCGGAGCTCTTCAATATAAATCGTTTGGTCTGGTTCTGCAGGCACTTGTGATTATGGCCCGTAAAGAGGGCAATACCTGTTCCAGCTGTGAAATTGCCGGGCATTTGTCGTCCGAACCCACCGTTCTGAGAAAAGCTCTGGCCAAGCTGACCAAGGAACACATTCTGGTGACCCGTGAAGGGCGGGATGGCGGCTACATGCTGAACCGTTCCCCGGAAGACCTGACGCTGGCTGAAATATACAGCGCCATGGAGGCCTGCGGGGTGCGCAGCAATACTGTGAATGAGACGATGTGCGAGAACGCTTTTGGGCGGCAGATGAAAGGCGCATGCGGAGACATTCTGGAAGAGATGGATCAGAGTGCAGTAGCTGTTCTGCAGAAGTATACCCTGGCAGATCTTGTGCGCCGAACGGAATGTTGACAGGGTGCTTTTTTATGAATTATACTGTGCTTATTAAATCACAGTTAAACGCATGACAATAAAACAGGGATAGGAAGAGGAGGAATAAGTTATGGCAGCAGAACTGAAAGTAGAACAGGAATTCAGCAAGGTGATTCGGGAACGGCGTTCGGTGCGGAAGTATGATCCTTCCTGGAAGATTTCAGATGAGGAGATCAAGGAGCTTCTTGCAGAGGCTACCCTGGCTCCATCTTCCTCCAATCTTCAGCCATGGCGGTTCATCGTCATTACTGATCAGGAAATTAAGGGGAAGTTACTGCCTGTCGCGTTCAATCAGGCGCAAGTAACGGAGGCTTCGGCGGTGATCGCTGTACTTGGAGATACGGAAGCTTACAGCAACGCGGAAGCAATCTATGGTCATGCCAGTGCTAACGGGCTTATGCCGGAGGATGTTGCTGCCGCTATGGCCAAACGCAGCCGTGAAGGCTATTCCAGCCTGCCGAAGGAAAAGCTGGAGGACATAGCCCTGGTAGACGGCGGGCTGGTATCCATGCAGCTGATGCTTGCAGCCAGAGCCAGAGGCTATGACACGGTGCCGATGGGTGGTTTTGACCCTGCGGGTCTCAAAGAGTTGTTCCAGATCTCTGACCGTTATATTCCGGTGATGCTGATTGCGCTTGGCAAGGCTTCAGTGGAAGGACGGCCAACAGGCCGCTTGCCGCTGGAAGAGATTGCTTACTGGAACGGCTTCCAGGCATAAGCCGGACGGACATCCTCTTATTTACGGATATCTCAGTTTTACTGCAAGACGCTCTAAACCCCGGTTTCGCTGTCCCTATGGGGATGGTGAGGCCGGTTCTTTTGGAGATCAGGTATCTTCCTTGATCGAGGACGATGCCTTTTTTGTTGGTCGGAATCTTGTGGGCTGCTGTTCATTTCTGGTTTCCGGCGCTTTCTGCTACACTAGGATTAGCTGGATTGATCCATGAATTATCTCAGGAGGGGATCACATGATACGAGTATACCCGGCGGAATCCGCCCATCATTTTGACCATGGCTGGCTGAAAGGGATGCACAGCTTTTCGTTCGGTGATTATTATGATCCTGCCAACACGGCTTTTGGGCCCATGCGCGTCTGCAATGATGATATCATCGCTCCGGGAAGAGGCTTTGGTGCTCACCCGCACAGCGATATGGAGATTGTCTCCATTGTGCTGTCCGGCACGCTCCGGCATGAGGACAACCTCGGCAATGTGGTTGAGACAACTTTTGGCGGCATCCAGCGGATGTCGGCAGGTACGGGGGCTATCCATACCGAGCATAATCCCTCGGAGTCGGAACCGGTAAGGCTGCTCCAGTTATGGTTCATGCCGCGTACCCGGGGTACAGCACCTTCCTACGGTACTGGCCGTTTTGATCCCGCGAAGCTTGAGGGAAAACTGCTGCCTGTAGTAGCGGCTGTGAGTACAGAAGAGGTTGTGGGGATCGCTCAGGATATGACGATCTATCTGGGCCGGGTGAAAGCCGGAGAGCAGCTGAAACATCAGCAAAATCCCGGACGGCGGATATATGTTTACTTAATAGAGGGGCAGATTGAGCTGGGCGGAAATGTGCTTCGTCATTCCGGAGATTCTGCTCGGATCGAAGAGGTTAGCGGGCTGAGTCTTGTCGCGAGTGAAGATGCTTTTGTCATGCTGATTGATCTGCCCTAATATTTGTATATTCGCACAAGGAGGGAACAGCGATGGAACAGGAGAGAGTTCTAATAAAACATTCTGTAACCGGACGTATGCTGGTCAACAGCACAGAAGGAGTGTCCTACACCTTTGACCAACAGGGAGGTCTGACCCTGATCACTCTGTGTGGGGTATCTGCCGAGAAAGGACAAGCGGTTGTGGAGCTGAAGAGCGAACTGAATGTTTTCCGTTTCGAAGAACCGGAAGCTGGCCCTGCCATCAAACATTGGTATTATGTCGGGGATAATCCAGTGAACTATGATAGCTCTTCCAGATGTCTGAAGATCACTGTGCAGTCGGAAATCGAATATCGTCCGGATCAATACTGGAAATAAGTTTATTTTCATGGGATGAAAAGGATAAAACACATTGACAATATTCTCTAAAAGTACTAGCTTTGTTATGAAACATAACATGAAAAAAGTAGAGATAGGAGTAATGAGACCAATGGAATTGTTTGCAGCAATGGAGCGGGACGATTACGAGGAACTGTTGTTTTGTCAGGACAAGGCATCGGGACTAAAAGCCATTATCGCCATTCATGATACAACACTGGGTCCCGCACTGGGTGGAACAAGAATGTGGACCTATGCTTCGGAGGAGGACGCGATTGTAGATGCGCTCCGGCTGTCCAAAGGAATGACCTACAAGAATGCTGTAGCCGGGCTCAATCTGGGCGGCGGCAAGACGGTAATCATCGGGGACCCCAAAAAAGACAAAAACGAGGCGATGTTCCGTGCCTTCGGCAGATACATACAAGGTTTGAACGGCCGCTATATTACAGCCGAGGATGTGGGCACCACGGAAGCGGACATGGATATCATCCATCAGGAAACGGATTATGTGACCGGGATTTCGGCAACCTATGGTTCTTCCGGCAATCCGTCCCCGGCCACAGCTTTTGGTGTATACCAAGGGATGAAGGCAGCGGCGAAGGCGGCTTTTGGCAGCGATTCTCTGGAAGGGAAGACCGTTGCAGTGCAAGGTGTCGGCAATGTATCCTTCACACTGTGTAAGTATTTGCATGAGGAAGGCGCGCAGCTGATCGTAACCGATATTAACAAAGAAGCGGTGAAGCGGGCGGTAGAGGCCTACGGGGCCAAAGCGGTTGATCCTGCAGACATCATCTCTGTCAAAAGTGATATTTATGCGCCCTGCGCCCTCGGCGCAACAATCAATGATGACTCGATTCCGCTTTTGCAGGCGAAGGTTGTCGCCGGTGCTGCCAACAATCAGCTGAAAGAACCGCGTCATGGAGACACCTTACATGAGATGGGAATCGTATACGCTCCTGACTACGTCATTAATGCGGGCGGTGTAATCAATGTGGCGGATGAATTGAACGGATACAACAAGGAACGCGCCTTCAAGCAGATTGCCAAAATCTATGACAGTATTTCGCGGGTGCTGGAAATCTCCTCTACCAGTGGAATACCTGCTTATGCGGCGGCAGATCATCTGGCGCAGGAGCGCATCAACCTGCTGCGGAACAGCCGCAGCACCTTTCTGCGTGACAGTCACCATGTGCTCAGCAGAAGATAACAGCTGCGGATATAGTAAAAAGCCTCTTTTCCGGGATAGGAAAAGAGGCTTTTTATATGTGCCGTAGATTCAAGAGTAGATCAGCCTGGAAAATGTCTACTTTACCTTTTCCGGTTCCGGATAAGTTACACCTAGCGTATCTACGGTAACCTTCTTCATGACCGGCGGTTGTTCCGGACGGTCTGAGCTGTCACGGGGCAGATTCACGATGGCATCTACCACATCCTGGCCTTCAGTAACCTTCCCGAAAGCAGCATATTGACCGTCCAGGCTTGGATACGCAGCAGCCATAATGAAGAACTGGGAGCCGCCGGAGTTCATATCCTGGCTTCTTGCCATGGACAGTACGCCCTGCGTATGCGCCAGATTGTTGGTGAAGCCGTTCGCTGTGAATTCACCTGGGATGCCGTAGCCTGGTCCACCCGTGCCCGTGCCATCCGGATCTCCGCCCTGAATCATGAAGCCTGGAATGACGCGGTGGAAGATTGTTCCGTCATAGAAGCCTTTTTGAATCAAAGAGATGAAGTTATTGACGGTATTAGGAGCGACCTCAGGGTACAGCTCGGCCTTAATGATGCCGCCGTTATCCATCTCTATCGTGACTACCGGATGGCTGGCGGTTGCCACAGGCACACCTTCAGTCGGTGCCGCAGCGCTCTCTTGAGGAGCAGGACTCGCTGCATTGCCCGATGTATTACCCGCTGCACTGCTGCTGTTTCCGCTATTGGCTGAACTGTTGTTATTCCCGGGCTTGTTACCGCAGCCAGTGGCAATCACCAGCAGGAGGCTCATCATCAGCAGCAGGATGACGGGATTTCTTCTTGTACGCTTCACGTTCTTAATCGCTCCTTTGATCTATAATTATCGTAGTTCATCTACCCTATCATACCCCGTTTGTCCTGCTCCTTGCAAAATGAAGGGACGGTATTGGTTGGCACATCCCTGTATGAGAGTTACAATGAAAGGATGATGCTTCCAAGAATACTCAGAAGGGACGTGTGCAGCATGCGTTTTTCATGGAAGCGGAACCTGATCGTGCTTTGGGTAGGGGTGTTTTTTTGCAGTACAGCATATTCGATCTCGATTCCGTTCCTCTCGATCTTTCTGAGCGACCAGCTGGGTGTTACGAATCATTTGGAAATCTGGTCAGGGTTCAGCTTTGGCATTACCTTTCTCGCCAGTGCGCTGATCTCACCTTACTGGGGGTCGCTCGCCGACAAATACGGGCGCAAGCCGATGCTGATCCGGTCGGGCTTCAGCCTGGCGGCGCTGTATTTGATCAATTTTTTCGTGCATGATCCATATGTGTTTATTATCGTGCGTATTTTTCAGGGACTTTTGGCGGGTTTTGTTCCGGCAGCCATTGCGATGGTCGCCACCAATACCCCGGAAGACAAGACAGGTTATGCGCTCAGTATTATGTCTACAGCGGGGGCTACCGGAAGCATTATTGGCCCGCTGATCGGCGGCGTAGTCAGCTATTATTCCAGCAACCGCAGCGCATTTCTGTTCTCGGCAGTGATTGTGCTGGTATCGGCGCTGATCGCCACCTTTTTTGCAAAGGAAGAGAATTATGACCGGTCGGCACCAAGATCGCATGTACGTGATGATATCCGGGAGGCGCGGGCGAATCCTGCGTTTATGACGCTGCTGCTGCTGGCAGGGCTGGCGACCTTTTCCGTGATGATCCTGGAACCGCTGCTGCCGATCTATCTGCTCGACATGGGGGTTTCAAGGAACAGCGCCACCCTAAGCTCCGGCATCGTCTTCTCTGCTGTAGGGATTGCCACAGTAATTATGGCTCCGCAGTGGGGGCGTATCGGCAGCCGCAAGGGCTTTGGATTCATTCTGTTCATCGGCCTGGTCGGCGGAGGTATCGGCAATATTCTGCAGTATTTTGTATCGGGCTATGTAGAGTTTGCCATCCTGCGATTTGCTTACGGCTTGTTCTATGCTGGTGTGCTACCTTCGGTGAACGCGATGATTGTGCAGGTGATAGACCCTGGCTTCCGCGGCCGGGCCTTCGGTCTGAATCAGGCAGCCACCCAGCTGGCAACCATGGCCGGACCGATTATCGGTGGACTGCTGGGTGCGTTTCTTCCAATCCGCTGGATATTTGTTATTAACGGTGTGATGCTCCTCATGGCGGCAGTGCTGGTCAAGACCCGCAAGCTGGAGGCGAAAGTCGCAGCCACCCACCACGGCACCGGACAAATGGTGATACTGGACAATTAATAACAGAAGCTGTTGACAGACGTCTGCCTGAAGGCAACTCTTCAGCGGACGGTGTTTTTGATGCTATCCTTTTTAAGGACCATCGTAGCCTTTTTTATTTGCCTGGCGCAGCTGCTTGACGGTTCCCAGTGTGGTACCTTCAGGAATGCGGACCCACTCACTTTTGGATATTCCTATCTGCTGGGACGTATAGATGCCTGAATGTCCGGAGAACAGGTAGCTTACCAGGCAAGCGATGAACATATAGACTGCCCCACCGGAGCCGAACAGTTCAATTCCCATTAGAAAACAGGCGATCGGTGTATTGGTCGCTCCGCAGAAGACGGCAATGAATCCCAGCGAGGCCAGAAAAGGCGCATATAGATGAAGAAACCCGGCTAAGCTGTTCCCCAACGTGGCACCTATGGCAAAGAGCGGAGTCACTTCTCCCCCCTGAAATCCGGTTCCCAGGGTAAATGAGGTGAAAATCAGCTTCCATAGAAAGGCGAAGGGGGCAACATCCGTCTGAAACGAATCCTGAATCAGAGGAATCCCGAGACCCAGATAATCTCTGGTGCCGGCAATATAGACCAGGGCAATGATGATGAACCCGCCGAGCGCGCTTTTGAACATAGGATTCTTCACTAATCGGGTGAAGGTTCTTTTCAGATAATGGGTCAGCTCACTGAATGCGATACTGGCAAGCCCGAACAGGACGGAGGCCAGGATGACTTTGAGCAGTACAATCATGGAAAGCGCCGGAAAGACATCTACCTGATAATGGATGTGATGTACGTTCCATAGACGGGTAGTCACGATATCTCCGACAAAGCTGGCTGTGAAGCAGGGGAGCAGTGCCTTATGGCTGATCAGACCGATGGCGATGACCTCCAGACCAAACAGTGTCCCAGCCAAAGGTGTTCCAAAAATGGAGCCGAACCCGCCGCTGATTCCGCACATAAGCAGAATTTGACGGTCAAGGGAATTGATGCGGATCAGCCTGCCGAAGGCTTCCGCCAGACTTCCGCCCATTTGCACAGCCGTTCCTTCCCGTCCCGCAGAACCTCCGAATAGATGGGTAACGAGTGTTCCGAACAGGACCAGGGGAGCCATCCGCAGCGGAATCGTCTCATTTCCTTGCTGAATCTGCTCAAGAATCAGATTATTCCCCTTACCGCTGTTTTTGCCGTACCGCATGTACAGATAGCTTACCAAAGCTCCGCCCAGCGGGAGCAAATACAGCAGCCAGGCGTGATTCAAGCGTACTTCTGTCACTGCATCCAAGCTCTTCAGGAAAATGGCTGAGGCTGTACCGGACAGCATACCGACAACGCCGCCAAGTACAATCCATTTCATAAAAGTACCCCATAGGGCCCAATAACTGCTCCTTTCTATAAGCTTCTGCCACCGTGCGTACACTGCTCTCATCTTCCTAGCCCCCAATAAATAATGATGCCACAACATGGTTCCCTAAAATCAAACAGACTCCTACCAGCGAATGGACTGCTGGTAGGAGTCATTAGTCTCTAGAGACGGTTAATGGCGAACTCCATCGCCGTATTGAATTACAACCAATATTAAGGACATCATGTGAAAAAGTCAATGCGAAAAATAACGGTGTTATTCATCCTCACCATTTGAGCCATTCAGAACATCTGTACCCGGCATGACATCGATTGGCGGGGAGACCGGATCAATGGCTGTTCCAGGTTCAATCTCATCGGCATCGGGAATATCTTCAAGCGGAAGCTCTTCATCATCGTCATCTATAAGCTCTTCATCATCGTCATAATCAATCGCATTGCCGGCCAGTCCGGTAGCTTCAGCAGCAAATATGGCATCCGATTCCAGCACCTCGTCCCGCTCGGATGGCGGAGGAGAAGTCATGCTGGTGACTCTGTCTGCCCGGCGTCCAAGTGCGGGTTCAGGAGCATTGAGGTCGATATCGGCAGCAAGAATAGGATCACCCTCCAAGACGGGATCGGAGCCGTCATCTACCACACCATCCCAATCGACAGGCTTCTCGTGGACCGGGGGTTCCTCAAGCGGGATATCCTGCTCGGATGAAGCTCCGCCCATTTTACTATAACGCTCATATACAAAGTCGGCTTCAGTCTTATTAAATTCATTACCCATCGCAGTTCAGCTCCTTTTGGCGTGATTACTTTTGGCCTCATGTACTATAGTAATTCTATACCCTAATCTCTTGCGGCGAATCTTCATGCCTTCCCCTGCCTATGCTTAATATAATCATTCTGCTGATGGATTAACCATTATTGAAGGGCGCGTTCATTTTATAAGCTGAGATATAACGTCTTTTTTCGAGGTTTTTTGCAAGAATAGGCAGGTAAAATGCGAAGGTTGTCGAAAATAAGAGTTGTATGGACTACATAAATCCAACTAAAGATTTACTGAGGTGCCACAATGAAGTTTTCATCAACAAAGGCAGCGGCAGTTATTCTCACAATGCTGCTGCTGATTGTTATAGTGCCTACGGCTATTGCCTCACAGTGGAGCGGCAAGGCGGGAACCTTATTGCCAGGCTGGGAGTTGAAATGGGAAGACTCAGCTGTGTGCAATCCTGCTGCAGCAGCTTCGGCCCCTGACAGGGATTGGATCTCAATTGCCGGGCAATCTGCCAGACCCCTGGCTCCAGCAGGGGCTACAGCCGTCTGGCTTCGCTTTTCTCTCCCGGAGACCGGGGCAAACCCGGCCCTTTTGATTGATAAGGTCTATGGGAATAATCTCAGGGCTTATATGGATAATAAGCTCATTTATGATTCTCAGGATGTAGTGAATTATAATGGGAGCAAGGTGTTGATCCCTTTGTCTGGCGCCGGGGAGCCTTCCCGGCTTTATCTGTGGAGCAGCGGAACCGGTCAGGACTTTGGGGTTGATGGCACAATCACAGCAGGAAGCTACGGCAAACTGCTGGCTGTTTATGTGAAGCAGGATTTGGCGGATATTGTAATTGGTGTTGCTTTTTTATTTATGGGTGCGGCATTGATGGTTTGTTTGCTGTTTCTCAAGCTGGATTTCTTCAAGGGCGGTTTTTTTCTGGTTCTGGTCATTGTTTGCTTTGGCATACTGTTCATCACCTATTCGCCGTTTTTGCCGATTATTTTGCACACCCGGGGACATTGGATAGAGATCTGCTTCGATCTGGCGTTATTGACACTGTTGCCGTCGTTTACATTTTACTTTGAGCAAATCTTTGGTCCAGGCCGGCATGGACTGATTATGCGGCTGCGTCAATTTCAGCTGGGCTACTCTCTAATCTGTGTACTATTTCTGGTTATCAACGCTCTGATGTCTTACCGGTTAGACGGAATCTATAGAATCTTCACCGTAAATATTCTGGGTCTATTGATGATGATGCAAGTGATCTATTTGTTGTACGTGGCTGTTCTGGCTGCATTCCGGGGGAATAGCGATGCGGTGATCTTCTCGGTCGGGTTCTCGGTATTTGCTCTATTGACACTAACGGAGCTGGTTCTGTACTATGCCAACGGCAGCTATCACTTGCAATGGTGGAAGTGGGGGGTTATTGTGTTTGTCCTTTCGCTTATTATCATTCTGGGCAGAAGATTCGCCAGCAATCATGAACAAGCACTGGAATATTCCCGGGAGCTGGAGAGATTCAATGATGATCTGCAGCGGTCGGAGAAAATGGAGATTATTAGCGAACTCGCGGCCTCGGTGGCTCATGAGGTACGTAACCCCCTGCAGGTTACCCGCGGATTTTTGCAGATTCTGGGGGAACGCTCCGGCAAGAAGGAGAAGGAATACCTGCAAATGGCCTTAGAAGAGCTGGACAGAGCTTCGCTTATCATCACGGACTTTCTGACCTTTGCCAAGCCTGGACCTGATTCACTGGACAGCTTTGAAGTAGCGGAGGAGCTTAAGCATATCTCGGGCATTCTGGTACCGCTGGCCAACATGCAGGGAGGGGCCATCAAGCTTCAGCTGCAGAGCGGACTCCAGGTACTGGGCAGTACCTCCAAGTTCAAGCAGGCTTTTATCAATCTGATCAAAAACGCCATTGAATCCCTTGAGGAAGATGGGCTGATTACTATTGCTGCATGGAAGTCTGGCGAGCATGTCATTATCAGTGTGCAGGACAACGGGGAAGGGATGAAAGTGAGCGAGCTGGCGCATCTGGGTGAACCGTATTATTCGAATAAAAAGAAGGGGACCGGGCTTGGCCTAATGGTGACGTTCCGGATTATTGAAGCTATGAACGGCTCCATTCAATTTGAGAGCCGTAAAGGTGAAGGCACCCAGGTGATTGTTAAATTACCATCGTCCGCAAATAAATAGGAATTATTTTGGTTAATTCCGTTTTTTTGAAGGGATGGACTGTAGATGGGGCGAAGTACTAACAATAACAGAACAATAGCTTCTGAAATTTACTTCTGAGGTGCTCGCATGCGCTTGTTCGCTAGAATTCTACATCTATCGGTAGTTCTATTCGTACTTTGTATGGCTTGTGGTGTGCTTCAGGCATCGGCAGAAGGTCGGTATGGCTCCACAGAAATCACAAACTGGCAGATGAAATGGGGAAGCCCGGACGGGGAGACAGGACGGGAGGTTCCGCTTGCGGACGAGCAGGGATGGATGGAGGTCCACGCTCTGCAAGGTACACCTGAGCTTCCCAAGGGAATTTCCTCCGCGTGGACGCGGATAACGTTACCGGAGAACGGGTATACTTCGCCTGCGGTCTACATTAATACGTTATACGCGCTGCATGTTAAGGTGTATGCAGGGGACCGTCTCATTCTGGAGGGCGACCGCAGCTTCATCCATGACAATTATTCATTGCTTATCCCCCTTAGTACCCAAGACAACGGCAAAACCTTATACATATGGACGGAGACCCTGCAAGACCGCATCGGAATCAAAGATAAAGTGCTGCTGGGTGAGCATAGTCTCCTGATTAAGGATTATTCAAAAAACGGACTGGTCGATGTAGTCTTGGGCGGCGCTTTTCTGTTCGTGGCTATCGTTCTTTTTGTTTGCTCATTTTACTTGAACAAGGAATATTTCCCTATCGCGGCTTCCCTGTCCATAGTTATCGCCTCCACCGGGATTCTATCCATTACTTATTCTCCCTTTACCTACACCTTCTTCAGTTATTTAGGCCCGCTTAGCGTCGTGCTTTTCGATTTGGCACTGCTGTCGCTTCTGCCTGCATTAACCTTTTTATTCGAGAAAATTTTTGGCAGCGGCAAGCGTGGAATCATCCGCCGTTTTCGTAAATTTCAGGTGGTGTACTCCATGTTCTGCATGGTCTGTCTGATTGTGAATTACCTGTCGGGCAACCGGCTGGTGGAATTTTATTATTTTGTGTCTGCCTCCGTGATCGGCATTATCATGATTCTGCAGTTTATCCTTCTGACCGCCTGTGTCGTCCTGTTCTCTCTGCGGGGGAACAAGGATGCAATCACCTTTGCCGTCGGGTTTGGTACTGCTGCCGTGACCGGGGCGGGTGAGCTGGTGTGGTATTACATCCGGCAGGGCAATTATGATCTGATCTACTGGAAGTGGGCGCTGGTGGTGTTCATTCTCTCACTGATCATCATCCTTGGGCGCCGTCTCGCTTTGAACCATCAACAGGTTGTCAAATATTCACGGGAGCTGGAGCTGTTCAACAACGAATTGCAGCGGTCCGAAAAAATGGAGATTATCAGCGAGCTGGCTGCATCGGTAGCGCATGAGGTGCGCAATCCCCTGCAGGTGACAAGAGGGTTTCTGCAGCTTCTAAGCGAAAAGTCGAGCGGTGATGAGAGACGGTATTTATTCATGGCCCTCAGCGAGCTGGATCGCGCATCCAATATCATTACGGATTTTCTTACATTTGCCAAACCCGAATTCGAGAAGATCTCCCTGCTCAGTGTCCAGGATGAATGTAAGCATATCGAGAGTATCCTGCTGCCGCTATGCCATTTGAACGGAGGCAAGATGGTACTTGAGGTCGCCGGCAATTTATGGGTGAAGGGCAATTCCTCCAAGTTCAAGCAGGCATTCATTAATATTATCAAGAACAGTATTGAGTCACTGGGAGAGGATGGGAGCATTCATATTACGGCCTATGCCAAAGGGGATAAAGCATTCATTCATATCAAGGACAACGGGTCGGGGATGGATCCATGGGTTCTGAGCCGGTTGGGAGAGCCTTATTTCTCTTCTAACAAGACCAAAGGAACGGGACTCGGACTGATGGTGACGTTCCGGATTATTGAGGCGATGGGGGGCGAAGTCCGCTTCATAAGCACAAAAGGAGCCGGAACCGAATCCATTACCACTCTGCCTTTGGCAGAAGCGCCGGATGGTTCTGGCTCCTATGAAGCTAAGCTTGTTTAGGCTTACCAGGTGCTGTGTAGGCTTACCAGGTGCTGTGTAGTATTACCAGGTGCTAAGTGTGTTAAAGTCCGTTTTCATTACACCTGATGCCGGACTAGGCGGGATAACCAGGTAGAACTCGTTGGATCCTTCTTCAACGGTCTTAAGTGTAATATCATCGGGAAGTTGAATGCCTAGCGCTTCTTGGAGGGCTGCTTTTGGATCTGTGAGTAATCTTTGCTTGAAACCCGGATCTTCCCATGCCTTCTGAATCACTTGATTTCGGAGAATTGCTTCTGACAAAATAATCACCCTTCCCAAAATGGTTATATTTTCCTGATCAGTATAGCATAGCCCAATCTATTATTCTACATCCTATTTCCTATTTACAGATTAATATGTTTGGATAACCAGTAGCTGAGACCCCCGTGCTGCAAAAGCTGTTTTTCGGCTTCAATGGCTGCGGCCATGTGCTGCAGATTCTTAACCATCATCTGGTGGAAGGATATGAGATGAGGGGCGTTGAGCTGGCAATGCTCCAGCTTTCTGTGATTGGATAATGCCGTCTCGGCATACTCGGCAAGTCCGCCTGTGGTATAAATATAATCCTTGACCTGTGTTTTGGTAAGCGCTTCCCTTTGGGTGTTGAAATGACAGCAGACCAGTGACAGCAGACAGTTGTAGCTCCCCCCGGCAAGATCCTGCTCCCAATCCTCGTAGTCGTCCAGCATTTGCAGCGTCAGCAGTATCGTGTGGAGTACATCTTCCGCTTCCGTAATCAATGAAGCATTGCCGGAATACAACAGGACAGCTGTACTGGTAAGCTTCAGCGGACTGGCTTTGTGAGAAATCTTCAGGCGGTCATTCAGAAAATAATCCCCATGCGCCTCACCGGCCATACTGTCAGCCCACTCCAGGATATAACGGTTGAAGCAGAGCCAGAAGAGTGAGTCCGACGGGAATAGCGGTCTGTATCTGTTGAGAAATTCAACATACAGCAGATTGGCAAGCGGGAGCTTGCGGGCTGCACTGTCCTCGCTGCTGTCAATCAAGTCATCCTGAATGAAGAAATACAGCATACAAAAGACATTGCCCACCGACAGTTGCCGGACTTCCGCATCCGTAAGACCATAGCCGTCCCTAAGCCAGAAGGGAAGCAGATAACAGATGTAATTTTTGTGGCTTCCTGTACTAAACACGTTAAACTGTTCGAGATAGGATAGTCCTTGGGCACGAATCGGTTCAGGGAATCCTGAAATAATGATGCTGCAGTCCTTAAATACCAAACGGAGCTCTTCATCGAAATCATGCAGCCAATCCATAGTTTTGTCTCCTGTCATCAGCTTTTTTGAAAGATTTATGGTTCGCATTTACAGGTAATAAATGGTTATTTAAGATGATTATAGTCTTCCCGTCAGGTGTTTTCAATCTAAATTCGAGGGGGAATTCTACTATGGAATGGTATACGTTCGGGCAAATGCTGATGCATATCCGCTTGGGACAAAAGGCGGCCACTCCTGATGGGCGTATAGTGCTTCGGACCTCTGCCGGATTGCTCTGGCAAGGGGGAAGGATGGATGGGGTTTTCGTAGAAATTAAGGATTATCTGTTCTCCGATCTATGGAGGATTTACGAGGATGAAGCGAGCTTGAAGGAGAGCCATAACCGGGATTTTTTGGAGCGGAGAGAGCGGGAAATGTTGGAGAACCAATATGAAGAACAGCGCTGGAATCATATGAAGGAACAAGGAGGGAAGAGAGGAGAATAATTCTACTGCGTGGGTTGACCAAGATATTAAGGGTGAAGGGGAATTAGGTATGGATAAAGTAGTATTTGGACTGGTGGGCGGGGGCTGGCGTGCGGAGTTCTATTTAAGGATCGCCCGAGAACTGCCGGAGCGGTTTACCGTTGGGGCCATGTTTGTCAGGAATAAGGAAAAGGCAGCAGCTCTTAGCAGAACTTGGGGTGTAAAGGTGTTCACCACCATCGAGGAATATATCTCATCGGGAGCTTTTTCATTCACCGTAGTGAGTTTGAAAAAAGATATCAGTACAGCCTACGTGATCCGATTGGCCGAGGATGGGATTCCGGTGCTGGCTGAGACGCCTCCCGCTTCAGACCTGGCACAGCTCAAGGAGCTATGGAACCGAGTGGGCCGCTCCGCGAAGATTCAGATTGCTGAGCAGTACTTGTTCCAGCCGATGCACGCCGCAAGAATTAGACTCGCTGCATCAGGCAGGCTTGGAGCCGTCAGCCAGGCTCAGGTATCCGCTGCGCATGGTTATCACGGAATCAGTCTGATCCGCCAACTGCTCGGCATGGGCTTCGAGGATGTCAGAATCCGTGCTCAGAATTTCCGCTCCCCGATCATTCAAGGACCGCAGCGGAGCGGTCCACCTTCCGCCGAAGTACCGGTGCAGGCTGTCCAGACCCTGGCAACGCTGGATTTTGGGGATATGCTGGGTGTATTCGATTTCACCGGTGAGCAGTATTTTTCCTGGATCCGCGGCAACCGTGTCCTCGTTCGCGGGGAGCGTGGGGAGATAAGGGATCATGACGTATCCTGGCTGCAGGCCTATGACACGCCGCTGTACAGCAAGCTCCGCCGGATCGATGCTGGGCATGGCGGGAATCTGGAGGGCTTTTACCTCAAGGGAATTATGGCCGATGGAGAATGGCTGTACAAGAATCCATATGGACCTGCGCGTCTGTCGGATGATGAGCTTGCCATCGCAGAGAGCCTTACCCGGATGCAGCAATATATCCAAGGCGGGCCATCATTCTATAGCCTGGCTGAAGGAAGCCAGGACCAATATTTGGCGCTGCTGCTGGAACAGGCAGCCGGGAGCGGCGAGACGGTAGTCTCGCAGCGTCAGCCTTGGGCGGTGGAATGAGCCTGCGCCGCGGGGAACCGGGTTTGGCCCATTTAACTACGGCAGCAATGCCGTTGTTTGCCCAAAAAAGCTGCCCGTTCGCAGTAATACATGCGGCAGGGCAGCTTTTCGGCTTTTTAACGGTTAGTTTCTTTTTACAGTTACTTGTTCTTACAGGTTAGATGAGGAGTTATAATGCTGCCGAACCGGTTAACTCAGCAGCCAGCCCGATGTACTCGGAGCGGAGCCGGACCAGCTTCGAGACACTTTGCTCCAAACCGCCGGGCCGGTTACGCTGAATCCACAGCTGGCGGTAGTGGTGAAGCAGAAGGTCAAGGTCTTTGATCTGCCGGTGGATCAGGGACGGGTCTAATGTGCCGGCACCCTGTGCCAGATGTTTCTTAATTCGGGCCAGCTGCACTGCATGCTGTACAAAATGAATGCCATTCCGCAGCTCCTCCAGGACAAGACGGGCATCGCCGCATCCAAGCTCCAACTGCTCAAGCTGTGCTTCTATTCCTTCTATATAATGCTCCAATTGATCGAAGTGCCCGTCCGTCAGGTTGGTGACAAGCTGCACCTGATGCAACGGGGTACGCATCAGCATGGACATTTCCGTATCATTGGGACGGACAACCCCAGATTCATACTTGTAATAGTTGCCCAGATCAAGCAGCAGCTGACCGATTTTGCCCGAGCGGTCATGGAAGACAGCTGTATTCAGATAAGCGGCAACATCTGCTTCAAGATTATTCTCCACGTTCCAGGCTACTGCCGCACCATAGGCGAATCCGGCATAGCTGACGGGCAGGTGCTGCCAATGTCCGAAATCACCCCAGTCGGTGATCAGGTAGCCGATGGCACCATTATTTTTGCCATGCACTGCAGCGCTGCGCAGATTGGCCAGCATGTTATCGCTGCGGCCCGTGAGTGAATTCCAGGAGCTGGTTCCGGGGCATACGTAGAACGGAATCCCCGCTTCCCGGAATTTCAGCGTATCTGCCTCAAACGGGTGGGCTGCGCTGTAGCCCCATTCCATAGCAATGATATCTTTGGGCAGCTGGGGGATAAGCTCGGGGTGCTGGATGATAATATCTCCCCAGAACTGCATCGTTTTGCCGCGCTCCAGGACAAGCTTATGAATCTTCTGTAGGAAAGACAAATACAGCTGACCTTTGCCTGCGGCCCCGGCCGACGCTTTGCTTTTGCCAAGACCCAGTTCATACGTCTCATCACAGCCTACATTGAACTGCTTCGATGTGAAATAAGGAAGGAGGTCGTCATACATGGTTCCTAACAGTTCGAGGACTTCGGGATCTTCGGTATGGAAGGTACCGGGGTGCATGAACAGTCCTTCCGGGTACATTTCGCTGTCGTACATATTCTCCGGGAGCATGAAGCCTTCCGGAATTTCGGCCAGGGTATTGAACTCCGGACGGGTCAGCCAGCCTTCCATGTGCCCGAAGCTGTTTTGATTCGGAACCAGCTCGATATAACGTTCCTTGCAATAGGCGTCCAGCAGCAGAATTTCCTCCCCGGTGATGGGCGTTTCCAGCTCCCAGACCTGTGGAAAGGACTCGTAAGCGAATGGAGAACCTTCTATATATAACTGTAGCTGGTTCAGCTTCAGATCCGCCATGAAATCAATAATGTGGTAAAGGGTTTCGAGCCTCGGGATTTTGTTGCGGCTGATATCGATCATCAGTCCTCTGGCGGCAAAGTCAGGCTGGTCCATAATCTGCAGATACGGGATGCTCCTGCCGAATTGCTGCAAAATTTGTTTTAGCGTGGCTGTAGCGTAATAGGCTCCTTCTGGAGAACCGTAAATGACGGCAATTCCGCTCGAATCGATGCGGATTTCATAGCCCTGTGCGGGTAGCAGGGGACTATAACTAAAGTGATAGACGGAACGGGTAGCTGAACGTGTGCCTACAGACAAGGAAAGACTGAGCTGCAGGACCTGCGACAGGATGAGCTGAAGCCTGCGCGCGGCAGGAAGAACGGAACCCTCTGCTTCTCCCGCAAGAACTATGCTTCCTGCGGAGGGATGCTGGAACCGGCCTTCGGACCTGACCAGCACATGTGGCTTAGGAAACAGCTGCAATGGATGATTATCAGACATAGCGTGGACACCTCTTGTTCATGTAGAATATGATCATCTTCAGATTAACCATATCACTCCTGGATAGAGGGAGGAATGCACATCATGTCCGAGGTCATGGATTATATGATCAGTCCATACCCCATAAGGATTATTGATCCCAAAGTAGAGTCTTCCAGGCTCAGGCTGAAGGCGATACAGATAGGTCAAGCGGGTCATCTTCCGGGAAGAATATTGTTTCGTACAAACGTTGTATTCGAACATTGGGCACTTGTATATATTTTATCCGGGAACGGTACCTATAGGGAGAACGGCGGCAAGATACAGCAGGTGCGTGTCGGAAGCCTGTTTTTCTTCCGTCCGGGCTGCAATTACAGCTTCGGACCTCCGCAGGGAGGAAGCTGGGACGAATACTATGTTAATTTCACAGGTACCCGTGTGACCGAATGGCTGGAAGCGGGACTTATTGAAGGGGGGACGGTATTCGAGGCTGCTGCATTTCAGGGGCTCACTTCCCTATTCGAGCAGGTGCTCGGACTGATGGAAGGCGGTGTACCTGCAGATGCGGACAGAGCGGCAGCTATGCTGGAGGGGATATTGCTGGAGTGCTCGCTAATCACTCAAGGCTTTGCCTGGACACGGGAGGCCGACATTATGCCCCAAATCCGCGAAGCGTTGAACGCCTGCATCTACGGAACGCCGGATCTTTCGGACATTGCTGCCAGACATCATATTTCCATGTCAACCCTTCGCCGCCTTGTGCGGCACAGCAGCGGATACCCTTTGCATGAGTATATCCACCGGCTCAAAATGGCTGAAGCGAAGCATCTGCTGCTTAACACCTCCCTTCAGGTAAAAGCGATAGCCGGGATGCTGCATTACGCCGATTGTTTTTATTTTTCAAGGTTATTCAAGAAATATATGGGCATGTCTCCGCTCAACTGCCGCAAAAGCTTATAATTACCGACAAATTTCTACTTCATATGACGTAGATATGTCGGAATTTGCGGTTTTTTCATTGACATCGGCAAAAATTAAATGTTATTATTTAGGGAATATTTGCAGAATCACGATAGTTCTTATAGACTATGCCGGAGATGAAGCCATGAAGGAATTTTACTGCATCAGCTGCCGCAGTCTCCATAAGGTGGATATACACAACCACACCGTACGTATTTTATCCACTGGTTATCATATCGTTGGCGAACAACGCTATCAGATTTGCATTTGTAATTCATCCAAGTTGCCCAAAGCTTTGCCGTCGGTGACCGAGTAGACTTCGAAAGACTGGAACGATTACCACAACCATAGATTTCAGCTGACAAAACAGTCTGTCCCATTTTTAAGGGCAGGCTGTTTTTAGTTAAATGCATGCTGGAATATATTACTTATTAATGAATTCGCTATCATTAGAAAAGATGGATTGGATTTGATGATCCTTTGAAAAAAAAAGCCCTATTTAATGCAAAAATCATCAAATGTAAACGTTATCAACGAAAACAGGAACTTGTTATTGTGATTTTTCTCATGTATGATGCTTTTAAACAAAGCTTAGAAAAAGCTCGCATTTTCCAAAAACTGGAGAATAGGGTGGTGGGATGAAAATTAAAGCAACCGCGGAAGACAGAATGATTACACTTTACAGAAACATTTCTTTGTCCCTCACATCATTGATGTACCTCCTGGATCATACGGGACCTTCCGTCTTTTATAAATCCCTATTAATCATGCTGTTATTTTTATTTGCCCTAGTATTCACTGTTTATTACCGGAGGCTGCGTAAATGGCCGCGTGTTCTTATGCTTGCAGTGAGCATTGAGATCGCTGGAATCATTGTACTGGCGTTGTGTACTGGCGGATATGACAGTCCGTTTAAACTATACGTGCTTAATCCAGTACTCATCGCAGCAGGTTCCCTGTCCTTTTACTTCAGTTGGAGCCTGTTGTTTGGATATTTTGGGATATTCGCTGTATTTTGTTACTTTTTCATGAACTCATCCGGTAAAACATTTGCAGAAGCAGTGCTTGATAACGGCAACCTGTTTCTAGTCCTGGTACTTACGGTTATAATTATGCAAATGGTCAATCGGATCAAGCGGCAGCGGGAAGCGGCAAACGCACGGACGAACGAAACCATGGAGCATATTAAATCGCTCTATCACATTGTAGAGACTTCAAGTCAGCATGATTTTATGAACATCGGGCAAGTCATTACGGATTATGTGGTGAAGCTTACTAAGCTGGACAAAGCATTGTTCTGGTTTGCAAAGAAGAGTGGGGAGCCTGCCCCTGAGAGCCGTCAGACCGGCTGGCAGCAGGAGGAGGAATGGTTCCTGTTTGCAGAGCTGGAAAAGCATGAGCATGAATGGAGATTGCAGCGCGAACCTGTATTTAAAAGCCTACCCGGACTCGGAGACTTTCTGCTCATGCCTGTGAGAATGAGTACACGTTTTGTGGGCATGATTGGCGTCAAGCTGGAAGCATCGGAGGGGCTGGAAGGCCGCAGATGGTACATCCAGCAGTTAATGTTTCTTTCGGAGCTGAGCGCCATTATTCTGGAGCGTCATGAGCTTGGCGTTATTGAGAACCGGCTGATCATCACCAATGAGCAGAACCGGATTGCCGATGAAATGCATGATAGCGTGTCGCAGAGCCTTTTCGGCATTGTCTACGCTACTCATTCTCTGAAGCAGGCCTGGCGGAAGATGTCCGAATCCGAGCTGGAGGAGCAAATCGAGTTGATCCATGATTCAGCTACCAAGGTTGCAAAGGAGCTACGCATTACCATTTACAGCCTCAGCTCCAAAAAGAGCGGCGGTCCTACATGGCTGGGCATGGTTAGATCACATTTAAAAAGCTTATCCAGGTTGAATGATGTGGAAATTGAGTTAAAAATAACGGGGGATGATTTCAGTCTTCCTTATCCTTACCACAAGGCGCTCTTCCGGATTATATCCGAAGCGACAGGCAATGCCATACGTCATGGTGCTGCCAGCCGGGTGGATGTCGAACTGTCACTTAAGCCGAAATGGATCAGACTTTCGATAAGCGACGATGGCGTTGGTTTCGATACTGATCTGCTCTGGACCGAATCCGAGGATAATACCGGCGGACTAGGCATGAAGAATATGCAGTATCTGGCACAATCCCTAGGCGGTGACTTCCAGTTGTCCAGCAGTGAGAATGCAGGCACCAGAATATTAATTTCGATACCTGTCGGCGTGGCTGAACTAAAAAATGCATAAACTTTAGGCAGGAGGTCGTTCTAGTGAAAATCGTCATTGTTGATGATCACCCATTGGTTAGAAGAGGACTCGCGGCGGTCATTTCCATGCAGTCGAATCTGCATTTCGCCGGCGAAGCAACGAATGGCCAAGAAGCTCTTCTGATCATAGAAGAGACGCAGCCTGATCTTGTGCTTATTGATCTCAAGCTGGCCGATGAATCAGGTCTGGATGTCATCAAAGCAGCGCGTTCACGTGGGGTGATCAGCAAGTTCATCCTATTGACCTCATCGGCGAGCCGGGAGGATTTCCTGAAGGCGGAAGAAGTACTGGTTGACGGGTATGTTCTCAAAGAAGCGCTGCCTGAGGAACTGCTGTTTGCCATTCAGCTGGTTCACAAAGGCCGAAAGTATTATGACCCCGGACTGATGGAAGATAAGATGCGGATGAACGGCAACAGTCCAACAGACGAATTGACTCCGAAAGAAAAAGAGGTGCTCATTGAGCTTGGACAGGGGGCAAGCAACCGGGAAATCGCCTCAAGGCTGTTCATCAGTGAGTTCACGGTGAAAAAGCATGTTAGCCAGATTCTGGCGAAGCTTCAAGTGGCTGACCGGACACAGGCAGCACTATACGCGAACGCGGTGGGGCTCACCAAGTATGAAATGTCATACGATTAACTTCCATTAAATTTAAATTATGTAAGAACACGGACGTAATAGTCTGTGTTTTTTTTTGCCTTCAGGAGGTTTTTTCGTACGATTTTTGTATTTCCTCTGATGTTAGAAAAGCCATCTGAACAGAATCTGAACAGGATGTACATGCCCATATGCCTGCGGACGTAGCTATTCATGCCACGGCTTGTCAGGCTTTTCCAGTCTTATGGTACTAAAGTATACCATGCGGTCCCTCTTTTGTAGTAAACCTCCTCACACGAAAGTGAAGATTAAAGTGATGGTATGACCCATGTGGGGATTCCCGGAGATTGATAAAATAAAAGCAAGATATCTGAAACTTTCATGATTGCTTTCAGAATGCAACGAATGCGGAAGGAGGGTTACTGTGGAAAAGACGATTTTAGATTACATTAACCTGATAAAGAAGAGGTTATGGTTAATCACACTGTTTGTATTAATCTCCTGTGCCACCACCTTCTATGTCAGCAAGAACTTCGTCGTGCCTGTCTACTCAGCCTCCGGACAGCTGCTCGTCAACAACGCCGCGAATGTCCCCGAGAGCAACAATCTTAATAATCTGAACTTCAGTCTCAACCTCATCGAGAGCTATAAGGAAATTATGAAGTCGCCAACGATTATGAAGAGCGTAGTAGCAGAACATCCGGAGTTCAATCTGACAGAACAGCAATTGGCTGGTAAGCTGCAGATTAAGTCTTCGGAAAAAAGCCAGGTGATCAACCTGAGCGTACAGGATGAGAGCTACACCAAAGCGGCTACGATAGTCAACGCGGTCTCACAAACATTCATCCGCAGTTTGCCGGCACTGATGAATCTGGACAATGTGGCATTCCTGACACCGGCAGATCCTACTGATGTTCCTGGACCCGTTAACGGCGGATCCACAATGAACATTATCATCAGTTTTGTAGTCTCGCTGATGGCAGCAATCGGAATTATTCTGCTGATGGAAACTCTCAACGGTACACTCCGGACAGAGAAGGAAGCAGAGTTCGATCTCGGACTTCCGGTGATCGCCAGCATTCCTGCGATCCGCAAACGGGACTTAGGAAAGTCGGCAAACGCTAAAGCAAGAGTAGGGGAGGGTGCTTATGTTACGGCTGAATAAAAGTCTGATTGCGGACATCAATCCATCCTCGCATATCTCCGAATCCTTCCGCTCGCTGCGCACTTACATTAGGCAGCTTGGGCTGCTGAAGGGCAGTGGAGGGCAAGTGCTCCTCTTCACTTCTGCTGAACGCGGGGAAGGCAAGACGACGATATTGTCGAATCTTGCAGTTTCCTTTGTACAGGACGGTAAAAAGGTGGCGGTTGTAGACTGCAACCTGAGACGTCCGGGGCTGCACAATGTGTTCGAGGTTGAAGGCAGTCAAGGACTTGCCGCATATCTCGGGGGCATGGAAGAAGCGAAGGACATTGCCGTTTACGGCAATCTGGCCAATCTGGCTGTAATCCCGGCGGGAATTACCAGCGTGAGTCCTCCGGACCTGTTGGGCAGTGAGAGAATGGCAGCCTTGCTGGAGGAACTGAAGGCGAACTTTGATCTGGTGCTGCTTGATTCGCCACAGGCGGTTGAATTCAGCGATGCACGCATCCTGGCTCCCCTGTCTGATGGACTGATTATCGTTGCCAGACACGGCAAGACCAAACGCGAGTCGCTCAAAAAGCTGAAAGGCCTGATGGAGCAGACAGGCGTGAAAATTCTCGGAATTGCTATGAATCAGACCAGATAGTACTTCCAAGCGGGTTTTGTTCTAAAGAGAAAATGAGTGGAGCTAATACTTACAAAACCTGGTGTATGCTTCCGAAGCAAGTTTTGTACGAAGAATATTCGGATGAGGCATATGCTTACAAAACTCTTAGGAGGTAAGTGCGATGAAGAAGGTAAAAAAGGTGATTATCCCCGCAGCAGGACTAGGAACGCGCTTCCTTCCGGCGACGAAAGCAATGCCTAAGGAAATGCTGCCAATCATTAACAAACCCACTATTCAGTACATTGTGGAAGAAGCGATCGCTTCCGGCATCGAAGACATCATCATCGTTACAGGTAAAGGGAAACGCGCAATTGAGGATCACTTCGACAACGCTTTTGAACTAGAGTCCAGACTGCTGGAAGACGGCAAGCTGGAGCTGCTGAAAGAGGTTCAGCGTTCATCGAAAGTTGAAATTCACTATATTCGTCAAAAAGAACCCAAAGGTCTGGGTCATGCAGTATGGTGCGCTAGACGCTTCATCGGAGACGAGCCCTTTGGCGTAATGCTGGGTGACGACATCGTAACCGGCAAAGTTCCCTGCCTGAAGCAGCTGATCGACCAATACGAGGAAACGCAGAATTCAGTCATCGGAGTCCAGGAAATTCCTGATGAATTCACCAACCGTTACGGCATCATTGAACCCGATTTGCAGGATGGACGATTGTACCGGGTTAATAATTTTGTCGAAAAACCGGCGATTGGCACCGCGCCATCCAATCTGGCGATCATGGGACGTTACGTGTTCACTCCAAAGATCTTCAAATACCTGGACCTTCAGGAAAAAGGCGCAGGCGGTGAAATTCAGCTCACGGATGCCATTCAGAAGCTGAATCAGAGCGAGCGGGTATATGCTTATAACTTTGATGGTACGAGATACGATGTCGGTGAACGGCTGGGATATATTTTGACTACACTTGAATTTGCACTGCAAAGCGAGGATCTGCGGTATCCGGTGATGGATGCGATGGCTGAATGGCTCAGCAAAGAGGGATTAACTCTGAATAGTTGAAAGCCAAGTTTATACTTTCGAAAAGAGCAAACTTTTAGGAGGAATGAGGAGAAATGAGCATGCAAAAACTGCCGGAAGACTATGAGGCCGTCCTGCCGAAACTTTACATGCTACATGCCAAAGAAGGAAGTAAAGAAATGGATTCCTATCTGGTGATGAAGCGGATTATCGACATTTTTTTCTCCGCTCTTGGCCTTCTCGTGCTGCTGCCGCTGTTCATCGTGGTGGCGATCCTGATTAAGCTGGAAGATCCGAAAGGAAAAGTGTTCTTCCGTCAGAACCGGGTTGGCAAGGATGAGAAGCTGTTTCCAATGTATAAATTCAGATCCATGGTCTCCAATGCCGAGGAGCTGAAAGCGAATCTTTTGGCCTACAACGAGGTCAGCGGCGCGATGTTCAAGATCAAAAATGATCCCCGCATTACCCGTACAGGAAGATTCCTGCGCAAGACCAGCATTGATGAATTGCCACAGCTCTGGAATGTGCTGATGGGTCATATGAGTCTGGTGGGTCCCCGTCCTCCGCTAGTGGAGGAAGTTGCCCAATACACGGAATATGACAAGCAGCGGTTAATGGTTACACCAGGCTGCACGGGCTATTGGCAGGTAAATGCGAGAAACAGTGTCGGGTTTGATGAAATGGTTCAGCTGGATCTGACCTACATCCATATCCGCAGCACGATGCTGGATCTCAAAATCATCTTCAAGACAGGCCTGATGCTGCTCGGCTCTAAAGATGCGTATTAATAAAATGGGAATTGGGTGAATGCCGATGCTTGTATACGGAGACGTTCCTAAGATTTCCATAATCATCTGTACCTACAACCGGGCAGCTTTGCTGCTTAAGACGCTTCAGTCGCTGTTGCCGCTGGAGAATCTGGATCAGGCCGAAGTCATTCTGGTGGATAACAGCTCCAAGGATGATACGGCAGCAGTGGTCAAGCGGTTTATGGATACGGAAGGTACAGATATGGATATCCGTTACATTCTGGAGCCGGTACAAGGGTTATCGGCGGCCCGGAATACAGGGATTCTGGCTTCCAAATCGCCGCTCATCGCTTTTCTGGATGATGATGCGATTCCTTGCCGGAATTGGATAACGACAATTGTAGACACGTTTGATCAAAAGCCTGAGGTCATGGCCATGGGCGGCAAGATTGCTCCGATCTTCGAAAGCAAGCGTCCGGATTGGCTGATCAAGCCGTTCGAGCTGCCTTACACCATCGTCGATTTGGGCAACCGCATTAAGGAATATCCGAAACGGCTTCATCCCTGCGGCGCGAATATGGCGATGCGCAAGGTGGCCTTTGATATCAGCTTGTTTCCACTGGAGCTCGGAAGAAAAGGAGATTCACTTCTCTCCGGTGAAGAGACCTGGCTATTCAATCAGATTGAAAGTCAGGGACATTCGATTCTTTATCATCCGCAGATGGCTGTCGATCATTTCGTACCGGCCAACCGTTTGACGGAGGATTGGATAATGAAAAGATATTACAGTCAAGGCATATCCAACGCGATGAAAAGCGCTGGTGTGAAGGATAATCTGCTCCTGCTGGGTAAGACGGCCGCCAAAATCATCTATGTGATGGCTGACTCGATCCTCTCCAGAAGCCAGGGAAGAAAACTTCTGAACAAATGCCGGTTGGAGAGTATTCGCGGAACTCTTCATATGATCTGGAACCGGAAGAGGGAATCTGCAGCGGGGTGAGGGAGACAATGACGAATTTTGAGTGGGGCTCCAAAATAAATGCTTTACCATACGGAATGCTCTATCTCATGTCCGCACTGTTCCTAGGAACAGCGGTCATCTATCAGCCGGTAATAGCGATAGCAGCCGTACTCCTGATTATATTGCTGGTTGTCTCGATCACTCGTCCTGAACTCATCAGCTATTTCGTCCTGCTCACGACAGCGGTCTCCATCAACTTTCTGTATCCCGGCAGCATGTTCGGCGTTGAGATTCTCTCGCTTTACAAGCTGGTGATCCTGATGCTGCTGGTACCCTGCATTCTGGTGAACGGATTGAAGTTCCGTTTGAGCCCGCCCCTTTGGGCGATGGTGGGGCTGCTATTCATCACCTTTGGCACCTCCATATGGCTGCCGGAGATGAACGGGTCCATTGCAATCAAGGCATTTATCGGTTTGTCCCTTCCTTTTGTCTTCCTCCTGATTAACTGGAAGAGGGAAGTAGCTGAACGGCAAATCCGTATTATCGCTTCGCTCCCACTAATGAGTGTGCTGGCCGGAATCGCCCTGCAAGTCGCACATCTTCACTCATTCCTCGATGTGGAGTTCACAGGCGCTGTACGGGTTCAGGGAGCGAACATTCCGGCGCATCTGGCGATGCTGGCCTTCATGGGCGTGGGAATTGCCTTCATTGAGATCAAGCGCAGTCCGCAGCATGCACGTTATTTCTATACCATGCTGGCGCTGAACTTCCTGATTCTCATCGGAACTGGGACACGCGGACCGATATTGGCACTGGTGTTAATGGCTCTGTACTATTTCTACGATATTTCGCGGCAGTACCTGAAGGGCAGAACACAATTTCTGATTCCGCTCCTGTGCTCGGTTATTCTGATCTTCTCGGCGGTATATCTGCAGCTCGACAACATCAAGAAGCGTTCCTTCGAACGCACGACGGAGACGACGGTTGACTTATCGGGACGTGCAGAAGCCTGGGAGTACTTCCTGAACAAGGCGGCAGATTCTCCGTGGTCGGGCAGAGGACTTGGAGCCGTTACGGTGGCGAACGACGGGACACTGTATAAAGGATTCGTGGTTCCCCACAACGAGTATATCCGCTTTTACTTTGATGGAGGGTATATCGGAGCCATACTGCTTCTCATTTCATTATTGGCTGTGTTTACTCTGGTGTACAGAGCTTTGGCAAAGCCAGTCAAACCATATTATCTGTTCTTCATAGCAGGGTTTATGATTTATTCGTTTTCCGACAACACGCTGTCGACGGTCCAATCGATTATTCCATTTTGTTGGTACCTGAACTGCCTGTATCGATCTTCACAGCCAACCGATTCCCCACAAAAAGAAGTGATACGATGAACCAAGTGAACATGTTCGATGTCAATTTCGATAACTATGATTTCATGGACCTGCTTGATTACATTGATAAGACTATTCAGGAGCGGTCACAATCGTACATCCTGACCTGCAATGTCGATCATGTGATCAAGCTTCGCAAGGACAAAGAGTTCCAGACCGTCTATTCCGAAGCAGGTGCTGTAGTGGCAGACGGAATGCCGCTCATCTGGGCCTCAAAAATGCTTGGTAAGCCGCTGAAGCAAAAGGTATCGGGAGCAGACCTTTTCAGCCGCCTAGGCAATGCCTTTGAGCAAAGGAAGTACCGGCTGTTCTTCCTCGGCTCTGCACAAGGTGTGCCGGAGCAGGCAACCAAGAATCTTAAAGCGGCCTATCCCGGCATGAATATTGTCGGCTGCTATTCTCCTTCCTACGGCTTTGAGCACAACGATGAAGAGAACCAGCGTATTATCGAAATGCTGACAGAGAGTCAGCCGGATATTGTGTTCGTAGGCGTGGGAGCGCCGAAGCAGGAGAAGTGGATTTACCGGCATTACAACTCTTACGGGGCGCCGATCTCCATTGGCGTGGGAGCGACCTTTGACTTTTTGTCAGGATCGGTGAAGCGGGCGCCGGATTTCATGCAGAAAACAGGGCTCGAATGGTTCTGGAGACTCAGCCAGGAACCGGGCCGGCTCTGGAAAAGATATCTTGTCGATGACGCTCAATTCCTGGTTCTGCTGCTCAAGGAGCTGCGCAAACGGGATAAAGCAAAGGGAGGCAGGCTGGAATGAATGTAAGTCTTCCGTCCATGAAGTCAGCAGGAACGCTGCTGCTGATCTGCGGTATATGTCTTGGGCTTCCGCTGATGATCGGGTTTGCCAGTGCGAAGCTCAGCTCTTCCAATAGTCTTCAGGGGATTATCCTGGCGGGAATCCTGTTTCCGGCCTTCCTGCTGGCATTGCTGAAGCCGAAGGCGCTAATCGCCTATACCTTGCTGGTCTGGGCGGTTGCTCCAGAGCTGCGGCGGATCGCTGATTGGTCGGAGGGAGTCTATCATTCTGTATCACTGCTCAGTCTGGCGCCGCTGCTCACAGGTGCTACCCTGGCAATTCCGGTGCTGGGGGAGATTCACCGCATCCGCAAATCCTCCACCCGGATTATCCTGTTGTTCTCGGTGGCACTCGCTTACGGAGCGCTGATTGGCCTGGCGAAGAACGGCATAGGCTCAGTGTACGATCTGGCCAATTATATCGTACCCTTGCTGCTGATTCCCTTCTTCGCGGTAACCCGCTTTAGACCGAAAGACATTGACCGGTTGCTGTATGCTTTTGCGAACATCGCTGTTCTCGTAGCCATTTACGGAATCGTCCAGTATTTGACCGTTCCGCCTTGGGACGCCTTCTGGATGAAGAATGCCGATATGATGTCCATTGGCACACCGTATCCTTTGGAAATCCGGGTTTTCTCCACGCTGAATTCACCCGGACCTGCAGCGACCTTCCTGGTCTTTGCCCTGGTACCGATGATTCTGGAGAAAAGATGGCAGGGTACCCTGCGCTGGATTGGCGTTATGCTCGTTGTCGTCTGCCTCCTGACCACATTGGTGCGTTCAGCCTGGCTGGTCATGCTGGTCATGCTGCTGGTATACATCGCTTCCTCCCCGTCAAAGGGCAAATGGAAGGCGCTGCTCCAACTGGTCTTCGTCGCTGCCGTACTGTTCTGGATTGTCCCTAAGCTTCCGGGCGCGGAAGGGCTGGTCGCCCGTATGGAGACACTGACCTCTGTGCAGGAAGACCACTCCTATAATGAACGCCTGAGTCTATGGCAGAACATGCTTCCGATGGTGGCGTCCAATCCGATCGGCCAAGGCATAGGCAGTGTAGGCCAGGGTACCAAGATCGGCAACGGTGGAGAACTTGGCGAATACGGAAATATGGACAACGGTGTGATCGCCTTACTGCTCACCTTCGGGGTCCTGGGCGCATTGTTCTTCTTTGGTGCCCTGGGCGCAGTCATTAAACAAATTATAGTCAGAGTGACCAGCAGAGACAGTCTTCAGCCATATGCCCGGTTATCACTGGCAGCATGGATGGGAGCAGTGGTCAGTCTGGTATCGGACAACGGTTTTCCCGGACTCAAGGGCTACCTGATCTGGATGCTGATCGGACTAGGGCTTGGGGCCAAAGAGATTATTGATAGCAGAAAGAAGGGAACACCACATGCAGCCATTGAACGCGAAATCACTTCCCACTAGCACCGTCTGGTCCTCGCTTCGGCGGTTTACCAAGAGCAAGGACAACAGCTCCGCAGCTGTGAAGACTATGTTCGTCAGCGTGCTGATCCTGCTGGTGAATATGCTGACCGGTGTGCTGACCGCCCGCTACCTGGGTCCTACAGGACGCGGAGAACAGACAGCTATGGTGAACTGGTCACAGTTTCTGGCGTTCAGCATGAGCTTCGGGATTCCTTCGGCGCTGATCTACAACGCCAAGAAGAATCCGGATGAAGCAGGCGTACTCTATCGGGTGGCCTTGCTAATCGCACTGGCATTCGGGACAGCAGCCATGATTGTGGGGATTGTGATCCTTCCATATTGGCTGAAATCCTTCAGCCCGAATGTCGTACTGTTTGCGCAATGGTCAATGATCCTGTGCCCGCTGATCGTGGTCTCACAGATCAACAATGCAGCTTTCCAGTTCAGAGGTGATTACAAGACCTTCAACTGGCTGCGGTATCTGCTCCCGCTGTTGACGCTGGTAGCCATCGGAATTCTGATCCTCACCCATTCGATGAATCCTTTTACAACTGCAGTTGCATATCTGGTACCTTCAGTGCCGGTCTTCATCTGGATGACGGTTACCCTGCTCCGTACCTACAGAGTGAAGATGAAGGATGCTTACAAGAATTTCAAAAGACTGTTCACCTATGGACTCGGTTCCTACGGAAATGATCTGCTCGGACAGTTCTCCTTCTATATCGACCAGATCATTATCGCCGGCCTGCTGCGGCCAGCCGATCTGGGATTATATGCGGTAGCGGTAAGCCTCTCGCGGATGGTCAACTTCTTCTCGAATTCGATCACCGTGGTGCTCTTTCCAAAAGCTTCCGAGCTGTCCAAGGATGAGGCCATTTCCCTTACCTTCAAAGCCTTTCGGATCAGCACAACGTTCACCCTGCTGGGCTCCCTGTTCCTGATGCTGGTTGCACCATTCGTGATTCCGCTGCTGTACGGCAAAGATTTCAACACAGCTCTGACAGTGTTCCGGCTGCTGCTGCTGGAAGTTACGATCAGCGGAGGCACATTGATACTGGCCCAGGTGTTTATGGCGCTCGGCAAACCGAAGTTCGTATCGATCCTGCAAGGGGTCGGATTGATCCTGGTGATTCCGCTGCTGTTCCTGCTGGTGCCGAAATTCGGATTGTTCGGGGCAGGGGTAGCGATGCTCTCCTCGGCAGTGCTGCGGTTCTTATTTATTATCCTGAATATCAAATACAACCTGAAGGTCAAGCTGCCCCGCCTTATCATTAACGGGGATGACATTCAGTGGATGAAGACGACGATGAATTCCTATATTCGCAAAAAACCTATGGATACCTAAGCAAGCGAGCAGAGGCACTAAGCGAGCCGCTTCTCTGCTTAAATAATAATGGACGGTGTTGAGAGGAAAGTAGAGAAAGTTTGGAGCTGTAGAAGCGTAGCGTTCGCCTTTGTCTTCTGATTTCAACCGCAGCTGCGGCCTTAAATAAAGAAATCAGAAGACAACAGCGATCGGAAGCCCAAACATTTCTCGAATTGACGACAAACACCGGACTGAAAAGGAGGATACCTTCATGGATTCAGTGAAAAGCGTGCTTGGCAGCCCGGGCAGTTACCCGATATCCGCTGTCATCATTGCTCAGGATGACGAAGTTCGAATATCCAAAGCAATTCAGTCCTGCCGACTATTCGCCGATGAGGTGGTTGTAATCGACGGAGGGAGCAAAGACGGGACGGTGCAACTCGCCGAAAGCTTGGACTGCCGGGTGTTCGTTAACCCATGGCCCGGATACGCGAAACAAAGGGAATTCGGAGTGGAACGCGCCGTCCATGATTGGGTCTTCCTGATTGATACCGACGAAGTGGTCAGCGATGAGCTGGCGCAGGACATTCTGGACCGCAAGCCGGGACTTACAGACAGGGAAGTAGCGTTCTCGCTGTACCGGATCGGTGATTTTCTGGGCAAGTGGCTGGATAAAGGTGAATACCTGGTGCGTCTCTATAACCGCACGGCATATGCCATCCGCAACAGTCTGGTGCATGAAATACCTGAGGTACCAGAGGAAAAGACGGTCAAGCTGAACGGAATACTCTGGCATCAGGGCTTCCGCAGCATCAATGACCATGTCGCCCGCTTTAACAAATATACCGATCTGGAAGCACAAACGGCTTATGCCAGCGGCAAGCCCTTTAAGATCAGCCGCTTGCTGATTCGCCCGCCGGCTCGCTTTTTACAGAAATATTTCCTGCATGGTCTGTACAAAAAAGGGATTTCAGGGTTTGCAGTATCCATATTCTGGGTGATGTATGAATTCATGGTCGGCTTCAAGCATTACGAACTGAACAGCTCCGGCAAGCTGGCCCGGCATAATGCACTGGGTCAGGCGGAAAAAGAGAAAAAAGGGGAGAGAAGCTATGCCGTACAGTGACGGATTGAACATTATGACTACTGGCCTTAGCTGGCCCTCTTTACAGCCAGGCGGACTCAACACGTATTTCAAATCCGTCTGTGAGCAGCTCTCTTCACGCAACAAGGTGCACGCGCTGATCTGCAGTCAAGAGACGCCTGCCACCGCCAAAGAGCTGATTATCCACAACGCCGGCGACCCCAAGCAGACCATTTGGAAGCGCAAGGATGCGTTCCAGCGTAAGGCAGCGGATCTGATGGGGAATGGAAGCGGACGTATAGATATTCTCTATTCCCACTTTGCACCTTATGGAATTGGCCCGGCGCTCGAAGCCAAGAAACGCGGCATTCCTGTGGTGATGACCTTCCATGGTCCGTGGAATGAAGAGATGAAGATCGAAGGTCAAGGAATCAAACACCGGGTCAAAACAACCATTGCCAAATCGATTGAACATAAAGCCTATAAGCTTGCGGACAGATTCATCGTACTCAGCGAATACTTCCGCGACATGCTGCACAGCCTGCACGGGGTGCCGCTGCATAAGATCACAGTGATCCCTGGTGCTGCTAATGTAGACCGCTTCATCCCTGCTACGAACCGGCTGGCGATCCGGCGGACACTGAATCTTCCAGAGGGAGCAACCACCGTTCTAACGGTGAGACGCCTGATGAACCGGATGGGGCTTTTACAGCTGCTGGAGGCCTGGAAGCAGGTCGCCGAGCGTTTCCCGAATGCAATTCTGCTGATTGGCGGCAAAGGCCCGCTGCGCGGAGAGCTGGAGGAGAAAATTGCAGACTACGGACTCGGCAACAAAGTAAGGCTGCTGGGATATATTCCTGACCATGAACTAGCCTCTTATTATCAGGCAGCGGACATGTTCGTGGTTCCATCCCAGGCACTGGAAGGGTTCGGACTCATCACCGTCGAGTCATTGTCCTCCGGACTTCCCGTTATGGCGACTCCTGTAGGCGGCAACAAAGAAATTCTGCAGGGCTTCCGGCCGGAGCTGCTGTTCAAGGGTTCATCCAGTGATGATATGGCGGAAGGCATGATTCACATGCTGAGTAACCGTAAGCTGCTGCCGGGCCGTGACGAATGCAGAAACCATGTGCTCGAGAAGTATACCTGGCAGCATGTAGGCGACCAAGTAGAATCCGTATTCCTTGAAACGTTGGGAAAGGGTGTGGCTGCAGGATGCTAAAAGTCGCTTATATCGATCACACCGCCAAATGGAGCGGCGGAGAGGTTGCGCTGTTCAACATCCTCACCAATATCGGTGAAGAGATTGAACCGCTCGTGATCCTCGCTGAAGAAGGAACACTTGCCGAACGTCTCCGGGAGAAAGGCATTGATGTGCGCGTCATCCCGATGGATGAAAGCATCCGCAACCGCGGACGGAATGCCGTCAATCTCGGTGCACCTGCTGCCGCGCTTGGACTACTGTCCTATGGCCGCAAGCTGGCTCCCATCCTCAAGCAGGAGAAAGTGGATTGTGTGCATACCAATTCCCTGAAATCGGCATTCTACGGAGCCGTTGCCGCCAAAAAAGCCGGTGTGCCGCTGGTCTGGCATATCCGGGATCACATCGGCGCCCCTTACCTCAAGCCGGTTGTCGCCAAGGCGATCCGGCTGATGTCGCGCCTGCTGCCGAACGGTGTCATTGCGAATTCGCATTCCACGTTAAATGCGCTGGAGCTACCCCGTACGAAGAAGACACTGGTTGTCTATTCCGCTTTTGCCAAAGCAATTGGTGAAGGCATCGGCAAAAGGGACCAGAAGGATTTCAACGTTCTGCTGGTAGGCCGGCTCGCGAACTGGAAAGGCCAGCATATCGTCCTGGAAGCGGCTAAGGCTTTTAAGAACGATAGCCGGGTGAAATTCTGGCTGGCCGGGGATGCCCTGTTCGGTGAAGAAGAATACAAAAATGAGTTAATTCAGAAGATGCAGCAGGATCAACTGACTAATGTCAGCCTGCTGGGTCATGTGGAAGATATACAAGGCCTAATGAACAAAGCCGATTTGCTGATCCACACCTCGATTACACCTGAACCGTTTGGCCAGGTGATTGTCGAAGGCATGGCGGCTGGACTTCCGGTCATTGCCTCCAATGAAGGCGGGCCGGTAGAGATTGTGGTTCCCGGTGTCACGGGAATGCTGATCCAGCCTGGAGACCCAGTCGTACTTGCAGACTCCATCACCTGGATGCTGAACCATCCCGAAGAGCGAAAACGGATGGCGGATAGTGGAATGAAACGGGTGAAAGAGCATTTTGTCATCGAAAATACGGTCAAGGATATCGTCGATTACTACAAAGGCTTGCTGGCAGCGACCTGACCTTATGTAAGACAAGAGCTTGTAGCTCGATCAGGAACTAATACATCCATGCGTTCACTACTTGATGATGCTGCTCCATAAAACTTTGAGGATGATTCACATGAAAATTGCGATAGCGCACGATTACTTAATCCAAATGGGCGGGGCGGAAAGAGTAGTGGAGGTATTCCACCACATGTATCCGGATGCTCCGATCTTCACGACGGTTTTTAACGGAAGCCGGCTGACCGACAACCTCAAAGACGCGGATATCCGGGCCTCCTGGCTGCAAAAAATCCCGGGAGTGAAGACCAATTTTAAAGGGGTGCTGCCGCTTTATCCCATGGCCATCCGTGATTTGGACTTTCGCGGGTATGATATCGTCCTGAGTTCCAGCAGTGCTTTCATGAAAAGCATACAGGTGCCCGAGTCTACGTTTCATCTTTGCTACTGTCATACTCCGATGCGGTTCGCCTGGGACTATGACACCTACATGGAGCGGCAATCGAATTCCGGATTGTTCAAAAGACTGCTCAAGGTCTACATGCAGCGCCTTAAGAACTGGGACCAGCGGACTTCGAAGAATGTAAACCAGTTCGTTGCCAATTCGTCCGTAGTAAAAACGCGGATTCAGAATTATTACCACCGGGATGCGGATGTGATTTTTCCACCGATCAACACGGCACGCTTCAGCAGTTCGTCCTCTATAGGCGATTACTACCTGATTGTATCCCGGCTTGTATCCTACAAGCGGATTGATCTGGCGGTGGAAGCCTTCAACCGCAACGGTCTGAAGCTCTATATCGTCGGTGACGGGCCGGACCGCAAGCGTCTGGAGGGCATGGCCAAAGACAATGTATCGTTTCTGGGCCGGCTTGAGGATACGGAGGTTACGGGCCTGATGTCGAAGTGCCGGGCGTTCATTTTTCCCGGAGAAGAGGATTTTGGCATCACGCCACTTGAGGCGAATGCCGCAGGAAGACCAGTGATTGCCTATCAGGCCGGAGGGGCACTGGATACCATCGTCCCCTATGTCAACGGCGTATTCTTCCAGCATCAGGAAGTTGATGATTTGCTTAAGGCCATTTACGAAGTGGAGTCCTACGCGTGGGACATTGGGCAGATTATGGGTCATGCGCGTAAATTCGATGAACAGGCGTTTATGGTTCAGTTCAAGCAGTATGTAGAACAGGCCTACGTCAATTTTCTAAAAGGAGGATGAGTGTATGAAGCTGACAGTAATCGGTACCGGCTATGTCGGTCTTGTATCTGGCGTATGTTTTACACTGAATGGGAACCATGTGATTTGCGTGGATAAGGATGAGGAAAAGATTGAAAAGCTGGGCCGGATGGAATCCCCCATCTATGAGCCGGGTATCGAAGCGCTGATAGAAATGAATTTGCGTGAAGGCCGGCTTTCTTTCTCCTCCGATCTTCAGGAATCGGTAAGACGCTCCGATATCGTCATTCTGGCTGTAGGGACACCTTCACTACCGGGCGGCGAAGCGGATCTGAGATATATCGAAGGTGCAGCCATAGAAGTCGCTCAAGCGATGGAAGGCTACAAAATTATCATGACCAAGTCAACTGTTCCTGTTGGCACGAACGAGAAAATCCGTGGTATCATCGCTTCCCATACGAGTCATCCCTTCGATATCGTCTCCGCTCCGGAATTCCTGCGTGAAGGCTCAGCCATCCGCGATACGCTCCATCCTGACCGGATTGTCATCGGACTTGATAACCCGGAGCTTGAGCCTACGATGCGCCAGCTTCATCAGGGCTTCACGGAAAATGTGTTCGTAACGGATATCCGCAGTGCGGAAATGATCAAATATGCATCCAATGCTTTTCTGGCAACCAAGATCTCCTTTATTAACGAGATTGCCAACATTTGCGAAAAAGTGGGAGCTGATGTAACCCTGGTGGCGGAAGGCATGGGGATGGACCGTAGAATCGGCTCCTCGTTCCTGCAGGCCGGCATCGGTTATGGAGGCTCCTGTTTCCCGAAAGATACCAATGCGCTGATCCAGATTGCGGGCAACGTGGATTACGAGTTCAAGCTGCTGAAATCCGTAGTCGAGGTGAACAAGGGGCAGCGGTTCATGATTATCTCCAAGCTGCATGAATCCCTTGGCAACCTGCGTGGCGCAGTGATCGGTGTATGGGGCCTGGCCTTCAAACCGAACACCGATGATGTACGCGAAGCACCCGCCCTTGAAATTGTTGAGGTACTGGTGGCCGAAGGCGCTATAGTGAAGCTGTATGATCCGATTGCTGCAGATAACTTCAGACAGCAGTACGATCATCCGCAGCTCCGCTGGTGCGGTCTGCCGGAAGAAGCGGCAGAAGGCAGTGATGCAGTATGCCTGCTGACCGACTGGAGCATGTTCAAGGATATTGATCTGCATAAGCTTGCGGAGAGCATGCGCCGCCAGGTGCTGATCGATGGCCGCAACGTGTACTCCAAGGAGCAGATCGAGGGCACCGGCCTTGAATACCATTCCGTCGGCCGCCCGCAAATGGGGGGCCTGAGCGGCTACTCCCCCAGCGTAGCCGGAGCGGTCTAATCCTTTGATCTTATCTGCTCTTGCTTGCTCTTGCCTGCCGCGTAAACAAGCGGCAATGCCGGATCTTTAGCAGGGCGCTTCGCCTGCGGGTGAAGCGAGCTGAATGTCAAAGGAATTCACTGTAGCCGTGCTACGGTGAAAATGCTGCCTGGGAAGCTGTCTAGGAATGGAACGGAGAGGAATTTTGGAACTGTAGGAGCGTAGCGTCCGCCTTTGTCTGCGGATTTCCACCGCCAATAGTGGTTTAAATCAAGAAATCTGCAGACAACAGCGGCCGAAAGTCCAAACATTCCTTGCAGAGACTTCCGTAACAGTTGACCTTAAGGATTGTCACATAGCAGATAGCGCCAGTGACATTCCTGTCCACCTGCTCCAAAACCCAGCGGCAGCGCACAATAACAATCCGATATTTTCGCGACAACACATAAATGAGGAGGGTTCACTTATGAAACTGGTACTTCTATCTGGCGGTTCTGGTAAACGTCTCTGGCCTTTATCCAATGATTCACGTTCCAAGCAATTTCTGAAGGTACTGCAAAGTCCGGCAGGTGAGCCGGAATCCATGGTACAACGTGTATGGAGACAACTGCAGGAGACAGGGATGGCGGAATCCTCGTACCTTGCGACCGGCCGCAGCCAAGTGGAGATGATACAGAGCCAGCTCGGCGCAGAGGTGCCTATCATTGTGGAGCCGGAACGCCGGGATACCTTCCCTGCCATCGCTTTGACTGCAGCTTATCTGTATTCCGTGGCAGGAGTGTCTCCCAGCGAGACAGTGGCCATTTTGCCGGTCGATCCTTATGTGGAGGCATCATTTTTTGACACCGTCGTCCAGCTTGAAGCAACGATGGAACAAAGCGGCGCAAACCTGGCGCTGATGGGGGTTGTTCCTGAGCTGGCTTCCGAGAAATACGGCTATATTATTCCTACCAGTGACGAGGCAGCGGCAAGCGGCTATCTGCAGGTGAGCCATTTCCAGGAGAAGCCGGACCGTGTACAGGCTGAAGAACTGATCAGCAAGGGCGCGTTGTGGAACTGCGGAGTATTTGCATTCCGTTTGGGTTATTTGCTGGATATTTTGCAGCGTAAAGGTCTGCCTTTGAACTATGAGGAGCTGCAGAAGCAATATAAATTGCTGGCTTCCATCAGTTTTGACTACGAAGTGGTAGAAAAAGAGGAGAAGATCGTCGTTCAGCCTTACGCCGGTTTCTGGAAGGATCTTGGCACATGGAATACCCTCACAGAAGAAATGAGCAGCAACCACGTGGGTAAAGGGTTCGTGACTGCCGATTCTGAAGGAACCTGCCTGATCAACGAACTGGATATTCCGATTACAGTCATCGGTGCGAAAGATTTAATCATCGCAGCCAGCCCGGATGGCATTCTGGTCACTCACAAAGCCGAAAGCCCGCGGATTAAGGAAGTGCTGAAGTCTTTTGAACAAAGACCCATGTACGAGGAACGCCGCTGGGGCCACTATAAGGTTATTGATTATGTGAAATATGATGAGGGCAACGAGGTGCTGACCAAGCGGATTTTCATAGCCGAAGGTAAAAACATCAGCTACCAGCTGCATCACAAACGCAGTGAAATCTGGACGATTGTCAGCGGGGAAGCCAGCATTGTGCTGAATGAGAAGATGCATAATGTGAAAGCGGGAGATGTAGTGCGCATACCGGAAGGCACAAAACATGCAATCCTGGCGCTAACCGATGTAGAGTTCATTGAGGTGCAGACCGGTTCAGAGCTGGTGGAAGAGGATAATATCCGCATCACACTGGACTGGAAGGATATTGCTCTTCATCAATTCATTTCTTAAAATAGGAACGCTGATCGCGCTGTAAAATTCGACTGAATCGTCCCGGTTGATGTATAGGATGGGCCTAAACCTAGGGCTAAATTATCTATTTACCCAATTGTGTCAAATCCAAAACAGGTATTAAGAACCATTTATTAAGAAAAATTCATTAATGCTCTAAACTAAAAAATTAATAGAGACGATACTTACGGTAAGAGGGATAAATCCTTCCAAAACGAAAAAGGCAAACCTAATCGAAAGATAGGGACGCAAAGCTATAGGGCCTTCGAAAGAGTGGCAGCCTAGCTACCGAAAGGAAGATGAATTTTGACAACTTACCGTAAGTCGCGTCTGCTGTGCACCATTGTAACTATTGCCCTGTTGTTGACCGTTGTACCACTGGGTTTGGGGGCTGCGCCTTCCACCGTAGCTGCTTCGAGTTCTTCAGCACCGGTTAATCCGGATGCTTCAGCTGAAGCTGTCAAGCTGCTTGACAATCTGTACTCCATTTCCGGAAAAGGCATTATCACAGGCCAGCATGACTACCTGGAGAGCCCGGATGAGTTCAGCAACAAACTGAAGGGAACCAGCGGACAATTCGCTGCCCTCCATGGCTTCGAGCTTGGTGTGATCAGCGGCCAGTCGGAAAGTACTGCAGCAACTCAGCGCAAAAATGTAGTGAACAGTGCGATCAACTGGTATAAAAATGGCGGCATTGTCGCTATGACCTTCCATGAGCAACTGCCAGGGACTTCTTATCTGTGGTCCAATGTGCAGAAGACACTCAGCCAAGAGGACTTCAATAAGTATGTAACACCTGGAACAGCCCAATACAACAGCCTCATCGCCGATCTGGACAAAGTGGCGGTTTCACTCAAAAGCTTGCGGGACGCGGGCGTTCCTGTACTTTGGAGACCTTACCATGAAATGAACGGCAACTGGTTCTGGTGGGGGAAGAAAAACAATTTTGCAGAACTTTGGAATATTATGTATGACCGCTTTGTGGGCGTTCATCAATTAAACAACCTGCTGTGGGTATGGAATCCGAATGCTCCCAACGCCTGGTCTGATCCATATGAACTGACCTATCCGGGAGCGGATAAGGTAGACATCCTTGCAGCAGATATATATAACAATGATTATATGAACAAGTATTATGACGACCTGTTGAGTCTCGCCAACGGCAAACCCATTGCTATCGGTGAAAATGGTGAGATGCCAAGTACAGCCAAGCTCCAGCTTTCCCAGAGAAAATGGGTATACATGATGAACTGGGGAAAAATGCTCTATGAGAATAACAGTACAGATACCATCAAAAATTTCATGAGTGACAGCTATACAGTATCGCTTAATGAATATAAAGCGGAGGTAGTGCAGACACCTGCTCCGACTGCCACACCAACGGCAACGCCAACTGCAACACCGACTGCAAAGCCGACTGCAACAGCAACGCCAACGCCAACGCCGACTGCTACACCAGTACCTTTACCTACAGCAACGGTAAAGCCAATAACCACTCCGGCGTCCGGTGATAATGTACAAACGCCTGTTGTGAATGGCCTTCACGGAGAGTATTACAATAACATGACGCTTTCAGGCACACCTGCAAAGGTACGTGACGACGCGCTGCTTAATTTCAACTGGCGTCAAGGCTCACCGGACAGCTCCATAAAGGTAGATGGGGTCTCGGCCCGCTGGACAGGGAAAATCAAGCCTTTATACAGCGAGACCTACCAGATTATCACTACTTCTGACGATGGTATCCGTGTCTGGATTAACGGCACAGCCGTAATCGACAGCTGGACCAAGCAGAGCGGAACTGAACGTATCGGAAGTATCGCTATGACGGCTGGACAGCTCTATGATATCAGAGTGGAATATTATGAGAATGCAGGCGATGCCAACATCCGTCTGATGTGGCAAAGCGCAAGCCAGGTCAAAGCGACCGTCCCAACAAGCGCATTATTTGTAAATACGTCAGCAACCAGCGTTAGCAAAACATCGTTGGCGCTTGTAGAAGCATCAACGCCGGTGCCAACGCCGGTGCCAACACCGACACCAACGCCGGTGTCAACACCGACACCAACGCCGGTGCCAACGCCGGTGCCGACACCAACGCCGGTGCCAACACCAACACCAACACCGGTGTCAACACCGACACCAACGCCGGTGCCAACACCGACACCAACGCCGGTGCCAACACCGACACCAACGCCAGTGCCAACACCGGCACCAACACCGATACCAACGCCGGCTCTAACAGCGGCGGCTCCTGCTGCAAACGGACTGCAGGCGGAATATTTTAATAACATGCAGTTGACCGGTGCTCCGGCAGTTGTACGCACCGATGCTTTGCTGGACTTCAACTGGCGGCTGGGTACACCGGATACTGCGATTGGCATTGATTTCTTTTCCGTAAGATGGAGTGGCAAGATCAAACCGCTGTATAGCGAAACCTATCAGATTTATACAACATCAGATGATGGTGTCCGCGTTTGGATCAATAACACTCTTGTCATTGACAGCTGGATGAAGCAGAGCGGGACCGAACGCACAGGAAGCATAAGCCTGCAAGCCGGGCAACTATATGATATCAAAGTGGAGTATTATGAGAACCAAGGGGATGCAAGAGCGCGGCTGATGTGGGAAAGTCCAAGTCAAGTCAAAGGGACGGTCCCTGCCAGCGCACTGTTCCTTCCTTCCGCTTCCTAAAGTACTGCTGAATTCATCACCGAACGCCGATACTGGTTAAGACGTTACAATTCTAAAATCCTAAAAGTCCGATGGCCCTGCTAAACAGCAGGGCTACTAAGCTATTAGTCTGTATGGCCGCAGGTTGGTGTAACCCTTGGAGGGAAGACCATCCATAAGCGTCAATACAGCACTTGAGGCTGGAGAGAGGAGATTACATTGAACACTTACCGTAAGTACCGGCTTTTTATTACGATTATACCTATTATTTTCATCCTTTCCCTGCTGCCATGGAGTGAGGTGCGTAGTCTTGCCGTTGAACGAAGTATAGACATTCCTGCGGAGGCGAAGGCGGAGGCAGTTCCACCAGTGAATCCTGCGGCTTCGAAGGAAGCTGCCAGCCTGCTCAATTATCTGGTTAACCTGGGGGGGAAAGGCATGATTTCCGGGCAGCATGATTATCTGGAGAGCCCGGATGAATACAACAACAAGCTGAAGAATGCAACGGGGGATTATGCCGTCTTGCATGGGTATGAGCTTGGAGCGATCAACAACCAGTCCGAGAGGACTATTGCCCGTCAGCGGCAGGGTGTTGTGGATAGCGCTATCGAATGGTATGAAGATGGCGGCATTGTGGCAATGACGTTCCATCAGAATCTACCCGGCACAACTCCTGAATGGGCGAACGTCCACACGAGTCTTAGCCAGGAGGCGTTCGATGCCTACGTAACTCCGGGCACCCCTCAATACAAAAGCCTCCTTGCTTCCCTTGATGAGATTGCCGTTTATCTGGGGGAATTGCGGGATGCAGGGGTTCCTGTCCTGTGGCGTCCATATCACGAGATGAACGGGAACTGGTTCTGGTGGGGGCAAAAGGATAACTTTTCCAAGCTCTGGGACATCACTTACGACCGTTTGGTCAACAAGCATAAACTAAATAATCTATTGTGGGTGTGGAATCCGAATGCACCGAATGAGTGGGCAGATCCTTATAGTGCCTACTACCCGGGGGCGGATAAGGTGGATATATTGGCAGCAGATATCTACAATAATGATTACAAGCAGTCCTACTATTCAGATTTGCTCAATCTGGCTGATGGCAAGCCTATTGGCATAGGAGAGAGTGGAGAGCTTCCAGACCCTGTCACATTGTCTCAAACCCAGCGTAAATGGGTATATACGATGACATGGGGGAAAATGCTGACTGAAAAAAACGACCTCCAGAAAATCCGAAGCTTTATGACGGATAAGTACACGGTTTCGAGAAAGGAATACATTGAATCCCTAAGCGCCACACCGAACACTCCGGTGCCCGTTATTGCCAAAAAGGGCTTAACAGGAGAATATTTCAACAATGCCGAACTCTCAGGGACGCCTGCACTGATCCGTAATGACAAGAAGATTGATTTTAACTGGCATGGAAACGGTCCGGCTGCGGGCCTTAATAAGGACACATTCTCCGTTCGCTGGACGGGTAAAATTAAGGCAGGCTATAGTGAGATGTATACCTTCACTGCTTCCTCGGATGATGGCATACGTGTATGGATCGGCGGCCAGCTAATCATCGACAGCTGGAAGAAGCAAAGTGGTGTCAGCCGCGAAGGAAGCATGCAGCTAAGCGCAGGAGTCTCTTATGACATTAAGGTCGAGTATTACGAGAACCGCGGAGATGCAAGCATCCGTTTGATGTGGGAAAGTCCGAGCCAGAAGAGTGCGGTCATTTCCCCAAGCGCCCTTTCCTTTCCTTGATGAACGAAGCAGACCAGCCTTTACAGAGTTGAACACGCACCCCGGAAGAAAGCGAGGACAAGGGAATGAGAACTAGGACTAAGAAAAAAACATACAAGCCTCTTCACATACTGCTGAAATTCGTAGCACTGACCGTCTTGTTTCTGTTGTCCGTCTCTGTCTTCGGAGATGAAGGAACGAATAGGGGCAAGGTGGAAGTAGATATGAACAAGCTATCCTCAGCGGGTGATGTGGGACCGGAGCTGCCAGAGGGCACAGTGCTCTGGCAGCTGGGACAGCATGATGGATCTGCTGGAGAATTTGCCGAGACTGGCACCGCGAATGTGGAGGAAACGGTTAATGCCGCTTCTTCCGCTCAAAAAGCCTCTGTACTCCAGAAGATCCCTTCTGGACTCAGGGGGGATACCAATCCCGAACTGCGGATTTCGTACAAGCTGGATAAGATCCCGTTGAACGGGGTCTTATTTCGCGTAAGCATCCTGGATGCATACAAATCCGTTCCGCAGATGAGCGTGTTCTCCAACCGCCAGCTCTCGGGGATCATTCAGATCGCCGGTGTTTCCGGAACGGACAGCAAATATACCTTCCAAAAAACATATGAGCTGTATATTCCGAAGGAGCAGCTGGTTACCGGTACCAATGAGCTGAAGCTGCAGGTAGCGCGCGGAATTTATTCCTCTGACATGGAGGATAAATACAACTGGTGGACCTGGGACAACCTCAGCCTGGAGTCCCTGAAGTCTCCGATCAAGGAGCCGATTCATGGCAGCTACACCCTGACCGGCACTATGGTCAACAATAAGCAGTTTTATTTTGACGAAGGTGCGGTTACGCATCTGCCTTATATTATGAAGTGGCTCGGAGTAGCTTATAGCGGGAATATTATGCGCACCAGCTGTGCCAGCGATGTGGGGCGTTCCTGTTCCAATATGGGGGATTATTACAAGGTCCTCAAAGATTACAATATGCAGGCTGTAGCTTTGTACCTGTATACCGGAGATATCAAGCTTAAGGAAGATGGCTCGTTGCCGGATGATGCGGAGAAGAAGCTAACCGATTATTTCGAACAGTACAGCCCGTACTTCCAGTATTATGAGGTGGATAATGAGCCGGGGCTGTTCAACCGTTCCAAGGCGGTGAACCTGGCTATTGCCGAATGGCTGAACAAAAAAGGCAAGACCATCGCCCCTCATCTGAAGACCGTAGCTCCAGGCTGGGCCTATTGGCCGAATTACAGTAAGGATTCCTGCGGAAATCAGAAGGGCACGGCACGCCAGTGCGGCGATCCGGACGGCTGGGAACGTGATCCGGAGCAGCGGGAGGAGCTGGAGAAAGTCACCGATCTGACGAATGGACATTCCTACGGGGAGTCCTATATTTTCAGCAACGGAGGCAGTTTTACCGAGAATCTCAAAACCTTTGGCGGAGCTGCGGACGGACTTCGCAAAAAAATGCTGACGACGGAGTTCGGAACCTCCGACTCTCATGTGGATGCTTACCAATACGGGGCCTCAGAGCGCACGGCGGCGGTGTTTGACCGGATTATGCGCGCTCATATCGGTTATGCGGATATGTTTGTGCAGCATGCCGCTTTTTTCAAGAATTTTAGTTTGTTCAAATACGGCTTTAATCTGGAAGAGCATGATCCGGCAAAAACGGAAATCTATTATACCAAGAAGGGTGAGGATTCCCGGGTCAGTATCATGAGACGGCTGGATCTGGCCTATGCAACACACGGTGCTCCGCTCAGCTATAACATCACCAATAAGAATGCGTTAGCTGACAAATTGGTCTATGTCCGTGCGGTAGATACCTCTACACTTGAGCCTTTAGCGGGTAGCGGGGCCACCTCAAACAAGGTACTGGTGAACTTTGTGAACTTCGAAGAAACCCCGCAAACCGTTACGGTGAAGGTGACGATGCCTAAGAAAACCGTGTATGAGGGCGAACGCTTTGGTAATGGCGATACGTATGAAGAAGCCCGAAGCTACGTTTCGGATAAAAAGGCTACACCTGTTCTTGAATTTACAGAAACGCTCGCACCAGGAGAGGCAGTACAGTATATACTGGAGCCCTCATCCGAGGTAGCGGACGTTGCGCCTCAAGGCTTAAACGCGGCAGCCGTCAAAGGGCTGGCTGTTAAGCTGAGCTGGCTGGAGGCCCCTGGAGCAAGTTATGAAGTGCTCCGGGCCGAGGGCTCAAGCAGTGATATGAAAGTGATTGCAAATGGTATAACCGATACCGGGTATACAGATAGCAATCTGAATGAAGGCACGCTATATACTTACGCGGTAAGAGTGGCGGGCTCAGAAGTAATGTCGGAAAAAACTCAGATTACCGCGACTGGATTGGTTCCTTTGGACCGTTCGGATTGGAAGGTGTCATCCAATGTGAATACGGAAGCCTCTAATCCGGCGAATGCCATTGACGGAGACAGGCGGACTCGCTGGGATACCGGCAAACACCAGGCATCGGGAGAATATTTTCAGATTGATCTTGGCCAAGTACATTCAGTGGAAGCTGTTGATTTGGACTATACCTTATCTTCGTATGATTATCCCCGGGGCTATGAGCTATATATTTCGGATGATGCTAAGAACTGGAACATGATCGTTTCGGGTAAAGGAAAACTGGAGATGACCAAAATTGTGTTTGCCCCGGTCAAAACCAGATATATCCGGATATTGCAGACCGGATCTGGCGGGAATTACTGGTCGATCCAAGAAATGCAGGTATACTCAAGAGAATAGCATCTGGATAACCTCCGTGGATTCACAGAGCCACTGGGGTTTTTTACTGCGAATTGGGAAAGCTGAATACAGCATTGGTTACTTTGGAGGCCCACTGCTTACCAGAAAGGCGGTACCATAGACATGACTCACCTTGCGGACAATATTATTTTAGTGCTGGCTGCGCTGATGCTGGTGGGTGTGCTCTCCACCAAATTCTCCACACGTTTTGGCATGCCGGCGCTGGTGCTGTTCATCGCTGCGGGAATGGTGCTCAGCCGCTTTGTTTTTTTTAACAATGCCTCATTGACACAAGTAGCCGGTATTTTTGCGTTGATCGTTATTTTGTTTGAGGGCGGTATGCAGACCAGCATGAAGGACATCCGGCCTATCATCGCACCAGCGCTATCATTGGCTACGGTAGGAGTGCTCCTGACGACAGCGATTGTGGGAATATTCGCAAGACTTGTACTGGATGTGCCATGGGCTGAAAGCCTGCTGTTCGGAGCGATCGTGGGCTCCACCGATGCGGCAGCCGTGTTCTCCGTGCTCGGCGGCAAAAATATTGATAAGCGCCTGACTTCTACACTGGAGGCAGAATCAGGAAGTAACGATCCGATGGCTGTTTTTTTGACGGTATCGTTAATTGAATGGATTCAGCATCCCAATACAGCCGTTTGGAGCCTCATGCTGTCCTTTATCTGGGAAATGGGGATAGGCCTGTTCATGGGGATTGCTGTCGGGAAGCTTGCCGTCTATTTGATAAACCGGATTAATCTGGATTCCACCGGGCTGTATCCGGTAATGGCAATAGGATTCGCTGTATTGACCTATGGCCTTGCAGTGACGGTGCACAGCAGCGGCCTTCTGGCGGTATACATCATGGGTCTGACTCTGGGTAACTCCGAGCTGATGTATCACCGTACCATCATGAATTTTAATCACGGCTTTGCATGGATGATGCAAATCGCGATGTTCACACTGCTGGGCCTGCTTGTATTTCCTGATGAGCTGACGGAGATTGCCTGGCAGGGCCTGTTGTTGTCAGTTATTCTCATGCTGGTCGCAAGACCGGTGGGGGTATTCCTAAGCCTGCTGTTTTCCAGGTTCTCGCTCCGGGAGAAAACGCTGATCTCCTGGGCTGGACTTCGCGGGGCGGTACCGATTGTATTGGCGACCTATCCGCTGCTGGCGGGGCTTCCCCAAGGGCAATTATTTTTCAATGTAGTATTCTTTGTGGTATTGACCTCGGCAGTCATTCAAGGAACGACCATTTCCCCGTTGGCCTCCAGACTGAAGCTGGTTGGCAAAGACGATGCCCAGCCTTCGCTAATGGAGCTGGTGGCACTCGGCAAGACGGATTCCGAATTCAATCATATTGCCATCGACAAGCATATGCCCATAGCCGGTATGCAGATCGCACAGATGGGGCTGCCCGATGATATTCTCTTTACTGCCATCATCCGCAATAAAAGTATCGTGACCCCGCACGGGAGTACTGTTATTGAGCCTGGTGATACAGTCTATGTGCTCAGCCCCAAATCCAAGCGAGACGAGATGAGATCCATCTTCCGGAGCGGCAAAGGTAAGGCGGCGGAATCCAATATTCCTATGGTTTAAAAACAGATTGCAAAAGAATGAGAAATGTGTTAAATTGTATATAGATTTAGAACGAGTCTAAATACAAATAATATATATAGGTCACAGGAGGGTATTGGAATGAGTACACAAATTAAAAGCCAGACTGAACTGCACGCTGCCTTGAACCGCCAAACCGCAAATTGGACACTGCTTGGAGTCAAGCTGCATCACTATCACTGGTATGTGAGCGGATCGCAATTCTTCACGCTACATGCCAAATTTGAAGAGCTGTATACCGAAGCAGCTACATATGTGGATGATCTGGCAGAACGCCTGCTTGCTATTGGTGGACAACCGGCCTCGACCATGGCACAATATTTAGCCCTGTCTGAGCTTAAGGAAGCCGTTGGCGGTGAAACAGCCAAGGAAATGGTTGCTCAGCTGGTTAAGGACTTTGCTGTTGTGGCTGAAGAGCTGAAGAGCACGATTTCAGCTGCAGAAGAACTGAGCGATCAGCCTACTGCCGACCTGCTGACTGGAATCAGAAGCAGTGTCGAGAAATCCTCCTGGATGCTGAACGCTTTTATGGGATAATACAGAAGCTGAGGAAGTGAAGAGAGCTTCCCGATCGCTTGAGCATAATAGCAATATATACAAAGAGCGCCGCGCGATGTGAATTCGCGGGCGCTCTTTTGCGGGTGTAGAGGCAATCTCATCTGGGCTACTTAATGAAGACTCCGCCGAAAGGAATGGCTTCACGCAGAAACCGCTTGATAATGCCGTCTTCATTATTGTCACGCTCGAAGCGGCGGCTTTGGCGTCCAGCCTGAAACATCACCGGCCCGTGACCGGTCATTTTCCAGTGGTAGCTCATATGCTGGCTGGCTAAGTGATTGCCGTAGACTGTCAGTTCAAGCTTGGCATTTTCGGGATAAGCGATGATACTGCCGGCATCAATGTATATTGGATCGAAGGGATGCAGCTCGGCTTCACATACCGTTCCTTCGGTCAGAATACCGATGCTCCCCGGTCCGGAGAACTTGACCTTGATAATGTCGCGTGTCACAAACATGTTCTTCATGCTTAGCACTCTTGTCTGCATGGTGATTCCTTTGCTGTAGAAGAACAAATGCCTGAAATCATAGAGCAAATCGCTTTTCCCGTCCAGATGGAAGGTCTTGACGCGGTAGCCGGGAGGTAAAGCGGCTACAAAGCGGCAGGGTCCGGTCATATCCGAACGGATCAGTTTGCGTTTGCGGTACATTCCCTTGACATCCATCAGCCGGTCCGCACGGCCTGAAGAAGGGCCTTGATATGCGATAATTTGCTGCGGATGCAGCACATGGATCTCCTCGTTCGCTTCTACAGTGAAGGCCACGGCTTGTCCGCTGCCGCTGTCACCTTCATCCTGGATATCAATGTTCATCCTTTACACTCCCTCATGTACTCATTAACCCAGGCGGTCACTTTTTCTGGACCGGTGGCGCATGCCCAGCCGCAGCAGCCGGATCATCAGGAAGTAACCGAGTACAAGTGCAATTCCGGTATAAATAGTATTTTTGATCCGGTTATAGTACTTTTCCCTGGCCGTACGATCATCTTTCAGTTCATTGACCACTTGGCTAAGCTTGCGGTTCTGTTCCTGCAGAGCGGCGTTCTGGGCTTGATAGTCTGCCATCTGCTGCAGGGTCTGGCCCAGTTGGTCTTTAGTCTGCCCAAGCTCGTCCTTCGTCTGCTGAAGCTCCTCCGCCGTTTGCTGATAACTCTCCTGCAGCTTGTTAACCTCACCGGGAAGCTCCGAGAAACTCTGCAATCCATTGTATATATCATTGATATAATTAGCTTTTGCCGCAGGAGCGGGAAAGATGACTGACAATCCCAGGAGCAGCAGTGCTGAAGACAACAATTTGGCATAAGTGCGTTTTACCTTTTGCTTCATTATAAATCACCACCTGTATTAGGCTAGCCTTCCTTCTTTATTTTAGCATAGCAGGACAACATTCGCGCGGCATATGGTGCCGAAGATGGGCCGGATTTGGCGGTTTAAGGGGTTATTTCTCCTGAATGACAACCACCTATCAGTAATACCGCATAAGCCTCCTGATGGTTTCTATTTCATGGTTGAAAAGGTACAGTCCTGTAAGTGGGCAGCAAAGGCGTATCTGATGTCTACCGTTTCCGCTTAAATTAACGTATACTTTGTACGGAAAGGGGCTGCATGTTATGAATAAATGGCTCAAAACCCTGCTGTTTCTTGCAGGTTCTGCACTTCTAACCCGGTGGATACCGTTCTCTTCGCTGTTTCGTAATCTGGATACCCTGTTCCATGAATTTGGCCATGCGCTGGTGACACTGTTGCTCTCGGGCAGAGTGCTGCGGATTGAACTGTACGCGGATCACAGCGGAGTTACCTATTCGGCAATCGAAGCGGGTGGAAAAGCGATTCTGGTATCACTTGCGGGTTACCTGTTGGCGTCTGTATTCTCGCTCCTGCTATTCTATTTATATACTAGAGGGCGCTATCCATGGGGGCTGATCATGGCCTCCGGCGTGGCCCTGATCATGCTTGTCCTGTATGTGCGGGGCGGCTTTGGAATGCTGTGGCTAAGCGGATTCATCCTGTTAAATCTCATGATGCTGTTGGTCTGGCCAAAGGCCGGCAAATATTATTATTTATTTCTGGCTTTTCTAACCCTGGAGGAATCCGTCACGGGTACACTGTTTCTGGTCTCAGCTGCGGCAATTACACCAGACCGTGCGGGCGATGCGACCAATCTGGCAAGACTTACACCTCTGCCTGCCTTTGTCTGGGCACTCCTGTTCTTTGTATTCTCGCTGCTGTGTGCAAAATGGGCACTCGGGTTCTTTTTCGAGGGGGAACGGAGCAGACGCTACTCAGACAAACTACTAAAATAATGGCAATCTTCCGCCATCTTTAGACAAAAGAATGAGCTTTCGCAAAGAGGCACTCTACTTTACAGGGGGAGTGGCTCTTTTTTTGTCGATATTATAGGACCGAACATATATTCCATGACAAGGAGTTGTCCGCCAATATTGGTACATTAATAGAAGACCCAAAAAAAGAAAGAGGTGGAAATATGCAAGCAAGTATTCAACCCATATTTACATGGAGCCAGGAACGGATTTTTGCCGGCGGAACCCAAAATGTCATTCTGCTCATAGAGTGGAAGGGGATTTCGGGGAAGGAAGAATCCCGTAGGCAGAGCCGGAAGGTGGTAGCCCGTGAGATTGAACTTAGGATCTGGCTGGAGGCGCATGTGACCTTCACTGAATGTCATGGCTGCACTGCAGAAGCCGGAGAAGGACGTTCTATACTGCTAAGGCTTGGAAAAATACAATCCAAGGCACGTAAATTTATCGCATTGGAATTCTCAATGGCAGCTAAACCGGCGGGAATACATGAGGCTCTCTGGCTGCAGTGGCAATACAAGCAGCCTCCGGTAGAACGGATCCGCGAGCTGCCACTGAAAAAACTCAGCTTGGAGTATTCGCATCATACGGATGTGTTGTCAGAAAAATGCTGCTTCCATGTAGAGAAGCATTTGGAGCTGCTGAAGACAAAAAAACTGCTGGAAGAAGCGGTGTTGCATCGGACAAAAAGCTCTGTGCAGACGGACTTCGAGCATCTCCGGAGGCAAGCGGATGACCTGCTGCTCCTGGCGGCCAGATCAGGAGATATGCAGCTTGTGAAGGAAGCGGAAACCGTGTATAAACAGCTTGACGCAGAGGTTAATGTATGGAGTAAGACCGCAACAAGATAGAGAGCTCTCCGGCATATAAGCAATCCTGCCAATACATACATAAGATCAATCCATCATAGAAGTTTGCTTGGATTTGTTGACTGCTAATATGATTTTTATATGTGGTAATATAGTAAAATAGTTCTATTATATTTATTAATTTCGGTTATAAGATCATTGGTTATAGATACATATAACTAATTTACTTAAAATAATGGGTCTATTTTACCATGAACTCAAGGGGAACTGAAAATGACAGACCGATTGATCCGGCTAATGCGCATCATTACGCTAGTACAAGCCAAACCTGGAATTTTGGCCCGTGAACTGGCGGAACGCTGCGGTAACAGCGAGAGAACGATATACAGGGATATGGACGCGCTGAGTGCCATGCACATCCCTATAACCCATTTGGGACATGGGAAAGGATATGCTTTTATAGGTAATTTTGCTTTATATCCTCTGGATTGGTCGGAAGAAGAATCGGCCGCTTTTTCACAACTGCGAGGCATTTTGGATGATATCAAACCCATGCTGCCTCCCAGCTTTGAGAGCGCCTACGAGAAAGTAATGGCCGCAGCCTATAAGCAGAAGGCGGAAAGGGAAGAAACCATGGAAACTGCCAAGAAAGAAGCAGGACAGCTCTGGATGGAAAGAAGCGGATACCAGGATGAGCCGCCCCCCTTTTTGACTGAAATATTGGCCGCCATTATGAAGCAAAGCAGTATTCTAGCCGACTATAGTTACAATTCCTATGAAGAAAGAGGCATCCGAATTGACCCATACTGCCTTGTTCCCTTGGAGAATCGTTATCATTTAATCGGTTTTTGTCATCGATTCGGGATTATCCGGACGTTTCATCTGGGTGGGTTCTCTAATGTAAAGCCGACGAATCACTGGTTTTCCAAAGAGCAATTTGATCTGCAGGCTTTTATGGAGGAGAAATGGTCTCTGGACCAGGACAGTCTGCAGGTAGAGTTCAAGATCAGGTTTTCGGAACGGATGATGGACCGGATCAAAAATGAGGATATGTTCGTGAGGCCGAGCAAGGTTGACCGTCAGAGCAGGTGTGTGCATTTTAAAGTGGCGGTGGAACAGGACATTGGTTTTGTCCGCTGGATCTTAAAATTTGAAGAAGAGGCGGAGATTGTAGAGCCTCTCTATTATCGGGAATTGCTGAGAAATCAATTGGAAAAATGGCTATCACTATATAAATAGCGATATATTTATTTAATAGGAATTAATTTACTATACTATAACATTTGATGTTAGTTTTATGCATAAGTTTCTCTTGTCTACAGTAGAATTCTATAGTAATGTTATACATTAAATAACAACAATGGTTTTTTAATCCCAAATTCATTCCGCTATGTGTTAGATATGGGTTAATGTTTCTATCTTTTGTGAGGTAAGTCACTTTCCTTTCATTTGACCTTTGTTCAATTTTTAAGTGGAAGAGAGGTATCGTCTTGATCCAGCCTATTTTGAAAATTGAGGATCTTCATACGCATTTTTTTACCGGCCGGGGCGAAGTGCCGGCTGTGGACGGGGTTGATCTGTATATTAATCCGGGTGAGGTTCTGGGTGTGGTAGGAGAATCGGGTTGCGGTAAAAGTGTTACTTCGCTGTCCATTCTGAAGCTCGTTCCGAATCCGCCGGGTAAAATAGTGAGCGGACATATTTGGCTAAAGGGCCTGGATATCGTGCCGCTGAAGGAAAAAGAAATGCGGAAAATCCGCGGTGACACCGTATCCATGATTTTTCAGGAACCAATGACTTCCCTTAATCCTTTGTTTACCGTCGGCCAGCAAATCATAGAAACCGTCCGGCTGCACCGGGGGCTGGCCAAGAAGGATGCGCGTGCACATGCGGTGGATATGCTTCGCAAGGTAGGCATTCCACGGCCGGAGGCCATTATTGATGAGTATCCGCATCAATTGTCAGGAGGGATGCGGCAGAGGGTGATGATTGCGATGTCGATCTCCTGCAGTCCCGAACTGCTCATTGCCGATGAGCCGACAACGGCACTCGATGTGACGATACAGGCACAGATTCTGGACCTGATCCGCAAGCTCAACGAGGAGCAGGGAACGGCGGTTATGCTAATCACTCATGATCTTGGCGTGGTTGCGGAAATGTGCCACAGGGTTGCCGTAATGTATGCCGGCAAGGTGGTGGAGGAAGGCAGCGTGCGGGATATTTTTAAGAATCCTCTGCACCCTTATACTCGAGGGCTTATTGAGTCGGTTCCAAGAATGGGTGAAACCAGAGAGCGGTTGTACTCCATTCCCGGGAATGTCCCTATCCTGAGCAAGGAGATGCAGGGATGCCGGTTCGCGCCCCGCTGCCCGAATAGGATGGAGATCTGCCGTCAATCGCTTCCACAGCTCAAACTGCAGGATGAGAACCACAGCTGCAGATGCTGGCTGCATGATAATCAACGGGAGGATGCGGTATGAGTGAGAGCCTGCTGGAGGTCAAGAACCTCAAAAAGTATTATCCAATCAACAAAGGCTTCTTCAATAAGACTGAGGTGTATGTGAAGGCTGTAGATGATATTTCCTTCGCTGTCAAACCAGGGGAGACCTTTGGCCTTGTCGGGGAAAGCGGCTGCGGCAAATCAACAACCGGACGTTCATTGCTTCGTCTGATTGAGCCCACGGCGGGAGAAATCTGGTTTGAAGGCCAGGATATTACGAAGCTGTCTATGGAAGAGATGCGGAAGCGCCGGAGGGAAATGCAGATTGTTTTCCAGGACCCGTTCTCTTCACTGGACCCGCGTAATACCGTGCAGCGCATCCTCGAGGAACCGATGATTGTGCATGGCGTAGGCAATGCGAAGGAACGGCGGGCTTCAGTGGAGCGGCTGGCAGATGTTGTCGGTCTGGCCAAGGCTCACCTTCAGCGGTATCCGCATCAGTTCTCCGGCGGCCAGCGCCAGCGGATCGGGATTGCCAGAGCGCTTGCACTGCAGCCGAAGCTGATTATTGCTGATGAGCCCGTATCTGCCCTGGATGTGTCTATCCAGTCCCAGGTCATTAATCTAATGCAGGATTTGCAGAAGGAATTCGGACTAACCTACATATTTATAGCCCATGACCTCAGTGTGGTGAAGCATATTTGCGATCGTGTCGCCGTAATGTACCTGGGACGGATTGTGGAAATCACCGACAAGAATAAGCTATATGACCAGCCGGAGCATCCTTATACTCAGGCGCTGCTGTCTGCAGTGCCTGAACCTGATCCGGATATCCGTAAGGAACGGATTATTCTGCAGGGGGAAGTGCCTAGCCCGGCAAATGCGCCGGTAGGCTGTGCTTTTAATACCCGTTGCCCGCGGGTGATGGATATTTGCCGTAACGTAAGGCCCCCGCTGCTGGAGACGGGGGCCGGGCACTTGACCGCATGTAATTTGTATTCCACAGGGGCCAAGGCTCATTTAGCCTAGAGTGTACAGCAGGAAGACTATTCCTTAATCAATCATTAGCCCTGGTTTATGGCTGCACTTTGACGCAGCTCCATATAAACGTTTTAACATTTTAAATGGAAGAAGGGAGCTTTTTAGAGATGAAGAAATGGAGTAGTCTTGCACTGGCAGTAACGCTGGGGACGGTTTTGACGTTAAGCGGCTGCGGAGGTAACAACAACAATTCTGCAGCAGAAGCAACTGCCGGCTCGAATGCGGCGGCGACCACCACACCGGAGAACTCTCCTGAATCGGCAGCAACGCAGGATACATTGATTGTGGGACGCGGCGGCGACTCTGCCTCGCTGGACCCGGCTATTGTGACCGACGGAGAATCTCTGAAGATTGCCCATCAGGTATTCGACTCTCTATTGGAGTATAAACCGGGAACTTCTGAAGTGCAGCCTTCGCTTGCTGACAGCTGGGAGGTTTCTGCAGACGGTCTGACTTACACTTTCAAGCTGCATCCGGGTGTGAAGTTCCACGACGGAACGGATTTTGACGCAGAGGCGGTAGTATTCAATTTCACCCGCTGGAGCGATCCGGCAAGTGAATTCAAATTCGAAGGCGATTCTTTTGATTATTATGATTCCATGTTCGGTCCTGAAGGCAGCCGCGTGATCAAGGGAGTTAAGGCTGTGAATGCGACGACTGTACAATTTACACTGAACCAGCCACAAGCGCCATTCCTGCAAAACATTGCGATGACTTCCTTCGGGATTGCCAGCCCTACAGCTATTAAAGAGAAGAAAGAAAACTTCAAAAATGAGCCTGTAGGCACCGGGCCTTTTGTCTTCACTGAATGGAAGCACAATGAATTCATCACGCTGGACAAGAATCCCAACTACTGGAAAGAAGGACTTCCTAAGCTGAACAAAGTCATCGTTCGTTCTATTCCGGACAATTCGGCACGCTTCAATGCCTTGCAAAACGGCGAGATTGACCTGATGGAGGATTTGAGTCCGGATGATCTGTCTACGCTTGAAGGCAATACTGAACTGCAGAAGATTCAGCGTCCGCCGTTCAATGTCGCTTACCTCGGCTTCAACTTCAAGAAGAAACCTTTTGATAATGTAAAAGTGAGACAAGCGCTGAACTATGCTGTAAATAAACAGGCGATTATCGATGCCTTCTTCTCGGGCCAGGCTACTGTCGCAGTGAACCCTATGCCTCCATCACTGTGGGGCTACAATGATGCTGTGAAGGATTATGAATATGATCTGGATAAAGCCAAGGCGCTCCTGGCTGAAGCCGGATACCCTAATGGTCTGCCGGATACTGTAACGCTGTATGCAATGCCTGTATCCCGTCCTTACATGCCTGACGGCAAAAAGGTTGCAGAAGCCATTCAAGCGGATTGGGAAAAAATCGGCGTCAAAACCGTCATTGAATCCCCGGAATGGGCGACTTATCTTGATGATACCAAAGCCGGAGAAAAAGATGATATCTACATGCTCGGCTGGACAGGCGATAACGGGGACCCGGATAATTTCCTGTACACACTCCTTGATAAGGATGCGATTCCAGGCAACAACCGCACCTTCTATGTAAATGAAAAGCTGCATACCCTCCTGATCAATGCCCAGAAAGAAACGGATCAGACCAAACGTTCCGATCTGTATAAGCAAGCTCAGGAAATCATCAAAGCGGATGCGCCTTGGATTCCACTGGTGCACACCACACCGCTGCTGGCTGCCAAGGCCAATCTGAAAGGTTATGTTCCAGGTCCGACAGGTACGGAATATTACAGCGAAATATATTTCGAATAGTATGCTCCATAAGTATTTCCTTGCCGCCGCTGCCTGCGGCGGCAAGTTATGCTTAAGGAACTCTGGAAGGTGAGCCGAATTTGAACTCCTACCTATTAAAACGCATTATGGTTCTAATCCCTGTGTTGATCGGGATGACAATTATCGTTTTTTCCATTATTCATGCAATACCGGGTGATCCGGCAGAAACTATCCTTGGTCAAAAGGCTACGGAACAGTCGAAGCAGGCGCTTCGGGAGCAGCTCGGTCTGGATAAACCATGGCTGCAGCAGTACTTCAACTATATGGGTGATTTGCTGCAAGGTGATCTGGGAACCTCCATACGGACCAAGACACCGATTGCCAAAGAAATTATGCCTTATCTCGCGGCTACACTGGAGCTTACGGCTGCCAGTATGCTGTTCGCTACAATTGTAGGTGTCAATGCGGGGATTCTGAGCGCTTGGCGGCAAAATTCATGGTTTGACTATACCGCAATGGTTATTGCACTCATTGGCGTATCCATGCCGATCTTCTGGCTTGGGCTGATGGAGCAACTGTTATTCGCGCTGAAGCTGCATTGGCTTCCCTCCATCGGGAGGATGGACCAGCGCAATCCGGTGGAGAGCATCACCAATCTCTACGTAATTGATACCATCATTGCCGGACAGTGGGGACAGCTGTGGACGGTTATTAAGCACCTAATCCTGCCAAGCATCGCGCTGGGCACGATCCCGATGGCAATTATCGCCCGGATGACCCGTTCCAGCATGCTGGAGGTTATGAATTCAGACTACATTCGTACGGCAAAAGCCAAAGGCATGTCGCAATTCCTGGTCGTGTATAAGCATGCGCTCAAGAATGCACTGATACCTGTGCTGACGGTAATAGGTTTGCAGACCGGCGCTCTTCTCGGCGGCGCGGTGCTGACGGAGACAATCTTTGCTTGGCCGGGCGTGGGGAGATATATATTCGAGGCGATCAGTTCCCGTGACTATCCGGTGATTCAAACGGGGATCCTGATCATTGCCTTTATTTTTGTTTTGATCAATCTGCTTGTGGATCTGCTCTACGCTGCTATCGATCCGCGCATCAATTACAAGTGAGGGATGGACCTATGGGACAGGCATCAATTCATGCAACGCCTCCGGCTGCTGTACCTGGCGACAAGGTATCCGGACCTTGGCGTGATGCGTGGAACGCTTTCCGCAAGAACAAGACAGCTATGCTCGGGTTAGGCATTATCGTGTTTTTTGTGCTGATTGCATTGTTGGCACCACTCATCGCGCCGTATGGCTTCAAAGATCAGGAGCTGGTTAACCGGCTAAAAGCACCGTCTGGTGACCATTGGTTCGGCACGGACGATCTGGGGAGAGATATGTTCACCCGCATTATTTATGGGGCGCGTATCTCGCTGTGGGTTGGTTTCTTCTCAGTCATCGGATCTATTATTGCGGGGACCTTTCTGGGCGTGCTGGCCGGCTTCTACGGGAAATGGATTGATATGCTGATCTCGCGTCTGTTCGATATCCTGCTTGCCTTTCCGAGTATTCTGCTCGCTATTGCTATTGTGGCTATTCTTGGACCTTCCTTGCAGAACGCGCTGTACGCTATCGCAATCGTAAATATCCCTTCCTACGGCCGGCTTGTGCGGGCTAAGGTTCTCTCGCTGAAGTCGGAAGAGTACATTACAGCGGCAAGAGCGATCGGGATGACCAACACCCGTATTCTGCTTACCCACATCCTCCCTAACAGTCTGACGCCAATTATTGTGCAGGGTACACTCGGCATCGCTACTGCAATCATCGAAGCGGCCGCCCTTGGCTTCCTTGGCCTTGGCGCCCAGCCGCCAGATCCTGAATGGGGTAAAATGCTCTCTGACTCGCGTCAATTCATCCAGAAGGCTCCCTGGACGGTGGTGTTTCCTGGTCTGTCCATCATGCTGACTGTGCTGGGCTTCAATCTCATGGGGGATGGCCTGCGGGATGTGCTTGATCCACGGATGAAGAATTAGTGAATTAGTGCTCTTCCATGTGGTCCTTTAGGCGTTCGTTACGCCTAAAGGTCTTTTTTTGTGTTAGTTAAGAAACGCCAATTCCAAACAGCCTAACTACACATATCTAAATATATACAAACATAATCAAACGTATAGATAAACCAAAAAGGATATGCTAAAATAGCATCTAAATATACAAGATACATACATGGGAGGAATGGAAATGTTCAAGAAACTTGGAGTAGTTGTAATGGCTGTGCTGCTGGCAGTGGCTTTGTCGGCGGTACCTGAGAAGCAGGTTGAGGCGGCGAAAAAAACGGAAATTATTATCTCTGCCGCAGCGAGCCTGCAGGACAGTCTCGACAAGATTGCTGTACTCTATGAGAAACAGCATCCTGATATTGATCTTGTGTTCAACTACGGTGCTTCCGGTACGCTGCAGAAACAGATAGAGCAAGGCGCTCCGGCCGATCTGTTCTTCTCAGCAGGGGATAAGCAGATGAAAGCTCTCGTCGATGGCGGACTGGTTTCTGACAATACGGAGCTTTTGAAGAATCAGCTGGTGCTGGTTGTGCCTTCCGATTCCAAGACTTCCATTTCAACGATTACTCAACTTACGGATAAAAGCTTCAAAAAAGTGGCTGTAGGACAACCTGAATCGGTTCCGGCGGGACAATATGCGCAGCAGTCATTGACAGCCAAGAACGTATGGGATACGCTGCAAAGCAAGCTGGTATTTGCCAAGGATGTGCGCCAGGTGCTCTCTTATGTGGAAACGGGAAATGCTGATGCCGGATTTGTCTACAAGACGGATGCTCTTACTTCGAACAAAGTGAAGATCGCTCTTACCGTAGGCGCCCATGTGCACAAGGCGATTAATTATCCGGTAGGCCTTGTGAAGGAATCGAAGCATCAGGCGGAGGCCAAAGCCTTTTACAGCTATGTTCAGACCAAGTCGGCAAACGATGTCTTCACCAGCTACGGGTTTAAGCTTGCTAATTAACCTAAGGGAATCTAAAGTTTAACTTATTTAACATATACACGGGGTGAAGAGCGATGGAGATCAATTGGACTGATTTTTTCGCCCCGGTCTGGCTTTCGATTAAGATCTCAGTCATAACCAGTATCATTGTGTTCCTGCTGGCGACACTGGCAGCCAAGATGATGGCGGGACGGAGGTTTCCTGGCTACAGTCTGCTTGAAACGGTGCTGCTGCTTCCGCTGGTGCTGCCGCCTACCGTGGTCGGGTTCGTATTGCTGGTGATTTTGGGCCGGAGGAGCTGGATCGGGAAGCTGTACGAGCAGTTTACGGAGCACACGATTCTATTCACTTGGGGCGCGGCGGTTATTGCTGCGGTTGTCGTTGCTTTTCCCCTCGTATACCGTACAGTGAAGGCGGGCTTTGAAGGGGTGGAAAAGGATCTGGAGGACGCTGCACGTGCGCAGGGAGCCAGCGAGCTTCAGGTGCTTACATATGTGACGCTTCCGCTCGCCGGCCGCTCGCTGGCAGCCGGATATGTACTTGGCTTTGCCCGCGGGCTTGGTGAGTTCGGAGCGACCATTATGGTGGCTGGCAATATTCCCGGCCGGACGCAGACTGTGCCTACTGCCATTTACGTGGCTGTCGATGGCGGGAATATGGCGCTGGCCTGGATGTGGGTATGCTCGATTATTGTCATTTCCGCGCTCATGCTGATGTTCGTTAACCGCCGTTCCTGACAGAGTGAAGGTAGTATGGGTTATCCATGATAGCATACAGAGCAGATCTTTGGGCAGAGCAGTGCCTACAGACCTGCTTTTTGCTGTGTTATTGTTGATAAGCAGCTCATCGAAGGATACCGGGCGGACAGGCGGGAAATGCTCGGACCTTTAGTGGAAAGATACAAGGATGACTTGTACCAGTTCTGCCGCCACCATACCCTGTAACTGTATGATCTGACCATAAGCTGTTCAAAGAGCTGGAGACGAATAAGGAGGGGGAGGAAGAGCTGCAGATACAACAAACCGGCACCTACAAGCTGGAGATCGTAGGAACCGGAACGAAAGGGAGCTATAAGTTCAGCTACAAAAAGGAAAATAAGGATTCTGAGTAAGCTGGCGGCGATAGAAGTGTATCAAGTTTCGTAAATAACGTTGCCGGTCTCGCTAAGGTCATAGCCATGAATGGAGCTGAGCTCGTTCTTAAAGGCGGTTGAACGTAAAATATCAATAACGGTTCCGATCAGTGCTTCGTGCTCCGGTGTCTTGAGTATCACCAGATCGTACCGCTCCTGGATGAGCGGGATGAAATCAACACCGTCAATAATCTTGGCGGCTTTTTCTGTGCCGATGCCCACATCAGCTTCTCCCCTGGCGACTCTGCCGGCAATAGCGAAATGGCTGTTCTCCTCGTTGCCATACCCGCTGATGCTGGAGGAAGAGATGCCATGGAGGCGGAGCTGCTCGTCCAGCAGAACCCGTGCTCCTGCACCGCGTTCCCGGTTGATCAGCTTAATTCCGCCCTGCTGCAGATCGGACCAGTTATGGATGCCTTTCGGATTGCCCTTTTGCACATAGAAGCCTGCACTCCGGGACAGCATATGCACTACGATATAAGAAAAGCCGACCAGCAGTCTGCGGATATAAGGCAGATTGTACTCCCCTGTATCTCCGTCCAGCAGATGGGTGCTGACAATGTCGGATTCCCCGTGGTACATCGCAATCAGGCTGTCCAGACTCCCGGCATACGACCGCAGAGGACGGGCAGAAGACTCGCTGCGTTCCAGATGAGTTGCCAAGATGTCCAGTGACATATCCTGCCCGGTAATCACCACATTCACGCCGGCGGCTTTGCCGGAGTGTCCCTGCGTCTGGTTAAACTGCAGCGGCAGGACGGGCTTAGGCATGGACACCGGCGCTTCGGCCAGCCCTGGGGCTGTCGTCAGACTTCCGGAAGTACCACTGCGCGAGTTCTGTTTGTATGCCTCCAGGTCGGAAAGATCCACACGCATCTGCTTGCCGACCCGGTAGGAGGGCAACTCCCCTTTTTTGATCAGATCATAGACCTTGAGTTTGGATATCTTCAACAACCGGGCGATCTCCTCGGTTGTGTAGGATGTATTTTCGGACATGGATAAAGCCTCCTAAGGATGAACTGCGGCAGTTCTCTGAATACAGCTATAATAGCTCAAGACTACCTTATTTTAAGTTCCTGTGCAATTCATTCACCCGGGAGGCTGGAGACTTAGAGGAGGCTAAAATGCCAGATGTCTGCGTTGCTTGACCTGCTGGAAATCGGACAGTCCGATCATATCGGAAACGGTGACAAAGCGGAAGCCTTGCTTCTGCAGCTCGGGCAGAATAATTTTCAGTGCCTCCAGGGTTTGCGATTGTCCATGAACATGGTCATGCAGCAGCACGATGTCGCCGCTGTGCGCATTGCGGATCACGCGGCTGGCGATGCTGTACACACCCGGGCGCTTCCAGTCACGTGTATCCTGATGCCAAGACCAGAGCACCGGCGTAAGGCCCATGCTGTTGGAGACATCGACCAGGGTCTCGTCGTACATGCCGCCCGGCGGCCTGAACAGGCTGCTGTGCCTGCCGGCTACCTTCACAATCTCCTTCTCGGTCAGCGCAAGCTCCTCTTGAATCTGCTGCCCGGAGACCGGCTTTTTGAAATAGATATGGTTATAGGTGTGGTTGGCCAATTCATGTCCGTCTGTGATCACCCTTCGGGCGACATCGGGGTAGGCTGCGATTCGTTTGCCGATAGCGAAGAAGGTGCATTTGGCGTTGTACTGACGAAGCACCGCCAGAATCTGATCAGTCTCGGAGGGATCGGGACCATCGTCGAAGGTCAGGGCGATTACTTTTTGGCTGGTGTGCACTTCCCAGATCATGTCGCCTCTCTGCTCGTAATAGTCACGGTTTTTGACAATGGGCTTGCCTTGTGCAGGGTTTGTCATGCCAGAGACTAGTATTATTGCTGCAAGTGCAGCGGCAGTGGTTCTCCAGACGGATTTCATTGGCTTCAGGTCCATTCCACTCTGTATCCGGTACAGGTTATTTGCATTGCTGTTCTAGGATGCGCCAGGACGGATATGAAATATTCATACCTGTCCGAGTCCCCCGATTATTTCTATTTAGGAGTGAAAGTTCCGGGTAAAATGACTATAATGAAATACTAAATACAGAACAAGGATGGGGGCAGCGGATATGACACTAATTGAAAAGAGAGAGCACCGGCAATATCCGGAGATTACCCGCCTGGAAACCTCTAGAGCCGCATATGAACGTGATTATTCACGTCTGATTCATTCGCCGACCTTCCGCCGGCTGCAAGGCAAGTCACAGGTATTCGGTGCAGGCACGGGAGACTATTACCGGACGCGTTTGACCCATTCGCTGGAGGTGGCGCAGATTGCCCGTGAGGCGGCCAAAAGCCTGCTGCGCTCCTACCCGGAGGTGGAGACCGGACAAGCAGAGAATCCCGGGCTGGTCATCGATCCGGAAGTGGTGGAGTGTGCAGCGATCGCCCATGACTTCGGTCACCCGCCGTTCGGCCACAAGGGAGAAGAGGTGCTCGACAGCATACTGGAGCAGCTTGTGGCGAAGAAGACAGCGGAGGCGGTTCGCAAATCCGGAGCAGGTCCGGTGCAGCAGCAGACGATCCGTGAGAACATGAGACGGCAATATGAGCATTTTGAAGGCAATGCCCATAATTTCCGGCTGATTATGTTCCTGGAGAAACGCGAAAATATCGACGGGCTAAACCTCTCGGATGCGGTGCTGCTGGGGATCAATAAATACCCTTTTCCCGGTACGGTCTTGAAGAAGGGCATGTATCTGCACGAATGGAATTATATCTCGGACATCCGCAGCCAGTGGGGAGTTCCGGAAGGAAAGAAGACGCTCGAAGCCCAACTGATGGACCTTTGTGATGACATCGCATATTCTGCGCATGATCTGGAGGATGGCATTAAAGCTGGTAAAATTGAGGTGCATGAGCACTTCATGCATGATGCGTATATCCAGAAGCTGATCGTAGAGAAAATCACCACTTTAGAGGATGCCTTCTGGATGGGGTGGAAGGATGCCGACATACACATCAAGGTTGAAGAGGTACTGAGCTCGTTCCTGCGGGTATGGATGGAGAAGATGCCTACCTGTGAGAATGATTATTCCCGTACCCGGCGCGAGGTCAAGGCTTATTGGGTTAGCACCTTTGTAGCCAGCCTTGGTGTCATTGAGGATGGGGACTGGAAGAAGGTTACCTTCATTAAAGATGGTCAAGAGGATGAGGACATGCTGCGGACCGTCAGTGTGCTGAAAAGCTTTGCCTGGGTCACGATGATTCGTGATCTGCGTGTGCAGCGGCTGCAAAAACGCAGCGAGTGGATTCTGCGGCGCTTATGGGAGGCATTCCTGGACCCGGAAGCCTCACGGGCGATTATTCCCAGCGATTGGCTGCAGCGTTTTGAGAAGGATCAGCGTCAGGCTAAGCCCATCTGGACCTGGGAGCATATGGTGATCGATTATATCGCCGGAATGACGGATGCTTTTGCCGAGAAAATATACAATGAGCTGTACGGATTAAAAGTCGGATCGATATATGATCTGGACTAGAATGAAGCTGATCGACGGAAGCTGCTGAAGCTGCTGATCATGAGAGTGAACCTTCCTAAATAAAGTGAGCCGTTCCTGTAAGGGGCGGCTTTTTTCTGGTCTCTTATTTTCTTTTCTGGTCTTTGCTTTAGAATTCTGGTGTTGCCTTGCTCTATTTTGTTATTATATTGTTATTATTTTTGGTTGAGGTAGTTCAGTTGAGCGCCTCCGTTTGTAAAAAGGGGTATTACTAATATGCCCTTGATATACATAGGTTTATGCGAATAATAACTATTTCTTATCTTCAGTAACTTCAATAATAGATAAAAATTTTAGAAAATATTATAATTTTGTTATTGTTTATTTATGGTTGTAGTGCTAATATTGCCAATGTAGTTATTATGTTTCTTCGTAAAAATGAAAACCCTTACACAAAAGGAGGACAAATGGATGAAGAGATTCAAAAAAGGGTTCACGCTGCTCCTCACCTCCATCATGCTGATTTCGATGGCGGCTCCTGCGCTTGCAAGCGGCAAGGCGGATGAGAAGATGGGAATGCACTGGGCCAAGGACAGTATTGCAAAGTGGCAGGAAAACGGTGTGGTTCAGGGTTACCCTGACGGATCATTCCGGCCAGATAATCAGGTGACCCGGGCTGAGCTGGCCAGCATGGTGAATAAGCTCTTCGGATTCAGCGCTGCGGCAGTGAACCCCTTTGCAGATGTACCGGCAGGAGTCTGGTATGCCAAGGATCTGTCTATCGCCAAACAGGCCGGTTATTATAAAGGCTTCCCGGACAACAAAGCGAAAGCGGATACAAAAGTCACCCGTCAGGATGCCGCCGCTCTTTTTGCAGCAGTGTTCTCGTTAAAGCCAAATACTGGTGCGGCATCTGCCGCTTTCACGGACAGTAGCGCTATCAGCGGCTATGCCAGGGAAGCCGTTCAAGCGCTGAACGGAACGCTTAGCGGATATCCTGACGGCAGCTTCCGTCCGGACATTCCCATTACCCGGGCTGAGCTGGTGAGCATCGTTGACAGACTGGTCAGCCGTTACATTAACACGTCCGGAACGGTTACCGGCGGTGCTATTCAGGGCAATGTCCTGATCAACCACACAGGTGCTGTGCTCAAAGACAGTGTGATTTCGGGCAATTTATATTTGGCGCCCGGCATCGGTAGCGGTGAAGCCACCTTGGAGAATGTAACCGTGACAGGTTCCGTATATACTGCTGGAGGCGGAGAGAACTCCATTCATTTCAATCATTCCAAGCTGGCTGCAGTGAATGTCAACCGGCCGGAAGGTAAAGTGCGTATCGCAGACGAGGGCGCTACAACTGTAAGCCGGATGGGAATTGAAAGCGCTTCTATTATTGAGGTGGCCGAGAATGCGGTGATTTCCGAACTTGTAATCGGCAGCGGTGCTGCAGGCACTTCTCTGGCAGGCAAGGGAACGATCAGCAAGCTAGACGTCCGCGCAGCATCCGTTGTCCTGAACGGCCAGCCTCTGGCGGCCGGAATCTATAGTGTTAAGGGCGGAGTGGCTACGGCGTGGACCGCAGCGGGCAGTACTCCGGCTCCAAGCCAGCCGGTTGCCACAGCTTCGCCTGGCAATCCATCTGTAACACCGGTACCAAGCAGCCCGGTGGTCACACCTGCTCCAAGCAGCGGTAACGGGGGAACCGAACCGTCCCCGCGTCTCGTGAATTTGGCAGATGCAGATGCATCGTCTGCCACCCGGTCACTGTTCGCTTATCTGGAAGATATCAGAGGAACAGGCACCCTTTTCGGGCAGCAGCACGTAACCGACGAAGGCCAATCCATCAAGAAGCTTGACGGAACGGAATCCGATGTGAAAAATGCCGTTGGTGCTCATCCGGCCCTGTTCGGCTGGGATACACTCAGCCTGGAAGGCAAAGAGAAGCCGGGAGTATCAGGGGATGTGTATGCCAGTATCGGCAACCTCGTTGCCAGTATGAAGAAAGCCTATGAATCGGGAGGTGTACTTACCCTCAGCTCACATATGCCTAACTTTGTGACCGGAGGCGATTTCTATGACCTTAAGGGCTCTGTCGTATCACATATCCTGCCCGGCGGGGACAAGCATGCCGAGTTCAACACCTTTCTGGATCATATCGCGGCCTTTGCGAACAGTCTGAAAGACGATAGCGGCCAGCCCATTCCGGTTATTTTCCGCCCGTTCCATGAACAGAGCGGCAGCTGGTTCTGGTGGGGGCGTGCTTTTACAACAGAGGATCAATATAAAGAGTTATACCGGTACACAGTGGAATACCTGCGGGACATTAAGAAAGTGCACAACTTCCTGTATGCGTACTCTCCGGGCGGTGGTTTTGGTACGGATGAAGAGCAGTATCTCGAAACCTATCCTGGTGATGATTATGTAGATATTCTGGGCTTCGACAGCTACTACAACGGGGAAGGGCAAAGCTGGTTCGACGGTGTGGCGACAGAGGCCGCAACGCTCTCGAAGATTGCCGATACGAAGCACAAGGTTGCCGCGCTGACTGAATTTGGCTATCAGAACATGAAGGTGGCAGGCAACTCCACTCCGGATTTCTATACCCGTCTCAGTACGGCGTTAAAATCCAGTCCGGATGCCAAGCGAATGGCCTATATGCTGACCTGGGCTGATTTCACCCCAAGCGAGAACTCTTATGTTCCTTATGCGCTTGTTTCTGGAGAACAGCATCAGATGATGGCCGACTTTAAAGCTTTCTTTAATGATGCGTACACACTGTTCAGCGGCGAGATTAACGGTGCTTATACAAAGCTAGTTACCGCTGCTAAGGAGCAGCCGTTCATGCACATTGCCTCTCCGGCAAATCAGGCGACTGTAACGGAGAAGACGACCCGTATTCGTGTTCGCGTACTAAATGTGGAGCCGTCAAAAGTGGTATATTCCATTGGTGGATCTACTGCGGAGATGCCGCTCGTACTGGACCCGGTAACAGGCTTTTATGTGGCAGACTGGTCCCCGGACGCGAAGCTGAACGGTAAGATGGCGACGGTCACGGTGAGGGTATACGGTGAAGGCGGAACCGTATTGTTGGAACAGACGAACACGGTTTATGTAAAAATCAGTGAAGTTCTGCTTGGAGTCTATACATTCGACAACGGCATTGAGGGTGTTCAGAGCAACGGCGGCTATCAGGCGGCAATAGACTCCACCCAGCCGGTTTCGTTCAACGGCAGCGGTGTGCTGAAGGTGAATGCAAGCGGGATGAACCCCGCAGATACTTGGCAGGAGCTGAAGCTGGAGCTCAAAACTGCAAAAACGGTTATAGACAGTGTGTATTTATCGGATGTGACCCGCGTCAAGCTGGAAGCATGGGTTCCATTGTCCGCGCAGCCGGAGAATGGGAAGGCAAGTCTGCAGGCAGTCGTGCAATTGCCTCCGGATTGGAACGGCAAGTATGGGATCGGAACGACACAGGTCACTTTTGCGGATCTGCCAAAAGTAACCATCGATGGCGTGGAATATGTGCATTTTACACCGACTATTGATTTGACTGACGCAGCGGCGCTCCTGGCAGCCGATGATATTGCGGTATCCATTGTGGGCAGTGGACTGGCAAGCGGGAGTATTCCGCTGTATATCGACAATATCGGATTGTACAGCACCTATGTGGAGACCGGAGCTGATCCGGCAATGGTTGACGATTTCGAAGGCTATCTGGGCAGTAACGAGGCGCTGAATACAAAATTTGTGCATGCGGGTGGAGATGCGACCGAAACGGTGCTAGATGCGAATAAGCATAGCGGCAGTTACGGCATGAAGTATACCTATACCCTGGGCACGAGCGGATATTCAGGTGTGACCAAGGCGCTTAACGTGGATTGGTCCGCTTACAATGCACTTCAATTCTGGTATAAGCCGGATGCCAAGGGGCAGAAACTGGTAATACAGATCAATGCCGGTGGCAGCACTTACGAGTACTACCCGGACACGACCACTGACGAGGCTGTACTTGTAACTGCGAAGTTCAGTGAGTTCGTTCCGGCCAATGGCGCTACAGGAACACTGACCAAGACTAACCTGAAGGATGTTCAAAAGTTCTCAATCTACACCAATGCCAGACCGGATGGTACGCAGCTGACATCTTCGATGTACTTTGACGACATTAAGGCGGTTAATGATCCGAATGCCGGAAATGTGCCGGGCGGAAGTACCGGAGGCGGCCTGCCTCTGGGAACCCTGTTTGACTTCGAAGGCTCTGTGCAAGGATGGACATTTGGTGCTAACACTATGGGAGCAAGCCATTTGATATCGGGTACTGACGGAGGCAAAGGGGTACTGAGCGCTGACTATCCGCTTGAGGCGGAAGCCCCGAAGGTCTTCGATCTGAACTTCGTGGGTGATAAGGACCTGAGCAACGGCAGCACCTTGAAGCTTCACGTGCGGGTTTCATCCGGAACGGCCAAGGGCAAGATGTTCCTGAAAAGTGGAGCGAACTGGGACTGGGCCAATACGGATGAAGTGACCTTAACGGATCAATACCAATGGATTTCGCTGGATCTGAATGGATATGACTGGACCGGAAAGGTCAAGATCGATAAGACAATGGTTCGCGCGCTGGGCTTGGAGATATTCTCTACGGACAGTGCAGCTAGCGTATATGTCGATGAAATGATTCTGGAGTAGCAAATCATAACAGCACATCGCCCTCGTGCAGCCGCACGGGGGCTATTCATATACAATAAATGAGGATAGCCCAGCTAATCCCGGTCCACCTGCAAATATGTCTAATTCCCTATTCCTGAACCTTACATAGTATAAAATTCTTAATTCATTCTTCCGAAATAAAGACTATAGTCTTTAGTTTTGCCTATTTATGAAAATGAAAAGTAACAATTGGAAGTTGAAGTTATGTTTTCACAAAGGTTGAGGGGGCGCTGACATGGTTGAGAGGCTTAGGCAGAAAGGTTTTGGGAAGAAAGGTACCTCGGGAAGGTGGAATAGCGGGATCATGAAGCGGGGGGTCGCAAAAGTCAGAGGCAGCATCTCAATAAAGATTGCCTCCGGTTATGTAGTCTTGGCCATTCTGGTTATGGTTCTAGGGGGCGTCTCCCTGTCTCAAATGAAAGGAATGCAGAAGAATACAGGCCAAATCGTCGACGAGATGATTCCTGCGCTGAATCAGATCCACAATATCAATTACTACACAGAACATATTATGTCTGTCAGCATGCAGCATATTTTAGATACCGGGGGTACCGGGAAGGCGAAGCTTGAACAGGAACGTGATTCGTATATCCGCAAGTTGGCTGAAACCATGAAAAGCTATAAGGCTGTCCTCAAGAATGAAGGTCAATTGCAGCAGTTCAATGCTCTCCAGGATAAGTGGGATGAGTATATGACTATCAACAACCAGACGATCAAGCTTAGCGGATCAGGCGATGAGGAGCTTGCCCTGGAAGTCTCGAAAAAAGGGATTGCCGCATTTAACGCCATGCAGATTGATATCGTGAAGCTTGTGGAATCCAGTCAAAAGGAAGCTGCGGATAAAGGAGAGCAGGCTGGTGATATTTACAAGACCTCCTGGACCCTGAGTCTTATCACGCTGGCGTTGGTATTGATTGTAATCGGGGGCATCAACATGCTCATCCGGCGGTTGATGATTCACCCGGTGAAGAAGGTGACTATCCATCTACAGCGTATATCCGGGGGTGACTTGACTGCGGAGGATACCCTTATTGGGAATATGGATGAAATCGGCCTCTTGGCAAAGACAGTGAATGACACGAACCGGACCCTTCTGGAAATCGTCAACCGGATCAGAAGCGTTGCCCAGATTATTACAGAACAAAGTGAAGGCTTGGTAAATAACGTAACTACAACCAAGGAAGGGGGCACCCAGATTGCCCTCACCATGGAGGAGTTGGCCAAGGCGGCAGGAAGTCAGGCCGAAGCGGCTGTGGATGCATCCAGAGCTGTAGAGGACATGAACCGGCTGATTGAGAATTTTGCCGGCAAAGGCATAGAACTGTCGGAGCATTCCGAGCAGGTTAGGATGAAGGGCGATAAAGGTAAGGAATTGATGGAAAGCTCTGTAGCACAAATGGGCCAAATTGCCGAGGTGGTGTCACGATCCATGGAGGCGGTAGAAGAGCTTAATCTCAAGAACGAGGGCATATTCAGGCTGGTGGGATCGATCCGCAGCATTTCTGAACAGACGCATCTTCTGGCGATTAATGCGGCAATCGAGGCTGCTAGAGCCGGTGATAGCGGACGAGGCTTCGCTGTTGTTGCACAGGAGGTGCGCAAGCTGTCGGAGGATGTGCAGCAGACGGTCTCGGAGATTACCGGCATCACACAAGGCATCCAGGATGATTCCAGGGAAATGGTTCAGCAATTACGCAGCGGTGTGGAGAAGACGGAAGAGGGCAGCCGCAAAATCATGGAAACAGGTGAAGCATTGGCCGAAATTAACAAGTCAGTATACGTGATGTCCAGCACCATTGATGAGATGGGCAATGATCTCCAGCAGATGACCGGGGCAAGTGAAACCATGAATGAATTCAGCCAGCACATCTCAGCCCTGGCCCAGGAATCGGCGGCCAGTGTGGAAGAGACTTCGGCATCAGCCCATGAGCAGGTCAGCTCCACCAATGAGGTGGCAACCGGGATAGAACAGCTTAGAACCCTGCTGGGAGAGCTGAAGGAATCAGTTACGCGGTTTCAAGTATAGAAGAGCGGAGCGTTAGCGGATGTTTTGCTGATGCGGAACCTGTTCGTGAACATTAAATAACGGGTGTTGTCCTTGGGAGAGGACAGCACCCGTTATTTGCTTACTCCGTTAATACCGGCGGCTGTAGTCTACCAGATTGCGTGCAGGGGCTCCTGATTTCAAATAGGATTTCATGTTCTCTATAAAAATATCAACCAGCCGGTCCGCATAGCGGTCCGTGGCCCCGGCACAATGCGGGGTGATGATGACCTGTTCCATCCCCCATAGCGGGTGCTCCCGGGGAAGCGGTTCTGCCTCGAAAACATCCAGGCCGGCACCGGCCAAATGTCCGCTGTTCAGCGCCTCCATCAGAGCTTCTGTATGGGTTGTGGCTCCCCGGCCAATATTGATATAATAAGAGCCCTGTTTACAGGCTGAGAAGATCTCAGCATCGAACAGTTGCTTCGTCTCTTCGGTAAGCGGGAGTGTGTTGATCACGAAGTCGCCTTGGCCTACAGCATCTTGAAGTTGACTAGTCGTGTAAACTTCATCGAAGCTGTCAACCGGCTTGCCGGAGCGGCTTACGCCCACGGTTTTCATCCGAAAGGCTTTTGCGATTCTTGCGGTCTCACTGCCAATAGCACCGGTTCCGGCGATAACAGCCGTTTTACCGGTCAGTTCACTCTCATTGCCTTCCGAATGCCAGCGGCGGTTCAATTGATTGCGAACCGCTGTATGCAGATTCCGGGTAAAGAGCAGCATGAAGCCGAAAATGACCGCTGCAATCGGCTCCGCGTGCACACCGCTGGCGTTGGTCAGGAGAATTCCTTTGTCCTCCATCGCATCAAGAGGAAGCTTCTCGATCCCCGCCGACCAGGTCTGCACCCAGCGCAGCGGAGACTCGGGCTTCAGCAGCGTGTCTCTAACTCCTTTGCCCCAGCCGATAACAATTTCGGCTTCGGCAAGCATGGCAAGATCGGGATCTTTGCTGTTTCCAAGTATAAGGGAATAACCTGGAGCGGCTTCGCGGATTAACTCTTGCTGCCGTGGTGAAAGAGTGTGCAAACAAACAATGGATTTCGTCAAGATGGTTCCCTCCCATTATACTATTTAATAATAAGTTGTCAGAATTCCCCCACTTCTAAAGTGGTGGGATGAATGTAAACGGTCTTTCTAATCCATAGGAAATGAACATCCACGCATGCGAACATTTGTGCTATAATGAATTCGTAAATTCCTGGAAAGGAGTTGCGTGGTATGTTCGTACATAAAGCGTATAAGTACCGGATTTATCCTAACCCCGAGCAACAACAATATCTAGCTAAGGTGTTCGGATGTGTCCGGTTTATCTACAACAAAATGCTTGCGGATAAGATCGAACACTATCAACAAACGGAGAAAATGCTCCATAATACACCTGCCAGGTACAAGAAAGCATTCCCGTGGCTGAAAGAAGTGGACAGCCTTGCATTAGCAAACGTTCAGCTCCACCTGGAGAAAGCCTATACGCATTTTTTTCGGGATAAGAACGTGGGTTTCCCTAAATTCAAAAGCAAGAAGACGAACAACCATAGCTTCACAACGAACAATCAAAACGGAACGATAGCCATTGAAGAGGGAACGATTAAAATTCCGAAACTAAAGACAAGAATCCGAATCAAGGTCCATCGTCCATTCACCGGGCGAATCAAATCCTGCACCCTATCCAAAACACCATCAGGAAAATATTTTGCTTCCGTACTGGTGGAAACAGAACGAATCCCTCTGCTGAAAACAGAAAAGAAAATTGGGGTGGATCTGAGACTAAAAAACTTCGCGATAACTTCGGATGGTGAAGTGATCGTAAATCCGAAACATCTACGTCATTCGGAACAACGATTAGCCAAGCTGCAAAAGGACTTGTCGAGAAAGAAAAAAGGGAGCAATAACAGAAATAAGGCAAGGCTGAAGGTTGCCAAGCTTCATGAAAAAATAGCGAATCAACGTAAAGACTTCTTGCACAAAACGTCCACCCAAATGATACGCGATAACCAAGTGATCATGATGGAAGACCTGCGTGTAAAGAACATGATGCAGAATCACAAATTAGCGAAAGCCATCTCCGAAGTATCGTGGAGCCTGTTCAGAGAAATGCTGACCTACAAATCAGAATGGTACGGTAGAGAATTGATGATTGCGCCTAAACACTTCGCAAGTAGTCAATGTTGTTCCTGCTGTGGCTACAAAAATGCAGAAGTGAAAAACCTTGCAGTACGAGAATGGACTTGTCCTGAATGTAGTGTACAACATGACAGAGATGTAAACGCAGCTAAAAACTTACTACAATTAGCCATATCATAGGGCAACGATTGGGCTAGGAACTAGCCTATAAGCTTGGGTAAACTTGGAGCAGTAGCTCTATTGACCAAGAAGCACCCACCTCTTAGGTGGTGTGTAGTTCACTAGGGCTGTCTGATTCTGTATAGAATAAGGATAACAAATCTACCCTGAAAGGTGAAATTGAAATGGATCGTAAGCAGTCCGGCTCTGAAATGGAACGCTTGTTCATCGCGGTGAATCTTCCCTCCCTACTATGTAAGAGCCTGGGAAAAGAGTGCAGCTCCTTGTCTGCCACGCTGAATTTTGCCAAATGGACACATTCTGAGGATTATCACATTACCCTGCAATTTCTCGGGGATACACCCAAGCCGTTGATTCCTGATCTTCTTGAGGCCTTGAAGGAGGTATCCTCCACTTGTAAGCCATTTCAACTGCACCTCACAGAATGGGGGGCTTTTGGGCGCCTGGAAGCGCCAAAAGTGCTCTGGGCGGGGGTTTCCGGAGAGATGGATAAACTGGCGGATCTCCAGAAGCGTGTGATTTCCGCTACCCGTCCTCTTGGTTTCATACCCGAAGCAAGAGAATTTAAACCACATCTTACATTGGCCCGCAAATACCGCGATACCCTCCCGTTCAGCCTCGAGAGGCTTTCTGATTTACGTGCCCAACTGCCCGATGTTGAGGAAGATATTGGAACAGCGGGCTGGACGGTGGATGGTTTTTTGGTGTATGCTACCAGGATGCATGCCATTCCTATGTATGAAATGATCGAAAAATTACCGTTTTTCTGATATAAAATCGATAAGAAAGTTTTCAAAGCTTCCATTTTCGGTTACATACAATAGGAATGTGCCGTAAATTTAGGAGGTAAAAAATGGCAATCTTTAAACAAAACCGCTGTATTGCGCTGCTTGTTGGCGTTATTCTGGTGTGTTTCTCTGCGATAAGCCTGCTTGGTTCTGAAGGAACCGCAAAGGGCAAAAATACAGTACAAATGAATCATTTGAACTCGAAGGGACAAGCTTCGGCGTTGACCCTGTCCAGTGAAGCCTCAACTAGCTTGGTGAGGACAAAGAATACCCCGAAACCCATGCTCTACACCACAGCCGCCAATCTGTTCCATACCCAGAGGATCAGGCAGACCTTGGAATGGATCAGTCCAGATATACTGAAGCCGAAAGGTACAGCAGTAAGGACTGGGATTCTCCGGCAAAAGGCAGCTGTGGTGAAGTCAACTCCGCCCATGGTGCAGCAAGTGGCCAAGACGGCGGTGGCTAAGGGGAGCCAGACCGTAATTACCCAAAAGACGGCAATTCAGCAACATCCCCCCACTCAATTGTTCTTCTCTCGGACAAAGCTATTAAGCCAGGAGCAGCGAGGTCAAGCGACCTGGAGCTACGCGGTGTCCGAAGAAGACCTGCTACTGCTGCAAAAAATCGTCATGGCAGAAGCAGAAGGCGAACCGTACCAGGGCAAGGTGGCAGTCGCCAACGTTGTTCTGAACAGGCTGCGGTCAGCCAATTTTCCCGACACCATACATGATGTAATCTATCAGAAAAGCCAGTTCAGTCCTGTGGGCAACGGGCGTCTTAAGCGCGTGAAGCCCAACGGGGACAGTATTAAAGCTGTTACCGCCGCACTCTCCGGAACCAAGGCAGTGACTGACGATACGTATTTCTTCCTGTCTCTTAAGCTTGCCCAAGATCTGACGGTGCATCATTCCAGGCAGTACGCCAAAAAGATCGGCAATCATACTTTTTATAAATAAATGATAAAGCAGGTGTCCCGAAGTCCTGAAAATGGTATTGGGACATCTTTGCTTCATTACAAGCAGAAACGGTACCGGGCTTTATGCCCGGTACCGTTTCTGCTTGAGTCCTATCCTCTTCCATTGGCCATCGTCTTGCTTAAGGAGTAACGTACACGGCTTCTTCATTTCGTGCTGGAGCAGCAACCCGTGCCCCCCGGAGCTCCGCAGATGTTCCGGCTGCAGGTTTGCCCAGCATCTGCAGGACGGCGGCAGCGCAGTGGCTCGGTTGCTGGCGATCCGGGGCGAGCCGCCGTCTGCGCAGCTCTTCTAGGCCGGCATATTCACGCATCAGCAGTGAGAACCATTTGTCCACCACATCTGAATCGAGTTCCTCGGCAAGGCCCAATTCCACGAAGTATTGGCAGTTCTTTTCTTCCTGGCCGGGAATGGCGCTGTAAAAAAGCATCGGAATGCCTTTGGCCTGGCCTTCCGTACAGGTCATCCCTCCGGGCTTCGTAATCAGCAGATCGGAGGCGTCCATCAGCTTATTGATCTCGCTGCTGTATCCCAAAATTTTCACATTGGGATGGTTCAGCAGCGGATTGGCCCTCATTTTAGCTACAAGCCTGTCGTTGCTGCCCATACAAAACACCAGTTGGATATCATTCGTCCGGGCGGTGAGTGATTTCATGACTTCTTTTCCGAACATGAGCCCCCAGCCGCCTCCCATAATCAGTACGGTAGGGATATCAGCAAGTCCCAGTTCCTTCCGCAACAGCTTTTTGTTCGATCTCTCCCAGAACTTAGGGTGTAAAGGCATGCCTGTGACGGTAACCTTGTCCGGCGAGACCCCCCGGCCGGTAAGTATCGACTTGACCCGGGAAGTGGACACCAGGTACCGGTTTGCTTCTTCATTGATCCAGCTTCCATGTGCATCATAATCCGTAATCAGTGTATACATTGGCACATCCAGCCCCTGCCGCTTCAAGCGGGAAATGACAGCAGCCGGAATGGGATGCGTACAAATAATCAGATCGGGCTTAAGCTGTTCGATGACCTGTGAGGCATGTGTATAAAAAATCCGGTGAAGCGCCAGCTTGGTCAACCGGTTCAGAGATTTATGATATTGGGTTTTGTACATCATGCCGACCAGCTTCGGCTGGCTGCTGACTGTTTTGCGGTAAGCTGAAAGAATCCAGGGAGCGACCGTTGGGTTGAGGAATTTGCCAAGCTCAATGACCCGGCACTGTACATCCGGGCTAAGACGCTTTATTCCTTCGGCCAGAGCATAGGCTGCCCCTGTATGGCCCGTACCGAAGCCTTCCGAAAACAGCAGTACTCTTTTCTTTCGCATAAGTTCACCTGCTACTTTCCTTCATAGGTAGGATTAATCTTCTCTTCTATTATACTAGGGATATTGCTTCTTTTCTCACATTATACAAATAAGACGTAAATAGAAAGTTAAAACACTGCAAAAATAAAAAAAATAAAGATTTCACCCAAGTATTGCAAACAAAGAAGCAACGTGATAAAGTGGGTATTGACCGATTGACCGAAATAGTAAAACAGTCATATCGTATGGCAGGCCTATTTCATGAAGAAAGGAAGTGCGCGCAGGTGGCTGTGGTAGATCGAAGGCAACAGGTGCTCCAGGCCGCAACCAAGTCTTTTTCATTATTCGGCTACAAGGCGACAACAATGGATCAGGTCGCGAAGATCGCAAATGTCGGCAAAGGAACCATCTACACCTTTTTTACGAACAAGGAACAGTTATTTGATGAGATACTGCGTGAAGTGATGATGGATATGAAGGTCATCGCCGAACGGGAGATCAGACGGGAACGGTCATTTTTTGAAAATCTGCACCGTGTTCTCGATGCTCTGCTCGAATTTCGCAGTGAACATGAGCTGTTTATCAAGTTGTCCCAGGAAAGCCGTGATTTCGGCACCCCCCAGGCCAACGAAGGTCTCGACAAGCTTGAGAATGTCGTTCTCGAATATTTGCAGCGGGAAGTAGAGCATGCGATGGATCAAGGGGAAGTGAAGCCTTGTGACCCCAAGATTGTATCGCTGGTAATGTTCAGACTGTATATTGTGCTTACGGCCGAACTGAACAGGGTGCATGAGCCTTTGACCAAGGAGCAGATTAAAAATTATTTTCATCTCTTTTTGGCAGAAGGGTTGGCAGAGTAGCTTCATACATGAGAATGGACAGTCTCAGACGACTCCGGTAGGAGTTTTTATTTGCCCTTGAGTGACCGAATGGGGAAATCAGTCATCTAGTGTTACTGCAAGTTTTCAAGAGATTCACCTTTTTTAGATAGTAATAGGATTTTAAAGAGAGCATATGATCAGAAGGAGAGAACCAGAATGAAATCTTTATCCGTATTTGCCAAGGACCTGGGCGCAGTGTTCAAGAATCCCAAGGTGCTGATTCCCATGTTTGTCGTCCTGTTCATTCCGGTACTATACAGCGGATTGTTCCTCAAGGCATTCTGGGACCCGTACGGCAAAATGAATGAGCTGCCCGTCGCTGTTGTCAATGAAGATAAAGGTGCCGACTATGAGGGAACGAAGCTTACTGCCGGGAATGACCTGGTAGAGGAGCTCAAGAAAACAGACGGGTTCAAATGGAACTTTGTCACCCGGGCGCAGGCGGACGCCGGCATGAAAGACGAAACCTACTATATGACTATCGTCGTTCCGGAAGATTTCTCCGCGAATGCGACTACATTGCTGGATGATAGTCCAAAGCAGGCCAAAATTATCTACGAGCCAAACGAAGGCTATAATTTCTTGGCAGGTCAAATCGGCGGCACAGCCGTGAAAGATATCAAGACAAAAGTATCTGCTAAAATTACGGAAGCTTATACGACCTCTGTTTTTGATAAAATCACAGACATCGCCAGCGGTCTTGGTGAAGCGGGAGACGGCGCCACCAAGATTGCCGACGGCGCGACCAAGCTGGACGACGGTGCGCTCAAGCTGAAGGATAACCTGCTTGTGCTGACCGAAGGTACGGGTAAACTCTTGGATGGAGCAGCACCTCTTACAAAGGGTGTGGCAGATCTGAATACCGGAGCTGCTGCACTGCAGACCGGTAGCAGTACACTTGCAGGCGGACTTCAGCAGTTGTCTGCAGCCCATAAACAGCTGCAGGATGGTGTAGCACAGACAGCGGACGGCAGCAAACAGCTCAATGCCGGATTGCAGAAAGCGTCTGCCGGAGCAGCTGCATTGCAAGCTGGTACAAAATCGGCTGTAGACGGAACCACTCAGCTGCAAGCCGGTACAAAGTCTGTTGTGGATGGAAGCGCGAAGCTGGAAGCGGGCCTGACTTCTTCCGTAGACGGCAGTGCGAAGCTGGAAGAAGGACTTAAAGCTTCGAAGGACGGCAGCGCGAAGGTAAGCGCGGGAGCCAAAGCGGTCGCTGATGGCCTGTCGCAACTGGCCAAATCGAATCCGCAGCTGGCGGCAAGCCCCGATGTGCAGAAGCTGCTCGCAGCCAGCACCGCAGTCGCTCAAGGCACCGCACAGCTGGATCAGAGCCAGCAACAGCTCCTTGATGGCGCAACTGCGCTGCACAGCGGCCAGGAGCAGCTGGTGCAGGGAGCGAACCAGCTGCATACCGGTTCGCAGCAGTTGGATGCCGGAGTGACCCAGCTGCATGACGGGGCACAGCAGCTGAATGCCGGCAGCACACAGCTGCTGGACGGACAGAAGCAGCTCCTGGCTGGAGCCGGAGCGCTTGAAACCGGCGGCACCAAGCTTGCCGCAGGCATGAAGCAGTTCGGTGCGAAGCTGAACGAAGCAGCAGCAGGCGGTGCGAAGCTTGCTAACGGCGGCAAAGCGCTGGAAGCCGGAACGGCTAAACTGCTCGATGGAGCCGGTCAGCTTAGCAGCGGCCTAAGCTCAGTAGCAGACGGCTCGAAGAAGCTAAGCGATGGAGCCGGACAGCTTAAGAACGGACTGGATGACCTGAAGGCCGGCTCCGGTGAGCTGGCAGTGAAGCTCGGTGATGCCGCTTCTCAGACCAGCACCGTGAAGAAGACCGATGCACTTGTATCGATGTTCGCCCAGCCGGTAGAGATTGAAGAGAAAGAATTTACTACAGTACAAAACTATGGTACAGGGTTTGCACCGTACTTCCTGTCGCTTGGTTTGTTCGTAGGCGCACTCATCTGCACCATTGTAATTCCAATGCGTGATTCCGAGGTGATTGGTGCCAGCCGGTTCAACCGTTTCATCAGCCGCACCCTTACTTTCTCAATGATGAGCGTGTTCCAGTCCCTGATGGCAATCCTTATTGTTCTCTACGGACTTGGCCTGGATGTACAGAATGTACCGTTGTTCTATGCCTTTACCTTCATTACCAGTATCGCCTTCATGTGGATGATTCAAGCTATTGTTACCTGGATGGATCAACCAGGACGGTTCGTGGTTATCGTTCTGCTGATATTCCAATTGACAACAAGTGCAGGAACCTTCCCGCTTGAGCTGATTCCGGACTGGATGAAATTCTTCAACCCGTTGTTGCCTATGACTTATAGTGTAAGAGGGTTCAAGGCAGTAATTTCCACCGGTAATTTTGGTACTATGTGGAGCGATGCCGGAATGCTGGCCGTTTACGGAGTAGTATTCCTGGTTTGCACCTTCACTTACTTCATGACCCGTGACCGTGATAGTGAAATGGCTGTGCAGAAAGAACAAGCATTAAGCTTGTAATTGAAAAATAATTCATTGAGTAAACACACAAAGGACGCTCCTTGCCGGGGCGTTCTTTGTTTTTTCCTAAACAAAGAATTTATAGGTTTCACGCAAAGGGCGGCGAAGCTGTTTCTACTTATTTCAGGAATGAAAAACAGTCCAAAAAATACCATGATTGTGTCAGGAAAATGGATGAAACGCTTTCATTGAATAAGAGCTTATTCGTTATTCATGCATATTTATGCATAACAAAGATTTTTTACGCTTCAATTCACTAAAGCTGTGACGCAAAAGCAATTGTTAATCAAGCTCATAAAAAAGTTTAAATTGCGCTCATGTCAGGTCGATGATAAAATAATATAACCAATCTGTCTTGAATATTTATTAAGAATTCCCACTGAAAATTTTTCCTGAAATCCGTCTACTTTATAATAGAAAGGTTGCATACAATGAGACACACTGAACTGCCCGTCAAACAAGGCCTGTACGATCCCCAGTTCGAAAAGGATGCCTGCGGAATGGGGTTTGTCGCCCATATCAAAGGCAAGCCATCCCATGATATTGTAAGTAACGCTTTGACCATGCTCTTCAATATGGAGCATCGGGGAGGCCAGGGAGCAGAACCAAACTCAGGTGACGGAGCCGGCATTATGCTGCAGATTCCGCACCGTTTCTTTACCGGTGAAGCCAGCAAGCTTGGATTTGAACTGCCTGAGCAGGGGCATTACGGTGTAGGCATGATCTTTTTGTCTCACAACGAGGAGATCCGGGCCCGCCACGAAGCGCTCCTTAGCGAGATTATCACCGAGGAAGGCCAGCAGGTGCTCGGCTACCGCGATGTACCTACTTTTGACGAAATGCTGGGCAAGACAGCCAAGGCGGCTAAGCCTTATGTGCGCCAGGTATTCATCGGCCGCTCCGAAGGAATCAAGGATGATCTGGCATTTGAGCGCAAGCTGTACGTCATCCGCAAACGTGCCGAACTATCGATCCGCTATGGCGGAGCAGAAGAAGGCGAATCTTTTTATGTGCCAAGCATGTCCTGCCGAAAGATCGTATACAAAGGCATGCTGACCACAGCGCAGGTAGGCCAGTTCTATCTGGATCTGCAGAATGAAGCGCTGGAATCGGCGATTGCCCTTGTGCATTCCCGGTTCAGCACCAACACATTCCCAAGCTGGGAACGTGCCCACCCTTACCGTTTCATGATCCACAACGGTGAGATCAATACCTTGCGCGGCAATGTGAACTGGATGCACGCGCGCCAATCGCTGTTCAAGAGTGAAGTATTCGGGGAAGACCTGAGCAAGATCAAGCCTGTCGTGAACCCTGACGGCTCCGATACGGCTATGTTCGACAACACCTTCGAGTTCCTGTACCTCAGCGGACGTTCATTGCCGCATGTGGCCATGATGATGGTTCCTGAGCCTTGGGGCAACCATGACAGCATGGACGAGGAGAAGAAGGCATTCTATGAATATCACAGCACACTCATGGAGCCGTGGGACGGACCCGCTGCAATGGGCTTCACCGACGGTGTACAGATCGGTGCGATTCTTGACCGAAACGGCCTTCGCCCTTCACGTTATTATGTAACCAAAGACGATCTGATTATTTTGTCCTCGGAAGCCGGAGTGCTTGATATTCCTGCAGAGGATGTACTATACAAAGACCGGTTAAGACCAGGACGCATGCTGCTGGTGGATACGAAGCAGGGCCGGATCATTTCCGACGAAGAGGTCAAAGCCGAGATTGCTTCTGAACAGCCTTACCGCCAGTGGCTGGATGAGCATCTGATTGGCCTTGACGAGCTTCCTGATGCCCCAGAGCTGCCGAATCCGAAGCATGACAATGTGCAGCAGCTGCAGCAGTCCTTCGGATATACCTTTGAAGATCTGCGCAAGGTGCTGGAGCCGATGGCTTCCACCGGTGCCGAAGCTGTAGGCTCGATGGGCTATGATGCCCCATTGGCGGTACTGTCGGACCGTCCGCAGCGTCTCTATAACTATTTTAAACAAATGTTCGCCCAGGTAACCAATCCGCCGATCGATGCGATCCGTGAAGAGCTGGTGACCTCGACAGCGACAACTATCGGACCTGAACGCAACCTGCTTAAGCCGGAACCCGAGAGCTGCCGGCAGATTTCACTGGATTCACCAATCCTGTCCAATGAGGATTTTGCGAAGATCCGCCATGTCCGCCGCGCAGGGTTCAAGTCGATGTCGATTCCGATTCTGTTCCCGGCTGAGCTGGGTGCGGAAGGGCTGCGTATCGCGCTGGAGCGGATGAATGAAGCGGCTGACCGCGTTATGGCCAAAGGCCATAACATTCTGATTCTGTCTGACCGTGGCGTAGACCGTGAGAATGCGGCTATTCCGGCACTGCTTGCCGTTTCCAGCCTGCATCACCATCTGATCCGCTCGGGAACCCGTACCAAGGTCAGCATTTTGCTGGAATCCGGCGAACCGCGTGAAGTGCATCATTATGCGCTGCTGCTCGGCTATGGGGTGAGTGCGGTCAACCCTTACCTCGCTTTCGAGAGTCTGGATGACATGATCGGCCAGGGCCTGCTGCGCGGCATTTCACATGAGAAGGCTGTGAAGAATTATATTAAAGCTGCGACGAAGAGCGTAGTGAAAATATTGTCCAAAATGGGCATCTCGACGATTCAATCCTACCGGGGCGCGCAGATTTTTGAAGCTGTTGGCCTGAATTCTGAATTCGTGGACCGTTACTTCACCTGGACACCTTCCCGTATCGGAGGCATCGGCCTGGAAGAAGTGGCAGCAGAGGCGCTTGTCTCTCATAACCGCGCCTTTACTGACAAGGATGGCAGTGACAAGGTGCTCGATTCCGGCGGTGAATACCAATGGCGCAGTGACGGGGAAGAGCATTTGTTCAATCCGCAGACCATTCATCTTCTCCAGCACTCCGTGCGTAGCGGCGATTACGGGCTGTACAAGAAGTATGCGGCACTTGTGCAAGGAGAGAGCGAGAAGCATCAGACGCTCCGTTCCATGCTGCAGTTCAAGCCTGCGAATTCACCAGTACCACTGGATGAGGTAGAGTCTGCAGAATCCATCATGAAACGCTTCAAGACCGGTGCCATGTCCTTTGGCTCGATCAGCAAGGAAGCACATGAGACACTGGCGATTGCAATGAACCGCATCGGCGGCAAGAGCAATACCGGTGAAGGCGGAGAAGATCCGGCCCGTTTTACTCCGGACAGCAATGGCGATTCCCGCCGCAGTGCGATCAAGCAGGTGGCATCGGGTCGATTCGGGGTTACCTCGAATTACCTGGTCAATGCTGATGAAATTCAGATCAAGATGGCGCAGGGGGCCAAGCCTGGTGAAGGCGGGCAGCTTCCGGGCCGCAAGGTATATCCTTGGGTCGCAGAAGTGCGCGGCTCCACAGCGGGTGTAGGTCTGATCTCACCGCCACCGCATCATGATATTTACTCTATTGAGGATCTGGCAGAATTGATCTACGATCTGAAAAATGCCAATCCCCGTGCCAATATTAACGTGAAGCTCGTGTCTGAAGTCGGTGTGGGAACCATCGCTGCCGGGGTAGCCAAAGGCCGTGCCGATATTATCCTGATCAGCGGCTACGATGGGGGTACCGGCGCATCGCCGATGAACTCCATCCGTCATGCCGGTCTCCCTTGGGAGCTTGGCCTGGCTGAGACCCATCAGACCTTGATGCTGAACAATCTGCGCGACCGTGTTGTACTGGAAACAGACGGCAAAATGCTTAGCGGCCGTGACCTGGCAGTCGCTGTGCTGCTCGGTGCTGAGGAGTACGGGTTTGCCACTGCACCGCTTGTAGCAGTAGGCTGTATTATGATGCGGGTATGCCAGATGGATACCTGTCCGGTAGGTGTAGCTACCCAGAATCCGGAGCTGCGTAAGAACTTTACCGGTGATCCGCAGCATGTAGTGAACTTTATGACCTTTGTGGCACAGGATCTGCGTGAGATCATGGCGGAGCTTGGTTTCCGCACCATTCAGGAAATGGTTGGACGCACGGACTGCCTGGATGCCGTCAAAGCTTCGAGTCACTGGAAGAAGAAAGGCGTAGATTTGAGTAGCCTGCTGCACATTCCGGCTATGCCGGAAGGAAGCACTCGCTACCGCAGTCAGACCCAGAACCATGGCTTGGAAGAAACATTGGATGTTTCCAAGCTGCTCGATCTTGCTGCACCGGCACTGGAATCCGGTACTGTGGTTGAAGTTTCACTTCCGATCACGAACGTCAACCGTGCGGTAGGAACCATCCTGGGCAGTGAACTGACCCGTAAATATGGAGCAGCAGGTCTTCCGGATGATACGATCCGCCTGCATTTCACCGGTTCGGCGGGACAGAGTCTGGGGGCATTCGTACCGAAGGGAATCACGATCACGGTTGAAGGGGATTCCAATGACTATGTGGGCAAAGGACTTTCCGGCGGCAAGCTGATCATTAAGCCGTCCTCTAAGGCGACCTTCGCCGCCGAAGATAACATCATCATCGGGAATACGGCCCTGTACGGTGCTACCGGCGGTGAAGCTTATATCAGCGGGATTGCCGGCGAACGGTTCGCTGTCCGCAACTCTGGTGCGAATGTCGTTGTGGAAGGCGTGGGCGACCATGGCTGTGAATACATGACCGGCGGCCGTGTGGTTGTGCTTGGTGCAACGGGTCGCAACTTTGCGGCAGGAATGTCGGGCGGTATCGCCTACGTCTATGATCCGGACAATACGTTCGTCAAACGCTGCAACATTGAGATGGTTCTCTTGGAGCGTGTGGAGGAGCCTGAAGAAATTGCTGAACTGCAAGGTCTGATTATCCGCCATACCGAGCTTACAGGCAGTAATGCCGGACAACGCATCCTGGATACATGGGATGAGGCCCTGCCGAAATTTGCCCGTGTCATTCCGAAGGACTATAAACGGATGATGGAGCAGATCCGCAAGGTGGAACAGACCGGTCTGACCGGCGAAGCTGCCCTGATGGCTGCATTTGAAGCGAATATGCGTGAGCTTGCCCGTGTTGGCGGCTAAATGCTAACCACTCTCGAATAAAAGATAAACCAAGGGACAACATCCCCTCCTTAACCGGAGGGAGGTTGTCCCTTTTACTATTGCTGCATTTTTTTCCGCTTTTCAGGAAAAAGGGAAGTTGTGGTAGAATAAAACCCATATAAAATGAATTGTGAAAAAATGAAGGTGAAAGTAACGGAGGGAAGATTGGAACTGGAGGAGCGAATGCGACCGCCAAAAAGCTTTCCAAAGGAAAGCTCGCTTCGGAAGCATTATCAGTTCAGGGATTTCAACCGCATGCACCTCAATTGGAAACTCAAGCTCATTTTATATACACCGACGAAAGGAAGTGAGACCATGCCGAACACGGCAGAAGTGGTGAAGCCCGTAGCCAGTTTAATGGGTGTAACCAAAAAAATGGGCAGCAAGACGCTGGTTAGCGACTTGACGCTCGATATCCCGCCCGGACAAATCTTCGGATTTCTCGGGCCGAATGGTGCCGGTAAAACAACTACCATTCGTATGATGGTCGGACTGATCTCGATCAGCCGCGGAGATATCCTGATTTGCGGCCGCAGCATCAAGGATCATTTTGAAGAAGCGGTTGCGAATATTGGGGCAATCGTGGAGAACCCTGAGATGTACAAGTTCCTCAGCGGATACCAGAATCTGCGCCAATATGCGCGGATGGTGCCAGGTGTAGACAAGAAGCGGATCCAAGAGGTTGTAGAGCTGGTAGGGTTGGGACAGAGGATACACGACAAGGTGAAGACCTATTCACTGGGAATGCGCCAGCGGCTGGGTGTAGCCCAGGCGCTGCTTCACCGTCCCAAGCTGCTGATCCTGGATGAGCCGACGAACGGGCTTGATCCACAGGGAATTCGCGAGCTGCGCGACTATCTGCGCCGATTATGCCAGGAGGAAGGTACAACGGTATTTGTCTCCAGCCATTTGCTGTCTGAGATGGAGCTGATGTGCGATACAGTGGCAATTATCCAGAATGGCAAGCTGATTGACGTGAAACAGCTTAAGGCTGTAGGCACGGAGGTTCTGCCCGTCGGTGAGACGCTGTTTGAGGTTAGTGATCCTGAAGCGGCATTGACCTTGCTGGGGACCGGGGTACTGAAGGATGGTGGAATTGCCGTGGCAGCGGACCGCGAAGCTATCGCTGAATTGAATGCGAAGCTGGTCACAGGCGGGATCAAGGTATACGGCATTAAAGTGCTGGCCCGTTCACTTGAGGATCAATTCCTGGAAATCACCGGAGGTGAAGGCATTGGGTAATTTCGCGGCTCTCATACATAATGAGAACGTTAAAATCTACAGTCGTATACGTACATGGATCATGCTCATTATTCTGGCTGTGATGAGCGCGCTGTTTCCGGCGCTGTTCTACTTTACCAGCAGCGATACCTCCACGACAGAGCTGTGGAACAGCTTTCAAATGACTGTGAGTATCGCTTTTTTCCTCAATACGATTTTTACAGTTGTGATCGCCTCCGACTCCGTTGCGGGCGAATTTTCCTGGGGGACCATTAAGCTGCTGCTGATCCGCCCATGGAGCCGATCCAAAATACTGCTCTCCAAGTACATCTCCCTAATCCTGTTCAGCTTGCTGAGCACGGGTGTACTGATCGTATTTGGATATGTGTCTGCGCTTATCTTCTCCTCTTCCTCCGGGCTTGGAGGAGCCTCTATGTCGGCATGGAGTCCAGCAGAATATACATTCCTGGGCATTCTGTGCAGCTATGCTGAGCTGTTCCTGACCGCTGCTCTGGCTTTTATGGTGTCCAGTGTCTTCCGTGCAAGCGGACTGGCGATCGGGTTATCGCTGTTCATTATGTTTGCCAAGGATATTTTTGTGGCCATCTTTAGCCCTGAGCGCTATGAGTGGGCTAAATATCTGATTTTCACCCATATGGATCTGCATGGTTATCTGTTGTCAGATAAAGGCCCGGGTGGAGTCACGTTGGGATTTGCCATCGCGGTACTAGCCGTCTATTATCTTCTATTCATGCTGGTGTCCTGGATTGTATTCCGTAAAAGAGATGTTGCTGCATAAATCGGGCTGCTGCACCAGCCCGATTCAAGGTTGTTCTGTACAATAAGAATTAATATTTCATAGGGACGGCTAAGCCGTTTCTGCTTGTTTGGAGCCGCGTTTGCCGGCTTTGTCCGTATGACCGTTTTTCTGAAGTCCGCCCGCTTTTTCTGTGGCGGGCTCTTCGGCCATGGTAACGGAGCCATTCAGCAAGCTGCCCTCCATGATGCTTAAGGTGCCAGCCAGAATATTCCCATGCAGCTGTCCGGTACCCGTCATCATTAGCCTCTGATCGGCAACCACATCGCCGTAAACCTTGCCCGCAATGATGATGTCCTGTGCTTTGATGGTGGAACGGACGGTTCCCTGTTCACCGACGGTGACAGTGCCCCGGCAGTGGATTTCTCCGCTGAAGTTGCCCTCAATCCGTAGATTAGTGTCGCAAGTGACTTTGCCCTCCAGCGTACCCCCGTGCCCGATCAGCGAGTCGGTGGATTTCACCGGCGTGTTCTGTTTGTTTTTATTCCACATGCGTTCATCCTCCTGAGTGTTTATTTAGGATTACTCGACTGAATAACGTCGTACTTCACTTTCTTCCTGCTTAAGGCTGTACATAACCCAAAGGATTGACCGGTTTGTTTTGTTTGACCACCTGGAAATGAAGATGGGGTCCCGTGCTGCGTCCGGTATTGCCTAGCAAGCCGATCTTCTGGCCTTTGCTTACCCTGGTGCCCGGGGAGACCAGCATTCCATTCAAATGCATGTACCAGGACTCCAGCCCATTGTCATGTTTGATAATAATATATTTGCCTCGTGCGCCCATTTGCTCGGCGGTGGTGACCACGCCATCCATGGCAGCATATACGGGATCGCCGATACTGCCTGCTATATCGATGCCGGAATGATAGGCTGAAGTCCCGTTGAAAGGGTCGGAACGGTAACCGAAGCTGGAAGTAATGACCTTGGACTGCGTAGGCCAGATGACGGCAGGTGCCAGCCTGGATTTTTCAGCAATAGCCTTTTTGGCCTGGAGAGTAGCTTTAGCGGTATTTGCCTTTTGGGCTTCTGTAATCGTCACAGGGATCCTGCTCATCATTTCATCCAGCATGCTGCGGATTTCCTCATAGTCATCCTTCGTTTCCCGCACCAGCTTCAGGGGATCGTTCGCGTAGACAGCGATATATTCCCCGCCCACCTGTGGCGTGAATGTGCCGTCCGGCGATGCGGCAGCAGCTGATACAGCGGTAAAAGAAGCCCCGCCAGAATAATGCGTTTCTGCCGGAGGAGATAATTCTGTACCCGCTGCAGGTGCAGAGGGATCTACAGTACTGGATGTTTTGGCGGAGGAGGATTCCCCCTTGCCGCTGGCAGCCGGACTGCTTCCCTTGTCAATCAGAGACTGCAGCTGCTGCTCCAGCTCGCTTACGCTTTTCAGTTTGTCTTTGATACTGTCTGCTTCCTCCGATAGTTCAGTAACCTGACTGCGAAGCTGCAGCAAGGCCTGATCTTTATCGGCAACCTTCATTTCCATACGAAGATTGGTCAGGGACAGTGCCGCGGCTTCTGCTTCCAGCTCGGAAATGGAGCGGGAGGCATGAAAATGCATGGAAGTGACCAGACTGGACAGAGAAAGGGCGGCAGCGGCCGGCAGCGCAAGAGCGAGTGGCTTGGATAGCTGAAGCTGCCTTACCGGACGTCCGGCTTCACGGACAACAAGCAGCGTGATCCGGTTATGATCGGGCTGATTCTTCATAGCTTCTCCTTTCCTGCGGCTCGTGCAGCCGCCTTGTATTCACTGAAGTCCTAATTTCTAAGGGCTCATCCGAATCGTCCTACTACTCTATGTATTCCATGTCCGTGGGGAACATGACAACGGTTTGCTGGAACAAAGAGGGAGAATGAAGGTAACAGAAGGTACAAAATTGCCGGGTGCCAGCGACAGCTGGAATGAGAATGGACTCACTATAAAACATTCAAGAGGGTGACAGATTGGTAATATTGGCGTTTATTCTATGTCTTTTTATTCTGCAGATTGCTGTAATCCTGCTGCTCGAATTCCGCCGCCCGCAAAGAGCGTTGGCCTGGTTGCTCGTTACCTTCTGCTGCCCGCCGCTCGGGCTGTTGTTCTATTATTTTTTCGGCCGGGATTATTGGCAGAATCGCAAGCTCGAGAAGAGGTGTATTTCGTTATTTCGGGAGATCCGTGCTCATGTGTCCGGTATAGTCAAGCTTGTGAAACATGCGGAAGAGAGTGGGAATCCGCATTTCTCAGACTATAAAGGACTGTTGTTCCTGCTCTCCCGGCTGTCAGAGATTCCGGTCACCGGCCGGAACAAGTGCCAAGTACTGGTTGACGGACAGGAAGCTTACGACTCTATGCTTGAAGCTATGGAAGCAGCGCGGGAGCATATCCATATGGAATTCTATATTTTTCGTGATGATGAGACCGGGAAGCAGTTTCAGGAGGTCATGATCCGCAAAGCGCGCCAGGGGGTGAGGGTCCGCCTGCTGTGTGATGGACTCGGCAGCCATAAGCTAGGCCGCGACTTCATTGGAAGGCTGAGAAATGCCGGAGTGGAGGTTCATTTCTTCCTGCCGCCATTAAACTCCCTGCTGGAGCGCAGGTTCAATTTCCGGAATCACCGGAAAATCGTTGTTGTCGATGGGCGTGTGGGGTTCACCGGTGGCATGAACGTAGGGGATGATTATCTGGGGAGAAATCCCAAGCTGGGATATTGGCGGGACACCCATCTTCGTCTGGAAGGGGATGCGGTCTACAGCCTGCAGTATGTTTTCCTGAAAGATTGGAGGCTGGCAGCAGGTGAGGGAGTGAGCCATCCCCGCTTTTTCCCGGCGCATGATTGTGCGGAAGAAAAGGCCGTTCTCGTTGTCGCCAGTGGACCGGACGGGGCGCTGGATACCTCACAGGAGATGTATTTCGCATCAATTGCAGCGGCGAAAGAGCGGATATGGATTACCTCACCTTATTTTATTCCCGATCCTACGATCTGCCGGGCGCTCAAAAGTGCGGTGCTTGCTGGAGTGGATGTGCGGATCATCATTCCGGACAAACCGGACAACAGGCTGGTGTACAATGCGTCTCTCTCCTACCTGGAAAACCTGCAGGATGCCGGAGTGAAATTCTACCGGTATCAGAAAGGGTTCATGCATGCCAAAATTATGATTATCGATGATATCCTGGGGACGGTGGGGAGTGCCAATCTGGATATGCGGAGCTTTTACTCCAACTTTGAGCTGACAGCCGTCATGCTTAGTCCGGAGGTGATTACGCTGCTTGCTGCTGGTTTTGAACAGGATCTGGAGCATAGTGAATTTATTGAGCCGGCAATCTTTCGGAGAAGAGGAGGAATTGTCAAATGCATAGAAAACCTTTGTCAGCTGTTATCACCGCTTTTATGACAGTTTAAGCGATAGAAACTTGAGTTTTCGAAGATTCTAACATTTTCTATGCCATAAAGGACCCTCTTTTATGATATAATGAAGGTATAAGAAGTAACTATACTTTTAACAGGGGGAGTTCTATGACTGTAAGCCAGCAATTATTCACGAATGGGGAACAGAAGAAACCTCAGAAATCAGAAGCCTTTAAGAGGGCCAAATTGGTTCAAAGGATCGTAATGATCGTGCTTGGATCAGCGATGATGTCTGTGGCATTGGAGATTTTCCTCGTTCCCAATCAATTGATTGACGGCGGAATTACCGGTATTTCCATTATGATATCCCATATTTTCCATATCCCGCTGGGGATTATATTAACTCTGCTTAACCTGCCGTTCCTTGTAATCGGCTATAAGCAAATCGGTAAAACCTTTGCCTTATCCACTCTGTTTGCTGTAGTTCTGATGTCCATTGGCACTCAACTGCTGCATCCTGTAGCCCCGCTAACGGGCGAACCGCTGCTTGCCGCAGTGTTTGGAGGCGTTATTCTGGGTGTAGGTGTTGGCCTGGTGGTACGGTATGGAGGATCGCTGGATGGAACAGAAATCATCGCTATTCTGGTCTCGAAGAAGCTTCCATTCTCCGTAGGTGAAGTAGTCATGTTCTTCAACCTGTTTATTCTATCCGGTGCAGGCTTTGTGTTTGGCTGGAACAATGCGATGTTCTCTTTAATCGCTTACTACATTGCTTTTAAGGTGATTGATGTTACGCTTGAGGGTTTGGATCAATCGAAATCGGTATGGATCATCAGCGATAAATTCCGTGATATCGGAGAAGCGCTGACCGAGCGACTCGGACGTGGTGTTACTTATCTGGAAGGGGAAGGCGGCTTCTCCGGAGATAACAAGAAAGTGATTTTTGTAGTGATTACCCGCTTGGAAGAAGCGAAGCTTAAAGCTATTGTTGAAGATTGGGATACCGAAGCTTTTGTCGCAATTGGCAATATCCATGATGTTAAGGGCGGCCGCTTTAAGAAAAAATCAATCCATTAGCTTTGCCCGTAATTAACGGGAGCGCTAACCGAAGGAAGGTATATTTACGAACGACAGTGTAATCAATTCGGCGTCTGTATCAAGTATCGCCGCATTCTCATATAGAATACCTTCCGTCCGTAAGATGGACGTCTGATAAGCCCGCAGCCTGAATAGGCATTTGCGGGCTTATTGCTTTTTGGAGAGGAGAAACTATGGGAGCTTGGAAATAAGAGCCTCCACCGGCTGTGCAGGCACTTTGGCGATCAGATCACCCATGCGGCTGAGGCGCTCCTCGATGTTCTGCAGGTGGAAATCAGCAGGCGAGACATTCCGCCGAACCTCTTCCCACAGAAGAGGAGTAGATACGGTAGCCAGCGGGCGGGCTCGTGGCGTATAAGGTGCAGCAAGCGTTTTGCCGCCATAATGTTGAAGGTAATCAAAATAAATTTTGTCCCCCCGATGCTTCTTCAGCCGCTCCAGGGTGAACAGGTCGGGACGTTTCTCTGTCACGTACCGACCGACAAAGTGGCCGATCCGGCGAAGGCCGTCAAAAGTGACTCCGGGGCGGATAGGTACAATAATCTGCACGCCTGTTGCACCGGAGGTCTTCGGGACGGAGGCAATGCCCAGAGATTGGAGCACCTCGCCTACGACTGCAGTCGCTTCCATAATCCGTGGTTCGACTTCAAGCGACGGGTCAAGGTCAATCATCCATTCGCAGGGCAGCTCACTTCCCGCGTAATGAAGCGAAGGATGAAACTCCAGGGCGGCCATATTGCCCAGCCAGAGCAGCTCCGGCAGCCCTTGAAGAAGGATATAAGTGATGTTGTCATGTGTTGCTGTACGGACAAAGTCGGGCAGGGGCTCAGGTGCATTCTTCTGATAAAAGGACATGCCTGGCACGCCGTGCGGATAGCGGATCACCGTTAGGAGACGGTCCCGGCAGTATTGCAGCAGATAAGGGGAAAGGGCGGCCAGTTTTTCCAGGTAAATTCGCTTGGTAATGCCGCGTTCCGGCCACAACAGCTTATCCGGGTTCGTTATGGTGATTTCTTGTCCTCCGATGGTAATGGAACCCCGGATAGTCTTGGGCATCCGGCATCCTCCTTTGGAAATATGAAATATCTTGCATTGTCATCCTTTCTGCTCCAACCGGCAGGACAGCGGGGGAAGGTCCAATTGGGCTTGGATGACAGGTTGACGCAGGGTTCCCGAGTGGTTCCACTCCAGGAAATGCAGTTTGAAGACCAGCTGGGGCTGAATCCAGACGGCTCCCTTACTCCGCTGCGGGACAGTGGTGAAGGGCATGTCTGAAGTTCGAAGCTTCTCAACCTGTGCAGTTAAGCTGCGCCAATCCTGTACGGTCATCCGGCCTGCTCCGGCATGCCCGATATAATGCAGCTTGTCTTCGCTGTCATAAAGGCCAAAGAGCAGAGCATTCACAAGTCCATCCCTATACGTAACACCGCCAACTACGGCGGTTACGTCGGAGATGATCTTACGCTTTTGCCATCGACCGTCTTTTCCGCCGGGTGCATAGGTGCTGTTGATGTCCTTGCACACAATCCCTTCCAGGCTTCCGTTCTGTGCAGCAGCTAAAAGCTCAGACGGGCGGGTATAGCTGGGCACGTTCTGCACATGGGGATGGGGAAGCAGGATGTGGCCTAAGGTCTGCTGCCGGCTCGACAGCGGCTGGTCCAGAAGCCATAAGCCATCATAGTACAAAATATCAAATATCATATAGAGCACGGGCACCTGCGGGCGGACAGCCTTGATGGCTGCGGCATTCTTCAGGCTGTCCCGGCGCATGACCTCATGAAAGGACGGTTTGCCGCCGCTGAGCGCGATGACTTCACCGTCCAGTATCACCGATTCAGCCCTGCAGTAAGCTCTGGGGTCGGCGATTTCAGGGTACTGCAGGGTGCGGCGGTTGCCGCGGCGGTTAATCAATTCAGCGGCTTTCCCATCGTAATAGGAGAGCATACGCACACCGTCCCACTTAATCTGCGCAATCCACTGATCACCCTCCGGCAGTTGTGATGCCAGTATAGGTTCGAAAGGAACTACCGGCTGCAGCTTCATGGGTTAAGCACCGGTTTCTTTGCTCTTGGCTGTGCGCCGTTTGGGTTTGGGCGGCGCTATGACCGGGATCGGACCGGTGGCCTCATTCACGACCGCAGTACCGGCTGGGACTTTGGATGATTTGGCAGTGGGTGTTTTTTTCCTGCCGGCTGCGCCAGTTTGCGGATTCGTCTTGGCGGCAGCGGGCGATGGTCCCGGATCTGTCGGAATATGCTGTACCGCCTCGATACTGGCCTGAAGTGCAGCCATCAGATCGATGACATTGCTCTCCTGGCGGGCCGGAGCAATATGGAATTCCTCGCCGGCAATCTTATGGGTAATCAGGTCAAGCATCCGCTGGCGGTAGTCATCCGTGTATTTGCCCGGCTCAAACGGGGTGGACAGCTGGGAAATCAGCAGCTTGGCCATATCCAGCTCCTTATCACTTACGATACCGGGCTCCGGCAGTCCTGGAACCTGAGATACCGGCCGAACCTCATCGGGATAATATATAGTTTCGATTGCCAGGCAATCAGCCAGCACACGGATGGCGGCGAGGCTGCTTTTGGACCGGATGGAAATTTTGGCGATTCCGATCTTGCCGGTCTGGCGCATGGCTTCCATCAATAGGCGATATGCGTTAGCTCCCGCCTGGTCTGGAGAGAGGTAATATGTTTTTTGAAAATAGATCGGGTCGATCTCCGTTAAGTCCACAAAATCCAAAATGGTAATGTTTTTGCTGCTCTCCTCTGTCAGCTGATCCAGCTCTTCTTTGTCAAACAGGACAAATTTCCCCTTCTCATACTCGTAGCCCTTGCCGATTTCCTCCCAAGCCACTTCCTTGTCGCAGACAGGGCATTTGCGCACATAGGACAGCGGACTGCCGCATTCCTTATGGATGTAGCGTAGTGATATGTCTTTGTCCTCGGTAGCGGAGAACATTTTGACCGGAACATGGACAAGCCCGAAGCTGATGGCCCCTTTCCAAACAGTATGCATGATGATCCCTCCTGATCCAAAGTGCTTTGGCTTAGTATGCGGCAGCAGGTCTTTTTCTAGCCTGATGCATTTTTTGCGCCGGTTGGGAAAAAATAAGCTCAGGCATGAAGGATATACCCTGCGTTCAATTGGAGGTAGCAGAAATGGATCAGGAACGAAACGGATGGATTGATGCTTTGTCAGAGCAGGATATCCCGGCTGAAGCCGTGGATTGGGAGAGTATCGTAGAGACTGGGGAAGACGAAGAGCTGCACGAAAATTTCGACCGGCTGGATGCGGAAGCGACGATCGGCGAACTGCCGGCGGTGGATGATAACCTATTTAAGGAGACCCAAAAATGAACATACAGCGGGCAAAGGAAATTTACGCTTCCGAGGATATGATCTCTGTACATCTGGACGGAGAGCCGGTCTGGATCGAACATGTGGATTCGGATAATGGGATGGCTACAGTGCAGGTGGGCTCACGTCCGACAAATACGCATACAGTAGGCGTGGAGCGTTTGGAAGAGCAGGGCAGCTAGGCCCAGAGATATTGTAAATATGAACCGATTGAGGGGGGCAGTACCCGTTCAATCGGTTTTTTATTATTGACGGAGGCTGAACCAAACCCCTATATTGAACTTGTGAAAATGATGAAAAGAGTTGATCCATGGGGCGTCCTATATTGCTCGGTGTTTGTTCGGTGCTGTTTTTTGCCGTAACGTGTGTACTTAACCGGAGGATGGAGCTGGCAGGCGGGAACTGGGGCAAAGAGTGAAGGACGGCTGTTGCGGTGGAAGTATCATACCGATATAATTGAAAGTATTGTTACTTGGAAAGCTGGAGTATTTTAATATGTAGAGGTGGTAGTTGCAGCTTGAACAACAATGCTGAAACGGTGTTCACTTACCGTTCATATAGCCTGGCGGATACAGATTTGCTGGCAGCTGACCTGGCCGCATTGGTGACTGCCGGCACGGTAATCGGGCTGGACGGCGATTTGGGTGCAGGGAAGACGGCGTTCTCGCAGAGCTTTGCGCGTCATTTGGGCGTGGAAGGGATCGTCAGCAGCCCCACTTTTACGATCATCAAGGAGTATCAGGGACGCCTTCCGCTGTACCATATGGATGTATACCGCATTTCGCTTCAGGAAGCGGATGAACTGGGACTGGATGAGTATTTTTATGGGCAGGGTGTGAGCCTGGTCGAATGGAGCAGTATAATTTCGGATTTGATGCCACTGCAGCATCTCCATATAGCCATGGAAACTTACGGGCCGGAGGAACGGCTGATTACGGTGACCGGAAGCGGGGAGCCTTACGGTGAATTATGCCGGGCTATGATCCAGAAGTGGGGTAATGAAAGATGAAGAATCAAATGGAAGAGCCGCGCAAGCGGTTTTTGGCGCTGGATACATCCACGGCTGTACTCGGAGTAGCAATAACAGAAAACGGCAAGCTGCTGCACGAGACGAATGCTTCCGGGGAACGGAACCATTCCGTGCACCTGCTGCCTATCATTGAGCAGGCACTGCAGGCCACCGGTACGACTTCCGCCATGATTGGCGGAGTCTCTGTGGGCCTGGGTCCCGGCTCTTATACCGGAACACGCATCGCTGTTACAGCTGCCAAGACACTGGCCTGGGCCTGGAAGGTGCCAGTAGCCGGTATTTCCAGCCTGCAGGCGTTGGCTTGGGGCGGTTTGGCGGCAGCTTTGGGGCAGTCGGAGGGGGCAGAAGGGAATCCAATGTCCGGGACAGGCCCGGACTGGATCATTCCTCTCTTGGATGCGCGCCGAGGGCAAGCCTACACTGCACTGTTCGTTGCGGACGGTGATCGGGCGCCCCGCAGGCTTGAACCGGATGCTATCCGGCTTATGGCAGACTGGGTGCAGCACCTGGCCGACAGACTGAAGGAGGCGGCGGCAGAAGGCATGAAGCCGCGCGTGATTTGGTTTGTCGGAGAGACGCAGCTGCACGGCAGCGAAGAAACGACCTTTTTGCTGCGCGAGCTGGGACGGGTACAGGCTGTGCCCTATGAGCTGGAAGGCCGCTGGGCAGGTTATTTAGGGGAAGAACGCCTGCAAGCCGGAAGCGATGATCTGCACAGTCTAATCCCGAATTATACTCAGCTTTCGGAAGCGGAAGCCAATCTGCGCCGGAGCAGTGAAGGGAGCCTGAATCAATAATGATGGAGTCGGAGCCGGTAAAAGATCAGGGAACGGAGCTTGTGTTCCGCCTGATGAAGCTTGAGGATATTCCCGAAGTTCTGATTATTGAACGGGAAGCCTTCACGATGCCGTGGACGGAGGAAGCCTTCCGCAATGAGCTGTCCCATAATCATTTTGCTAAATATATGGTCATGGAGCTGAACGGGCATATTCTTGGTTATGCGGGAATGTGGGCTATTGTCGACGAAGCGCATGTCACCAATATTGCCTTACTTGAGGCGTACCGGGGACGTAAATGGGGAGAAAGACTGCTGGACGAGCTGATGAAGACGGCTGCTTTTTTGGGCATGAAGTCCATCACACTGGAGGTCCGGGTCTCGAATGAGGTTGCCCAGAATTTGTACCGCAAAATGGGCTTCCGTCCTGCAGGTACCCGCAAAGGTTATTATTCGGATAATCGCGAGGATGCACTGATCATGTGGGCGGATCTGCCGGAGTATGGGGAGCAAGGCATGACGGAAGGAAGCGTGGACCTGAAATGAAGATACAAACGGGTGAAGTCCAGCCTGTTCTAATACTGGCTATTGAGACCAGCTGCGATGAGACTTCCGTTGCGGTGGTAAAAGACGGCAGCGAGGTGCTCTCGAACATCATCTCAAGCCAGATCGAAACGCACCGCGCGTTCGGCGGCGTCGTGCCCGAAGTGGCATCCCGCAAGCACGTGGAGGTTATTACACTGGTGATAGAGGAAGCGCTGGCGGTGGCTGGCGTACAACCGGAACAGCTGACGGCTGTTGCGGTTACTCAGGGACCGGGTTTGGTAGGGGCGTTGCTGGTCGGTGTTGTAGCTGCCAAAAGCCTCGCGCTTGCCTGGGGCAAGCCGCTGATCGGCACGCATCATATTGCCGGGCATATATATGCCAACCGGCTGGTAAAAGAGCTGCGATATCCGAACATGACGCTTGTCGTATCCGGCGGACATACGGAACTGGTCAGCATGCAGCGGGAAGGTGAGTTCCGGATTATCGGCCGTACCCGCGACGATGCCGTGGGCGAAGCCTATGACAAAGTTGCACGGGCACTCGGGTTTCCTTATCCCGGGGGTCCCCATGTGGATCGTTTGGCCCGCGAGGCAACCGAAGCTGTGCCGCTTCCACGTGTCTGGCTGGAGCCGGGCTCCTATGATTTCAGCTTCAGCGGCCTGAAGTCGGCGGTGCTGAATGTGGTCAATCAGAGTAAGATGAAGGGGCTTACGCCGGATGTGGCCGGTATTGCCCGAGGCTTCCAGGAGTCAGTGGTCGAGGTACTTGTGGAGAAGGCGATTCGTGCTGTAAAAGCAAACCAAGCCCAGCAGCTCCTGCTAAGCGGAGGCGTAGCGGCCAACAAGGGCTTGCGCGAAGCGCTGACGGCTCGCTGCGGAGCTGAGGGCATCGAGCTGATCATTCCGCCTCCGGTGTACTGCACCGATAATGCAGCTATGATCGGTGCTGCGGCTTATGGGAAGTGGCGGCATGACGGCAGTACGCCGCTGGATATGGTTGCCGATCCGGGGTTCTCGCTGGAAAAATGGTCGGTAGGAGCCTATTGACATCTTTTGGAGCTGGCGGGTATAATCAGTTCAATCATTATTCATAATTTGAACAAACGCGATGAATGGAAGCAGTAAGGAACCTCCGGGATTAGAGAGCTGCGGGTAGGTGCAACGCAGTCGAAGGAGACCTGAACTCGTCCGGGAGCGGAACGGTGGAAGCAGGAGGTTCCTTGTATAGGGACATCAACCGGTGCGTAAGTTTGCCGGACCTTTCGTACACCGTTACGGTTTGCCTCCGTAAGAGGGTCGCCCTGCACAGCAAGGATGGAACAAGTGATTGCTCCTGGTGTGCTTGCAAAGGCGTAGAGTGGATATCGTGAGGAACAGCTAAAGCGCTGGCTGAACCGGGATATCAACAAGAGTGGTACCGCGAAGGTGAACAGCCTGTCGTCTCTTGAATGAGACGGCAGGTTTTTTTGCGTGGGTTGGCACGGAACGTATATAGAGTACATGCGATGAACGGGAGTAGTAGATGATGACGGTGAACAGAGAGCTGCGGGTTGGTGCGACGCAGTCACCGGAGGCATTGAATCTCGCCCGGGAGCAGAGCGGCGGAACAGCAGATGATATGCCGCTACGGATGTCCCCGTTACAGGACCTTCATGGAGTGCTGAGAGCCACTATGGCTTGGCAGGCATCCTGTGGGGAAGAGCTGGACGCAGCTTGAAGCTTTGCTCACATAAGAAAGCTGTGCGTCAAAAAGAGTGGTACCGCGGAGGGGTGACCCGCCGTCTCTTTAATAGAGATGGCGGGTTTTTTGTGTTATTCAGGTGGTTGCTGGCTAAAGCACCATTCTGGAAAAGCAATTGAGAGTGAAGGCTGTCGCATAAATATGCAGTCAGCTACTCTATACTTGCTGCCGGCAGCAGTGGGCGGGATATCAGGAGAGCCGCAAGTCGACGTGGGGCTCTTGCAAGAAACTTTAGGTGAGGACACAAAACTTTCAGGAGGTTTTCCATGATTATTCCGGTAAAGAAACGAATTCAGATTTTTGATACGACGCTGCGTGACGGTGAGCAGGCTCCCGGTGCAAGCCTCACTCCGGAACAAAAGATTATTCTGGCCTATAAACTGGCTGAGCTGGGCGTGGACGTGCTGGAGCCGGGGTTTCCGGTATCCAGCCCGGGGGATTTTGCTGCCGTGGAGACGATCTCCCGGAAGGTGCAAGGGGTGGAAATCTGCGGCTTCGCCCGTGCGGTCAAAGGAGACATTGATGCAGCGGTCCGGGCGACAAGGGATGCTGAGCGGCGGCGGATTCATTTGTTCATCTCCTCCTCCGATATTCATCTTCGCCATCAGCTGCGCAAGAACCGGGCTGAAGTGGTGGCCGCCGCCCGGGAGATGACAGCTTATGCAAGGCAACTTTGCGACGTGGTGGAATTCACTGCTATGGATGCCGCGCGGACGGGCATCGATGATTTGATCGAAATGGTGGAGGCTGTTATTGAGGAAGGCGCAACGATTATCAATCTCCCCGATACGGTAGGCTACGCGCTCCCGCAGGAATACGGCGAGATGTTCCGCCGGGTCCGGCTTGGAGCCAGGGGCGGAGATACCGTGAGCTACAGCGCTCACTGCCACAATGATTTGGGGCTTGCTGTAGCCAATAGTCTGGCCGCTATCGCAGGCGGGGCGACTCAAATTGAGGTAACGGTTAACGGTGTGGGTGAGCGCACCGGCAACTGTGCGCTGGAAGAGCTGGTGATGGCGCTGGAGACCCGGGGAGATGTGCTGGGTGCGGAAACCGGAATTGTACTGGAAAAGCTGTATGACACCTCGCGGATCATCAGCGGCGCGATGCATTTTCCGATCGCCTTCAACAAGCCGGTCGTTGGCAGAAATGCCTTCCAGCATGAATCGGGGATTCACCAGGACGGGCTGCTGAAGGACCGCAGCACTTATGAAATTATGGACCCGGAGCGGCTGGGCATTCCGCGAAGCATGATCATTCTGGGTAAGCACTCCGGCAGGCATGCGCTCAAGGACCGTGCGGCAAAATATGGCATTGCCCTGAGTCCCGGGGAGCTGGACGCCCTGTATGAATCCTTCAAAGAGACGGCTGACCGCCAAAAGGCTGTCAGCGATGACGAACTGCTGCGGATGGTCAGCAGCACAACCGGACAGCAGGCACAGGTCTATGAGCTGGGCGAGGTCCAGGTGCTGGCCGGCAGCGCGCCGCGACGCGTAGCCGCTGTTACGGTGCGGCATTTGAGAAGCGGTGAGGAGACGTCGCATACCAGCACCGGCGACGGGCCGCTGGAAGCCATCATTGCTGCGATTGGGCAGGGGATTGCCGAAGAGATTAACTTTACCGGACTTGAGCTGCATTCCCTCGGCAGCGGGGAGAACGCACAAGCCGAGGCGGCGGTCCTTGTGGAATGGGATGGCAATACATTTAGGGGAACGGCTATTCATCAGGATATTGTAATGGCGGCGGGGATAGCATATATCGCAGCTTGTAACTCGGCATTGCTCTCCTCCGAACAGCAGACGGAGCTGCTTCCGGAAGAAGCGGTACAGATTCCGGAGTAGCTTGCCTGACGCATGTGATCTCCAAGCAGGCGGCAGCGGCCTTTAATACCCATACACAATCTACGAGTCATCTTCCCGGGCGTAGTCCCGGGAGGAGGCTCATTTTTTTATGTAGTTGCTGAATTCCAAGCATTTTTGACGAAAAAATCAGAAATAGATAACAGCAGAATCATTTGTCAAGCTGTGGACAACGTTATCCACATATTCTGTCTGAATTGTGTAAAAACCGTGTAAAATCAGCAATAACAGCATTTTTTATTGCCCGGAAAATACAGATTTACTAAGAGGCGATTTCTTGTGGTAATTGTGGATAATGTGGATAGTTCGGTGGATAAAAAGTCCTTGACAAGGAAAAACGCGATTTTACGCATAAAAAAAGGCCACACGGGCCTTTTTGTGCTATGAGTTATACACGAAAACTGTGGATAGTCTTGTGGATAACTATTTATGAACAAATCGGGAACGGTTAAAAAATATTTATTTAACGTATTTACATTATTCGTCAGCAAGGTTTTCCCATTCGCTAAATAAATTTCCAAGCTGTTCTTTTTTGAGCTTCAAATCACCTTCATGCTCTTGAAGTGCCATATAATCCTGAAAAACCTCGGGTTTGGTCATTTCATTCTCAATCCTGGCGATGGTCTCCTCAAGCTCAGCAATGTTCTCTTCGAGTTCCGAAATCCGCCGCTGGCGGTTCCGTTCCTCCCGTTTGGCCTGCTTTTCCGCTTCATAGGAAAGGGCAGTGCCTTTTTCTGCTGCCTGAGTCTCCGTGTCGGCGTTTTTGGAGGTCTTGGCAGAGGCCAGCTCCGCTTCTTCCAGGGCAATAGCTTCGAGCTCTTTCTTTTTCTCGATATAATCGTCATAATTGCCCAAATATTGATCAATCCCGCCCGGATGAAGCTCCAGTACGCGTTCGGCCATTTTGTTCAGGAAATAACGGTCATGAGAGATGAAGAGCAGGGTACCTTCAAAATCAATCAGCGCTGACTCCAGCACCTCGCGGCTCACCAGATCCAGATGGTTGGTAGGCTCATCGAGAATGAGCATATTGGCACCGCGCAGCATGAGCTTGGATAGCGCCACACGCGCTTTTTCACCGCCGCTCAGTGCGGCAACCTTCTTCAGGACATCTTCGCCGCTGAAGAGGAAATTACCAAGAATGGTGCGGATCCGTGCCTCCTCCAGCATCGGGTATTCGCTCCACAGCTCTTCCAGCACAGTATTGCGCGGATTAAGCCGTGTCTGTTCCTGATCATAGTAAGCTATTTTTACTTTGGTTCCCCAATTGACGGTGCCTGCAGAGGGCTCACGCGTACCGGTCATACACTGCAGCAATGTGGACTTGCCTATACCGTTCGGTCCAATCAAGGCTGCCGTTTCACCCCGGCGCAGCTCAAAAGAGGCGTTCCGGAACAGCGGTGCTGCATCTTTATTAAAAGCTACTGCGACATCCCGCACTTGAAGCACCTCTTTGCCGGACATGAAGTCTGGTTCGAAGGAGAAACTGGCTTTTTTCAAATCACCAAGCGGCTTATCGATACGGTCCATCTTGTCGAGTGCTTTGCGCCGGCTCTGCGCCCGTTTGGTTGTGGAGGCGCGTACGATATTGCGCTGCACGAATTCCTCCATCCGCGAAATCTCGTCCTGCTGCTTCTCGTACTGCTTCAGCCGGATCTCATATTCTGCAGCTTTCAGATCCATATAGCGGCTATAGTTGCCTGTATATCTCCGGGACTGGTGGCGTTCGATCTCGACGATTGTAGTCACCAGGCGGTCAAGAAAATAACGGTCATGGGAGACGACCAGGATGCCTCCGGCATAGCTGCGCAGATAATCCTCCAGCCAGGTGAGTGTTTCGATGTCGAGATGGTTGGTCGGTTCATCCAGCATCAGCAGATCTGGAGCCTGAAGCAGAATGCGGGCCAGCGCCAGCCGGGTTTTCTGACCACCGCTTAGCGTGGCAATCGGCGTATCAGGCGAGAACTCCCCGAAGCCCATCCCATGCAGCACACTGCGGATGCGCGTGTTCATCTCATAGCCGCCATGATCCTTGAACCAATCCGAGCGTCTGGCGTAACGTTCCAGCAGATCCTCATAACGCTTTGGATCATCTGCCAGCTTCGGATCGGCAATATCTGCTTCCAACTGCCGCAGTTCCGCTTCCGCTTCGATCAGCGGGGCGAATACGGCCAGCATCTCCTCTTGAATAGTCTTGTCGGACTGCAACCCGCTATTCTGGGCCAGGTAACCGATAGTGGTTTCCTTGGATTTATGAATCTGCCCGCTGTCAAAGGACATTTCACCTGCGAGAATCTGTAGAAAAGTGGACTTGCCGGCCCCGTTCACACCGACCAATCCTACCCGTTCCTTCTCGTTCACCTGCAGGCTGATGCCGTCCAGCACGCTCTGTACTCCGTATGATTTTGTAATTCCTGTCGCTTGAAGAAGCATACCGATGAAACCTCCACCCTTGCATATTTCGCCACGGCGTCTAAGCCGGGGCTGTATAAAAACCTTATTCTATAGTTTACATGAAAAGCGATTGCTGCGCGAGGGGAGGCGCGGTTTGGCATAGCTGTATTCTCCCGGGCAAGTGATCTCTCCCCCGCAATGGCTGCATCACAGGATAGGGAATTCAGACCTCTGACGATTCCTATAACAGTGTAATAAGTGCAACCTTGGCGAACCGGGGGGAAGAGTGGTAAACTGAGTTTACAAACTATGATAAGCTAGGATATAACCAAAGGGAGGCGGCTGCCTATGACAGGCAACGGTGCGCTGCTTGCCGGACTCAAACGGAATCTTCGTGCAGAGCGAGCTGCAGTCCGTGATGGGATTGCTTCAGACGTACGGGACTTTAAGTCCGCTCAGGTCTGCAGATATGCACACGAGTGGATGCAAAAGGAAAAGGCCGCTTCACTGCTCGCCTATGTTCCATTCCGTTCGGAGCTGGACTGCCGTGCGCTAATTGCGGAGGCTTGGGCACATGGCCGGGAGGTGCTGTTGCCCCGTGTCTTGTCTGAAGCCGAAACGATAAGCTTTCATCCGGTAAGCTCCTGGGAAGAGCTTGCACCGGGAGCTTACGGTATTCTGGAGCCATTGGCCAGCACAGGGAATGAGCAGGAGAAAGGAACGCTCCGGCTTCCGGATGTAGTCTTTGTACCGGGGCTGGCTTTTGACCGGCAGGGCGGACGTCTTGGCTATGGAAGAGGTTATTATGACCGGTTGCGGGCTTCCTGGCAGCAGGGGTCCACGCTTGCTCGAAAGCCTCCGGTTTGGATCGGTTTGGCATTCAGCCAACAACTGGTTCCTGAAGTACCAATGGATGATCATGATGCCTTTATGGACATGCTGATTACGGAAGATGGCATCATTCACTGCCGGAAGGAGAATAAACCATGGAGTTAAGCCATTTCAATGAGCAGGGCAGAGCGCGCATGGTGGATGTGAGCGACAAGGAGATTACCAAACGGACAGCGGCTGCGCGCAGCAGTGTCGGGATGGCCCCCGGAACGCTCACAGCGATCAAGGCAGGCCGGATCGGCAAAGGCGATGTACTGGCCGTTGCCCAGGTTGCCGGAATCATGGCGGCCAAAAAAACTGCAGACTGGATTCCCATGTGCCATCCGCTGCCGGTGACCGGTATTGATATCCGCTTCTGGGATAACAACGAAGACCAGCTATATATAGAAGCAACCGTCAAGACAACAGGAAAGACCGGAGTCGAGATGGAAGCGCTGACCGCCGTTTCGGCAGCCGCGCTGACCGTATACGATATGTGCAAGGCGCTGCAGAAGGATATGATTATCGGACCTACACTGCTGGTACAGAAGAGTGGAGGCAAAACCGGAGATTATGCGCTGGAGGAAACAGAACAGCAAGATGCAGGTCAAAGCGCTGATTAAAGGCCGTGAATGCGGCCGTCTATACATAGAATAGTGAGAAGGAGGGACAACCTATGGCGTGGAAAACAGCAATCCTGACGGCCAGCGATAAAGGGGCCAGAGGCGAACGGGAAGACACGAGCGCCCAGGTTATTCGGGAACTGGTGGAAGAGGAGCTAGGTGGCGAGATCGTTGAATACCGGATCGTACCGGATGAACAGGATGAGATTATTGCTGCTCTGATTGAATTAACGGATTATTTCCAGGCCGATTTGGTGCTGACTACCGGTGGCACCGATCTTGCGATTCGTGATGTTACACCTGAGGCGACCCGGCGTGTCATTGAGCGGGAGGTGCCCGGGCTCTCGGAAGCCATGCGGAGCACGGTCATGCAGAAGAACCGGGCGGTTATGCTGTTCCGGGGAATTTGCGGCATACGTGGAAGAACTCTAATCGTGAACCTGCCGGGTACGCCCAAGGGGGTACATGAGAACCTGGCGGCAATTATGGACCAGCTGCCGGAAGCGTTGCTCATGGTAACTGGCCAATACCGGCAATAATGTCTTTTCCTCCGGTCGTGTCACTAAGAATCGTCAGAGATCACTGATGGATGTGTGACATAAGTTATGGTATTATTAATTTATATTAACAATATCATGAACGGACAGAATGAGAAGGAGGAATAACACATGCTAAGTGGTATTGGTGCTCCCGGGATTATTTTACTGGTTATACTGGCACTGCTGCTCTTTGGTCCTAACAAGCTTCCTGAACTGGGACGTGCCGTCGGACGTACCTTCCGTGAGTTTAAGGATGGGGCGCGGGAAATTATCAGTGATCCGGAACCTGTGAAGAAAAGCGAAGCTCCGGCCGCGGCAGCCCCGCAGACGATGGCAGCAGAACTTCCGCAGGACAGACGTCTGCCGGAATAATACTATTTTTCACGCAGGGGCGTTTCTCTCAGTGCTGTTTAGACTGGGCGGCGCCCTTTTTTTGAAAGACAAGAAATAATATGTTTCACGCTATAAATGGTCCTTCTCTTTCTAGTTGGAACGGATGCCTGAAAGCGATGTGTAGTATCGCGGCTTCAATCCCTTATTATTCATACATAGTCATCGGGTGGTGTCAGTCATGTCTCAGGAAGCGGAAGAAATGTCAGTGGTGGATCATTTAACCGAACTGCGCAAGCGGATTATCTATGTGCTTATTGTATTTGTGGCCGGCCTGATTGCAGGGTTATTCGTGGCCAAACCGATCTATCTCTATCTGATTCACGCCGATCAGGCTCAAGGTTTTGTGCTACATGCGTTTTCCTTCTGGGACGGCATCGGAATGTATATGAAAATCGCCATGGCTGTATCGCTGGCCGTGTCTGTGCCGTTCATCGTCTATCAGCTATGGGCATTTATCAGCCCAGGCCTCCGGCCGGTGGAGCGGAGTGCGGCTTTGCGCTACGTCCCTTACGTCTTTATCCTTTTTATTCTGGGCATCGCGTTCGCCTACTATATTGTGTTCCCGATGGCGCTGTCCTTCACCATTACGATTACCCGCAGCATGGGGCTGGAGGAGACCTACGGGATTGCCCAGTATTTCAGCTTTTTATTCAGTCTGGTCATTCCGCTGGCGCTGCTGTTCGAGCTCCCGCTTGTGGTCATGTTCCTGACCAAGCTGAGGATTCTTAATCCGCTGCGTCTGCGTAAAATGCGCCGGTACGCTTATTTTGCACTCGTCTTTATTGCTGTGGTCATCACACCGCCGGATTTCATTTCGGACTTTCTCGTGACGATCCCCCTCCTGATCCTGTATGAATTCAGCGTGTTCCTGTCCGCCTTCGTCTACCGCAAGCAACTGGCCATGGACAATGAGCTGGAAGCGAGATATGTCAGGGAAGAGGAGTCCAGGTAGGGGCCTTGGCCGCACCTAGGGAACTGCACCCGGGCACGGCCATAGTCTGGGCTGAATTCTCCCCTCACAAAAGTGGCATATTTTGCCCTCCGGTGGATAGAATGTAAGAGAGTATGGGCCGGACAACCCCTCTGACCATATTTTTCCGCAAAAGCTGGATGATTTTACGTAAAAGACTTGAAATCCGTCTTCAAGTTGAGTATCATAAAAATTGTTGTTAGCACTACAGAGGGTTGAGTGCTAACGCTGATGAAAAACAAGGAAATCACCGGTATCTGCCGCGCTGAGAATCCTATTTTTCATAACTGCCGCTGAAACGCCTAAGCTTCACGGTATCCCAGTTATGTTTTCAAGGTAAACAACATATTTCAAAGGAGGCTATTTTTTCATGATCAAACCACTAGGTGAACGCGTATTGGTAGAACCAAGCGAGCAAGAGCAAACCACTTCTTTCGGGATTGTGCTTCCGGACTCCTCCAAAGAGAAGCCGCAAGAAGGTACAATTATCGCTGTAGGCAGCGGTGTCCTGAAAGACGGAGTACGTGTGCCGCTGGAAGTTAAGGAAGGCGACCGCGTGCTGTTCTCGAAATATGCCGGAACTGAAATTAAATACGAAGGCAAAGAATATTTGATTATGAAGGAAAGCGACATTCACGCGATTCTCGACTAATCGGATAGCCTTTCATAAGTGATAACCGAATATACTTACCAAACAAGCCTATGCTTTCGAAGCAAGTTTTGCACGATGTGTAGACGATGAAGTACAGCTCACAAAACTTTTAGGAGGTTAACAACACAATGGCAAAAGAAATTAAATTCAGTGAAGATGCCCGCCGCGCAATGCTGCGTGGGGTTGATGCTTTGGCAAATGCTGTAAAGGTTACACTTGGACCAAAAGGCCGCAACGTGGTGCTGGAGAAGAAATTCGGCAGCCCGCTCATCACTAACGATGGTGTAACTATCGCTAAGGAAATCGAACTGGAAGATGCTTTTGAGAACATGGGCGCACAGCTCGTCAAAGAAGTAGCTACCAAGACTAACGATGTAGCCGGTGACGGTACTACAACTGCAACGGTTCTGGCTCAAGCGATGATCCGCGAAGGTCTGAAGAACGTTACTGCAGGCGCTAACCCAATGGTTATGCGTAAAGGTATCGACAAAGCGGTTAAAGCTGCTGTAGCTGAGCTGCAAAAGATCGCAAAACCAATTGAAGATTCCCAGTCTATCGCACAAGTAGCTGCTATCTCCGCTGCTGACGACGAAGTGGGCCAACTGATTGCTGAAGCTATGGAAAAAGTGGGCAAAGACGGTGTTATCACCGTTGAAGAATCCCGTGGCTTCCTGACTGAGCTTGAAGTAGTAGAAGGTATGCAGTTCGACCGCGGTTACATTTCCCCGTACATGATTACAGATACGGACAAAATGGAAGCTGTTCTGGAGAACCCGTACATCCTGATCACCGACAAAAAGATCAGCAGCACACAGGAAATCCTGCCATTGCTCGAGAAGATCGTGCAGCAGGCACGTCCGCTGGTAATCATCGCTGAAGATATCGAAGGCGAAGCTCAAGCCATGCTGATCGTGAACAAACTGCGCGGAACCTTCAACGCTGTAGCTGTCAAAGCTCCTGGCTTCGGCGACCGTCGTGAAGCTATGCTGCAGGACATCGCTGCTCTGACAGGCGGCCAAGTGATCACTGAGAAGCTCGGTCTGGACCTGAAGAGCACTACTGTGGAGCAACTGGGTAATGCCCGTCAAGTACGCGTAACCAAAGAAAACACTACTATCGTAGACGGCAGTGGCGACAAAGCGGACATTAATGCACGCGTAAGCCAAATCCGTTCCCAACTGGAAGAAACTACTTCCGAGTTCGACAAAGAAAAACTGCAAGAACGTCTGGCTAAATTGGCTGGCGGCGTAGCCGTTGTCAAAGTTGGCGCTGCAACTGAAACTGAATTGAAAGAGCGCAAACTGCGCATCGAAGACGCCCTGAACGCAACCCGCGCTGCGGTTGAAGAAGGTATCGTTTCCGGTGGTGGTACAGCTCTTATAAACGTATATGCTGCTGTAGCTGCTGTTGTAGCTGAAGGCGACGAAAGAACTGGCGTTAACCTCGTGCTGCGGGCGCTCGAAGAGCCAGTCCGTACTATCGCTACTAATGCTGGTCAAGAAGGATCCGTTATCGTGGACCGCTTGAAAAAAGAAGCTGTAGGTATCGGCTACAACGCTGCTACCGATGAGTGGGTGAACATGTTCGAAGCAGGGATCGTTGACCCTGCCAAGGTAACCCGTTACGCGCTGCAGAACGCAGCATCCGTAGCTGCAATGTTCCTGACTACCGAGGCGGTTATCGCTGACAAGCCAGAGCCTGAAAAAGGCGGCGGTATGCCGGATATGGGCGGCATGGGTGGTATGGGCGGCATGATGTAATGAAGTCATTATCGAAGTAATTCGATGATGATCGACCATTGCATGACCTCATAGTGTAAAAATGAGAGACCTTTCAAGAGTTCATTGAACTTTTGGGAGGTCTCTCATTATTTTTGATAAACAAGTTATCGGAACTGGAGTTCTATTTAGGTGCTTCAATCTAACTCTTGATCTAAAAGAGGTTGTACTAAACGACGCACTTCGTCAGTTGATGTGGTATTCATTAGTTGGTCTCTTAGTTCGCCTGCGCCTCTAAATCCACGAACATAGATTTTGAAATAGCGAAGAAGTGGTCTAAATGAACGTGGCAGGGTTTCTGTTGAATATTTATCGTGAAGATCCAACTGCAAAAGAAGTAAATTGAGAAAATCCTTCGCGCTATGTTCTTTAGATTCTTTCTCAAAAGCAAACGGATTGGTGAAAATGCCGCGGCCAATCATGACACCATCAACGTCGTATTGTTCTACTAATTGTAATCCTGTTGCGCGGTCGGGAATATCTCCATTAATGGTTAACAACGTATTTGGAGCAATTTCATCGCGTAATTTTTTTATATCAGGAATTAGTTCCCAGTGTGCATCTACTTTACTCTTCTCTTTTTTTGTACGAAGGTGAATGGAAAGATTCGCAATATCTTGTTTCAATATATGTCCTAACCAATCGCGCCACTCGTCAATAGTAGAGTAACCCAATCTTGTTTTAACACTAACCGGCAATCCACCTGCTTTTGCTGCTTGAATAATTTCTGCTGCAACTTCAGGATGGCGTATTAATCCAGCCCCTTTTCCACTGGATGCGGCGTTTTGTACTGGGCATCCCATGTTTATATCGATACCACGAAAACCAAGTTTTTTCATATCCATACTCATCTGTTCAAAAAGTGCAGGTTTATTGCCCCAAATATGAGCGACAATCGGTTGCTCATCATCTGTGAACATTAATCGGCCACCTACATTTTCTTTTCCAACAGGGTGACAATAATTTTCTGTACTTGTGAATTCCGTGAAAAATACGTCAGGTGTTGCAGCTTCTCTAATGACCTGACGAAATACAATATCTGTGACATCTTCCATTGGAGCTAATATAAAAAACGGCTTTGGTAGATCCATCCAAAAGTTTGATTCCATCTGTTATCTTCTCCTGTTGCAACATATAAAAACGATATAATCTATAGCAAAGTCTTTTACCCATCATACATAGTATCATTATTTTTCGTTTGATGCACAGTGTAGTAGTACGCGCGGCATGATGTAAGACAACAAAACCCCCCTTGCTCCAGCAGGGGGGCGTCTTAAGGAAAATGATCCTTTGATCTTCTTTTGTCTTATTGGCATACATAAAAAAGCCGCCGGTAATTCCGACGGCTTTTCCCTAGTTAGACGTCCCCGGTAGGGGGGCTATTTACTTTCTGGCCTTAATGGAGAGATTTGTCGTCTTCCGCCAGATAATGATCTTCAAGCTCAATGAATTCAGCTGATCGATGTACGGCTATCATGCCGTGATAACTGATATCGAGTCCGATGTCTTCCTCTTCTTCACTGGAACGGACATGGACCAGCTTCCCGATCAGCTTCAGACCACACCAGGTAGTTGCAAATCCCCACGCAGCCAATGTAACCAGACCAAGAGTCTGTACCCCTAGCTGATGCCAACCGCCGCCATAGAGCAGTCCACCATCGGTGGCGAACAAGCCTACAGCTATGGTCCCCCAAGCGCCAGATACGGCATGTACCGGAAAGGCACCCACTGGGTCATCTATGCGGCGGGCTTCCAGCCAGTTGGTAGCTGCCATCATGAGCAGACCGGAGACGGCGCCGATCAGGATAGCTGCACCGTCACTCACAAACGCACAGCCGGCTGTAATACCGACCAGACCGGCGAGGGAGCCGTTGATCACTGAGGGTGCATCTGATCGCTGGTAGCGGAATAAGGTGTAGATCAGTGTGATGCCGCCGCCTGCTGCTGCTGAGAGCATGGTAGCAATTGCGATGTGTCCAATCCTGACATCAGTAGCACTTAAGGTGCTTCCTGCGTTAAAGCCGAACCAGCCGAACCAGAGCAGGAAAGCTCCGACTGAAGCTAACGGCAGATTGCTTGGCAGGGCAACCGTACTGTTCCCGGCCTGATTAAACTTGCCTTTTCTAGGGCCGATCACGATTGCTGCCGCCAGTGCCGAGAATCCTCCAAGGGCATGTATGACGGCTGAACCTGCGAAGTCCTGCAGGCCCAGTTGGTTCAGCCAGCCGCCGCCCCAGGCCCAATGCCCACCCAGGGGATAGATCAGGCCGGTCATTAATATGACGTACAGCAGATAGGCGCGGAAGTTGATCCGTTCGGCAACCGCACCCGATACGATGGAAATAACAGCGATAGTAAATGCCGCCTGGAACAGCCAGAAGGTATCAATCGAGATGGTGAAATGGAGATTGGAGAGATCACCGCCAAGCAGGAATCCGCTCGTGCCCACCAAACCACCGGCGTCTTTACCGTACATGAGCCCAAATCCGAAAATATAAAAAATCAGCGTTCCTATGGTGATATCGGCGAATACTTTCATGATGATGTTCACACTGTTCTTATACCTTACAAAACCGGCTTCCAGCAGGGCAAAACCGCCCTCCATCAGCAAAATCATAGCGGCGCTCAATACGACCCAAATCGTATCTACTCCACCGCCAAGCGACTCCAGCGTCACATTCATTTCTATAGTGCCTCCATACCCCTAATGGTTTTGATTTCACGTATGATCTCTGGTGAGAGCGGGATCTCTTCCGTTGCCGGATGGTTTTCTAGAAGGAGTAGAACCTGATCTAGCTCTAGAATGTCTCTTTTAATGCTGTTTATTCGTTTGAACCGGTCTTTTACATGAACGATATATTCTACGGCTGTGTGATGGCTGGCCGGGTGTCCGGCAAACCATTTGCGGATCGGGGAGAGCGATTGGTACATTGCCTCTTCGGCCCGTCTTTTTTGTTCATATTTGTTGATTTTATCCTTAATCCCCTCGATTTCATCCTCTTTCTTGATCTTGAGGCGTACGATGAGGTCTTTTACTTCCTCTGCAGATAGACGATAAACAACATTATGGTAAACTTCATCTACAATAATCATGTTAGATCTCCTTACATGAAAAGTCATAGACTGATTATAGGGACAATATATTTACAAGTCAATAGGTTTTTGTACCAGGCGGCATGTCAATCCAGTAATGTACTATACGGGGATTGCAAGACCCTCTATTATATAGAGTACAAGACGAACGATCAGCAGGAAGATAGGTGAAAGGATGATGGTTATGACCTACTCGCAGAGGTTGGGCAGATCAGGAGATGCCTCCGATATTCTCTATCTGGAACAGCAGATTGCAGTAGCCAAGCAGGTGATAAAGCGGGCCGAAGCTGCAGGACATAAGGAAGCGCTGGAGGAAGCGATGAACAAGCTTGCGGAACTGGAAACTGAACTGGATGAGCTTGAGAATTAAGGGAGTAGATTACGCCGATTAATTTGCCTGTAAAAAAAGCCGTACTGTAAGGTCTTAAGACCTGTAGTACGGCTTTGCTTATGAGTGTTAGTAACGAGGGTACTTACATCCGTTTTAAATGCCTCCCAAAAGCATACATGACCCATAAATGAGCTTTGGCCTGCGTGTATTTGTACAGAAACCAGGGCAGTGAGGGCAAATAATCATGAATCGCAATGATGCATTCCTGTGAACCGGGAAGCTGGAGGAATTCCAGCCTTCTGAGAAACCCAGAGGCGCGACAGGTTAATAGTCAGAAACGGAATATCGACTAATTTCCGTTTCTTGTGCATGACCTCTGCCGTCTGGATCATCATTTCTTTGCAGGTCATGCTGTCAGGTCCGCCAACATCAATGGCCCGGTTGTACAGTTCCGTGCTCCCAATGCTTGCTGTCAATGCCCGCAGGACATCAGACAGTGCAATGGGGTGGGTCTTAGTGCGCGTCCATGTCCGCGAAGTTTGCCTGTGTCAGCTTCGCTGTCGGCATCATGGAGTGGACCAGATAGATGGCATAGTCAACCCCTTGTAATGCTTTTTCCGCAGAGGATATGGAGAACAGCTCACAGGAACGCCATTCCACATGGCTTTTGTCTTCCTTCTGGTCTCCGTGCCTGGATAACGCGATCACATCATATTCCAGAGTCAGCTGCTCCAGCAGGTTATGTCCGATATATCCGCTCGCTCCGGTTAAGGCGATTTTGAGCCTGTTGCCTGAGCTTTCTGTATTCGTTTCAGTTGTATGCATGGGCATTGCCTCCTGTTGTGCGAACGTAATCGGACGATAAGCAAATAAAGCCGTGCTTTCCAGTACCCGTTTACGCTAAAGTTCAACCTCTTGCAGGTTCCATAAGGCACTAGCGCTATGTGGTCTTTCAATGCCAAACAGTACCCACTCGATCTGAAAGATACCATCTTCATATGAAATATCCAGCAGGCCATTCAGAGCTTCTATGGTTTTTTTGATATTTTTGAGCCCGATGCCATGTGATCTGTGATCGGCCTTCGTCGAACGGATATCGCCGAAAGGACCGGTCTGAACGGTATGGGCATACGGGTTGCGGATTCGTACAAACAGGCTGTCGTTCAAATAATGCATATGTACGGTGATCTGCCGCTCTGGCTCCGGTTCTGTTATTCCCTGGCAGGCCTCTATAGCATTATCCAGGGCGTTGCCGAGAATCACGCAAAGAGCTGCAGTGTCCAGCGTAAGTTGTGGGGGGATGGTCAGCTCCAGGAAGAAAGAAATACCATGGCGGGCAGCATTCTGGATTTTGTAATTTAGCATCGAGTCAACGACCAGGTTTCCGGTATTGCAGCTGTAAGCGTCGGGTTCGAGCCGGCCGAGCAGGGTATCCAGCTCCTGAGCTGTTGCGTCTGGTTCACCGGAATCCAGTTTTACACGCAAGCCCAGCAGGATATGCTTGAAATCGTGCTGAAACTTGAAGCTGTCCTCCTGCATGCTCTGGATCATGTGATATTGATTGAGATAATAGATGTTTTGCTGTTCGAGCAGGAGACGTTTGCTGCGCTCGGATTGGGCGTGCATGATACGGTCACTAAGGACATAAATGAGCAGATTGATGGCCAGCAGCAAAGAGGGAATCACCGGGAATAGCTGCGGGTAGCTCCGAAAAAACAGGTTGTTGGACAGCTGGAGCAGTGTTGTAATACTCAGCAGCGGACACAGAAACAGAAGGCACCAGTACCACCCGGCAAGAGTACCACTTCCGTCTCCTTTGGTAACCCGCAACAAAACGAAGACGAGCAGGAGCATCAGCAGCTTGGAGAAGACCAGGTTTACCAGATAACCCACGTCTGAGAAGGCGAAGGGAATCACTGTATCGTTGAGAAAAAGAAGTGCAGCTATGAATAGCGCACTATACCCCTTCCATTTGCGCTCTCCTGCATACAGCAGCGATAACAGAAGGATTAGGCCGGTGTTCACAGTGATCATCAGGATATCCGCCAGTGGACTGTAATGCAGGAGCATATGGCAGGCGGCATACAGGACGTAGAGCAGGATTAGGCGGCTTCTCCGTTCTATCCGGCAGACAAAGCATCGGCTGAAGAAATAATGAAGAATACCGGGGATCAGAAGGAAAGAGATCAGATATAGCAGTTCCTCGCACAGGATGGTATTCAGGCAAGACTCCCCCTAAAGCTTAAGTAAGCCTTCCGCACGGGAATGCTGTTCTTCTCGCTGACCGGAAGCTCATCGCCAGTAATCAGCCCGATTTTTCGGGCGCTTATCTCCTTTACACTATAAAAGTTAACGATGTAGGACTGATGAATGCGGATAAAATAACGGGCAGGCAGCTTCTGCGCTTCTTCGCCCAAAGTGCCGTAATACTGGATCTCCCCGTCCCTGGTCATCAGGGAAATACGCCGGATGCGGCTCTCCAGATAGTGAATGTCCCGGAACGGAATCAGCAGTTCTTTTCCTTTCTGCTGTACCGGCAGGAAATGTTGCTTGCCCTGCTGGCGGATGCGGATCGCTTTTTGCACAGCAGGGATCAACTTGTTCATGAAAGGCTCCGTCAGGACAGGTTTTTTAATGAAACCGGAAGGCTGCACGTCGAACAGCTTCAGATGATACTGCTCGTAGCTGGAGATATAAATGAGCTGTGCAGGATCATTGGCATCATCCGCACGCAGCGCATGCCCTACCGCAATGCCATCCATTCCCCGCATCTCAATGTCCATAAAAATAATATCAAATACGCTTCCGCACTCCATAGCCTGAACAAACCGTTCGCCCGAATAATAGACAGTAACTTCTATCTTTTCGGAAAAACGCTCTAGGTTGTCCAGAATCAGTCTCTCCACCAGTCCCGCAGCGTGCGGATCATCGTCACAAATGGCGATATGGATCATACGTTCACTCACTTTCCATATGTATCGTTCTATTATACATTTATTCCCTATATACGACAGTAACTCTCGTAAAATGAACAGGCAGAAGATGAGGGCGAACCGCACATGTTATGGTCATTCCAGATGATTATCTAGATAAATCGATAAAGGAGTGTTCCGGTTGAAATTAGCGGTTTTTGAGGCAAAGGATGTAACCAAACGATACAGCTCAGGCTTCGTCCTGCAGGGGCTGGATATGACGATTATGGCAGGGGATATCTACGGATTCGTCGGCGAGAATGGTGCGGGCAAAACAACGTTGATGAAAATCATTGGCGGCCTCGTGCAGCCGACGGGCGGCGAGATCACCCTTTTCGGACAGCGTGGGAAAAAGGAGTTGCGTGTGGCTAGGCGGGGGGTTGGGTTTCTGATTGAAATGCCGGCCCTGTATCCGCATATGAGTGCTGAAGAGAATTTGAAGTTTTATTGCCATGTTCTAGGCATCAGGAACCCCCAACGAATTGATGAAGTGCTGCAGGCTGTGGCCTTAACGGATGCCGGAAATAAAAAAGCCTCGGACTATTCGCTAGGTATGCGGCAACGTCTCGGATTGGCCATTGCTCTTCTGGGAAGTCCGCAGCTGCTTGTACTGGATGAGCCCATTAACGGACTTGATCCTGCAGGTATTGTGGATATGAGACAAATTCTGGAGCGGCTCGTGAAGGAACAGGGCGTAACTGTGTTGATCTCCAGCCATATTCTCAGTGAGCTGCAACTGCTTGCGACCCAATATGGATTTATCCATAAAGGACGGCTCCTCAAAGAGATTTCTGCCGCTGATTTGCTGCGATCCGCCCAGACCCTGCTCTGTATTTCCACTCCGAATGCGGAAAGTGCCGCTGCACTACTTAAGCAAAGGCTCCAAATCGCAGACATTACCGTCAATGCCCCTGGAGAGTTGCGGATTCCCAAAGCCAGCGTGGATCTGGAGCGGCTGATGGCTGTGTTTTTGCAGGAAGGAATTCCTGTGGAAGGGTTCAATATGTCTGCGCCAAATCTGGAGCATTATTATATGGATTTGATTGGAGGCGGAGAACGATGAAGGATTTCCTGAGGGCGGAGGTTTATTTTTTGCGGAAAGATGTGGCGTTTAAGAGCATTACGGTGTTGTTTGCGCTCGCCAGTCTTGGGCTGGCCGTGGCCCTTGGCAGAATAGGAGGATATGCATTAAGCAGTCCCATAGAGCCGTTGCGGACGGCGGTGTCTTTCTCCATATTCCTCTATTTCATCATTCCGATGTTCATATGTTTTTTTATCACGGAAGGGTTTGAATATGGCTCGGTACAGAATATTATCGCTTTGGGGCAGAGCAGACAGGGGTATATTCTAGGGAAATATCTGCTAGGGGTGGTGCTCATTCTGTGGTGGCTGCTTCAATTTTTTGGATTATTTCTAATCGTGTATCTGTCTGCGGCGCTGATTACCGGCTCACCCGTCGGTCATGAGACAACCGCTGAGGATATTAGTACCGCTATGCGGGCTGTCGGGTTAAACATCCTGTATCTGGCAGCTTATTCCGCTGTTGTGATGATGCTGGGAGTGATGATACGAAAAGCGGCTTCCGCCATAGTAGCAACTCTTTTCTTCGTGTTCGGAAATTTTCTGCTTACGGGTTACCTTCAGGGAACGTCTTCGGCATTCCTTCGGCTACTGTCCGATCATGCTCTAATGACGCAGATTATGAAATTCTCCGGGATGTATGTAGAGAACTCACAAGTCATTCTCTTGACGGGTACAAGTGATTACGTTCGTGCGGTGCTGATTCCGGTCATTGTGATCATTGTTTGTCTAACAGCCGCACTGCTGTCTTTGGAAAAAAGAGATATTCATATATAATAGGGAAAATCCGTGAAAGAAGGTGTGCCGGTTGAACGAAAAGAACGGAACGGAGCTTGCCACCTTTGCAGGAGGCTGCTTTTGGTGTATGGTCAAGCCCTTTGACGAGCTGCCGGGCATTGTCTCACTGGTATCCGGGTATACGGGCGGTCACACGGTTAATCCGACTTATGAGGAAGTGGGTACGGAAACAACGGGGCATGTGGAGGCTGTGCAGATTACATTTGAACCGGCGGTGTTCCCGTATGAGCGGCTGCTGGACATTTATTGGCAGCTGATTGATCCGACAGATAAGGGCGGGCAATTCATGGACCGGGGATATTCCTACCGGACGGCGATCTTTGTGCATAATGATGAGCAGCGGAAAAAGGCGGAGGCGTCCAGGACAGCGCTCCAGGCGAGTAAAAGATTCAAGGACCCGATTGTGACGGAGATTCTTCCCGCTGCTCCATTTTACACGGCTGAGGCTATGCATCAGAATTATTATAAAACCCATCCCTTGGATTATAAGCTCTATTTGAAGGGCTCGGGCCGGGACGAATTCCTGGAGCAGCACTGGAACAGCCGTGAGGATCAAAAACGCCTGAAGAGCCAGCTCACCCGGCTGCAATATGAGGTCACGCAGCATAAGGCGATAGAGCCGCTGTATGAGAATGAGTATTGGAACGAATTCCGTGACGGCGTTTATGTGGATGTGATCAGCGGCGACCCGTTGTTTAGCTCGGCGGACAAATTCGATTCCGCCACCGGCTGGCCCAGCTTCACTGGACCGATTGCCGAAGGGCTGATTTGGCGTGAAGCTGACTATAGCGGAGGAGAGGTCCGGACGGCACTGCGCAGCAGGCTGAGCGGAGCCTATCTGGGTCATTTGTTCTTCGATGGGCCGGAGCCGGCGAAGCAGCACTACCGGGTTAACTCTGCCGCGCTCCGGTTCATCCCGAAGGAGGAGCTGGAGGCGAATGGTCTGGAGCGGTATCTGGAGCTGTTAAGATGACCGCAGTAATTAACGCAAGGGTGATTAGTGATAAAAAGAGGGGACGGCTGGAATATGAAGCATCTTTTACTCCAATATATGACCCGGCTGACTTCTTTAAGTAATGAAGAGCAGCAAGCGATTCTGGACGAAATCCTTGTCGAGGAATACAGCAAGGGAACTGTTCTGCTGAGGCAGGGAGGGGTTCCCGGCTATTGCTATTTTGTCCTGAAGGGATGCGTGCGGCAGCATGCAGTTGACGTTATGGGCCGGGACATTACCTCCAACTTCTATACAGAGGAGCAGGCAATCTCCATCTTCAATGCGCATAAGCCGGATAAAACGTCGGAGTACACCCTGACCTGTCTGGAGGACTGTACATTAGTTGTCGGCCCGCTGGATACTGAGAAGGCGATGTACACCAAACATACACAGCTGGAAACTATGACCCGTCAGATGATTGAACAGAGCTTCGGTCAGATGCAGGAGGAATTCGCCGCTTTTATTGCCTCTTCTCCCGAAGAACGCCTGAAGGCTCTCCTTCACAAAAGACCCGCACTGATCAGCCGTGTCCCCCAGCATCAGCTGGCGAGTTATCTCGGAATAACGCCGGAATCACTGAGCCGGATCAAGAAGCGGATTCACCGCGAACCCGCGGAGCCGGGACTCTGAACAGCAGCCATAGGCCAAGGCCCAGCTCTCCCGCTGTCATCGGCAGCATAAATACCCATTTGACTACTTTTATAAATTCTTCATACTCAGGAACGAGTGTGCTGCTCAGATGGAGCAAGATATAACCTGCCCCAGCCAGCAGCAACAGAACACTAATAATCTTCGGGATATTCCCCGATTGGAAGGCCAGCAGGCCCACTATGAGCAAATGCCCCCCAAACAGAATCAAGCCGACCGACCACACTGCTTCAAAAGCGTGAAGAAAAAGCATCATCTCCGCCTGCAGCTCCTGCGGTGTGAAGCCGATCAGTGCCTGACTCCTGCTGTCTTCTGTAAGAAGCGAGACGACAACCAGGCTGGAGACAGCAACCCCCAATACCGCGGTATAAGACAGGCGCAGCCATGCGCCCAGCAGGGACAGTGCGTGCTGCACAGGTTGCAGAACCGTATATAATGCCCATGCGGCTGCAATGTCGCAGGCTAATATCAGCACCCATCCCAGAATTTCAGCCCTGAATAGCAGGGGAGAAGCTTGAAGGTTGCCGAAGGTAGCGGCTGGATCTCCCTCCACCACAAGACTTCCATGAACATATCCATACGAAAATGCGGCGGCCACCGCCATCACAAGTAGTGAAATTCCCCCAGTTCGTGCCACTGCTGCAGTCATTAACACAACCCCCTCTAATTGATTCTGGTTCCATTGTACAAAGAGGGTAAGGAGGGGGCATTAACTTAAGTCAAGGGAGTTCAGATGAGGGATGCAAAAGCGCCGGGTATCGAAGTCAAGCCGGGATAACGCAAGGTTGGTGAAACCGTACCACAAGCAAAGGTGAAATTGTAGGCCATGCAGAATATTTGAAAGAGGGTATCAAAGTTACAAAGCGTTGTGGAAAAGTTCTATGTCATGGAGGGTTAAATATGAACAGTTTTCAAAAAGAAACGGTAAAGATTAAACATCATGGGAGAGAAGTTTTTGGTGTCTCTTACATGCCTAATAAGAAAAAGTGTCCCGTTGTGATCTTCAGCCATGGTTTTAATGGAAAAAATGAAGACTTCGCTATGAATAGTGACTATTTAGCAAAGAATGGTGTGGGCGCCTATTGTTTCGACTTTTGTGGAGGCTCCGTAAACTCAAAGAGTGACCTTAGGACCAATGAAATGTCTATATTTACAGAAAAGGAAGATCTATGCGCTGTCGTTGAGAACATAAAAACTTGGGAGAATGTTGATCCTGATAATATCTTTTTATTTGGAGGAAGCCAGGGAGGATTAGTATCTGCATTAGTAGCTGATGAGTATATAAAAGATATTAAAGGACTCTTATTACTATTTCCAGCGCTGTGTATTGTAGCTGACTGGAATAAAAAGTTTCCAACAATGGAGAGCATTCCTGATGCATATGAGCTATGGGAAGTTCAATTGGGGAGAGTGTTTTTTGAATCCATTCATGAATATGATGTATTTGACCATATTGGCCAATTCGATAAAAATGTTTTGATTTTTCATGGGGATCAGGATGATATTGTGTCACTTGAATATGGGAAGAAGGCATCAATGATATATCCTCATGCTAGAATTGAAGTATTTCCTGGAGAAGGTCACGGTTTTTCAGAAGCTGGTAATCAAAGAGTTGCTGAGATGACGTATGAATTTATAAAAGCAAATATCTAATCTCTAAATGAAATAGATATTATTCCCGGGTCTCTGTCTAGGCCTGGGCCGCCTTTCCTGAACGATCTTACCGCGTGTAAGACAAGCGTAATCCATAGTCTGCGAACGCTCTCATTAGTTAGAGGCGCTTATGAGCGTATCATGGTTTGGCAACTCAAGTCTGGAGGGGTTTACTTATGCAAAATCGAATTCATACGCCCGGTCCTGTGCTTGGCAGCGACGGCGTTTTGCTGCAGCGCGGTTACTCGACCCAAGCTGTGCTTACCTTCAATCGGGACGCAATCAAGGCACCACCCTGGCGAGTGAAGGAATGGGACTTCTATCAAGTGTCGAACGATCAGTATGGCTTGCAGATGACGATAGGGCATGTCTCCTACGCCGGCGATATATCCGTGAAGCTCTTCGAGTTTGAGACCGGTAAACGGTACGATATATCGAACATGCTTATATTGCCATTCGGGCGTTTGAATATGCCGGCAACGGCCGAGCAAGGCGATCTGACGTATCAGAAAAAAGGCTTCCTCATGCAGTTTCAAGTGGTGGACGGAGAGCGCCGGCTTATTTGCAAGTCCGCTGGCAACGGCAAGCAGTTACCGATCGACATCGATATTCGGCTAATCCAGCCTGATTCTACCTCGATTGTGATGGCAACGCCATTTGATGAGGATAGTCGTTTTTTCTATTACAATCATAAAATCAATTGTATGCCTGCTAACGGTTTTGCCCGGATAGGGGAGCAGGAATATCGCTTCGAAGCCGATACCGCTTTCGGGCTTCTCGATTGGGGCCGGGGGGTATGGCCGTTCAGCCACGAGTGGTTCTGGGGAAGCGGCAGCGGTTATGCCTTCGGCAAACGGTTCGGCTTTAACATCGGCTATGGCTTCGGTAACACATCTGCCGCCACGGAGAACATCTTGTTCTATGACGGCGAAGCGCATAAGATCGGTCAAGTTCACTTCGATCTGCAAGGAGGCGGTGGTTACATGGCCAGGAAAACCTTCATCAGCGAAGATGGGCGATTCGAAATGGAGTTCAAGCCGATCTATGATCGGTACACGGAAATGAAACTAAAAATTGTCGATACGCATTGCCACCAGATTTTCGGGAAGTTTAACGGGAAGGCCGTTTTAGACGACGGTACGGTGATCGAGGTTAAGGATCTCGTGGCCTTTGCGGAACATGCGGTCAACCGGTGGTAAAGGGACTTAACGCAATCGGCTTGCGCAGCTTCATATTCCTAGGTTATATATCGGCTTTGGCCATTTGATCCGCAACGTAGCTAGATTGAGAAGTGAGAGGCTAAAGATCCACTTTTTGGGGGGCGTTGACAGTAAGACTATTAATTGTTATATTCTCAGCGTTATAAATATTAACTATATTTTCCACTGGAAGGGGGAGCAAAGAATACGGTGTCCGTTTATACAATCGCGATATTGCGGCTTTTGCTTCGCCGAAAGGCACGCTTGATTGCATCTCGGCATTTAGCTATACCGATTTCCGTGTGGACCTTGAGAAAATGTAATTGCCAACGCTTATTCTCCATGGTGACGCCGATGCGATCGTTCCTGTCGAGATCAGTAGCCGCACTTGATTATTAAACAAGAAAAGTATAGTATGAGTCTACACCATTGGTTTAAATGTTTAAACGTTTAGACTATATAAAAGGGGAGGCACCAGCATGGGAAAGCAGGCATTGCAGATTTTTCGCGAAAGCCTTCCAATTCTTCAAATATTAAGCGATCCGCACCGTCAGGATATTCTGCTCCATCTATCGGAGGATGGCAGAATGACGGTCAATGAAATTACCGATAAGTTGCCCTTGTCGCGGCCGGCAGTTTCCCATCATCTGAAATTGCTCAAAAATGCGGGAGTCATCAAAGTCGAGCAAGTGGGGACCCAGCGATATTATGAGTTGTCCATGCAGGAATCGGTGGATCTGTTAAGAAGGCTTCTAGTTGCCTTAGAGCGGGATTGTCTCTAGACCTATTTCATAGAAAGAGGAGCAGGAAATATGAAGCAGTGGAACTCAGAGCAGGTCAATGAAATCCTGCAGGAGCATCGCCAGAAATTCCATAGCGGTTATACACGAAGCGTGGAGTTTCGTCTGGAGCAGCTGGGGAAGCTGTCGGACGCGATCAAACGGAACGAGCAGCCGTTACTGGCGGCGTTATATCAGGACCTGCACAAAAGTGAATTTGAGGCTTATTCGACAGAGATTGGCTATACGCTGGACAGCATCCGCTACATGAGCAAGCATTTGAAGCGGTGGATGAAGCCGCAAAGGGTAAGAACACCCTTCTATCTTGCTGTATCTAAGAGTTACCAGTATAGAGAGCCCTTCGGAACTGTTCTTATCATCGGACCCTATAATTATCCGTTCCAGCTGCTGATTGAACCGCTGATCGGAGCCATTGCGGCAGGGAACAGCGCGGTCTTAAAACCCTCCGAGAATACTCCAGCAGTTACTGCTGCCGTTAAGAAGCTGATCAGTGAAACTTTTGATGAGACGTATATTAGGGTGATTGAAGGGGAGAAGGAGACCACCTCGGCGCTGATTCACGCTCCCTTTGACTACATCTTTTTTACAGGAAGCGTACCGGTCGGCAAGATCGTCATGAAAGCTGCTGCAGATCACCTTGTGCCCGTTACGCTTGAGCTTGGGGGCAAAAGTCCGGCTATCGTTGAGCGGACTGCGAACCTCGACGTTGCGGCCAAACGGATTATTTGGGGGAAGATGATGAACGCGGGACAGACATGCATTGCCCCGGACTATGTACTTGCCCATGAAGAGATTAGGGAAGAATTGATTGTCCGGATGAAGACGGTGGTGGCAGGCTTCTTCGGACCGGACGCCAGAGTAAGTCCGGATTATGGCCGAATCGTCAATGAACGCCAATTTGACCGCTTGGCCGCAATTCTGGAAGCGGAGCCGAATAGCGTGCTTTCGGGCGGGAAAACAATCAGAGATGAGCTCTACATCGAGCCAACGCTGCTTGCCGCAACCTCTTGGTCGGACCCTGCGATGCAGGATGAACTCTTTGGGCCGATTTTGCCCATTATGGGCTTCCGTCAAGTGGAGGAGGCGATTGAAATGGTGAACGCCCGTCCCAAACCGTTGGCACTGTACTTGTTCACCGAACAACGTCAGGTCGAGGAGGAAGTACTCTCACGCGTCTCCTTCGGCGGTGGGTGTGTGAATGATACGATCAGCCATGTTGCCAATCACCACCTGCCATTTGGGGGAGTAGGAAACGCCGGGATCGGTGCGTATCACGGGAAATACAGCTTCGAGCTGTTCTCCCATACCAAAAGCGTATTGACCAAGAGCACGAAGCTGGATATCCCTTTCTTATTTCCGCCTTATGGCGACAAGGTCAAGTGGGTCAGAAAGATTATGCGTTAATACATGAGGAACGACGATAGGGGGAGAAAAAGATGAATAACGTGCAATTTGCATCACTGGATGATGTGAAGAAAGAACTGCTGATCATGGAGGGGTATGACGTTATCCCAACCAAACAATGGCCGCTCTATGAGATTCTTGCCCATTGCGCCCAGACCATCGAATATTCTATGACAGGTTATCCGCAGCTGAAGCCAAGGATTGTGAGAAAAACCATCGGCCGCATCGTGATCCGGAAATTTTTGAAGCAGGGCCATATGAAGCATGATTTAACGGCACATGTACCAGGTGCGGCGAAGCTTGAAAAGCAGGGAACTGTCAAAGAGGGAATCGGACTTCTGCTCAGGGTAATTGATGCCTTTCAAGCATACGAGGGGAAGTTAGCTCCCCACCTGATCTTCGGAGATCTAAGCAAGGAGGAGTATGACCGGTATTTCACCATGCACGTTACGGATCATTTCTCCGAGGTGCAGTTCGCAAGCTAAGCTAATGACTAGGAGGCAATCACCTGACAGAGGAGCAGCGATGTAATAAGCTTGTTTATATTAAAGAGATTGCCGAAGAGATATGGAAGTAATTGGCTTGAGACTTTTATCACTGATCTGATACTCCCATTGCAAGTAATATGTTAGAATATCAGAAACGCATGGTACATTAACTTCATAATTCGCAAGCTATGATTGCTATGGATCACACTATAGCAGGAGCAGCTTCTGGAGAGACCACGGGAATTCCGTGGCGCCGAAGGGTTCACAATCTCAGGCAAAAGGACAGAAGAGTACGGAATGTATTTGTCATGCTGACAGCAGCAGGACAGGTATTTTTTCATATTCTTATAACCCGGGAGATTGGATGACATCCAGTCTCTTTTTTTATTGGCATCAATGTATTGTATTCATAAGGGGGAACTAGGAATGGCGCAAACAGAATTAAAAAGAGAGCTGGCCAACCGGCATGTTCAACTGATTGCCATCGGAGGTACTATTGGTACAGGATTATTCCTGGGATCGGGCAAGGCGATTCAGCAGGCGGGACCCTCCATCATGATTACCTATCTAATCGTGGGCATCGCTGTGTTTTTCGTGATGAGAGCGCTGGGAGAGCTTCTGTTGTCTAATGCGGGATACCAGTCATTTACAGATATTGCCGAAGACTATCTTGGCCCCCGGGTGGCATTCATCACGGGTTGGACCTATTGGTTCTGCTGGGTCATGACGGCTATGGCTGATGTGATTGCAGTAGGCGTATATGTGCAGTATTGGTTTAATATTCCGCATTGGGTACCTGCTGTCGTCTGCCTGATCATTTTGTTAGGACTCAATTTACTGACTGTCAAAAACTTCGGTGAACTCGAATTCTGGTTTGCTCTAATCAAAGTCATCACGATTCTTGCTTTAATCGGCATAGGTGTCATCTTCCTGATTATGGGGCTCAAGACGGATGCAGGATCGGTAACGGTCCGGAATCTTTGGGAACACGGTGGCGTGTTTCCGAACGGTGTAAAAGGCTTTTTATTTTCCTTCCAAATGGTTGTATTTGCTTATGTTGGTGTGGAATTAGTGGGGGTATCGGCAGCGGAAACAGCAGATCCGGAGAAAAACATCCCATCAGCGATCAACAAAATACCTCTGCGGATTCTCTTCTTCTACGTTGGCGCATTGTTCGTCCTGCTATGCATTAATCCATGGACGGAACTCAGTCCGGCAGAAAGTCCTTTTGTGAAAACCTTTAGTCTAGTAGGGATTCCAATCGCCGCAGGGATTATCAATTTCGTCGTATTAACTTCAGCCGCTTCTGCATGCAACAGCGGGATGTTCTCGACAAGCCGAATTCTTTATAATTTGAGCCGGAAGAATCAGGCCTCTGTTCATTTTGCCAAACTGAATAAAAATCATGTACCCGGGAACTCGTTATTCATTTCTACGCTGGTCATATCTGCCGGTGCTCTACTGAGCAAGCTCATTCCGGAGCAGGCCTTTGGAATCGTAACCACCATAAGTGCCATTTGTTTTATCTGGGTGTGGGGTGTTGTTCTCGTATGTCACATCAAATATAAGAAGACCCGGCCAGACTTACATTTGAAATCCAAATTCAAAGCACCGTTAACGCCGGCGGTTAATGTTGTTGTCCTCGCTTTGTTTGCTGCGATACTCATTATAATGCTGATCGCTAGAGAAACACGTCCGGCATTATTGTTTACGCCTCTATGGTTCATTCTGTTATATGTTCTGTATTCGGTGAATAGCAGGAAGAGGGAGCAGAGCAATAAAATAATCAGTGCAAAACCGACAATCCATTAAGTCAAAGCAGCCCTCAATCCCACAATTCGGTGGTTTTGGGGGCTGCTTTGATTTATTATGGGGAACAGATAACCATTAACGGAGGTCCTTACATGTCTAAAACAATCGCAGACAAATTAAACTTACACAAATTCAAAAAGGTTGCCATATTGAACAGGCCCGAAGATGAGGATAGTCTATCGGGGTTAATAGCTTATGATACTGAGCTGACGGACAACTGTTATGATCTCATTTTTGCTTATGTGCTTAATATGGAAGCGCTGCAGGATCTCATCAATACAGTGATTGATCGTAACTATTTAGATAAGGGCGGCTATTTGTACGCTGCTTACCCCAAAAAGGGAAATAAGGTCTATTCCACCTATATTCATAGGGACAGCCTGTTTGAAGGGGTGGGAGCGGATGAGGACGGATATATTGGGGCGAGCAACCTGAAGTTTGCACGTATGGTGGGGCTAAACGACGTGTTTACCGTTGTTGGTTTCAAAGAGGAGACACGGAAGAAGAATGAGGCGTCCTCCAAGCCAAGTCAGCGGGTGGATGATTATACATCTATGATTCCTGCTGTGGAAAATGACTTACAGGATAGTCCGGAGGCGCTGAAGTTGTACCAATCGCTTACTCCCGGTTACCGGAAGGATTGGGCCCGTTATGTATATAGTGCCGTACAAGAAGGGACTAGAGCAAAGCGAAGAGCAGAAATGAAGAAGATTCTAGGTGAAGGTTATAAGAGCATCGACATTTACCGGAGAGAAAAGCCGTAAGGAAGGAAGGCTTAAAATGATTACCTGAGGATGGCAGGCGGGGAGCAAAGTATAAAAAGACTAGCCCTTGATAGAATGGAGACTTGGCGATGAGCGAGGAACAGAAAGATAAAGCAGCAGGAGAAGTTCTATTTATTTCTCCAATGACAATGGAAGCAAGCAGCGGACTTACGATTCAGGATCTGATCTCTATGATTCAATCTGCTCGGTATTCTAAGGAAAGCGGAGCTTTTGAGACGGGGCACTTTGATGCCAAGACGCTCTTAGACTCATTGAAACGAACCATCTTAAATGCCGAAGCGTTGTATATGGCGTACGATGTCCATACGAATTATCCATACATCGATGGTAATGACCAGGTATGGGTATTCTCTGAGGAAGCATTCTCAGCCAATGCGGCGGATTATTACCTGCAGCAGCTCATTGAGCTGGAAATGAGAAAGATCAGCCGGGAGGGGTTCCGCAGGATGCTCGCTGAGCTGCATCTCCTTGGCATCCGCAACCTTCTCATTGATAACTGGCAAAATACGATCGTGATCAGCAGAGACGATCTATTGCCGCCGCCCGATTGGAGCGGAACGCCGGAGATCAATATTCCCGTAAGCAATCCGGAGCTGCAGCATGCGATGCTTTGTTTTTTTCAGGCGATGTATTCCCGGCAGCAGTATGAAGGCAAGAATCAGTTTCTTCAGGCGGCAGAAGCCCGGATGCTGGATGAACTCGTTCAGGCGAAGTTTTTGGTGCCGATGCAGCTTAAGGAAGAAGAGCCGTCACCCTCTGATGAACAGGGCATGAAGACGTTGAAGCAAGGAACGTACATTCAATTTGCCTCCCTTGGCGTGGAGGGGGAAGGACCTTGGCTGCCAGTATTCACAGATTGGCTTGAGTTTGAAAAAGGATATGATAAAACGGTATGGGGCGGCAATGTCGCTACCTATGAGGATATTGTGTCCCTATCGGAGAACATGAGCGGAGCCGTCATTAATTTCCGGGGGATCGGTTTCCGGTTGGATGACAAGAATAAGCGGATGATCGCCGAATATAAGAGGTTGTAGAGGCTACAAAAGAGGATGTATTGCTTATCGATAACTATGATCCTCTCTTTGTTGCTGCTTTTGAAGACCAGCCTTCTAATCTAAGTCCGCTCCAAGCAATACGTAACGCTATGCTTTCTGGAATTAAGAATATGTCCACAGATGAGCTGACTACGGTGCGTGAACGTAACGAGCTTATTATGAAGGTCCCGGAGCTGAGGGCTGCGAGTCTAAATAACATGACCCAAATGATGCAGTTGATCATGGAATTAATAGCTAAACGAGTAGGCCGTAACCCGGAAGACTTAGCGGTGCGCACTTTTGCTGGTGCAATTATTGGTGTCAATATCTCGGTGATGCTGTACTATGCGGAGAATCCTGATGCCGATTTTGCGAAATTGTTAGATGAAGCTTTGAGTAAATTAGAGGAAGGCTTGCCATTATGAAGCCGAAATAGATGCTCTCCAAGGTGAATAGTTTTCAAGAAAAATCCGATAAAAGAAAGGATGACAACTATTCAAGTTGCGAAAAAGGAGAATCTAAATGCCTGCTAAATTAGTGAAAAATATCATCGTGTTTTGTTTGGTTTTCGTATTCTTACCGGCAACATCCATTTGGGCTGCCTCTGTTATTACGGACCCTGCTTTGGCGAAAGCCATTCGAACGGAATTGAAGCTGCCAGCTAATAAAGAGGTGAAGGCCGCTGATTTGCAGAAGTTGAAGTCTTTGTATCCTATGGAGTCCAAGAATAAAATCGTCAGTTTGCAGGGACTTGAATATGCTGCTAACCTGCAGGACTTATTCCTGCCCGGCCAAAAAATAAAGAATATCACACCCCTCGGCAAGCTGAAAAAACTGACGTTCCTGGCTGTTGACGGGAATCAGATTACTGATCTTTCACCGCTTTCCGGGTTAAGTTCTCTGCAAAAACTGGTGGTTGACGACAATAAAATCAAAAGTCTAGTGCCGCTCAAGAATTTACATAAGCTGACTGATCTTCTTGCCAGCAACAATCAAGTAACAGATCTAAGTCCCCTTAAGGATTTGAAGTTAGAATGGCTTATCCTGAGCGGAAATCAAATTCAAGATTTGACGCCGTTAAAAAATCATCCAACCTTGGAGCACCTTTATCTGGACGATAACCTCATTCAGGAACTTGAAGTGCTCGAGACGATGCCGAATTTAAAGGAAGTATCTTTGGCAAACAACCCGCTGAATGAGCAAGCAAAGCAGGTCATCCAAAACCTGGAGGATAATGGCGTCATTGTGAATATAAATTAAACATGACAGTAAGCTGTCTACTTTCTCCTTGTATAATTTAGTTCAAGAGGAGAGTGAGGCATGAGCACTATTACAATTCACAAGCCAAAGCTAATACTGACTGGAGTAGCTGTACGTACAACGAACGAAGCGGAGGCCGGACCGGATGGGCAATTGGCTAAACTATGGGAAACTTACTTTCAGAGCAATCTCGGTTCCGCAGCTGGTATTAAAAATCCACATTATATTTACGCCCTGTATACGGATTATGAGAGCGATGCAAACGGAGCTTATACGGTTGTTATAGGGCACGAATTAAGCAGTGACACGGCCTTAGGAAACACTAATCATGTAGTTGCGGTCGTCCCTGAAAGTAAATACATGGTATTTACAACGAGAAAGGGACCTGTATATGAAGTAGTGGCTGAGACGTGGCATGAGATATGGGCCTATTTCAAGGAATCTAAGGAAGTAAGGACCTATACGGGCGATTTCGAGCTTTATGATGCCAGAGATTTCGATCCGGCCAATACAGAATTGCAGATTTATATAGCTATACAATAATTGCAAGGGGGTGTTCCAAGCTATTTCAGCTTATGGACACCCCCTATCTATTAATTATCCTTCGAATGTCGTTCCCCAACCTGGAAGTCATCCGCATGTTCGAACATGTACTTCACGGTCATTGCATCCTGCCCCGTCAGTATCTTGAAGTCAGCCGTATAATTATCCATCTTTCCTAACCGGATCGCTTCGCCAAAGGTTACCATCCCCTCAGATGAGAAGGGGGCCTCTGAGCCCTTTTTAAATTCACCCTCGGTTGTTCTTGGAACACATAGTGCGTCAAATATGGCGTAATTTTCTTCATCGGTGATAGGTTCATAGATTACATGATTGCCCGATACTTCATTTCCGATTGCCACAAAGTCGGTGATGGTCATTAGCTCAGTTTCTGTCGATCAATTGGATATTGAACTCGTCCTCAAGCAAGGCGATGTGCTGGCTAACCGTAGTCATGAACCTCCGGCGGCCTAAGTATGACTTGTTATAGCTTACTTTTGCAGCAAAAAAACTGACCCCGATGCAGCATCGGCGCCAGTTATACAAGCTGATCATCAAAAACCGGATTTACAGATTCGCCAGAAGAAGGGCGATAATAGCCAGAAAGGCCGGAAGGCCCTGGACTAACAGAATGGATTTCTTGGCCGTCATGCCGCCATAGACCGCTGCAACTCCGACACAGATTAGAAAAAACAGTTGAAGCTGAAATCCGAACGTGTCGTTCGGATGGAACAAACCCCAGACCAGACCGGCCGCCAGAAAACCATTATACAGACCTTGATTGGCTGCGAGCGATTTCGTATCCTGCGCGAACTCCTTGGTGGTCCCGAACGCCTTCTGCGCTCTGGGGGTAGTCCACATAAACATCTCCAAGGTTAAAATATACACATGCTCCAGCGCTACGAGCGCCACAAGTATAGTACTCAAAATCATCATCTTAATTCCCTCTTTTGTATTAGATTAGGCGGGATAGCCTCCGCCAGGTGGCGGCCAGGCCCCGTGTAGACGGCGAAGCAGAACAATTTCTCCTAGATGGTAGGAATTATGAGAGGCGATATTACGTAAAATTCCGCCCTTGGTCTCCCCAGGAAAACCGGGGAGCGGTTCGTCCAGTTGTACAGTCCGGGCAAAATCAACCGCCTTCTCCACGCCTTGCAGCAAATGCCTCACGGTGTCCTGCCATTCTGCCTCATCCCCCGGGGCTTCCTCCTCAGGCCAGCTATCCATTACACTTCCTGGCGCTTGCGGTTTGCCCCCCTCCAGGAAGGTCAGCATGAAATCCTGCCAATAGCTCATATGTTTCATTAATTGATAAATGCTGTACGGAATTCCTCCCGTACGTTGTCCGGCAAGCTCCGGTGTAATATCCGGCAAGGCTCTGGCAATCGGAATATGTCCCCGTTCGCCAATTAATGATTTCACAAGAGCTTGACCAAAAGCAGAATTGGACTCGGACATCATGAAGCTCCTTTCAATATCTTAATATTTGTGTTTAAATTATATTTTGCAAAATCGAATTTCACAAAAGTAAATATACCTAAGTTCAGTAATTTTGTCAATTGTCCAGGCGATCTGCCCATTCAATGTAAGTAGAAATATCTAAGGCCAGAATACAGGGGAAACCGGTATAATGTTAGCAGGCAGAGTCGAAATATTAACAATCGGGTCAGGAGGTATACCCTTGTACATAAGAATACTGACATCCGCCGATGCGGAGATTTACCGCGAGCTCCGGCTGCAGTCGCTGCTGCAGAGTCCGGAGGCTTTTCTCAGCTCCTATGAGTCGGAGTCCAAAATCTCCATGGTCACCACCCGGATCAGGCTGGAACCCTCGGATGATAATTTTACCCTTGGAGCGTTCATTGCTGAGGAAAAGCTGGTGGGTATTGTAACCCTTTTCCGCGAGAGCAGACCGAAGATCCGTCACAAAGCCCATGTATATTCCGTATACGTCGATCCGTGTGCGCGTAAGCAGGGGGTAGGGCGGGTCTTGATGCTGGAACTGATCAAGCGGGCCAAGCAGGTACCGGGTCTGGAAATCCTTAATCTGACCTTAACCTCCACCAACCTGTCCGCCAAACGGCTATACGAATCTCTGGGGTTTATCCGCTATGGCACAGAGCCGAGGGCGATGAAGCTCGGGGTTGACTACCAGGATGAAGATCTGATGTTTTTGCCGCTAGTGCCGGAGCTGTAGAATATAAATGGAAATTACAGACATAACTGTGCCTGCCGGAAGCATATGCTGGGTCTAGGAGTCCTGTCCACAAAAGGGGTTGAAGACTTGCAAACTGCGCTGCTTGGCAGCTTTTTATCGGCTATGGCTACTGTACTTGGGGTGGTTCCCATTCTGTTCGTCCGAAGATTGTCCGAGCTGTGGAAGGATGTGCTGGTCGCCTTCACTGCCGGAATCATGGTATCCGCATCCACCTTTGGGTTAATGCCGCAGGCGATCAAGGAATCGGGAATCCTTGCGTTAACCCTGGGTCTGATTACCGGTGTACTGTTGCTCGATCTGATCGAGAATAATATTCCGCATATTGATGTGGAGAACAAGCCCGGCTTCACTAACATGGATTCCAAAGCACTGCTGGTGCTGATCGCACTGTTTATTCATAATATTCCCGAAGGTCTCAGCACAGGCTTCAGCTATGCGAGTGAGCAGTCGAGCCTCGGCCCCATGGTGGCGATAGCCATCGGAGCACAGAATATGCCGGAGGGTCTGATTCTGGCAGTGTTTTTGCTGAATTCCCAGGCGACACGGCGCAAAGCATTGATTATGGCCGCCTTAACCGGCCTCATGGAGATGGTGTCGGCGGTGATCGGATATTTTACAGCCAGCTATATGCAGAACGTGGTGGGGTACGGGTTGGCTTTTGCCGCTGGAGCGATGCTTTTTATCGTCTATAAGGAGTTGATTCCGGAGAGCCACGGACACGGGTATGAACGCCCCTCAACGTATTCATTTATCTTTGGCCTGTTGGCGATGGTGTATATTACTCAAGCTTTTGGGTGAGGTCCTAGGAGGAATTCCGTCAGACCTTGTCGAAAACTTCCTTACTATGAAGAAAAATATACCAAACAACAAACCTGCGGAAAAAATGTCTTATTATACTTTGCTCGTGTATATGATTGCCGGAGCGCTCGGAGCGGGATACTTTCATACCCGTTCTTTTTTGGCGTTAGATGCTCTGTTATTTACAGCGGTACTTGTTTACATTCTGCGCACCGGCAGGATCAAGCTGCTGCCGGTGCATTTTTTTCTGCTGATACTTACCTTACTGTACTGGTTGTCTGCCATTTGGGCGGTGGATGTTGAACAAGCTCTGCTGGAAGCGGGCAAAATCTCCTCCCTGCTCCCGCTATCGCTGCTGTTTGCCGGGTTGTCCCGGGAGCTGCGGGACCGGATTTGGTCAGCCTGGGCCTGGTGTGGAACAGCACTGACACTGTGGGGACTGGCCTTTGGGCTGTTCCGCGAAGGCAGGCTGGAATCGACGCTTGGTTATGCGAACAGCTTTGCCGTCATATTGGCGGCAGGAGTTGCGGCAGGCTGGGGTGCTTACAAGCTCTCAGGTCACAAACGCTATTGGATCGTTTGTGTAATCCAGATTGGCGGCTTGCTATGGACCGGCTCCAGAGCGGTACTGGTTCTGGCGGTCATCGGGGCAGTCATTTATGTATTCCTGAACCGGGATGCGCAAAAAGTATCCATGCTGGGAACGATGGCGGCATCAGTCTTGTTGGCGGTGGTCTTAGCCTTTGCTGCGCGTAATGGCGGCGCGGCGTTTCGTGAGATAGCCTGGGATGCTCCCGAATTTGCCCTGCGCCGCATCTATTGGAGCGATGCTTTTCATCTATGGCTGAAGCACTGGCTGCTGGGTGTGGGTGGCGGCGGATGGGCAGTGCTGTATCCTTCCGTATATGTGAAATATGTGCATCAGCAGTATTTGCAGGTTGCTCTGGATACTGGGGTTTTTGGAGCTCTGAGCTTTATAGGTATGATTATCTTCTCTATACGCGCGGGGCTGCGCAGGGGAAAAGAAGGCTGGGGCTCTGTGCTGGCCATTATCCTGTTCTGCGCCCATCTTGCTTTTGATATCGATCTGGCTTATCCGCTGGTGTTCGGCTTGTTCATTATGCTGCTCACCGGAGCAGAGGCCGAAGGCGGGCCCGGACAAGAAATTCCTCTGCCGCGTTTCAGAACTGCAGCTCTGGCTCTGCCCGCAGTAATTGCAATATTTTTCTTTTCGTGGCTGACGGTAGGCTATACCAGCCTTGCCAACGGGGAGTCAGCGATAGCTAGGCAGGATTGGGAAAGGGCGGAACGATCACTGATTGCCGCTGCTGCACAGCTTCCGTGGTCCCATGAGACTCATTACGAATTAGCTGCTCTTTATTCTGCTATAGCCCGGTCCCAGGGTGATGAATCCTATATGCAAAAAGCATTGGAGGAAATGCGAACGGCTTCGGATATGATCCCGGAGAACAGGAGCTATAAAGAGATGGTGAAGCAGGCAGAGAATTGAGGACAATAATGGAATATAAGTTAAATAATACGTTGTAATATGTTGGAATTCCTCGTATTATGGGGAAGGATTTCCGAATCCTACACATCCACCTGGGGGGAATTATTCTGCACAACATTTTACGCAAAATCAGCGCTTCACTGGCAGTCCTCATGCTGCTGGCGTTAAGCGCACCCGTACTGACCTATGCGGCCAGTATGCTGAAAGTATATTACGATGCATCTACCGGAGAGATTTCGGGAGTGATCTACTCCGATCAGAAAGACATTGCAATGGATCTGATTCATTCGAATGGCAGCAAGGTTCAAGTACCTTCATCGGTGCTTGGTGAGGTATATTACTCAGATAGTGCCAAGGCTTACTGGTCTAAGGTAAACGGTACGATTGCTCAAGGTCTGGTACCCGGCTATGCTAAAGTTGTTGCGGGCGATACGAGGGATTTTGCTGCTAGCGTGACGGGGAATGTGTATTCGTTCGGGGATGCTCCAGTGGCCCCGGTGATTTATAGTACGAGCTGGTCCAATCAAACCGATAAGTCTAGCGATATCAGTGTTTATTGGCAAGCCTTTGACAGGTATTCAATTTCATATTACAAGTTTTATAACAATGACCAATTCATCGGAATTACTAAGGCTAACACATTCAAAATCAAAAATCTTCCCGAACATTCTTTGAATCATTTCAAAGTGTCTGCAGTAGACGTATTCGGCCGGGAATCGGATTTTTCACCTACCTATACAATGCGTGTCCGTGGGTTAATGAAGGAAGTGAACTTCCTCTTTAATGGAAAGAAACCCGGTTACGCGCTTCAACCAAATGACATGCTGGTATCATTTGTTGTATCAGGAAACGCTGTAGACCAGCCAGATACATGGGAAGATTTGAGTTTGATTTTATCTGATGCTTCTTCGGATTCTCTTTATAGCCCGTATACAATAAACCATTCAGAATTGAGCGCTTCAGATTTTGAATTAGTCAACAAAGATGGAGCTGTTTTTCCAGTAAGCAACCTCTATAATAATAATAATTATTTTAAATTTATTTTTCCAGTTCCACTAAAAACAGACGAACAATATATTTTGAAACTGACCTCTTCAGCTTCGGGTCATGAGATCAGCTTACCCAATGTTAACTCTCAATATGGAAGTGCTTATCTTTATACCAATGCCTACAAAAATGGCGAAGCCGATGCTTTTGTCTATGAATACCGTCAGAAGGGCATCGTAACCGGCGATCCATTCGCACCTGCTAAGCCTACAGGATTGAAGGCATCTGGCAACGGAAGTCTGTATGTAACCTGGGACAGCAATAAGGAAGATGATCTAGAAGGTTACCTGGTCTGGCTGGATGGCAGTCTGCTGACAGAACCTATTAAGCGAACAAACTTCACTATTAACGGTTTAACCAATGGTAAGATTTATCATGTTAATGTAGCAGCTGTAGACAAAGTGGGCAATCGCTCGCTGCAAGCTTACATTTTTCCAGTGCCTCAGGCTTCTGGAGGGGGGACGTCAGGAGGAGGAAGTACACCAGGCGGAGGCGGAGGTAGTGCAGCAGGAGGAGGCGGGGCCTCAGGACCAAGCTCATCTGTCCCTGCGGTGGTAGCGGTTAAATCTCTTATCAGTGTAGTCGACCTGGCTGGAGTCACGAAGGCCTTAGACATAGCACTCAAAAGTGAGAACGGGAAGGTAACTGTACCTGTAGCCAGCGATATTAAGCAGCTCCTGTTGCCTGCAAGCTCTGAAGTAATCAACAAAGACAATGCTCTGGTTGTCTCCAAAGATAATCTGTCTATTGAAATTCCAGGTGGTGATCTGGAGAAGCTTAAGGCTTCTGTGCCAGCAGAGCAGCTAAAGGATGCGAAGATTTCCGTCTCCTTTACTCCGCTTAGCAGTGATGATATTGCCAAGGCAACAAGCGGAACTACCGGTAAATCGGCGAATACTGCAATTTCCTCCGCTGGTGCGGCTTTTGATTTTGGCTTATCGCTCATAACGGCAGATGGCAAGGAAACGAAGATGTCTGAGCTCGATTTTCCGGTCACGTTGAAATTGAAGGTTAACGAAGGCGTGAATACCCCGCTCTCAGGTGTTTATTATTTGGATGCACAAAGCGGACTGCAGTACACAGCAGGACAACTGGAGAGCGGCTATCTGAGTGTTCAGACCAGTCATTTCAGCAAATACGCTGTGCTGCAATACAGTAAATCGTTCAGTGACGTTTCCGCTACTCATTGGGCATCCGGTGCCATTCAAGCAATGGTGGCTCAGCAGGTGGTGACAGGGACAAGTGATCTGCACTTCTCCCCTAATCAAAAGGTGACACGGGCCGAATTTGCTGCGTTTATTGCCCGCAAGCTGAATCTGAAGGCAGGCAATGCAAGCAGCTTCAGTGATGTTGGAGCGGCCAAATGGTATGCGGATGAGGTTGCTGCAGCTTCTGCGGCCGGTATCGTAACGGGAATCTCCGGTTCGGCATTTGCACCGGACAAGCTTATTTCCCGGCAGGAGATGACAGCCATGCTGATCAAATCTTATCTCTATAAAAATAATAAGTCACTGAGTACGGTAGAAGCTTCTAGTGCTTTTGCCGACTACAGCTCCATTTCAAAGTGGGCCCGGCCATATGTGGCTTATGCTCATGAGCTGGGTCTGATTCAGGGCCGGAGCGGCAACAAGTTCCAGCCTCTGCAGAATGCGACCCGGGCCGAAGCGGTTCAATTGATCTCCAGGCTGTAGAACCAGCAAATCATGTATTATGAAAAGAGGCTGTTCCTGAACTGTTATGACCTAACAGTTACAGGGACAGCCTCTTCGTCATACATATTCTTAGCGGTGCTGCACATACCGGTTGCACTTGCTGGCAGCATGGACAGCTGCCAGCTCTGCGGGAGAGAGCGGGGCGGCTTCAGCGGCAGCCGCATTCAGCCGCAGTTGCCCCAGGCTGCTTGCGCCCGGAATAATGGCGGCAACTGCGGGATTTGCCAGCGGGTAATGCAGCGCTGTCTCCGTCAAGGTACGGTAGCCGCAGCTCTGCTTCAGCAGATGTTCATGCAGCCCTACCAGTTCCTCGCTATCGTAGCCAAGATACTCCCGGTTGGCTTTACTGGCACCATGTTCGGTTAATATGCCGCTTGCCAGCGGTCCCCGGGCAATGAGACTAATGCCTTGCCGTTCCAGCAGGGGCAGAACCTCTTCTTCAGACCGCCGGTCCAGGATGCTGTACTGGCTCATGACACTGACAATATTGGAACGGGAGACGTATTCCTTGATCACATTCGGGCGGATGGAGGAGATGCCGTAGTAGCGGATCAGTCCTTCCTGCTTCAGCTCCTCGAAAGCTTCAATGGTCTCGTCAATCGGATCCTCGAGCGTACCGCCATGTAGCTGGTACAGGTCGATATAATCCGTCTGCAGTCTGTGCAGGCTCTCTTTTACTGCCGACTTTATATAAGCTTTGGAAGGGTCCCAGGTCCAGCCTTCCTGACCGGGGACTCTGCGGTTGCCGACTTTGGTAGCGAGGATAACGTCTGCCCGGCGTTGACGCAGCGCCTGCCCGATAATTTCTTCATTCCGTCCGCTATCATAGAGGTCGGCAGTATCCAGAAAGTTAACGCCTAGCTCAAGCGCCTCATGAATAATCGGAATCGCCGTGGCTTCGTCGGTCCCCAGGGACATGCAGCCGAGTCCCATAGCACTTACGTATAAATCGGAATTTCCTAAACGGTTTTTGTTCATCTGCTTCCCTTTCTGTGTTGTTTTTTTTGTACATTATAGCATTCCCACAGCAAAAGACGGCAATAGAGCGCTGCCGCAGCCTGCCAGCTGTGCGGTCGCTATTGCCGTCTTTGTGTGTGTATGTGTTCAGCTTATCCCCGCAAAATACTCTCGATTTGCTCCAGCTCTTCCGCGCTGAGCTCAGGTGCGTTCAGGGAGGCTACGGCATCCTCGATCTGGCTTACCTTGCTTGCGCCGATCAGAGCCGAGGTCACTTTGCCGCCGCGCAGCACCCATGACAGGGCCAACTGCGACATTTTCTGTCCGCGTGCAGCAGCCAGATCGTTCAGCTGGCTGACCTTGCTGATCACCTCTGCAGTGATTTCCTTCTCTGAGAGGAACACGCTCGGTCCGGCTGCGCGGGAATCCGGTGTGATTCCTTTGAGGTAGCGGTCGGTAAGGATACCTTTTTGCAGCGGAGAGAAGGCGATGGTGCCGATGCCTTCCTCAGCCAGCACATCCTGCAGCCCCTCTTCAATCCAGCGCGACATCATGGAGTAATTCGGCTGGTGGATCAGGCAAGGCGTGCCGAGACGGCGGAGAATCTGAGCCGCTTCCCGCGCTTCGTCAGCCTTGTAATTGGAGATACCGACATACAGCGCTTTACCTTGACGCACAAGCAGATCCAGCGCCGCCATTGTTTCTTCCAGTGGTGTATTCGGGTCCGGGCGGTGATGGTAGAAAATATCCACATAATCCAGTCCCATCCGTTTCAAGCTCTGATCGAGACTGGAGACAAGATATTTCTTCGAGCCCCATTCGCCATAAGGGCCTGGCCACATATAATAGCCTGCTTTGCTGGAGATGATCATCTCGTCGCGGTAGACGGCGAAATCTTTGCGCAGAATCTGCCCGAATGTCTCTTCAGCCGATCCGGCAGGCGGACCGTAGTTATTAGCGAGGTCGAAGTGGGTAATGCCTAGATCGAAGGCCCGTCTGATCATAGCCCGTCCGTTCTCGAACACATCGTTGCCGCCAAAATTATGCCACAGCCCGAGCGAGATTGCCGGGAGGAGCAGGCCGCTGCGGCCGGTACGGTTGTACTTCATATTTGCATAACGTTCAGGACTAGCATTGTACATTTTTTTACCTCCTAAAAGTTTGTGAGCGTTACTTCCTGCATTTACTTCGAACAAACTAGGATCGTAAGCATAAGCTTAAGTTTTGTAAGCCAAAGCATCATCGTGTTACTCCGTACAAAACTAACTTCTTAAGCATTCGCTTAAGACTTGTAAGCGTAATCATCGTGTGATAGAGGAGAGGCGGCTTGCCCTCATTTTTGCCGAAATAAAACCATTGGAATCACCAAGAATAATCACACGTAAGCATTTGTTTCAGCCGATCCCGGTCACGCTCTTATTGTAGCGGATGCACGGAGACAAACGTATGTCAGCAAGGAAGAAGTTTATAGAACAATGTCATTATCGGCATGACGGATGCGGTACTCCTTGGGCGAGCAGCCCTTTACCTTCTTGAACATACGCGAAAAAAGCAGCGGGTCCTGGTAGCCGACAGACCGCGAGATTTCACCAATCGTACAATTTGTATCCGTTAAAAGCTCACACGCTTTGGCGATACGGAAATTGAGTAGGTACTGTTGCGGCGGCAGGCCGACGGTCTTTTTGAATAACGCGGATAAATATTTGCGGTCCAGCTTCAGGGAGGAGGACATCATCTCCACGGTAACATTTTCACAGTAATGGGCATGCAGATAGTGGAGACATTGCTCAACGTAAATACTCTTTTGGCGTGGAACCGGGAAAATGTCCGCCGCCGCAGGAACCGTGCGCAGCAGCAGGCCAAAGAACTCATACATGATCGCCTTGAGCGGCAGATCGAGACTGCCTGTGTGGTCAGCCGCAGCACTAAGCCGGTCATAGAGTACGGGCATCAGTGATTCATCCATCGGAAAGATGGGGTGTTCGGGCGTGAGAGAGGTTTTGGATAGCAGATATCCAATCTCTTCTCCCGTAAAAGCAACCCATGAATACATCCAGGGATGATCCGTGTCCGCCGCATAACGGGTGACAATATGAGGATAAGTCAGGAAGGCTTGTCCAGGCTGCAAAATGTGGGTTTCTTCTCCTACAGTGACTTTGCCGGTTCCTTTGTGAATGAAATGGATTTTGTACAGGTCGCGCACGCCGGGGCCAACGCTATGTCCGGGAGCACACTGCTCACGTCCCCAATAATGAAGATGCAGATCGGAATTGCCCCGGAAGGGGCGCTCTGAATTATATTTGAATATGGCCATGCTTCAGCCTCTTTTCGGTATGGGATGGCTCCGGGATGGATATACACTTCATTATACAATAGATCGTTCGTGGCAGATCAACCGCAAAAAGTCCCAGACCCCAGGCTGAGGGCGGGACTTCCAGGATTTAGAATGGGGAGGCATAGCGGGGCACAGCTTGCTGTACCGGATGACGGAAAAACAGCCAGCCCGGTGTGAACCGGAATCAGGCTTCCATTTTGAGCATTACCAGTTCTTCGACCGGCTCGCCGTTCACGAGATGCTCCTCTACAATACGCGCCACATCATCCGTAGTCACATTGTAATACCAGATGCCGTCGGGATAGACGATAACAAAAGGCCCGTTGCCGCAAAGGCCGAGACAGCTGGTTTTGTTGATTTTGACGGTTTTGTTAATCCCTTTTTCCACGAGCTGTTCCTTGAATTCCTGCATGACCTCTTCCACATCCTGATTATTGCAGTGCTCGCTGCAGCAGAAGAGCAGGTGCTTCTTCAGCACCTTGAGTCGCATATTCATCCTACGCCTCCTTGGTTGTGTGAAAATAGTTGACCCTATCTTACGAGGAGTATAGACCCTTTTGCATCATCTGTAATCGGGTAACGGTCAAAGTTCCCAAAGGCTTAACAAATGCCCTGAAACCAGGATATTCACGTTAGATTATCTAACCCGAATTCTATAAATTTGATGAAAATGTGTCTAGTTTTCTATTTCCCGAATGATTTCCTGTTTCATAAATTGTTTTGTGGATTCAGCGTGAAAAGGGATATTCTACAGTTTCGGCACCGGCTGTTTGGTTAAGTAAGAGGTGTGAAACAAGCTGCATCATCAATGGACACCCAAAACATGCTATCAGGAGGGAATCGTTATGAATAAGAAAATTGTAGGTGTATTTTATACCGAACATGAGGCTTCGCAGGCTATTGAGGAGTTAAAAGGCCGCGGATTTATGACAGAGGATATCTCAGTGATTGCACGGAACAAACAGGATGTCGAAACTATCAATAATGAAACGGGTACCAAAGCGCCTGAGGGAATGGCTTCAGGGGCGGCAACCGGCGGTGTGCTGGGAGGTGTGACCGGACTTCTGGCAGGTATCGGAGCACTGGCGATTCCAGGGATTGGCCCTATTCTTGCGGCGGGACCCATTGCGGCTACGCTGGCGGGAGCTGCGGTGGGAGCGGGAACTGGCGGACTTGTCGGCGGACTGATTGGACTCGGCATACCGGAGGATGAAGCACAGAGCTACGACAACTATGTGGACGAGGGCCGGATTCTTGTCATGGTGGATGCGGACAGCTCCCGGGCCAATGATGTATATTCCGTGCTCCGCAATCATAACTCCGCCAATTCCGACCGTTATGTAGATGAAGCGATTCCTGAAAGTGAGGCTGCGGCCAGCGCCCGTTATTCAGTCAGTGACACTGTAGATGCCGCATTCAACGGCTCTGGTCTGGAGGGACGCGAGGATACTGGGCTGGACACGATGAATTCAGAGCGAAACAGAGAAGAGGAAGAACGCAGGCAGCGCCATCTCCGCCAAGATGAGCTGAATGCTTCCAACAGGCAGAATACGAACCGGTAAAGTGTAAGTTAACAGGTATAGTGGTGTATGACTTAATATATTTTCCATACAAGAAGGGTATCTCAGGTCCAGCCGGACCATGGGATACCCTTCTTGTATGGAGTGAATCAACGGATTGTGATGGGACCAGAATACTAAACCAGATCTCAATTTCGTTTAGCCATGAACAGTGTTTAGGCGTATACACAAACCGAATGTGGTGGCTGGAATCTGCTAAAAATCGTGCACGGCTGGTTTTGGTGGCCAGAATGCCATGCTTTCCCTTTTGATCGAGAGGTTCGTCCAGATGACCACAATCTGGCCGGTCGCCTCTTCCTCTTCATAGGCAATCGCAACGATTTACGACTTGTTGCTTCGTTACACCGGAGCGAAACGGATAAATCCCGGATAATGGAGATGAGACCCAACTGATCGGAACGCAGAATGAAGCTGATGACAATGACAACGAACCAATGAAAAGCGTCTCCAGAATTGCGTCATACTGAACATAATTGATATTGATAATCATTATCAGTTATGTTAATATAGTTTTGTTCACATGTGAACAAAAAAGAATTGCAATATATTGCTGACACTGCACCTTGGTCTGCAACTACTACAAGAGAGGGGAGATTGCAAAATTGGAGTTTCAAAATCATTTTAAAGGTCATCTTTACGAGCAATATATAAGAATGCTGCATCTGAACGAGTTGTATACCGAACAAGAATTTAATTCGTTTCGGCAACAGGCCAGAAAGTACCAGATTGACATGCTCTCCAACAATATTACTAGTGTACACGTTATTGATTGCATTGGTGATTATGAACCGATCAATCATACCGGGATTGTGGAGAAGATGGGGTTGTCCAAAGCTGGCATTACTAAAATTAGTTCAAAGCTGCTGGAAATGGGCTTCATTATGAGAAGTCAACTGAACAACAATCGTAAGGAGATTTACTTTAGTTTAACGGATAAGGGAAGACACGTTTATCATTTGCATAAGGAGCTGCACAAAGAAAAAGAAGAAAGGTTTTACCAATTCATGGAATCCTATTCAGAGGTTGAACTGCAGACTATTGGAAAATTTATGAGTGATTTGGTGGCGCGTGCCGAAGAATACTCCGAAGGGAAGTTTACGATAAATGACGACATTAAAGATTGAGGAATTAAGATCCGAGATTGAAGGGAAAGAAATTTTAAAAGGGCTCACACTGGAGATTCAGGGCGGAGAGATTCATGCGATTATGGGGCCTAACGGGACGGGGAAAAGTACGTTGGCTTCTGCGTTAATGGGCCATCCAAAATATGAGGTTACCGGCGGCAAGGTGACATTGGACGATGAAGACCTTCTGGAGATGGAGGTGGATGAGCGTGCCCGGGCAGGCTTGTTCCTCGCTATGCAATACCCAAGTGAAATTGCCGGCGTAACGAACTCGGACTTTCTCAGAAGTGCCATCAATGCACGGCGTGAAGAGGGCCAGGAGATATCATTAATCCGTTTCATCCGTGAATTGGAGAACAAAATGAAGGGGCTAGAGATGAACCCGGAATTCGCGCATCGTTATTTGAATGAGGGATTTTCGGGCGGTGAAAAAAAGCGGAATGAGATTTTGCAAATGATGCTGCTTGAACCCAAGTTTGTGATTTTGGATGAAGTAGATTCCGGGCTTGATATTGATGCACTGCGTATTGTAGCCAATGGTGTAAATGAGCTGCGCAGTCCAGACAGAGGATTTATCATCATTACCCATTATCAGCGCCTGCTGAACTATATTACCCCGGATTTTGTGCATGTCATGATGCAAGGCCGGATTGTCAAATCTGGCGGCCCGGAGCTTGCACACCGTTTAGAGGCAGAAGGGTACGATTGGGTAAAAGAGGAGCTTGGGATTACGGATGAGACGGTAGGCGGGGAAGTATGAAAGCTGAAGAGGAGGAAAAGCAAGTGGGTATACAAGCAAAAATTTCAATGAATGCGAACGCTTTATGCGCTTGGTCAAGTGCTAAGGATGAACCTCGTTGGTTGCTTGAACACCGGATTCGGGCACTCGAGCTGGCAGGGACGCTGGAGCTGCCTAAAGTGGAGAAAATCAAGCTTGAAAAATGGGATATCTACGAAAGTGGTGATTACAAAGCTGAGAATGCGTGGTCAGGTTTGGAAGATGCGCCGGAGGTTGTTCGAGGTTTGGTTGCCTCTCCGGTGGAAGGCGGACTCATCGTTCAGATCAATTCGGATGTAGTGTACACAGAATTGTCGGCTGATTTAGCCGCCCAGGGAGTAATTTTAACGGACCTGCATACTGCGGCAAAAGAGCATGAGGAGTTGGTTCAACGTTATCTCTTTCAGGCTGTGAAGCCGGAAGAACACAGATTGTCTGCTGTGCACAGTGCCTTATGGAGTGGTGGCGTTTTTCTATATGTCCCAGACGGTATAGAGGTTGAAGTTCCCATTCAAGCGATCTTTTATAGCGATACGAGCGGGGCGCTTTTTGCTCCTCACATCTTGATTGTGACTGGGAACAACAGCAAGATCAGCTATGTGGATCATTGTATATCGAGAAGAGATGATATCAAGGTTTTGCATAATGGTGTGGTAGAGGTGTTTGCAGGGGCAGGCTCCAAGGTGCAGGTCGCTTCTGTTCATCAGCTTGCTGCAGCAACAACGGACTTCACCCAGCGGCGTGCGGTTGTTCTTGCGGATGGCGGTATAGAATGGATTGTCGGCGAGATGAATAATGGCTATACCGCCAGTGATACCAAGACATTACTCCAGGGCAACGGGTCCATCTCTGACGCTAAGGTGATTGCGGTAGGCTCTGGGGACCAGAAATTAAGTTATACTACGCAAGCCCAGCATTTTGGCAGAAGCTCGGTGAGCCAAATGATCACACGCGCAGTAATGCGTGAAGAAGCTATGGCCATTATCAACGGGATTACAAAAATTGAAAAAGGTGCAACCCATTGTGATGGTCAGCAAACAGAACGTGTACTGATGTTAAGTCCAAATGCGCGCGGTGATGCCAATCCGATCCTGCTGATCGATGAGGATGATGTAACCGCCGGTCATGCTGCATCCGTGGGGCAAGTAAATGCGGAACAAATCTATTATCTGATGTCGCGCGGGATCTCACGGAGTGAATCCGAATATCTTGTTATTTTCGGATTCCTCGCTCCTGTCATTTCGGAGATTCCGCTGGAGGGAGTGCGTAGCCGCCTGCAGGATGTAGTGGAGAAAAAGCTTGGCAGATCATAGGCAATCAGAGCCAATCAAAGTGAGGCTTATGAAGGTTAAAAGGAGCGATACTAATGGCTAAAAAAGCGCCGGATATGGGTGAATATAAATATGGGTTTCGCGATGAGCACCAGTCTATTTTTCAATCTGGAAAAGGTCTGACTGAAGAGATTGTCCGGGAAATTTCCCGGATCAAGGAAGAGCCGGAGTGGATGCTCGATTTTCGGCTGAAAGCTTTGAAGCAATTCTACAAAATGCCGATGCCCAAGTGGGGAGCGGATCTGTCCGGACTAAATCTTGATAACATCCAATATTACGTTCGCCCTTCTGAGAAACAGGGGAAGACCTGGGAGGAGGTTCCCTCCGAGATTAAAGCAACCTTTGACAAGCTGGGGATTCCTGAAGCGGAGCAAAAGTTTCTGGCGGGTGTATCCGCTCAATACGAGTCGGAAGTAGTCTATCACAGTATGCGGAAGGAACTGGAGGATCAGGGCGTTGTTTTCCTTGATACAGATACTGCTTTAAAGCAATATCCTGAAGTGTTCAAGCAACATTTTGGAACGATCATCCCGCCCTCCGACAATAAATTTGCTGCGCTTAACAGCGCGGTTTGGTCAGGCGGCAGCTTTGTATACATCCCGAGAGGTGTGCAGTGTGAGGTTCCGATCCAAGGATACTTCCGGATTAATTCTGAAAATATGGGACAATTCGAGCGGACATTAATTATTGCCGAAGAGGGTAGTTTTATCCATTATGTTGAAGGATGCACAGCACCTATTTATAGTACCAGTTCTCTGCATAGCGGAGTGATTGAAATTATTTGCCGCAAAGATTCCCGTGTCCGTTACACGACCATCCAGAATTGGGCTCCTAATATCTACAACCTGGTAACCCAAAGGGCTGTAGCAGAGGAAAATGCCACAATGGAATGGGTGGACGGCAACATCGGCTCTAAGGTAACCATGAAGTATCCGGCTGTAATCTTGAAAGGAAGGGGAGCCAAGGGGTCCATCCTGTCTATTGCCGTAGCCGGTAAAGATCAGCATCAAGATGCCGGCGCGAAGGTAATTCATCTTGCTCCCGAGACAACATCTACGATTATATCCAAATCCATCAGCAAGCAGGGCGGCAAAGTAAACTACAGGGGATTGTCGAGCTTCAGCCGCAATTCTGCAGGGTCCAAGTCCAATATTAAGTGTGATACGTTGATTTTGGATAACCAGTCAACCTCAGATACGATTCCGTACAATGAAGTTAAAAACGATCAGATTACTTTGGAGCATGAGGCAACAGTATCCAAAGTGTCCGAGGAACAATTGTTTTACTTAATGAGCCGCGGGCTTACAGAACAAGATGCCACACAAATGATTGTAATGGGCTTTATTGAGCCGTTTACCAAAGAATTGCCGATGGAATATGCCGTTGAAATGAATCGGCTGATTCAATTTGAAATGGAAGGAAGCATCGGTTGATTCATTAAGGAAGTACGAGGTGTTAGTAATGAAGAAAAAGAATTCGGACAATACAGAACTAGCTCAAATTACCCGAGAGATACGGAAACTTCAGTTCTACTTCAACATGCTGTCAGGATTGAGCGCAAGTTGTGGTGTGATGATACCTTTAGATTCTGTATATACGGCTATAAGGGAACTTTCGGATCAAGAGGCCATTCTTAGGCAAAAAGCAAAGGATCACTCAGACTATCTAGGTGAAAAAGGCTTAAATTGACTGTTGGGAAAACAATGAGAGGAGCTGACATAATGGAGGAGAATGGAATTTTATTCGATGAAGTATCGGAGGTGCTTCTCAAACTACGTCCTTTCTTACTGCGTGACGGTGGAGATGCTGAACTCGTCGAAGTTGAGAACGGTATAGCCAAATTAAGATTTTTGGGAGCTTGCAACGGTTGCCCAAGTGCTACGATTACGCTAAAGGTTGCTATTGAGCGCGCAATTCTTGAGGAAATCGATGAGATTAAAGAAGTTGTACAAGTTTTTTAAACTTCTTTTAACAGAGACGAATTAACAGTGCAGATGGAGGTCATCAATCTCGTCATAGGGATTAACCAGCTCGGCCATCGGGAGATACTCGGATTTTACGTGGAAGGCCATGAGAGTTCAAACGGTTGGCGTGAGGTCCCAGAAGACCTGTATCACCGTGGAGCGACGGAGGTATGGGTAGGCATCTTTGACGCTCCTCCTCCGCTGCTGCCGCCGATTTTTGGGGTTTTTCACTGTATGCTCAGAGGGTCTAATTATCTCTACCTCTGAGCATAAATCCCCGTAGTCAATCCCCTCTATACCATCCTCCAGACAGGCTAGTACATCACAGTTGAAACAAACCCTTCATTTAGGCACAGAGGGGCTTCCCTTCCGGGTCGTCCCCATCGACGACGCCACAATCTGGCCGGTCGCCACGTCAAAACCGGGAATGAGGCTAAGCGTGTAAGAGTTTTCTTCATACTATCTCTTACACATTTTAGGAGCTAGTGAATTGCTGGGATTTTTCAGCTACGTTGTACTAGACGACATCAATTAGATGAGAGCCGCATTTTGCCGGCTGGTGGCCACCTGCGGAATATCCTTGCCAGGCAGGAAGTGTATGCTGCGGATATAACGGATGGTGCGGCTCTGCGCCCGCATAATGACGGAATGGGTCTCGGCACGCTCCTTGCCGATGAAGCGGACTCCGTTAAGGAATTCGCCGGAGGTTACACCGGTCGCCGCGAAGATGACATCTCCCGTACCAACCATATCCTCCATCGAGAGCACGCGTGTCGGGTTCTCAATACCCATTAAGAGGCAGCGCTGCATCTCGAAGGGACCGTCCGGCAGCAGCTTGCCTTGCAGCTCCCCGCCGAGGCATTTCAGTGCGGCAGCAGCCAGCACGCCTTCCGGTGCTCCGCCGGAGCCCATGTACAGATCGACATCGCTGTCCGGCAGTGCTGCCGCGATAGCTCCAGCGACATCGCCGTGGCCGATCAGCTTGACGCGCACGCCCAGCCCGCGCAGGGTGGCGATCAGCTTCTCGTGCCGCTTGCGGTCAAGGACCATTACCGTCAGCTCGGAGAGCGCTTTGCCGGTGATGAGGCTGGCTTTGCGCAATGTGACTTCGGCCGGTTCTTCTAGGCTGAGCCTGCCGGCGAGCTCGGGACCGCAGGCCAGCTTCTCCATATAGATGTCAGGCGCATGCAGCAGGCTGCCCCGGTCGGCGATGGCAATCACGGATTGGGCATTGTGAAGCCCGCAGGCTACTACCTCCGTGCCTTCCAGAGGATCTACGGCTACATCAACGGAGGGACCGGTACGGTTCCCGACCTGCTCGCCGATGTAGAGCATCGGAGCTTCGTCCATCTCACCCTCCCCAATGACCACAGTCCCATCAATGGAGACGGAATCAAACATGGAACGGATGGCGGTTGTAGCCGCATCATCCGCAGCATTTTTATCGCCTCTTCCGATCCAGCGGGCTGAGGATAAAGCGCCCAATTCAGTTACCCGTACAATTTCCAGTGCCAATTCGCGTTCCATATGATTTCCCTCCAGTATAATATTTGTATAGGTTCAAGCCTGAATCAGCAAAGCTTACGGAGAATCGGTAATATAGCCCATAATAATACCTGCTGTTTCTTCAATCGCCTTGTTTGTAATATCAATAACAGGACAGCCCAGCTTGCCGAACAGCAAGGCAGCGTATTCCATCTCTTCAGTAATGCGCTCCAGGCTGGCATATTGCGAACCTGCCGGAAGTCCAAGCTGCTTCAGACGTTCGGAGCGGATCTTCAGCATATACTCGGGCTTCATCGTAAGCCCGATGAGCCGGTTCGGCGGCAGGCTCATCAGCTGCTGCGGCGGGCCGATTTCGGGAACGATCGGGTAGTTCACGACCTTTTTGCCCCGGTGAGCAAGAAAGATACTGAGCGGGGTTTTGGAGGTGCGTGACATGCCCAGCAGTACAATATCCGCCTTTAGCATCGCGCCAAGATCGCGTCCGTCGTCACAGGCCACGGTGAATTCAATCGCCTCGATCCGGCGAAAGTAATCCTCGTCGAGCTGGTGAAGCAGCCCGGGCCGGGCCTGGGGCGCATCATCAAAGGTATCAATGAAGGCTTGCATCATCGGGCCCATGATATCTACAATCCGCAGGTCGAGGCGCACCGCTTCTTCACGGATCATCTCCCGCAGCTCCGGTTGGACCAGCGTGTAGGCGACAAAGCCCTGAAGCTGAGCGGTCTCCTCCATCAGCTTCCTGAGCTCGTCTTCATGTCTTACGTTGCCGTATCTTCTGATCGTGACACGCTGATTCTGGAATTGGTGGATAACAGCCTGCACGACAGCCTCCGCTGTATCCCCAATAGAATCTGAGCATATCGTTATGAAATGTGAGGATGGCTCCATGCTTTTGATTCCCCCCGTTATCCTTTGGCTTCTAGATCGAGGAGTAGTTTGACAATAGAAGTTTTCGTCAGCCGTCCGACAACGTCGAGTTTCGGGCCGCTTTCTTCCACAATACCGGGGATGACCACCGGCAAACTGTCCACCTCGTGAAAAATCATTTTTTGTGCGGCATCAAGCACCGTATCCTCGGGAGAAACGGTCACGACCTTGGGCTGGCGGGTCATTACCATGCTTACGGGCATGGACACTGCTCCGGGATTGCCCAGCGTAACCTTCAAGAAATCCTTGCGCGAGGCCACCCCGGTCAGCTTGCCGTCCCCGTCGCAGATAATCAGCGTGCCGACATCCTGCAGAAACAGTGTGACTACAGCATCCTGAATCGTTGTTGTCTCGCGGATAATAATCGGGATGCTCTGAATATCCTTGACCTTGGTTTCTTTCAGCAAATAGCTGCCGCTGAGGCGCTGCGAGGTTTTTTTGCCGGGAAAATAACCTACCTTGGGTTTCGCGTCAATGTACTCCAGCATGACAAGCACGGACAAATCCGAGCGGATCGTCGGCTTGCTGAGGTTGAGATGCTCCGCAATTTGCTCGGCGGTGATAGGTGCTCTTTTTTTGACGATTTCAATAATTTGCAGTTGACGGGATGTCAGTTCGATCACAGGTTCCCTCCACTTTCCGGATACATTCAGGTGTTCCTTAACAGAAAAGGAGCACCAATAATCGATTCCCCCTTCCATTCTTACGTCCTATTAGAGTATTAAGCCCTTAACTTGCTTATATAATACGCAATAATGATCATTAATGCAATATATAATACGTCATATATATTTTCGGCAGAAGATATTCTAGAGTTATAGAACGTGAACTTCAGTATTTCGGGCTCTTCCTTGAGGAGTACATTGTTGTTCAAGGCGATTTCGCAAGGGTTGTTATCCATGCTCAAGTTAGCCATGTGTGTTGGCACTATTGGAAGTTAAGTTAGGGGAACAGTGCGTATGTTGGGTTAGGCTAGTATGTACGTGTATTGGATTAGCATAGCATGTGCAAGCGTTGAGTTAATGAGAGATATGAGTACTGGTTAGTCCCTCCATATCTCTCGTTTATTCAGCTACCGTTCCAATGCAGATGGACTAAATGTTGCGGACTCAGAAACGTCATTGTCCGCGCCATCCCCGGCCTGTCCCGGCCGGCGTGCCGTTCTCCGCCGTGTGCCCCGACTCCCGCTCAGCAACGCACCCGGCCCACCTGGCACAGCGGCTTACGCCACCCTGGGCCGGCCGTTCTTACAGAATCTGCTTCCGCGGATAAGCCTCTCCTGCCACTGGGTGCACCAGCGGGGTGCTGCGCTTCGGCTTGAACAGCAGTTGCTTAAGCGCACCTGCATTTACGAGCACAGTGCCGGCGATGATGGTGAATACGCCGATGAGGGTGATCCAGGTTACAGCTTCCCCGTAGAAGAGGAAGCCTACACCGACCGCGATCGGCGGGGAGATATACAGCCAGGTGGACGGAAAGACAGGATTGGTTTTCGCCACCAGCCAGTAGAACAGCGTATGGCCGACCATGGAGCCGATTACGGTCAGGTAGAGCAGAGAACCGGCTGTATGGAAGGACAGCAGCACCTCAGGATGTACTTTTTCCGTGAACAGGGACAGGAGGAACAGCAGCGCGCCGCCGTACATCATCTGCGCTGCATTCAGGGCAACGGGCGATTCGCCGGAGAAGGTGCTGGTTACTTTTTTGGAGTAGATGGCTCCCGCCGCGTAGCAGATTTCTCCGATCAGCACCACAGCGCAACCGGTGACCCACAGGGGAGAAACCTCAATGGCAAGGCTGGGCAGCACAAGCAGCAGTACGCCAGCGAAGCCGATAATGCAGCCGATCAGCGAATAGGAAGGCGCTTTTTGCCGGAGAACAGCGGTCTGCATCAGCAGAATCATCATCGGACCGGTTGCGGACAGCACAGCAGCAAGCCCTGAGGAGACATATTGCTCGGCCCAGTACAGTGCGGAAAAGGTTCCGAAGGTTAGTGCAGCGCCGGTGAACAACATCTCTTTGCGCAGGAGCAGGGCGAAGCTGGCTTTGCCTTTCCAGGCCATAAAGAGGAAGAGTACAGCACCTGCAACGAAAAAGCGCAAACCCGCCGAGAAGAACGGAGGTGTACCGGCGTCCACGCCGATTTTTATAGCCAGGAAGGTCGTGCCGAAGATCAGACAGACGAGCGAGTAAGCAAACATAATCATGTTTCAGTTCCCCTTTGTGATGGTAGTGTGGCAGTTGGCTCAAGTGTTCGATTCATCATACCGGAAACTGGACAGAACAGATTGCAGACAATAGAACAGATAGGAGGCGGAATATTGTACAATAAGGCTAAGAGAAGTTAACTATAGGTGGTTATGGACTTAGCTATTGACAGAGTCATCTGGTAAAGGAGCGGCAGACTGATGAAAAAGGTGGCAGGAGCAGAGCAGAACTCCCCATTGTTTCGCCAGGTGTATCAATACATGTACAACCGGATGGAACGCGGAGAATGGAAGGCGCATGACAAGCTGCCGTCGATCCGGCTGCTGGCTGAGGAACTGAAGGTTCACAGGCTTACGGTATTCAAGGCCTACAGGGAGCTGACGGAAGACGGCAAGGTGTATGTAAAAGACAAATCCGGCTATTATATGTCACCGGTCAGCAGTTTGGCGGAAGAAGCGGCAGAGGGTGCGGCGGTATCCGCCTATATGCTGGCGAACCCGATGTCCGATATTCAGCGGATACCGGTCAGCTACCAGTTCTCACAGGCGCTGATTGATCCTGGACTGCTGCCCAACCTGTTCCTGTCCGAATACGTCAAAAAAGTGTTCGATCTCTATCCGAAGGTCATGGGAACGTACTCTTCAGTCCAGGGAGACGAGGAACTACGGGATATGCTTAGCCGCCATTTCCGGGAGAAGCACAAGCTGCAGTTGTCACCGGGTGAACTGCTGGTAACTTCGGGTGCTCAGCAGGCGATTAATCTGATCGCGGGCGTTGTGCTGGGGCCGATGGATGCGGTGCTGGTGGAGCGGCCGACGTATAGCGCGGCGATGGATATTTTCCGGCGTCTGGGAGCCCGGCTGGTACCGGTGGAGATTACTCCGGAGGGTTATGATCTACAGCAGGTCGAGGAACTGATGCGCAGGCACCGGCCAAGGATGTTCTATATGAATCCGACACATCACAATCCCACCGGTTATACGGTTCCGGCGCGGCAGCGCAAGCTACTGGTTGAGCTGGCGGAGCGCTACCGCTGTCTGCTCGTGGAGGATGATCCGTTCCGCGACATGTATTTCACGGAGGAGCCGCCGCCGCCGTTTTTTGCGTATGATACGGAAGGCTGGGTAATCTACATCAGCAGCTTCAGCAAATATGTCGCCCCAGGCTTGCGGATCTGCGCAGTTGGCTGCCGGTACCCGTTCATGGAACAGCTGATTACCGCCAAATCGCTGGCGGACAACGGCACGCCGATTTTGAATCAGAAAATCTTTCTGCACTACTACACCTCGCCGCGCCTGCAGCAGCATCTCGGGAAGCTGCGGATCGCACTCCAGGTGCATAAGGAGATTGTGGAGGAGGAGCTTGCCGCTACCGGATGGGAATGGACAACCCCGCAGGGCGGGCTTAATCTGTGGGTGAAGCTGCCGGAGTCTATTTCCGTACCTGAGCTGTTTGAGCGTTCTATGGAGCAGTCCATCTCCTTTGTCCCCGGTGAAATTCTTGATCCGCTGGGAGAGATGAAGTCCTGGCTGCGGCTGAGCTACTCCTTTGCCAGCGGAGGTGTGCTGCGCGAAGGTATACGCCGTCTGGCGGCGCTTGCGCTTGGGCTGCAAAAGAGGTGACTACGTGCTCATGAAAGAGTATCCGGGTTCCGCAGGAGAATGAAGGAATTTTACAAAAAATGCATAGTTCTTGTGTTGTTTTACATTAATCGGGCGTTCATGAAATATCCCCTTAATATAATTGCTCTAGTATGAGGTAGTAATTAACCTTAAGGAGGGTATATATGAATTCTCAGAAAAAGAATAGATTCAAGACTGCATTAACTGTAACTGCAGCAGGGGCGCTTTTGGCTACGAGTGTAGTGGCTGCACAGTCTGCCAAACCGGCAGAGGCGGCTTCCGCAAAAACGAAGAATGTCATTCTTTTTGTCGGCGACGGCATGGGGACAGCAGCGCGTAATGCGATACGGCTGGCGACCGTAGGCGAAAATGGCAAATTGGCCATGGATGATATGCCCTACGCAGGGCTGGTACATACGAGCTCTACCGTACCGGTTACAGATTCAGCTGCATCCGCTACAGCATATGCCAGCGGGGTGAAGACATATAATGGCGCCATCGGCATGGATGCCAACAAAAAATCGGTTAAAACCATAGCAGAATACGCCAAAGATGCCGGTATGTCCACAGGTGTAGTAACCACCAGCCAAATTACGGATGCTACGGGCGCAGCTTTTGGCGCTCACGTGGAAGACCGCTCGAAACAAAGCGACATTGCACTGCAGCTCTTGACTAAGAGCAAAGTGGACGTTCTGCTCGGCGGCGGTGAGGATTTCTGGTATCCGGCTGGCGAAGCAGGCAAGTTCCCGGATGCTCCGGCTGAAGATCCTTCGGAGAAGAGCAAAGGAAGCCAGGGCAATCTGGTCACCAAAGCGAAACAGCTGGGTTACAACTATATATCGACCAAAGAAGGCTTGAAGCAGGCCAAAAACGGCAAGCTGCTCGGACTGTTCGCCAATGAGGAGATGTTTCAGCAGAATGAGGAAGGTAAAGGGGATATCTACAACCCTGTAGTCTCCCTGCCGGAAATGACCCAGAAAGCGATTGACACCCTGTCCGCTAACAAAAAAGGCTTTTTCCTGATGGTAGAGGAAGAAGGTACGGATGAATTTGCCCACAGAAACAATGCCAAGATGACGATTAAATCCGGCCAGGCTCTGGATGCATCTGTGCAGGTGGCCAAGAATTTTGCCAAAAAGAATCCGGACACGCTGGTGCTGGTGCTGGCTGACCATGAAACCGGAGGACTTTCCATCGAAGCGGTCGATGCAGAGGATGAAACAGGAGACGGTATCTCCAAAGAAGACGGTCCGTTCGCTATCGCCAATTCCAAGCAAAGCTTTGTAGTGGACTGGACAACCTCCGGCCATACGGCGGTGGATATTCCGGTTACAGCAATGGGGAAAAACGCCCAGCTCTTTACGGGAGTTTTTGAGAACACAGCCGTGTTCGAGAAGATGATGCAAGCCTATGGTTTTAAAGCGAAGAAATAGAACGTGAGAGGGAGCTAGTGCCTTTGTAATAGATAAGCTGGCCGGACTTTCGGCTGGCTTTTTCTATATATAAAGATTGTTATGTTTAAGCTAAGAAGCCTATCCGCTGCGTTTGGATTTGGTTCCATGTATTTACATTTTTCTAGTAACATTTGTAACTGACGGAATTGCTAGAAATTGATAAATATAGATTGTAAGCGTTTTAATCATAGGACTGGGGGAATGGTTGTGAAAAAGGTAACAAAATTATTGCTGGTAGCCGGTATCTCCTTGGCTGTTGTAGGCGTAGGAAACAGTGGCGCTCTGAACAATGTCTCTTCTGCTGCAAGCGCACCGCTTAAGGTTGGCCGGGTAGAAGCTGCTGCTCATGGCACGAAATGCTTCACTGTGGCAGTTGCCGTTGTCCAAAATGGTGTAATCGTAGCCGCTTCGCTGGACGATTATCAATTCCTGGGCTCCGATGTGGCAACGGGAGTGCCTAACTCGGACAAGGACTTCGGACAGAACTACAAAGATCCAGCAATGGTCCTGGCTTCCAAGAAAGCCAATGCCAAATATTATAGCGAACATATGAAAGAAGAAGCCAAATCTACGGTTTCTTATGACAAGAACATGGCTGCCATTGAGAAATATGCAACGGGCAAAACAATCAAGTCGCTGGAAGCTACACTGGCTGCAAAGAGCAAAGAGCAAATGGTTGACGCTGTAAGCGGAGCTACTCTTGTAGATACCCAAGGCTACCTGAAAGCTATTGTAGCTGCTGCTAAGGCTGCCAAGTAAGCCATTGATTTAATCATTTCAGGCACCAACTCCTTCACCGTTTCGGCTGTGAAGGAGTTTTTTGCGTTGTTTACTTCTATAGTTTTCTGCATCACACCCAGCCGAACAACCGGGCGGCCTGGGCAACGGCGAAGGTTACCGCAATAGCGATTCCGAGCGGGATGACCGCAGAGAGCACGGCCCATTTCATACTGCGGGTTTCTTTATAAATATTGATTAGCGTGGTGCCGCATGGATAGTGAAGCAGAGAGAACAACATCATATTGAGCGCGGTCAGCCAAGTCCAGCCATGGCTCAGGAAAATATCCTTGATGCCGCTGAGGCCATCGATATCGACCATCGCACCTGAGGACATATATCCCATAAGCAGGATCGGCAGCACGATTTCATTGGCTGGAAGTCCAAGGATGAACGCCATAATAATGAAGCCATCCAGACCCAGCAAATTCGCAAAAGGATCAAAAAAAGCAGCCATGTGGTTAAGTACACTGTCTCCTCCGACCATCAGATTGCCCAGAATCCAGGTGACGATTCCCGCCGGTGCAGCGACGACGATTGCCCGGGTTAGCACGTTCAGGGATTTTTCTTTGGAGGAGATCAATATGGTTTTCCAAATTTGCGGACGGCGGTATGGTGGAAGCTCCAGTGTGTAGTGAGTGGGTACTCCGCGCAGCGCAGTCTTTGACATGACCCAGGAGACGCTCAAGGTAACAATGATTCCAACCAGGACAATGCCCATTAACACCAGTGCAGTTGATAATGTGTGCAGTGCGCCTGCTGCAGCACCTCCGACCATGAACAGAGAAGAGAGCAGAATCAGTGTCGGCCAGCGTCCGTTGCAGGGCACGAAGTTATTGGTCAGGATGGCCAGCATCCGTTCCCGGGGGGACTCGATAATGCGGGTGGAGAGAATGGCAGCAGCATTGCAGCCAAAGCCCATCGACATGGTCAGGGCCTGTTTGCCGTGGCCGCCGGATTTTTTGAACAGCCGGTCCATATTGAATGCCACGCGCGGAAGATAGCCGAAATTCTCCAGCAGGGCAAACACCGGGAAGAAAATCATCATGGGCGGCAGCATGACACTGATCACCCAGGAGGTTCCGCGGTATAGTCCAAGCACGAGAACGCCATGCAGCCAGGCCGGTGCGTTCAACGCCTCAAAACCTGCCGTCAGATAGCCTTCAATCCAGCCGAAAAAGGAAGCGAGCCATCCTGAAGGATAGTTGGCACCTGCAATTGTAATCCAGAACACGAGGCCGAGGGCGGCGAGCATAATGGGGAAACCCCAGATTTTGGAGGTGACGATCTGATCCAGCTTATAGGTGCTGGCGAGTTTCTGCTGGTCCTTGTAGGTCACAGAGTCACGGCAAATACCGGCCGACACCCCGTAGATTCCACTGACAATTTCGTCGCGGATGGCCCCTTTGTCAGCCAGCTTCTTCGCGAAGGGCAGCAGGGAATCCATGGCGTCCGTTCCCTTAATGACATGCGGTGACTCCATGACCCACAACCTCCTTTGCTGCAGAAAAATTTGTGCGCCCCATATGGGCCTTAAGCGAAGTGATCAGGCTGTCATCACCGTCTAACAGCCGGAGGGCAATCCAGCGCGCCGGATATCTTGTGCCAATGGCCTGTTCGACCATGGGGATCAGCTCAGCGATGCCCTGTTCAATTTCGTCACTATAGCTGATGCGAAGCGGCTGTGCCGTAAAAGCGCCAGTGGCGACACGCTCGATCTGATCCAGAAGAGCATCAATGCCGATTTTGCTCCTGGCGGAGATGGCCACAACCGGAACCCCGAGCCGCTTCGAGATCGCCTTCACATTGATGCCGATACCCAGTCTGCGGGCTTCATCGATCAGGTTGATGCAGATCACGGCCCGCCCGGTAATCTCCAGCACCTGCAGCGCGAGGTTGAGATTGCGTTCAAGCGAAGTGGCGTCCAGAACTACGAGCGTTACATCCGGTTCCTCGAAAATGATGTAATCCCTGGCCGCCTCTTCGTCGGCGGAATTGGAGTACAGCGAATAGGTGCCCGGAAGATCGACTGCGCGGTAAGTGTGGTTTTTGTGGGTGAATTCGCCTTCGGCCGTAATGACGGTTTTGCCCGCCCAGTTGCCGGTGTGCTGACGCAGTCCGGTCAGAAGATTGAAAAGCGTGCTTTTTCCCGTATTGGGGTTACCCGCAAAAGCTATAGTAAACGGATTCATTCGTTTCCACCTCCAATCAAAGTTCCGTAGATTAATTCACTTTCTTCGCGCCGCAGCGCAATCGTTGTATTACTCAAGCGGAATGCCGTAGGGTCGCCCAGAGGACTGCGCCGCAGCACTTCTACCGTGTTGCCGACGACAAATCCGAGATCCAGCAGCCTTCTCCGCAGCACCCCCTGCACTTCGATGCCGCTAATCACGAGTTTGCTGCCATTCACCGCCTTAGACAATGGAATAAGTGCTCCAGCCATAAATTCCCCTTCCTTCATATAGAAATTAGTACATATTGTGCACTAGGGATAGATTCTTGTAGTGTGCCACAATAGTAGTATACGTGAATAAATTTGTCCCTGCAACAAAAAAGTTTCCTTAGGGAAAAATAAATAATGCATAATTCCATTTCTTTTGATTCAGCCGCCGAAACGGGAAACAGCCGAATCTAAGGTAGAAAACCTTGATTCGGCTGCCGGGGTGAAGTTGTCCATATGCATCGTTCGGAAAGTGAGAGGTTAGTTCGGGATGCTACTAAAAGCTGCCAAAATCCAGAGTGTGGCCGGTCTCGGCCAGGGTTTTGATATTGCTCAGAATATGCCACCACGCGCTGTCGCTGGCTGCATAAGAAGGGTCGTCCGGATGCCAGTCATCGTGAATTAATGTCAGCCGGGTGCAGCCGCCTACCGCTTCCAGCTGCCAGGAGATACGGGATTCGTAGTTTTCCCGGTCCTTGAGATAGGAGGGGCCAACCTTGTGTGTGAAGCTTAAGGTCTTCTCCGGGACGTATTCCAGCACCGTTCCGTATACATGTACTGTCTCGTCACCCCCGTCTCCGGGACCCACGTATTCCAGCAGTTCTCCTGGCTTGAAGCTGGAGCGGATTACGCTGCCGTAATAGATTTGCTTGACCTGCCCCGGCGAAACCAGTGTGTCCCACACCTGAGCCGGGGTGCCGGCAATATAAAATTCATATTTCAATTCGTTCATTTCAATTGTTCCTCCTTGAAAGGATATTCTTAAACCCTGGTCCTGTCTCCACTATACATAAGGATCACTGACAGATATGGTCAGTGATCCTAAGAAAGACATTATGCAGAATAATATGCCGCAAGATCCGCGGTCACCGCGGCGAGCTTCTGCTTCAGAGCTGTAGGCTCAAGGATGGTCAGCGCTTTGCCATAAGGCAGCAGAAAGTAAGGAGCGTAGCTGTACAGGGTGGCTTCATCCAGCAGGAATTTCGCTGTATCTGCACTGCGCTGCTCCAGCGTATGACCGAACAGCCAATGGCTGCAAAGATCATTTAGTACCCCTTCTGCGGCTGTTATGACAACTGCAGTCAGTTTTGCCGGATCGTTATATCCGGGCAGAAGGCTCTGAAGCAGGAACTCACGCGCCGAGAAGCTGGCGGGGCGCAGAAAGGCTTCCCCCGTCCTCCGCAGGCCTGTGATCCGGTCTACCCGGAAGCTGCGGATTTCCTGACGCTTATGGCAGAAGCCGGTCAGGTACCATTGGCCTTTCCACAGCACCAGTCCGTAGGGATCAATACTGCGGGAGGAAGGGGGAGACCCGTTGCCCTTGCGGTAATCCATCTCCAGCATCAGCCTGTCCGCTGTACAAATCTCAAGCTCTTCCAGCAGTTGCGCAAGCGGAGCTGCCGGTGAATGGAGTGTCTCCAGACCGCTCTCGTGACGCTCCATGTGCGACAGCTGTTCGGCATTGCTGTAACGCTTAAGCTTGGCAATCGCTCCATCCAGCGCCTGCTCATAAGGATATCCGCTTCCCCGTGCGAAGGATGAGGCCTGGACAAGCGCCCGCCGTTCCCCGGCGTCGAAGAACAGCGGAGCTGAGCTGAAGTGCTCCGGGAGACTATAACCGCCTCCCGGACCGGCATCTGCGATTACGGGGACACCGCTGGCGCAGAGGGCGTCAATATAGCGGTAGACCGAGCGGACACTCAGCTCCAGCTCTTCGGCCAGCTCTGCAGCAGTTCTCTTGCGCTGCTGCAGCATCCATAGAATGGACAACATGTAATCGGCTTTGGACATGAGTCCGGAACCTCCTTGTACATTGGCTTATTCATTATAGCCAGTGTACCTGTAGAACAGCCCGCCGTCCAACTGGCACAATGACCTACCGGATAATGATCTGATACAGGACCGGACGAATCACTACCAGTGTCTGCACTGCTGCGACATTCTAAGATGAAGAACGCGCAAATCTGCTGCGCAGCAGGATGGAAAGGGCCAGCAGCAGAGGGATTGCCACCTGGAACACTGGATCGATCCTCAGACTTGGTCCCAGGCCGATAGCAATGTGCTGCGTGTAGTCCCTCTCTAGGAAAGAAGCGCCATAAATAACCGCGCCTACGGGGAATACCCACCATTTAGCCGGTTTTCCGGTTAACTCCGCTACTGCCTTCACAGAACAGAAGAAGAACAGCATCATCTTGATCAGCAGGCCAACGAAGAGCTGGACGGTAACCAGAATATCGAGGCGTTCGATGAATTTCAGACTGGACAAGGTGCGTACCGATTTTAAAAAGGGAAGCTGGCTGATTCCTGCGACCGTGGGCCCGAGGACAGCTACATTCAGTGCGTTCATGAAAATCAGGAATATACTGATCAGGAGATAGGCCACCACAGTGTTTTTTACGGGAACCCCCGGCTTGTCCCATAAGGACCATAGCATCAGGAATACAATCATCTGCCCGAAGGGGAAGGAGACAATGTCCGGCAGTGCGGCGTCAGCAATCGGCTTAAATCCGTTCTCGAAGACCGGGCCTAGACGGTTGAAATCCAGGGAACCCATGATCCCGAACAACAGAACAAGCAAGGCATAGAAGAACAGCACCATCGGCAGCAGGACCTCCGGCAGGCGGAAGACAACCTCGGCCCCTTTCCAAATAGCGTAAATGGAAATCCCGACAAAAATCAGCATCGTAATGGACATCGGTGATCTTGGCAGCATGGTAAGCGCCGTCAGTTCCCCCAGGTCACGGACATTGCGCATCGACTGGTAAGCGAAATACAGGCTGTAAATTCCGCCAATCACAGAACCTGCGTAACGTCCGAAATGGATCTTAAGCATGCCGATAAGGTCTGTGCCCAGCGAACTTTGCTGAATCCACATCAGAAGCATAAGCAGAATAAAGCCGGCCATCGAGCCGGTACACATAGCGAGCCAGGAGTCCTGCTTGGCCTTGCCGCCAAGCAGAAACAGTGGCGTGCTGCCGATCTCAAACAGCATGATCATGAACGAGATTTGCAGGGCAGACACCTGTTCCTTTTTTTGCATGACGGAATCAACCTCCTAACCATTTGATCATTGCTCTGCCCGCCGGCTGAAAGAAAGCTATATACAGGCTAGACACACTTAGATGCGGAGTTCTGGTAAAGCCGCTAATATTAACATAGGCACAGTAAATCAATATACAGCCGTACCACAGCCTATTCAGCTTACGCCTCTTTCCCTTCAGCATGGTGCATCCCCGCCAGAACACGAGGACATAGAGCCCCAGAATTACAGCTATATTCATAGATATGCTCCTTTATTTCTCGTGAACAGATTCGAAGGATTTATTGCTGAGCCCTGTCCGCTCAATTTTCATCGAAACATGGGGCCGGATTTCAATCTCCTGGAACGTGCTGTCCCAGTTCTTGGCCTTCTTGATCTGCTTGAAGCGTTTGCGGTCACTTCGGTGTATTCTGACCGCGAAGCCTGTAACATCGGCCCCCAGCGTTCTGATCTCCTTCCAGGAATTGTTCACCAGCTCCAGCACCTGCTGTTCAATAGAATGTTCCATTTCTGTAATCGAAGTTCGATCGTTCAAATCCATAACGCTGCCAACTTCGGATAATACACCGCTCCCTTTGATATCTATATCTATCACGTAATGGTCCTGCTCCCACTTGGGATGGACGATGGTTTTGGATTTTTGGAGGATATAAGAGGCATCCGGCTTGTCGCCGGATTTGGGCTTCGAAGAGAAGGCTATGGTCGCTGTCTTAATCTTGTCTGTCATGAAGGACAAGCCGAATGCTTGCTTTTGACTTAACCAGCCCATCAGCTGATCTCCCTTCAGCACACCCAGCCTCCCCAGGGCCAGCCGGGTCTTGAGATCAGTACGTCCGGTTTCTGTCGTTTCGTCCATAATCTCCGTCCCGGTAAGCAGGATCTCCGGAAGGACAGCGCTGCCTGATTCGGAGGATAAGGCCATTGCCAGTTCGAACATCTGTACGCCTGGGTAATAGGAGATCAGCCGGGATTCCTGTTCGATCATCAGCTGGACGCCAGCCCCCTGGTTTTTGGACAACTGCATGAGCTGATCCAGAATATTGCCGGCTTCTCCCTTGGTAATAAATACATAGACGGTTTCCCGGGCATCCTGCTTGCGCAGGAACATATCAATTAATTGGTTAATACCATGTTTGGCGACACTTTCTCCCAGCACGGTAATCCGTGAATGGGAGAAGAACATTTCACGTGTGCTTGTCAGGTTGGTTTTTTCAATCGCTTCCATAATCGTCCTTCCCTTGACTGTAAAAGTCACAAACGGAGGCGAGCTGGTGCTTCCGCCTGTACTGCCCCCCATACCGCTGGATCCTGACGAGGGGTTGATGACCTGGTAGGTGGCCTTCCACTGGTTATTCTCCCAGTCATATGCAGACCCGGATGTAATGCCAAGCTCACTCAGTTCCCGGGCATCCCAGCAGCCGGTCAGCAGAGTGGATAAGAGGGGAAGGCACAGGAGGGGAATGAGAATTTTTTTGTGAATATTCAAGTTTCCCATCCTTTCTGTTTAGGTTTGCCCTTCTTGAACCGGTCCAGTCCAATCGCCCCCAAAGGAACGAGTACATTGAAGAGGAAGAAGACGAGAAATCGTCCTTCCTTGTTATAGAGGTTTAATTTCTCTGTGCTCTGCCAGGTATACAGACACTCGAGCAGGATGAGCAGACCCAGGGCACCGATGAACGGCCGGCTGCTGCCTACCCTGAAGGTTTGCTTAAAGCACTCTACGGTAGCAAACAGGAAGATTGAAAACTTCAGGTAAATGGACATCACCCAGTAGGAAATAAAAAGAATATCGAGCTTCTCGATAAATCTTCCGAGATGTACAATACTGGCTGCTGTGAATCCGGGATAAGTACTGAGTTTGATAAAATCAGGGCCAAAGACCATGAGCGTTGTAATCAAAGAAAACATCATGATTAAGGCAACAACAATCAGGCCACTCCAGCCTATGATCCGGGCCCGCTTCGGATCTTTCAGATATGGTGCAAGGAACAGCAGCACCGCAACCTCGGACATCCATGTGGTTGGAGTAATACTGGCGAGCGTCAGCTCGGCCAGAGAATGATCAAACATGGGTAACAACTGGTGCACATTCATTTCATTGGACAGTCCGAACAGATACAGCGGCACGAAAAATACAAAGAGCAATATCACAAGACTGTTTACCCGTGCAATGGCCTCCAGTCCTTGTCTTACCATATAGATAGTAATGAGCAGGATCAGTGTGCACAATATCGAAATTGGCGTATTGACCAGCACGTTGTCCTTCAGGAAATTGACGAATTCACGCAGTATGGTCGAGGTATTATCCAGGTAAAACTGCAGCATCAAGAGGCCAAGGACCGTACCGATAACAGGCGAGCTTTTCTCGCCGACCCATGTGAGAAATGGAGCGCCGTTGATGCGGCTGACGGTACTGCCGACCAGGGCTGCGATAAGGAGACCGAAGAAAGTGGACAGCAAAATGGCCAGCGGCGCATCCTGTTCCGCATAGTTACTGATGATCACAGGCAGTACGACGGTGGCTGTTGGCAGAATTGTATTGACAATCAGCATGGCTGCCTGAGTAGTGCCGACTTTTCCATTCATGCGGGGTCCTCCCCTTGTGGTTTGGGCTGCCCGGACTCTTGGCTATTCTTGCCTTCCGCCGGCTTAGGCTTCTGATCCGGGCCTTGTCTGCGTGTTTCCTTGCCAAGGTTGGTCTTGGGGCGCATCGTCATGCTCCAGAGAGGAACACGGATTAAGATATCCTTAAGATAACGAGGAACCATCGGTGCAACTGGTGACAGGTACGGCACACCAAACGAGCGTAATCCGGCCATGTGAATCAGCAGTACCATCAGAAAGGACATGATGCCAAAGAGTCCCAGTGTCGCGGCGATAAACATCATCACAAAACGGATCAGCCGGATGGAGTTAGCGATGGCCAGTGAAGGAATCACAAAGTTGGAGATCGCCGTAAAAGAAACCACAATAACCATAGCGGCGGAGACGAGTCCGGCCTGAACGGCAGCCTGCCCCAGCACCAGTGCGCCGACAATGGATATCGCCGGGCCGATGGTGCGCGGCATGCGTACCCCGGCTTCGCGCAGCACATCGAAGGTCAGCTCCATAAGCAGCGCCTCCGCCAGCGCCGGCAGCGGGACCCCTTCCCGCTGGGCGGCGAGGCTGACCAGCAGGGTGGTCGGAAGCATTTCCTGATGAAAGGTGGTAACGGCAATATAGAGCGCCGGCAGCAGCATGGATACAAAAAAAGCCCCATAGCGGATCAGCCGCAGAAAGGAAGAAATATCATAACGCTGATAGTAGTCCTCACTGGACTGGAAAAAGTTGAAAAACGTAGATGGTGCAAGAAGTGCAAAAGGTGTGCCGTCAATGATGATTCCGATTTGCCCTTCCAGAATGCCTCCGGCCATCGCGTCCGGACGCTCCGTGTTCTGGATGGTCGGAAAGGGTGTCAGGCCGCCGTCCTGGATGAACTCTTCAATATAGTTGCTCTCCAGAATGCTGTCTGTATGGATTGCATTCAGGCGGCGGCGGACTTCTTTCAGCACCTGCTCACTTGCGATGCCATCCAGATAGACCAGAGCTACTCCGGTCTGGGTGCGCTGGCCGATTTTATACTCTTCGATACGCAGATCAGAGGTTTTGAGTCTGCGCCGCAGCATGGAGGTGCCTGTCCGCAGGCTTTCGGTGAAGCCCTCCTTGGGACCACGGATGACGCCCTGCGAGGTCGGCTCATTGACGCTGCGTTTCTCCCAGCCCGAAGTATCGGCGGCCAGTGCCATCTGGAGTCCATCGAACAGAATTAGAGTATAGCCATCGAAGAGCATGGACAGGAGCGCTTCCAGCGTTTTACCTTCTTTGACGCCCCCAATGGGCAGGATTTGATCCTTGATCATCCTGAAGGCATCTGTGGCGGTGATGGATTCGCTCTTTAGTGTGACCGTTTCCAGCAAGGGCTGAAGCACAGTCTGATTGACCACGTCGGCGTTAACCAGGCCGTCAATATATACAAAAGCCAGCGCTAGTGAGCTTAAAGACTCGTTGGTGAATCTGCGGAAGACGACATCCGAGCTTTGGCCGATCCGCTTGCCAAGCTCCTGCAAGTTCACCTCGAGTGAAGGATCAAGAGGAAGCGGGGCAGGCACGGAGTTCTCTGAGGGAACACTGGCATTCTTGCGGGCCGGCTTCTGTTTGTTTGCCATCATAACACCTCGGTTCTGCTGGAATCTGGATTCTTTGGCGTTATTATCCCCGGTCTTCAATTCCTTATTCTGCCTGCATGAGAGAATGGTCTCTAAGGCTTGCATACAACAAAAGCTCCGTCCATAGCCGAAATGGCTGTGAACGGAGCTTTTGTCTGAAGATATTGGCAAAGCCGGTTGCCTGGAGGTTTGTGGGATGAAAAGAACTACGAATCCGGATTACCGGCAGCCATTATCTGGTTTTGACCACCAGCGCATTGCTGATCAGCCGTCCTGGGGTAGTCAAATATTTGCCGCCATAATATAGGCCGCTGGAGGCGCCGCCATCCAGATTCATCGCCTGGTATGCCCCAGCCTGCTTCATGATATGGGCCAGCTGGGGGATGGTTGCCCCGCCGGAGGTCAGCAGAATCAGCTTATGGTCTTTGGTCAGTCCCAGTGCGCTGCGGGAGCCGCCGCCCGTTAATATTTTAGGATCCCGGAAGCCTTCCCCGGCCACATTCAGGGCCACTTTGCCATCTATAAGCAACCTTGGACCGGCCTGGATCGCACCTGTAACAGCTCCAGAATTAAAGTGATCCATGAATTCGCTGCCCGGGATCAGCTCTGCCAGAAGGTTGTTGTCATAAGCGAATACGGTCCGCTTGTCTGCCGGGCTGTTCTTGAGCATTTTCCCGCCGCTGATAATATATCCATAAGGAACTTTGTAGGCCCCGTCTGTATAGGCATTAAAATACGTGCCGTTAATAGCGGCAACTGCTCCGCTACGCTTGGCAATGCTGCCTAGCGCTTCTGTTCTGCCTATGGTGTTGCCCGCAAGGACAACATCGAGTTTGAGAGCAGGATGCAGCAGGGACACGGTTACCATTTGTACGGTAAAGGATCTGCCGCCTACCTTGTAAGTGTGTTTAGAACTTACGACTGCTGGAGAGCCTGCTGAAATCAGCGCGCCGGATAATACAGGCAGCGTGGCAGTGTCATCGCCTGCAGCTAATGTAAGGGAAGCGGCGGTTTTGCTCCACGCCAGCTGAATACCCAGGGTTTGGCTGATGAGGGACAAAGGCACATAGGTTGTCCCATTACTGCTGAAAGGCCGCTCACTCAGCGTAACGGACTTGCCATTAACAGAGGCTGCTGTCTGGCCGGATGCCAGAACTACGGAGTTCCCGTCTCTAGAAACGGTAATTTGCTTCCCGGTTTGGCCGCCGACTCCTGCCTGAATACCGGCAAAACCGTTCAGGAACCGCAGCGGGATGTAGGAGTGGTTATCCTTGTCGACATAGATGGTGGTTTTGGGCGCCGCAGCAGCGGCAGCGCTGGCGGGTACAGAGGTTAGTGCAGAGAGCATGAAGATGAGAGCGAGCGATAGAACGGACAACTTTTTCATTGTAAACAGTAATCTCCTTTTGAATTATAGGGTACGGATGCTGGAATGTGGTAAACAGACCCATAATATCATATATCCGGGTAGCGGTTCCGTCAATTATTTCCACTCGCTATATTCAATGTTACCTACCATATTCTGGGGGAGCAAATATGCATCTGCCGGAGCGATGGTTTATAATCTACAGATGGCATTCGACCATTCATATTGAATAAAGGCGGTAAGCATAATGACAACTATTGGCTTGATTCGGCATGGCAGCACACTGTGGAATAAAGAAGGCCGGATTCAGGGTCATACCGATAACCCGCTCGATGAGGAAGGGCTCCGCCAGGCAGCGGCCATAGCTGAGCGTCTTCGCGGAGAAGAGTGGGATTACCTCTATTCAAGCGACCTGCTCAGAGCGGTGCAGACAGCAGAGGTGATCTCGGAGCGGCTCGGTATTCCGGTCACAGGGCTGGTCCCGGGCATTCGGGAGATGAACGGCGGTCTGATTGAGGGCACTACAGAGGAAGAACGAGTGGAGCGGTGGGGCAGCGGATGGAAGAGCATCGATATGGAGCTGGAGAGCGACGAGTCCGGCCAGGAGAGAGGCAGCAGGGCCATCGAAGACATTGCGGCACGGCATCCCGGCAACAAGATCCTCGTGGTCAGCCACGGTGCTATTTTGCGCAGCACGCTGAGAAGACTGGTTCCCGGACTTGATGTAACCGTATTGCTAAAGAACACCTCAATCACTCATGTCGTCAAGGACGGCAACGGTTGGACTTGTGCCTTGTACAACTGTGTTTCGCATATTGATGCTGAGCGGTCATAGTAGTTGATCCTGCGGGGGCACCCGTCCTGTCGATCCGTCCTGTCGGGGACGGATTTTTTAATATAAGTTTGTTCTGCGCCAGTCTGCCCTTGCCTTGCTTCCAAATGATCCCATGCAGGAAGAAGTTCTTCCTGCCGATAATAAATATATCATGCATATCGCCTGCTTTATTTCAGAATGATTCATGGTGGTGTTCGGTTCATGTTCAGTGTATTATTGTACTGTAAAGCTTCAAAGTGCGAAATTATTCACATGCAAAAGGAGTGCAATTGGACCATGGAAGCCCGAAATTATATGCTGGCCGTATCCTCGGTGCTCATAGCAGCATTGTCTGTCTATAGCATGTTCTATCTGTCCCGGAAATTCAGCGGCAGAAATCAAAAAAACCGCGCAGTCCGCGCGGTCTTAATAATCTTTATTGCGGGTGCCGGAATGAGCGCCATGCACCTGCTGGGCTTGAAGTCCCTCCAGGGCGCTGGATTCGCATCCGGTAAAGACGGATTCGTTCTTCCGCTTACACTGTATGTTCTGACGCTGACGGGAATGCTCTACCTGTTCTCCCGGCTGCGTATGCTGCTAGCTGAGCGGGAACAGCTGAAGGAACTGGCTTATCGCGATTCGTTGACCAGTCTCCTGAACAAGAACGGCATGGATCACTTCTGGGATCATTGCAAACCTAATGAACAGCTCGCGGTACTGTTTCTGGATCTCAACCGTTTCAAATCCATCAACGATACGCTGGGGCATCATGTGGGCGATTTACTGCTTCAGGCGGTCGGTACCACACTGAGCCAATTCTCAAGCAAAGGCAAACGGCATATTTTCCGCATCGGCGGGGATGAATTTGTGATTATCGCCAAGCGCTGCGGCCGCAAAGAAGCGGAGCAGCTGGCGTTACGGATTCTGGAGAAGACGACCCGGAATTATAGACTGGAGAAACATGAGCTGTTTGTTTCAGCCAGCATCGGCATCACCATGAGCCATGGGAAGATCGACCGCCAGAAGCTGCTAAAAGAGGCCGATTCGGCCATGTATAATGCCAAGCAGCTCGGGAGTGGCCGCTACTCCGTGTATAAGGAAGAGAATACCAACCCTGCCAAACCGGCTGGCCAATCGGTGAGCCTGCTCCACAGCGGTGTAACCAGTCCCAATGGGCTTGATCATAAGCGAAGCTCCATGCGGGCGTAAGCTGGTGTTACCTGCCGGGTTTGTTTCTAATTACGCTTTTTTAGAGTAAGCGGTGTTCACTGCTTTTACACGCCCCTTCATCATCAGCAGGCACACCAGGGCGAAGGCCATACTAACGGTGGCAGCATAGAACAGGATGGAGTAATCCGTAAGATCAATCAGCAGCCCCAGCAGGGGCGGAGATGTAATGGCGGCGAGTGATGAGACCAAATAGTAGATTCCCGTCCGCGTGCCGATACTCTCTTCGTCTCCTGTAGCGACCACATAGGGATAGGAATTGATATTGATACAAGCCCAGAACATCCCGCCCAGCAGCAGCAGACCACGCAGCAGCAGCACATTTTCCGCAAACCCCACGAGAGCAAATACCGCCATCAGTCCGCATACACCCAGAATAATGATATTTTTCTTCCCGAACCGTCCGCCCAGCCAGCCGCTGGGAATCGCAAAGATCACAAAAGCAAGCGAAAAGAACGTGAGCGAGAACGAAGCGGCTTGCTCACTAAGCCCCAGATGATGTTTGCCATACAAGGTAAACAACGTCTCGACCCCCTGATAAGCCACGAACCAGAAAAAAATCGCCGCCAGCAGCCAGAACGTTGTCCGGTCCAGCTGTTTGGTGAGGGAGATGCGTGCTGGCCTGTCCATAGGGCCGCTTCTGCCTGTCACTTGGGAATTACGCTCAGCGCCTGGAATGGCCGCGGCATTCACTGCGGGTCCAATGACCCCATCCCGATCCTCCCGAATAAACCTCGACACGATGTACAGACACATCAGCGTGATCAGACCGGCCACCACAAATGGCAGCACAGGGCTTACATCATAGAGAAAGGACCCTGCGCCAAAAGCCAGAATGGACCCTACTCCGCCCATGAAGTTGATCAGCCCGTTGGCCTTGGTGCGCTGAGGCTCCGGCGTAATATCCGGCATCAGCGCGACGGTCGGCGAACGATACAGGCTCATGGCCAGATTCATCATCATCATGAACAGCAGGAGAGTGAACAGTCCGGTGTGGAACGGAATCAGCATGGTCAGCACGGCAGCCAGCGGCATGCCGATCATCAAATAGGGCATTCTCCGCCCGAAACGGGACGTCGTCCGGTCACTGCGGTTGCCGATCCACGGCTGCAGAAACAGCGCAAAATAGTTATCAATGGTCATCATGAAGCTGATCAGGGCGACGCTATGCACATATTTCTCCAGGAAAAAAGGGACAAACGCGTTGTATAAGCTCCATGTGATGCTGATGCTGAAGAAACCGAAGCCAAGCAGCCAGACTTTTTTCACGGTCACACTCCCTTGGACGCCATCAGTCCTGCGAGTACATCGGGAACATCGGTAATAATCCCCGCGACGCCGGCATCGATCAGGTACTTCATCCGCTCCGGATCATTTACAGTCCATGGATGATAGACAATTCCATGCTCTGACGCCTCCGCAACAAACTCAGGCAGTACAGCAAAGTGATAGGCATGCAGCGCATCCGCCTGCAGGGAAGCCGCATAATCCCAAGGCCGGTATAAGCCTTCTCCATACAAAATACCCGTGCGGATATCGGGTGCCAGCGACTTGCAGTACGCAAGAGAATAGTGGTTGAAGCTGGACAGCACCACGCGCTCACTCACGCCGTATTCCCGCACGGCGGCAATGACCTTTTCCTCCATGCCGGGGTAGAGGAACATGCCGTTTTTCAGCTCAATATTGAGGATTGTGTCACGTCCGTGCACCAAATCCAGCAGCTCTTCAAGAGCGGGAATACGTTCCCCTGCGAATGCAGCTCCAAACCATGAACCAGCGTCTGCCTCCAGTACTTCACTCAAAGTTTTATCCTTCACCAATCCGCTGCGGTTCGTAGTACGGCTTAGATCCTCGTCATGAATGAGGACCAGGCCTCCGTCCAAGGTCATCTGTACATCGGTTTCGATGCCGGTTGCACCCAGCTCCAGTCCTTTGCGGAAAGCCGCCATCGTATTCTCCGGGCAGACCGCGGATGCACCACGGTGTGCAAAATTAATCGTCTTGTTCATGTCGTTCAGTTCCTCCGTCTCATTAGTGTTAGTGTACTTCTGCCGCAGCAGGTGCGGGCTTCCTTATTTCATATTCCACATTACAGCATGAAACCCTGTCCCCGGGTAGCGAAAGGGCGCTGATTTGGAAATTTTAACATTGGGATGACGTTAATGGAACAGAAACAAGCAGCAATGCTGAATTTATGAAGCTGATTTTTTGGAAAATATCATGAGAATGGAGCACTTGAACCATGCCCGAGTATCATCAGCATGCCTGCTGCCCGCGTTGTTACGGGTCAAAGCGGTTCAACCCCATAAAGTTGGACACTACCACGTTCATTCTTGCAAAATCGCACTAAAGTGCAATGGTCTTGGGAGATAGTAATTTTGCCTGTACCATTCGCAGATATTCCTGTGGCGGCCAGTCGTTTAGACTGCCGTGGATCCGGACGGTATTGTAATACCGAATGAAACGGTCTACTTCGGTAAAGGCTTCTTCCGTACTTTCAAAACAATGACGTTGGTAGCATTCCCGTTCCAAAATACTGTGAAACGACTCAATAAAGGCATTTTTGTTCGGCGTTCGTGGCGGGATGCGCT
>NZ_LVWI01000071.1 GCF_001909055.1 Paenibacillus helianthi
CCCCCCCCCCCTGCTGGGCAGGCTAGCGTGGGGTGGGCCAAGGCAAGGTTAGGACGGAGCGGAGGGGAAGTTTGGAACTGTAGGAGCGATAGCGTCCGCCTTTGTCTCCAGATGTTATCGCTAATAGCGATCTAATCCAAAACATCTGGAGACAACAGCGGCCGGAAGTCCAAACATTCCCCGGAGCGGAGCCTCTCCTAACCGCGCCCCCCGCCAAACCCCTAACTCACATAAAAATAATCAATCAGCGTACACAGCAATATCACCATACTGATTACCTGATTCAAATTATACGAAGCCACCTTCATCAGCCGCCGGTTATGCGGCTTAATAATGCGGTGCTCGGTCATCAGCAGCATTGTAGCAATGCCGATACCGACCAGGTACATCCAGCCCAGATCTCGCCAGAGGTACAAGAACAGCAGCAGCATAATCATAATGAAATGCAGGCCTTTGGAAATGCGCAGCGCATTCTCCAGTCCGAAGAAGCTGGGAATCGACCACAGACCGTTCCTGCGGTCAAAATCGATATCCTGGGTGCCGTAGATGATATCAAACCCGGCGATCCAGAGCATAACGACTGTGCCGATCACGAACGGGGTAAAGGCGATATTTCCCGTCACTGCAAACCAGGCGCCAATCGGCGCCGAGGCAATCACAAAGCCCAAATACAAATGGCTTAAGAACGTGAAGCGTTTGGTATACGAATAGGATGAGATCAGAACGATGGCCACTGGCGACAGCACCAGACAGAGCAGATTCAGCATGCCGGAGGCTACAATGAACAAGGCATAGTTGACGATGATGAAGAAAATAACTTCCTTCTCCGCAAGCAGCCGCTGCGGCAGATGACGGTGCGCTGTGCGCGGATTTTTGCCGTCAAAGGTTCGGTCAACCAGACGGTTAAAGGCGTTAGCACCATTCCGCGCACCGATTAGAGCAATAAGTCCCCACAGCATCATGTGGCCGGATGGCCAACCCCCTGCAGCCCAGACCATCGAAATGATGGCGAAGGGCAGCGAAAACAGCGTATGGGAAAACATCACCAGCTCGCTGAACATTTTCAGCTTGAGCGCAGAGGTTTTGACAGCATTTAAGATGGCCATATCATTCTTCCTTTTCTGTAGAAACTTGCTGCAGCACTTCATTCAAAGCAGTCAGCATGCCTTCAATATCCTCAGCGGTAATCACCAGGGGAGGCTGGAAGGCCAGCACGTTGCGGCCTATGCCATTTTTGCCGATTAAATATCCGCGGTCCTTCATCGCTTCCAGTACATCGTCGGTCAGCGTAGCCGAACCGGCAGCATCCGGACCCGCCAGCTCTGCACCCAGCATCAGACCAGTTCCCCGTACGTCAACGATCATTCCCGGATAACGTTCCTGAAGCGACTCCAGGCCTCCCTTGAGTCGAGCCCCCAATTCGGCTGCGCGCTCCGGCAGCTGTTCGTCGCGGATATAGTCGAGTACCGCCAGCGCCGTGGCCGCCGACACCGGATTCCCCCCGAAGGTTGAAGCCGAAGGCCGGTTCAAGGATGCCGCAATGTCATCTGTGGTCGCAAAGGCTGCTACCGGAACCCCGTTGCCCAGCGCTTTGGCCATACTGATAATATCCGGCACAACGCCAAAATGCTCCATAGCGAACATAGCTCCCGTACGGCCGTAGCCCGTCTGAATCTCATCGTCGATCAGCAGCACGCCGTACGCCTCCAGCAGCGCTTTGACCTCGCGGAAATAGGTGAGGGCAGGCATAATCATGCCCCCATTCCCCTGAATCGGCTCAACGATCATCGCAGCGATCGTGTGGCCTTTTTCCTTCAGCACCCGCTCCAGGCTTTTCAGAGAAACGGCTGCAGCCTCCTCCAGCGTAAGCTCCGGGTGATACGGACGCTCGATAAACGTTACATCTTCATCCAAGTATTGATCCGTTCTCCACATTTGCAGCCCGGTTACACTCATCGTCAGATTGGTCCGCCCGTGCAGCCCGCTCTCCAGAGCAATGAAGCCTTTGCGGCCGGTATGCATTCTGGCTAGCAGAAGTGCCCCCTCATTGGCCTCCGAGCCGCTGTTGACAAAGAAGCTGCGGCGCAGATTCCCCGGAAGCACCTCTTCCAATCGCTCTGCCAAATCCACATTCGGCTGCGTAAGATACACCGTTGAGGTGTGCTGGAGCTGCTGAAGCTGCGCAATCGTCCGTCCTGTAATTACAGGGTTGCAGTGGCCGCAGGCGACAACCGATACCCCGGCAAAAAAGTCCGTATACGGCTTGCCGTTCTCATCATAGACAAACTGCATGCTTCCACGCACGAGCTGCGGCGCATCCCGGTAAAAGTGTGCGGTGCAGGGATAGAAATATTGCTTTCTTTTGGCGGCAACCGCTGTTCTTCCAATGGCTGTCTCTTGTTGCTTCATGAAGGGTTCCTCTCTTTCAGGCGCCCGTCCGGGCGGTACAGTAGGGATTATGAATCTGTAAAACTTCTTTGTGAAAAAAATTACTTAACAATCATACGTTTACCGTTATTATACGCTCCATGGCGATATTTTAAAATTTAAATAATTTAATTAAACTGCAGGGCACCGAGCGTATAACCAGCATACACAGGCGTAAGTCCGCCCAGTAGATCCTCTTGCGAATGTGTTCCGCGAAGGGCAGCCTGGTAGGCAGCAATGATTGTCCGCAGCTCTTCTGTACTGTATGTGGCGCCCTCGATCCGGAAGCTGGCAATACCGAGTCCGCGCATTTCCTTCAGCATTGGCAGGTAGCAAAGTTCTTTCGAGAAGAGCAGATGGCAGCGGCCAAATTGATCACGGTAGACTGGATTTTCACCCTTATCGGTTTTGAGAACCAGCACATCATTACGGACATAGAGATTATCTTCTTCAGCAATAGGCTCCATAACCTCGGTATTCTCATATAGATCATGTTCCATGTACATCAGCGCCGGTGTGCCGTGAACAACAACCTCCAGCGGCAGATCACAACGCGAGGTGAAGGCGGCAAAATGCTCCATCGTCATTTCCGGTGATACGGTCAGCTTTTCCAGCCCCAGTCCGGCGTACAGCCCTGCAGAAAGATGATTGTAGATATTCAGATTGGCATCACCGATCAATGGGTACCCGTAAGCTCTGTAGCGCCGAATGGCCCCAAGATTGGTAATCATCAGTCCATCAATAGGCAGTCGTTCTCCGTTCAGCAAATGATCATACTGGTTAAAATGAAGCTCGTTCATCATCCGCGGCATGCCAAGGTACAACCGGGTATTCCCTTTAATGGCCCCAAGCTCCTTAATATCCTGCTTCGTAAACGGCCGGTCCGGCTCAAATACATCTCCAGGCAGATACAGGCTCTCTACACCCATTTCGATGACCAGACGGGCCTGCTCCATATTATTCACACGTACAGCTAGTTCCGGTACAGCTTTTGAACCCTTTCCTGCCTCGGCCAGACGTTCGCGCAGCTCCTGCACCCGGGTTTCGGACAGCTCACGTTCGGCAGTTGGCGTACTGAATACCTTACCCGTGCTGTAGAATTTGCCTGTACCTTCGTACCGGCGGTTAATGTTCGACAGACCTGGTTTGCCAAAAGCGTAAGCGGTGGAGAAATCACGTTTGCGGTTTTTGTATAGCTCTTTGGAGTCCACAGTCCGGTCAAAGCCAATCGGATCTTCAATATACCGGTCAATAGCCTCACTGTAGCTGTTCGCCAGGGAGACCATGAATTCCTTATCGCGCATCCGGCCTTCAATTTTGAAAGAGGTAATTCCTGATTCGATCAGCTCCGGAAGATGCTCATACATGAACATATCCTTGACGGCCAGCGGATATTCTGCCGGGAATACATATCCGTCCCGCTTAATCCGGTAATCCCAGCGGCAAGGCTTCATACATTTGCCACGGTTGCTGCTCATCCCGAATACCTGGGAGCTGAAATAGCAGTTCGCCCCGTGAACAGAGCACATATCACCATGAACAAAGTATTCCAGCTCCATGCCGCTCTGCTGCCCCAGCAGCTTAGCCGTCTGCAGGTCCATTTCCCGCGAGGTAACCACCCGGCTTACTCCAAGATCACGCAGCGCGTAGATCATCTCCAGATTGTGTACATTCATCATGACCGAAGCATGGATAGGAACGGTAAGCGCCATCTCGCGGATCAGCTCCAGCACTGCCATATCCTGAACAATCAGCGCATCCGGACGGACCTCGTCAAGAAACCGCAGATAGGCTCTCGCTTCCTCCACATCGTCTTCGCTGAAAAGATTGTTTACGGTGATATATACTTTTTTATCTAAACTGTGGGCGATGTCCAGGGCTTCAATAATTTCTTCATGCGATAGATTATAGCCTTTGCGCATCATTCTCATATTGAGTACAGGACCGCCAAAATACACCGCATCACAGCCCGACTCGACCACTGCCTTGAAAATATCAAATGTTCCCGCAGGTGCGAGCAATTCAATTTCTTTTCCGTTAAAAAATCTTGCCATTACCTATTCCTCCTAAAATATCACAATAATGCCACTGCAACTCCCATGATAATAAACATAGCAACAAAAACAGTATCGGCAGCGCCCCACCTCAAACGGTGATACCGGCTGCGCGGAGCATCCATGCGGAAGCCTCTGGCTTCCATGGAATAGACCAGATCCTGTGCCCGCCGGAAGGCGCTGGAGATCACCGGCACAAGCAGCGACACCAGCATCCGCGCTTTCTCTTTCAAAGGCAGCTCCTGCAGATCAGCTCCGCGGGAGGCCTGGGCCTTCATAATAATCTGCGATTCATCCAGAATCGTAGGAATAAACCGCAGCGCAATGCTGATCATCAGCGTGATCCGGTCCGGCGACAGTCCTAATTTCTTGAAGGGTGCCAGGATCCCCTCTAGTCCCTGATTGAGCTTGCCAGGCGTTGTGGTAAAGGTAAGGAGCGCCGTGAACGTGATCAGAAACAGCATGCGGATGACAGAAAAAGCAGCCAGGCGCAGCCCCCCCTCATGCAGCGAGAACGAGCCGGCGGACCAGAGCACATCTCCCTCTTTGACGGACAGAAGCTGTACGATGAAGATGAACAGCATCAAATAACGCAAGGGCTTGGCCGCCTTGATGAAATACTTCAGCGGAATACGCGTCGAAGCCATGATCGTAATCGAAAATACAGCCAGCAGCACCATCGACAGCCAGGAATCCGACAGCAGAATTACAGCTACATACAGCAGCATCCCGGTAAGCTTGGAACGCGCATCCAGCTTGTGCACCCACGATCCGGTCTCAATGCTTCGTCCCAGCAGCAGCCGCTCATTCATGGGCATCCCCCATTCCAGCCGTGTTGCCTGATCTGACGGTCCCCGGCAATGAAGCGATCAGCTCGGCAAGGCTCTCAGCGGTAAGGCGGGGCCTCTCGCCCGCAAGGCCGAACTGGCCGGCAATGGCGTGCCAGTAACGGAGCGAATGCGGCACACCCAGACCGCAGCGCGTAAGGATGTCCGGATCGGCAGCAAGTTCTCCACCGCTGCCCTGAAATGCAATTTTCCCGTCCTTTAACAGAATCCAGCGGTCAGCAACCGGCAGCAGTTCATCCATCCGGTGGGTTACGATAATAACCGTCCGGCCCTGTTCGCGGCAGAGACGCTCCAATTGCGCGATCAACTCCGCGCGGCTGACCGGGTCCAGAGTGGCGGTCGGCTCGTCCAGCACGACAATTTCCGGGTCCATGGCCAGTACGGAGGCGATGGCTGCCTTACGCATCTGTCCTCCGCTTAAGCGGAATGGATTGCGCGAGAGCAAGGCGAGGTCCAGCCCCATTTCGAGCATGGCTTTGCGTGCGCGCTCCTTGGCCTCCTCCGGACTCATGCCAAAGTTGAGCGGTCCAAAGATCAGGTCCTTTTCCACCGTATCTTCGAACATCTGCTGCTCCGGAAATTGAAAGACCAGTCCGACCCGGCGGCGCAGCGGCAGCAGCTTCGGTGATTTCTCACCGGCCCGTATAGTCACATCCAGCACTTTTACCGTCCCCTGCGTTGGTTTAAGGATGCCATTAAAGAGCTGCAGCAGCGTAGATTTGCCCGAACCCGTTGCACCCGCAATCCCGGTAAGCAAGCCTTTGGGAATACCAAGGGTAATATCATGCAGCGCCGTCTGCTTCCACAAGCTTTTCTCGGCGTAAGTAAAGCTTACTTGCTCTAGTTGTATGGCCATAGTGTATCTATTAGCTCCTTTTCGCTGGCGGGCACATCCACCCTGATTCCCCGGCTTTGCAATTCCCGGGCAAGACGCCAAGGATACGGCTCCAGCAGATGGCATTTCTCCAGAAGCTCTGCATTTCTGAACAGCGCCTGCGGGGTCGTATCAGCGGCAAGACCACCGCCATGCAGGGCCAGTACCCGGTCCGAGGCCAGGATCTCGTCCGCATCATGCGTGATCATCAGGATGGTGTACTGCCCATCTGATCTCATCCCTTGAAGAATGCGCAGCAGCTCATCACGGCTCGCCTCATCCAACATGGAAGAGGCCTCGTCAAAGATGACGATGCCTGGCTTCATAGCTAGGATGGATGCAATGGCAACACGCTGCTTCTGTCCACCCGACAGCTCGCCCGGATGCTTGGCCAGCAGATCCTCAATCCCCAGCTTCAAGGTATAGGTTCTCAGGCGTTCCTCCATCTCCGCGTAGGGCAAACACAGCCCCTCCAGCCCAAACAATATATCTTCCTCCACCGTAGCCCCGATGAATTGATTGTCGGGATTCTGGAACACCATACCGATGCATTGGCGGATGGCGCCAATCGTTTCTTCACCCAGCTGATGGCCGCATATGGTGATCTCTCCGCCGCTTTTGGGCAGTAGGGCGTTCATCAGCTTAACCAGTGTGGACTTGCCGCAGCCGTTCGGTCCTACTATACTCACCCACTGGCCCTGTGGAATGGATACGCTGATATTGTGGAGAATAGGATGCTCCGGATCATAGCCAAAAGATACTCCGTCCAGCTGGATCACAGCCAGCACCCCGCCTGCATTCTCCACGTCTTGATATGCTTTATTCATGTTAGTCATCCCTCCGCTGATGGGTCCGCTTTAGCCCAAAAACTCTTCAAACAGCGATATTTTGGACAGCGACGCTATCAGATAACGTACGGCGAAGCCAACTGCGATCCCCGTCACAATCCCGGTAATAAGCAGCACCGGCAAGTAATAGAAAATACTCATAGATTTGAATACAATGGCTGCCGCGAACAGCTGCCCCGTATTATGGGCCAGTCCACCCGCTATACTAATACCGATCACACTCAACTTTCCGCCTCCCCACTTCACCAGCAGGAACATCACCACAAAGCTGAGCAGCGATCCGAACAGACTGAAGAGAAGACTCGAAAAGGTGCCAAGCAGGAATGCTGTAAGCAATGTCTTCAAAATGACCAGCACAAAGGCGTCACGGCCCCGTAAAAAGAAAATACAGGTCAAAATCATGATATTGGCGAAGCCGAGCTTGGCACCAGGCATGAGTCCGACCCCAACCAGCGGGATCTGGGCCTCCACCAGACTTAGTACTACAGCGACCGCTGCGAAAATAGCCACAATCACCGTACGCTTTAATGCTGTTGCCGATTCACTACTGGACATAGGCATCTATATCATCCTCCCCCGACACACCGCCTGCAATTTCTACTAACACCCGGTGCGGCAGGCACACGATGGTCTGCTTCGGACGGGTAATATGGCCAAAGCCCAGGCATACCTTATCGGGACAGTCTGCATCGTACATTTCAATCCCATAGTCATACACCTTCAGAATGTTATAGCCGCGCTCTGTGCGGATATCAATGGTTTGTTCTTCTTTTGTAAGCTTCACTGTCTTATACAGCTTGCCATCCACCGTTATATTAGCTACCAGGTTGTTTCCGGGTCCCGCCTTGTCGCTATCGTTCGAGAGCCATCTCGGCACGATAAAAGCAAGCGCGGCAATGAGCACGATGGAAATCAGCAGCACATCTGCGCGTTTCATAATGATCTCCCTTATTTTTTAGTTAAAATCCAGACTTATTAATTATAACGGTCCGTTTGCAATCCTTCAATGAATGTACTCGGGTTTTGTCGGTTTTAGGGAGCAGTTCACAAAATAGGCACGCAAGCAGAAGCGGATACCGATCATAAATGGATGGCATCCGCTTCAATAAGAAATATTAGGTTATCCCGCCCGGCCTGGATAATCTGTTTTATCCAATTTCTCCGTTTTTCCGAAATAAGCCAGAAACAGACCGGCAAATTCAGGATCCCACTGGGTACCTCTTCCCTGTTCCAGAATAGCCAATGCCCGCTCATGATTCATCCCTTTGCGGTAGGGCCTGTCAGAGGTCATGGCATCATAAGCATCAGCCACGGCTATAATCCGGCCATGCAGCGGAATAGCTGTTCCGGCCAAGCCGTCCGGATATCCCTTGCCGTCATAACGTTCATGATGCGAGCGAACCCCGCCCAGGTAAGGCGCCATCTTTTCCACAGGCTCAATCTGTCGCAGAATATTCTCTCCAAGCACGGGATGGCTCTTGATCTGGTCAAATTCCTCATCGGTCAGAGCCTCCTCCTTAAAGAGCACGCTGTCCCGTACACCGATTTTGCCGATATCATGCAGCAGGGCAGACTTGCGCAAATTATCCAGCTTCTGCCCGGTGAGCCCCGCGAGCTGGCCAATAATTACCGAATATTCCGCCACCCGCAGCGAGTGCCCGGCAGTGTACGGATCCCGGGCATCCAGCGCTACGGCAAGGGTGGTGAAATAGCTGTCGAGCAATTGCCTGCTCTGACGCTCCCGGGCCTGCAGACCTCGGACCATCATATTAAAGCCGGCCACAAGCTTCGAGAATTCATCGGAGTATTCATCCTGCATCTGCAGCAGCTGCCCGTCTTTGATATGGTTCATCGCTTGGTATAACTCGTTAATGGGATGCTGCACACTTCGGGTTAGAAGCCAAGCCGCTATGGAAGAAAAAAGGGTGCCGATCATCAGCATAAGCCCCGCCCACTCCCAATAGTTCTGCATGCCCTCCACTAATCCGCTCCCCAGCGTTTCCATCCTGATCTGGGTTGCCATAATAAATAGAATGAGCGGGAAAGTACCGATCAGCATACAAGTGACGAGAAATTTGGGGCGGATAGGCACAAACACATGGCCTTCCAGAGAAAAATCAACCATATATAAGGTCAATGCCCGGTTTCTGAATTCCTTAATCAGCGGAATGATCGCCGAGGCGGTCAGAAAAAACTCAATCAACGCATGCATACTTGCCACCAGAATGGCCCCGGCGACTGCAAGCACTAGATAGAAGTAGGGTAAGCTGATTAATCCGGTGCGTATCAACCATAAGGTCAGGAGCGACGCTGGCAGAGACAGTCCGAGGAAATGCGGACCCAATATCCGCTGTACCGCAAGCTTCGGTAGCCGGTGAGTATGCAGATAAGCTTCTTCCAGCATATCCAGTGACGGTTTCCGCTCTCTAAGTGCCCTCCGGATGGGCCGCATTTGTCTGAGGAAGACGTTGATCTCCGTCACAGCCATAATGACGAACGAGATCAGCAATACGTAGAGCAGCCGCAAATACTCAGTTTGGCTTATTTCAAGTGAGGAGAGAAGGATCAGACTTCCCACCGCAAGCACGGCAACCACGGAGCCGAATATGTAGTTACGAATCTGTTTTTTCAAAAAAACTCCGTATAAATTCATCGGGTCCCCCGTTTCCAGCCTTCCTTTAAGCTCAAAGATTTGCATTTCTTGGCATTCCATGATATTATTATAGAATATTTGTTTGCAGTATACATTATCCCCATCAAGAAGATGTCAAGCCGATTCGTTGCCCATTTATCTATTATCGGCATTTTGGACACAAAATCTTACGTTTTCTTGCAGTACTCTTCCTTTTTATGAGATTAAATTCGAACATAGTTTTCCGATTCGCACTGGCGCGGCCGCGGAGCCGCAAGGACAAAAGAGAGGTAGGGCTTTTGTCGTTTTGGAAGGATTATTCTCGCCACACGGCTGCTGGAAATAACAAGGATCAAGACACCCGTTCTTCTCACGGACGGCGGGGGATTAAATATACGCAGAAGACATGGCTTCACTGCTTTCTTGTACATAGGATGCAGTTCCATGTGTGGAACATATTAGCGCCCGATAACCGCAGTTTGCGGATATCGGGCGCGTCTACGTTTCCGGGGCTTTTTTTCAAGGTTAATGGACGTAACGGGTCACAAAATCGGCTACTTTTGTTACATACGCTGCCTTGTCTGTGTCATACGCCAGGCCGTGTCCCGCACCATGGACTACAAGCTTGTCCTTGGGACTTCTGCATGCCCGATAGAGTTCATCCATCATATGGAAGGGCACGAACTTATCGGCATCGCCATGTATGAACAGTATCGGCACCCGGGCTTTGCGGACTTGCTTCAGCGCCGAAGCCTCTCCGAAGAAATACCCTGCCTTGATGCGGGTGATGAGGCTCGCCATATGTACAAAAGGAAAGCTTGGCAGATGGTACATCCGCCACAGCTGGTAAGACAGCTGCGCTTTGACAGAGGTATATCCGCAGTCAGCTACGATAACTTTTACCTGCGGCGGAAGCTCTTCTCCTGAAGTCATCATCACGGTTGCCCCGCCCATGGATATCCCGTGCAGCACAATCTGTGCCTCCGGCCCGTCCTCCGCTAGGATGTACCCGATCCACTTCAGATAATCCCGGCGCTCCGGCCAGCCGAATCCGATATAATCCCCCTTGCTGTCGCCATGTCCACGGGCATCGGGAATCAGCACATTATAGCCCATGGTCTCATAATAAATTTTGGCGCATGCTCCCATATCCTTGCCTTTACCGGAATATCCGTGAGCTATAATAGCGGTCCGCCCTGCGGCACGCTCTGATGGCAGATAATAACCTCGCAGCGTCAGCCCGTCATCTGATGTAATTTCAATATTTCTGAAGGTGTGACGGGATACCCACTCCGCCCCTTCCCCCCAGGATGCCCCGGCAACCGGCGGGTCTACCTTAAGGTCAGGAGTCTTGGCCAGAAACTCCTTCGGCGCCCGCTTGATCGCAACTCCATAAAAAAAGAATCCTGCATAAGTCACACCACCAGCAATAATCAGCAAGGCGGCAATTATAATTACACTCCACATGTTTGTCACCTTTCTTCGATAAAATGGAATCCTACTTCAGTGTGGCCTTAGCGCTACCCGATTTTCAGCATAGTATAACATGGCTCGGGACCAACTGGAAATGTAGCTGAATTCTGGCAAAATTCATAAAATGACCAAACAAAAGAACAGGACACCTCCATGGTGAAGGGGCCCTGTTCTTTTCACTTGTTATACTGCTGTAGTTATCTTTTTAACCCGCTAAAATGTAGTATTCCATTATTTATAACAGTTGCATTTACTTTTACCGTTTGCGTTTATTGCTTCTTGCTGTTCTGCTGAGGAGCAAACCCAAGCCTGCTATTCCCAGACCAGCGATGTAATAAGGTGCCGGACTGGATTCCCCGGTCTGCGGCAGCTTGTCGGGTGTATCCACACTTCCCAAAGGAATCTCATCATCTAGTATCACTTCATCCCCAGACTTCGGTGTTACTGTTGCTGACGGAGCAGGGGCAGGAGCTGGTGTAGGCTGGAGTGATGCTGTCGGCTGAGATGGAGCGAGCGTTGCCACCGGCCCCAAAGGTAATGGATCATCATTGATTACCGTATCATCTACAATCGTACCGATTATCGTTGTTGGCGTTGGTGTTGGCACAGTTACCGGCACGAAAATGACAGTAGTGTTTGACGTTGGTGTCGGTGTTACTACGCTTGTAGGTGTAGGCGACGGGTTCACCACCGGTGTTGGTGACGTTGACGCGCTTGGTGTTGGTGACGTCGACGCGCTCGGCGTTGGTGATGTTGATGCGCTTGGTGTTGGTGACGTCGACGCGCTCGGCGTTGGCGACGTCGATGTGCTCGGCGTTGGTGACGCGCTTGGTGGCGCTGTCGGCGTTGGCGTTGCCGATGCACTTGGTGTTGGCGACGTCGATGTGCTTGGCGTTGGCGACGTCGATGCGCTTGGTGTTGGCGACGTCGATGCGCTTGGTGTTGGCGACGTCGATGCGCTTGGTGTTGGCGACGTCGATGCGCTTGGTGTTGGCGACGTCGATGCGCTTGGTGTTGGCGACGCGCTTGGTGGCGCTGTCGGCGTTGGCGTTGCCGATGCACTTGGTGTTGGTGACGTCGACGCGCTCGGCGTTGGCGATGCGCTTGGTGGCGCTGTCGGTGTTGGTGACGTCGACGCACTCGGCGTTGGTGATGTCGATGCGCTTGGTGTTGGTGACGCGCTTGGTGGCGCTGTCGGAGTTGGCGTTGCCGATGCACTCGGCGTTGGTGATGTCGACGCGCTCGGCGCTGGTGACGCGCTTGGTGGCGCTGTCGGCGTTGGCGTTGCCGATGCACTTGGTGTTGGCGTTGCCGATGCGCTCGGCGTTGGTGACGTTGATGCGCTTGGTGTTGGTGACGTGCTTGGTGGCGCTGTCGGCGTTGGCGTTGCCGATGCGCTCGGCGTTGGCGACGTCGATGCGCTTGGTGTTGGTGACGTCGACGCGCTTGGTGTTGGTGACGTCGACGCGCTTGGTGTTGGTGACGTCGATGCGCTTGGTGTTGGCGATGTCGATGCGCTCGGCGTTGGTGACGTCGATGCGCTTGGCGTTGGTGATGTCGATGCGCTTGGCGTTGGTGACGTCGATGCGCTTGGTGTTGGTGATGTCGATGCGCTTGGTGTTGGTGATGTCGATGCGCTTGGTGTTGGTGACGTCGATGCGCTTGGTGTTGGCGATGTCGATGCGCTCGGCGTTGGTGTTGGCTTTATAGGTGGTTCCGACCCGTCATATGGATAGTGGTGCATCTGCACATAACCACTGAAAGCTTTTGCGATTAGAGTGCCGTGAAGTTCTGCATGATCATAAAAGACGCTGGCATGAGGAGCCAGTATGGTGCCTTCAATGGTTGTATTCCCAATATTCAAAGAAGCAGCTTCATAGAAATTGAACAGTACCTTACGGGGTTTGCCTCCCCAGAATTGAAAATTAGGAATCTTCACTGAGCTTCCGCTCACATTAATAACTACGGTGGCATCACCAGTTATATTGAACTGCAAGCCATTGGCATCAGCTAAATCTGCAGCGGCCAAATGAATGACATTATAGGAATCCGGAGCGTTAATGGTGATCTTCCCGTATTCTTTTACAAAAGGTTGTGTCTGCGGCAAAGCGGCTAATTCATCCGAACGCTGTATCAAAAACTGTTCCTCGGCTGCAAAATCAATCGGGGTTCCCTTCCGGGGAGTTTCCTTAAGGTCTGCACGTGTGTTGGTTATACTGCCGCCATATACTGCTGCGCCATATATTGTACCGTCTGTTAGACTGAGATTCTTGCCTGCAACCAGCACATCCCCGCCAGGCGCATCCTTGGATACACCGTATCCTTGCAAAGTAATATTCCCTTCAGCCGCAAGCCTTCCATGAATCTGATCATAAGATTGCGTGAAATCCCCAAATATAAATGCGTTAAAATTGCCGGCAACGCCCAAAACAGGTGTAGGGGTATACGGCATATTGGCCTCTGCGCTAACGTTCCATCCCCAGGTAATCGTACTGCCCAATACCAACACCCCTGCCAGTAGCAGAGCTGCTGCCTTCTGTGTTCTTTTTTTCAATCGCATGCACCTCCTAGTAACTTATTCTATGATTTCGCCAAAAACATATAACAACAAAAAAACCGCCACGAAGGGTTAGCTTCACGGCGGCCGGACGATCATAGCCCCTGCTTGCGGGCATTAGATTCCTGACTTTGCGTCCTGTCCTTTCGAACAGTTTGCGTTTATACATGATGGTGTGTAATTTGGCGATTCTTATGTAGTCTATGACAATTGTTACTTTTGAACTAGTTCCATTTTATCCCTCAGATACCCCTATTGTCAATCTATTCCTTTAGTATTTTCCCAAGTGCTTGGCATACACAGATTATGGACAACCCCTTTATACATAAGGGATTATAGCTTTCACACACCATAGCTTCACTCTGGGATACGAATAGCATCAGATCTAAGAGTTACTCTTAAACGTCCCAAACCTGTATTTTATCCGTAATTTAAAATATTAAAAAATAGTATTTTTGAACTATACGAGTACTATTCTGCATACTTGCAATATAACAAAAGAACTGCCACGGAAACAACCGTAAGCAGTTCTTGATCCACCTCTATGTATGCTATATGCGCTCTCGTAATCAGACAATGCGAATATAGCTGATTGGTATGTTACAGCAGTTGAATCCAGCCAATCATCGACATCCATAACGGAATGCTCAAAAATAGACCAAATGCCAAACCACGGCGGAGACTTCCTTCATGACTCATCATCATTCTCCTCTTTGGGGTGCTTTATTTTCTTACACTTTAATCTTTAATATTTCAATTTTAATATATAATAATTCTTCGGATTTTATTGTGAAAAACATCACATTTATTCCTCTTGTATATAAATACTTAGGGTCAGCCAAACAAAATAAAAAAACGGGCCTCGCCATGGGAGTTGGCAGGACCCTGTAAGCTATCTATAAACACTGGGGAGTGTCTGGTACATTCAATATATATCCTTAACCTGAAAACAAGCTTATAATTGCATAAAGATTACATTAAAAGCTTCCAATAGCCCAGGGTTCCGAAAAAAACGACCAGTGCCACGGGAAAGATAATTTTCCGGCTAACCTTATCCTCGAACGAAAAATACAAACACAGCATACAAAGCCACGCAATAAGGAGACTTCCCATTTCCTATGCATACGCCCTTTCTTATCATCCTGATGATCACGCGGGGTTCACTTGGCTGCACCAACGGCCTTATAAGAAGATTACCCGCGAGTCAGCCGGTTCATACCCAATAATGGCTTGGGCCGCTAAATAAATTTTCCGATTATGCCAAAAGGTTGTACAGCCCCAGCGGGTCACTGCTCTCCCTCCAGCACAGGGTGTTCCCAGAAGCTCAGCCTGCCTTTTGCGGGAATCGGATGGGCAAGCGCCGTTACCTCTTCCAGCTTCCAGGCATAGCGCCCTTGTGAATAATCGCCAAAAGCAAATTCATTGCCGCCCGGCCAGCCCGCTCCGGCATCCTCATCCGTCACCTGGTAGCAGTCGGCCAGACGGCTTGTAGCGATAATGGCTCCGAGAGGAAGGTTGTCCGCACTGAATCCATGCCGTGCCAAAGCCGACTGGATCAGCTCCTGCCTGCAGGCGGATTTGTCGATCCCCATCCCGGCATGAATAGCCAGTTCACCACGGTATGCCGTTTTCCAGGAACGGGTCTCGAACTGCTTTTCCTTAAGAGCAATTAAGGTCGCCCAAGGCTGCCGGACCGTGAGACATTTCATCTTGTGCCTATTCCCCTCTCCAGAAGAGCAAAAAACGCAGCCTCCCGAACATCCGGAAAGCCGCGCCGCCTATTGTTTATCGGGATGCCGGCGAAGGGGCATGAAGCCCCTGCCTGCGCATTGTGTGTGCTTTCTACTACTGTATTGTATGACTCTATGGGGTTCTATGCAACTTTTACTGTCTTTATTGGTAAAACAAATAATGGATGAACCCCGGAGTCACCCACGCATATGGATTAATAATCACCCTGAATATGGAAAGCACGAGCGAAAGAGGTTCACTTATACCTATATCCACTCCGCCCCAGCCGGGTTGAGAAGAAGGTTTGGAATCATCAAGTCCATACTTTTCTATCAGCTTTTCTTGGATGCCGCTGTCTGCAGTTATCGTTCCACTATCCGCCGCATGGGCAGCTCCAGGCTGTAGAAGCATTACGAAGACCACAAGCAGACTTGTAAAAATTAGTATGTATTTACGCCACATATACCGTTTCCCCGTTTCCGTTCTATTTTTTCGAAGGCTTCTCCATTATTGAGATCTCACCTGATGAATAATCCAGAAAATATGCTGTTTGTGATTTTAAGTTGTAGTACAAAAATTTCGTGGCACCATTTTTAGGCCAGTCCTGTTTTTTTAAAAGTATAGCTCCTTCTTGAGAAAACAAGGACCATGTGTGTTCCAGTAAATCCCCTACAAATACTTGACCGTTAATTAATTCTGTTTTCCACCCGGAAATGTCACCATCTTGTTTAAAAACTTCTTTTATAGAAGCAGTTTCCTTTGTAGTGGATTTATTGATTACACGAAATACCTTTTGAGAGTCATTGGCTGAGGGGCGGATTACATTTCCCGGTATTGCCTGATAGGTATAAGAGGATAATGCTGCAAGGTAATTACCGCTAGTTTTAATTAAAAAATCAGAATTAAAGTCCTTGAGTGAAGCTTCATTCTTTGAATAAAGATTGACCATTTTAACGAAATAATCATCCCTCATTATACCTTGCGCATGGTACTTAATGGCCAAATTAGGATACCCCTCAAATTCCCAATCCATTACTGATACACTTTCATATCCCACATCAACGATCTTTGCGTTGTAGCTCACACTTGGTTTAGTCCACGGGTATTGATACAGGCTAAAGGAATTATTAGATTGAACCATTATTCGTTCGTTTGTTGTGCCTGTAGGAGCTACCCATCTGATTTTATCTCCCGCATTTTCAAGAGCGATCTCAGTCTTGCTAATAAGATTTCCGCTAAAAGAGAATACTGTTTTTGAAATTTTATTTCCGTTTCCCTTTTGAAGCAGCACTATTTTTTGAGGATTTTTTATAACCTTTACATCTAGGATCGTATTTGAACCATCCGAAATATTTGTGGTTATCTTTGTCTGTAAATCAACTATATCTGCTTTATTATTAATATAGTCAACCAGTGTTACTACATTTTCACTAACATAGACCACATCCGTACGGTCGTTACTTGGCGGTAACTCAGTGGGACGGGCATAGGACTGATCAGCAGATACCATTAATCCTATAGTCATAGCGAAAATAACAAAAATTCTCTTTACCACAGAGAAATCCTCCTATTTACACAATTTAACATCCTCTTACATGACGCTAAAATAAAGAAAAAGTTGCAGAAAAGTAAATTTTTTCTGCAACACAATTATAAATATAGAACTTTCAATTAATATGTTCTGTACTGCCCATTCTGTCTGTTACGCTAAAAACATTCTTAATGTAAACCACTACACCACCATGGTTCCATATATTCCCTTTCAGATCACTTGTTCCAAGAATCTATAAGAATGGTAGAAGAACATAAAAAAACGCAGCCCCCCGAAATCCCGGAAAACCGCGTCATGATTGAGTTATTAAGGATGCTGGTGAAGGGAATTGAACCCCCGGCCTACGCATTACGAGACCGCTAGACGCTCGTTAGTGTTCCGATAGCTATACGTAGCCTATAACGGACATTCATTCGGTGACCTACGTTTTCTACGAAGTCCTACGTACTCTCCATTATAGCGCAGACTGTCCGCAATTAAAAGTGCGTCATTTACATATATTGGCTCCCTGGGTTAAAAATGCTGCGCGGATTTTGAGTACAGCAGAATGCGGCCCTGACGCAGGGGGCCTTGGGGGTATTTTAGCGCGGTGCAGCGTAATATAATCGTAATGTATACGATATTCATTTCGTGACCAACGCATAGTTACTGCGTAGGCCCTACGTACATGCCGCAAACCCGCGCCACGCCTACGTTTGTTCACTCGTTGCATAAACGTACCTTATACGCTGCATATACATTTCCAGCGGTCGGACTCCGCGATCCTTATAACCGTGCGGATTGGCGCTGTTATCACGTTTATAGCGCTGGCAATTTATGCACAGAGTCCGATTGCGTATATACATACGTTTATGCAGCGCCAGAACGCCGACCCCCTGAAATTTTCGAGGGGCCGTCCGGTCCGAGCCTCGTGCAGAAGAAATCGCCTTTTGTCCAGTAATGGGACGTTAATTGTCCCGGTATAAACGCAGAAAAGGCCGCGCTACCGCAGCGTTTTGCCACGATAACACGGTCGATCTACCTAACGGACTCAATGTTACGCTGTTCCGATCGCGTCGAAATACCACGTCATATCCTGCGCTGTTCTAAGGCGCATACGTTCACGCGATGTTCTTCTCCATTCATTCACGAGCTTAGCGCTCAGCTTACGCAGTTCCCTATCGAAGTCCTTACGCTGTCTCCAACGATGCAACGTCCGGCGTTCAACTCCACACGTCCGCGCTACCTCACTGTAATTCATACGCCCATCCGCAAGCAGCGCGATAGCCCGGTAATGGCGTTCATCCAGCGGAGCAACCGGACGGCCACGCTTACTCTTCCGCGCCATGTTGACGGACCTTCAACGCTTCGATGCGGGCTCTAAGCGCTTCAACGTCGGTAACCTGCGGACTGACATGCGCCTGTACTTCGACTCTATCCGTCAGCATACCGTGAACCTGTAACGCGAGCTTAGCCATTGCTGCGTTCTTCTCGCGGATTGCGATCTCCGGAAGGGCCGCGACTAGTTCCGGCAGCATATCGAGGTTATTGCGAACAATCTGCGCCTTAAGCTCCGCAATGAAGTCCGGGTCTTTCTGCCACGCGTAGATAGTTGAGCGGCTTACATTCGCGGCGACTGCGATTTCGTCAATGGATGGGCGTGCGGCTTTCGGTAACGATAAGTACTGGATGGCCGTGTGCTGACCCGCTGTTAATGATTTCATACTGATTTCCCCTTTACTAGATATGATAAATAAACCTATTAATAGGCAAAACGTACACGACAAATAAGACCGCCCCGAAGGACGGCCGTAATGTGTACGTATAATGACAGGGACAACGTGACCCAAGCGTTTGTTATTCGCCGAGCTGCGCCTTTAGTTGCGTAAGCTCTGTCTGCGCTTCTGTGCGTCTTGTTTTTAAGTCCTCTATATATTTCCTTTTGCCTTCTTGCTGTTCCTGCGTCTCCATTAAGTGAATATTAGCTTCTTCCTTTGCAATCGCCTCGTCTAAAAGCTTGACTCTACTTTCTAGCGCTGTAATTCTTTCCTGGACCTTAGTGGTATCAGTACCCACAACCGGAGTAACCGTCGCGCTCGCTTTATCTTCCAACGTTATTGTCTTCCCTTCTACCGTCAGTTCCGTTCCGGTTGCTTCCGCCAATTTTCGGACGGGAACGTAAGCTGATCCGTTAATAATAACCGCGTCCGCTATCTTCGTCTTATCCGTATACTGCAGTGTGAATAGACCAGTCACCTTTGCACCGATAAGTGGAGATGATGCCGCTGCGAATCCGATCGAGCCTCCTAACAATAGCGCAGCCGCCGCTATTCCGATAATCTTCTTTTTCATCTACGTGCCTCCCAGATATAGTAATTATATTAAGTATATCCAAGAGACACCCGGATGAACAGGGATTATGCGCTCTCTAGCGCCGCTACACGTCCTGCCAAAAGTAACAACGATGTTCCCAGGTTATCCAGACGTAGGTTAACGTAATCTATCTCCGAACCTACCACGATACGATTTCCGGGAGTTACAGAACCGATATAAGCACCGCCGGAGCCTGGTTGCAAGATAATTCTATCGCCCTTTAGAAATAGATCAAGGCCAGCGTCTATCCGCAGATCGTTACCGGATCGTATCTTCAACTGGCTAATTGCTGCCGTAAATTCTACATACGCTTCATAAATGCTCGGATCGACGAACTCAATACGCCGGTCATTAACCGCGCCAGCCAACCCCATAAACAACGTATCACCGATCCGCGCATTTCGCGTAACGTTAATATCCGTTCCCGCGTTAATGCTGCCGCCGTTAATCGTAGCCCCGTTAATCGTACCGGCGTTAATCACGGACGAATACATTTCGCTGTTATCAATCCGCCCGGTTAACTCGATATCCCGCGCGACAATATGCCCGTTCATGTACGCTCGGAACGGCGCACTCTCGAAGGTAGCGTGTCCGGCTGCGATACCGTTCGGATTGATTTGTACGACGTTGTTACCCGATCCGATGAGCATCGATACGAAATTACCGAATTGTCCGATAACCTGTTCCGCAGCTACACCGGCGGCCGTAATCGCTGTCCGTGCGGTTGCTCCTCCGTCGGTTGATACGATAATCCCGTTTGAGGTCAGCGCGACTAGATCGTTAGCGTCCGCCTTACTCTGCAGGATGATTCCGCGCGTATCGTACTTAATCTCCGTCTTACTCGCGTTAACGTCGGTAACCGCAAGCCTGGCGAACTCTTCGAACGCTGCTGCGCGGATACGGCCACCGCTCGTCACATCGTTAATGATCTGCTTCGCGCGGTTCAAATCAGCCGCTATCTGAGCGCCGTCTTTACGCATGACGTTCACAATCGTAATCTGCGCGTGTCGGTCCCGCGAGTACGGATATTCCGTAAGCTCGATAATTCGCGCGGTTACGTGGTCGAGCTCTAAGTCCGGGTCAACGCAGGTTACAGTATCGCCGAGGTCCGGACGCGGTTCGCTCTCGTCGAGCTTGTATAAGTCCGCCTGCTGCAGCGTCATTTCGAGTACCGGCTGCTCCATCTTCGCGAGAGCTGCGCGTGCCTTCGTCAGCAGTTCTGCCGGCTCCGTTATGTTCTGCTCCGTAATCTCGCCGTCCAAATACGGAAGGCCGGTACTCGCCCATACCGGTGCATACTGCGAGATAAGATAGTTCACCGTAAGCAGACCGCCGACGATCGCGCCAGGGTTAGCGGCAAGTAAGCGCGCCTGTTCGTCCGCTGTTAGGATTGACGCCGGTTGACCGATCCACGTCCGGCCGTCCTTCATCGTCGCATATAGCCGGGTAACAAGTGCGGTTCCGTCGTCCTGGTAATCAGAGGATACGATGTTCTTACCAATACGGTACTGTAGCGCGGAGTTAGCATCGCCGATCTTCTTCCGGACATGAATTACGAAGTTATCCGGTTCAATCTCGACGCCGTACAAGTTAACCGTATCGTTCAACGCCTGGAGCGCAGTACCGTTACCCCAATTTTTAACGTCGAACAAGTCAAAAGAATCTTCTATGACAAAAGAAAAGAGGCCATTGCTGGCCCCTGCGATCTTGTCGAGAAGGGTTGAAATAGGTATACCGTACGCTTCGTCAATATAGGACGCGTAAGGCATCCGGATATCTCCGAGCTTAAACATGACGTGTTGGCACGATATCTGCGCGGTTAGCTTGAGGCCGTCCCGGATTCGTTTACGCGAGTTGATGACATAATACTGGCCGCGCTCATCCATTACATGTCCCTTTACTTGAATCTTATCGCGGTAGTCATCAGAGGCCATCGGCACTAGGAACGTAAGCGCGTCCTCTGAATTAATCCGCCGCAGCCGCGTCACTTCATACGCGGATACTAGGTGTCCGACGATCTGCCGGTTCTTATCGTAAACGTTAAAATGTTCCGTCATACGGTCTTACCTCCTGTACTTTGTGTTCGCGAGGCTGCGCGAGTCCGTTCATTATAGAACGTTCCTATATCCGCCTTATCTGTAAGCGTCACCTGGCCCACGCCGAAATCATTATGAATCGTAATCTGCGTAGGAGATGATGGTGCTTTCGCGGCCGCCTGCGGAATTGGGATCGCGTGCCAGAGTGCCGCCTGCTGCTGCGGACTTAACGTAATCCCCGCGAGCGCTCCGATTGGTGACGCGGATACTACGTTATTACTCGGAGCCGCTTTCGCTCCCGTAATCGCGCCCATCTTCGCGTTATACTGCGCGATGAACGTGTCCAGGTCGGTCAGTATCGCGGCATTGGCCGAAGCAGACTCGGAGATACGGAACGCAGAGATGCCGGCCTCTATCGTTTTGATGTCGCCAGAATACGCGTCAAAGGCTGCAGACAATGCGTCATACTGCGCCTCGGCATCCGTTTTCTCCTTCTCGTACGCCGTAAGCTGCGTCTCTTTCTCTTTCTGTAACGCGATCTTTTGCGAATCCAGCTCACGCTTACGTAAGTCTCGATCATGCTCGAGAACCATACGGTCGCGGTCTTTGATCGCTTGCTCACGCTCAGCGATTCCTTCCGGTCCAACTGCCGAAGCAAGCTCAGCTATCCGGGCGTTCTTCTCCGCGAGCGCTGTTCCGTAGTCAACATCCGTATTAAGCTCCTGCTCTTTTGCGAGCAGTTCGTCGATGGCGGCAATCTTCTCGTCCTGCGCAGTAACATACGCCTCTTTGCGCGCCTCGATCGCTTCCAGGTCCGCCTTCTTAGCGGTATCAATGCGGGACTTTTCCTCTTTGACGAGAGCCTCCGCCAGTTTGGACGTATTGTCTATGAGAGTTTTCCGCGCTTGATATAGCTGTTCGTCCGCTTTCTCGTAAAACTCGCTGTCCTTCGAATACTGGCCGCGAAGCTTCGTCCACTCCGCAACTTTGTACGCTGCGATATCTGCCTCTGTCGCGCCTGAGTCTTCCAGCCTGCGTATTTCTTTCTCGATGAGGTCCGTGCGCTTATCGTACGTATCCTTTGTTTCCTTTTCCGTAGCCGAGGCGACATCCTTACGAGCCTGGCGCGCTTGTTCGTCCGCTTTCGTGTACTCTTCGCTGCCGGCCTTGTACCGTTTAAGTACGTTATTCCACATGTAAAGCCGACTGTTCGCCATCTCCCGCTCCGACTTTCCTGCGTCCTCTTGACGCTTCATTTCCTGGTCGATCGCAGTCTCAGCGAAAGCGAAACGTGATTTTACACTGTCTTCGGATAAGCGTTTTAGCTGTAGCGACAGGGTACGCGCGTCATCGACGGACTCTTTGAGGTATGCAGCGTGTTTTTTCTTTAACGCTTCGTACTTCTCGATCTGCTTATCGGCGGTTAGGTTATAGAACTCCGATTGGTACTGAATCGTGGCGAGATCCTGGTCGTACAGCTTTTTGCGCAGCTCCGCAGCGATTTCGGCTGGTGACTTGCCGGCCTTTTCCATCTTTGCCTTTGGAGCCTTCGGAGCATCCGGCGCAATGATATCCTTCGTAAAGTCCTGTGTCCCTGTTTGAACTGAAGCCGCCAGCTTTTCCAGTTCATGCGCTGCGTCTGCGTTCCGTTGTTGATCTTTCAAAAGCGCGTCACGTTTAGCGTCAATCTCCTCGTTAGCCTTGCCTGCAACCATTGCCGTAAGAGCCGTAGCCCCGTTCATAACAATATCGCCTACCATGCCGGAAGATTGACGGCGTGCCTGTTCGGTACGTGCCGCTATATCGTCCGCGAATGAACTCGCTTTTGCGCCAGATACGACCGCTAGTGCGTTGCTTAGCCGCGTCAGATTCTCGATCTGCGACCGTACCGAGTCCGCCATTGCCTGCTTTTCCTTCGCATAGTTACGAATTCGCAGCGCTGCGTGCTCGGCGGACTCATCCGTAAACTTTTTATCAGCATTAATCTGCGCAATGATTACGTCGATATTGTCCGCACGTATCCGGCCGTCTTCGCCCTGCTGCGCATTAAGTGACGGATACTGTTCTATAAGTTTCTCTGTGATGTCGACAAGGCGGTTTTTTTGCGAAGCGTCGAGCTCCTGCGCAGCATTTAGCTTTTTAAACTCGGCAGCATACGCAGACGCTTCCTTAAGTGTTTGCTTACGTGTTGCCAACGCTGCAGCTTCCGCCTTCTCCTGGTCGGTAATGGCGATTGTCCCCGCTTTGACAAACGCATTCATTTCGCCTAGTTTCTCCGTCGCCTGTTCAACGCCGGTATAACCGAGCTTTTCAAGCTTCTCGTCCAGTTCGCCGATTGCTTCGTTAACGTCCATAGTTTCCGAAAACATTTCCGGCATCCATGTACCGTTTTTCTCCGCAGCATTCAGCTCGTTAAGCCGCTCCTGTAGCCGTGCGCGTTCTCCGAGGACCGGATTCAGTTCTTCCGTTTTCGAGCGTAATTCCTCGATATCGGCCTGTGTACGGTCGACTGGCGCTTTGTCCAGAACCGCGTTAAGGTCAGCTTGCGCTTTCGTCAGTGCCTTCGTAGCAGCCTCGGCCTCTGCGTTTGCAGTCGTCAAATAACCGATGCCGCCCGCCAGCGCTCCGACCGCCAGGATAATCCAGCCGACCGGTCCGGCCGATAGTTCTACCGCCTTAAATCCTAGCGATATTAATTTCAGCGCAGGAGGCACGGTCGCTAATAACGTAACAAGACCCAGCACGCCGACCGAAGTCGCGGCCATAGCGCTAACCATCGCTTTGTTCTGAGTAACGAAATCCGCCAGGGCTATAATCGTAGGCGTCAATGTTTCAAGTACCGTTTGGAATAGCGGAGTGAACGCCTGGCCGAATGCAACGGATGCCTCATTAGTCGCCTGCGTGAATCGCGCTTGTGTACCGGTGAACCCTTGCATGGCCTCGTCTGCGTTCCCAACGAAGAATGCACCCTCGTTAATGAATCCGTTATATGCCGCCTGTATTTTCTGTGTGTCAGTTAAGCGCCCGGCTGTTGTACCGATTGAAGCCGCGTATTCCTTCTGCATGATGCTGAGATTCTTAGTGACCCCTACGGCATCCGCGAGTACGGAGTTACCGTTCTTGATTCCGTCTAGCGAGCTTTGTATCGCGCCGCCCATTGTGTAAAAAGATTGCCGGTTGTAGGCCGCTGAGTCCGCGAGTGAGTTGATAAGCTTCGTCGATTGCTCCAGTCCGAGGCCGGTTGACAATGCAGTCTTATACGCCAATGCCGCCTCAGTAAGCGATAGGAAACCGCGAGAGGCCAGCTCCTGTACGGCTGCCTGCGCGTCCTTAGTCTGCACACCGAATCCTTTCGCAACCGCGTTAAGCCCTTGGAACGCGTTAAACAGCTTCGTTGCTGCATCAACAGCCTGGCGCATTTCAGATACGAGCTTACCCAGCGCCGCCCCTGCGCCTATGCCCGCCAGTGCCGACGACATATCCCGCATTCCGTCCGCACCCCGGCGGCTATCCTCTTCGAGCTCGCGTATTCTGCGACGCGCTTCGTCCATTTGCCTGCGGAATTCCGTCATCTCCAGCGTTATTCGTGCCTGTATTTCACCTACGCTCGTACCACCCGTTGTCATTTACACAGCACCTCCGCTAGAATCGGCGTAATCATATCGAGCGCGATTTCTTCCTCGATCGCTTGAATGGCCGGAATGATGCCAATATTTTGCGCTGCGCCCAGGATGCCGCGTAGTGATTCGCGGATAGCCTCCGCCTTCCCTTCGTCCGTTCCGATCGCGTCATTAACCTGCGCAAGTAGGCCGGCTTGCGTCAGGATACCCTCGATATTAATCCGATACAATTCGTCCATGTACGTTCCCCCTTATAAATAAAGAAGCCCCCGATTACTCGGAAGCCTCCGCTTGTGCTTCGTATTCACGTTTTGTGTTAATCCAACGCGCCATTACAGCGGGGCTCGGATTTCGTTGCGCTGCTTCCTTCGCCGCCTCTACGTCCTCGGCCGTTACCTTTACGACTCCCGGCGCTGGCGGCCGTTCTGACGGGTTAGCCTGCTCACGTTTAACCCTGGCGTAAAGTGCCTGGTTATCGAGCGATGAATTAAGCTTAGCAAGCCGCCAGGCGTCCCGTACATCCTTCGGCGTGAGTTCATCGCCGTTCAGCAGCTTCGCGCGCAAGCTCGTTGCCGTTGTGCGCAGGTCCATGTGCGTGGTCTTATCGTCTTCGTACGCTTCGTAGCGATCGCGAAGAATGGCGGCGCGGCTAATATCGTCAGCGTCCCCGGTTTTGGCCGCGTGTGCTTCCGCATCCTTAACGTAATCCTCGTTAGGGCTGCCTACGAATTTAATCGGGGAATCCTCCGTAAACATGGCTGCGATCGTTTCGTCATAATCACTTTTTGCGGCAGCGTAGCGTGCCATCTTCTGCGGGTCGCCCTTGCAGAGCTTTTCCATCTCGCGTAGCTTAGCGTAATTCATATTAAGCACCGCCTTTCAAATCTGCATTGTCCGGTTTATCGCCGACCGCAAGCTTCTGAATATCCTCGGGCTTTATGACATAGCGTGCTGTCTTGCTGAAATAGTCCGGCTTCTGCAGCTTGTAGATATACCGGTTATTCAGTCCGTAGTTAGGATCGAGCGTATAGACAACGCTTTGCCGCTCGTTCTCGACCGCCTGTACAGACGCAGAACACGCGGCATACGCCTTGTAATACTCGTCGCGGGCCTTTTCAAGCGCATCAACCAACGGGTTGAACACTTCCGTACGATATTTCGGCAGATACTCCGTATTCCACGCGAGCATAACCTCGTCAGCCGGCATCTTCGCTTTGACTCCGGCGCTCATCGTAACCGCGAGGTCCTTACGGCGGAAATCTTTCTCGGCGGCTGCGAGTTGATCGCTTAAGCTGTCAAGCTTGGACGTCACATCCGCGCCAGTCTCAAACGAACGAGCCATAGTCGCGGCATATTCTGCCTTGAGCGCCTGAACCTTCTCGAGCGCAGAGTCACGTTCTCGCTGGATGGCTCCTCGCTTACTGGATACCGCGTCCTGCTCCCGTTGGAAATCCTCTATTTTAGTAAATTTCATACTTATCCGCCCTCTCGATTTTGGTTAGTAGTTTTCTAACATAGATTGCTATCCGCGCTCGCCATTTCGGCAACGGAGGAAGCTTCGGCGCTTCTTCGACCGGCTGCGGCACGTACATGTCGCGGAATATGTCCGGATCACTCTCGACGTTCCGGCGGGCGGCTGTGTACGTGTCGCTTGGATGCTTGGCGAATACAGTTATGCCGGGCTCTCCCATGCACGCGCCATATAACGCCCGGTCAGCCGTCCACACGTCAAACGCGTCGATGTGGCGATCTTCCGCGAAGTCACGCATAGCGCAAATACACACACTCGGGTCAGATATCGCGAGTACAAACGGCTGTACGAGGAAGCCATCCGCGCCGTAAATGTCCACGCAGAACAGCGTTATGCTGTCAAACGTCATGTACTCCGCGATTAATAGAGGCGACATGTCACGCTCTCCTTTCGTTCAATAGCATCATTAGCCAGCGCCATCAGTTCGGGTATGCTACGCTCGATGCCGGGCTTGTGCGCCACCTTTACCACGACTCCGCGCGAAAGTGAATAGGCGTTAATAAGCGCCTCCAGCTCGCGATACCTGCGGAAGTGTGGCGTATTAGCCCGGATGATAAGTAACTCCGTAGCCGGATCGACCTCGGCTAGAATATCCGCAGCGATTACCAGGATTGCCTGGCGCGTTGAGTTATTGCGTACTGAGTCGTAGTACAGCGAGCACACGGCGTAAGGTTCATATAGAACACCGCCATCAGGCCGGTACGAGCGTTTCGACAAGCGAGCTCCGGCGGCAATCCGTCCGTCCTGCAGGTTAACAATCGCAAGGTGCGCGTATGTGATCCGGTCGTCCGGAAGGCGGTCCGTCATTAGCCCACCAGCTTAATAAATGTGGCGCATGGGCGACCGTTCTTATCCGTTCCGACTTCGATTTCTACGCGGTCTCCTACGGTCATGTACAGCGTGTCGGAATCGTCAGAAAGCGCGCTTATATGAAAGAAATGATCACGCAGGCCGCGCACCTTAATGAATCCGAAGGCTCTTTCCGGAAAATATGAGCTGATAACGCCCGGAACTAATTGCTGACGAGGAGCTCCGGCTTTCTTCGGTGCGCGCGGGCTTGTTGCGATGGAGGGGCCGACCTGCGAGAGTGATTCTCCGGTTTCCGGACCTCCGTTATGCGTTTTAGATTCAATGAACATTATTTTCATTCCCCTTTAAATTTTATTGGCGTTGCTTGCTTCCAGCATAGCGGAGCTCTGCGGAGTATCCAGCGGTCGGACACGGACTCACCGTAGATAATTTCCCGTCGTTCGCCGGTATCTTCGTTGACTATACGGACTATGCGCTGGTGGTACTCGATCGGCGTAATTGAGAGAACACGAATTCTACCGCTCATAATCATCGCCCCTTATCGTTTGGCTACCTGCGTGTTAAGGTATCGGCAGGGAATCGACTCCTCGCCGCGCATTACCTTACAGCGCTTATCTGTCTTCGTCATTGCGTGTAGCAGCGCGCAGGTACTATCCGGTTTGTAATACGGGCAATATAACCGCGCGTCATCCTGTCGTTCATTCACTGGCGCGCCCACTCCTCCGCGAACATTTCAGCGACGCCCGGCACAGTAGATGAGAAGGTTAGCCGCGTATTCTTAGCAAATTTCTCCGCCCTAGCTGCGCCAATAGACAGCGACTCGGCTGCAGACTGGAACGGATCGCGTAGCAGCTCGACCGGGTATGAACGCGGAAATGACTCGCGCGGCTTAATGGACGCGGCCGAATCGTATACGCTGACGCATTCGTTCACCGTTTCACCTTCGATATTCAATTCATGGACAATGTGCATTTTTTATTTTCCTTTCTACTTGCATTTATTTCGGATAAGAGCGCCTAACTCGCTTATTCTCGTCAGCTTGTCAGCGTCGATATTGAGCGCGTGCTCGATCTCTTTCGCCCTTTGGCCGGGCAGCTTACGGCTTCCTGTCTCACACATCCGTATGAACTGTGCGCTAACTCCGACCAACTCCGCGACGTCATGCGAGGTCAGGCCGAGTAACGTACGGATTTCACGCAGGTTATCACTGTTAACTAGGCTCAATCTACTTCCCTCCCCAAACAAAAATAAGCCGCCAGGTTATGGCCGCTCTTTGTCGTGTACGAAATGCCTATTAATAGGTTTATTTATCTTATCTGAACTACAGGAACTCAAGCAGGAATATCAGTAATGAGCGCTTCAAACTGACGGCGCGGTAACATAGCCCTAAGTTCCGCCGTCTCGTAGAAATAGGTCAGGCACGCCGGCAAGCTCGAACCTTTTACAACCGCATAGACGCTGCCTTCTTCCGTCAGTAGCATACGGTAGACGTTCGGCTTCTTCATAACCGTTCCTCTTCGCCTTTGGTCGCGCTGCAGTATCTCGATAACGCCGACGTCTCTCAGTTTTCCGATGTTCCGGAATGCCGTCTGCTTATCAATGCCGGCCGCTTCCGCCATTTGATCGAACGTCATAAAGAACGTACCGTCGTCGCTGCTCCACCGTTTCGAGTGGATTAACAACGCATAGGCCAGCGCCTTATGATTCTTCTGCGGACAGTTACGGATTATGCCGTTGATTTCGCCATAAGTAACCGATAGGTCACGCTGCTCCATCGTTAGCGTCAGGTTCTTGTCGTACACGTACTCGACGCATTCCCGAAGGTCTCGCGCACAGAACTCGTAATCAGAAGCGTAATACTCCGGATTCTGCCAGGCGAACCATTCGTACATATTCGCGAGCGCATCGTCCTTCTCAACGCCGTTGTGATTGAATAGGCGCGCCAGTAAAAGGAACGACTTGTGCCGCTGACCGGGGCCGGGTAATCCGTTAACGTAGATGTCGGCTGCGCGGGAAAGTGTGTAGCTTTCCGATTGGTCGTACGTGACGAGCTGCTTGTGCCGGCTAATCGCGGTCTCCATTTCGACGGCTGCGCGTGTGTCCTGCGCATACTCGTCGCTGGCGGCTACGGTATCGAGAATAAACGCGTGGTCCATCTTTTCAATCGTAGCGAGATAAGCCGCTGATTCTTCCGGACTCATAACGCGCAGCCCTTCCTCAACGCGGCAAAATCCGCAATAGTTACCGGTCTTTTGATGTACACCGAGAGGCAGCTTAACGCCTTGTTGTCCGGACGGCCGGAACTCAACCTCGCCGCCCTTAACCGCGCTGATATCCGCAATTGAAAGCGTCAGGTCGAACAGCTTGCGGGTTACTTCGATAGACAGCGCCTTGTCGAAAAACACGTCAACGTGATAACCCTTGTTCCCGCTAAATGAGATCACGTATTTATGTACGCCGAGGGAATCGAGTGCGGCCGTCAGCTTATACGTAACCCATTTCGCAGTTCCCAGGTCGGGGAAGTCTACGTCAAACGTCAAGAACTTCGTCAGGTAACGCCCGGCGAATGTGCCTACCGTCGTCTTGCCGTCAACGTGATTCGTCAGGTGGAAGCGTCGCAGCGGTTTATCCCGTTCGGTGAAGGTCGCGTAATGACCGCCCCGAAACTGTAGGAGGTAGTGCGTATTTTGAATAATGTAGAGTTCAAATAGACGATCGACAGTTTTAGCCATTACTCGCCGCCTCTCCGAGATTGAGTTTGTAGTACAGATTGCGCCCATCACTAATCAGACGCAGAACGCCGGATACCTGCATGTCAGCAGCGCACCGTCTCATTTCATTAACGGAAAGCCCGGTCATGTACGCAAGCTGCTCGTAAGTAACGGGCGTATAGCCTTTAGGGATTCGAGTAGACCGCATTCTCATCGCTCCTTTTGATTAGGTTGTTTTCACGCAACTGAACGTGTAAATAAAATAAGCCCTCACACCGCCAGGCAGACGGTACGAAGACATCTCTCTCACTTATGTATTATGTCGCCAGCTAAAATTCAGTAATCTACGCGGCGTATCGGCTTCTTTTTCCCGCCTATATTACGCTTCCGTTCCCTTGCTGCGTACATCTGCGCCAGCTTGTCCGGATCGTACGGTTTCTCGCGGTTCCATAACCTCCGCAGAAGCGCTTCCGTATCGTGCCGGCGTGGCTTCTTCGGCTTTCCTTCGTCTGCTTTCGCGCGCTGGTCCGCCTTCTGCTCCGTCTTCCGTACGGTCTTACAAGAGGGTCCGCAGACCTTCGCGTTGCCAGGACGTGTCTTATCGCGGAAGTAGTAGTTACACGTCGCGCAGCGCTTTACCTTCGCGTCGTCCGGCGGTGTTCGCATCATGTGCCGATAAAGGTCACGTACCTCTTCCAGCGTCATGCCTTCCGTGATCTCACGCATAAATTCGACTGCACCTTCGCCTGGGTCCATTAGACGCGCCTCCTTTCTGGATAAAAATAACCCAACATACTGCGTATGTAAACATTTTCTTTTTATGAAATAAATGAAACGTATGTTCGTGATTCACGTATATAACGGTATAAAGCAAAACGGACAGCCCCCGCCCGATAAAAGGAGCCGTCCATAAGTGTTCCGTAAGAATTTGGCGCTTCCTACGTTGTTACCCGAAGAGTAGCGGTCCATATTGGCGTATGGCACTTCGGTAAAGCGACCCGCGAGGCAATCCCTCCGTCTGTAACCGGTAGGCGCGGAAAGGGGTGTCGGTTGAACCTACACCCTACGGCCGTCAACGTTAGCGCGAAGACGGTCCGGTAGTACCCTCATTTAAAATGATATTAATCGTCTTCTCCGGCGTTCGCGCGCCATCATCGAAGGTGAACGGTACGACGTCGTACGTTATCCAAGCCGTACACCTTGCGGCCGTAAGCGGATTTCAGCCCAGCCATTATTAACCTCGCGGACGTACAGTCTGCGTCGTTCTTTACGGGCGAGTTTACGCGCATACTTCATGTGCGGCGACCTCCGTTTCTACGCGGACGATAAAGCCGAGTTCATGCGCCTGGTTAGCGGTAATTTCAATAACATTAGCGACGGACCTACGATCAATGGAAGGCAATGCGCGGAAAAATGCGCCAGGAAGGACGACAATTTGCTGGCGGCGGAATTTACTATTTGCGTGGAAAGTTGAATCGAGTTTTGTGACGATGAAGTTGCCGGTTCTACAGTCGCGTGCGTATCCAATTTCAATCTTTTGTGCCATGAATGACCTCCGCGTTTTAAGCCCGACGGCTATTATATGATTGCAATGCGGATTCCCGCGACCGGGCGTTCCCGGTTTCGTGCGCCCCGCAGCGCTACTCGTCAGGCGGTTACAAGAACAGCTCGCGGAATAGAATCGCGGAGATAGTTACGACCGCCTTAACGGTAGGCCATAGCGCAGCCTTTAACATTGCGCGGCGATTACGAGGTGCAACGTGAACACCTGCGCGGGATGGCGAAGGGGAAACTTCAACGGTAATTAATGAGATCAGATTAGGCATTGCGGAAATCCTCCTTTATAATGGTGAAACCTTATGGTACAATCGGCGTATAACTATTTGACAAGATATCATGTAAACTAGATTACTTGTTAACTTGATTTCATCTTAACGCCTCATCGTAATGTTGTCAACTAGTTTACGCTAATTTATTGGAGGAATTTCTGTGATTAGATTTTCGTTGGATAAGCTTATGAAAGCGCGGGGCTTTGAGCAGAAGGATATTGTAGAAATCTCCGGAATTAATCGAAATACGATTAAGGCGCTCGCTAATAACGCTAACAATCGAATTGACTTTCCGACACTAGACAAGCTGTGCCGTGCATTGGGTGTACTTCCTGGAGATTTGATCGAATACATAGATGAAGGGAACCGCGCCGAATAGGTAGCGGTCTTTTTATCCTCCGATCTCCCCATGCTAACCGCTGAAATCCACGCATACAAACGAGTGGCCGGCGAAGCAATATTCGAGATCGGGCGGAGGTTAAAGCACGTAAAGGAGAACGACTTGGTTCACGGTCAGTTTGGCGCTTGGGCGCGTGACTCTTTCGGGTTCCACGCAACCACGTCAAGCAGACTTATTGCAGCGTACGAGCAGTTCGGAGAATTTAGCGACGTCGCTAAATTTGAGTCCGGTAAGATTTTCGAAATGCTTACGCTTCCTGCCGAAATCGATCGCGCAGAATTCGTATCCTCCCCGCACACGGTCCCGTCAACTGGCGCAGCGAAGCGGCCCGACGAAATGACCGTACGTGAGCTGCGCGAGGTCAAGGCGGCGATTCCCCGTCAAATTAGCGCCTTACGCCCGTACCCTTACGCTTACCCTCGGACTGCCCTAGCGCGGCTAATTCACGGCTGTACGTAGGCAAAACGTGCGATATATGCACAAAAATAGCGCCCGATCCCCGTTAATCCGGAGGCCGGGCGCTTCTTTATTTCTTCCTCTTTATTGCCATACGTGATAGTGGCGAATACTGCGCATGATTGTCCCTTATCGCACCTTCGTTCGGCTTCACATATCCTTGCGTTGTCTTGATATCGGCATGTGCAACAATCCTCTGTAACGTAAACAGATCACCGCCGTTAACAAGGTAACTTGTACAGAAGTAATCGCGGAAACGGTGCGGAGATACGCGCGTTTCTTTCGTATCAATACCTGCGATCTCCGCGTAATGTCTTAGTCGCTTCCGGAAGCTACCCGCACTTAGAGGTTCTCCATAAATTGATATGAAGAAATACTCAGTATCTATATGCGCACGATTCTCCTCCAGGAGCTTTATTAGCTCCCGTAAGACTGCCGGCGACAGCGGTATGATACGAGGCTTGCGGTTCTTGTTCAGCGCCGCAGGAAGTCGTATACAGCGCGAGGGAATATCCAAATACGATGCCTCAAGCTGCAGCGCCTCATTAATTCTCAATCCGGAGTCCGCGAGGAGCATCATTAACGTGTGATCGCGATAGCCAGCGTAGGTACTCGTATCGACCGCGTTTAGGAGGGCAGATAGTTGCTCATCGCTGATTACGGACTTATCCTCGGTATCCTTACGCGGAGCCTTTATCTTATTAGTTGGGGCGGTACTGACTATCTGCTCGTCTTCCCAAAATTTACTCATCGTCTGCAATGCCCTCAGTCGGGACGCAACGGTTACCGGGGAAAGTTTGCTCCCGTCCTGTTTCCGATGCTCCACACCTTCATAGCGTGTGCGGTCATACGACATGTACTCAACATAAGCGCGGATAATGGCGGTGGTTACCTGTCTAACCTCGGTAATATTCGGATGTGCCAGCGTTAACCAATCTCGAAAGTACCTCCAGTAGCTGCGGTAATCACTTAATGTACGATCGCGCACACCCTCCGTCCGTTTAGCGCTGTAGAACAGGTCGAATGCTATGTCTAGTGACGTCGATTCCGGCCCCTCAACATGGCGGCTGTTGCGGTTTTTAATTAGCGCTGTCTTCCCTTTCTGTTGTGCGTCTTCCATAACGTAAACAACCTCCCACATTTTACCGTAGGAGGCTCCGTATTTACCGTAAATCACCGCTCACGCACTGCCGAATTGTCGTCCGGAATGCGTAGCCCTAACGATTGCCTATCCGTCACATTCAACGCTGACAAACGTTGATATAACGGGATTTTTAAGCGAGGATGCTGGTGAAGGGAATTGAACCCCCGGCCTACGCATTACGAGTGCGTTGCTCTACCCCTGAGCTACACCAGCTTAAAGCTTTTTTTCTGTCAAACAAAATACATTATACCCCGTCTGGGGAAAAACGCAACCCATTCTTTCACAGTGCGGCGCCCGTGATTTCTACAGGCCCCGCGCTGCGGAGGGAAATCGAGTCCCTCAAAGTTATCCCAGCATTCCCCGTCTGCGGAAGTAATCCAGCGCCAGCCTTGCGCTCTCCAGAGAGGACGAAGCAAAGACCTCCTGCTCCACAATATAGTGCCGAATACCGGCGTCATCCGCAGCCTTGAAGACACTCTCGAAGTCCACCTGGCCCTTTCCAAGATCGGTTTCTTCATGGCCCGCGCCAAAATCCTTGATATGGACCAGCGGAACGCGCCCGGCGTAACGGGATACATATTCTGCCGGTACGGCACCGCCTACATGCACCCAACCCAAATCAAACTCAGCCACCATATCTCCAGCCGGAATCCGCTCCAGCCAGATGTCGATCACAGCCTGCCCGTTGACCTGCTTGAACTCAAAGTCATGGTTATGATAGCCGTACTTCAGACCCGCCGCCCGCACAAGTTCAGAGGCCTTTTCAAAGAAGGGCACCAGTGCAAGCACATCGTCCAGTGCCGGATGCTGCGGAAGCGGTGCCGAAGGCGTGATGATATACTCCAGCCCCACCTCCCGGGCATATTCAATCTCTCTGGATAACGCCGATTGCATCTTCTCCAGGCTGCTGAAATCCAGTCCGACATGTGCCGAAGGAGCCGCCAGCCCCAGCTCATCCAGCGTTCTGCGCAGTTCGGTAGCCGATACGCCGAAATAACCGGCAAATTCCACCGACTTGTATCCAATCTCCGCCACATTGCGCAGTGTGCCCAGAAAATCCTTTTCGGCCATATCCCGTAGTGTATACAACTGTATCCCGACCTGCTGATTCATTGCCGCCATAGAGGACACGCTCCTTGTATGCTGTAATTATTCAGAACTATTCCGCCTGCAGCTTGCGCTCCACCGATTCCAGCTTGCTGCGGCTTGTGGAGGGCTTGTCGCGCCGGTCATCAATCTTGAGTGAGGTGGACACCCTTTGCGCTCCGGCAGTAAAAGGGGACTCGTGCAATGCTTCGACGGCCGCCAGAATCCGCGCCAGCGGTCCCTCGATAATTGTGCCCATGGATGTCAGCTCGTAAGTTATACCTGCCACTGTCTCCAGCACGCGCTGCATATCCGCAACATAGCTGCTGAGGCTGGTGCTGCTTGTTCCGATCGGAATTACGGTTACTTCGCCAATAGCCATTCGAAACCCCTCCTACTATAAAATATAAAAAAATCCGTTATATAAGTCTCCAGTCCCCTTTAGTGTAGCAACTCCCGCC
>NZ_LVWI01000072.1 GCF_001909055.1 Paenibacillus helianthi
ACGTCGATGAGTCTTGCAGGTCATTTCCCTTTGTGTGTTTTCCTGTAAGATATACGATTTCGTATAGGTTTCCCCGTTTTTACGGCGGGTCACCCAGCATCGCCGCCACCTCTGGTTCACTGCATTCCGGGCTGGACTTTGCCTGCAGGCCCTTCGGATTCTTCCTTACGGAAGACACCCTGCCCTTCCGGCAACCTTCGGTTGCCGGAAGTCTGCTTCGGCTACGGCACTTTAAAGGGTAAAGTCACCGGGTGGATTTGAACCACCTAGATAGTGCGACTGTGAGGCGCACGCAAAAAAGGAACCCAACTTTGGGGTTCCTTTTTTTTGTCCGCTGCCGGTATGATCTGCCTCGTTTATTTCTTTGCCTTTGCCGCCGCCTTCTCCCTATTCTCATCCGCTCTGAACTTTACAATCCGGCTGATCAGATCGAGTGGCAGCGGCTCATCCAGGGGAAACTGCACGGACCCCTTTGCCCCCTTGTACTGCGCCAGTTCCTCCTGAAAAGCCTCAATCCCGCGGGGTGCCGGATAAAATCCGATATGCTTCTTAAATGCTGCGAAGTGCACCAGATTCCCATGCAAGAAGAAGGTCGGCATCTGGTAGCTAATTTTCTCCTCAGCTTCCGGCGCAGACTCACGGATTACTTTTCTTACCGCTTCAAGCTTGTCCTGCACCTCAAAAGGGGCTTTGGCAATATAATCGTCTATCGACTCGTAGGTGATTTTTACGGGTTCCATAACCTGCTCCTCTCAGCTTCCCGAATTTATTCGTTACAAATAGAATCCATATGACTGGTCACCACTCTAAGGATCCGCTGCTTATCCAGCCGCTCAGGCTCCAGCATCGCATGCAGAGCCAGCCCATCAACCAGCGCATACAGCCGTTCAAGTTCATTGTCCTTATCCAGGCCCTGTCTCAGAAGTCCCTGTTCATGCAGATACCCGACCAGCATGTGTATAGCGGAATATACCCCATCGTCTACTTCGTCATAGTGATCCCCCACATACTTACGATGAAAGACAAAAGCAAACCATACCTCCATCTCAGCCATAGTATGGTCATCTACAGGAATCAATTCCATCAGAATCTTCGTAATCAGCTGTTTAGGCGGGAGATCGAGGGTAAGCAGGGCATTGATTCTGACATCGACCCGTTCCTTTACAAGATTCATGGCAAAAGCAATCAGCTCATGCTGTGTTGAGAAGTAATGGCGCAAAGCTCCAAGCGAAACGCCTGCTTCCTGCGCAATGTTCCGTACTGTCGCCCCTTTCATCCCCTGATTCATGATGACGCGCCAGGTTGCTTCTGCAATATGCGATTTTCTCTCTGAATGATCTACAATTTTTGGCATGTCTATATTGTATCATGAAGAAAACTTCGAGCGCAATTTAAATAATACAATTGTATTATTTAAATTCAGCTGTTATAATCCGATGTATCAAATACATGATTATACACAAGGGGTGGATTATGAATTGGGTTGCCTGGGCCATTGTCGCCTGCGAAGTTCTATTCTGGGTTGTCGTTCTTGCCGGTTTCTCGGCACGTTATTTATTCAAACGGAGGAAGCTGGGGCTGTTCTTTCTCGCCTTAACCCCGGTCCTGGACATCATTCTGCTAATTATTGCAGGAGTTGATTTGTACAACGGTGCTGCTGCCACCACGGCACATGCGCTTGCTGCCATTTATATTTCCGTATCTATCGTGTTTGGCAAAAGCATGATCCACTGGGCAGATGAACGCTTCCGCTATTACGTCACGAAGCTGGGACCTGCTCCGGTCAAACGATATGGCCTGGATCATGCCAGGCATTCCTTCAAAGGCTGGGTGAAGCATGTGCTTTCTTTTCTGCTGGGGGGAGGGATTCTATATGGCCTCATTATCTGGATTGACGACCCTGCCCGTACGGATGCGCTCTTAAGCATTGTATCCCTATGGTCAGTTGTGGTGGGTATTGATCTGATCATCGCAAGCTCGTATTTCATTTGGCCGAGAAAAGCTAAAGGCTAAACATCCGAACCCACTTTATCTTCAAAAAAAGAACAGGTCACGCACTTTACCTTAAGCGCGCGGCCTGTTCTTCTTTGGCATGTATGCTATTCTACAAAGCTGCCTTCAATCATCCGTTTCAAAACAGTGGCTACCTCGGCTCTGGTTGCAGTGCCTTTGGGATCAAAGATATTTCCTGTTTTGCCGCTGATGAGGCCATAGCCTTGAATCGCTTCGACGGCTTCACTGGCCCATGCTGAAATCTGCCCATTGTCCGCAAAAGTAGCAGGAGTACTCCAATTCCCCGCTGGCAGTTTCGAAAATTTTAGATAATTATTCAGGATGACCGCCAGTTCCTCCCTCGTAACGGCCCGGTCAGGGGCAAAGGTATGGTTCCCAGTACCCTGAACTATACCGTTCGATGCGGCCCAGGCCACATAAGGTGAATAATATTTCGCTGCCGCAACATCGGTGAAGGCCGCTCCCATTGACAGCTCGGCACCCGACATTTTACCCAGAATTGCAGCAAGCATTCCCCGGGTTACCGTCTGATCCGGTGCAAAAGTGTTATGTCCAACTCCCGTAAACCATCCTCTCGCCGCTGTAAAATCAATGCTATCCTTTGCCCAGTGATTCAAGGTGTCGCTGAACCCCGCAGCATGATAGCCAATGGCAAAGGCGGAGAAATGACTGGTTCTAAAATCAACCGTTTGTGCAGCTTCATTATATTTGCTGATTACAGGTATGGCATTTCCACTGTTGTCCAAATATAACACTACGACTGCATTAGCGTTCTCTGCTGCTCCTCGTGTATAAGGCATTTGGACTTTAACCGATTCACCTCCAAAGCTTGTGATGCCAGTTGTCCCGCCAGTTATGGTAAAAGTATAAACCGGTCTGCTGCCGACCAGGTCACGGGTACTGCTCCCATCCGTCCCTGAGGCCCGCCCAACACTGATCTTAATCGCTTGGCCTGAGGCTGCCTTGCTGATGGTTCCGATAACCTTGCTGCCAAAAGTAATGGATGCAAGCCCGCTGCTGATTTTCAGGTCAGCCCGGGTGTCAGCAGACAGCTGTGCCAGGAAGGTGCCGCTCAGCTCTAACGTTACTTCGGACGCTCCCTGCGAAGCTTCCCCGCGAATCTCCACCAAGGCTGGTTTACCCGCCTTCTCGCTCGCCTTTACATTATCCAGCAGCTTCCGGGCAGCTTCGTCCGTCAATTTGCCTGCCGCTTCTCCTGTCTCTGCATTCAGAGTCATAGCGGTCACAGCCACAGTATCCGTAACGGTTGCCGCTGCTTGCGGTGAAGCACTAGGGTTTACCGTTGCTTGTGCCGGTACTGAGGTTGGTGCGGCCGTTGGCGTGGGTGCCGGCGTTGCCGAAGCTGCTGGTGACGCCGATGCTGATACTGTAGGAGTTGGAGATGCAGTTGCTACCGGTGTCGGGTTTGCCGGTGTCTCTGGTTCTTCGGGTGTGTACTTGCCTTCTGGAATCTCTACGATAGAGACCGTTCCCGAAACTTCATTAGCAACCAGCAATAGTGGATAACCCGTTGGGCTGTATTCTGCCGCAATGAAATTCTGGCCTTCAGGAGAGACATCCCCAGCAGCCAGGTAGGCCGGCTTGGCTCCAGAATAATCCACCGAATGCTCCAGATCTCTTGTATTTAAATAGTCGTAGAAGACCGGAGCGCTGATCTCTGACAGATCGTACATCATATTGCCGCCGACCCGCTCCAGACCTATAAAGGCATAAGGCTTCCCGTCCACGACCCCAACCTTGACATCCTCCGGCTCAGGGCCTTTTTTGGCGCTCCTTTTCTCAAAGACAAAGTCGTCATTAGACCAGTTGAAGCCTTTTGGAAGCAACGTTGCCGTGATCTTCTCGAAATCCGCTCCACTATCGTAGACCAGAGACATATCCTCCGCATTCCAGACCGAAAAGGAACGTGCGCCGAAAAGATAAGTTTTCCCGCTTACAAATCCGGCTCCCGCAGACCCCACCTCGTAATCGGAAGTGTCAAAAGTGGTCACCTTCATACTTTTGGTGGCATCGCCATCCTGACCTTTGCCTAGCGTAACATCCTTCTCATTGCTATAACCGCTCCAGTCCCGGGAATCCCCTTCATTCGCTGTGATTACATAGGTTTTACCTCCAGCGGTATAAGTGGCAATCCCATCCGGATTGTACATGCCGAGAATACCCGGTTCAGTTTTGATATTGATTTTGCTGTCTCTGCGCATATCCAGCTCATTGCCGGGAATACTGTGGTCCTTAAAGCCTAGACCTTTGATGCTTGTAAAAGCACCCGTCTCCACATCCAGCGTTGCTAAGGCATTCGCCTCCTGCAGGGAAATGAACGCATGCTTGCTGTCAGCGGACACGGCGATATATTCCGGCTCCAGATCCACAGAAGGTGCGGTTTGCTTTTTGAGAATCACGTTATCTGCTAAAAGGGTACTCCGCGCTTGACTGCTGTCGAAACCGGTGAAATCAATGACCTTGGCTGTTTTCGCCTGCAGATTGATTAGAGTAACAGAGCCTTTAGGGTCAACAGCCGGGGCGGTATAGCCTTGTCTCGGTTCTCCTTCATCAGCGGCCAGCAAATATTTGTGGTCAGGTGTGAAGGTGACCATATCCGGCTGAACGCCTGCTGTATAGTGCGTAAGGTACTTCCCGTCATAGTCCAGCAGCAGTACTGCGCCGGATTTCTGATAGTCTGCTTCCTGCACGGCAATTGCAATCCTGTTCAGTTCTGTATCGATATCAATACTGGTAATATCTCCGAAGGTGAAGCCGTCAATCATCGAACTGACATCGATCCGTTTATCCAGCGTCAGCTGGGTTTCCCCTCCGGTTACCAGCGGCTTAAGGCTGACTATATCAATCTGTTTTTCCTGGCCGTTTATCAGATAGAACTTCTGATTGTCGCTGTTATATTTAACGATCTCCGCAACTCCGCCTTCCAAATCGGAATAACCTGTGGAGTAGCTGCCGATTTTGTTCATACTCTTGCCATGCTCCCATACGTAAGTAGCGAGCGTCACTGTGTTGGGGTCATAAACGGCACCTGCGGCGGTAAGAACGGTTACATTTGGGGAGGGATCAGATTCATTGACCAAGTCCCTTTCTCCGATGGTTACGGCAGGTGCTGCGTGAACAGTATGGGATACCGGCAGCGTCATGAACAGCATGACTGAACCCATGAATGCGCTTAATATCCGTTTTGGATGTTTGATTAACATATATACCTCCCTGGTTTTTAATCTCTTTAACTTTAAGAGGCATCTGTAAAATCACGGGCAGTACTTTGTTAAATTTTAAGATAGTTGATGTTAACAAAACCATTGGCTCCGCTTCACGCTGAATCAATAGCTGCACAAAAACAGACCGCAATCCTATACAGGATGCGGTCTGTTCTTCGAGAAGGATTCACAGAAAATACAGCATTGGGATTAATCCAACCCGTGTTCTTTCCGGATATTGTACAATCCCTGCAGCAGCAGTTCCGACGGATCGCGGTTCAGCTGCAGATGAATTAATAGCATATGCAGCGGAATGGCGCAGACGTTATTGCCTTCGGTTAGTGCCGGAAATCCGGCTTCAAACACTGGACCATGGGTTTCATTCCAGGCCAGCCCGGCATGAACCTGCTCTGGAGCAAATTCTTCACGTACGGCTGCAATACAATGCGGCACAAGTACATTATCGATCATGGCCTTGGCTTCTTCTTCACTGGTTGGCGGCGGTGTGAGGGCTTTGCCTCCCTTGACCTTCATCAAGTCGATGAAAAACGAAGCCATCCAGATATTCGGACTGTTGTTCGTCTGGAATCTGGCGATCAGCTCGCGCAGGAAAAACCCGCAGGAGTAAACATCCTTCGCCTCATCCATCACATGGAATACAAATACCGGACCGTAAGCCTCCAGATTCATCACTTGGCCCTGAACCTCATTGAAATGCATCTTCAGCGCAACCATACCATTATGGTGAACCGCCTGTACAAGCTCAGCCATTTGCTCATCAGTCATGGGTTGCTGTTCGCTGGTTGTTTCATCGCTGGTTGCTTCTTCGCCGGTTTCTACCTCGTTCATTGCTTCATCAGTCGTTGACTTATTGTTCATTTTCATATTCACCCCACTTCCTATCATACCATCCCAAGGCGGGAAGCGACATCTTGTTATGGACAAGACATGTAATAGACAATATTGTAAATAAAAATGTTAAAAAACAATGCTTAGGGCAGCCGCCCCAGTGCATCACGGACCGCCTGCTTTTCCTTTTTCAGCACAACTTCTTCCAGTGCCTGTTCCAGCAGGCTGCGGATCTGCAGCAATTCTGCACGACCGAAGCTCCCAGCTCCCTTGTCATAGAGGGCAGGGAACGCAGCAATGACGATCTGGCGCTGAACATCGCTGCCCCCAAGCCACTGCACAATGTCAAACGGTGCGGGCTGTGAGTGAGCATACAATGCATCCCACCCTCCATAAGGAAAAGCGACCTTGTCCTCCATCCACACCAGCACCCTGCGGCTGTGAAAATTCTGCAACAGCGAGCTCGCCACATACCCGCTAGGCTTCGCCGGTGTCGCAGACACCTCCAGCATGCGGAAGACATGCTCCAGCCCTTCATCGCCTGGCAGACACTGAGCAGACAGATAAGCCAGCGTACTCCGGCTTATCTTAACGGATGAAGTCTCTGACCACAGGGAACGCACAAAGTCTGCTGCCTGTTCCTTAAGCACATCGCCGGCAAGACAAAGGATAGCCTCTTTATTACGGCTGTTACGTTCCTGTTCTGCCCGGTTCAAAAAAGCCTGCAGTACCTCATCGGCGTTATATGGACCAAAGGCTTCAGCAATCTCCTGATCCGTTCCGAACATCTCAGCATAGCGAAGAAGTAAAGGCAGCTCCTTCTGTGCCTGCCCCAGAGTCAATGTCAAATATTCATGCAACCAGGCTCTCCATTGTCTGCTGGCCTGCTTTTCCAGGTCCAACCCTGACTCACTGCAAAATTCCGGGTATTGCCATTCCTCTGCACCTACACAACCGAGCGCCGTAATCTTGTCGACGAACTCTGTGACCGACAGTGCCAGCAGCAGATATTCTGCCGTCTCATGTGCCCAATGGACGACTGCGGTTCCAGAAGCGCTAAGCAAATCCAGCAGCAGCTCATCCCCGTTGCCTGCCAGATGAAAGCTCAGATAACGCTGCTGCTCCCCGGTATATTCTTCTTCGTTAGAAACAAAAAAATCCAGCTGGTCCACATCCCAGCCCAGCCCTCCGCTCACCTCAAAGGGAAGAATTGCAGCATCCGGCAGACTCCAATAGACATAAGCTTGGCTTGCCCCCTCCTTCAGCAGAGTGCGCAGCTCTGGCGGGAGCCGGATTCCGAGCCTCGACTCCACTTCAGCAAGCCCGCTTTCTGCCGCAGGAGGACCCACGCTGAATTGAGTATCTGCACCCTTTTGCTCAAGGGCCTGAATAAGCTCCTGCCAGTGCCGTTTCCAGACATTCATTTGCTCTCTTATCAGAGCCGCCACCTCCCAGGTTGCTTAACTGCCATTTCAATTGCCGTATCTTACAGATTGTTCTTCTCCCAAAGCGCTACTTCCTCACGGACACGCGGAGCTACTTCGGTACCGAGCAGCCTGATCGCTTCCATCACCTCGGCATGGGGCATCGTGCCGTGCGGAACATGCAGCAGAAATCTCGTGATGCCCACATGCTTACGCAGATGAATGATCTTCTCTGCTACAGTTTCAGGGTCTCCCACATATAAAGCTCCGCCGAAGCTGCATGCCGCATCATAATCTGAACGGTGATATGGCGGAAGACCTTTCTCCACCGCTCTGACATTGGTCCGGGCATAAGTGGAAGGGAAGAACTGTTCAATCGCCTTCTGCCTATTCTCCGCGATAAAACCATGCGCATGGGCCGCAATCGGCAGCCGCGAGCTGTCATGGCCTGCACGCGCAGCAGCTTCTTGATAGAGCTTGACCTGTGACGCAAAATCCAGGGGCTGCACCGGTCCAATCATAGCCAGCGCAAAAGGCAGCCCAAGTTCACCTGCACGGACCGCAGACTCAGGACTTCCCGCGCTGGCTATCCATACGGGCAAAGGCTGCTGCACCGGACGCGGATAAATTCCCAGGTTATGTATGGCAGGTCTATGCTGGCCTTCCCAGCTCACCTTCTCAGATTGCTGGAGCTTCATCAGCAGATCCAATTTCTCTCCGAATAAGGTTTCATAGTCTTTCAGATCACAGCCGAATAATGGAAAGGACTCTGTGAAGGAACCACGGCCCACCATAATCTCAGCCCGTCCGTTTGACAGACCGTCCAGTGTGGCGAAATCCTGAAAAACACGCACCGGATCGGCAGATGACAGAATCATTACAGCACTGGTCAACCGGATTCTGGACGTCAGGGATGCAGCCGCTGCCATTACAACCGCAGGTGAAGAAGCGGCAAAATCCGGACGGTGATGCTCACCCACCCCGTATACATCCAATCCCACCTGATCCGCGAGTACAATCTCCTCCACCACTTCGCGCAGACGCTCCGCGTGGCTCATCGTTTCCCCTGTAATTACATCGGGTGTTGTTTCGACAAATGTACTAATTCCAAGTTCCACTATCTTGTTCCCCCAAGTTGTTCTCGAATTATCAATCACTATATTCTATATCTTTATAGTTGAATATTCAAAATTAAAAAATAATAGATTGAGTTTTAAGAATTTCTAATAAGGATCGGGGCGTAACTACGGAGAATGTTTGGACTTCCGGCCGCTGTTGTCTGCAGATTTCTTGATTTATACCGCTGTTCGCGGTGGAAATCCGCAGACAAAGGCGGACGCTTCCGCTCCTACAGTTCCAAACTTCTCCTCCGTCACTTTTCCTTATTGGTAATTTTAAAGATCAATCTATACAGGCAGCAAAAAGCAGATCGAACCGTCACATGGATGACGGCCCAATCTGCTTTTAGTATGCGGATTTCTCTACTACTCTTATTTATTAGCGGTTATTTCGGATGCCAGCTTCTCAGCTCCATCAAAAATCGAGTAGCTGTAGCCCCAGAACTGGTTGAAGTCGATCGGATAAATCGTCTTATTCTTGACAGCATTCAGACTTTGCAGCGACGGATCGGCGTAGAATGCCTTCAACGTCTGCTCCGGATCCACACCTCCGGTATATACCGAGAGCAGCAGGACATCCGGATTAGTTGCAATCAGCTGTTCTTTGCTGATATCTCCGGTAACTGTACCAAAACTGTTTTTGAGTCCCAGCAAACCGAGTACATCACCTGCAAACGTGTCAACATTTCCGCTGTAAATGGCAATGGCCCCATTGCCGCCGTCGGATACATATGCAAAGGTCTTCTCTCCGCTGACAGCAGACTTATCCTTAAGCGTCTGCGCACGCTTTTTCAATTCAGCGATATAGGCAGCAGCGTTCTCCTGTACATCAAAGATCTGGCCGATCTGTTCAATATCCTTGTACAGGCTGTCCAGTGTGGACCCCTTAACGCTAGTATTCTGCACGAATGTCTTGATGCCCAGTTCGTTCAATCCTTCTACCGTCCCAACGCCCCAATCTGCATCGGCATACAGGTCGCTGCGCCCCAGAACAAGATCAGGACTTGCTCCAACAACCAGCTCTTTACTGGCATATTCTTTCGAGATCACAGGGATCTTCTTGAATTCTTCCTGCACCGCCGGGTCACCTGCACCGTAAAGGGCCGCAACGCCGACCATTTTGTCGGTCAAGCCCAGCTTGATCAGCAGCTCAGCAGCTCCCTGGGTATTGGCTACCACTTTTTCAGGTGCCTTATCAAAAGTCTGTGATTTGGCTTTCCATTCCGTTCCTTCACCATTATTGGTGTAGTTCTCAATGGTAAGCGGATATACTGTTTTGGTACTTGGAGCAGCTTCCTCTGTGGCAGCTGGACTGCTTGAAGGCGCAGCCGATTCCGCCGCTTTATTTGCGTTCTTCGTGTCGGAAGAACATGCTGCTATCATTACCGCCATTACCAAAACCGCGAGCAGCGGCACATATCTTTTAAATACATTCTTCATTACCTTAATCCCCTTTTCTATATGTACATTTGTGTATCCTGCATACTATTGTGACAAGCCGATATCTGGCAGAAGATACAACCGTAGAATATAGAATGTGAGAACCGTTGTCAATGATAATAATTCTCATTGACAACGGTTCTCAATATGGATTATATTTTAAATTAAACATAGATTAAGGAGCCCAATGAATGCCATGCAAACCGATCTAGCTGCACAATCTGAACCTAAGAAGTCTATTATCCACACCCGTTACGGCTTTATGACCGTCATTGGTATTCTGCTTATTATTACAATATTGTCTGCCGGGGCTGCGGTCTCCTTTGGGCAGGTTGACATTCCCGTCTCCCAATCCTACCGGATCCTGCTCCACCACCTCACGGGTATTCAAATCGGAGATGTACAGGAACTGACTTCCGGTTCCTTCGTCGATATTATCTGGAAAATCCGCTTTCCCCGCGTTCTGATGGCTTTGTTCATCGGAGCCGGACTCACGTTATGCGGAACCATCATGCAGGCGGCGGTTCAGAATCCTCTCGCTGATCCATACATACTGGGTATATCATCCGGCGCTTCCCTCGGAGCAACGTTCGCTATCCTGATCGGCTTTGGTTCGATGGGATTACTGGGCCAGACAGGAGTTGCCTTCTGGGCCTTCGCCGGTGCGGTCGGCGCTTCCCTGCTGGTCCTGATTCTGGCAAGCGCGGGCGGCAAAATGACCTCCGTCAAGCTCGTCCTGGCCGGTATGGTTATTAACGCCTTATGCACTGCCTTTGCGAATTTCATTGTTTATTTTGCCAACAACGCAGAAGGCATCAAGACCGTTACATTCTGGACGATGGGCAGCCTGGCCGCTGCGAGCTGGGACAAACTTCCGCTAATCTCGATAGCCATCCTTCTTGCCGTTTTCTTTTTTCTGATGCAATTCCGGGTCTTGAACGCTATGATGCTGGGCGATGAAGCAGCGGTCACCCTGGGCATTCATCTGGGTGCTTACCGCAAAGCCTATATGATGATTACTGCGCTGATTACAGGGGTGATGGTGGCAAGCTGCGGCATGATCGGATTCGTGGGTCTAATCATCCCCCATTTGGTCAGAGGACTGGTTGGCTCGGATCACCGGAGACTGCTGCCCGCGTCCATTCTGTTCGGAGCGATCTTTCTGATCTGGACAGATGTCATTGCGCGGACGATTGTGCCAAATGTAGAGCTCCCCATCGGGATCATTACCGCCTTAATCGGCGCACCGATGTTCATGTACATGCTGATCAAAAAAGGCTACGCATTTGGAGGGAAAAGCTAATGAACTTGAACGTTGATCACCTGAGCGTCTCTTTTGCCGAAGCGAATATTGTAAAAGATGTATCCCTGAAGGTCAGAAACAAGCAATTTGTCGGCCTCATTGGTCCGAACGGCTGCGGCAAATCTACACTTCTCAAGAGTATTTATAAAGTGATCAAGCCCCGCCAAGGCGATGTATTCCTGTCTGAAATGAATGTTATGAAATCAAGCCCCCGAATCGTGGCGCAAAAGCTGGGTGTAGTCGGCCAGTTCAACGAACTCAGCTTTGACTTCACCGTACGGGAAATGGTTGCTATGGGGAGAACCCCGCATAAAGGGATGCTGGAGACCGATAATCAAGAGGACTTCAGCATTGTCTCAGGCGCTCTGCGCAAGGTCAACCTGGAAGGCCATGCAGGCCGCAGCTATAATTCACTATCCGGTGGTGAAAAACAGCGTGTCATCCTCGCCCGCGTTCTGGCCCAGCAGCCCGAATTCATGATTCTGGATGAGCCGACTAACCATCTTGATATTAAATACCAGCTGCAAATTCTAAATATTGTTAAAAAGCTCGACATCGGCATTCTCGCCGCACTCCATGACCTCACCCTTGCTGCGGAATACTGTGATTATCTGTACGTCATGAAACAGGGCCAAGTGGCCGCCTGCGGGAAGCCGGAGGATATATTGACGAAGGAATTAATCGGCCAGGTATTTGATGTGGCCTGCGAGACCTACCGCAACCCCGTGACCGGGGCGCTTGGCATTGCTTATCTGGAGACACGCTAGTTACGAAAGCAACCTTTTTAGCCCTTCCGCTTCCCTAATCAGAAGTCGGAAGGGCTTATTCGTGTTTTGGTGCAGGTCCAAACCAGGAGCTTACATTGATCATCGAACTGAATCTCCGTCTTAAATACGATAAGCGCTCTATAGGTTGTAAGTTCTCAATCTTATCAGCCCATTTCTGAAATTAGCTCTTTGAAGACAAAAAAAGAAACGGCATTTCTGCCGTTTCTTCTGTGATGGACTCTCAGGGGCTCGAACCCTGGACAAATAGATTAAGAGTCTACTGCTCTACCAACTGAGCTAAGAGTCCACATCATTGATCGAATCATACCGCCTTCAGCTCATTCGCAGAAGAACGGAATAAATCTCTCGTATAAAAGATTATATCATGATACAAAACATAGATCAAGGTTTATTTTTTCGGGTTTTCTAAAAAGAATAATTTACGGCGGATCATAATATTCGTCTTGCTTGGAGCAGTAAAATAGACTGCCTTCATCCGAATATGAAGTGCAGTCTATTCCAGCAGGTCACAGCACCGAACGCAAAAACCTGCCCGTGTGGGAAGCTTCCACTTCAGCTACCTGCTCCGGTGTGCCTTCGGCAACTACATACCCGCCGTCATGGCCTCCTTCCGGGCCCATATCAATAATATAGTCGGCGGACTTCATGACATCCAGATGATGTTCAACAACGATAACCGTATGCCCGCTATCCACCAGTTTGCCCAGAGACAGCAGCAGCTTTTGGATATCCGACAGATGCAGCCCTGTGGTAGGCTCATCAAGGATATACAAATTGCGGGCTCCCCTCTTGATTTTGGACAGCTCATACACCAGCTTGACACGCTGTGCCTCTCCGCCGGACAGGGTGGTCGAGCTTTGACCTAAGCGCATATAGCCAAGTCCGAGCTCATCCATAATCTCCAGCTTATGCTTCAGGTACTTATGGCCGCTGAAGAATTCACGGGCTTCCTCCACCGTCATCTCCAGTACATCGGCGATACTTTTACCCTGGACCTTAATTTCCAGACCCTCCTCCGAGAACCGCTGCCCCTTGCACACCGGGCAAATCGTTTCGATATCGGCCATAAACTGCAGATTGGTGACGATTACTCCGTCTCCGGCGCATTGTTCACAGCGGGTACCTCCTGCATGGGTCAGACTGAAGTCAATTGCCTGGTATCCCCTGTCCACCGCTTCCGGCTGCATGGCGAAGAGATCCCGGATTTTATCATAGATGCCTATGTAGGTTGCCGGGTTCGATTTGCTGTTCCTTCCAATAGGGGTCTGGTCAATATTAATGACATTGTTCAGCAGATCCGCACCGAACAGAAAATCATGCTCGCCTGCAACAATCCGCGCAGCCGTTTTGTCGATTTTCAATTGCTTGAACAGAATCTCGTTAATCAATGAGCTTTTCCCTGAACCGGATACTCCGGTAATACAGATGAACACACCCAGTGGAATATCCAGATCCACATTCTTCAGGTTGTTTTCCCGGGCGCCTTGAATGCTCAGAAAATCGTCACCCAGGCTTCTGCGCTTGCCGGGGACGGGAATGCTGGCTTTTCCCGATAGATATTGGCCTGTCACTGACAGGGGCTCACCTATAATATCCTCAATGGTCCCGCAAGCTACAACCTGACCCCCATGAATTCCTGGACCTGGGCCGATTTCGATAATATGATCCGCACTCTGTATGGTATCCATATCATGCTCAACCACAATTACGGTATTGCCGATATCCCGCAGCTTCTTCATGGTATCTATCACGCGGCTGGAATCCCGGGGATGCAGGCCAATGCTTGGCTCATCCATGACGTACAGCATTCCCATCAGCTCGCTGCTGATCTGGGTCGACATTTTGATCCGCTGCATCTCACCGCCCGAAATACTGTCGCTTCTCCGGCTAAGACTGATATAGTGCAGTCCGATATCAACGAGCAGGGATACCCTGGTGCGGATCTCGTGAATGATCGATGAGGCCACATCCTGAATCTCTGCCCCAAACGTCAATGCTTCCAGCGAATGTAGCAGCTCAGGCAGCTGTTTGCGGCATAGCTGGTCAATATTTTCTTCTCCCAGGGTAACCTGGAGGCGCTGTTTTTTGAGCCTTGCTCCATGGCATTCCGGGCAAATCTTCTCGATCATGCAATCCTTGATGAACGTTGGCTCGAAGGCTTCCGAGGTAGAGCTTTTCCGTATGTAATGCTTGTACCAGCTCTCCATCTCGTGAACGAACCCCCAGAATGGACGGTCACGTCCGATCATCCAGTTCTTCTTCGTTGAATTAGGGGGCTGGAGCATGGGGAGCACCTCGCCTTTGGTCCCGTAGAAGAGAAGCTCATGAATTTCCTTCGGCAGATCGCAGAAAGGGGTGTCGAGATCGAAATGATACTTCTGGGACAAGCTGTACATCAGCACAGAACGATAGCTGTCCTTGCCCGCAGGGTTGAACACTGTACTTTTGAGCGCACCCTTGTTGATGCTTCTCTCCGGTGCTACTACCAGAAAACGGGGCTCCACCACATAGGACATCCCTACCCCGAGGCAGGTATGGCAGGCGCTTACAGGCGTGTTGAAGGAGAAATGAAAAGGCTGCATGTCACACAGGAAGAAATGATGCTCCGGGCAGCCGAAATCCTGGTAGAAGGTCGGATCAACACCTCCCGGAACCACCACTTTAATCATAATATCCTCTTCCAGTGCCAGCATTGCAGCTTCGATAGATTTGGTCAATTGAATATAGGTATCTTTCTTCAGCTGAAAGCGGTCAATGACCATTTCTATATGGTATTCCTGCGCTTCGTCCAGTTCTGTTTTTTCTGCCAGTGAAAATGGCTCGCCATCCACCAGCAGATTCTTGTACCCCTTCTCCCGGAGTTGCTGGAAGGTGAAGCTGTAGTCTTCTCCGTATACTTTATAGACGGGAGCCCGCAGCTCTACCACAGTTCCAAAAGGCAAGGAGGAAATACGTTCGGCGATCTGGGCGGCAGACAGCTGCTTCAGGGAATGGCTGCATTCCGGACATTTGCCTACACCCGCCGTGGAATACAGCAGACGAAGATAATCGTTGATATCCGTAACCGTGCCTACAGTTGAACGCGGATTGTTATTGCTTTTTTTCTGTTCAATTGCGATGACCGGGGACAAGCCGCGCACATAATCGACCTTTGCCTTTTTGAGCTGGCTGATCCGGCTTTTGGCGAAGGTGGAGATGGAATCGAGAAACCGTCTTTGCCCCTCCCCGTAAATGACGTCAAAAGCAAGTGAGGACTTCCCCGAGCCGGATACCCCGGTAATTACCGTTAACTGGTCCCGCGGGATTTCAACGGAGATGTTCTTCAGGTTGTTCTGCTTGGCCCCCGAGATCTCGATAGTTGTTCTAATGGACATGCTTCAAGCTCCCTTCTGCAATTGTATTTACGGAATGTAAAGATAGCCTGCTTCCTCAACAGCCGGCTTGCTTTTGGGCGTGATCCGAATCGTCTGGGTGACCTTTTCAAGAATGCCTTGCTGAACCAGATAGTCCATAACACCAAGCAGCTGGTCACTCTGCACATGAAAATGCTTATTGATCAGCGTTACGGTTTTGATCTCCTGATCCCTCATGAATTCAAGCACCGGCCTAGAAAAGATGGGGAGATGCCGCTCCAGCACCTTGTCCAAACATTCTAATCCGCTCTCAATTTCCGCTACGCTCATATGATGGGACATCGCATCTTGATACAATGGAGCAAGAACCTCTGGATTCAAAAGCTGCGCTCTCTGAATAGCCTCCCTGGATATGGCTTCACCGCGGATACATAGCTCCATATGAGCAACTGACTCTGCAGCTTTTAACAAGTAATACTGCGCATACAGCAGATCCTGCCGGACTGTCAGCCACTTCCGGGTTTTGTCGCGCAAAAATACAAGCTGACTTGCAATATGAAGGGCGGAAACCGCAATATCATCACTGCCTATGATCTTGAGGTCTTCGAAGTATTCGATCAGGCTGTCATCCGTTGAATAGACCATCTTACCTTTGGAGTAGTAGGATTGGGCAAAGGACCCGCCCAGCGCCCGTTCCATTCCCCGCTTGAAATCGCTGCGGACCACAAGATACACATTAATGAGAATACCGTCTTCGTCGATACAATAGGTTGTTGTGGCAAGGGACTGGTCCCGGACAACCATAGTCATATCAATATCGCTTTTTTCCCAAATTACATCATAGGCCAGACTCCCGCTGATAATAATAGCAATCACATTCGGATCGCTGCTGACCTTGCTGATAAAGCTGTTCTGTGCGGCTATGTAACGTGCTCTCAGTTCTGCCTGTGCTGCAATATCCATCCTTCCAGCTCTCCTCCCTCTTCTTATAAAAATTCCCTTATCGTGTTTTCCGTTTATGGTAGAATCATACTACACTGAGATTTAAAGAACCGGACAAAAATTGCTGCGTTATCATTCAACAAGTTCAACTTGCAAAGGAGTAAATATGGAACTTCATCTCCTGGAAACGATCAACCATACCACGGAATTTATCGAAGATCATCTGCTCGAAGAGCTAAGCCTGGACCGTATCTCTGAGCAGGTAAACATCTCCAAATTTCATTTACTCCGCATCTGGAAAGGGGCCACGGCAACCGGCCTGATGGAATATGTGCGCAGAAGGCGGATCGCCTTGTCGCTGGGAGACCTGATCCATGAACGGAACAGCATCGAGTTCATCTCCTCCAAATACTCCTTCGGTTGTGAACGCACCTATTCCAGAGTCTTCAAGGAGGAATTCAACATCAGCCCTGCCAAATGGCGGCGAAGTCCTTCTCCACTGCAGATCATGGACAGGTTCAATGCCGATTTTCTGCACCGGGCCGGAGAAGGTCTTGTCTACTTCCATTCCACAAGCGTGTTGCCTCCCTTTTCCATTGCAGGACCTGAATATCGGGTGGATGTGAACGACAATATGGCAAACCAGACGTCCAACCGGCTGGGTGTCGCCTTCTTCTATAAAGACCGTCCAAGAATCATTAATCCAGTCAACAAAGATACGTATATCGGGTATACCACCGTTCCGGAGCCGTTTCAGGGCTATACCTGGTACCAGCCCTCTGTCGAAGTGAATCAGAGTAGCATCATTCCGCCGGATATGTCACTCAAGCATGTTGCTCCCCACAGATACGGTGTGTTCACTTATATGGGCCCTCATCGGCCTGAGGAGATCAACTCGAAGTCACTAAGCCTCATCTGGAAGCACATCTTTGACACATGGATGCCCACTGTACAATTCGATCTGGAAGAGAAATTCAGCTTCGAGCTCATCAATTATGCCAGATGTAATAAGAAGTACTGTGAATGTAATTTGTATTATCCGATTTCAAAGATATGAACACAGCCGCGGAGCTGCTAGAGCGCAGCCTTCACAATGCGGTGATAATAACCAACAGTAAGAACAGCGAACACGAAGTAGATCAGCGTGTAGGCCATCATGGCAACCGCGGCCGGGAAGGTGAGATCGGACAGACTGAGCGCAGATGCCGCTTTCACTGCGAAGATGGAATGCAGCAGTCCGACCATCAGCGGCAATGCAAACACCAGCATCTGCTTCCGGATGATGCCGCCCATAATCTCGCGTTCTCCGAACCCCAGCTGCCGTAGTATCGTATAGCTCTTCCGCTCCTGCTCTGCTTCTGTCATCTGTTTGAAATACAGGATACTGCCAGTAAAGATCAGGAAAACCAGCCCCAGAAAAGCAGCGATGAAGATGATCAGCCCGATTTTGCGGAGTGACTCCTTATAATAGGCATCGAAATCCGGACTGAACTCTTCTCCGCTGATATACTTCGTATAGAGCGCAGATGCCGCAGCACGCTGCTTCAGACCTACCACCTGATACAGACCGATTTCCCTGCTGCGCCTTTTTAGAAAAAGGCTGTTGGCGTAGACCATGAATATAACCACGATCGTAATCACCAGTACTCCGGCCGCATTGAATACGGTAGAAAACTGAACATCTGCGGAGGACGCCGCCATGACCATCGAGTCATTTTGTAGGGAAGCAAACACGAAATATAAGCCTGTACTGAAAATAAGTGCAAAGTAATACAGGTAATAGTATTTAATATTTTTGCGCATACCTCGGATCAGGAGCTCAAACAGTGTCAACATGATCCCCCCCGAGTACAGCCTGGACATTCAATATCTCCTTGAAGAACGTTTGCCGCGTCTTATTGCCGCGATACAATTCGGAATACAGGATGCCATCCTTCAAAAACACGACTCGGCTGCAATAGCTGGAGGCTACAGGATCATGAGTCACCATCATGACCGTAGTGCTGCGCTGCCGGTTAATGGTCTCGATCATCCCCAACAGCGTTGAGGCTGCCTTGGAATCAAGTGCGCCTGTCGGCTCATCCGCAAATACAATGGACGGCCGGTGGATCAGCGCCCGTGCCGCTGACGTACGCTGACGCTGACCGCCGGAAATTTCATGCGGATATTTGTGGGCAATCTCACCGATGCCAAGCTGAGCGGCAATTTCCTGATATTCTGCCTCCACCGCTGTCTTCTTCATCCGTCCGAGTGAGACGGGCAGCAGGATATTCTCTTTGACAGTGAAGGTATCCAGTAAATTGTAATCCTGAAAGATGCTGCCCTCCGGCCATTCACTGGAAAAACCATACACCGGGATAGGACTGCCCGATTCGTCGTAAGAAGGGACAAGCCTCCGGGTCAAATCCTTAGTCATGCCAAAGCTGCTTGAGTTCATGCCGAGCGGGCCAAACAGATGCTTTTGCATATAGCTCCCGAAAGGTTCTCCGCTTACCTGCTGGACAATATAACCTTGCAGCCGCGAAGCGAAATTATCATACATATAGGCCGTTCCCGGTTTGCGGATCACTGGGGGAAATACGTCGAAGATGCTTTCTTTTAAGGATACCGGCTGCTGGGAGGGGTTGGTCAAATAGCTGGCATCCGAAGGTTCACGTACTTCAAATCCTGTGGTATGCGTTAACAGATTCTCTATCGTTACAGGGGTATCGAATGGATTCGTCACCTTGTAGCCGTCCAGGTATTTTTCAATATTGTCCTGAAGGGAGAGTTTCCCCTGATCGACAAGCTGCATAATGGCCGCAGCCGTGAATACTTTGGAGACGGAGCCGATCCGAAATGTATCCTTCATCCCCGCTTCCTCCGGCTTCAAGGCTGGAGCTGAAATCCCGTAGTTTTTGGACAAAAGCACATTACTGCCCTGAACAACGGATACCGCAGCATTCTCGGCTTTTCCCTTAACTGCATCCCGGGCAAAAAAAGCGTCGAGAAATGCCTTCAATTCCTTCGCATCCTGAGGTCCGCCGGTATAATCCCCTTTGGAATTCCTGCCGGATAACGCATTCTGCTGGACGGAGGCCGGCGAGTCAGGTTGAGATTGCTGCGTCGCAGCCCCTGCTTCCCCGGCAAAACTCAGCATCAGCACAGCGGTTAGGCAGCTGCACATACGGCGTATTCGTTTCCTATTCTGGTTCAAACCTAATCCTCTCCTTGCTTCTCTAAAATTTGGGGTTAACCCAATCAGAACGAACAAGCCGTTCCAACACACTAATTGTATGGCCCGGAACCCATACTGTCGTGCGATTCAGATGATAAGCATGAGCGGGATCGTGACATTGTTGTCACTTTGGAATACGAGTTGGGTGATTATATATTAACTCGGGTCATCTATTTAGTCCGTCCGGTTATTCACTGCGGTTTTCTTATAAAGATTCTCAAACGGGGACTCTGTGCATAGCACCCCCAGCTCATAACCGTTCTCCCCTTGCTCCCGCATGTTCTCTGCAAATTTGGCGACCGTATTCAGGACTCTTGTGCTCTGCACCGGATAATCGCCCACAGAGCTTTCTGCTGACAGCATCACAGCATCAGTCCCGTCGATTACTGCCTGAGAGACATCGGTTACCTCTGCACGTGTTGGAACCGGATGTTCGACCATGGATTGCAGCATTTGGGTAGCAGTGATTACATAGGTCTTTGATTGCTTGCACTCGCGAAGAATGGCTTTCTGAATGAAGGGGATTCGCTCAAAAGGCAGCTCAACGCCAAGATCTCCGCGTGCAATCATGATACCGTCAGACGCCTCCATGATGGATGGGAAATTCTGCACGGCATGAATGGTTTCGATTTTGGAAACAAGGCCCGGCTGGCTATATTTCCCCAGTCCAGCAACATACGCCCGAATTTCCTCCAGATGCGACGCTTCCCGGATAAAAGAACAAGCGATCCAATCCACATGATGCTCCAGCAGGAACTCAAGATCCTGTTTGTCTTTTACAGTTATGGCCGGCAAGCGGATTTTCGTTCCCGGAAGGTTGACGCCTTTATGGCTGCCGATCATTCCACCAACGATAACCTTTGTAGTAACCCTTCCCGGATGCTTATCCGTCACCTCAAGCTTCACTTCACCGTCATTGATCAAGATGGAAGCACCTTGTACAATATCTTCCATCACGACAGGATAATCGAGCGCTGCCCGCGCTTGCCCTCCCGGTTCATCTGACTGATCAAGGATAAACGTGTGGCCCTCCTCCAATCGAACGGACTCCCCCTTCACGCTCTTCAGACGGATTTTTGGCCCCTGCAGGTCACCCATAATCCGCACGGACTGGCCCGATTCGGCGGCGGCGGCCCTCAATACTTCAATAACCCGCCCATGCTCTTCATAGCTCCCGTGTGACATATTCAGCCGTGCGATGGTCATACCGCTCAGGAGTAATTCCTTGAGAACAGCGGGGGAGGAACTTGCCGGGCCTATCGTGCAGATCAAATCAATACTCAATTGAATTCAACTCCCATATCATATTGGCATTCATACCTCATTCTCTAGTTTGCATTGTTCGTTTATTCTAACTAAACTATACATGATTGCACACCACTGCCATTCACTTTACGAAGGAAAGGGGACACATTCATGAATACGAAACAATTGGACCGGATTCACACAGGAAAGGGTTTTATTGCGGCTTTGGATCAAAGCGGAGGAAGTACTCCAAAAGCTCTGCTGCAATATGGCATTCAGGAAGACCGCTATTCCAATGAAGAAGAGATGTTTGCATTGGTGCACGAGATGAGAACACGTATTATCAAGAGCCCTGCATTTGATTCCAAGTACATTTTGGGAGCTATTCTTTTTGAGAATACGATGGATCGTTTCATTGACGGGCAAGCCACTGCCGATTATCTTTGGGATCAGAAAGGCATTGTGCCTTTTTTGAAAATCGACCAGGGCCTGGCTGAGCCTGAAGACGGGGTTCAGCTCATGAAACTCATTCCCGGTCTGGATGACCTTCTGAAGCGCGCTGTCCAGAAACATATCTTTGGAACCAAGATGCGCTCACTGATTAAGGAAGCAAACCCGGCTGGCATACAAAAAGTTGTAGAGCAGCAGTTTGCCGTCGCCCGCCAAATCGCCAGTGTTGGCCTGGTGCCGATTATCGAACCGGAAGTGGATATCCATAGTAAGGATAAGCAACAAGCGGAGAAGCTTTTAAAACAAGCGATCTCTACCCAACTAGCCGCTCTGGATAAAGACGTGAAGGTTATGCTTAAACTTTCCATACCGACAGAGGACAATTTCTACAGAGATTTCATTGAAGATCCGCATGTGGTACGGGTCGTTGCTTTGTCAGGCGGCTATACTCAATCGGAGGCCAATGACAAGCTGGCCCGTAACCATGGACTGATTGCCAGCTTCTCCCGGGCATTATCACAAGGGCTCAGCGATCAGCAAACCGACGAAGAGTTTAGCACCATGCTCGCACAATCCACCCAGGCCATCTACGAAGCATCTATTACTTAAGGGAGAAATAGGACGACCCCTGAGCTTTTTTCAGCTCAGGGGTCGTTTTTAAGCTTGACGCCGTTGTAAACCTTGTGGTCTGAATTAGCCCAGCTTAGCGATAACTGCTTGGGTGACCGCTACGGTTGACTGCGGATTTTGACCCGTAATCAGGTTGCCATCCACCTCGTAATGAGAAGTCCAATTCGGCGCAGCCACATAGATAGCACCTAGATCACGCAGCTTGCTTTCGAGCAGGAACGGCAGATGTTTATCGAGCGTCGTATCCGCCTCTTCACGATCTGTAAAAGCATTTACACGTTTACCGGCCACAAGTGGTTGACCAGAAGACAAAGTAGCTCCAACCAGCCCTGCTGGCCCGTGACATACGGCAGCTACAATCTTGTCTGCTTCATAGAAATCACGCAGCAATTTCTGAAGGGCCTGATTATCAGGCAGATCGTACATCGTTCCGTGACCACCCGGTAAGAAAATAGCATTAAAGCCCTCGGCGGATACTTCATCAAGCTTTGTTGTGTTCTCCAGATATTTCTCAGCATCCAAAATTTCCTTGGGTGTATTCTCATCCACACTGCCAGGATCGACTGGTGCTTTTCCTCCAAGCGGGCTTGCCACTAAAATCTCATACCCTTGGTTAGTAAATCCCATATAGGCTTCGGCAAATTCGGACAACCAAATACCAGTCGGTTTGCCTGCATGAATTTCCGTATGATTAGTTACGACGATCAACACTTTTTTTGCCATTATAATTGCCTCCAATACACTATTTTTCTGCCTCCTTCATTCTAATTCCGTTAATAGTATAAAACAAATTATGAAATAGTAGATTATACATAAATATATTTATAGATCGAATAAATACTAGCCGTGCTCTCTACTCACTTTCACGTATGATTGTCATCATCTCATGAATCTGTGGCAGTTGTTTATCCTTTAGTTTATAGGCGAAAAACAACTCATTGTTCACTCTTAATTCCGGAAAAAGAACTTTTATTTTCTCTTCATCCAGATTTCTTAACAGATAGGTTGGAAGCACACTAAGACCCATTCCATTCTCGACAGCCTTTAGAATCATATGCAGATTAGGAATGATATGGATCGGCCTGATTACAGGGCGTTTCTTAAAGTGCTCTCTCCAAATCCTTCTGATTATAGGTAAATCAAGCCCATAGCTAATCCAGTTTTGCGATGAGAGCCAACCTTCACTATGCTCCAGACTATCTATATCCGGTATCTTGTAATGCATAGGGGCAACAATAACAAATTCTTCATCCATAAAAGATTGATACTCAATACCTGGGGTAGGAACTTTTTGCGAAGTTACAATGAGGTCTAATTTATCTTCCTTCAGCAGCTCCAGCAGTTGATCAGCGGTTCCCAAATTTGAAATGACCGAACTATTGGATTTATGCAGCTGAGGAAGTACTTTTTCAGTATAAAATTCATGTGCCGTCCCTAATTTAATAAAGGTGAGCGTAGGTAAGGAAGCCATTTTAAAATTCATCGTGGTCTCCTCGAGCGATTCAATAAGCGGAGCCAGCTGTGAATATAACTGCTTCCCCCGTTCCGTTGGAACTATTTTCCTCGAAGTTCTATTGAACAACACTTCACCCACCTCAGCTTCCAAGGAGGCCAAGTGCTGGCTCATTGCCGGTTGCGTCATCATCCGCACTTTTGCTGCTTCGGACACAGAGTTGTACTTATAAATCATGCAAAAGCTCCTGTACCACTCAAAATCAATCATTTCTTATAGCTCCTTTGCTTCAAGCAATCTATATCGTTGACGGATTGTATTTGACCCGGGTCTTGGATATAAAAATAAACTCCAGTATTCTTACCGTCAACATACAATTTTACAAACCGGCCAAATCAACTTATGATTGAACCTATGTTCAAGAGATCAACATCCTTATACGAATCTGGTTGAAATGAAGGGGAAATATAAATCTATGAAATTGAGCCTGAATTGGATTACGCTTAGGGTACACGATCTGGAAGCTTCCCTTGATTTCTATCACAGGATTCTGGGGCTTCCGGTTGAACGCAGGTTTGAGAGCAGAGGAAGACAAATTGTCATGTTAGGTACAGGAGGGGGACAGCCGAAGATCGAGCTGATTCAGGGAGATGAGACAGTTCTGAAGCCCGAGTGCGGGGTCTCTGTTGGTTTCGAGGTGGCGTCGCTGGATGAGGCAATCGATCATTTGACGAGCCAGGGCATCCCGTTAGCACGCGGGCCGATCATGCCTAACCCTTACCTAAGGTTCTTGTATGTTCTTGATCCGGACGGCTTCGAGGTACAGCTAGCGGAGCACATCTAGAGCAGTGGCGGCCTTTTACTTAATGATTTCCATTACACTCAAAAAGAAAAAGACTGCCTTCACCATGAAGTGCGGTCTTTTTCCAAGTAAGCGATATAAAAACACTACGCCTTGCTATCGGTTTTTTTCAAGCGATTTAGCACTACTCATAGTGTTAACTCTCAAATAAGGCTTCGAACCGTTTCTGCATTTCTTCCGGGTTTACGACTTCAATAGTAGTGTAGATCATCCAATAATGTCCGAACGGATCCTTTACACTTCCCGCTCGATCACCATAGAATTGATCTGTCATCGGATTAACAATAATCGCTCCAGCCGCAACCGCCTGTTGAAACACCGTATCCGCATCGTCGACCTGCAGTTGGATACCCACCGTTGTGTTCCCCATAGTTTCCGGACCGAGAATGCCATATTCAGGATATTCCCCTGCAAGGGATATTTTAGCACCGCCGATTGTAATTTCAGCATGAGCCACTTTACCTCCCGGCTCCGTCAAGCGATAATGCTCCACTGCACCAAAAGCTTCCTTATAGAATCCAATCGCCTCAGCAGTATTCTTAATCCATAGGAATGGAGTTGCTGTATTCATTATTGACACCTTCCTTTTCTCTAAATATGTAACTAATCCATCTCAATGAATATCCTAACGGACCTCCCCATATGCGTATAGTAAAAAATTGAACCTTTATTTAATGATTGACCGACCTTCCCCTATTAGATAAGTATCCCAACATGATTATGATGCCTGTCTTGTCTTGAGAAATAATCTGTTGGATTGAGGCTGGAGAACGCTTGAAAATCTTTAATAAAATGCATCTGATCATAATATCCGCAAGCCATAGCGACATCTAGCCAATTGACGTTCTTAGCCTGGTCTATTTGGTTTAATACTTCCTGAAAGCGGCGAAGACGACAGAAGAGCTTAGGAGTCAACCCCACTTCTTCTTTAAAAATCTGAATAAATCTCCTATGGCTTATACCAATTTGTCCAATCACATCCGAGAGGGGTCTTTTTAAAGGCAAGCTCAGAAATTCGTTAAGCGCAAAGTGAACTGCCGGATGCTGTATCAGAGGTTGTGAAGCCAGCTTAATAAGGCTTTTCTCCAACTGCTGGAACTTATCATCCACCGTTTTGGTTAACAGTAACTTCTCATGCATAACATGGGCTTGTACTCCCCACAATGCATCCAGGGATACATGAATATTATGTACTTCATCCACTGGCATTTTAAGAAATGGATAAACACCGCCTGGTTTGAAGTGTACTCCCAAAACTGTAGACTTCACAGAAGTATCAATGATGAAAGACTTCGAATGCGGCCCACAAATAACAGAGCTGCCATATGCCCTCACCAGGCCTTTATTTTCCCGGTCTAATAGGTTAATCTTCCCCCCACTCAAGTTGAACACAAGTTCAATCGAACCATCCGGCAGCGTAAGTTCCTGCGAATACGGTGAGGTATAGCCTTCGAAATACCAAAAAAAATCCACAAAACCTGACAAAGGAGCTTGTGGAATATAAGTGCGTAACAGCATGGCGTTTACCTGACAGGAGCTATGGACATTAATCCATGTAGCCGCTCCACCCTCTCTTTGGCTGCATTCTCTCATAGATCTAATATAACCTTTTCCTTCCATTTCAAAAAGCATTTCAACGAAGTAAATCTCCCCGATAAAATCATGAATTCCTATACGTTATCACCTATAGGATGAATAATCCCCCGGGCAAGTTTGGTTATAAAACAAACTCTCTGTTGTAACATCCATTCCTTGGAAATATACTTAACGTAGTTATTTTGAGAGCGCTTTAGTTAGAGCGGTCCACTTCGCATACGTAAAAATAGATAAGGAGGCATATATCATATGCTATTTACACCAGGGGTTACCGACTGCTCACCGGCAGAGGCAGGTTACGACACTTCAAGAATTGAGGTTTTGAATGCCCATTTCCAGACCCTGATCGATCAAAAAAAGATCCAGGCCGCATCTTACTGCGTCTCCAGGTATGGAAAGACATTTATGCACGGGGCTATGGGACCGCTCTCTTTCCGGGAAGATAGGGTGGATCCGCTTTTACCAACAACCGTTCATAATATCGCGTCCATTACTAAAGCCATTACCTCAGTTGCTATCGCCAAGCTTGTGGAGGACGGTATTCTTCGGTTTGACATCCCGGTTGGCGCCATACTTGAACCGTTGAATGTGGCCCCGTTTGATAAAATCGATATCTATAGCCTTCTGACCCATACCTCGGGCCTGTTTCCCGACTGTGCAGGGAGCATCCCCTATCATAAGTCTTATTGGCAGCTCATTGAAGAGTATTTCGAAAAATATACCCCTGAGGACGGTGATCCCGACTGGATCACAGCCGCGCTGAGCTGCGGGGTCAATAAAAAATTAGGCGAAGAATGGCAATATTGCTCCTTCGGCTTCTGCCTGCTCGGAGAAATTATTAAAAAAGTGACCGGTGTAACCGCTGAGCAGTACATAGAAGAGCAAATCCTGAAGCCTCTGGGTATGAAGGACACGGTTTGGGAACTGACGCCCGAATTGGCCAAACGCGCTATTATAAGAAATGAAAGACATGAAAAGCGGCTGAACGATCGAATCAACGGTAATCAGCCTGAAGACTCGCAAATGGAACAGCTGTGGGATACGGTTTCCAAAACCGGGGGAGGCCTGGCCTCTACACCCGCTGACCTCATCCGGTTCGCCAACATGCTCCTGGGCATGGGAACCCTGGGCGATACCCGTATTGTCGGCCGCAAAGCAGTCGAAAAAATCACAACCCGCACCCTGCACGGGGTTCCCGATTACTGCTGGGGTAACGATGTCAAAGACCGGAGCTACGGCATTGGTCTCGATATGAGAAGAGGCCCTGCCTTCCTCTACTCAGAGACCAGCTATTTCCATGAAGGTGCGGGAGCCTGCTGCATGGTCATTGACCCTACAGAACAGCTCGCTGCCGTATGGTTTGTGCCTTTTGTCGGTGATAATTGGTACGCGGAAGGCTTGTTCAATGTAACCAATATCATTTGGTCAGGACTGATCTAATGAACAGCTTGAAGCACAATTGGCTGATTTGCCGGACGGTAGCGGGCGTGACCTACAAAGAGTGGAGTGCTTACCGCACTCATTCTATGGTGTCCGTTATCGTCGGCCCTGTATATTTTATGGTGCAATATTTCATCTGGACGGCGGTATATGGAGGTCATTCTTCGCTCGGCGGCATGGCACTCCCCGAGATGATCCGCTACTTTGGGGCTACTGCGCTTATCGGTTACCTGATCATGGATTTTGCCGACTGGAACTTATCTATGCTTGTGCGTACCGGTAAATTTCTCACCTTTCATTTGCGCCCGATTCATCACCGTTCGTTCGCATTATTTCAGAAACTCGGCCATCGGTCTTTAGGCTTCCTGTTTGAATTTTTGCCGTGCCTTCTGATCTTTATTTTTATTTTTGGAGTAGATATGCGTCCGGCAAGCCTTCCATGGACTTTTCTGTCGGTGCTGCTTGCCTTTCTAATGAATTTTTATGTGAACTACATGATTGGCCTGACTTCATTTTGGCTTGTCCAGTCGAGCGGAATACGAAGTGCGTTTATGCTGGTGTCGGGTATTTTTTCGGGTGCGCTTATTCCGCTTGATTTCTTTCCGCACTCGCTGCAGGTGATCCAGTTCTTCCTGCCGTTTCAGTACATGGCTTACCTGCCGGCAATGGTGTTCACCGGCCATTATTCTCTTGGAGGCCTTGAGCTATCCATACAGCAAGCTGTAGGTATTCAGGCCATAGCAGTGCTTATTACGTTCGGATTGAACGAGCTCGTTCGCCGCCAGGCTATGAAGCAGTTTACCGCTGTCGGTGCGTGAATGACCCCATGAAAGGACAGTTCTTACCATGAAACGCTATCTGGATGTTTACAAGCAGTGTATGTATTCAGCTGCGCAATCCGCTGTGGCCTATCGCATGAATTTTATCGTCAGCAGCCTGATCACACTAGTCGGCAACATACTGTTTCCGCTGGTGACCCTGCTTATTTACCGGGCGGGAACCAGCTTTCCCGGCTGGAGCTTGTATGAGGTGTTGCTAATCCAATCTGTATTCACCATGTCCAGCGGGCTTTCAAGTGTTATTTTTGGCGGCGTTCTATGGACTACCATGTCGCATGTCCGTGAGGGAAGCTTCGAGGTTATTCTTCTTAAGCCGCTAAATCCGCTGTTTTATATTGTTGCGACTACATTTTCTACCGACAGTATCGGCTTGTTACTGGGCGGGATATCTCTATTTATATTCTCTGCTGCGCATGCAGGCGCTATTTCGGCCTTGTACTGGCTGCAGTTCGCCGGATTATTCATCGCAGGGACAGCTGTCCTGGCAGGATTATCCCTAATGATGGCCGCTATGTCCTTCAAATGGGTAGGCAATTCGAGAATCTCCGAGCTTGCCGACAGTGTGCTGCACATTGGAAAATATCCATTGCCCATTTTCCCGAAGGCTGTGCAGGCGGTAGCCTCGATGATCATTCCGGTGGGGATGATAGGCTTCTTCCCTGCCTCTGCTCTTCTTGGACGGGCGCAGGCCAGCGATTTCGCGGCTATTCTGCCGTGCTTCTTATTCCTGGCGGCGGGAGTATGGATTTATCGGCATATGATCAGATTGTACGAGGGGGTAGGCGGATGATGCCGGTTATTGATGTGAAGCATTTAACCAAAACTTATAAAACCTACAAGCGTGGCGCAGGTATGGGACAGACCTTCAAGAGCTTCTTCCAGCGCGAAGAAGTCATGGTCCACGCGGTCAACGATATCAGCTTTGCTATTGAGCAGGGAGAAATTTGCGGCATTCTGGGACCCAACGGGGCAGGGAAATCAACGGCAATCAAAATGCTCTGCGGAGCACTGTATCCTACAAGCGGGGAAATTCAGGTGCTTGGTTATTCGCCTGCCCGGGACAGAAAGCGCTATGTCGGCAAAATTGGAGCCGTATTCGGTCAGAAATCCCAGCTTATCTGGGATATTCCCCCTATCGACAGCTTTAACATGAACAGAGCAATCTACGGGATCGCCACTCCGGATTTTAAAAGCCGTCTGGAAGAGCTAACGGAGCTGCTGGATATTGCCCATGTGATCGAAAAGCCCACTCGAGTGCTGTCTCTTGGCGAACGCATGAAATGCGAATTCGTCATGGCTATGCTGCACCAGCCGGATATTTTGTTCCTCGATGAGCCTACCATCGGGCTGGATGTGATTGCCAAGGTCAAAATCCGCGAATTCGTTCACCAGATGAACAAGAAGCAGAATATGACATGTATCCTGACCACTCATGATCTTGAGGATGTGGAGGAGCTCGCGCACCGGGTCATAGTCATTAACCACGGAGAGAAGGTTTTTGATGATTCGCTTCAGCGGTTGAAGCTTTTCCTGGGTGAGAAGAAACGGGTCAGTTTTACTTTTTCGGAGTCCGTACAGGGCACCGTCTTCGACAATGCCTATACCAAGGTAATCGATAGGCCTTCCGATTTTCAAATTACGCTTGAAGTGGATACGGCCTATATCTCAATCAGCGATTTCCTAGAAGATATCTCCCGGAAGCACCGGTTCTCCGACATTTCGGTCAAGGAGCTCCCGATCCAGCAGGTGGTTATGAATATTTATGAGAATGCAGGGGGTTATTAGACCATGAGTGTTGAATTTAAAAAAGTGAGCGACTTTAGCCGGGGAATACTCTTTGAATTATTGACAGATGCGTACTCATTGGATCGCAGATATGAACAACGCTATTCTTCTGATTGGCAGGATTTTGATAACTTTTTCTTTGACCATTTAGAAATTGCTGATAAATATGGGCTTATCACAACACTAAATGATGAAGCTATCGGATTTGTTTCATGGGACCCGAGAAATATGCCTGAGTATGCGGAAATTGGCCATAATTGCATTACGTCAAAACATAAAGGCAAAGGTTATGGTAACATGCAGCTTCAAGAAGCGGTCAATAGAATTCTCCAACATGATGTGAGAAAAATTATTTTATTCACGAATGATGACCTAATCCCAGCTCAACGAATGTATGAGCGTGTCGGATTCGTAAAAGATCAAAAAAGAGAGAATCATAATGTTGCAAATATTGCGGGTGAACGCATAGATTATGTATATTTTGTAAAGTGAGAATAGTGTTTGTCATTACTAAATTACTAATCCTCTCTCCCAAGATTCCCCATATTCTGCTATGCTAATATAATCACATAGAAGAAGCAGGAGGCGGAATTTTGAATGGATGCATTTCAATATGAGCTTACTTCAGAGACGAATATCAATCTGAAATATGAGTATGGAGGCGAATACTTCACGTTCAGCCTGTATCGGGATGACAGAGGATGGGTTCTTCACCCCTTTGACGGTATCCTCCTGAGGAATCAGGCGATGTGTGCTCTTGTCGCACAAGAGTTGTTCAAGCACAAGCCTTTTCAGGTCATGCTGGCGAAAGAAGGTATTCTCTTCACTGATATACGTTCCACGGTTAACCTTGATAATGTGAACACTCCGATTGCCGCACGCAATGAGCGGGAGCCTTACGATAACGATAACGCTAACCCGGCTGATGACCTGATGGAATTTGTTCAGCAGCACTCGGTTGAAGAGGTCATTGATTACGAATGTAGCCTTATCGGAAGTCGCATCTCCTTTTACAGAGAAATCCTGCAGCGGATGTTCATGGACAATTTGGGTCCCTCGGATCCTGAATTCCAAAAGGTACAGGATATTGTCCGTATTTACGAACAGTCCTTGGATATGTTATCCAGTCTGAATGGTCCGAATCTTGACGCCGGAAGACGCGGCAGATAATAGCCTCTCCAGGTTTTGTCCAGGTTCTACTAATCTTTTGAAAGGCTGGTTCTAATGACATTTGAGCTAATAAAGGGACAAAAATGCAACTTAACAAAAGACGATCCACTCCTTACCCGTATTATAGTAGGAATGGGCTGGCACAATACAAGATCTGAGGTTGAGGTTGATTTTTCTGTGTTTTTGCTTACGCCGTCCCAGACTGTCTCTAAAGATGAGGACCTTATTTATTATGGTAATCCTTCTACTCCGAACCAATCCGTAGCTATATTGCCGTCCGATCAAAGAGTCTGCTCGGGGTTAGCCGATAACACACAGATCGCTGTCGAGCTCAGTCAAATCCCTACAGACTACGAACGGATTGCATTTGCACTAACGATATATGAAGGTGAGAAACGGCTGCAAAACTTCTCGCTATTGGGCGATGTGTATTTACGGATCGTCAACGCTGCTGATGGAACGGAACTTTTGCGCTACAGGCTTGGTAAAACCTTTTCGGTAGAGACCGCTATTGTCGTAGGAGAAATCTATAGATATCATAATGAATGGAAGTTCAGCGCTGTGGGTTCCGGATATGCAGGAGGCTTAGCTGCCTTATGTAAAAGTTATGGGATACAGGTCAACAACATCCTCCCGTCAGTTCAACCCGCCAGCCCAGTAATTCAATCGCAGCAGTCCCCCCTCTCTCTCCCAGAGCTGCGGTCACGGCCTAAGACGGCGGGCCATTTGCCCCCCTCTTCACCAGCTTCACCTTCAGCCGCTCCTTTAAATCTCAATACCATCCTGCTTAAGACACGCGGGGAGGTGATCAATCTCCAGAAAGGGACTGAATCCCTGGGCGAGATCCTGATCAATCTCAACTGGTATCAAAAAAAATCATCAGGATGGTTCGGAAGTAAAGGAATCGACCTTGACCTTGGTTGTCTGTTTGAATTAAAAAATGGCATTAAGGGCTCTGTCCAAGCACTCGGTGAATCCTTCGGAAGCTTGAACAGGCCGCCTTACATCTCCCTGGACGGGGATGACCGCACCGGATCCATAGCCACGGGCGAGAATCTGCGGATCAATGGCCATTATCTTTCCGAAATCAGCAGAATTGTGATCTTTGCTTTTATCTATGAAGGCATCACGAACTGGTCTGAGGCTGACGCCATTGTAACCATCAAGCAGCAAGGCGGACCAGAAATCGAGGTCCAGCTGGATGAGCATAACAATCATAAGGGGATGTGTGCCATCGCCATGATCCGTAATCAGAAGGATGAGACCTTCAGCGTGGAGAGACTCGTAGAATATTTCGCCGGGCACCAGGAATTGGATCAGTATTATAACTGGAATCTGAGATGGGAAGCCGGCAGCAAATAGCGATTCTTTTTATTTTAAATTGAATTCATTAAAAATGTTCGCGTTACAAGACGTAGGTTGTGAAGCACACGCCGCTCTCATACAATGCATGCCTGAATAATACTTCAGGAGGTATTGTTTTGGGGCGGTTTTTTTGTGGGATACCTTAAATTTGGGTTTATGAATTAAGAAGGAGATCGGTATGTCGCGATTTGGGCAGCAGTACGGGGAATGGTTAAGAAGCAATCTCGAGAATGAGAGCAACCACAGGCGCAGAGAATTACTTGGCAAAGGCTTAGGTCACGGAACAGTTGAGTTCCTCCGCACGGTATGGTTCGCGTG
>NZ_LVWI01000073.1 GCF_001909055.1 Paenibacillus helianthi
ATGCTCGTATTCATCATGCGAAATTACTTCAACCCTTTTTGGAAGATTACAAAGCACGTCTTGAATTGGTTTTCTTACCTCCCTATAGTCCGCAACTAAACTTGGTTGAGGGACTTTGGAAATGGCTGAAATCAGATGTCATTAACAACGTGTTTTTCCATACCGTCTCAGAAATCCGCAAAAAAGTGGCTGCGTTTATGCAAAACATTGCTCTCGATACTCAGACAATTATTGATCGTCTTTCCCTTCGTTTGGAAAACGACCGACTTACTGAATAATTCTAGTTCAACTTATATAGTTGTTGAAGGAGATACGACAGATGAGAAAATTTCATTATATACAATTTTTGGATACAAGGCAGAGTTAACTGGTTCCCTTGGTCGGAAGAGGCTTTTGAAGTCGCCAAGCGCGACAACAAGCCTGTCTTCTTATCTATTGGGTATAGCTAGTTGTTGATTCACACGTACTTGTCATTGGTGAGATGTTCGTGTGAATCAATTTTAAGATGCCTTCGCCATTGGAATTGGCGAAGGTTTTTTGTTTTATTATTAGTATTTTTCCATTTCATAGTATAATAAGAACATAGTCTATAGGTCCAAATGAGTTTCGGTTTGTTCGTTTATTAATTGTATTCTGTAGATTGACGAAGTTCGTGAATATTACATTATCCGAAACCACCTAAACAAAGGAGACGAATAATATGATATGGGAGTCATCATACTGGAAAGATGATCTATTAGAACTTACTGAAAAGATAAAAAACGTATACCCCAAAACGCCCTTTTCTGAAGAACTAGCTGTGTCTTTTGAAAAGGATATCATGATTTCTTTTTATATTATTCGAAAACTCGAAGAAGCTGGAAAACTATCATCGGCAACAAAAGGATATCAATTGAATGTGAGAACGCATAAGAACATTAAAAATGTAACAAGATTAAACTGGCATCGAATTGATGAATTATTTGAATTTGAAAGTCCAATAGAGGAAAAAATGGGAGCAGATAAATTATATAATCAAATAATACACAGCTATATATTTCTTATCTCAACTGATGAAACTACAGAAGTAATTGATGGATTTTTCTTTTGTTCCGATAGAATGCGAAATGAAAAATTGTATTATATCGACCTAAATGAAATAGTTGGATTCTTTACAATAGTAGGTAATGATTATCCTTCAACAGGATTTTTTGAATTTGATGAAAAAATACAAGATTATAGATTCTATACATCCTAGTCTGAGTTTTCCAAGAAGAGGTGGCATCGGATAACACCATATTCACGGATTGGGCCATACGGCCCTCGGTCCGGCAGTTGGATTTCGAGGAAGTGGGAGCAGCCGGACAACCCTGCACTGGCTAAGTCCGTCGGACCCGGGGCTGACGTCCCTTTAAGCCAGTAAGGGTTCGTGAATACACCAACGTTAGGTGAAATGCCACAAAACATTAACAAGAATAAGGAGTTCATTTCATGTCGGATCTTTCGAAAATTCAAAAAACCAAAATAGAAAAACTATTCGAAATGGGTAGTGGGTATGTTTTAGGTTTTTCAAATAGGACCTTTGCTCAATTCATTTTAGAGATTGTAGATAAGGATATTTACGAAGAGCGTTATTCAATATTTGGGGATTCGAAAGCAAATAGACTAAGAGCTTTTTGGAAGCTTGAATCTAATTACTTAGTAGCTAAATTGACATTAGAACTTTTAGAACATTGGAAAACTAATAAAAGCCTCTTGGAAATTGATATTGAACCTAAAGAAAATGCTTTATATGAGGAATGCACGAAGTTCTTAGAAGCTCTAAAGAATGATGGAATTTCAGAACATATTGAAAATTTAATGGAACCGGATATCGGTGATAATGATTTTAGTTTATTGGCTAGGACAATTAGAGATAGTATTGAGAAGAATGAACCTGAGGTTGCTTTAGATAGATTGCATACTTATGTAGTGAAATATGTAAGAAGCTTATGTGATAAGCACGGAATCACATACGATAACAATAAACCGCTTCATAGCTTCTATGGTGAGTATGTCAAATATTTAAGAAAGAATAGCTATATTGAGTCTGAAATGACTGAAAGGATATTAAAAAACTCAATCTCTATATTAGATGCATTTAATGATGTAAGGAATAATAGAAGCTTTGCACATGATAATAAGATCCTTAATTATCATGAGAGTATGCTCATTTTCAAGAATATTTCAAGCACGATCTCATTCATTGAATCAATTGAAATAAAAATGCAAAGCTCAAACAAAAAAATAGAAGATTGGGAACTTCCTTTTTAGCAATCCTCCGAAGTGTGGCACATCACCTAATACAGTATTCAAGCTTCGGGTCTGATGGTCCTTGGTCTGCCAAGGGTATTCGGGGGAGTGATTGCAGGCAGACACGCTGTAAGGCTAAGTGGTGGAGCCACCCGGCAGTTGGCGCTGCCTTAAGCCTCTCGGGTTCGTGAGCACAAGAACGTTAACTGAAATATCTGAAATAGATATTAACAAAGAAAGGAAGAAATGATTGAACAACACCTTAGCATTTTTTATGTGGATAGTAGTAATATCTTTAGTTATTTATGTGATTACTGCAATGATACCTAAGAGAACAAAAGAACACTTTCCAATCATAATATTTATACAGAAAGCACTTGGTATTTTAGTTGTACTATCATTGTTAGTTTTCGTGGTTGTTTTTTTACTTTATGTATTTTGTTTCTTACCAATTGCCATTTATAATGGGACAAAAAAAATGCTCTCACTCTTTAATTGGAGTCAAGAGGTTGTGAAATTTGCTTCTCTCACGTTCACTTTGGTTGTAACAGCATACATACCCAAGGTGGGTTATTACTTTTTATTATTCTTAAATTTAACAACAGGTAGAAAACTATCAATCGAAAATCATTATCTTAATTTTGTTAATTTCATAAGGCCAAGATTGTGGCTGTTCTTTGCATCTTTCCTACTGGTACTAATAAATTCTATTGAAACAATTGACAATAAGAATATTATCAACTACAAAGTATGGCTGGATTTTAAACCTTATATTTATCAATCTGTACTTACAGTTATAGCATTTGATAGGTTTCACAAGCTCTTTAATGATGAGAAAATAAAAATTAAGGAAGACATAATAAAAATAATGGTTTTTTTCAAAGAGATTAAAACGAGCTTTAATAAGGATCATGATTGATAATTCGAAGATGCCAGGGTACTTCAGTTAACATTATATTCACGCATCGGGCACACACCCTCGGTTCAGCAGAAGAATTTCGAAGGAAGCAAGAGCAGCCGGACACATTTGAACCCACCGGACGTCATAAATACAAGAACGTTTTTTTGTGAAAATATATTACAATTAAATAAATCTCTTATTTACAGGTCTACTAAGTTTATAAGGTGGTAAATTATATGCACGAAGCTAATCCAGATGATCCAGCAGTAAGATATGCTATTTATAAGGCATACGGAGAAAAATGTTTTTATCTGGATCATCGATCATTAGATAAAAATTTTTATACACTGGATCATATCATTCCAGAAAAATACAAAAAACAACCGGAAGTGTTGGCCCAATACCTAGGAGAACTAGGATACACAAAACCTTTTCATGTTGATAGTTTAGAAAACTTGGTACCAGCTGATCGTTTATTCAATACTAGAGTTAAAAGAGATGATTTATTACCACCTGGTGTTGCTTGGTCATATCTAAAGAGAGCAGAAAGTAAAATCCCCTATATTCTAAAAGAAATAGATAAATTCAAAAAGAAAAAAGATGAAGAAAAGGCATTATTGGAATTGCTTGCACATGCAAATGAGAATAGCAACCGTGAACAATATGCAAAACAGGTGTTTGATTTAATAACTGAAGAAGATTCGTATTTTGAAGTAGGAAAACAGGTAATAAGGTATGGTGAAGATGCATTTATATACAAGAACGCTACTCCAAATGTCCATATTTATTCTTTTATGCCAACACTAAAGCAAATTGATGGCACTTGTTTAATCACATTCAAAAGTTTGAAAATTCGAGATTGCATGATCACATTTAGTCACAATCAGATTATCAATATACTATTTCAAGGATTGCATACGAGTATTTCTTTAGGAATGAGAAGGTTTATAGTTGGAATTCAAAATGAGATGGTATGTCTTCAATTTCCCAATAATCGTTTCTTTCTTTCAATTAATGAGGTTCAACAATTATGCGAAATAATTGATGATTTTGTTTTGGATTATATTAATGCCTTACAAAGACTTGAGGTTATGCTTGGAATAAAAACTTTTGAAAAAGCAAAATACTGGACAAAAGGGTATCGTTTGATGAAAGTCGATCGTACTTTATGGAATACTTTATTACGCTTTAGTAACGAATTTGATTATCAGAATGGTGAAACGGAATGGCATGTCTTTAATAGGAATAACATGTTTATACAAGTTCAAGTTCAAGAGCAACGACTTGAAAAATACATAGGCTTACATTTGCGTCTCGTTGCGGAGCGATGTGATGATAACCTTCTCCATTTTAATCAAGGCAACAGTAAAGTATGGATTGTATGGGATATTGGACATTTTGAAAATGACCCGGATCTTATCCAGCGGAATGGACATTGGGATGCGGTAACTGCTTTTGAATGGCTTGCAGATGAATTTATTCCATATGTCATTACACATTATAATTATAGATTTGTAAAAAGGAACAAGTGGAGCTTAAAGAAGCCTTCGTTTGATGACTACAAGAATTCGCTAAAAAAGGAGCATTTGTTTTATCCAAGTAGCTTGGAGTTAAATAATGATCACATATCTGGGGTTAGTGATCTTATTCAAGTCCTCAAAAGTATGCAATCCTATCTTTCTAATTCAAATTCCTTCTTTTTAATTAACTCAGAGATAGGGCAAATATATAATTCGATAAGTATTTGTTTAAAAAGAATTCCTTTGAAAGATTATAGTTATGAATACATTGCAAGTGAACTTGGATGCCGTCATTTAAAAGAACGTGAAGACATAATTATGTTCATCGATCAATGTGAATATATAGATAAAAAAATGACTAATCGTTCGCTCCAATTATTGTTTGGATGCATTGTAGAGGGTCTAGAACAGGATTTTGGAAAGTACCTAACTCGACTTGATCTGCAAAAAATAGTAAAAGATATAGAACCCGTAAAAGAAAAAATAGATATTCAAATGCTATTCGATAGATGGGTGTCAGAATAACAATCATAAAAGGTAATCCATATACATATGGAGTTACCTTTTTTTCTTCCCTTGCGCCTTCCCCCACCCTTTTGGGTAAACTAACCCTAAGCAATACTTTACCCAAATACAACACGAAACGAGGTGATGCCCCATGACAACTCACAAAGTACCCAATAGATTAGCCAAGGAAAAGTCGCCGTATCTGCTGCAACATGCTCACAACCCGGTGAACTGGTTCCCTTGGTCCGAAGAGGCTTTTGAAGTCGCCAAACGCGACAACAAGCCTGTCTTCTTATCTATTGGGTATTCGTAGTATGGCTTAAGTCAACCTGTCATTGGTGTCACGTAATGGAACGCGAAAGTTTCGAAGACCAGGAAGTAGCGAAGCTTCTTAACGATCACTATATCGCCATCAAGGTAGACCGCGAGGAGCGGCCGGATATTGATGCGCTGTATATGTCGGTGTGTCAGGCGCTGACGGGGAGCGGGGGGTGGCCGCTGACGGTGCTGCTGACGCCGGAGAAGAAGCCGTTTTATGCGGGGACGTATTTTCCGAAGCGGCAGATGTTCGGGCGCATTGGGCTGATGGATGTGCTGGAGCAGATTCACCGCAAATGGGAGCAGGATGGTGAAGCACTGGACAAGCTTGGAGATGATCTGCTCGCGGATCTTCAGTCACTGGACCGCAAGAACTCGCTAAGTGTCAGTGAAGGTAGTGAGGGAATTCCCGGGGAAGAGCTGCTGCACGAAGCCTATGAGCTGTACCGCCGTCAATTCGATGAGGAATATGGCGGGTTCGGCAATGCGCCGAAGTTCCCTTCGCCGCATAATCTGTCGTTTCTGCTGGCTTATAGCCAGACATACACCCAGCCGGATGCGCTGCGTATGGTCGAGAAGACGCTGGAGTCGATGTACCGGGGCGGCATGTACGACCATGTGGGCTTCGGGTTCGCGCGTTATTCCACGGACCGGGAGTGGCTGGTGCCGCATTTTGAGAAAATGCTCTACGATAATGCCCTGCTGGCGATTGCTTACTTGGAGGCTTACCAGATCACGAAGAAACCGCTGTACGCGGAGGTCGCTGAGCAGATCTTTGCGTATGCTAAGCGTGATATGACTTCGCCGGAGGGTGCTTTCTACTCAGCGGAGGATGCCGATTCCGAAGGGGTGGAAGGGAAGTTCTACGTCTTCTCCCGAGAGGAGATTGAAGAAGCACTTGGCCTGGAGGATATGCATTCCTACTGCCATGTGTACGGAATAACCCCTGAGGGGAATTTTGAAGGTGAGAATATTCCGAATCTGCTGGAGGGCTTGCCTGACGTGATGGCGGAGCGCTTGGGTATGAATCCGCTGGGTCTGCGGACAAGGATGGAGGAGTGGCGTGAGAAGCTGTTCGCTTACCGGGAGCAGCGTATCCATCCGTCAAAGGATGACAAGGTACTCACTTCCTGGAACGGGCTGATAATTACGGCGCTGGCGAAGGGTGCGAAGGCGCTGCAAAAGCCCGAGTATGCCCAAGCCGCAATAGCGGCGGCAGACTTTATCTGGGACAAGCTGCGGCGGGAGGACGGCAGGCTGCTGGCCCGCTACCGGGACGGTGAATCTGCGATTCCCGCTTATCTGGATGATTATACGTTTATGATCTGGGGCCTGACTGAACTGTACGAGGCGACGGGTCAATCCGTCTATCTGGAGCGGGCGCTGACCCTGAAGGATGGACTGCTGGAGCTGTTCGTTGATAAGGAGAATGGCGGATTCTTTTTTACGGGGCATGATGGGGAAGAACTGCCGATCCGTTCCAAAGAATGGTATGACGGAGCGATACCTTCGGGAAACTCGGTGGCTGCGAAGCTGCTGTGGAAGCTGTCGGTAATGAGTCAGGATGTAGAACTGAAGATGGTTGCTGAGCATACAGCAGCAGTGATGGCTTCGGCAGCATCTGCTTATCCGCCGGGCTACGCCATGTATTTGCAGGCTCATCTGGCAATAGCATCTGGCGGCAGGGAATGGGTGCTATCCGGCAAGCGGGAAGATGCTGCACTCCACAGCATGTTGGCCCACGTCCAGCAGGCGTATCTGCCGGATGCTGCACTCCTTGTCAACTGGGAGGGGGATACCGAAGGGATTCTCCGTCTGCTGCCGCATCTGGCGGACAAACCGGCCATGAACGGGGAAGCCACGGCTTATGTCTGCCGGAACTTCGCCTGCCGTGCTCCGGTTACGAATATGGAAGCGGTAAGGGAACTTCTGGTCTCCGGCCATAGTGAAGTTTAGCGATAGAAATATGAAGGGCAGCCTGCGGTTTGGGCTGCTTTTTGTGGTTTGTGCTTTCTTCCGGGGCACCACAAAAAAGCCAACCATAGGTCAGCTTCTTCATCTGCCGCAGCTCATACGGCTCACCTGATAAATTGTGCATAAAAGGAATTCTGGGGAATCGCTCCAGCGAGTGTAGCCCCATATTCATTCATTTGTTGAAGAACGCGTTTGCCTGACCAATCGTCCGGCAGCAGTTCATCCGGGAGGTATGGGTCGGTCATGAACATCCCGCTTAGCTCCTCGCCCATCTGCAGATATAACAGGAAAAGCTGTAAAGGCTGCCCGGCCTCAAGCGCCTGATGCATCAAAGGAGCAAACTCCTGTTGCAGCCAGCCTGATTTTTCCTGATATAAGGCATTGACCTTTTCGAGCTGCCAGATGGACTGTGCTTTGAACGGTGTAATCGAACCTTCCAGGAATTGGCCCTGCAGGATAGATACCTTGCCTTCCAGCTCCAGCTTCCGGATCTGTGCAACGACTTCATTACGGTAATTCCATGGGGAAATGTACACACTGTTATACAGAGGTCCATAGCCTAGCTGCAAAAGCGACGAACGAAACAGGTCGCGTTTTTTGCGTTCGGATTCAGGGACTTCGAGCATGACCACATCCCAGGTCTGATCCCACTGCTCCTGATAACGGGCGGGCTTGCTGTTAATCGCCTTGATGTATGCGAGGCCGGCTGCTGTAACTTGATACCAGGAGCGCGACGGGGATGTAATATAACCTTCCTTTTTCAGGCGGGATAAGGCATTGCGGATGTAGGTGGAGGTATACCCCCTTTGTTGGTAGATCTCTACAAACTGCTGGGCGCCCATCTGCTCCACTTTGGATAACAGAAACAGCATGGTTTTTTCAACGGACAGCAACGTTCTTCACACCTCTCTTGACAATAGGCATTGATGGATATATCATAAAGTCATACGAACGACATAAAAATAGATATATTCACGATTTCCGGTTATGACCGGACTTCTGCGTATTTGGTGTCATTGTAACGTAAACTTTAGGGTTTTGCACGGTTTAGTCGATTTGCACCCAATGAATTTCCATTCGAGAAGAGGAGAGATACTTATGAAAATCATTTATCATGGCCATTCCTGTATACAGATTGAGGTGAACGGCAAGTCGCTGATTATCGATCCGTTTCTCAGAGGCAATCCTGCTGCGGTCACCAAACCGGAGGATATTCAGACGGATATGGTGCTGCTGACACATGCTCATGTGGATCATATTCTGGATGCAGCCCCGATTGCACTGCAGAATAATGTGCCGGTTGTGGCGAATGTGGAGCTGGCAGGCTATATGGAAGGGAAGGGCGTCCAGACCATTGGGATGAACATCGGGGGGACGGTTGATTTTGGTTTTGCGAAGGCGACGATGATCCATGCGTTCCACACTTCAAGCATTACACTAGAGGATGGACAGCGCATCTATGGAGGTACACCTGCGGGCTTCATTATTGAGGCGGAAGGACGCACCGTTCTGCATTCGGGAGACACCGGACTTTTCGGAGATTTGAAAATGTTCGGCGAGCTCTATGACATCGATCTGGCGATTCTGCCGATTGGTGGACATTTCACCATGGGACCGGAGCATGCGCTAATCGCCGCCAAATGGCTGGGAGCCAAACACGTGCTGCCGATTCACTACAATACTTTTCCGCCCATCGTGCAGGATGTGGGAGCTTTTGTTCAGGCGCTGGGTAAGGCCGGGATCAAGGGAACACCGCTTGCCTATGGGGAGTCGCTTGAGCTGTAAGAAGGCCGAAGATAGGGTGAAATAGCAGAAGTTTACAGATGAAGGACATCATTTTGGTGATGTTCTTTTTTTGCGTTCATATTTACATCATTAGAGGAACTGAAATTTAAGCATTGGAAGCCCCTATGGTATGATAATTAGAATAAAGGAGGCGGTTTGGAAATGAAGACCAGAATTCTGGGAAGTGGCAAGCTGCAGGTTTCGGCGCTGGGACTGGGCTGCATGGGGATGTCCGACTTTTACAGCGGTCGGGATGAAGCGGAATCCATCCGTACCATCCACCGGGCACTTGATCTGGGTGTGACTTTTTTGGATACGGCAGATATGTATGGAGTCGGGAAGAACGAAGAGCTAGTGGGACAAGCGATTAAGGGGCAACGGAATCATGTGGTGCTCGCCACCAAATTTGGCAATGTGCGGAGTGCAGAAGGGAAAATGCTCGGTGTAAATGGCCGTCCTGAATATGTGAAGTCTGCCTGTGATGCCAGCCTTCGGCGTCTGGGAGTAGATCATATCGATCTGTACTATCAGCACAGGGTAGATCCTTACACACCGATCGAGGAGACTGTAGGCGCGATGGCTGATCTCGTAACGGCGGGAAAAGTCCGCTTCCTCGGTATGTCAGAAGCGGCTCCCGGAACGATCCGCCGTGCCCATGCGGTTCATCCGATCACGGCGCTGCAGACAGAGTACTCGCTATGGAGCCGCGATGTGGAGGATGAGATCCTGCCTGTTTGCCGTGAGCTTGGCATCGGTTTTGTTCCGTACAGCCCGCTGGGCCGGGGATTTCTTACCGGTCAAATTCAAACATTCGAGGATTTGGCGGAAGACGACTATCGCCGTTTTTCTCCGCGTTTTCAAGGGGAGAATTTCGCCAGAAATCTGGATCTGGTGAAGCGTATCCGGGAGATTGCTGCGGCGAAGGAATGCGAGCCTTCCCAGCTGGCGTTGGCCTGGCTGCTTGCACAGGGTGACGACATTATTCCGATTCCCGGTACGAAGCGGTTGAAATATCTGGAGGAGAACATCGGTTCACTGGATGTCAGCCTAGATGATGACGATCTGAAGAGCATTGATGATGCTGCGCCACTAGGAGTGGCAGCCGGAACCCGCTATCCGGAACAGAGCATGAAGAGTGTGAATCTCTAGTACAGAAGACTGGTGATTAGTGATCTGACATTAGATTCAGGGAACAGTTATAAATGTCCATGAGGATACGACAAACAGGCAGTGGCGTAGGAATTACGCTGCTGCCTGTTTTTTGCCACAATATTATACGCTTCACGCCAGAAATGATCCTTATGTGTCTCGCTGGAAATTCAATTCCTTAACTGGTTTATGACTTCTTCTCCGGCTCCTTAGGAGTCGTCCGGGACGGCCGGGTTACCCAGTTGCTGCGGTTCATTGGCTTGACCGTATCAATGCGCGGAATGAAACTCTCCTCAGCCTCTACAGGCTGCATTTGTCCCTCTGTTTCCTCTGACGCTATATTTTTCTTCGATAGACCTCTTCCGTTATGTTTGCCTTTATTCCATACTCTTCCCTTGCTCATGATTACACTCCATTTCTGTAGGCTTATACTTTCACCATATCACATCACGAACCGTTAAGAAAGATCGGATAGCATAAAACAAGATTTTTGACAAGTTATAAAATGTACTATTGATTGCCCATCAGGCTGGCTATAATAATATAGAATTGAAAGGAGAGCACTCTGATGCCCATCAAGATCATTACCGACAGCGGTTCGGATTTACCCCTTGAATATGCAGAGAAATATAATGTGGATATCGTTCATTTGCCCGTTCACTTCGAGCATGATCTCATGCCGGAAGATACCGATACGAAGGCTTTTTATGCCAGAATGCGGGACTCCAAAGAGCTGCCGAAGACGGCCAGTCCCAGTCCGCAGGTCTTCCTGAACAAGTTCAAAGAAGTGGAAGCAGGCACTGACATTATGGTCGTCTGTATGTCATCCAATATAAGCAGCACTTATCAGACCGCATTGATTGCCAAGGAAATGTATGAAGAAGAAGGCCAACCCAATGCGATTGAAATTATAGATTCCAAAACCTTTTCCGGGGGCTTATCCCTCCTTGTCGCCATGACGGCTAAATGGTCACTGACCTGCTCAAGCCTAGAAGAGCTTAAGGCTATGGTTCTGGACAAAGCCGAGGAAGTGACAGCCTACTTTACCCTGGACACCCTGGAGAATGTAATCAAAGGCGGGCGTCTGAACCGGTTATCCGGTGCCGTAGCTTCCGTGCTGAATATTAAGCTGCTGCTGAAGATCAGCGACGAGGGGACTGTCGAGGTGGTTGAGAAGACACGGGGTCTGCCGAAGGCACTAACTCATCTGCTGGCGAAGCTCGAAGACAAACAGCATGATTACGAAAAGGCGGTTATCGCCATTGTACATAGCAATTGCGAAAAACTTGCGCTGGAGATCAAGGAGCGTATTCTTGAGAAGCACCCTTTCAAAGAGATTTTGTTCTCCAGTATGGGACCTGTGATGGGTACATATGCCGGAGAAGGCGGAATCGGCGTGGCTTTTTAACCACCGCTCCGCCCCTCAGCAGTCAGGCCGTACCTGGGATTCGCCCGGTGTACGGCTTTTTTTAAATTTAAGAATTTATATGTTTCACGCTATAACTTATCCTTATATTTACCGCCCTTAGAAGGACGGCCAAACCGTTTCTGCTTGCTTCAGTAAACTTTATCTATTCTTAAGATTTGGTTTAGACAGGATAAAGAATGGCAGGCTATAGTTACAATTAACGCACCTTGCGGAAAAAGATAGAGGGGGATTCACGATGTATACCATTCTGATTGCCGATGATGAATCGGAAATTGTAGAGCTGCTGCAGCTCTATTTGGAGAAGGAATACAACATTCTGCAAGCACAGAACGGAAATGAGGCGCTCAAGCTGATGCAGAGCCATACCGTTGATCTGGCGATTCTCGATATTATGATGCCGGGCATGGACGGGCTGCAGCTGCTGAAGCGAATCCGTGAAAACAATCATTTTCCAGTGCTGTTTCTATCAGCCAAAAGCCAGTATCATGATAAAATCCTGGGGCTTGAGCTGGGGGCGGATGACTATATTTCCAAACCGTTCAATCCCCTGGAAATTGTCGCCCGTGTAGGGTCGATGCTCCGGCGGGTTCACCAGTTCGACGCCCCGGCGGTACAAGAAGCGAAGAAGGAGCAGATCGTGCTCGGACGCCTGCTGCTCGATCGGAGCAGCTGTCAGGTACAGGTGTCAGGAGAGCCGGTTAGCTTGACCTCTACAGAGTACAAAATTCTGGAACTGCTGATGGAGCAGCCGGGCCGGGTCTTCACCCGGAAGAAGATTTACGAAGCCGTCTGGGAAGACTTTTACGTCTATGAAGATAACAGCATCATGGTGCATATCAGCAATATCCGGGACAAAATTGAACGTGATTCCAAGAAGCCGGAATACCTGAAGACGATCAGGGGATTGGGGTACAAAATTGAAGCACCCGTGGAAAAGTAGGGATAACCGTCCGCTGCAGACGTCACTTACGCTGGATTTCCTGCTATTCAATTGTATGCTGCTGATGATTGTACTGATAGTCTACCTGTTCATCCAGAAGGATATCACCCATCTGATTCTGAACAAACAGCTCACGGACCCGAATCTTTCCGTCGAGGCTGGGGATTACCGGGAAGAGCTGGGCGAGGGTATACAGAGCAGGCGGCTGCTGCATAGCGGGGGATGGCTGGAGATCCTTGATTCCGGTAAACAGGTGATCCGTGTCATTGGAGAGAAGCAGGATCAGACCCTCTCCTATGATGAGAATAGTCTCTTTCTGGGATTAGAGAACCGCACAGATCAGCCTTATTACTATTCGATTACCCAACTAGATGGAGAGAGCCACGCAGCCTGGCTGCTGCTCAAAATCCCCCGAAGTGTAATCAAAGTATCCATTAACAACGTTGTACTGGTTTCCTATTTGAATCATTCTGTGTTTTTCTATGTGTTTATGGTCAGCGGATTAATTCTCATGCTGATCTTTGTATACAGCTATTGGGTCACAAGACGCATCAAGAAGCCGCTGCGGGTGCTGAATCTCGGTCTGAAGCAGATGATGGAAGGGCACTACAGCACACGGATTGCGCTTTATGCCGAGACAGAATTCCTCCGGATCGGCGAGAGCTTCAATTACATGGCCGACGTGATTGAGAAGACAACAGATGAGAAGCGGAAGGCTGAGAAAAGCAAGCAGAGGCTGATGGTGGACTTGTCTCATGATCTGAAAACACCGATTACAAGTATCCAGGGCTATGCGCAGGCCTTGATGGAAGGCCGGGGGACTGACCCTGAACGCCAGACGAAGTACTTGAATTATATCTACACCAAATCGGTGCAGGTGACGAAGCTGATCCAGCATATGCTGGAGTTGCTGAAGCTGGACTCTCCGGATTTCATTCTTCATACAGAACGGCTGGAGCTGGGGGATCATCTGCGGGAGATTGTTGCTGATACCTACGGCGAAATTGAGCAAAAAGACTTCCAGCTTCAGCTTCAGGTTCCAGATGAAGAAGTATATGCCCGCTATGATCCGGAGCTGTTCGCAAGTGTTATCAATAATCTGATCTCCAATGCGCTGGCCTACAATCCTGAAGGGACCAGCCTGCGGGTAACCGTCATCCCGGAGGATACTGAGGTTCGTATAGAGATTGCAGATAACGGAATAGGCATCCCCAAAGAGCTCTGGTCAACGATTTTCGATCCGTTTGTACGTGGGGACGAATCCCGGACGGCAAGTGGCGGAACAGGGCTTGGATTATCCATTGCGAAGAAGAACGTAGAGAAGATGGACGGTTCGCTTACGCTTGAGAGCAGAGAGGGAGAACCAACGGTTTTCACCGTCCGTATTCCAAAATAGGACGGCAGGATGAATTCAGGAACGGGAGAGGGTCATGGCCAAATTAAATTTGTTTATCCGCATTTGTATCGCTGTGCTTTTGGTGCTGGGAATTATTTATGTAGGCACCCTAGTGAATTTTATTTTTACACCGGTTTTCTCGTTATTCCGTGTGGTCATCGTGCCTTTAATGCTGGCGGTGTTCTTCTATTATCTGCTGCGGCCGCTGATTGATCTGCTGGAGTCACGGAAGCTGAACCGTACGGCAGCTATTTTGCTGGTCTATTTGATCATAGCCGTGCTGTTCATGTGCTTCAGTGTAGGAGTTTGGCCATCGCTGAAGAATCAGCTGGTGAATCTCGGCAATAACATGCCAAACGTGTTCACGGCCGTGGGCGAACAACTGAAGAAGCTGGAGGAGAGTAAGCTGTTATCTTCGCTGATACCTGCGGATATGAATCCGGCGGGCCAACTGATGGATTATCTGAATAAAGGCTTTTCCCTGATGACGAGTTCTGTATCGGAGTTGTTCTCCTTTGTATCCAATTTTGCCATGGTGCTGTTTACTTTTCCCATTCTTCTGTTCTACATGCTCAAGGAAGGCGGTAAGTTTGGCGCAAAAGTGGTGAGCTTTTTCCCGAAACGCTTTCAGGCAGAAGGCGCTGGGGTGGTTTCCGACATTGACGGGGCGCTCAGCGGATTTATCGTAGGCAGAGTACTGGTGAATCTGGCCCTTGGCGTATTGATGTATATTGGGTTTTTGATTATAGGCCTGCCTTATGCGCTTCTCCTGACACTGCTAGCTGTGTTGATGAACTTTATTCCCTTTATAGGAGCAATTCTGTCAACAGTTCCCATCTTAATTATCGGACTGTTTGAGTCACCTTCAACGGCAGTCTGGTCCATTGTGGTTGTGCTTGTTGCCCAGCAGATTCAGGATAACCTGGTAGCACCCTATATTTTTGGGAAAAGCCTTGATATCCATCCGATTACTACGATTATTCTGGTATTGGCCGGTGGGGATTTTGGCGGTATTATCGGTATACTCCTGATTATTCCGGTCTATATGATGCTCAAAATTATTACAGTGAAGCTGTACCAGATGTTTATCCGGCAGCGCTGGCCGGAAGAGCCGCAGCTGGCTGCGGATTCAGGAGAGTAAGCCTATCTGTACTTGGTAGATATTAGGCGCATGCTTTCGAAGTGAATTTTGTACGAAGCGATTCGGACGATGCTCAAACTAACCATACTTTGAGGAGGAACTTACGATGGATCAAGGTGTTCAAAAAGGGCTTGTTGATATTTCTGATCGGGTGATATCGGCTATTATTAGCTATGTTGTTATGGATACTCCGGGGATCGCAGGAATGTCCGGTAGTTCCGTTACGGGGAATCTGGCCAAACTTCTGGGCAGCAAATTCGGGGCTAAAGGAATGTCCGTGGAAGTGTCAGAGGAGGAGGTTGCCGTTCATCTTCAAATCATAGTGGACTATGGCTGCCGGATTCAAGAGGTATGTAAAAGTCTGCAGTATAATGTCCGCGGGGCTGTGGAGAATATGCTTGGCCTGACGCTGGCTGTTGTCAACATTCGGGTGGAAAAGCTGGCTCTTCCATAAACCTGGTACACAGTATAGGCACCGTGCTCTGGGCAGATGCATAGAATGGAGCAAATCCATTTACGGAGGTTATAAAGCTATGTCATTCTATCAGTCCGGCCAGCCTGCAACGTTGATCTATCAGGCCGATCCGGCCGTTGTCCAGCATCTGCACCGGGTCCGCGATTCCCTGCACCACTCCTGTAAGCCTTATCTTAATCACCAAGTCAATGTACAGATGATTGACGGTCAGATGCATGAAGGAATGATTGCCGGAATGGACTGCAAGCATCTATATCTCATGGTGGGGGGGACCGCAGATATGGAGCGCGGATATTACAATCCATACTACAATCCCTATTACCAGCCTTATCCAGGCCCGGGCTACCCTTACCCTGGACCCGTCAATAACAATGGGATTCTGCCGCTGGTGCTATTCGAGCTGCTGGCCATATCCTTGATCTGACCCTTTCCAAATTCCCAAAGACATGAACGTGATGACCGGCAGCGTGCCGAATCTAAGTTCATGTTTTTTTTGCCCGGAAAACACCGGAGAATGATAGACTAAGTATAAAGCAAGTAAGTTATAGGAGGTTCAAGATGATTACATACCCTGTACTTGAAAAAAGAGCAACCATTGGTGTGACCGCATCCTCGGCAGGGGTTGGCCCAGGATCTGTGGAGCTGTTCGGGGAAGCCTGCAGCCGCATGAAGGAGAGAGGGTTTCAGGTTATTTGCGGCGATACGGTCTATAAGCATGACAAGGCCAAATCCGCATCCGGCAAGGAGCGTGGCACTGAGTTCAATCAGATGATGAGTGATGACAGGATTGACCTGATCATTCCGCCCTGGGGCGGAGAACTGCTGATCGAGATGCTGGAGCATATTGACTTTGGGAAGGTGCGGCACAAATGGGTCCTGGGCTTCTCTGATATTAGCCTGCTGCTGCTAGTGATCACCTTGCGGACAGGGATAGCGACTGCGCATGGACCAAGTTTTGGAGATTTGCGCGGAAAGGTTACAGACCAGACTACAGCGATGTGGCAGACGGTGTTATCCACCGCAAGTGGACAATCGGTCGTCCAGCGCTCTTCGCTGAACTACCATCAGGAGGTGGAGGGAGCGGAACCATCGCCGTCCCTATTTCATTTAAATACCAGAACACAGTGGAAGACGGTCTCAGGTGATGCTGTGTCTCTCAGGGGCCGGCTGCTTGGAGGCTGCATTGATATCATCCGCCATATCATAGGCACACCCTACGGCGATGTGCGTCACTTTCAAGAAGCCTTCATTCATCAGGAACCGGTCATTTGGTATCTGGAGTATTGTGAATTGAACACAGTTGATCTACGCCGCTCTCTGGTGCAGATGAAGCTGGCCGGCTGGTTCGAGAACTGTTCCGGTGTGATGTTCGGCAGAGGCGGCACCAACACACCCATAGACAATTACACGGCAGAGGATGCATATAAAGAATTGGCCGAAGAACTGCAGTTACCCGTTGTTTACGATTTGGATTATGGTCATGTTCCTCCGCAAATGACGCTGATCAATGGAGCATACGCCGAGGTAAATGTTGCCGGTGGCTCAGGGGTAATCACACAATATTTTTATGAATAGCAGTATCTTCAGAAAAAAAGAGACAGCCAAGGTGCTGTCTCTTTTTTGGAACTATACAGTTGACGTATTCACAACCGCCGTGATCTCATCATCCAGTTCCAGTCGGACATCTTCACGGTAGGCACGTATGCCATACTCACTGTGCGTGTAACGGAGGATTGCTTCGATCATATTGGACTCCACCAGGAACGGGCTGCGGCCTTCGATCCACACCTCTGCGGTGTATCCGGTGTCTTCTTCCCGGCTAAGCTCCACCTGGACATCCTGAACCCGAACGCTCTTGCGTTCAGCCATATGCATACAGATGGCATTAATAATCTCATCCATCGTAAGAATGGTTGCCCCCATATTAGTAACGTCCACCCTGTTCCTGAAGTCTGCGCCGTTCCTTTCTGCGCCGGAAGAAGGACATAATCATGATTACGACGAGATAGATGGCCAGCATAAAAAATGCGCGGATCGTATGATCCACGCAAACAGCAGATTATCAGAGAGTTGCCTTGTTCTCCACGTAACCGTCAGACACCAGTTCAAGCGCTCCGGTAGCCGGATCGATGATCATGCCGTGAACAGGTACGTTTGGGGGGAGTAAAGGATGGCGCTTAATCAGCTCCACAGTCTGAATTACCCCTTCTTCCACATTGTCAAACCCGCGCAGCCACTTCGTGAGCTTAATTCCCGAGTTCTCCAGAGTGGATAACACCTGCTCTGATACCCCGCGTTCTTTAATGGAGTTGATCATTTTGTCCGCATTCAGTGAAGCCATCCCGCATTCATAGTGTCCCACGACAATTACTTCATCCGCATCCAGCTCATACAGGGCTACCATAACGCTGCGCATTACGCTGCCAAAAGGCTGGGATATGACGGCACCGGCGTTTTTAATGATTTTGACGTCCCCGTTCTTGAAATTCATAGCCTTGGGGAGAAGCTCTACAAGCCTTGTGTCCATGCAGGTGATGATCAGCATCTTTTTGTCAGGAAAGCGGCTGGTCAGATAGGTTTCATATTCTTTTTGTTCGACGAATTTCTTGTTAAACTCCATAATATCAGTGATTTGGCTCATGACCTGCTGCCTCCTAAAAGTTTTTTTAGCGATACACCCTCCGATTCAGCCCCGAAAAACTGTCTCGAAAGCATACGCCAAGTTTTGTGAGCATCCTGCTCCGAGAATGTTAATTCCTAATATACTCCTTAAACACCCTTTTCGCACATATGTACTTGATAAAAAGGATGTTAACACATTATTTGGTGGTTACGCTGCATAGAGTTCCGGTGGTCTCCAGGGGCATACCGGTGCTCCGCACATCCCGCACAAGAATATTCATGCCATAAATCTGTGAATTGCTGTCCAGCTTGAAGGAAGATATACGCTCGTCTGCATCTAGACGCATACTGTCCTCATAGAAGATTTCCTGCTGGCGGCTGATAACAAAAGGAAGATTGTCCGTCTCTATCGTAGTATCTCCGGCTTCCGCTTGATTCACGACCAGCAGCACATGGATACCGTCGCAACCGCAGCCCTCAGTGTCATAGAAAAGCTTGAATATCCCCGGCTGATCCTTCAGATCTGCTAGCAACTTCCTTTCGGCAAGAGGTGTAATCTGAATGTACATAGGCAGCTAACACTCCTTTGGATGAAGTTTGAGGGTTATTTAAAATTTAAAGATATAATCCTCTGAAGTTGATTATACGGATTATAATGAACCGGCGTCAATATTCCGTGATTTATCTGGACACTTCACTAGAAAAGGAGTGGATCGGTTATCTAAGATACCGAAGCCTTCGAATACATTCAGCCCTTCTGCTTGCTGATCATGTGACATACTATAGACTACTTTCCCTGAATTTGACCATACCATGGCTCCAGTACACATTATGCAAGGCTCACAGCGGGTATGCAAAGTATATTCATTCAGATCAAAAATGTTGTTTTCAGAGCAACAAGAGAATAATCTCGTCTAAGCCATATTCATGCAGGTGCGGTTGATTATAAGGATTTAAAAAAGTATCATCAAGAGGAGCTGGTAAAAATAGAGAAAGCGGGTGTTCAATCATGGAACAACTGGTCCAGGAAGAGTGGGAGAAATTCAGCGGGCTATTATCCAAAATTAGCGGGTACACAGAAGCGATTGGCTTACTGCATTGGGATTTGCGCACAGGCGCCCCACGCAAAGGTGTGGAGATTCGTTCCAATACCATCGGGTTGATCAGCGGAGAGATCTTCAGACTGCAGACTTCTCCGGAAATGGGCGAGTTCACAAAATATTTCAGCCGCCCGGAAGTCATGACCCAATTAAGCGACATCCAGAACAAGATCGTTAAAGATTGCCGCAAGGAGTATGAGCGCAGCCAGAGTATACCTTCCAAAAGCTATGAGGAGTACTCCATGCTCACCGCCCATGCCCAGACGATTTGGGAGGAAGCCAAGGAAACTGATGATTTTGATTCCTTCGAACCGTACCTAAGCAAAATTGTTGCGTTCACACAGGAGTTTATCGACCACTGGGGTGTGAAGGACACCCGCTATGATACTCTGCTCGACATGTACGAGCCCGATCTGACGGTTGAGAAGCTGGATGATATCTTCGGACGTCTGCGCAGCCGCCTCGTTCCCCTTGTCGAGGCTATAACCGCATCCAAGAATAAGCCCGATACAGAGTTCCTGGCCCAGATATTCCCTAAGGAGCAGCAAGAGAAGTTCGGGTTATTCATTCTAGAGCAAATGGGCTTCGACTTTGAAGCTGGTAGATTGGATGAAAGTGTGCATCCGTTCGCTACCGGGCTAAACCCGGGGGATGTGCGCATCACGACAAACTACTTGCTGGACAATGTCTTAAGCGCTGTATTCAGCTCACTGCATGAAGGTGGACATGCTCTATATGAACAGAATATCAGCAAGGATCTTGTAGGCACACCTCTGGCTCAAGGGGCATCCATGGGTATTCATGAATCCCAGTCCAGACTATGGGAAAATATGATTGGCCGCAGCCGTTCATTCTGGCAACGCTACTACGGAGATCTTCAGCAGCATTTCCCTGAGCAGCTGGCCAACGTCGAAGTGGAAGACTTTTACCGTGCAATCAACAGTGTAGCGAATTCCTTCATCCGCATTGAAGCCGATGAATTGACGTACAACCTGCATATCATTGTCCGCTATGAGATTGAAAAGCTTATTTATAATGAAGGACTGGAAGTGAAGGATCTGCCTGGGGTATGGAATGCCAAGTATCAGGAATACCTGGGGATTACCCCTCCGAGCAATGCCCTGGGAGTGCTGCAGGATGTTCACTGGTCCGGCGGGGACTTCGGTTATTTTGCCTCATATTCACTGGGAAATATGTATGCCGCACAAATTTTGAATACACTTCGTAAGGAATTGCCGGAGCTTGAAGATCTGATAGCCGCCGGCAACCTGTTGCCGATCAAGGAATGGCTAACAAACAAAATCTACCGTTTTGGTCAGAGCCTGACTCCATCACAAATCATTGAACAGGTGACAGGTGAGCCGCTGAACCCTGATTATCTGGCCGATTATTTAGAAGCTAAATATACGGAGCTGTATAAACTATAATCAACTTATAGACCCAGGGTCTGCAGCAAAGTGGAAGGACTTCGCAGAAGGGAATATAATAGAAGGAAAGCGCAGAATGGAAGGAATAGTGGAATGGCAAATACACACACATACAGTCGCAAGGAAGAGGTCGCAAATGCAGTAACGCATGGGATTGGAGCGGTATTGAGCATAGTAGCTCTTGTGCTGCTGGTCGTCTTCGCTGTACAGAACGGCACAGCCTGGCATGTGGTCAGCTTCTCCATTTACGGTGCCACGATGCTGCTGCTGTATATTAATTCAACACTGGTGCATAGTCTTAGAGAAGGGAAGGCCAAGGACTTCTTTGAATTTCTGGACCATTCCTCCATCTACTTGTTTATTGCCGGTACATACACACCCTTTATGCTGGTGGCGATCCGGGGGACACTAGGTTGGACCTTGTTTGGGATTGCCTGGGGTGTAGCTGTGTTCGGCGTTTTCTTCAAAGCCTTTTTCGTTAAGAAATTTCTGTTCATGTCCACCATTTTTTACATCGCCATGGGCTGGATGATTGTGATTGCCTGGAATCCGCTCTCAGCGGTGATGGCAGATGGGGGCATGGCCTGGCTGCTGGTCGGCGGGCTGCTGTATACACTGGGAACGGTTTTTTATGTGTGGCGGGGATTCCCCTACCATCATGCAATTTGGCATTTGTTTGTTCTCGGAGGCACCATAGTCCACTTTTTTGTTGTGCTTCTTTACGTGCTGCCAATTCACTGATGGGTGCGCTCCGCCATGGGGAAATACACTTTTAGAACAAAGAACGAGATGACAAGCAAAAAGGCTTGACATCTTTCTTTGTTTTAGGTATCATAAGGGACGTTGTGAAGCTGTAAAGTGTTTTTCCTTGACGAAGGGAGTGCCCTTAATGAGTCAGGAGAATAGGCTCGAGAAAACCAACCGGATTAACTTGTTGTTTGCTTTTTATGAACGCCTGCTTACGGATAAGCAGCAAACGTTTCTTAAATATTATTTTCACGATGACTTCTCCCTGGGAGAAATCGCCGCTGAATTTGAAATTAGCCGCCAAGCCGTATATGAGCACATTAAGCGTGCGGAGCAGGTTCTGGAGAATTACGAAGAAAAGCTGGGATTGCTTACGAAGCATGAGAGCCGCAACAAATACTTAGAAGAACTGCGCAGACTGCCGGAGAATGGGATGCTGCCTGAGCAATATACACTGCGGTTCACGGAGCTCGTGGATCGTTTGCAGAGGTTAGAGTAGCATGAAGGGAGAAAGCTGCATATGGCGTTTGAAGGTTTAACCGGAAGATTGCAGAATGTGTTCAGCAAGCTGCGTGGCAAAGGTAAAGTATCCGAAGAAGACGTAAATGAAGCCATGCGCGAAGTACGGCTGGCCCTTCTGGAAGCCGACGTTAACTTCAAGGTAGTCAAGGACTTTGTGTCCAAGGTGAAGGAGAAGTCCGTTGGCAAGGAAGTAATGGACAGCTTTACTCCCGGCATGGTAATTATTGATATCGTCAACAAGGAACTGACCGAGCTGATGGGCGGAAGCCAGGCAAAGCTGGCTAAGTCGAACAAGCCGCCGACCGTGATCATGATGGCTGGTTTACAAGGGGCAGGGAAGACGACCACTTCAGGCAAGCTGGCTAAGCTGCTGCAGAAGGGGAATCACCGCCCGCTGTTGGTAGCTGCCGATATTTACCGCCCGGCTGCGATCAAGCAGTTGCAGGTGCTGGGTGAACAGATCAAGGCTCCTGTATTTACGCTGGGTGATCAGACGAGTCCGGTGGAAATTGCCAGACAAGCTGTTCAGCATGCGAAGGATAACAACTTGGATTACGTGATTATCGATACTGCAGGCCGACTGCATATTGATGAAGAGCTTATGGAAGAGCTGAAGCAGATTCATAACGTTGTAAGTCCTGACGAAGTGCTGCTCGTTGTAGACGCAATGACTGGTCAGGATGCCGTTAACGTTGCCGACAGCTTCAATAAGCAGCTCGAACTTACCGGGGTTGTACTGACGAAGCTTGATGGCGACAGCCGCGGTGGTGCCGCACTGTCTGTCAAGGCGGTCACTGGCTGCCCGATCAAATTCGCTGCACTAGGTGAGAAGATTGATGCGCTGGAGCCTTTCCATCCTGAGCGGATGGCATCCCGTATTCTCGGAATGGGTGACATGCTGTCGCTGATCGAGAAGGCACAGGCCAACATCGATACCGAAAAAGCCAAGGAAATGGAACGTAAGATGCGCAATGCAGAATTTACGTTCGATGACTTCCTGGAGCAAATGGACCAAGTCAAGAAGCTTGGCCCTATCGACCAGATTCTCGACATGCTTCCTGGCATGAACAAAGCCAAGGGCATGAAGGACCTCAAGGTCGACGACAAGCAGATGGGCCGCGTCGAAGCTATTGTTCATTCCATGACCAAAGCCGAGAAGGCTCAGCCTGAGATCATCAACCACAACCGCCGCAAACGCATTGCCACCGGCAGTGGAACCAATGTGGCTGAGGTTAACCGTCTCATCAAGCAGTTCGATGAAATGCGCAAAATGATGAAGCAGTTCTCCGGCATGATGGGCGGCGGAGGCAAGGGTGGCAAGAAAAACGCCATGAAGCAGCTCAAAGGACTTGGCGGTAAAGGAATGAAGTTCCCTTTCCGTTGATCACATCTTTTGATCTCAGTCCTTTGATCTTCATATAGATCAGACATTGTACAACATCAGATGATCAAGGGTTTTGATCTTATTCTTTTGACCCTGATCTTAGTCTTTTGATCTTAAATGTTAAATCTTTACCCGTTGCTAGGTACCGCTGCAGTTAAGCGTGTCCCGCAGGGACGGCAAGCGTTCCTACTCCAACATTCCAAGGTAGAGCCAGTCTGAATGCCCACGCCAGTTGCACTTAGCCGGGTGTCCAGAGGGCGGAGCCCTTGGGGCCCTCCCTTGGCTAAGGGAGGGTTTGGGAGGGATCGAAAAAGGTTTCTCAAACATATTGTAAAATTTTCGATATTCTTATAAGGAGGTGAATTTCGTGGCAGTACGTATTCGTCTGAAAAGAATGGGTGCACATAAAGCGCCTTTCTATCGTGTAGTGGTTTCCGATTCCCGGTCCCCTCGTGACGGTCGTTTTATCGAGGAAATCGGTTATTATAATCCGATTGAAGTACCGGCAGTAGTTAAGATCGATGAGGAAAAAGCTCTTAAATGGCTTCAAACAGGTGCGCAGGCATCTGATACCGTCCGCAATCTGCTTTCCAAAGCAGGCGTGATGAAGAAGTTCCATGAGCTGAAGCAACAGAAATAATGACTGATTGCGAGGGTCCTCTATGGAAGAATTAGTTGGAGTTATTGCTAAGGCTTTAGTGGATCATCCAGAGGATGTGGCTGTACGGACTGTGGAGAAGGAACACCTGATTGTCTATGAGCTTTCTGTGCATCCAGATGATGTCGGCAAGGTCATCGGCAAGCAGGGCAGGATCGCCAAAGCGTTCCGTACCGTGGTCACATCTGCAGCAGTCAAGAGCGATAAACGCGTTACCGTGGATATTTTATCTTAAAGAATGCGTTCAATGAGGGGCTAGGGATAGTATATCCCGGCTCCTTTTTGTTGAAATATATAAGCAGGAACATACTGTACAATTATAAGTAAAGGAGAGGATCAGATGACGGAAGAGCTGAATGTAGGCAAGCTGGTCAATACACATGGAATTCGCGGGGAGATCAAAATATTATCCTCTACCGATTTTCCGGAAGTCCGATTTGCACCGGGTAAAAAACTGCTTGTGGTTCCCGCCGATGGAAGCCCAAAATTCGAGGTAACCGTGGAAACCGCAAGAGAGCATAAAGGAATGTATATTGCCAAGCTGGAGGGATACACCAACATTAATCAGGTCGAGAAATATAAAGGAAGCATGCTGAAGGTTCCGAGTGACGATTTGGTGGAGCTGCCAGAGAATGAATACTACTTCCACCAGATTGTCGGCTGTGAGGTGTATACCGATGTGGACGACAGTCAACCCCTCGGCCAAATTACTGAAATTCTTCAGCCTGGTGCCAATGATGTATGGGTGGTAAAGCCGGCTAAAGGTCCCGAAATCCTGATTCCGGTAATCAACGATGTCGTACTAGATGTGGATATTCAGGCCAAGAAAATTAAGGTGCACTTGATGGAAGGGCTGCTGCCATGATGCGGATTGATGTGCTGACGCTTTTTCCTGAAATGTGTGAAGGTGTATTCGGCACTAGCATTCTAGGCAAAGCACGAGAAAAAGGGATCGTCTCACTGAATGCAGTTAACTTCCGTGACTTCTCCGGAAACAAGCATAACAGCGTGGATGATACGCCATATGGTGGTGGAGGTGGGATGGTGTTGAAGCCAGACCCTATCTTTGCCGCTGTGGAGCATGTGCTTGCTGTACCAGGAAATCAGAAGAAACCGCGCATCATTTTGATGTGCCCTCAGGGCCAGACGTATACTCAGCAGATGGCAGAGGAATTGGCACAGGAAGAGCATCTTATTTTTATCTGCGGTCATTATGAAGGCTACGATGAGCGGATTAGAGAGCATCTGGTGACGGATGAATTGTCAATCGGAGACTACGTACTTACCGGGGGGGAGCTTCCTGCGCTTACAGTGATCGATTCGATTGTGAGGCTGCAGCCTGGGGCGCTGGGCAATGAGACCTCTGCGGTGACTGATTCGTTCAGTACCGGTCTGCTGGAGTATCCGCATTATACCCGTCCGGCTGAATTTAGAGGGTGGAAGGTACCGGACATTCTGCTCAGTGGACATCATGCGAACATTGAAGTATGGCGGCGTGAACAGGCACTACAGCGTACTTTGGAACGCAGGCCGGACCTGTTAGAGACAGCTGAGTTGACGGTGAAGGATAAGACTGCTCTGGAACGACTGAAGAGATCGAGCAGTAATACACTTTAGTGGATATTTACTATAAAATGGAATATTTGACGTCTCGTTAACATATACTATGTTGATGAGGCGTTTTTTGTTGTGTTTGTTCTGCAATACAAATCTATGCAAAAGCTGAAAGGAAAATGAGACCCATAGAATATCTAAAAAAAAATGCGAGCAGATGTGCGTTACAATCCTGTTTTTTGGGTAATTAGAAGAGGCGACGGAAATGAAGCTCAGATACAGCTATTTCAACTATCGAAAGGAATGAACATTAGTGACTACGAATACGCGTGAAGAATTCAAGCCAGACGTGGACACTGTCCACAAGGAAGCGGAGCCGCTCCGCACAGTAAATGATATTATCGATTTCTATACCAATCGTAAATCATAAGACCAATATAGTATGAATAAAAACCACTACCTCAGCTGACCTGCCGGAGTAGTGGTTTTTTATATCGGGATCAAAGGCATGGCATAAAGAGATTTGAAATATAAAAAAGACCGTCCGAAGACGGTCTCTTTACCCGAGGCGCTAGTTAAAACTTTGATCCGTATCCCGCGCCACCAGGGCTAGAACTTCAGCCGTTGGTCCGGGTAAGGGATACGTTCAACATGTCATGATTGATGTGAACGCACCTCCTTTCCTTGTGCCAAGAGTATAGCATAGCTGCTGCGAAAAAACCATGAATTTTAAGAAAAAAATAGTTTAGAGATTTGGAAAATTCCACTTGAAACTATTATAAATCTGCGGTATACATAAAATGAAGGTAAAAATCAGAGGCGCTTCAGTTCTACTATTGCGTTGAATGCGTATATTGAACAAAGGGCAGCAATACATATGCGTCGGGGTATAGCGCAGCCTGGTAGCGCGCACCCTTGGGGTGGGTGAGGTCGCAGGTTCAAATCCTGTTACTCCGATCAACTGGATATCATTGAGACAAAGAGAATCACGTTCAGCTGGTTAAGATACCGAAGCGACGTGATTCTTTTTGATGTGCTCGTAGTAAGCTTGTGACTGCAATAAAAAACACTCCCTGCTGAACCAAAGGTCCAGAGGAAGTGTTAAGGAAGAGTATGGAGGTTATCCGTGGCTCAAACCCTAGAACCGTGATCGCGGTGGTTCCGGCGATCTTTGGCAAGCATCACAATACCCGAACCGAGCGCATAGATAGCTACTACCGAAAATAATACGACCACCCATGTGTAATTCCGTACAGTATAGGTAAGCGATGCAAAGATGATGAACCAGGCGATACGAAGCACCCCTTCATTGATAAATCTTTTGCCAGCTGCACTCATGAGAATTGCCTCCTCTGATAAAATTAAATTTGTCCATCCTTCGTAAGCGCTCTAATTATGAATATTATAATAATAATAACTCCTTTTCCTCAAAAATGATACACAATGTTCACAAGTACTTTGTTTCACAGATATTTTTTTTATTGCTATCTGCCACACGGCTACTGCCGTTCCCGGCTTATCCCCCTCCGCATACCATACAGAATCACGAATGAGGAGGGGTTCTCAGGTGGAAGCCTATTATAATTGTCTGCATTGTATGAACAAAAGAGTTCGCATCATGACTACAGACGGTAAGCGGCATGAAGGAATCATTGTGAATGTGGATAGAAATAATGTATATTTGAAAACAAAGGGCAACGGTAAAATGAAGACATCGGCATTTAATCCTTACGGAAATTACTATGGCGGGTTTTACGGGTACGGCAGTGAGATCCTGACGTTAAGCTTGTTCACTTTGCTGGCTATAGCACTGATTTAGTTCCAGACACACAAAAGAAGCCAATCTCAAGGCGAGACTGGCTTCTTTTGTGTGTCACAGTGAGGCTGGTTCAGCCCCACTGATTTCATATGCTATTGAACTGTAATAGAACCAATTTGTGTGGATAGTGAGATGAGTGGACCGCCGCCATTCATTTCCCTTTTTCGGGATCCGCTTCCGGTAATTTGACCGAGCTCGCTTTTAGTGGATACGGTGCACTTGAGTCCGCTGTTGAGATCAGCAGTTATTTTGCCGATATCGCTGCTTGCCATTAGTGAGCTTTCAGACTCCATGCCTCGGATATCCAGTTCGATGCTACCCGTATTGGATTTCACTGTTGATTTTCCGCTGAATTGTACAGCCTCGAGAACTATTGCGCCTACATTGCTGTCTATGTGGAAGGTGCCATTCAGGCCATGCAGCCGAATTGCTCCGACATTGTTGCTGATATAGTATTCATCCATAGTTGAAGGTACCTGAATCTCATAATTGATGCTGAAATCGGAAGAGCCATACTTCTTTTGGGCCCAGGTCCATAGATCTTTTTGGGGCTCATTCATGGCATGCGTGGATACCTTAAGCTCATTCCCGTCAGCTTGAACTGTAACTTCTGCGCTGTCTAGAATTTTCTGTTCTGTCTCCTGATTATGACCGGGGTGTGTGATGACTGTTGCTTTAATGGTGATGAAATCGCTGTTCCCGGAAATGATCTTCACTTCACCAACGCTATTCTCCAGAACTAGTGCTGATACAGAATCGGCTTTTTTAGCAATATTGAGCTCTTTGCTCAAACTGCCCGTTTTTATTTCTTCAGCCACCTTTGCAGCGCCATTCTGAACAGCCTGCTCCACACCTAAGGTCGCCTCGCCTAAACCTTGCTTTACTGTCTCAACGGTTTCCTGCTGGAAATTTCCGTTTAATCGCTGTTCAAGCTGATGGTCCGCAGCTTCTTTGCCTGGCAGCTCCCGGCAACCGGATAGCAGTGCAATAGAGAGAACGGCGACCGCCGCGATGATTGCTGTATTATGATTTCTTTTCAATTTCAGACCCTCCCGTAATTGCTTGTCGCTTATGTATAATCCATACTATATCTTATGGGAAAAAATTGAAAAACAGGCCGGGGACGGGTTACTGTACTGGACTAAAGTCTAGGATGCCTTGGTCGGCTACATTTCATTGAAGAGGTATGCTAGAATAAACAATGTAAGTGATGTTTTGAACGTGAAGTCATTGTTTTTGGCGAGGCTGAAGCAAACGGCTAACATATATTTGGATATAGGGCTGTTGCAGCCAGCTTGATTAAGCTTTGCTTCAGCGCTGGAGAAGTGTTATCGTCGCCATGTGAGGCCCGGGATGGTCTGTTTACTATTAGACTGACACCAGTCAAGGGAGCGGATGATACAGATGCAATATGCGGCAGTTGTAGTTGTGTTGTTAGTTGGTGTGGTTGTATATTTTGGTTACTTCAGCCCAAGAAGACAATCTTCAAGGCCGAAAAACAGCACTGCCAGTAATGTGATTTCTATGGACCGTCACCGAAAAGCCAAGCAGAGTACTGAGGAACAGCCTTGCTCTTCCTGTAAAAAGAAAAACGGTAAGCTGATCTTCTATGCTCAGGATAACGGGACGGTTGTCGGCTTGTGCAAGGACTGCAAAGTAAAGGCGAAGAAGCGGGATATGATGCCTCTCTGAATCTCGAAAAATAAGTTGTCTTTTCTGGTGGTTTATGATAATATTATTTCTGTTGTGTGGAATACGGTGGTCCTCTGCGGATAATGAGGGAGAGCAATGATCTCTCCGGAAGAGGCAAGAACACCTGTACGGAAGGAGGAAGTCCTAAATGAATATCCTACAAGCAATTACGCAAGAGCAACTTCGCAAAGATATCCCGAGTTTTCGCCCGGGTGATACTTTGAAAGTGCATGTAAAAGTTATCGAAGGAACTCGTGAACGGATCCAGTTGTTCGAAGGCGTTGTAATCAAACGTCGCGGCGGTGGAATTGGTGAGACTTTTACGGTTCGTAAAATCTCTTACGGTGTTGGTGTGGAAAGAACTTTCCCAATCAACTCGCCAAAGATCGAGAAAATCGAAGTGGCTCGCCGTGGTAAAGTGCGTCGTGCGAAGCTGTATTACCTTCGTGACCTGCGCGGTAAAGCTGCAAGAATTAAAGAAATCCGTCGCTAATATTGCGGCAAAGGAAAGGGGCTTGATTTCAAGCCCCTTTCGTTTATTCTTCTATTAATATAGTATAGATCATATATGCCTTAGGATCAGCTTCTCCGAAAAGGCCTCCTGACGGAGTATTCGTGGAGGAGTTTTTGGCAGGAGTTTTTTTGTTGTATAGTGAGGGTAGCATATAGAGAGGATGGTGAACTATGCAGCAGGATTTTCAGCAGGGACAAGGTGAAATTGTGGAGCCTGACGGCAAGAATCCCCGCAAGCCCAAAAATGAAGTGTTGGAATGGATTAAAGCAATCGCTATTGCTTTGATTCTGGTGATTTTGATACGCTGGCTTTTGTTCAAGCCGTTTATTGTGGATGGACCTTCTATGCGGCCGAATTTCCATACCGGTGAACGTGTGATTGTCAATGAAATCTTATATGACATCCGCTCGCCTCAGCGGGGTGAGGTTATTGTGTTCCATGTACCATCTGAAGGTAAGGATTTCATCAAACGTGTAATCGGCGTAGCTGGGGATACCGTAAAAGTCGAAGGCGATGTTGTTACTGTGAACGGCGAACCGGTAAATGAAACTTACATCAAAGGTGCGATGGACCAGGCACATAATAATAACACATTGTACAACAACACGAATTTCCCGAACGAAGACATTACGGATGGAACAGTTCCGAAAGGGCATGTCTTTGTTATGGGGGATAACCGTTCCGACAGTAAGGACAGCCGGATGATCGGCTATGTGCCGTTGAGCGATATTGTCGGACGTGCAGACCTGATCTTTTGGCCGGTCAAAGATATTACAATGATTAAACATTAAGTTGACGGAAGTCAAAGGAGGTGACGGCAATGGCCATTCAATGGTTTCCTGGTCATATGACGAAGGCTAGGCGGCAAATCGAGGATAAGCTGAAGCTGATTGATGTATGTATAGAATTGCTCGATTCCCGTCTGCCGCTATCCAGCCGCAATCCGATGATTGACGATATTTTGCGGGACAAGCCAAGACTGATTATTCTGAATAAAGCGGACTTGGCAGACCCTGAAGCTACACGGAAATGGCTGGCCTATTTCAGGGCAGAGGGCCATGTTGCGCATCCGGTAGATGCGGCTACTGGCACGGGCATCAAGGAGATTCCAGAACAGGTTAAGCTGCTGCTGAAGGAGAAGATCGACCGGCAGATTGCCAAAGGGATGAATCCGCGTCCAAGTCGGGCGTTGATCGTCGGGATTCCTAATGTGGGCAAATCTACGCTCATTAACCGGATGGCGGGCAAAAACATCGCCGCAACGGGTGACCGCCCGGGCGTTACCAAAGGACAGCAATGGATTAAGACGGGTGGAAATCTGGAGCTTCTGGACACGCCAGGGATACTGTGGCCAAAATTCGAGGATCAGGATGTAGGCTACCGTCTGGCGGTAACCGGTGCGATCAAGGAAGAGATCCTGAATATTGAGGATATCGCTTTTTTTGCAGTGAAGTATCTGGTCAAGGATTATGGGGCAAGCTTCCAGGAGCGTTTTGGAATCGAGAAGCTTCCTGAGGATCTGGAGAATCCAGACGAAATTGTTGCTGTTATGGAAGCTGTCGGCCGTAAACGGGGTTGTCTAATCAGCGGTGGCCGGGTGGACCTGGAGAAGGCTTCACGCCTATTGCTGCATGATCTGCGGGCGGGGAAGCTGGGACGGTTTACACTGGAGACACCTTAAATACAGAATCATGAGGAATGGAAGAACCATCCGAGTCATTGGGGTGGTTTTTTGTTATGCATATGTGAATGAATGGTCCTGAAATTGGAAGGGGTATTTTGAGCAAAAAGTGGGATGACCAGGGCGTATTCTTATGATAAGCTGGCTTGTACAAGGAATGGGAATTTAGAATTGGTGGTGGAGGAACAGTGAGTTCAATAGATATGTTAAGCTACGAAAAGGGATGCTGGGAGCAGGATTACCGGAGAATAGCAGGCGTTGATGAGGTAGGAAGAGGCTGTCTGTTCGGCGATGTGGTAGCGGCTGCGGTGATTTTACCGGAAGGCCTCATTATAGAGGGTGTTGATGATTCTAAGAAGCTAACAGCGAAGAAGCGGGAGAACCTGTTCGAGCAGATTATGGAGCAGGCGTTGGCGGTAAGTGTAGGTCATGTCGACTCAATGGTCATAGATGAGATCAATATCAAGCAGGCTTCCAGGCTGGCGATGAAAAAGGCGGTAGAAGGTCTGGGAAGTACTCCTGACTATATGCTGATCGATGCAGAAAAGGTAGATCTTCCCTTGCCACAGCGTGCGATTATCAAAGGGGATGCCAATAGCCAGTCTATTGCCGCTGCTTCTATAGTGGCCAAGGTTACACGTGACCGGCTGTGCGAAGGCCTGTGGGAAGAGTTATATCCGGATTACGGTATTAAAATACATAAAGGTTATGCGACTAAACTCCATAGAGAACAGATCCTGGCTCTGGGACCGACTCCCATGCACCGCCGCAGTTTTCTGGGGAGAATTCTATCGGATGAACTGACATTGTTTTAAGATGAAAGAGACGGATAGATACAACGCTTCCTATTATATAAGTTGTTATGATAACTGCACTGAAGAGGAGCTTAGATCAAGGGGCTATCTTATAAAAAGCTTAATAATACCGATATAAATGAAAAGATATATATGAAAGGAGCCATTCCTGTAATGAATTAATTTGAGGTTTGAATGAAAAAAGCGCCAGCTGTATACTGGGAAACGTTCCGTCCAGAGAACAAATTCCAGCGCAGGAGGCACTCAACATGAAGTATAAACAATCGAAGAAACAGAATCAACGGATTATGAGAATTTCCGACAAGACCCTTGTCGTAGGGGCAGACATCGCTAAGGAAACCCATGTGGCCCGAGCCATTGACTTTCGGGGAATTGAACTGGGGAAAGATTGTGTATTCTCCAATACACGAACAGGTCTGGAGCAACTGGTACAGT
>NZ_LVWI01000074.1 GCF_001909055.1 Paenibacillus helianthi
TTACCCCACCAACTAGCTAATGCGCCGCAGGCCCATCCTCTAGTAGCAGATTGCTCCGCCTTTCATCCCTCGCCCATGAGGGTGAAGGAATTATCCGGTATTAGCTACCGTTTCCGGTAGTTATCCCAGTCTAGAGGGTAGGTTGCCTACGTGTTACTCACCCGTCCGCCGCTAAGCTTACCCCGAAGGATAAGCTCCGCTCGACTTGCATGTATTAGGCACGCCGCCAGCGTTCGTCCTGAGCCAGGATCAAACTCTCCAAATTGGTATTTAGAAAGAGCGATTGCTCATTTTGAAACTGACGATTCATTAAATGAATCTGATAAAAATTAACGCGTTCCATTTGTTCAGTTTTCAAAGAACTTGCTCCTAACATCTCAACACTTCGTGTCAAGCGCAGGAATTAGATCATATCATGTTCCGTTGTTTCTTGTCAACTTATTTCTTCTTCGCTCTTTCAATCAGCGTCGATGCCTCATAAGCACAAGAGATAATATATCATGCCGTCCTAATGTTTGCAAGCTTTTTTTATAAATAAATAAGGCGGCGTATATTTAGCATGGATAGGGCACAAATTGATTTCCATAGTACAATACTTATGGCTACAATAAGGCTAAATGAAAATCAGCAATAACCAATATCCATAACCATCTCGAAAGGAGATCCAATGAACGACAATTCCATTCCGGCCTCCCCACCAGTAATAAATGAAGAACAGCAGCGCCACCTGCAGCAGGCTACGATATACCGTATTTTATTAGCAGTCAGCTTTGTTCATTTATTTAATGACTCCATTCAAGCGCTCATTCCAGCAATGTTTCCTATCCTTAAGAACAATATGCTGCTCTCTTACGCTCAAGTGGGATGGATCGCTTTTGCCCTCAATATCACATCTTCCGTGATTCAGCCCGTTATCGGCTATGCCGCTGACCGCAAACCACGCCCTATATTGCTTCCGCTAGGGATGTGCTGCACCTTCGCCGGTGTATTTTTGCTGGCTTTTGCCGGTAATTATGCCTTGGTTATTTTTTCAGTTATGCTTGTCGGATTCGGATCAGCAGCGTTTCACCCCGAAGGGATGCGTGTTGCTCATATGGCTGCGGGACAGCGGAAGGGACTATCACAATCCATCTTTCAGGTTGGCGGCAACGCCGGACAGTCCTTGGGTCCGCTTTTGATGAAATGGGTATTCATTCCTTTCGGGCAGATGGGCGCGCTCGGGTTCACTGTCATCGCTGCAGCAGGTATTGCTGTTCAAACCTACGTAGCCAGATGGTACCGGAAAATGCTAAACGAAGGATACACCTTCCGTAAAAAGTCAGCTGCACGCACCATAGATCCTGCACGCAGCAAAAGTATTTTGACTGCCACTATCATTCTAGTCTTTCTCGTATTTGTTCGTTCCTGGTACGGCGCCTCTATCGGCGGTTACTATGCCTTCTACCTAATGAAGAACTATGGAATGACCATTGATCATGCTCAAATTTATATTTTTATGTACCTCGCTGCCGGGGCGGTTGGCACATTCTTTGGGGGGCCGCTTGCTGACCGCTTTGGACGGCGCAATCTAATACTGATCTCAATGGTGGGAACCGTCCCTTTTGCACTGGCGCTTCCTTTTGTAAGTCAAACCTGGGCGCTTGTTCTGCTGGTCATATCAGGTTTCATCCTGTTATCCAGCTTCTCCGTAACCGTAATTTATGCCCAAATGCTGTATCCGGGAAATATCGGGACGGTCTCAGGACTGATCACCGGACTTGCTTTCGGACTAGGCGGTATTGGTTCTGTTGTCATTGGTGCGCTCATTGACCGGATCGGTATCGGGACTGTATTTGTAGCATGTGGATTCCTGCCCCTGTTAGGCCTGCTTGCACTGCTGCTCCCCGGAGATCAAAAACTGGAGGAATGGGCAGCAGAGTAATAAACAACAAGTTGCACGTTCTTCAAACTATTGTGATGAGTCCATCCTTCTCCTTTGTTGAGAATGATGGGCTTTTTGATAAGCGTATGAACAAGCCTACCCTAAAGAGAATTATTCATTCGCTGAGTTATGCGGTACAATTAGTTAAAAGTTGAATGATTCACCACCGATCACGGGTTAGAGGAGGGACATCATTGAAAAAGGCACTGGCGGGGCTCCGCAAAGGGTATGGCAAAAAGCTTGTTTCCATTCACATGTGGAATGCATGGCTGGTATTGATTCTGGCCGTGAGCGGTTTAATGCTGGTTGGTGGTTTCTGGCGGGAGCTGCTTGGTGAGGGTCGGGTTTGGCTGAAGTGGGCTCATATTGCTTTTGGGCTGGTACTGCTTGTTCCGGTCCTCTACTATTTGCTGCTTGCGGCCAAGCATTGGAAAAGACTGTACGGAAAAAATTCGCAAAAGGCCAATGTTGTTTTTGTGATGGCTATGCTGACCGGCTGGATTGTATCCGGGATTGTCCTCTGGCAGTTCAGGCTTGCCGGACCGAGAGCGGCCAATGCGGCGCTGTTTGTTCATGATCTTCTCACCTGGGTGGGGCTTCCGGTCATGATCTACCACTCCATTACCAGGGTCAAATGGCTGAAAGAGCCCAAGAAGCGCTCCATTGTACCGGAAATGGCACCAGAAGGTGAGCCCCTGAATTATGGAGTTAAACAGAAACCGGCAGCTGTAAACGGACCTCAACCAGTGTATACGCGGCGGGGTTTTATTAAGGTGGCTGTCGGAGCAGGCCTCGCTATAACGCTCGGTCCAACCTTTGTACGTTGGATCGGCAAATCATTACAGCTTCCTGGAGCCGCCGAATATGCTGCAAGTAACGCCAATGCTCTGATTCCTGACCCTGTGCCGCTGGCGGATTCCGCGCCACCCATTGGAGGCGGAGCAGAAGGCAGTTTTCGAGTCTATACCGTAACAGATATCCCTTCCTTCGATAACAGCAATTGGTCATTTACCATCGATGGCCTCGTTGACAAGAAGTTCACTTGGAATTGGGATGAATTCGTCAAGCTGCAGCGTGAGGTGCAGGTCAGCGATTTTCACTGCGTCACGGGCTGGTCGGTCTATAAAAACACATGGGAGGGCCTCCCGCTCGCAAAGCTGCTCGACATGGCCGGAGTGCAGGAGCAGGCAGTAACGGTAAAGTTCTATTCCGGTGATGGTGTCTACACCGATTCGCTGATTCTGGACCAAGCGCGGATGAAGGATGTAATGGTTGCTGTGCTGCACGACGGCAAACCTATTCCGAACCAGCTTGGAGGCCCTGTACGTCTGGTGACTCCGCAAATGTATGCCTATAAATCAGTGAAGTGGCTGAACCGGATTGAGCTCATTTCAGAAGATCATGTCGGCTATTGGGAACAACGCGGATATGATAAGGATGCTTGGTTGCCTAGTGCGAAGCGGGTATAGACCTTTATCGCCCGGAGCCTGTATACGCCTTGTTCATCACGTTGGAAAATAAAGCAGCCGCCATCCCGCTGCCCGCGGTCATAAAGTTATCCTTGTCGGTATGGTCAAACCCCATCCATACAGCGGCTGTCCAAGCAGGGGTGTACCCGACGAACCAAAGGTCCCGGTTGGCCTTGCCGGTGACGCCTGGCAGATCAGCCTGGGTCGTTCCGGTCTTCCCGGCTACCGGGATGTTCATCCGTGCTTTTACACCTGTCCCTTTGTTCACTACGTCGCGAAGCATTGCAGTCATGTTTGCAGCAGTGAGCGGTGAGACAACCTGCTTTCTTTTAGATGCATACCTGTACAACATTTTACCCTGCGCATCTGATATGCTCCGAACGGTATGGGCTTCGTTAAAGGTTCCACCGCTTGCGAATACACTGTATGCCTGTGCCATTTTGAGAGGAGAGACACCTGTATGCAGCCCACCAAGCGCAATTGACAGATTATTATCTTCCTGCGGCAGCACTATCCCGAGCTTGGCTGCGAATGCACGGGCGTTCTCAACCCCCACCTGCTTCAGCAGCCAGACTGCCGGAGCATTAATAGATTGCTGTAGTGCCTGACTCATGCTTACCTGCCCCCGGTATATGCCATTATGATTATCAGGGCTGTAACTCCCATATCTCTGTTTCCGGTCAAGAAGAAGACTGTCCGGCATGAATTTTCCGCTCTCAAGCGCCGGACCGTAATCAATAACCGGTTTAAAAGCGGAGCCCGGCTGACGTGCATCAATAATTGCCCGATTAAGGCTGCCTATACTTGGATCACGTCCTCCGGTTAACGCCACTATCTCTCCATTATCATGGTTGATTATAACCATGGCTGCCTCCACTTGCTGCGTTTTCCCATCGGAGGGGAAGAAATCAGAATTGCGGAAAGTCTCTTCCAGCGCTAGCTGGGCACCGGGATTCATTCCCGTCACAATCGTGTAGCCGCCTGTCTGCAGTTCTGTCTCCGTCTTCCCGGTCAGCCGGGAGGCTTCTTTAAGCACGGTATTAATGTAGGAAGCCCCTGTTCCAGGAGAATACGCCTCTGTACCCGCTTCAGGCCTAATCTCCTGCTTCGCAGCAGCCACCATCTCCTCATGGGTAATCAATCCCCGCTGCTCCATGATCCGCAGAACAAGCTTTCTCCTCTCCACGGGACGTTCCCCCGCCGACTCAGGATTGTAAACAGAGGGGCCTTTTGGAATAGCCGCCAAAGCAGCAATTTGCCAGATTTCTAACTCCTTCATATACGTTTTGCCGAAATAATGCTCGGCCGCCGCCTTCACTCCATATTGTCCTTGGCCCATATAGATTTGGTTAAGGTAGTGCTGCAGTATCTCCTCTTTCGACAGCCGTTTCTCCAAAGCTATAGCAAGGGAAGCTTCATTCAGCTTTCGCAACAGATTTTTGTCTCTGTTCAGATATAGATTGCGGGCGAGTTGCTGAGTGATGCTGCTGCCTCCCTCAGCATTGTCCAGATACACCGCATTGTGCAATGCAGCCCGCAGAATTCCTGTATAATCCAGGCCCTGATGACTGTAATATCGGTGGTCTTCGACCGCCAAAAAGGTCTTGATTAGCAGTTCAGGCATCTCTTCCAGACGGGCCGACCTCCTATATCCTGATTCCGGCAATGGAATTCTGCGCAGCACGGTCCCATCGGAGGCAAGAATTATACTGGATTCCGCCAACTTCAACTTCTCTGGATGACGGTCTAATACAGCATCCCCGTATAGATGAACGTAGACTATAAGGGCCACCAGCAATAGGGCACAGGCTACCCCGATGTCAAAAGCAGTATAAAAAATGCGCAACAGTTTTCGCCTTGCCCGGGCGTCCAGTCGGCTCATGAGCGGACCATCAGGTTCTCCATGAACCTCTCCATGCCCATTGCCTCGCGTTTCGCCGCCTCTACCTGCAAAATCTGAATCTGCTCCCCTTCTCCAGTGGACGCTTCATTCAGCAATCGCATCAACGTTCTTGTTCTTAAAGTCAGTGCCATAAGCGCTTCATTTCCCAAAACCGGATCAGCCGAATTCTTCAGATTATAAGCGCAAGGACCTTGGTCCGCCGCTTTTTCCGGCCTGTTGATTTTATGTAAATGTCCCGCTAATTGGCCCAGCTCACCACCGCTGACCACCTTCAGCTCCCGGAAGGAACCAAAGGTAGACAATTCTTCGGAAGCCTGCAGCAGACTTTTGAGATCATCGGATATTTTTTGCGACCGAAGCAGAAAGATTACGGTGAAAACCGCCGTAAACATCAGTACGGCGAGTGGTATGCGGCCGATATGATTGATCAGCCAACGCAGGCTACGGACCCAATAGACCGCGGAAGCTGCAGTATAGCGGGAATACAGCAATGCAGCCAACGAGTATACAGCAGCAAGAGAAATACCGCTGAGCAGCGCAGTTCCCCCAAAAATGTACAGATAGCCGGAGCGTACCGTTTTGAATCTTTTCAAATTCTATCCCTCCAGTCACACAGGTGATAATCACCTCATGTCACACAGGATAACGGCTATTTCTTAAGATGCACCCGGCAAAGTTCTGAAGATTTTCTTAAGAAGGGTTCCGAGACAGCGGATACCGTGTGATAAAATCCGTCCGGTACATATCGCTTGCAGCCGAGATTACTCCCTGATGACGTTCAACAATTCCCTTCGCAATTGCCAAGCCCAGGCCGGAGCCACCGGTGTATTGAGAACGGGAGCGTTCAGCCCGGTAAAAGCGTTCGAAAATATGCGGGAGATCTCTTTCCGCGATCCGTTCACCAAAGTTACTGATCCGCACCACGGCTTCATCGCCTTCACGGGCCAGACCGATCTCTATCTTTTTACCATCCCGTCCATATCTGATCGCATTCGCAATCAGATTCTCATAGGCGCGCAGCAATTCATAAGGAGCTGCATCGATCCACAAGGATTCAGTCTCATCCACCATTTCGTAGATCATCCCTGCCCGAGTAAGCTCTGGAACCGCCTCTTCTGCCAACTGGCGCATAAAGGCTTTTAAATCCAGACGTTCTGGCACGAGTGGCAGTCCTCCGTTGTTAACACGTGTATATTCAAACAAATCATCAATGAGTTTTCGCAGCACCTGTGCTTTCTGATAGGCGATGTCTACATAATAGCGCAATTCGGTTTCTTCCCGGCATCGGTCCTGCTCGATATATTCAAGATAGCCGAGTATTGAAGTCAGCGGGGTGCGCAAATCATGGGATACACCTGTAATGAGCTCATTTTTGGCTTCGACAGCCTTGCGTTCTTCCAGAAGGGATTGCTGCAGACGTTCAGACATGATATTGATGTTCTCCGCCAGCATCCCCAGCTCATCCGCAGTTCTAATCTCAATCCGATGCGATTCTCCAAGCTTTGTAATTTGCTGGATACCGCGTGTGATTTCCTCCAGATATGAGACTATTTTTCGTGTGAAGATAAAAAAGAAGAACAAAAAGCTAAGAATTCCTGCAGCAGTCATCACAGGTACGGAACCAATATGATTAATGACCCATCTCAGTAACTGTGAATACGCCGCCGACGGGGGAGAAGGGTTCAAATAGAGCAGGGCATTCACCAACCGGTATCCACCCAGCAGTAGAATGGCACCAGATAAAACGCTCAACATAAACGCCCAGATGAATTTCCAACGGATTGTACTTATATATTTCGCATTCAACGTCTCTCACCTCAAGCTTTCAGGACGGCCCGTCCAGTTTGTATCCGATCCCCCACACGGTTTGTATGTAACGAGGGTGCTTAGGATCCAATTCAATTTTTTCACGGATATTACGAATATGCACCATCACTGTATTGCCGCCATCCAGAAATGGATCAGGCCAGATATTCGTATAAATCTGCTCCATACTGAGCACCTGCCCTTGATGCTTTGCCAGCAGTTCCAATATAGAAAATTCCCGGGGTGTCAGCTTCACCTTCCGGTTATCTACACTGACCTCGTGCTTAGCAATATCTATAACCAAATCTTCGAAAATGAGTTCATTCTCGCTGCCCCTTGCCGGAGCATCCTTGTTGAATCGATGGTAGCGGCGTAATTGTGATTTAGCCCGTGCCACGATCTCCAGCGGATTGAACGGCTTTCCGACATAATCATCAGCCCCTATGCTCAGCCCGAGAATTTTGTCCATATCCGTATTTTTGGCAGAGAGCATAATAATCGGCATGTTTTTCTCCTCCCGGATTTTCATACAAGCCGCAATTCCGTCCAATCTGGGCATCATTACATCCATAATAACTAGATCTACTGTTTCTTCTCTGAGATGTTTCAGTGCCTCCACTCCGTCAAAGGCTTTAAGCAGCCGGTATCCTTCATTCCGGAAATAAATGTCAAGCAGTTCTACAATTTCTTTCTCATCATCCACAAGCAGGATCGTTTCTTGTATCACAGGCAAGTATCCTTTCTAATCCATAAATAGCCTTCTCTCTATTTTATATTATAAATGGATATGGCAAAAAGCCCTGTATTCGATGTTATCGAACCAGGACTTTGTGAATGCATCTGTTTTGTTGTCTGCGTCTAACTCTCCAATAGCCGAAGCAGCTCTTCCTCATCCTCGATCACTTGAATACCCAGCTGCTGAGCCTTGGCCAGCTTGCTGCCTGCCTTTTCGCCGGCGATGACGAGATCGGTTTTTTTGGAGACACTGCCGGATACCTTGGCGCCTAGCGCCTCCAGGCGCTCCGCTGCTTCTTCCCGGGTAAGCTTCTGCAGCGAGCCTGTGAGTACTACTGTTTTGCCGCTGAAGAAAGAATTGGTATTCACTTGGCGTGGAGCCTCAGGCGCCTTTGCCTCTACACCGAGTGTAAGCATACGGTCAATACTGGTGACTACAAAGGGATCCGCGAAAAAGCTCACAATGCTCTCGGCTACAATGCCTCCAATGTCAGGGAGTCCGGACAATTCCTCGGCGGTTGCATTCATGACTGCTTCCAGGCTGCGGTAGTGATCGGCTAACATTTTGGTGGTTGCTTTGCCAGTGTTCGGAATACCGAGGGCAAACAGGAAAGACGCTAGGTCCCGCCCTTTGCTCTCTTCCAGCGCCTTAAGGAGGTTATCGGCTTTCTTCTCCCCAAAACGTTCCAATTTCACAAGCTGCTCGAAGGTCAGCTCATATAAGTCAGCTGGTTCCCGCACATCCAGTTCCTCATGCAACTGCCCGGCCGTCTTGTCACTGAAAGTCTCGATATCCATTGCGTCCCGGGAAGCAAAATGGGTGATCCGCCCGATGATCTGCGGCTTGCAATTCAGCTTGTTATTGCAGAAGAGGTGCGCGCCGCGCATTTCCAGCGGGAAACCGCAGGCCGGACAATTCTCAGGGAAAATAATCTCCCCGCCGTCACTCTCTTCTGTTACCTTGCCAAGAATCTCGGGAATGACATCATTCGAGCGGCGGATGAACACACGTGTACCCAGGGCGTGCTTGAGATTCTTGCGTTCGATATCACCAACGTTGTTCAAGGTGCAGTTCTGGACGGTTACTCCTGCCAGCTCCACTGCTTCCACCCGTGCCAGCGGGGTGACCTTGCCGGTGCGGCCCACGTTCCAGCTGACCGATTCCAGGATCGTTGTGGTTTCTTCCGCCTCGAACTTATAAGCCACCGCCCAGCGCGGGAATTTATCGGTGTACCCGAGTACCTCACGGATGCGGAAATCAGTTACCTTGATAACTGCTCCATCAATCAGATAGTCTAGACCGGAACGGGTCTCTTCAATTTCTGCCAGTTGTTCGGTAACATCGTCAAAATGATCAAAATAGGTAAGGTATGGGTTGACCTTAAAACGGTTGTTCCTCAGAAAATCCATCATTTCCTGATGGTCTGTGAACTGTACACCCTCCGCATAGCCTACATTATAGAAGTAAGCGTTCAACCGGCGGTCGGCGGTTGTCTTAGGGTTGAGGTTGCGCAGCGCTCCCGCTGCCCCGTTACGGGCATTCTTGAGCGGCTCAGCGGCTCTTGTATTATAGTCCGCCAGCACAGAAAGATTCATAATCCCTTCGCCCTGCACTTCAATGAGACCTTCCTTAAATGGAATCGTCATTGGGACCGATTTGATGGTTTTTACCTGGGCAAGAATGCCTTCTCCGGTCACACCATTGCCGCGTGTGGCTGCCTGAACCAGCACCCCGTCACGATAGGTCAGATTAAGCGTTAAGCCGTCAAATTTCAGTTCTACCGCATAGCAGGGCGCAGGAAGAGGGGTTTCAGGGTTTTTGGCGTTATAATCATTCACCAGCTTCAGCACCCGAGTATTCCAGCTGCGAAGCTGTTCGATATTCTGCGCCTTATCCAGACTCCATAGCGGTGCCAGATGCCTGTGGGGTGTGAACCCTTTGAGCAGTTCTCCCCCCACACGCTGAGTAGGAGAATGAGGCAGCACGATGCCGCTCTCTGCTTCAAGGGCTACAAGCTTATCGTAAAGAACATCATACTCTTTGTCGCTGATCTGCGGCGCATCCAGAGTATAGTAATGATAGTTATATTGATTCAGCTCAGCTACGAGCTCCTCCATAGTGTGCATAGCATCCATCGGGGGACATCCCTCCATCAAATTGTTTCCTACGGTTAGCGTGGTCCAAAAACACAGTCGTTAATCGCAGCCGAATTATTCGACTTTGGTGATCGGCGCAAAGCCGGCCAGGAGCCGCTTCACACCCACCGGCGCCGGAAAAGCAATCTGCAGCTCCGTATCATTGCCGCTGCCCTTCACCGACACAACGGTGCCGATGCCCCATTTGCCGTGAGAGACCTTGTCGCCGGCCTTGAATTCGCCGGGCGCCGATGCCCCTGGAGCGCGCTGCGCGCCTCCGGAGGTCACGGTCACGCGGCTCGTACCGGTCGCCGCGGACGCTGTGCTGCCGCCGAAGCCGGCGTTCCCGCCTCCTGCCGGCGCATTCCCGGCAGCGCCGCTGCGGCTGCCGAAGTTCCCCCGGCTGCCTCCGCCAAAGCCTCGGCCCCCATAAGCACCGCCAACCTCCGCGCCGCGCCGGAAGCGGTCCGAAGCCCCTCCTGTATCTTCCTTCAGCTCCTCCGGAATCTCCTCCAGGAAGCGCGACGGCGCATTGGCCGTCGTACGGCCGAACAACGTGCGCATCCGTGCACAGCTGAGGAACAGCTGCTTCTCCGCACGGGTAATCCCTACATACGCCAGACGCCGCTCTTCTTCCAGTTCGTCATTGTCCTGGAAGGCACGGCTGTGCGGGAATACGCCCTCTTCCATCCCGATAATAAAGACAGTCGGGAACTCTAGCCCCTTGGCGCTGTGCATGGTCATCAGCACTACAGCGTCACTGCGTTCCTCCTCATCGTTCACGCTGTCAATGTCTGCGATCAGCGCCAGGTCAGTAAGGAACGAGACCAGTGACTTGTCTTCATTATTTTTCTCGAATTCCATGGTTACGGACAGGAATTCGTCGATATTTTCCAGACGGGAGCGGGATTCCAGGGTGTTCTCATTCTGCAGCTCCAAGCGGTACTGCGATAGCTCCAGAATCTTCTCCGTCAGCTCCGTCACCGACAGGAATTCCACCATCCGGTGCAGCGCCTCGATCATATCGTAAAACTCTACCAGTGTATTGCGCGTCCGTCCGGCGAAGCCGAGATCATCCACCGTCTGCAGCGCCCGGAAGATAGAGACACCTTGAGATGCAGCGGCGGCAGCCAGCTTACCCACCGTTGTATCCCCGAGTCCCCGCTTCGGAACATTGATAATCCGCGTTAGGCTGATATCGTCATCTGGATTGGACAGCAGCCGCAGATAGGCCAGCAGATCCTTAATTTCTTTGCGGTCATAGAACTTGATCCCCCCGACAATCTGATAGGGAATATCCGATTTGATCAGAATTTCTTCTATTACGCGTGATTGCGCATTGGTACGGTACAAGATCGCGTGATTTTGATACGCCTGTCCCTCCTTGACATTTTTACTGATTTCTCCCGTGACGAAATAGCCTTCGTCATGCTCGGAGTCGCCGCGGAACACTTTGATCTTCGCGCCTTCCGCAGAATCCGTCCACAGCTTCTTGGGCTTGCGTCCCGTATTCAGTGCAATTACACCATTGGCCGCATTTAGAATGTTCGAGGTAGAGCGGTAGTTCTGTTCCAGCATAATCGTCTTGGCTTCGGGATAGTCCTCTTCAAAATTCAGGATATTCGTAATATCCGCCCCACGCCAGCGGTAAATCGACTGGTCACTGTCGCCGACAACACAAATGCGGTGATGGCTGTCCGCCAGCATCCGGCAGAGCATATATTGCGCCCTGTTCGTATCCTGATACTCATCGACATGGATATACTTGAATTTCTTCTGGTAGAAATCCAGCACCTCAGGCACTTCCTTGAACAATTCGATCGTCTTCATAATCAGATCATCGAAATCCAGCGAGTTATTGGCTCTCAGGCGCTTCTGGTACATGGTATATACCTTGGCCACGAGACCTTCCAAATAATCGCCGATTTTCTGCTCATATTGTGCCGGTGTGATGAGTTCATTCTTAGCGGTGCTGATCATCGACTGGACAGCCTTGGGCTCGAACTTCTTCGTGTCGATATTCAAATCCTTCATGCAGTTGCGGATAACAGACAGCTGGTCGGTTGAATCCAGAATGGAAAAATTAGAGGTGAATCCAATCCGTTCAATATCCTTGCGCAGAATCCGCACACTCATCGAGTGAAAAGTGGAGACCCAAATATCCCGGCCTTCCGGCCCTACCAGCTTGGAGACACGTTCTTGCATCTCCCGGGCGGCCTTATTAGTAAAGGTAATCGCCAGAATCGCCCAAGGCGGCGCTTTACGGTTCGCAATCAGCCAGGCAATGCGGTGGGTAAGCACGCGCGTCTTGCCGCTTCCTGCTCCGGCCATAATGAGCAAGGGACCTTCCGTGGTTTCTACTGCCTGACGCTGCGGAGGATTAAGCCGGCTTACGGCATCCTGTATGTTAACAAGTTGCATGTGTGACATGCTCCTTTCTCAATATCATAAATTAAGAAAACGGCTTCACCGTTCTTCTATGTTGTACAGTCAATCTGCGGTGTTCTCTTAACCGCCTGTACAGTGAGCAGCGCCTGCTGCACATCCTGGTAGATGATATTACCGACCACTACTGTATCACATAGGGCTGCAGCTTGTTCAGCTTCAGTTTCACAGGTAATTCCGCCCCCATAAAAAAGTTGACTATGCTCCACCGTCTCTCTTACGGTTCGCACCGTCCCCATATTGCCAAATGTACCGCTATATTCCAGATAAACGATTGGTAGGCTCATCAGCTTGTCCGCAATCTGTGCGTAAGCAGCCGCACCTTCTTCACTCAGCGAGCTGTCCGCTCCTGTAAGACGGGCCACGGAAGAGTCCCCATTCAGCACAATATATCCTTCTGCAAGGAAATGCTCCCACGGAATGAAGCTTCCGTAACGCTCAATTGCCCGGCGGTGATGGCCCAATATCCAGTCTGGTTCCGGACTGTTCAGCACCATTGGAATCAAATACAGATCAAAACCCGGCACAGCCGCTTCAAGATCTGAAATTTCAAGGGCACAAGGCAATTCGAATTGACGCACACGGGCGAGAAGAGCAGCCGTGTTCTCATAAGTAACCCCGGTAGAACCGCCGATTAGGATCGCGTCCGTTCCCGATAAACAAACTGCAGCGAGTTCAGCCTCTCCAAGTTCACGGTCCGGATCCAGCTTAAACACATGCCGCCACAGCTGAATCGTTTGCCTCATTTCATTCATCTTCGTCCATCCTCTTTATTCAACCGATTGATTAGGTGCGATTTATATGCTTGTTTTTCATGCCAAAAACACTTCCGCTACCGCAAAAGCTGTATCTCTAGTCTATGCCAGCACTAAGGGGGGTGTCAATTTAAAGAGCGGAAAAATGCGAACATTTTTTCGCCTTTTTCCGCTCCTTAACGTAGTCCATTGAACTGCCTCAAATCTTCTTCAGAAACAAAGTCCGTGTAGAACCCGTCCACACCCATGCGAGACAGCTTTACAATCTCCGCTTCGTCATTAAGGGTCTGCACATAGATTCGGGCTCCGGCCTTTTTCAGTTTTTTTACAAAGCTCCTGGTGACCCGGGTGGTTGGCATCGTGATATCCACACCGCTCTCTTTTACAAAATCAATCACCTGCTCATTACTGTCCTGCGATTGATAAAGAGTATACAGTACCTCAGGGAATACATGCACCCTATGGATTACATCCAGCATGTCCTGGCTGTAAATTTGCGGAACGATCCGTTCCAGAAGGGGGGGATCACGGCGTCCGGCAGCCTCGGTAAGCAGTGTAAACTGCTGTGTTACCAGCTCCGGCTTGATCTCCTTCGTATCCGTAACGATGAAGGCATCAGGGTAAGACTGCATGAGATCAAGAATTCCCTCCATATCCAGCGGTCAATAGATATTCAGAATAGGGCTGTCCATAAACTGGGCATAATTCAGCACGGTGCCTTGTTTGGCAGCAGGCAATATCGTTTGCTGGCCGAGCAGCTTGCTCATATTATGCGTCCACTCATGACGGGCGACCAGTTGCTCATCGGTCGTTAGGAGTAAATCGGCCTCGAAGATACGGCTTCCCTGCTCGTAATTAGCAGCAAAGGCTTCAAGGGTGTTTGTATACGTATGGCCGTTAATCCCACCCATGGCGTGGGCAACAATACGGTGAGATGCAAAGCCAGTTGCCAGCTCTTTATCCGGGTCACCCAGTGTAATCACTAGCACAGAGATCAAAGCGAAAATCATAACGGCTGTGGCAATACCTTTTGTCTTTTTCATAGATGTGGTTTCCTTTGCAACAGTTGGAGTAAAAAAAGAAGAAACGGATATGTCTTCCTCAGCATCAAGGATGGCACCCGTTTCAACAGATCAATCTATTTAGCTGTTATAAGTTCAGTAAGCATTTTTGAAGCCATTGCGAATGGTCTTGATAATAATCCGGATATCGAACAGCAGCGACCAATTCTCGATATAAAAAATATCATGCTTGATCCGGTCTTCAATGGAGGTATCCCCACGGAGGCCGTTGCTCTGTGCCCAGCCGGTAATTCCCGGACGTACATGATGCTTGACCATATATTTCGGGATTTCCCCGCGGAACTGCTCTACAAAGAAGGGACGCTCCGGCCGCGGTCCTACCACACTCATCTGGCCAAGCAGCACGTTGAAAAATTGTGGCAGCTCATCCAGACTGGTCTTCCGGATAAAGGTTCCGAACCGGGTGCGGCGTGGATCAACCGGAGTACTCCAGCCTGTATCTTCCTCCCCATCCTCCTGCATCTTCATCGAGCGGAACTTGTACATCATGAAATTGCGCCGGTTCAGTCCTACCCGTTCCTGTTTGAAAATAACCGGACCCGGGGAAGTTAGACGCACGCCGAGCGCCACAATGAGCAGCACTGGCGACATCATAATAATGGCGAACAGCGAGAAAAGGACATCAAAGGCACGTTTGGCCAGCTTGTTGCCGGTCATATCCAGCGGAATGTCACGCACATTAATCATCGGCATTCCGGCAAAGTTATCAAAGTACGGACGGGCGGGCAAATAATCGAAGAAATCGGGAATAATCAGCGTCCGTACTCCGGCCTTCTCGCAAGCGGCGATAATTGCCGGATATTTAGAATGGGCATCCAGTGGAAGGGCAAGAATCACTTCGTCGACCGGCAGCATTTCCAGCATCCCGGGCAATTCATCCACTGTCCCCAAAATCGGCTTGTAGCGTTCCCCTTCAATGCCATCCCATGTGTGGTAGTCATCCAGAAAGCCGATGGTCTCATACCCGAGCTCTGGATACTGCACCAAGTTGTTGTAGAATCTTTTACCCAAAGTACCAGCCCCAAGAATCAGGACGAACTGACGGTTGAAGCCTTTTTCACGGAGGGACTTCAGCATCTTCTTCAGCACATAGCGGTACAGCATGATGGACAGCACATTAAAACCCATATAGATCGCAAGGTATTGCCGGGATACGTCAATTTCCTTCAAAAAGAACATTAAGCCGAGCAGCATAAAGATGGCCATGATATGCACTTGAAAAATCTTGAGGAACTCGTCGACAAAACGTTTTTTGCGCTTCGGCTGATACAAGGCAAGCACAATCCCGATCAGCACGGCAATTCCGCCGTAAATAAAGCTCCAATACGCATAAGACTCTATAGGCAGGGTCTCGGAGTATTCCAGCCAGCCGCTTCTGAACTTAAGCCACCAAGCGGCCAGAAATGCCAGCTGGATCACCATAAAGTCGGCAAAGATATACAGCTGTGTTAAAAACCTCTGATTACGGCGTATCATAATCTCACCTCAGCATTCGATTCCGTTCTTGAACCTGATTCTCCAGAGCCTGTAAGGGTCTGCGCCGGTGAAGGCACGGACCGGGGACGGATCAGAGCATTACGCACAAGCGAAAGCATGAACTTCACACCCACTCCAGCATAGACCGCTCCATTAATCATACTGTTGTACCGCTTGCTATAATGCTTACGGTGAAATAAAAACATCGCTCTATGAAACTCATAGACGATCTTGAACGGTCTGCGCCGCGCGCTGCCACCCTTCAAATGGACAATGGAGGTCTGCGGATAATAATAAATCCCCCAGCCGGCCTCTTTGATCCGGAAGCACCAATCTAAATCCTCACCATACATGAAAAAATCCTCGTCCAGCCCGCCCACCTGATCAATTGTCTTCCGCCGCAACAGCATGAACGCCCCGACCAGACAATCTACAGGATAGTCCTGATCAGGATCAAGATAACCCAACTGATAACCATTAAATCTCGGACGGTCCGGGAACAGCTTGCTGAAGCCAAATGCATAATAGAAGGAAGCGGATGGAGTAGGAAACCCCCGCTTACAGGCTTTATCCAATGAACCATCCGGCAAAATCACCTTGCAGCCCGAAGCTCCGAGATCCGGCCGGCTGTCCATAAAGGAGACCATAGTCTCCAGGGTATCCCTCCGCACAACCGTATCCGAATTCAGCAGCAGCACATACCGGCCTGAAGCAACTTCCATCCCCTGATTATTGGCACGGGCAAACCCGACATTCTCTGAATTGGCGATCAGCATCACACCGGGAAATTCCTGGCTGATCCTCTCTACCGAATCATCCCGGGAGTTATTGTCTATTAGAATAATTTCATAGAAAAATTTAGTTTCCGAATCATACACCGACCTCAGACAATCCATCGTCAGGCGGCATGTGTTGTAATTTAGGACGATGATACTGACATCTACACTCAATGCTGGTACGCTCCTGACAAATATAGTAATCTATCGACAATCATTATAACACAAAAACCTCCCTGATAGGCTCGACCTGATTAGGAGGTTTTAGCAAATTGTACCACATATACAAAAGAGATTACGGGGTATATTAGGAGTTCCTGCAGTTCTCGCTTCTCAATCTTTTAACTTTGGCCTGAATATACTTGCGTTTTTGCTTGAGAGTATTCCATTCTGCAAAAAATAAGCTCCAGGCTTGGATTAGCTTCGGTTCCTTAAGCAGCATATACCCGTGTGCCGCAAGCTCGTAGGGCAAAGCATAGAGGAACGTAGAAAACAGCTTGCGGGCGGGTTCGTTTTTATAGATCATTTTGTAGCGGTTAATATAGGATATTCTCCGGATGAACATTGGTTTGCTGTCACGTCCCGATGTTTTCCAGCCCCGTTCGTGGTGACCGATCGCTTCCGCATCATAATAGGCTAACCAGCCGAAGAGTCCAGCCCGCCAAGCCACATCCACATCTTCCTTATAAGCAAAGAAATCAGCATCAAAAAACTCACCATCTATACTGATATCCTCAATCATCCGCCGGGAATACATTGCAGCCGCACCAGACACACCAAACACCATCCCAGGCTCCAGCCAGTTCGCTGCTGGCTCTCCCGCTCCACGGTCAAAAGCACGCCGCGCCTTGTTCATCCGCAGTCCCGTGCTGTCTACAAGAGAGTGGTCCGCTTTTAGTAAAAGCTTGCCGGTAGCACTGCCGATCTTCGGGTTGGCTTCCATCCGCTTGATGAGTCTGGATACATAATCCGGCGCCAGCGTAAGATCCGGATTCAGAACCAAAACATAGTCTGTATTGGTGGCAGCAATGGCCTGGTTATGGGCGGGGGCGAAGCCGGTGTTGATGTGGTTTTCCATGAGAAGGAGTGAAGGCACTCTTGTGTCCACCTTCAAGGTGCCCTCAGCCCCTGCTTCCTGCTGCTCGGCTGGATGGGCCTTCGACTCGATTATATGGCTGAACTCTTTCACCTTATCCTTGCAACAGTCCGCCGAAGCATTGTCTACTACCACAATCTGTTCAATGGGATAGTCCTGGGCGATAACTGCCTTCAGACAATCCATAATGTCATCTGCGCTGTTATAGGTAACAATATGTATGCTGACTGTTTTGTTGTTCATATTATTATTGATTTTGTTGTTCATAAGAGTCCTCGAATTCTAGTTTTTATAACAGGTAAGCAAGCTGACCCAAAAGCTGAATCAGCTACACTCAATTATACCGAAAACAAGAATGGGCGGCTAAGAAAAAAACTCCCAACCCGCCGTTGCGGTTCAGGAGTCCCTATCAAATTATTTTAGCTCGTGCAAAAAGTCCCTCAGCCCTTGACGCCATGGCTGTATATCCTGAAACCCGTTCGTGCGAATGGATAGATGCTCCATCACTGAATAGGCCGGACGCGGTGCTGGACGTGGAAATTGCTCGGTTGTGCAGGGTTCCAGTTTTGCAGTGAATTTCAATCCAAGGATATCCTCCGCTTCAGCGAAGATCGCCTGCGTGAACTCATACCAGGTACAGAACTCACTATTTGAGGCGTGGTAGACACCATACTTCTCAGTCTGTATAAGCTCCAGCAAGAAGTTGGCCAGATCCACCGTATAGGTCGGTGAGCCCACTTGGTCGTGTACTACCTGTAGTAACGGTTTTTCCTGCCCCAGCTTGAGCATGGTTTTCACAAAATTATTGCCATATTTGCCATATACCCAGGAAGTACGCACGATGAAGAACTTCGTGGATAACGATTGCACCAGGATTTCTCCAGCCCGCTTCGATTTGCCATAGATGCTGTGCGGATCGGTATTATCATATTCATGGTACGGCTGTGTCCCCATGCCATCAAAAACATAATCCGTGCTGATGCATACCATCTTCGCTCCCACCTTCTCCGCAGCAAGCGCTACATTACGGCTTCCAGTGGCATTAATCATGTAAGCAGCATCGATGTCAGTCTCAGCGGCATCTACCGCTGTATGTGCAGCACAATGAATGACAGCATCCGGTGCAAATCCGCCGATGATCTCCACGCATTGATCCAGGTCGGTAATGTCCATCTCCTGACGGTCGCAGCCCAGAACCTCATGACCTTGCGCCTGCAGCAACAGCACCAAATCCTGACCCAACTGTCCAGCTGAGCCTGTAACAAGCACCTTCATCTTCGGCATTACAGAGAATCCCCCAGACGACTACCGTACTGTAGTGCGGCATATTTCTGGTATTCCCCAGATTGAATACGGGTCCACCATTCCTGATTATTCAGATACCACTGTATCGTTTCCTTAATTCCTGTCTCAAAGGTGTGCTTCGGCTTCCAGCCCAGTTCATTGGTAATCTTGGTTGGGTCAATGCCGTAGCGGCGGTCATGGCCTGGACGATCCTGAACATAAGTGATCAGCGAATCCGGTTTGCCCAGCTCCTGCAGCACCGTATTTACTATATGCACATTCGTACGCTCATTGTTCCCGCCAATATTGTACACTTCGCCATTCACACCTTCATGAATAACTAGATCAATCGCACTGCAATGATCCTCAACATATAGCCAGTCACGGATATTCATTCCATCGCCATACACCGGCAACGCCTGATCGGCCAGTGCACGTGAAATCATCAGTGGGATCAGCTTCTCTGGGAACTGGTACGGTCCGTAGTTGTTGGAGCAGCGAGTGATATTTACCGGCAAGCCAAACGTCTCATGATAAGCACGCACCAATAAATCCCCGCCTGCCTTGCTTGCGGAATAAGGACTGTTCGGAGTCAGAGGCGTTTCTTCAGTAAATAGACCAGTTGCACCAAGTGTTCCGTATACTTCATCCGTAGATACCTGAACAAACTTGGACACGCTATATTTTTTTGCCGCATCCAAGAGCACTTGAGTCCCCAATACATTCGTCTTCACAAATACATCCGGCTCCAAAATACTCCGGTCCACATGCGATTCCGCTGCAAAGTTGACTACAACGTCAACGCCTTGGCTGAAAAGCGCGTCCATTGCCTGAACATCCGTAATGTCTGCTTTTACGAAGGTGTAATTCGGGTTGCCTTCAATTGACTTCAGATTCTCCAAATTTCCCGCGTACGTCAAAGCGTCTACATTTACAATTTTATATTCCGGGTGCTGCTGCAGCATATATATTACAAAATTGCTGCCGATAAAGCCGGCTCCACCGGTAACGAGCAGTTTCATGTGTGTACCCACCTTTTTCCTAAAAGTGATGTTTTATGAGCCGTTTCCGTCCCGGAAGCGATTATTCACAATAAGTATTAATCAAAAGTTCAGCTCCGCATCCTTTAATAACGGATGACGCTGGTCTTTATCCGACAGCACAGGAGCAGACGTCGGCCAATCAATGCCAAGCGCCGGATCACTCCATAATATGCCGCGGTCATTCTCAGGGGAATAATATTCGTCCACTTTGTATAAGACTTGGGTGTTCGGCACGAGCGTGCAGAAGCCATGAGCAAAGCCTTTTGGCACCAGCAGCTGGCGCTTGTTATATTCACTGAGGATAACACCAACCCATTGGCCGAATGTTGGAGAGTTACGACGGATATCAACGATTACGTCATAAATAGCCCCGGTGAGCACACGAATCAGTTTCGTCTGTGCCTTCGGATTCAACTGGTAATGCAAGCCTCGGAGTACACCAACCTCTGCTGAGAGGGATTGATTGTCTTGGATGAAATGTTCTTGAATACCGATTCCATGCATGATTTGTTCATTGTAACTTTCCATGAAATAGCCCCGACTATCCCCGTGTATAATTGGCTCTAATATATTCGCACCCTGTAATCTTAGAGGAGTGACTTTCATAACTAATAGTTCCTCCCTATATCTATATTTTCAATTTCCCAAATGCCTCTCCAAACAACAAGTTCTGAGACAGTTCATTAGCACGTGCCAAAGATGCGTGAGTCCCAGCATCTGTCCACCAACCCTGAAGAATATCAAATGTAAGTTCATTCTGTTTAATATATGCATTATTTACATCCGTAATCTCCAATTCTCCTCTGTTTGAGGGTTTTAGAGTCTTAACTATATCAAACACCTTATGGTCAAACATATAAATTCCCGTTACTGCATAGTTAGATTTCGGTTGTTCCGGCTTTTCTTCAATTGAAACAATTTGTTGTCCTTTAAGCTCAGGTACTCCGAACCGTTTAGGGTCTTGAACTTCTTGGATGAGGATCTTGGCACCATTCTTCTGATCCTGAAAGTTACTTACATATTGAGTAATATCATCTTCAAACACATTATCTCCAAGTATAACGACCATTTGATCTTCACCAACAAAATGTTCAGCTAAATCAAGTGCTTGTGCGATACCACCAGCTTCATCCTGAACCTTATATGTAAAACAAACACCCATATCTCGCCCGCTGCCAAGTAAGTTTACTACATCTCCCATGTGCTCCTTGCCTGTAACGATAAGAATGTCATTAATCCCTGCTTGTTTAAGTTTGAAAACAGAATGGAAAATCATTGGATATTTACCAACGGGGAGTAAATGTTTATTAGTAACTTTGGTTAAAGGGAAAAGGCGTGAGCCTGTACCACCTGCTAAAATTATGCCCTTCATTATCTTACCTCCATTATTTATTTACTTTTTATAATAAGCTTAGAAAGTGCATAGGTAATTGGAATTGTTACTACAATAACAATTAAAGGTACAATACCAGTAGACAAATGTACACGCTCTACTAAAACATACAACATAAATATATTAACTAAATACTGTATAAAATACACAATAGGGAACTTAAGAAATTTTTTGAATGAAACTTTTTCTTTGAATACAAACACTGTATTTAAGTAGTAGGAAAGAAATATTCCTGAAACATAAGAAATTGTATAAGACAAAGAATAATTAAAGAATAATAGCAGCAGTAAATACATTAAATATGTTGCTAAGGTATTAATCCCCCCACTTATTACAAATTTTAAGAATTCTTTATTCAAAAGTTTGGTCAACAACGTAGGACGGCCGCTCTCTGCTTTCATCTAAAATCCTCCACAGATATTCACCTATAATACCCAGCATAATCATAATAATTCCCAATAAAAAAGTAATTAAAGCAATAATTGTTGTCCAGCCTTGAAGCTCAATAAACCCGGATAAAGTACCAATTATTACAAAAACCCCATATAAAAAACTTAAAATCGCAGTTATGACACCTATAAAAGACATAAAACGGATAGGGGAATATGAGAAGCTTACAAAAGAATCAATAAAAAGCTTAATTTTTTTTGAAAGCGTCCACCTGGATTTGCCTAGTTTTCTTTCCTGTCTTACATAAGGGATTTGTACTTGATCATGCCCCAACCAATATATAAGACTCATAATATTAGTATTTTTCTCCTGGATATGGACTACTTCATTAACAACTTGTCTATCTATTAACAAAAAGTCAAATCCGCCCTTTGGATATCCCTTTAAAGCAAATTTCTCTAGCAAATAATAATAAGTATTAGAAAACATTTTTTGTGAGAATGATTCTTCCCTATCTTCTCTTGTAGCAAGAACAATCTTTTTACCTAATTTCCAATGTTCTATCATCTCCTTAAACATTTCAGGAGGGTCTTGTAAATCGGCTGCAATGATACCTACACAATCACCAGTAGTATATCTTAATCCTGCCTGTATAGCAGACATTGAACCAAAATTACGGCTCAACTTAATGACTTTAATCCGCGGATCTTGCTGCTTCGCTTCCATCAACATCGAAAATGAATTATCCTTCGAACCATCATCTACAAATACAAACTCAAAATCACAATTCGTTATAATATTTTCTAAGTTCTGCAATCGAGGGATAGTATGTGGAATGTTCAATTCGTTATAGTATACAGGTACAACAATCGATAATTTAATTCGGTCTATACTCATTTACAACCTCCACAATTCTTTTCACATCATCCATATCCATTACAGGACTTATTGGAAGGCTCAGAATTTCTGAATGGATTTTTTCGGAAATAGGGAAAACTAGGTCATTCCATTCTTTATATGCTTTTTGTTTATGAGGAGGAATAGGATAGTGAATCATTGTCTGAATTCCATTATCGGTCATATAATCAATAAAATGACTTCTTAACGAAGTTCTGACAACGAAAACATGCCAAACATGTGATAACGGTCCTTCTTCGACGCTTGGTAATACAATGTGTTCATTATTGATACTATTTAAATAATAGGTTGCTATCTTTCTTCTATACTCATTATCTTGATCTAGATATTTTAATTTCATACTCAATATAGGAGCCTGAAATTCATCTAATCTGCTATTATATCCTTTAAAGAGATTTTCGTATTTCTTTTGTGACCCATAGTTCCTTAAGGCGTGAAGATCTTTATACAAGTTTTCATCATTTGTCGTAATTGCTCCGGCATCTCCTAAGGCACCCAGGTTTTTACCCGGATAGAAGCTAAATGCTGCGGCGTCTCCTAAATCTCCAACTTTTCGATCAGCATAAACAGCACCGTGAGCTTGAGCACAATCTTCGATTATCTTCAAATTATATTTTTCTGCAATATTCTTAATTGGTCCCATATTACATACCTGACCATAAAGATGAACCACTAAAATCGCTTTAGTATTAGGAGTAATACTTTCCTCTATCTTGTCAGGATCCAAATTATATGTCAGTAAGTTAGGCTCTACTAACACAGGTGTAGCCCCATTTGCAGATATTGATAATATGGATGCGATATAAGTATTAGAGGGCACTATCACTTCATCACCGGGGCCAATATTGTAGGATCTCATAATTAATTCTAAAGCATCTAATCCATTCGCTACTCCCAGAGCAAACTTAGTCCCGCAATAATCAGCAAATTCAGCTTCAAAAGTTTTGACTTCCTCACCCAAAATGTACCATCCGGAATTCAGAACTTTATGAACGCAATCTAATATCGCTTCTTCATGACGCAAATTAATTTTTTTCAGATCAAGGAAAGGGATCATATTAGCCCACCTATTCTATTTCAAGTAGTTTATTGTTTTCAATAATATTCCCGTCTTTCAAAAGATACTGTTTACCACATGCTGAACAGGAAAATTGAGTACTCAATTTCTCTCCACAGTTACATATATACCCTTTAAACTTTGCCGGATTGCCATACCAAAGTGTGTTATTAGGGATATTTTTAGTTACAAGTGAACCCGCCCCTACCATGGCATATTTACCAATAGTGTTGCCTGCGATTATAGTTGCATTTGCACCTATCGAAACCCATTCTTCAAGGACAGTTTTTAGGAATATACTTGGGTACTGCTTGGAACGGGGTCTTAGATCATTAGTAAAAGTAACATTGGGTCCAATGAAAACATTGTCTTGTATTCTAACACCGTCCCAAATATACACACCAGATTTAACCGTAACGTTACTTCCTATAATTACATCATTTTCAACAAAAGTATGGTCATTCACGTTACAATTCTCACCTAGAACGGCCCCCGGTAAAATATGAGCAAATGCCCAAATACGAGTATTTGCGCCAATATTCTCTGATTCCACAATGGCTTGTGGATGACTAAAATATTTTCTCATTCATCTACACCTTCCAATATTATTAATCCGAAGTTTTATTATTTCACACTATGAGACTTTATTATTTTCTTACTCCTAGTAGTAATTATGCCAATCAATGCGCTACACACCAAGCAGAATATTGGAAACAATATCTTCCCTGAATTAATCGTCAGTAATCCTATTTTTTGTCCATAGTAGATAAATAAAGAATGATATAGAAATACATAAAGAGAATTACTACCAATTAATTCTATTGGTGTGAAAATTAATGAGAGTCGTTTGAATCTTTTTTCAGCAATTTGAAAAATAAAAAATAAAATCGCCGCTATTATAAGTGTATAGACTAACGTGCTTTTATTAGGAGGGTTGGCCCAACTCTTGTCTAACAAATGAGTATTTAAGTATACGAACAATGCAAACAATGAAGCTACCAGCCCAAATACAAGTCCCTTTATATCAGATTGAAATATTCGCTTTAGAAAACTAGGCGGATTGGTTGAGAGTAATTGCAGAAAAATCCCTAGACAAAAACAGAATAAATATGATCCACCTAGAATTCTGCTAGCTCCTCCGTAGTAATTCGCAACATTTGTGAAGTGAGTTAAATAAAAACTCATCAAATAAATAAATAATAAACCCAATATCTGTTGATAAAATTTATGTCCTTGAAATAATTTATAAAGTAGCGGGGAAACGACTATTAGTTGGAGGAAAAATAAAACAAAGTAAAAAGGAGCTGCACCATTGAACATTATAACCTGATTTTTAAAAGTATTAAAATCAAAATGAAACTTATTCCAATACAAATGATAAACCAAAGTTGCAACCAAATATGGGACAACAATTGGAGCTACCCTTTTATAAATATACGATTTAATTGGTAACCTCGTTCTTCCTATAGATATTGATGAGGTAAATCCAGCCAAAATGATAAATAATGTGACTGAGTAAATCGTTAAACTATGAATAAAAGTATTTAAATAGACCAACCCGTATAAATGATCAAAAACAACCGCAAGCATAGCTGCACCCTTTAAAAAGTTGATCCACCTTATCTGCACGTTTGACCTCTCCTCTTTCTAAAACAAAATAACTGAATAACTCATTAGCTTTTTGAATAAATTTTTATGAATTTATCGTAATCACGAATATAATCTTCGGGATCATATAAATGAGATGCAAGTACTAATAATACACAATCAGGTGAGAAGTCATACATTTCATGCCAATCATTAGGTTCAAGAATGAGTATTGTATTCGGGGAATCTAATTCTACTTCTTCTGTCCTTTTGGTATTATCCAAATGCACTTTGCAACTCCCCGTAACACTTATTAATGCCTGCCTGGTTTTATAATGGGCATGAAATCCCCTGCGGACTCCAGCTATAGTACCATATATGTAGAATACTCGTTTGAACTCAAAAGGGATGGATTTATTCTCTTCCAGTACCGTTAGTTGTCCCCTTTCGTCACCCAAAGATTCTATTCGCACTATTCTACTTGATAATGTCTGCACTTTAATCCTCCTTATAATTCGTCCAATATCCCAACCGATTCTTAAACATAGTCAATTAGAATGAGAAATTTATATAATTGATTTTCTAAAAATGAATGACGATAGAGCTTTGATCTTTGCAGAAATCGTAATTTATCTTTCAATGACTTTCGATCTTGGATAAATAGCTTTAACTGATCGAGTTTTTCAGCATCTAACTGATCTGCATAAAGCTTATTAAACTCCATTGCCTGCTTTTTCAAAAGTTTATGACCGGAATGCTTTCGAAAACTCCTCCACTTATTCCGCAATTCGTGCAGAATAGTTCGATGGCCACCTACAACATTATTGTTATGCTGCCTATAATATAGCGTTGGTTGCTCGTCATAATATACTCTTCCAAAGGCAGATACACATAGATAAATCCACCAATCATGCATTTGAAGATTTATTGGATTAATCGTTTTAGAAGTAACTAAGTCTCTCGCCGCTCTATTAATAACCATGGTCGCACCTACAGCAATGTTTTGTACTAGAGCATTGTAGAAGTGTGGAGCCTTTTGCGGAGGATCTGGCCACACTTTAATTGGACAAAGGCTTTGATCTGCCAGCATTGTAGATGAAAAATACATACCAGCCGTATCACTTAGCTGCAAAAAACGCACCGCTCTTTCGACCTTATCCTTCATCCAAACATCATCTTGATCACAGAAACAAAAATAAGATGTATCTAAGTCTACTAAGTGTAGCAACTCAAAAAAACTTTGTATAACCCCTACATTACTACCTTTAATGAAACGGATTTTGTCAGAATACAATTTCACATATCTTTGGATGATGGGCACTGTATTATCGTTTGAACCATCATCGCGAATAAGAATGGCTATATTATGATAGTTTTGTTGTAATATACTTTGCAGTTGTTCTTCAATATACTTTTCGCCATTAAATGTTGACATTAGAACCTGGACTTTATTCATTTGTCACCTCAAGAGGATGGTTACTTAATTTCAATTGAATTGATTAAAACTGAAAGTTCCCTGGTATCGTTATTAATATTCAATTTAGCTGGAATCATCGTTCTAGCTGCTTTCAGGGTAACTTTAATCACTTTATCGAAAGGAACTTTAACATTAAAAGTGAAATTGCCCTCTCTTACTATTTGTCTGTCTATTTCAACTCCGTCAATCAGAACCGCAATTTCATTTGACTCTATATAATTTGTCATGTAACCATTAATAACAAGTGTCCCAGATTGACCGGCTAATAACTTGACACTCGCTTCTTTTCCCATCCAACTACCAGATCCATTGCTCTCTGGAGCATACCATCCTGTCTGTTCAGCTCCTGTAGCCAATGTACTTCCAACCTTGCTTTTATATAGCTCATAACTTTCATATTGACCAGTGACTAATCCGATACTATTCAAATTCATTGCCTCTCCCTTGAGATCAAAGATTAACGTCCCTGGAAGTTTATCATTAGTAAAGGCATCCTGGACTTGAACATTAAATTGGAATATATCGTTTACAGATATAGCATTTTGATTATTTAATTTGACACTTTTATCGCCGCCACCGTTCATCTTACCTTCTATAATATGTTGTTTCTGTTTACCGCTGTATAACATCAGAACTTCATTACTCGTGAAATCAGCAAGTTCTACACTTTTATTCAATTTTCCGAATACGATATATCGTTCATTTCTTGAATCAAGTTCGGTCTCCTTCAGGTAATATACAGGTATATTAATACTTGAATTGGGTAACTCTTTTGTAAAATGAACAGTTTTGCCTAATTGAATCTTTGTATATTCATCCCAAAACGAATCATGGATAGCCAGACTCATTTCCGATTTAAATATAGATGGGGAATATACGATTGCACCGTCTTCAATATTCCTGAATGCATCACTTTTAATAAATGAGTTTATAAATGATAACCGCTGTTTTAAATAATTTTGATGTTTAGTAATTGTATCACTCTGAAAATTACTAAACATACATGCCAAAGCGACCATACTAGAACCTATCAAAAGTACAACTCTTTGATTCTTCTGAGAGGATATTCTAGGCAGTATCCAGCTTATTAATAAACAAAAAAACAAAATAAATGCAAATAATGAAATATACGAGGCAGTAACAGTCACAAACGTACTTGTTTTAACTGCATTTTGATACAGGGGAGTAACTGACAGTAAAGTACTTGGTAAGAACACATAAGCTGCAGTCACACACAACAAGGCGATCATTTTTTTCAAAGGCAGTGTCTCGTTAGAATCTTTCAATAATTTATAAAAGACATAGAAAGATAAAATACCTAAAATAATATTTTCCAGTGTAAATACTTGGGCTATCATATTTAAATATCGGTTATCAAATTGCTGATCACCATATAAAGTAAATAATATATACCGATACTTAGCACTAAAGAATAATAAGCCCGGTATAGCACTAAGACTCAAAACTACGATAGCATATATACAGTCACGGATTGAAAAGCTAGCAATATCAACAGTTGCTCCTTCATATCCTGCACCGAAAAGTGTTCGCCAAACCAGATAAAATATTAGATATGCTGCAGTAGATATTACTATTGGAAGTACTTTTAAGATGGACTTTTTCAGTCCCTTCTCTCTACTAAGTACTATTAACAAATAAAGAGGAGCGAATAAAATAAATAATTCGTAAGTAAAGAGACATATAACATATGCTAATGTACTGAAAATCAAATGTTTTCTTTGCTTATTCTCAAGGTATAGATAAAAACTCCTCAATGATAAAAATAAAATAGTTATACTTAACCCATAAAACGATGTATATGCATTAGGGATAGTCGGTTCCCATGAAAAAGTTAAACATACGAAATAAGCAAAGCATACCATCCAGCTCAAGACGTTGGATTTCCTGATTTCTTTACATAATAAAACAAACGAATAAATGTTAGATAGCAGTATTAATAAACTCAGTATACGAAAAACAAACGTGTTTTTAATAGCAAACATTAGCATAGCTATCACATTACCAAAAAAATATGCTCTTCCTTGACCTAGTGTAATATTGGCAATAGATTCATAGATTGATCCTATACCTTTCTGGGAACTTATTAGTGTTATTAACTCATCATTAACATTTATCCATGGTCTCATAAAATATGTAATTTTATATCCAACAATCACCAACATAAAAATAACTAGTATTGGTTTTTGCTTTATAAGGAGAATAAAATCTGATATTTTATCATAAATTACTGATTTCATCTTCTCACCTAATTTAATAATTGGTTTAAAGCAATAATCTAATACTAATGATATTTGTTTTTGAAAATTTGTCCGTTTACCTAGTATTAAAGTAGACAAAATACTATTTTTTTGCAATACTGCATTAGTAAATAAACAGAAAATAATAGTAAACACAAGAAGAACTGGCTCGTAATTTGGATTCTTACTTGGTATAAGCTGCTGTACTTGGGAGCGTTCAACGATATTAAGCATATAAAGAAACCCAAAACAAATTCTAAAAGCTAAGAAATGAAAAAGAGCTATTGTTAACGTAATTTCACCTAATGTAGTGAACACTCTTTTCAATATATTTATATTTCTAATTAAATAACTTATTATAATTGTAATTGAAATGCCAATAAAAGCAGAGATTACATTAATAATAGGATTACCAAAACTTCTGCTAGGATAATCCGTACCTCCCCATTTTATATTAGCAAAATAATATAAGGGGTAAAGAAGCATTACTAACGCACATATAAGAATATCGCTATTGATTTTCATTTGTGTTGTCTTAAATTTGCTCTTTGATAAAAGAAGGCCGCACATAAAGTAAAACTGTGCAATTAAAACCAGATCAAATAATGTTCTTTGAAAAACAATATTATGTCTTACATACCAGTATCCAATAATAAAAAGTATTAATGATGTAATTAGTACTGCAGTCTTTCTTTTACGAAAAATATCATATAAAGCCTTCTGCAATACGGAGCACAGAAATAAAACAATAAAAAACCATGATACCCCTGCTAAATCTGATCCTATGTTAAAAGCAAAAAAATTATAAATGCTTTGGATAAAACCTTCTGTATTCATTGGTTCGTTATAGAACAACAATCCAAATCCCAGTAAATTCATAATCCATCTAAATAAGAAGAATAGAATATTAATACAACATACAGGTATTATAAGTCTCAAAAACCTGTCTCGGGTGAAAGCATAAAAACCTTGTTTGTCTAAATTCGAAGTAAATCCGGATATAAAAAAAAAGGCAGGCATGTGGAATAAATAAACGTATTTAACCAGAAATCCATTCTCATGCCCGATAACTACAAAGAGTATAATTAATCCCTTGAAAATATCAATCCAATCAATTCTTTTATTTGCTTCCAAATGAATACCCACCTATTTATGTCCCTTCTTAACAATCTGCGCGTTTACTTTTTCCGCTAAATTTACAAACTCAAAAAAAATAGAAGTGACTAAATAAAGTTTTCTTTTGAGCAACATTACACTCAACCTCTTAAATATTCTGTGCTTGCGATTATCTATTAACCCGTTATCCACAACATATCTGTTTTGAAAAAAATCACTAAAGCTACTATTCACTTTCCCCATAAATTCCTTTATCATAGAATATCTTCTAAAGAAACTTTGATTCCTGATTGGATAGAGAAGAACCCCAAGAATTTGATGAATATATAGCGAGCCTTTGATCTGCTTTTGAATATGAATCGGTAGATCAGCGGCACGCTTTATCGCAATATTTGTTGTATCAATAATAACAAAGCGTTTATTACTAAATTTTGAATTTTGTATAGATCCAGGCCGTTGTACATACTTATACATTGGTTTTTTTACTATCACAAAACGATTAGCCCGAGCCAAAATTATAGGAGTAACAGCTACATCTTCATTGTTAAGGCCTGTTGGATAGTCCAACCCCTCAAACAAACTTCTATGAATAATTTTATTCCAGGATGCAGCAACCAAAGGAGTGTCCATAATCTGAAAAAAAGCACTCCCTCTATTGGGGTTATAGCAGCAACTTATTACACTGGAACCATCTATTTCATATTCACAATTAATATCGCAAATCCCCAACTGCGCGCCAGTTTGTATCATTTCATTTAGAATTTCATTATACATATCAGGTTCTACATAGTCGTCTGAATCTAAAAATATTATATATTCACCTTCAGCATGGTTGAGACCATAGTTTTTCGCATCAGACAACCCACCATTAGTCTTGTGAAAATAACGAATTTTAGTTGGAAAGTCCTCACTATATTTCAGAGCGATTATTTCAGATTGATCAGGGGAACCGTCATTAATAATAAGTATTTCTGAATTTCCTGGGAGCGCAGCCAATGCAGAATCTAAACAACGTTTAAGATACCTCTCAGTATTATAGACAGGTATAATCACTGAAAGTGTTTTATTATAGTCCAAATCTGAGTCTCTCCCTTTCTCTTCTTTCAAGTACTCTTTGCTTAACCTCATCTTTTAAAGTGTAATTATTTAAAGCATAATCTTGCACTCTACATATTTCAGCAAACTCCAACTCTTTATTAATACTAAGAGTTACACTTTTTTCTTGCATTCTATGATAATTTAGAGATTCATCCAAATAGGCTACTTTACCAAATTCGAGAATCCTCATGTAGGCATACCAATCTCCAGCTAATCTATACCCTCTAGAAATTTCCAGTATTTCATGGTAATCCCCATTTTTAAACACAGCACTTGAGGCATTAGCTATAGTGTTATTGATACACATCGTTGAGGTAATCTCCTCTGATCCATCTAAAATATAGCTTTTATCCCATTTGCCAGTTTTATAAATATCTATCCATGGCCGAAGATCTTTCATCAAGACTTGGTTATGCTCATTCATCGTTAAAGACTCACAGTATGAAATTACAACGTCATCGTCGTGAAATCCTTCCATTACACTTTCAAGAAATCTAGGATGGCAACTATCATCGGCCTCTGCAATCCATACATAATCTCCTGAGGCATGTTTAAATCCATACTGCCATTGAGCGAATACATTCCCACTATTTTTTTCATTAATAATAAATTTAATATTTTTCGGGGATCCAAGTTTTTTTAAGTGATCTTCAATAACTCCCACACTGTTATCTCGAGAACAATCGTCTATTATTATTAACTCATGAATAGGATAGGTTTGAAGCAGGACCGAATCAATTCGTTCAACTATATATTCAGCATAATTATAATTAGGAATCACAACTGAAACTTTTTTTGCATTTTCATTTAAAATGCTTGATTTATACGAATTACTATATATATCAATAATCCCTTCCCCAGAATACTCACGAAAAAAGTTACGTTTAACAAAATAACTCATTCTTTTTTTCACCTTATAAGGAACAGGCGACAAAATATATATTCGCTTTGCTATCTTTCTAATTCCTTGTTTTATATTCAAAATCATTACTCCTCAAATTAACTATTTTTTAAAATAGCTCTTCCAAGCTTTTCGTACTAATATATAGTTTTGCCGCGTCTCATTTCTATATAATTCCAATTCCTTATTTGTCTCTTGTACCAATGACATTTCAACACTATGCTCACTAATGATTGCATTAAGTCTAGCTATTTCATTTTCATAATCGTCACATATCTCTTGAATACGACAATTATTCTCGTTTTGACGTCTATCAATTTCCTTCTCATAGTCTTCAACAATTGTTTTAATTTGATTGTTTTTATTATTCATCTCATTTGAATTTTCATTATGAATTCGTACTATTTCTATTTC